>CANLLN010000009.1 GCA_947491945.1 uncultured Carboxylicivirga sp. | reverse complement strand
CATCACGCTCTTTGACCATATCCAATGTCTAAGGGGTCAATATCCGGAGAAGGGGGTCAGCATGACCGGAATATCCAGCAGCCGTTGGCGGTGGTTTTTACCTGATTAAAAAAGGCAAGAAACTCCTGTCCGGTGCAAAAATGAACTTTGCACTCCTTGGTTTTCGTATTCATAAACTGGACTTTCAGGAAGTTCAGTTTGCTGTAAAACTTCGCTGTTATAACCCTACAAAAGCTCCTATCACGTTAGCTGTTAACCAAGTTGTAGCCAAATACAAAGGTTCGGCAATCGCTTATTCCACCCCTGATATTAAAGGTCTGACCATTCCGGCAGGCAAATCACAAGAACCGGAAATCTTATTTCAAGTGCCTTACCTGAATCTAATGGGTAAAGGCTTGACTATGGCTGCACTTCAGAACACGCAGCAGCTTAAAGCCGATATGACCTTTACGCTAACCATCAGCGTGAATGGGGAAACTATTACCACTACTCAAAATTTAACAGACGATAATATGAGCGGATTAGCATTGGGAGAATTGGGTATTGTTTCCGGCCCTCGTAATACAAAAGACGGTCGCAGATACAATCACCTCATAAAAAAAGCATCCGGCAAAGATGTATTTGTAAAGAACGGTAATGTTCTGGAAACCGTTGAAAGTTGTATTGACTTGGTTGCCGAACACTACCTCGAAGTTGAAGACTTGGCTAAAATGCTGCAAGGCGATTCACTGAAAAGTACCTGCCGGAACATCTTTAATTTTTCCTACTCCTACCTGCAATATCACAAAGATGAAAACGGAACGGAACAACTTCGTACACCTGCCCGCAGTTGGCTAGATGGTCAAATCAGGTTCAAGCAGCAGGGCAAAACATCATCCGGCATTGATTGCGATGATTACAGCATTTTTGTGGGTTCTATCCTAAAATGCCTGGGTATTCCATTCAAGTTTAGAATTACCAAATACGATGGTAAAAGGAACTTTCAGCATATCTATGTTTTTGTTCCTGCCATTGGCGATAGCGAAGATGAGATTATCATCGACCCAGTACTTTCCAAATTTGATTACCAGAAGCCATACAGCTTTGAGAAGTCTGACTTTAATATGTCACCTCTTCAAATGGTTGCAGGTGTTCATGGTATTGATGGATTAACAGGTTCTACTTCATTGGGCTTACCAATTTATGCTTTATCAGGAATTGATTATGCCGGGGGAAGCATGGCAAATGATGATGCTGACCTTATGGCCATTGTTTCCGGTATTGACTTTGAAGATACAGTCAACGGACTTGGTGACCCGGATGCAGCCACATTAAACTACCTCAAACGAACCCGTAACTTCTTACTTAAAAACAAGGAGAATAAAGGTAAGATGGCTCATATACAGAACCCTGACCAGTTCATTAGTATGCTTGACCAAGCCATTAAGTTCTGGCACACTCCACAGCGAGAGAAAGTATTGGATAAACTGGCTGACATTGAAGAAGCTCTTGCAGAAAAAGGATTGATTAAATACGATGTTGATGCGGTTGAAGGGCTACTGGAATTTGACGATTTGGAAAATGAAATGGATGGTCTGGGCAGAAGAAAGCGAAGAGGTCGCTTTTGGAGAGCCATTAAACGTGTTGGCAAGAAAATCGGTAAGGTAGCCAAGAAAGTGGTTAAAGCCGTTGTTCGTTTTAATCCCCTTTCAATAGCCATTCGTAACGGTTTATTGGCAGCCTTACGCCTGAATATGTTTGGCATCGCCAAGAAACTACAATATGCCTATTTACCGGATAACCTTGCAGCTAAACACAATATTGATGCAAAGAAATTAAAGGATTTAAAGAAACGTCATAACAGAGTTCGTAAGCTCTTTAAAGGATTACAGGGTAAAGAAAAGAACCTGAGAAAAGCCATTCTGAAAGGAGCAAAACAAAAGAGTTCCGACTTCTCATTAAAAGGCATGGATGGATTATTAGCCGATTTACAAGGTCTGGAATCCATTGGCGAATTGGCTGAACTAGGACAAATGGGTGCAGTTGCTACCGCAGCATCGGTTGGTGCAGCTACCGGAGTTCTGGCTAAAATCAAAAGCTGGCTCAAGCCTGTAAAGAACATCTTTACCAAAATCAAAAACAAAGTTGCTCCAAACAGACAAGCAGCTCCACAAACTACGGATACGCAATCCTACAATACGCAGGATATGGTGCAGCCATTGACACCAATGACCCCCATCAGTCCTACGAATATTAGTGTTCCGCAAGTAACTACTCCAATCACCCCGGTTGTGCCAATGCAGAAATCAGCAAGTGTCCCTGCTACGGTTAATCCGAAAAAAGGCATGAGCAAAGGGGCTAAAATTGGAATAGGTCTGGGAGTGGCAGCATTGATTGGAACCGGAGCTTATTTCATGTTCCGCAAGGATGATAAGCAAAGAAGTAAATCAACTCCTAAGAAATCCACAGAGAAGAAATCATTGGGAAGCATCTCGCTTCAATAACAAATGCAATTCAATAAATAAAAATTAGAAACATGGCAGTTAAAAAAACTACGAGTCAAACTCGTGCAAGAACAAGGTCAACCGCCACAAAGATTGACTTTATGAAAGCCACCAACAACATAGGCAAGCCTATTGCTGCCGTAGCAGGGTTTGCTGTTGGTAAGTATGCACTTAAAAAGCTTGAAAAAAGTCCAACGGTAAGCGGGCTACTAGGTTCGGACATGAAAACCTACATCGTTCCGGCAGCGGTTACTATGGGTGGTTTGGTTGCTACACAGTTCACCAAGAATGAATACGTCAAAATTGGTTTGGTAGGTGCAGCAGGTGCAGGTGTAGAATCCATCGTGAAAAAAGCCACAGGTAAAACCATTCTTCAAGGATTGGAGGGCTTAATGGGTGATGAATACACCGATTACGAGGAAATAGATGGATTACAGGCATTAAATCCGGTTACTCAAGCTCTTCCGGCAGCAGATATTGACATCGAAAGAGAAATCCAAGCCTCGGTTTCCGGTGCAGCCACTGATTTTAGCATGAGCGATGAACCAATGGGCAGCGCAGCAAGAGATTATTCTATGTCAGATGAGCCAATCGGTTCGGATGATGACGAGGAAGAAACAGTTGGAAAGATAACCAACCTTGACCCGGACAGCATGGACTACGACATCTTTTCGGGCGATATGATGGAATCCTAGTTCCATCAGCCTTTGATACAATTTGAACTAATCAATTTTTAATAACACAAAAGAGAGTAAAATCATGGCAGAAATTAACGAGCAAAATGATTTGTATCCTTCAATGGAAGAGGTTGAAGGTTTAGAGGAAGCGATTCTTGATAAAGAAGAAGACGCATTAGAAAAAGAGGAAGACCAGGATGATGCGGTCGAAGGCATTGGCGATTTAGGTCGCTCACGTCGTAGAAGCAGGCGCAGAGCCAGACGTTCACGCAGACGTAGCAGTCGCAAACGTTCTGTCCGCAGGTCGTACAATGCAGGTGCGAGAAGCGTTGCTGTAAAAACTGGTTTAACCAGAAACCTGACTTCCAAAGGTCAGTTTGAGCTTCGCAGACAGCAATTGCCACCGGAGATTCAAAAGGCATTGAAAGATGCACGTATGCAAACCGTTGATGCAGCTATCTACACGGTAAAGAGCATTAAGGATAAGTCCGATATTGATTTGATGGAAGCATCAGACGATAAGAAATCAGGACGTACCAACCTGAATCGTGCGCAATTGGATAGCGGAAAGTACTTCTTGTTAACTGACATTGTTCTGGAGTATGCTCATGGAGCATCGGAGGAAGATGTTGATCCGGCAGATTTTGCCTTCGGTCAGTTTGCGTTACCACCGCAAATCCTGAACGGTACGTTTGAAATGACTTTGGGAACTAAGGTAATCATGCCTGAAATCTCATGTGCCGTATTCGATGATACCGATACGACCAAGCGTAAGTTCCAGTACAAACTGGCGAATCCAAAATGGTTAAAACCATCTATGGATATTACGCCAAAGTTGAACATGCCAAAGGCTATCAACAACGGAGATAAGGTGTTTAATCCTGCCGTTAAGGTAACGCTACTGGGTACTATCACAGAGAAAGCATAGTAACTGAGTTTGTTCATAATCGCAAAGGGGGCGGTATTTCTGCCGTTCCCTTTCTCTCCTAATTAATTACGAATGGAAGCACAAGAGAATATAAAGAAACTACAGGTTGTAAAGTTTGAGGTGAAGAAAGGTCAGACTTTCGAGTTTAACGGCAATACCAAAACGGAGCATGACCGCATTAAGGGCATTTTTCTTCGTTTGTCGAACCAACAAGCTTTGCCGGGTGCAACTCTAAGGGTTTGGATTGATGATACTGAAATCATCCCGGACGATACCGAAGTGGCACTATTACATCACAACGATGATATGAGTATTCAGGATGTTGCCTTTCCGGTGGATGAGAAAGCCAAGAACAGCCCTGTTCGAATCATCTACAAAGACAACAGCGAAAACCTTGCAGTAAGCGATAGCTATGATGTTCGTGTGTACCTCTTAGCCGAAGTAAACAAGTAAAATTTATCACCCCCCATCGAGATGAAACGAGCCACGACAATAACAACCATAATTCCGGAATTATTCTTTTGGCGAGTTCCATGTGGCAATTGAAAGACAAACACAATCACATGAAAAGATACTTTGTTATATCCCACCAATCGAAAGACAATAGTCACATTAACGTTCAGGACTTGCTACCTGCATCTTGTAAGTTAATTACCGGAATTGCTGTGAACGCCACGGCAAAGCAGGATGGTCAGTTAGAGGATGTAACTGAGTTGTTGTCTTTCCCCAAGCACCTGATAACCGATTTATTGGAACAGGATAGCATTGTTGACCTGTTTTATTCCTACTTGCGCACACGTTCAAGTGAGGAAGATAGTCGGGCTTATTTTGTAAGTGATATGCTTCCTGAAATCACCCGGATATTAAGTCAGAATATCAAGTACACTTGTTTGAGTGAAGCTGAGCAGGAAGAACTGGAGCAAAACATCACCGACACATTCATTAACGAATTTACGGATTACCTCTATGGTGAAGTTGGTCTTTACGAAAAAGGTAAATACCTGAATAATCTGGAATTTGCCGACTTGATTGCCCAACATACCCTGATGTTCGCTTATAAAAAACGTGAAGATGTGTTTTTGCATATCAAGCAGGAATACAAACGCCCGGAACCATACGAATGTGGCAATATCAGTCTGCTTGTAAATGGCAACAGCTTCTTACTTCGTGATTACATGGTGACAGCTAACCGTAAAGTGCGTCACATGAAAAAAGAGATTATCCCTTTCCATGAGCCATTGGAAGTGAATAGCAATATCCATACGGTTTTCAAGAGCAATAAAAATAGTGATAACAACACTTTAACCCTTAGAATTTACATTGAATATGAACACGAGTGAGTTATTACATACCATAGCTAAAGACCGTATTGCCGGAATGCGAACCATTGACAGTTACCAGTTAAAACCAACGGTCATTCGTGTGACAGAAGCCAATCAGACATTGGATTTAAAGAATGATATGTGGATTCTGAACACCAAAGGATTGCCCGGAAGCATCGTAGAAATGGAACTGGTAAGCTCCGACAATGTATTCACCGCAACACCCGAAGAATACGAGTTCATGGACGAATACCGCTATCAGGTTTTTACCGATTACATCGACATAAAAACCAATACAGAAAGCTTTAAGCCTTATCGCTTGGAGTTTGTAAAGATTATCCCACACCGAAATTAATAATGATATGTTGGACTTTAGAGAGCAAATACAAAGCATATACGATTTTATCAAGCGTTCGGAGGAACAACAAAAGTACCCTTACGCTTACGAGATTTACCTTTTAACCGGAGTTGATGAAACGGCATTGACATCAAGAACTTCCGGCACTTCATCCTTTAATCAGGATATTGAAAATGCCGTTGAAAAAGCAAAGCAAGCACATGGCACTTTGAAAGTTTATGTATTTGGAGGTAAAAGCCCCAATGCTCGTAGATTGAACACTTACACAGTTAACGTGAGTGGATTGATGAATCCACCAAAACCACCCATCGAAAAAGCAGACATTCAGATTCTGGTCAAAGAAGAAGTTAAGAAGATGAATGAGGAAAACAGTACTCCAAGCATAGGACTTGGTGGGTTATTGGGACTGGTAAAAGATGAAAATGCCAGAAATGATATTGAAGGTTTGTTTGGCTTATTTAATGCCTTATCCGGCAACAACAAGGAAGTAGAGCGAATAGGCTACCAAAAGCAGTTGGATGACTTCAAGTTTGAGACACGCTACAACATGCTTCAGGAGAAGTATGAAAAGCTGAGTAATGAAAACACCGAGCTTCGTGTAGAACGTGACCAGTTTAACAATGAAAACCAAGAACTGAAACGTGAGAAATCAGATTTAGAACAACGACTGGCAGGTTACGCACCCAACGAACTAATGAAACGTGTTGCCATTGGTGTTGTATCCGGTATTGGCACTAAGATATTAAGTAACAGCCCTAAAACGGCTGAACTATTTGGGTTGTCTCCTGAAGAATTAAAAGGGGCTTTAGGTCTGGTAGAAGACTATTCAGAAGAAACACAATCCATTCCGGAAACCAATGTTGAAATTAGCGAAGTAGGCTCTCCACAAACACCGGAAGAGAAGCAAAAGGCAACCATCATTAAGAATCTTTCAGATGCCCTGTCAACATGGGAACTGGAAGATGTAGCCAAGATTGCCAACATCGTTGGATTATGCCTTGACCGGGCTGAACTCATCAACAAAACACTCCTATTCCTGAATCAATCCATGCAAGGAGTTCAGGAGGAATCAACCGAAATAGAACAAAAATAACATTAAAGCATACGATTATGAGAAAATTCAAAATAGGAATCACCATCGAGGCTGAAAAGCCTGAGAAAGTAAAAGAAGTAGGCAACCTGATTCAAAATGCAGTCAACAAGGTTGAGCAAGAAGACATTATCAAGCTACTGACCAAGGTTGCAAAGAATCCAAGCATAGTTAAAAAGGCACTAAGGTTTATCTAATGGATTTAAGTACAGCAAATAAAGCAGCATTAATCAGTACCGGAATACGAATTGGTGTTCCGGTACTGGCTATCGGTGTGGGGGTTTATGCCATTCGCAAGATGTTTAAACGTAATCCGGATGGAACATCATCAACGGTTGCGCCATCATTAAAGGATATGGTACTCCAAAAGGAGAACCTGACCATCACACCTTCCGATGCAGCTCTGTTTGCCAATACACTCTATGGTGCAATGCTTGATTTTGGTACGGATGAAAAGACCATTTACAGCACTATTGATAAAATCCAGACCAAGGATGACATGCTACTGGTGATAAAAGCCTTTGGTATGAAGATGTACCTCTGGGGTACTCGTGCAGCCTTTCTTGGCCAAAACTATAACCTGATTGGTTGGCTACGCTTTGAGTTAGACGATAAAGAGATTGGTAAAATCAAGCCCAAATTCGATAGTTGGGGCATTCCTCTTTAAACACCAATACAACTATGGATAAGAAGCAAAAGAAGATATTATTTATTTCGGGAGGGGTGTTAACCACCGGGGCAATAGTGACAACCGTTTTACTGGTTCGTATAAGAAACAGGCGTAAGCGTGGACTATTGCCCCCAAGTGGTTCCGATACACGTCCGGCGAATATTCTGAGTACAAACAATAATACGTTGCCATCGAACTTTCAAAACTGGAATGGTGGAAACACATACCTGTCCAATGCTCCAAGGGGAATCCGCAATAATAATCCGGGTAACCTGATTTACACCAAAATCAAGTGGAACGGCAAACTGCCTAAAGAGCAGAATAAAGACAGACGATTTGAAATGTTTATTGCTCCGGTTTATGGTGTTCGTGCTATGATTAAAGACCTCAAGCATGATATTGAAAAGGGCAAGAATACGGTTCCGGCTCTTATCGAGGAGTACGCACCCAAATTCGAGAACAATACCACAGCTTATATCAACACAGTTTGCAAGGATTTAAAGGTAAGCAAAACTGCAAAGCTATTGCCAACAAAGAATACGCTTCGCCTTTTAGTGCTATCCATCGCTAGGGTTGAAAATGGTGGTAATTACGTCAGCAATCAACTGTTTGACAGGGCTTATTCAATGATATAGAAATTTAAAAGACTTCACATATGGGAACAATCAAAATGTTTAGGGGAACAACCCCACCGTTATTGAAAAAAGGCGAATGGGCTTCTGATGGTCATTACGCTTATTTGGGAATGGAACACGGACAATACAAAGTATTTCAGGGTGTGTTTGATATGAGTAAAGACCAAGAGATTACCGGGTTTGAATACGACCTTGACGAAAAAGCAATTATCATTCCTTCAGGTACGCCTTTCTCAAAGCTGCAACGCTTATTCGATACACTTCCAAAAGCATTGAAATACCATACCAATGAAAAAGCCAGTATCGACATCATGTTTGAAGATGGTATTTTCATCAACGACTTGGGAACATTCTTGGTACTTCGTGATTTCTCCTACCAAATCAACATTAAGTCACTTAGTAATAAGGTTGATGGTTTATTGGGGACGTATGTGAAACCAGTCATTTTTCAAAGTGACAGGGCTATTGAGATTTACAATAGTGCCGTGAACTTTTCAGATATTCGATTTGAATATGCTGATGCTTCAAATGGTGCAATTGCTTACCTGAACAGCACCACCAATATTGATGATTGTTGCTTTGATGCCAAGGTAAACCAGTCATGTGTGTTTGACCGGGGATATAACAAGATTGTATTTTCTGATACTTATTTCAAAATGAACCGAGATGTGGAAGATTCCATTCTGGATAAAGCATCGGTGGGTTCGTTTGTGAATATTGCCAGAAGTAAATCCGCACCGGATTTCAGACCCAAGACCATTGTAAGTTCATTAAGTGGTGGGATGATTATTGCCGGAAATGTAGAGGACTTACTTATCTCAGAGAAAAGCCCGGTGTATATGCCCAATGGTGGCGTAGAGATTCATGGAGGTTTCGTTACTCGTCCTGATGGAAACATCGACATAGCCGTTCCAACCAAGTTTTCGCAGTTGGAAAATGATATGAACCTGACAAGCGATTTTGAGCAGTTGAAGAACAAACCAACTACTATTACTCAGGAACAAGTAACCGCTATTGAAGTCAATAACCGCAAGAACTCCTATCCACAGGAAGATGCAGAGAAGTTGGCAGGGATTGAGGAAAATGCCACAGCCGGAGCAGACTGGGAATCAAATGTACAGAACAGGCCTGTTACCATTACCCCGGAGCAATCGGCAGCTATTGAAGCTAACACTCAAAAGCGAAGCTATCCACAAAGCGATGAAGATAAACTGGCAAGTATTGAAGAGAATGCTACTGTTGGCGCTGATTGGGAAACGAATGTGCAGAATAAACCTGTAACCATTTCTCCACAGCAAGCAGCCGATATTGAAGCCAACAACAATAAGCGTAGCTATCCACAAACAGATGAAGATAAGCTTGCCGGAATTGAAGAAAATGCTACTGTTGGCGCAGATTGGGAAACAAATTTACAGAACAAGCCTGTTACAATATCTCCTGAACAGGCAGCAGCTATCGAAGCCAATACCCAAAAAGTAAGCTACCCACAAGCGGATGCCGATAAGTTAGCAGGTATAGAAGAAAATGCCACGGTTGGCGCAGACTGGGAAACGAATGTACAGAACAAACCTGTAACCATTTCTCCTGAACAAGCCGAAGCTATTGAAGCCAACACTCAAAAGCGTAGTTATCCACAAGTAGATGAAGATAAGCTTGCAGGTATTGAGGACAACGCCACAGTTGGAGCGAATTGGGAAACGAATGTTCAGAACAAACCAGTAACGATTTCACCGGAGCAAGCAGCAGCTATCGAAGTCAATACTCAAAAAGTAAGCTACCCACAGGTGGATGCCGATAAGTTGGCAGGGATTGAAGAAAACGCGACTATTGGCGCAGATTGGGAAACCAACGTGCAAAATAAACCTGTTACCATTTCTCCGGAACAGGCAGCAGCCATCGAAACCAATAGCCAAAAGAACAGCTATCCACAAGTAGATGCTGATAAGCTTGCCGGAATTGAAGAAAATGCAACGGTTGGTGCAGATTGGGAAACGAATGTACAGAACAAACCTGTAACCATTACGCCGGAGCAATCGGCAGCTATTGAAGCCAATACGCAAAAAGTAAGCTATCCACAAGTCGATGCCGATAAGTTGGCAGGGATTGAGGAAAATGCAACTGTCGGAGCTGACTGGGAAACAAATGTGCAAAATAAACCTGTAACCATTTCACCTGAACAGACAGCAGCCATTGAAGCGAATACACAAAAACGTAGCTATCCGCAGGTTGATGAAGATAAACTGGCAGGTGTAGAAGAAAACGCCACAGTTGGAGCTGATTGGGATACAAACCTGCAAAACATACCGGACTTCCTTAAAAAGTTCTTACAGGTATATGCTGATTCCGGAATCTTCTCTGGTGAGAACTGGGAAGCAAAGCTGGCTGAGATACTGAACTTCCAAATCAACTTCATGAAAAACTTTGTGGATGCAGATGTGGAAAGTCTTTCGGTTGATGTGGCCGGGAATAACCTGAAGTTGAGATTTACAGATGAAACTGATAAAACCATTACACTCCAATAATTATGAAAGCATTAGTATTAGGAAGTTTATTCACGGCTTTTATTTCATTAGTGGTATATCTCACTTCAATAATTGCAGTTCATGGAATCCGGAAGTCTATTTCTGATAGCAATTACTTTTTGCAAAAGCCTTACAAGCTTGTATTCGAAATAGTGATGTGGATTTGTGGTTTAGCAATTATTATAACCGGAATCTTCATCAAAGGAAACCCTGATTGGGTGGTTATTGCCGGAGGTTCTGGAATATTTATGGTTGGTGTATTTTCAGATTTCAAGCGAAACCTGATAATCCGAATAGCACACTATTTCTTTGCCATTGGCGGTTTTACGCTTCTTGGATTAAGCTATCATTTCAGCTTCGGGTATATCAATTATACAATCCTAATTGGCATATCTGCCCTTTTTGCGAGTGCCTTTGCGGATAAGCGTATTTGGTGCTTAGAACTCACTTTATCGGCAGAGATATTTATTGGTCTTTTCTATTTAGCTCATTCAATCATGTAAAAAAATAATGGATAAGAAAGGCTACATATCAAGGATTCGTGAGGATTTGCTTAATGGTCGTAAGCACTCTAAAACCAATATTGAAAGTATTGCCAAAGGCTTCGGCATAACCAATAAAAATTTGGTAAAAGAATACACCGAACTGGCAATAGTCCTGAATGCACGAGAGATAGCGCACGACAATTCGCTGACCACTTATGAGAAATACCTTGATATTGTAGCCCTTTACCAGTCTCAGGTTAACCTGTCAATGCGCACAAGCATGAGCGTATTGATGCAGCAGTATTCAACTCCTGCACCCATTTCGTTTTTGGCATCGAGTTATGTAAGAAATACCAATGATGATTCATTGTATTTAGAGCCATCGGCAGGTAATGGGTTATTGACCATCGCTTTGCCCTATCATCAAACCTACGTCAACGAATTGGATGATGTCAGGTTGAGCAATCTAAAAGAACAACCCTTTGCAAAAGTAAGTAGTTGGAATGCGGTAAAACCACCTTTTGCTTACGATAGAAAATTTGATGGTGTAATAACAAATCCTCCTTTCGGTTCACTTTCTCAACCTGAACTATTTGGAAAGTTTAAAATCAAGCGATTGGAACATGCAATGGCTTTAAATGCCTTGCGTTGCATGAAGGATGATGGAAAGGCAGCCATTATCATTGGTGGTCATACTTCATGGGATAAGCATGGTCGGGTATCAGCCGGACAAAACAGAATCTTCTTAAACTACCTGTATCATTTTTACAATGTGGAAGATATAATTCCCATCAATGGAAAGAAGCTTTATTCTCGACAAGGTACATCATTCAACACCCGGTTGATACTGATTGATGGTGCAAAATTCAAACCCGAAGGTGCAGCTCCACTAAAGAATAAACTCCACAGCACAATGGTCAATAGCCATGAAGAACTCTGGGACAGAGTGTGGTTGGAGAATCCCAAAAATAATACGAATAATAAACATTTGAGCTTAGTGAAGTTGAGAGCTAAAGCCATCCTTCTAAAACAAAAGCAATATGAAGTCCGAAATTAAATTCCAGAAAAACAGCATAACAGTAAAGTTCAGTCGCAAACCACAGGAACATATTGTCTCCCGGTTAATTGAATTGGGCTTTTCTACCAAGGATAACAAGTGTTTTATCCGTATTCAAAAACTGGCTCAAAACGAACACGAGTACCTGCAAGGAATGTTGGGTACAAAAGGTTTGGGTATGGCATACATCCCGGCAGCCGAGAAAGGATTTATTCTTGATACAACCGTTCCGGATTCTATGGGGCATGAAATGCACATCGCTATTCGTAAAGTGAAAAAAAGTATTGGAATGCCCTTGTTTGACTATGTAGCTGAAAAGCTCGATTACCAAAACGATGAATTGGTAAAAGCACTTTCAGCTGAACAGGTGGATGCGGTATCATTGGCTATTTACAACATTGAAAAACGTGGTCAGGGAATCATTGTTGGTGACCAGACCGGAATAGGAAAAGGACGAACCGCAGCAGCTCTAATCCGATATGGAGTAAAACAAGGGATGCAACCAGTATTCCTGTCTGAAAAGCCAAACCTGTTTACCGACTTGTATCGTGATTTATCAGATATTGGAAGCTCCGCACTTGTACCGTTTATCGTCAACACCAAGGAGAGCAAAACCCATATAAAGGATAAAAGCGGTGAGATTGTTTATACGGCTCCTGAAAAACCAACTCAGGAGCGTATTATCAAAAGCCAACAAGTGCCGGGCAACTATAATTTTGTTTGTGCTACTTATTCTCAATTTAATCAACCAAAGAAACCTGCAAAGCAATTGTTTTTAAGTGCAAGCAGTAATGGTAATATCATCATAATGGATGAAGCACACAACGCTTCCGGTAGTTCTAATACCGGGGAGTTTATGCAGGGTGTACTTCGTCAAACTAAAGGTGTTTGTTTCCTGTCAGCCACCTTTGCTAAGCGACCGGATAACATGCCCATCTATGCGCAGAAAACATCCATGAGTGATGCCAATATGAGCAAAGAGGATTTAGTGGAAGCCATTTCAAAAGGAGGTGTGGCATTGCAAGAAATCTTAGCAGCTCAATTGGTTTCAGAAGGTCAAATGATTAGGCGTGAACGTTCCTTTGAAGGTGTGGAAGTCAACTACATTGAACTGAAAGAAAAAGCCAAAGAACAAGCTGACATTGCCGATAAGATAACAGCCATTATTCGTGATATTATTGGCTTTCAGGAAAAGTACATTAACAAACAGGTTGAACAACTTGATAAGGTTGCAGCAGCCGAAAGTAAAGAAGTGGAAACACGTAAAGGAACTGAAAAAGCCGGAGTTGATAATATTCCCTACTTCTCCAAGGTTTTCAATGTCATTAACCAATTGCTGTTTAGTATCAATGCTTCTGATGTGGCTGAACATGCCATCCAGAGATTAAAGGATGGTAAGAAGCCAATCATTGCTTTTGCTTCTACAATGGGAAGCTTTCTGGAAGGAATGGCAAAACCGGACGATGTGATTAATGCAGATTTTTCAACTGTTCTGGAGAAAGGTCTGGATTCGGTTCTTCGTTATACTGAAAAGGATATTGACGGACAAAGTGAAGGTAAAGCTTTCAATATTGCCGATTTATCGGAAGAAGCTCAGTTTGCATACCGTGATATTATCAGGAGAATTGAAAAGGCTTCAACTGGAATTACCATAAGCCCATTGGACTTAATCATCCAAAAAATAAAAGAGGCTGGCTATACCGTTGGAGAAGTTACCGGACGTAAGCTTTGTGTTCAGTACAACTCAACCAATGCCAAGAATACAACAGCTTTGGTGATGAGTAGAAAGAAGGAAAACACCGCTGACTTATTCCGTAGATTCAACGATAATGAAATTGATTGTTTGCTGATTAACCAGAGTGGTTCTACCGGGGCTTCGGCTCATGCCATTGTCACCGATAAAGTACCTGCCGAACAGGTGAAGCAGCGTGTGATGGTCATACTTCAACCGGAACTGAATATCAATACCGAGATTCAAAAGCGTGGTCGTATCAACCGTACCGGACAGATAATGAAACCGATTTACGATTACATTATCTCATCCATTCCGGCGCAAAAGCGGTTTATGATGATGCTTAAAAAGAAGCTGAAATCATTGGATGCCAATACCACTTCTAACCAGAAAAGTAGCAAGTCACAACTGGAATCGGATGACTTCCTGAATAAATACGGTGATAAAGTGGTTCGCCAGTATATGTTGGAGAATCCGGAACTAAACAAAGCTTTGGATAATCCTCTCAAATTTGAAGGAAAGGAAAGCGATGAAACACCATCGGAAGGTGATGCTTCAAAGGTAACCGGACGAGTAGCGGTATTATCGGTTAAAGAACAGGAGAAGTTCTACAATGAGGTCATTGAGCGATACAACGATTACGTGGAGTACCTCAAGCAAGCCGATGAATACGACCTTGAAGTTGTAATCCTGAATCTAAAAGCGGAGACACTGGATAAGCGTGTTGTGATTGCCGGGAAAGGTGGGCGTTCTGTTTTTGGTAATGATACCTTCTTGGAAAAATGTGAATGTAATGTACTAAAAAAGCCGTATGGCAAACCGGAACTGGAGAAGCTGATTAAAAAGCATCTGACTGGCAAACACCCGGACAGTATTTCTGAAGATATTATTGCAGCGCACGAGAAGCATGTGCAAAGCAAACTGATAGAAGATTTAAAGGAGATTGAAACCAAGTACAAAGAGCTGACTGCTGATATTCCCAATGAAAAAGCTTTTCAGAAAATACCTGTATTTGACAAGGCAGCTCAAAACGAGTACATGACTGAACGAACAGAGGAACTGGAAGATGCCAAACAGGAGAAGATTACGCAGGTGAAAATGCAAAGCCAGAACCGAAAGAACTATCTGAATGCCTTTTTCAAGTTCTTTAAAATTGGGCATGGCTATTTCTACCCGGCATTGAGCTTTGACAGTGAAAGCAGCGATAACTCATACTGTATCTTCCTTGGTTTTGATATTAATCCCAAACGGAACAATCCTTATGCGCCATCGGCTGTAAAGCTTCGTTTCGCCATTTCAGATAGTCGAAAGTACATCGTTCTACCTGCATCGGGAGATACAGCCAAAGAAATTGAGCGTATTCAGGCACGTAGTTTTCAATTAAGCACACCACAAAAGGAAAGTCTGATTGGAAAGTGGGATGAAGCCATTAAAAACTTTACTCAGGACAGGCAAGTGCGATACATCGTTACCGGAAATATCCTTCAAGGTTCGGCTGACTTCTCAGGCAAACTGGTAAGCTATACCACCAAAGGTAGAGGTATTCAGAAAGGAATCCTCATGTCAGAAGCATGGTCACCGGATGAAGCTGAAAAGAATTCCAGCAGCTATGTGGTTGCGCCCATTGCCAAACTGCAAAAGCACATTATGAGCTTGCGCAGTGGAGCTACCATCAGCACCGAAAACAAGATTAGCATTGTACGCCACTACGATGACACTTTCAAGGTTATCATGCCTAAAACCAAAAGCCACATTCCGATTTATACGGATAAGGAAGTGGTGAAGCTATTGGAGAATAGCCGGGATGGTTTTGAAATGGTATCGGGCAATATGAAAGCTTCGGTATCAGAAAAGAAAATGCCCAAGCTACTGAATCTACTTGGAGAGCGATTTAGCTTATCGGTAAAAGTGCCCCGGAACTATTTTGAAGAATATCTGGAGAAAGGTTCAAAACGGAATGATAACACAGATAGTCTGACCAAAGAAGCGATGGAAATGTTTGAGCAGGATAAAAAGCAATTCCCTCAAAGGTTAGCCAAGCAGAAGAAGGCTACTACCAAAACTAAGACCATCAGTATCGACCAAGGCAAAAAACTTAAACTGGTGAAGCTCCGGGCAAAAGCCATTCTGATAAAGCAAAAGCAACTTAAAGCTGTAGCAGGCCTGCCTACCGAATAGGTAGGACTGTAAATCAATTCGACAACAATAAAAAACTAATGATATGAAGCTTACAATAAAAAACTACAAGGAAGCAACCAAGGATATTGACTTTTCACAATTGCCGGAAGCAGCTCGTGAAGCTCACAAAGAGTTTGATGCTTTTGCAGACTTTTACAGTGATGATAAGGATATAAAAGAAATGCTTGATAATCATTTTAAGATTGTTGAGCCGTACATCAACGTAAAGCGTTTTCCTGAATTACCATTTGACCATCCTTTAAACATTCTGGATAAGGAATCCGGACAATACAAAGAGGCTTTAAAGGAATACCGGGATAGCAAGAAAAAACCGAAAGCAACTGCTAAAACCAGTAACAAGAAAACTGCAAAAAAGCGGACTTCTTCTGCAAAGAAAACTACTTCTAAAACAGCACAACGAAAGCCCAATGAAGTGCCTTTAATGCCTTTGGAAGTAAAGATTATTAAGCGTTATCTGAATATGCATGGTAAGAAAGTAACAGAACGTCAGGTTTCCTTGCTCTATAAAGTGATTCAGAAAGCAGCCACAGAAAAGACTATTCGTAAATCCAGTAAGTATGCAGAGGAAGTTAAAAAGATTGGTAATGACCTTGCACGAACTTACAAGGAAATGGGTAGTTCCTGTACTTTTGAAGTGCCGGATTCAATGTATTCCAAACTAAAAAATATCGTGGATAGCTACGGTGTAACTCCTGCTGTATCGTTAATAAAACGTTTCATCAACCTTTACGGTAATATCACCATTGATAAGGCAAAACGACTACTCACAAGTATAAAGAATGCCAAAAAGAACGGTAAAGTTACCAGTTCAGACCGGGCATACGACCGCATTAACCAAGTGCAAAAGCATCTGGAAGATTATCTGGATAGCGATAAGTTACTGGTAACCAACATCCAATTAAACGGATTGAAAGGTGTTGCCGGATTGGGAAAGTAAATGCCACTACCTCAATGCCCAAAAGTAGTGGCTCAAAACCAAGGGCAACAAGAACAGTAAACGTAGCTCCCAATCAGGTAGTATCAGCTAACCAGATAGCCAAAATGAAGTTTTCTACACTTTCTCTAGCCGGAAAGTTCGGGAAACTCCTTGGTAAACCATACAAGCCATTCTATTTGATGATATATGGACAAAGGTTTCATGGTAAAAGCTCCGTGGCTTTATTGTTCGCTGATTTACTGGTCAAATGTGGATTGAATGTTCTGTATGTTTCCAATGAGGAAGGTGTAAAAGGTTCTCTTCAGGAAAAGCTCTTACGATTAAGAATCAGTAATCCAATTGATTTTGTGGAAAACTACGATACAAGCCAGTTTAAAGGCTACGATGCCGTTTTCTTGGACAGTACTCAAACCGTAGGCATGAAACCGGATGATTTTAAAGCCCTTAAAAAGCGATTCCCGAATACATCATTTATTCTGGTTTTTAAAGCTAACCGTGATGGGACATCTAAAGGTGGAACAGACTGGGAACACGATGTGGATGCCATTATGCACATTGAAAACCAGAGTGCCACAATGGAGAAAAACCGCTTTCCCGGAGGTAGTACCGAAACCATTAAAATCTTTTAGACATGGAGGAAATGACAATTAAATTCTACTGGGTTGTGATAGCCGGGTTAAGCTCATTAATGGTTGGAGTGGTTTCGTTTATCATTCGCAATGCTATTTCAAAGAATGCGACAAAGGAAACGGTGGAAGCCAAAACGGATTTACTGGAGAAAGACATTAAGCACCTAACAAAAGAACTGGAAGGAGCTGAAAACAAGTTTGCCATACTTCATAAACGTGTTTCCGATTTAAGGGATAGCTCCAAGGAAATCTATGTGAGTAAGGAACTGTTTCATCAGACCATCAAGCAACTCAATGACAAGCTTGATACCATCTTAAAATTTGTGGAGCGATGAGAAAGATATTTGGAAAACTAACCAATGCCGGAGTAGCAGAGACATTGAAAGTTGGCACAAAACTCATTGATGAGATTTTTACCACGCAGGAAGAAAAGCTACATGGCAAAATGGAGCTTTTTAAAATGGCAGTTGCCGACCGGGATTCTGCTCGTGACATGTATGCACAGGATAGTTGGCTGCAAAAAGTGTTTGCACTTTTCTTCTTACTGGCTTGGTGCGCATTAACGATTCTAATGCTTAACTATTTCGTGTTTCAGACCATTGAATTAAAAGATTGGCAAATAGCCTTTGTAAGCAGCATTAATGGCGGTATCTCAACCAAACTAAGCACCATTATTGACTTCCTTTTCGGTGGCGCAATTTCCGGAGTAAACAACGTAAAACTTAAAACCAAACGCAAGAATGAAGACATTTGATGAACTCTTTAATGGCGTAATAAAGCACGAAGGCTACTACGCCAATGTAACCGGAGACAGAGGTGGTGAGACATATATGGGGGTAGCCAGAAACCTGCATCCAAACTGGGAAGGTTGGCAAATAATTGATGGATACAAATTGACTTTTGGAGAGCTAAAACGAAACGCCAAGATTGATATTCCGGATTTAACTGCAATGGTTAAACAGTTCTACAAACAAACTTTTTACGATAAATACAAAATCGGAAGCATTAACTCCGGCTCGTTACAAGAAATCATTTTTGACTGGTGTGTCAATAGTGGATATTGGGGTAGTTGTGGCGTTCAGAAGGTCTTGAATCGCTTCTTTGATAGTGACCTTAAACTCGATGGAATTATCGGTAAAAACACCATCAAAGCTATTAACTCTTGTCCACCGGAATTGCTCTTTAACGCCATTAAATCTGCACGTATTCATTATTACAACACAATTGCCCAACGAGGTCAGAATCATAAGTTTTTGAAGGGGTGGTTGAGAAGGATGGATTCCATAAAATTCGTACAATCAATATGAATATTTTATTTGTGGATATTATTTTTTAATTTTGAAGCATATATTTAAACATTATTAGCCACGAGCTAACTCTTATATAATGTTTAAATATGAATAAAACTAAGTTAAAAGAAGCGTTAGCAGCATTAGAAGGCAATTCATTTTCTGATGTAGAATACTTATTCCTGAAAGTAAATACTCCGTTTAAGGATAAGAAAGTATCAGATACTTTTTATAAGTCTGATTTTGCGTCAAATTTCGTAAAGGATTTATCTCAAACCGACCTATGGGATGAGATTTTATATTATTACTTTTCTAGAGGAGTAAATGCCAGTACAAGGTTTTTAGAAGCTGTTGTGGATATTGATTTTAAATCAGCACAAGACTTCATTTTACTTTATGAAAGCTATAAGTACTCTTATCACTGGGATACATTTGAATCCTTTAAATCATCCAGAGATATAAAGCTAAAGCAATTCTACAGAGAATTAGAATTTCTGAAAAATAACAAGGAGTATTGGGATGCTCAAGATAATTTACATCAAGAAGAAATTTTAAAATTCAGTTATGAAGATATTATCATTCAGGCAATATCGTTTTTTCAGAAATTTAAAAACTACTCTCCCCAAAATATTAATGACAACAGCAAGATAATTAGTTACAGGCTTAATTTGATACATATCCTAAACAAGTTCATTAATGCAAAAAGAAAGGATAATTCTAATAATAAGTTGCATTCTCAGCCTAAATATTGCATTGAAACATTTTCTGAAATATTAAATCAAGAATTGCCACCATTAAGGCCAAAAGAATATTTTGAAAACAACTTTGATCCTAAATTTCTACCAAAGGAAAATGTAAGTGATATTAAAGAACAAATAAGGGGTATTATTAATTTCCAGTTTGCGAAAGCGGAGAATGAGAATATTGTGAATTCCATTTTAACTGGAAATGCTCACTTTGAAATGATAGATGGTAATGAAGCTGAAATTTTAACAAATAAGAGCTACATGGATTACCAGACTAGCTTAAAAAAAGACAAATACAATGAGCATTATCTAATAAACAAAGTCATTCGAGGAAATATAGATGAATTAAAGGGAAAGGGTAATGTGGAGAATGACATGTGGAGAAGAGAGTACATAATGAAGAAATATTCTAGTTTAGAATATTTTAAGTTTTTCAATATACCTTTCGCTTTTAAACCGGAATCAACCGAAAGTAAGGTTGACTTTGAAAAAGCTATCTTATTACTTCAAGTATTTGCGGCTAATTTATTTCCTCAAGGTAGATTCTTTGGTATTCAAAATAAGAAAGTAGACTCTGTATTTAAGCGACAACTTGAAACTGAGTTTAAAAATGTGTTTTCAAAAAGAAGGCAAATTGACTATGTATCAGTATTTGAAGAAAACGAATTAATTAATAATTGTATCCAATATTTTCAATGGAGTAAGGATGATGTGACTGGTATTATTGATTATCTTACTATTGACTTGAACTTAAAGAACGGCCAATTAATTAACATTGAAGATACTCCTTTTATAAAGATAGGTGATTTATATTTCTGGTTGTCTGCATTAAACAAAGACTTGAAATGGGAAGTAGTACTCCATCGAAGATTTGTTAGAGATGAAATTTTAGCACATAATAAACAAACTGAAGATACTGAAAGGGATATAGCAGAGCTTTTTGAAAATGCAGGATTCGAATCTAAGCCAAGTTATAAGTATAATTACACCATTGATAATAAAACAAGGATTAGTGGGGATATTGACACGTTGGCATATAAGGAAAAAACATTATTCATTGTAGAAGTAAAAAATACATATGTAGAGGAAAATCCCAAACGAGACCATAAATATGTATTGGAAAATTTTAAAATTCATGCTGTAAATCAACTTAAAAAAGGAGAAAAGTACATAAGAGATAATTTTCCTGAAATTAAAAAGGAACTTAAAATTGATTGTTCTTTAGATGAATTAAACATCCAACCATTAATTGTTTCAAATGTATATGTGGGAGACGAAAATATTTTCTATGAGAAGTATTTAAAACTAAGTCTGTTTGAATTGACGATTATTTTAAGAGATGATTTGTATTCAATGAGAACAACGCAAATGTTTAAAACACTGCTTGAAATAAATGAATTTGAAGGATTTAATGTTGACAATGTTAGTCATCATAATCCTTCTGGGCTTCCAGAGCCGGGACAAGATAGAATTTTAAAGAAAGAGGATTTAAAATTATGGAAAAATGATAATAACTGTTCTCCATTTGATATCATATCAGCAATAAAGAAAAATAAAATATGGAAGCATTTAGAGTTTGACAATATCGTGTATTCATATTCTATTGGTGAGTATAATTCAGAAGCAGGTTATCTAGAGTAATTAATTGTTCACAGAATATTCATGTTATAGCTATAAGCTAACTTTTTAAACGTGAATATTATGAACAAATTAGTTAGTGCAATTGAGATTATCCCAAGTGTAAACTTTCACTTATGGGAACCATGTAACATGGACTGTGGCTTTTGTTTTGCGACATTTCAGGATGTGAAAAGTAGTATTTTACCGAAAGGACATTTACCAAAAGACAAAGCCATTGAAATTGTAAAACAATTGGCTGGTTTTGGCTTTGAGAAAATAACTTTTGCAGGTGGAGAGCCTACGCTTTGCCCTTGGTTACCTGAGCTAATTATATTGGCAAAGGAACTGGGAATGACAACTATGATTATTAGTAATGGTACAAAGCTTTCAGATGACTTTCTAAAAAAGAACAAAACGCATTTGGACTGGATTGGATTGAGTATCGATAGCTTAAACGAATTTTCTAATATTAAAATTGGCAGAGCATTACAAGGTAAGAGGCCATTACTGCGTGAGCATTATTACTCATTAATTGAGAGAATTAGAGTAAATAATTACAAATTGAAATTAAACACGGTAATAAACAGATTTAATTACAACGAAAGTTTTGTTGACTTCATTGAGTTTGCAAAACCCAAAAGATGGAAAGTAATGCAAGTTTTACCTATTGAGGGGCAGAACGACAATAAAGTAGATGAGTATATCATTTCTAATGAGGAATTTGATTTATTTCTGGACAGGCATAAACATATTAATAGCTTAGTATCAGAAGACAATTCTCAAATGATTTCATCGTATGCAATGATTGACCCATCAGGAAGGTTTTTTGAAAACAGCTTAGGTAGGCATAAATATAGTTCACCAATTTTAGAAGTAGGGGTGCAGGATGCTTATAATAGCATGGAGTATAACTATGGTAAGTTTTTAGAAAGAGGTGGTATTTATGATTCGTTGATAAAAACAGAAATAGCCTAGTATGAAGAAGAATATTACAATTAGTGGATTAGCCGGAACCGGTAAATCAACGGTGGGTAAATTGCTTTCTGAGGCTTTGGGTTATAGTTTTGTTTCAGTTGGAAATTTCTCCAGAGAATTAGCAAAGGAAGATTACAACATGACAATTAATGAATTTCAAGTATTGCTTTCTGAGAAGCCGGAGCTTGATAATATCATAGACGATAGGTTTAAAAATTATTGTAATAAATCTGATAGCTTGGTTATTGATTATAGACTTGGATTTCATTTTGTCAAAAATGCATCACACATTTTGCTTACTGTGTCTGATGATATAGCGTTTAATCGCATTGCTTCATCTAAACGGAATGATGAAGATTATTCAAAAGTGGCTATCCAAAAGCGAAACAAGCAAATGAAAGAACGGTTTATCAAGAATTTTGGTGTTGATTTTACTGATACTACCAATTATGATTTAATAATTGATACAAGTTTCAGTTCTCCTGAAGAGCTTGTTGAAAAAATCCTAAGTGAATTTAAAGCTTTGGCCTAATCAAAATTATAAATGAATAAAAAACTCCCGGCTCAATGAATCAACCGGGAGTTTTTTTTTTGTGTCTGTAATGCCTAAGCCGATAATGTCTTGGCATCCAATCCTGATTCCTTTAGTTTTTCTGACAGTATCTGCATATCTGAGCTGACCTTCTCATTCGTAATTCTGGCATAAATTTGCGTAGTTTTAATATTCGTATGCCCAAGCATTTTGCTAACTGTTTCAATGGGTACTCCATTTGAGAGGGTAATGGTGGTTGCGAAAGTATGCCGGGCAAGGTGAAAGGTGAGGTTTTTATTAATGCCACACAGGTCTCCAATTTCTTTCAAGTACGCATTTGTTTTCTGGTTCGTTGGTACAGGTAGCAATACATCCTTTGGAAGCCCTTTGTATTTTTTTAGAATCTCTTGGGCAACATCCAACAAAGGAACTACGGTTTGTACATCGGTTTTTTGCCTTTTGGTCATTATCCATGGATTACCATCAAAACCTTGGATAATATGTTCTTTCTTTAGGTTTTTGATGTCAATATAAGCTAAACCGGTGTAGCAGGAGAAAACAAAAATATCACGTATGCGCTCCAGTCGTTCATTTTTAATTTCTTTCTCTATTATTTTATTTAGCTCGTCTTTGGTCAGGTAGCCACGGTCAACCTTCTTTAAAGATATTTTGTAGTTGGCAAAGGGGTCGTTATGGAGTTGACCGTTTTTCTGAGCTGTAATAATGATGCTCTTAAATTTCTGAATGAATTTAGCTGTTGTATTGTAATTGCATTTGCAATGAGTATTCAGGTAGGTTTCAAAGCCAACAATAAAGGAGTGGTTGATTTCTCTTAAATCAATATCGGATAACTTATATTCCGCCTTTATGTATTCGGATACATGCCGTTTGCAAACTTCGGCTTTTTGGTAAGTTGCTTTTGATTTGGTGATACCAACCTGCTTTTTCAAAATGCTGTTGCATTCCTCAAATAACTCAACCAGTAAGAATTTTTCCTGACCTATACCTAAGAATGTATTCTTGACCTTTTCGGCAGTTACAATTATTTCTTTTCGGGTAAGGTCATTATAAGCGTTCCGGAGACATGATCTAATTTCATCCAATACGCTATTCATTTTCTTGGCTTCTGCACTTCTGCCTTTAACCCTGTTTAACTCTACGTTCCAGTCATTTTTGTTAACGAATTGTTTCGTGTTGAACTGGCTGCTTTTTCCATTAATGGTAATTCTGGCCACGATAGGGGCTGTTCCATCCTTCTTTTCTGCATTCTTTTTTAGGAAAAAAAGAACATTAAATGTACTTCTCATAATCATCATTTTTCAATTTGTAAAATTACATTATCAATCTCAAAATGAAATGATTATAGGACTGCCAAGCTTGGACAAAGCACTGCCAATTTTGGACAAATCGTGACCTTTTTTTGCCTGAAAATTTTCGGTCACGATTTAGTCACGATTTCGTGTCTTTTACAGGCATTTTAAGTAAGTCAGACAAAACATGAAGACATAAAAAAAGTCCTACAACTAATTGATAGTGTAGGACTTGTCTCTTTTCTGTCTTCTATTGACATTTTATTCAGCGGAGAGTGGGGGATTCGAACCCCCGGTACGGTTGCCCGTACGTCAGTTTAGCAAACTGGTGGTTTCAGCCACTCACCCAACTCTCCAATCTTTTCTATCGAAACAGCCGTCACTGCCTCTCACGCATCTCTTCCTTACGACTAGTAAAATAAGCACTTAGGAAGATGCTATAAAAAAAGGATAAACCTAATAGTCCATCCCTTATAATTGTCGGGGTACCAGGATGATACACCTATCTCGTAAATCACTTATTTTCTTTTTGTTATAATTTCATTTTTAATTAGGTCACCTCGCAGGTCACCCGCTTTTATAAACCTTTGTTTATCAATGTAATGCTACGCATTTTTTGACTAAAAAGCAACAAAACAAGTCAAAATTAATTTTCTAACATTTTTATCGGTTTCATATCATTTCGCTCAAAAAGAAAAAATGAATGATAGGTTCGAACCTTGGATTTGTGTTTGATATCACATTAAAAACACATTAATACATAAAGTTTCAGTCTCTAAATTAGATTTACAAAGTGCGGATAGTTTTAACAACCATATCTGCCAGATTAAAATATTGTTAATCAGATGCAACTCACACCACCCTTATACATTAATAAATTGCTAGTTAAAGCCAATCACTTCACATCTTTACCAAATTTGTCATAGAGACAAAATTTAACGCTCCATTCATAAAAGAGCGGAGCGTTTCGTTTAAATTATATTTTCTCAATAACTTCTTCCATTTCTTCCAATGATTTACCTTTTGTTTCAGGAATCATTTTCCAGACAAAGATGGCTGATAAAATACTCATCACCCCATAGAACATATAGGTCATTCCACCGCTAAACTCCATCATGGCCGGGTAGGTTGACGATATAAAGTAATTGGCAGCCCATTGTGCTGCTACTGCAATAGCAATGGCTTTACCACGAATTTTATTAGGGAATATCTCGCCAATTAATACCCAGCAGATTGGTCCCCAACTCATCATAAACGAAGCGGTGTAGACGATGATAAATACCAAGGTACTGATGCCAATTACTTCGAAGAATGATAATAGGCCAATGGCAATCATGCCAACTGCCATTCCAATGGAACCTGTGATTAATAGAGGCTTACGTCCCCATTTGTCAACTGTAAGTATAGCAACAACGGTAAAAACCACATTAATTAATCCCATTACAATGGTTTGCAACATGGATGCATCTTTAGCGACTCCCATGCTTTCAAATATGCGAGGTGCGTAATAAAGTGCCACATTTATACCTACAAATTGTTGGAGTACTGATAGTAAAATGCCGATGATTATCACTTTTTTTCCGTACGAAAAGATGCTTGATGATGAAGTCGCTGTTTTAGTAACGGTTTCTTTAATGTCATTTAAAATGCTTTTGGCTTTATCGATGCCATTAATGCGTTCCAGAATGCCTAATGCTTTGTCGTTATGACCTTGCATGGCCAGATAACGTGGCGTTTCAGGTACGAATATTAAGAGGATGCCAAATAAAGAGGCAGGGATGGCTTCTGATAAGAACATATAGCGCCAGCCTGTTTCGTTAATCCATTCTATTGTTTGCCCTTTAGCAATGGACCAGTTTACAAAATACACCACCAACATACCAAAGATAATGGCAAACTGGTTGAATGAAATTAAACGACCACGAATGTGAGCCGGTGCAATTTCACTGATGTACATTGGGCTAATAGCCGAAGCCAAACCAACACCTATACCGCCAATGATACGGTAGACGTTAAACATGTATAGTAAGCCCATGGTGGCTTTGCCTTCTTCAAAAAATAAGATTTCAGGTTTTCCTGAACCTAAGGCAGAGATAAAAAATAAGGTAGCTGCTACCATTAGTGATTTCTTTCTTCCCAGTCGTGAAGCCAGAATACCTGAGATGGCACCACCAATAATACAACCAATTAATGCACTGGAAACAGTTGCTCCGTGTGCAAATGAGCTTAAGTTAAGCCCATCGATAAGGAAGGCCTGAATGGATTTTTCGGCCCCCGAAATGACGGCCGTATCATACCCAAAAAGCAACCCGCCTAAGGTTGCTACCAATGTTAACAGCATGATATAGCCTAAATTCTGATTTTCTTTCATTATTCCCGGATTTAATGTTAGTCAGTAGCAGATAGTTATTGGTCAGTAGTTTTATAAAAAGATACAATGTATCACGACTACTGATTACTTTCCACAGACTATTGACTGTTAAAGTTATCCCGAAAGATGCGGGTTTGAAGACTGAACTACAAATGTGTTTTAATTTCTTTAGATAACACCCGGACTCTATTCAATGAATTTGTCTGGGTTTGAGTTCATTTTACATCTTTCGGGATTATTAATAATTTATATTAGTTAGTATTACAGTGCTTAGGTTTATAATTTCCCTTGTCCGATACGTTTATAAATCTTCCCCTCGGGGAAGTGCCGTAAGGCGATGGGGGATTTTTTTATTGAAGCTGTAAATAAACTTCTGCCTACTGCCTTTCAACTACTGCCTAAATTTAAATATACATGTTAATTAACTGCTCATAACGCTCTTGCTTACCGCTAATCATTGCTGGTTCGCCAGCTTCTTTAGCAATCTTGCGAAGATCTTCCATCGTTAATTTACCGGCTGCAAACTCAGCCCCTTTACCGCTATCGAATGACGCATAACGAGCTGCTTTCTGTTGTAGGTAATCGCTGTTAGTTAAAATATCATCAGCAATAACCAAAGCACGAGCGAAAGTATCCATACCCGATACATGAGCGATAAAGATATCTTCTAAGTCGGTTGAGTTACGGCGAGTTTTGGCATCAAAGTTAACACCACCACCTTGTAAACCACCAGCCTGAAGAATAACCATCATAGCCTGTACTGTTTCAGGAATGCTTGTTGGGAATTCGTCTGTATCCCAGCCATTTTGGTAATCACCTTTGTTGGCATCGATAGAACCTAACATACCTGCATCGGCAGCGCACTGTAATTCGTGCTCAAATGTGTGCTGAGCTAAAGTAGCGTGGTTCACTTCAATGTTTAATTTAAAGTCTTTATCTAAGCCGTGGTGACGTAAGAAACCAATTACCGTTTCAGCATCTACATCATACTGGTGCTTCATTGGCTCCATTGGCTTAGGCTCAATCAGGAAGTTACCTGTAAAACCATTTTTGCGAGCATAGTCGCGTGCCATGGTTAAGAACTGTGCCAGGTGTTCTTTCTCAGCTTTCATGTTGGTGTTAAGCAATGACATGTAACCTTCGCGTCCACCCCAGAATACATAGTTCTGACCACCTAAGGCAATCGTTGTATCAATGGCATTTTTAACCTGTGTAGCAGCATGTGCTAAAGCTGTGAAATCAGGATTAGTAGAAGCACCATTCATGTAACGTGCATTTGAGAAAACGTTAGCCGTTCCCCAAAGTAGCTTGGTTCTTCGTCAACTTTGGGGAACCACATTCAGACAAGGAGATGTGTCTTTAATTAATTGATGTACAGTTATTTAATGTGTGTTTTTCTTTGGTTATGATGGTGCTTTTGGTTATATCTATATAATTGATAATCAATTATATATTACCTTAAAACAGCTCCTTCGAATTTCAAAAATCAAGATTTCCAATATCGAGTATAAACAATCATTAATTACATTCCATGCTTCAATAACCAGCAAGAAGGCAAAGTGCCCGGTTTGTAACAGATACAGTTATTCTGTACACGATCGATACGCCCGTAAGATAACTGATCTGCCAGTATTTCAATACTCTACTCGAATCATATTAGGCATTCGTAAGTTTAAATGCCAGAATGCAAACTGCCAAAGAAAGGTTTTCACAGAACGACATGATGATATTCTCCCATATGCCAGACGTACGCTCCGAGTTGATAAGCTATTATCTGAAATTGCCATTGAAATGACAAGTGGCGCAGGAAGTAAATTGTCTGAAAAACTTAATGTCAAAGTAAGCCGGGCTACCATCACTCGTCTTGCTTACCGGTTACAACCGCCGGAACCAGGAAAACTTACAGTGGTTGGTGTCGACGATTGGGCATTCCGGAAAGGTGTCAATTATGGTACTGTTTTGGTTGACATGGAAACCTCAAAGCCAATTGACCTTCTGCCAACACGAGAGGGAGAAGATCTGGAAGTCTGGCTCGAAAAGAATCCTGGTATTGAAATAATTACAAGGGACAGAGCGAGTTCTTATTCGTCTGCGATTGACTCTGCCAGTCCCGGTACACTACAAGTTGCAGATCGTTTTCACCTGTTAATGAACCTGTCAGAAGCTTTAGATACGTACTTTAAGAGCGTGGCACCCAAAATAAATAAACTAGTCAAGGCCAAAACAATGGAGTTGTGTCAAGAGGCAGAACTACCAGAATCAAAGAATATAACGGGCACTTCAAGCGTTTTGCCAAGATTCGATTCGAGACTACCTGTTTTTGAAAAAGTTAAAGAACTGCAAAGTCAAAATATACCGAAAAAGAGAATCGCGAGAGAACTGGGCATTAGTCGTAACACTGTACGCCTGTATTTTACAATGGATGAGTTGGTGCCCAAATCACATTCAAGAAGAACCAACATTGAGAATTTTAAGTCTTACATAACTGACAGTATTTCAAAGGCTGGCTATTTGATGAAAGATATCGTTGCCGACATTCGTCAATTGGGATATTCAGGTGGTAATTCCCAGGCATACCAGTACATAAGACAACTTAAAGGCACAACTGGCAATATGGTACTGAGCCAATCTGAAATAAACCAGCAGAACATCCCATATATTAAACCATTAAGTACTCGCCGGCTTGCAAAATACATTGGGCGAAACATGAATCGGATTGAGAATCTTGATGAACGCAATTATATGCAGATGCTTTTAAAATATATGCCTTTGCTACGGCAGGTGCGAAAATTAGTTCGCAAGTTTAAAAAGATGATCAGAAAAGGTACTGGTGATATCGAAGAATGGATTCAGACAGTAAAAGACTCCAAGCAAAAACTGCCTGGCCTCACATCTTTTGCGAGAGGAATGGCGATGGATATTGACGCTGTAAAGAATGCAATACAGCTTAAGTGGAGTAATGGCCCGGTTGAAGGTCATGTAAACAGGATTAAGAGCATCAAACGTCAAATGTATGGTCGTGCAAACTTTGAATTGTTGAAGAGGAAAGTGTTGTTGTCTCAATATGGCTAATTCCCCAAAATTGACGAAGAACCAACTTCACTTTAAATACAATTATTCTATATTATCCGCTTATCATTCTGCATAGAATAATCACGTTTAATTTTGTGTAACCTTACCTTAAGATGTTTAATTAATACCTGAGAATTGTCGTCATCATATAAGTTTTTCAATTCGTCGGGATCATTTTCAAGATCATATAGTTCCCATTGATTCGAATGGTTGTAGTATATTAATTTATATCTACCTGTGTGAATTCCATAATGTAACACAGGATTATTTATATTGCAGCTATCAGAATAATGAAAGTAGATTTCGTTTCTTGAACTAGCAGACTTATATTCTAAATGAGGTCTTAATGACATACCTCGCATTACTGAAGGCACTTCTAGGCCCGCCAAATCCACAAGAGTTGGTGCAATATCAATAGTTTGGGCCAGTTCGCAAATATCAATTGGTTTAATTAATTCAGAATATTTAATAATTAAAGGTATGCGCATTGTTTGCTCATGCTTAACATGATGTTCCTTTGCTTTTACGTCATTTATTGTATTACCTTGAAGGGATGTATATAGCATAGCCGTATTCTTAATCATTCCTCCATTATCCATGTAATTTAGAATATTGCCAATATTTTTGTCAATTGAAGCAATATACTCCTGATAAGAATTACCGATTTCCAGATTCGATTTAGACTCGTCAGCCATTGAAGAAGATAAACTTTGATTGTTCGATCCCCCTTTTGATGATTTATGATTTAGAAAACCGCTATCATAATTAACAATCAGGCAGAACGGTTGCGAATGACCTTTATTGCTCAACCAGTTTATAGCCTTTCTAGTAATTAGGTCATTGTTACATTGATGACTTCGTACATCTTCACGCCTAACTTTAGATATATCAAAAGTGTCATATTTTAAAGACTGACCTTCGGGATACCATTGCCCAAAAACCATTGTTTGATAGCCTACATCCTTAAGTACTTTAAGAAATGAAGCCTGTTTATTACCGGCATCATCATTATCGAATAAATGATGACTCGATAGTATATGTTTACCTGTTAATAAAGCTGCCTTATTACAGTCTACATTATAGTTACTTATAAATGCATTTCGAAAAACCGCTCCATCTTTAGCTAGTTTATCTAAGTTCGGTGTTTCTATAAATCGATTATCATAGATACTGAACATTTTAGTATCATGCGTATTCGATATTATAATAAGAAAATTTGGTTGCCTGTTCTTCTTATTGCATCCTGATAGAAAGAGCGGGAGAAGTAGTAAAAAGAAAAAAGAAGTATAAGAGTAATTGTACATATAAGAGGGTAATGAATAAAACAAGAGCACTTCAGATAAAGTACTCTTGTTTGTATTTTATTTATTCAGCGGGTGCTGCAGCAATTTTAGACCATCCTGGATTTTGATATAAAACTCCATCATCGCGAATTGAATTGGTTAACGCAAATTGGTCAAGAGGTATTGGACTCAAATAATGTGCTTGCGGAAACGTATATCCCTCAAAAGCGATATTTGTTTCAGAGCGACGGAATGGCTGATAGTATTTTGAACCTCCATTCTCTGGCGAATAAGAGATATTATCTCCTTCTTCAAGCATACCATCCCAATCGGTATAATAATGGTCCCAGAAGTTATAGCCTTCAACAATATAATTCTCCATTTTGTCCAAAGAACGCCAACGATAAAGATCCATTAAACGCATCCCTTCAGCTATAAATTCACTACGTCGTTCACGACGAATATTGTATAAAGTTGCATCAACCTGAGCTTCGCCTGAATGAGTTGCCAAATCACGTTCTTTCGATAAATCTGTATTTGCTATTGTTTTTTGAAAGTCAGTATCAACTTGGGCACGTGCTCTGATGTCATGCCAATAGGCAGTGGCAGTGGCATTCAGATTGCCATTTCGTTCATAGGCCGCTTCGATGTAATTTAAATAAGCCTCTGCAGCTCTAAAAATTGGGCAATCAGTAATTCCTGCTGTGGATGAAAGAGCCTGCTGTGGATCGGTACTCATCCATTTCTCCAGCTGATACCCTGACGAAACCCCTTGCCAACCAGATCCTAACAATAGCATCGGGTAATCAAAATATTCTTTTGAACCATTAGAATTGACTTTACGGACATCGCCTTCGGATAATACAGATTGTTGGAATCGCATATCTCGGTCTGTAACAGCATCAGATATTTTAACATCTCCTTGATAATTGGAACCATTTGCATAAATCGGCAGACCATTGTTCATCAGAAATGATTCAACCAACGAACGAGTATAACCACTACCACCACCAGTTCGTTGCAGGTAATGCGTAGCTCCATGTCCGGTTACTGTTCCAACATTGTATGTTTTAAATAGTAGTACTTCATCAACCGACTCTAAGGCTGTTGAAACAAACATTTCCTGGTAATTTGAAGATAACTCAACATTATCGGCTACAGGCTTTGCAAAGCTCATTGCCTTATCAAGAAAAAAGTTAATTTCGTCATCAACACTTCCGGCATTGAATGAAAAATCAGGATACAAGGCGCTTCCTGGCCATCCTTCGCCTCCCGGTACACGGGCAGTACCTTTATGATATTTTAGCCAAGTGCCTTCAAATAATGCAACACGTGATGCTAATAAGTAAGCAACTGATTTACTAATTCGATTTTTAGAACGGCCATCGTCTAATAATTCAATAGCTTTTGAAAGGTCATCCAGAATAAACCTTGCTACCTCATTTCGTGGAGCACGCTTACTAGCCTTACTTAAAGTTTCGGTATCATCTGCCAATACAGTTTTAATTATTGGAAAATCGCCAAAAGCTTGTAATTTGTTAAAGTAAAACCAGGCTCTAAAGAAATAGTTTTCCCCTCTGAAATGTTGAACATCTCCATGATCTGCATCAAGAACTCCTTCATTAATTCGACTTTCAACTGTTTCGATAAAGTAATTACACTCACGAATATTGTTGAAATACCAATCGCCTACCTTTTTACCTGCCGAAGCGGGTACTAGCTTATAACCCTTTACCAGGTTTATATCAGCTGAACCTCCTATTTGGTTGTCACTATTATTATCAACCGAATATAGTGAATATTGTCCATACACATCAGTTACTTTAAATGATGCGTAAAACTTATTGACAAACAATTCCAAATCTGACGGTTTATTAAAATATGATTCTTCAGATAAGAAATCTTGCGGCTCACGTTGTAGAAAATCTTCACAACTTGTAAATACAGTCATTACTGCTATGATTGCCACACTACTAAAATATTTACATAACTTATTCATTGCATTCAATTAAAAGGTAAGACTTAAACCAGCCGAATATACGGCAGACATAGGGTAGGTTTTACCGCTACCATTAATTAAATCAGCTAATCCTTCAGGGTCAAACAGCATCAGGTTTGTTAGCGTCAGTAGGTTCTCACCTGATACAAATACACGTAAATTAGAAACACCTACCTTACTCAAGAGTGTTTGTGGTAAAGAGTAACCAATCTGCACATTCTTTAAACGCACATATGAAGCATCTTGCAAGAAATGAGTTTGTGACTTGTAATTTTTATCGCCAATAAATGGTCGTGGGTAATACGAATCCATATTTTCGCCAAGTGAACTTCCTGCCGGACGGAAATAATCAAGGTGATCACTATATGGTGATACCTGCCATTGGTTGATACCAGGATAAAAGGCTCCGCCCGAAAGCAAAACATCACGCTTACCAACGCCCTGAATAAATAAACTAAAGTCGAAAGCTTTGTAATTAAAACCAGCATTAACTCCGAACGAATAACGAGGTGTGCTGTTACCAATAACTTTCATATCACCACTATCATTCAGTTTCTGTGCACCTGCGTCAATGACATTATCACCATTTAAATCGCGATACATTATATCACCAGCTGCCCATTGACTTCCAAAAGATGGTTGATTATTCACCAGCCATTCGTTCATTTGCGCATCTGATTGTGCAATACCTACTGTTTCATACCCCCATATCTCACCTAATTGCATACCTTCGTAAAACTGTTGAGTATTACCGGCAAACAATAAATTTTCAGGGTTACTATATTGTGTTACTTCTGATTTAGCATCACTCAATACCACTTTAACGTCATACGAAAAATCATTTGTCACGTTGTCTCTCCAGCCAATTTCAAATTCCCAACCGCGTGTAACCAATTCGGCATTATTGGTTTTTGGTACTGTTGCACCAAAAGAGCCTGGTTTTGCAGGTGCCGGGCCAATCATGTCAGAAGTGGTTCGGTTGAATAAATCGAATGTGGATGTTAATCGATTATTAAACAGCCCCATGTCGAAACCAAAGTTATAGCTTTCGATGCTTTCCCAAGTAATAGATGAGCTATAAGGTGCTGGTGCTGGTAATTCAGAAGGGACATCTCCATCAACAACCCAATTTCCATTAGCAATACTCATATTCTGAAAATAGGGATAATAACTATTGGTATTTTGGTTTCCTAAGACTCCCCATGAACCACGAATTTTAAAACTACCAACGACATGCGAAATAGGTTTCCAAAATGATTCATGCGACATATTCCAACCAGCAGATGCTGATGGGAAAAATCCCCAACGTTCGTCTTCAGGAAATCGTGATGCTCCATCGGCACGCATATTAACTTCTACCAGATATCGCTGTTTATAATTGTAGTTGATTCGGCCAAAAATACCTAGGTTACTCCATTCTCCTTTAGCTTCGTAAACAAACTTTTCGCCGTTTTGAGAAATAAATGGACGTTCATCGGAATCAAGATTATCTGTTCCCAGATATGATAATTTTGATTTAAATAGTTCATTTTGAACACCAGTTAAAAACTTAAAGTTGTGCTCCTTTATTGACTTCGAATAATCGGTATAAAAATTAAAGGCTGTATAGTTAATCTGACGTGATCCAATTTGGAAATAATTCTGTCCAGGGGCTGTTATGGCATAAATACCATGCTGCCTTGCTTCAATTTGCGGTACGTATCCCTCAAAAACAGGAATATACTCATCATTGCGATTAGGTTGAGTTATGGATACTTTTGCGATGTGTTTGGTGTTATCATGATTTTCAATACGTGAATTAATTTCACCAAAAATATTCCAGTTTTTAATTGGTTCAAATTTAATCTGTGCTTTATTATACAGATAATCTTTCTGATCGACAGTTCGACCTCCATCTACTAGCTGGTTAACTAATGACTTCTGAGTGTAATCGCCATAAGGAGTATACAAGGCAGTTGTAGGAATACGACGGGACAAGTTATGATAAAACATAGCATCCTGAGCAGTTGGCTTATCCAATTCTTTACGAATAAATCTTGAAGTTAGATTCAAGGTCACTTTTTCATGCAATTGAGCACCAATCTTTGTACTTAATGTCTTTCGTCCAAAGGTTTCATTTGAAAAACGGAATGAACCTTCCTGATCTAAATAACCACCAGAAATATAGTAATTCACTTTTTCAGTTCCACCTTTTACACTTAAGTTATGATCTTGAGCAAAGCTAATATCATTCAGGTGTACATCATACCAATCGGTATTACCATAACTTTCGTAGAGCGATAACCACCCTGTGTTACTTTGATTTGGTTGCGTACCAAATGCCAAATCACCGTTTTGAAAATCAGTAATTCGTTGGATTTGTGCTTCCTTGTACACCGGGTTTAATCCCGTATTTTGATATAAATCATTTAAATAATAGGCAAAATCTAAAGAATTCATCCGATCTGGAATATTAATAGGCGTTGAAATACGTAAGTTATTGCTATAATTAACTGTTGTTTTTCCACCTGATCCCTTTTTGGTTGTTACAAGAATAACACCAAATGGTGCACGCGAACCATATATAGATGCTGCAGCTGCATCTTTTAATACAGAAATAGATTCTATATCATTGGGATTAATTTCATTCAGACTTCCCTCAATCCCATCAATCAATACTAAAGGATTTCCTGATGATCCTTGCCCGATGGTACCGGCTCCACGAATATTAATATTCATACTTCCATCGAGTTCACCTCCCATATCATTACTGATATTAAGACCAGGAACTACACCTTGTAAGGCTTGAGAAGCCTGGGCTACAGGACGTGACTCCAACACTTCAGCTTTCACCTGGCTAACCGAACCTGTTAGGTTTTCTTTTTTTACCGTTGCAAAAGCAACGACTACAACCTCATCCAAATCTTCTGAATCTGAACGAAGAGTTACGTTGTTTTCAATAGTTCCGGTTTCTTTTATTTCAAATATTTGATTTTCAAAAGAAATGAAGCTATAAATTAAGACCTCTTTTCCTGTCGACTCGAAATTAATTTTGTAATTACCGTCAAAATCAGTAATAACTCCATTGGTGGTTCCTTGTAAAACAATATTAACACCTGGCAAAGGTTCGCCTGTCTCATCAACAACAACCCCCTTGACTGTTACATTATTGCTTTGGGCCAAAGCATTTATTCCAATAAAGCAAAATAACATTAATGCCAACCAGAATTTATTTATACTTTTCATTATTCTGTTTTTAAATATTCTAATTACTAGCAAGAGTTTATGCTAAAAAACACAAGTTCTTACTTTTTAAAATCCTTATTCATATAGGTATAATCACACATATATGAAGAGTTTTTTAAGAGGGCGTTAGAACAACGCCCCCTTTATTTCCCGATTTAATAATATTTGGCATTGTGTCCATCTTGACTAGACTCGTCAAACTGGTCATTAACATATACTCTAATCCAATCTAACTCCATATTTGCCTCTTGACCTGCTGTCATATTTGGCATTACACCCGACCAGGCACCAATACCTGGTGTAACAATTAACATCATTCCTGACGGGTGATCCCATGGCCAATCATTATTACCGCCTTCTCCTTTGATATGCTCAAAGTATTGGTGACCGTTAACGCCGCCAATTATGCGATCCTCTAAAACTTCTATCCAATATATATTCCACTTAGTTTCATCGGCTAAAGTCACATGAGCCGTTTCGGCATTACCTGTATTAGATGAAAAATTTTGTGTATGCAATGAGCAGTGTGCTTCGTTAGGAAAAGGCATTTCAACCAAATCTAACTCACCGCAATCTGGCCAATTAATTTTATAACTATCGTAGTTGGTTTGTCCCATAAACCAGATAGCTTCATTGAAACCATGGATGCCCGAGTTTTTAAAGCGAACTTCCACACGCATGTTCTCTGTAAACTTTACCCATTTATCACCACCTTGATGATGGCGTTTGCTATAAATAGCTGCACCAGTTTCAAAGAATGCTGGTTCACCATGTTGATTGGTAGTTTCCTCTGTTAATTTTATGGTTTTAAGCTTTAGTGTTCCTTCAGCTGTTCTAATTTTTAAATCTTTATTAAAAGTGGCATTTTTAATTCCATTTGCGGTATTAAAATTCCAGAAACAATCCATTGATTGACCATTCTCAAATTCATTGGCATTCCAGAATTTCCAACCTTCTTTTGTAGGATGATTTACTCCACGATCTAAACCTAATTCATTAGCTTTTTGAGATGGAATGGTATATACAAGAGTTTCATCATTCATAGGATGTAATCCCTGCGATATATTCACTTCAATTTTATTGTCGGGATTTGCTACACTTCTTATCTCGATTATGCCTTCTACATTACTCAAACTCTTGTTATCAGCTGCATTTACTTTAATAACAATTGGTGTTGTACTGGCATTGCCCGATTCATTTTCGATAATGCGAAACTTCGAATTGCTTGAAACAGCTTCCCATGCTTCAACAGCTAGGTTAAGTTGAATCTCAAAATCCTGATTTGAGCCATCAATACTAATATTTTCTTTTTCAACCTCAAAACTAGGCCCCTCACTACCTTGCTGAGCTATTGTGATGGTCTGAACAATATCATTATATGGAGATATACCTATAATATTTAGTTCAATATTACGCGCGTCAGTTTCTGAATTTTTAGGGTATGTAACCTTAATATTTTGCTTTTCATTTGATTTTATACCATTAGCAGGTTCAAATAGAACACCTTCTATTTCACAAGACGCTTCCCAGTCGACATTGCTACTTAATTCAATTGTTAACGAACCACTTTCTGAACTTACCTGATCAATTGATGTTGTAGCTTCTATTAGCGGTTCAAATGCTTCTTGGCTTACTTTAAACCAAACATTATAGGCCGCCTCGTTGTCATTAAATAAAATTGAGTCAGTTCGAACTTCTGTTGATGTATTTTCAGCAATAATAATATCCACACTGGTTTTGCCGGCTTCTCCATTACCTGGTTTTGCCGTTATCCAATTTCCGGTGGCTGATTGACTACTTTTCCAGTTTTTAATTGCCGTAAGTTCTATAGTATGCGTTAAACCTGCAGCATCAATTTTCTCAACTTTGGATTGTGAGAGAATAATGGATTTACCTGCATTTTCATTACCATTCTGGGCTACTTTTAACCATACTTTTGACAAATCATCTTCCGTCGCGCTAATGAATAAGACAGAATCAAGACGTGCTGATTTATTATCGTTTTCATCAATCATTAATATAATCTCTGTAGTTCCGTCGTCACCCTTTTGTGGCTCTACATTAATCCATGTTCCGGTTTCGGATTGCTCTGACTTCCACTTTACGGCAGAAGCAAGGTTTATAGAAATTTCTTCGCCATTCCACGGTACATCAGTCAAAGAGCTTTCGGATAAAGCAATTATACTACCTGCCTGTTGAATTTTAATACTGTCGTTTAACTCATAGGCATTAAAATAAACATAGGCACTTCGCTCATAAACACTTGTATTAGGTGTAAGTTCTACAGATGCAACATTATCACCAGTTCCCTTTTGCGGTGTAACGCTTACCCAATCAACCTCTTCATCCAATTGAATTTCCCAATACGAGTTGGTTTCAATATTAATCTCCATTGAATCAACACCAACCTGTAAAGTGGTTTCATCAGTGAAATACTCTGCAGTAGCGCTAAAATAAGGGATGCGTTGCTCCTCAATATCCTCATTACATGCAACCACCAGCAAACCGGTAACCACAAGCAAATAGCTAAGCGCTTTAAATAATCCTTTTTTCATAACTTAAACTTATCTTTAACTATTTCTTTAGATGAATACTATCAAACAATTCCTTTTTGCATAATATGAACTTACTGATAGTTAATTTTGTGTTTCAAAAATAGTTGTGATACAATTAAACTTCCATCATCATTTTAATCATTACATGTGTAATAATCGTTCAGAAATCAGGATGATTAATCGTTCATTCTACCATGACACATTCAACTTCAAAATCACCATCACACTATCCGATAGGTATTTATACACACACTATTGTAATTAATGCAATGGTTTTATTTTATATGAATATTGATATGTGCCAGCCGGAATCTGGTACTTTTTTATCGGACGAGCTTTCTCGTTCCATGAGTTATTTCCGCCAACACCCGCTTGAAGCATATCTACATTCACTGTGATTGTTTCATCGTTGTAAAGTTCATTAGTGTGTGTTGCCTTTTCCAGATTATCAGCACTCCATGGCCAAACCGAAACATTAAGCGGTTTAGTTCCTTCAATTCTCAATCCATCACCCTTGTCGTTTGTTAACGTAAGCCAACGAACTCCAGTTCTGTTCCCATTTTCTTGTGGATACACATAATGGTAAATAAAATCATCAACCGTTCCGCTATAAACATCAATTTCAGCAGCGGCCTTTCTATCAGCATAGTTTTCCCAAGGACCTCTGCCGTAATAACTCATATTGGTAAAGTCCTTATTAATTCCAAATCGGCTTCCTACTTTTAAAAGCATTGGTAGTGATTTATCAGCCTGTAATTGATAATTGACATTCAATTCTCCATCACCTGTAATTATAAATTCACTCACCTGTGAAAGTTTATCTTCAATTATATGCGTTATTTTAACACTTATCTTTCCAGGTGTAACTTCATCAATTTCGATATCCGATACTTGCAATTGCTGATGGGTATCCTTCCAAAAAGCTGATGTTTTATGCGATTTCCACCCTCTGCGGTCATTATCTGTTTGAGGTCGCCAAAATGATGCTGTTAATGGTGCTTCAATGATATTTATTCCTTTGAACTTATATTGTTTTAGCACACCACATTTCTTTTCGAAAATTAAGTTAAACTTATTCCCTGATAATAAGAGTTCTGTTTCTGTTTCACTTAGTTCTATTGAGGAATATTTATTGCTCTCAGCAGGCTTTTCTTTGTATAAAGGCAGTTTAAACTGTTCTTTGGCAACCTCAAACCCAATCTCGGCAAATGGGGTTCTATTCTTCTGTTCTACCCACACCCTTAGCCAATACTCGGCTCCCGGTTTAATTTTAAGGTTCTTAAAAGGTATTACAACTTCTTTCCATTGCCCGGGGTTGATATGCACATTTTCTATTGTGCCTACCTTAATTTCCTTGCCTTCTTCAGAAACACTCCATTTGAAGTTATAGTTGTCCGTATTAGTAAAATTGAATCGGTTTTTAATTCTAACTGCACCATTCTTCAAGTCCACAGCTCCAAATTCAACAGGTTGAAAAATATATTTACACTCCCATAGTTGCGGTTTTGGTGTTCTGTCTGATGCAACTATCCCATTAATACAAAAGTTACTCAAGTTAGGCTTATCACCAAAATCTCCTCCATAAGCCCAATATACTTGACCTTTGTCATCTTCTTGTAAAATACCCTGGTCAATCCAATCCCAAATATATCCGCCAATCAGATTAGGCGAGTCATACACTAAATCCCAATATTCTTTCAGGTTACCAAGCGAGTTCCCCATTGCATGTGCGTATTCACACATGATAATCGGACGTTTTATTTGCCGATTATTTACTAGATTTTGAACTTGCTCAATTGACGGGTACATCCTACTGATGACATCTACGTAAGCAGGGTCAGTGGGATTAGCCATTTGCGTATTATAATTTTCTTGCCACTCTTTTGTGTTAACCGGAATGTAATCCAAACTAGTTGGTACGCCCTGAGCTCCCTCGTAATGCACAAATCTTGTGGGGTCGTAGTCTTTTACCCATGCAGATGCAGCTGCAAAATTAGGGCCACAACCTGATTCATTTCCCAATGACCAGGAGATAATAGAAGCATGATTTTTATCCCTTTCAACCATCGCAATGATACGCTCAAGAAAAGAATTTGACCATGTAGCATCATTTGCTAGTTGTCCACCTATACCATGTGTTTCTACATTTGCCTCATCCATCACATATAATCCATATTCATCACACAACTCATAGAAATAAGGGTCATTAGGGTAATGACAAGTCCTAACGGAATTGAAATTAAATTGTTTCATCAATTGAACATCTTTCCGCATATCAGAACGACTAACTGTTTTACCAGTTACGTGGTGATGGTCATGGCGGTTAACTCCTTTGAGTTTGACGGATTTCCCATTTACCAATAACTCACCGTTTTTGGTAATTTTTATGTCTCTAAAACCAATCTTACAACTCCTTGCCTCTACCAAATCTTTATTAGCATTGTATATAGACATGACTAATGTGTACAGGTATGGTTGTTCAGCAGACCATTGATGCGGAGAAGGAATCATTTTCTCCATTAAAGCAAAATAAATATTATCACGCGGGACATGTTTTTTATTAACCACTTGGTTGACATCAACCGTGAGCGGTGAATCCAATACCTCATGACCATTGGCATCAAAAAGCCTTGCTGAGAACTGCCAATTATTTATATTTATATCGTCCGTCATTTTAATAGTTGGATTTATCTTCAAAGACGCGTTTGTAAACGTTTTATCAAATTTTGTTTGTACAAAAAAATCAGATAAATGCACCTTGGGTTGTGCCATTAAAAACACTTCACGGTGAATTCCACTCATACGCCAATGGTCTTGGTCTTCAAGATAACTGCCATCGCACCATCTAAATACCTGAACGGCTATTTTGTTGTTGCCTTTTTTTAAATAGTTTGTAATATCAAATTCGGCTGGTAATCTACTACCTTGGCTGTAACCAGCAAGATGACCATTTACCCAACAGTAAAAAGCTGAAGAGACACCTCCAAAATGTAATATCACGTTCTGTTCAGTCCAATTTTTCGGCAGTTCAAACTCTTTTATATATGACCCAACCGGATTATCTCGTTCAATAAATGGTGGATTAACCTTAAATGGGTATTCAACATTTGTGTAAATAGGCGTACCATAACCTTGCATTTCCCAACATGAGGGTACAGGTATTTCGCCCCAATTACTATCATCAAACTCCAGCATCTGGAAGTTGTTAGAGCGTAATTCTGCTTTTGGTACAAAATTAAATTTCCAATCTCCATCCAACATCAATAAACTGGATCGCTCTCGTTGACCTAATAAGGCATCCTTTTCGCTACCATATGAGTATGAAGTAACCCGTGCTGGCATTTTCATTTGACAGGTTACAAATTGATTTTCCCAATCTTTTTGCTGAGCATTAATAACCGACGAAGCACTCCTGACTAATATGAACAGGATGAGTAGCCGTAAATAATTATTCTTCATTAATAACATGTATCGAGTGTTTAAATAATAATCCGATTAATGGGTAAATTGTCACTATACCACCTTTTTTAATTGCAATTATTTGTAACAAAAATATCGACTGTCTTTTATTGCTGATGGTGACGTTTTAATCTTTGTAAAGCGCTTTTTTCTCCAGACTATAAGGTGGTTATTTTATTCATTTAAGATGGATTAATTATTCACTTTAACACCACATTAGTTGTGGTAGCAGGGGTTTGATTATAATACATCATGGACGCATTTTCTCAGAGTAATAACTTTATGTGGAAATCATTAATTTCGCAGTTGGATAAAACAGTATTAGTACAACTCTTTCTCTAATTAGATGTTGTTTAAAATAAGTCACCAATAAAAATAAAAGCTGAGTTACTAATCAAGATATGCTGAGAACCTTCAAAATATTAGTATTCATTCTTGCCGGTCACATTATTTCGTATGCTCAATCAACTAACTTTTCGGTTGAGCAAATTACTATTGAAGATGGGCTGTCGGATAACACCATCAACTGTATTTATAAAGATTTTACAGGTTTCATGTGGTTTGGTTCTAACGATGGATTAAATAGATATGATGGAAGTCAAATAAAGTCCTTTAATCCCGATGGCGAAGTAATGCATATACTGGACATTGAACAAAGCAGTGATTCAACCCTCTGGATAGCTTGCTCCAATGGCTTGTATCATTTTAACCCAATTACCGAAAGCTTTGTATCACATTACACTCACAATCCAAAAGATATGAATAGTCTGCCTGGTACAAAAGTAAGTTCAATACATATAGCACAAAAAGGTGGACTATGGCTGACTACCAATCAAGGCTTATCCTACATGACGATAAATAACTCCAATGAGGTTACGTTCTTAAATCATATCATCAAAAAAAAGAATGGACAGCCGTATATCAACTTTACAGATTTATATGAAGATGGTGATGGACTGATTTGGATTGGCTCGTATGAAAACCATTTGATTAGATTCAATCCCTTTACCAATGAGGTTGAGGAATTTACACTCTTACCCAAACACAAAGCCAATAATTTTAAGTTTATACAAAAAATATTTGCCGAGAATGACAAATATCTATGGCTGGCTACACTGGGCAGTGGTGTCCTGCGATTTAACAAATCCTCTGCCAACGTTGAGCAATTCACATACAATCACACTGCAATTAATTCCCTAATTCACACTGACATATATGCCATATCTCAAGATAATTTAGGCAATATTTGGCTGGCCACATGGAATGGCGTTGATGTTACTGAATCTTCCAACGAACGGTTAAACAAACCACATTTTACCCATTACAACTGGAATCATCCTCAATTTAGAGATAAGTTAGAGAACAGAACAAGTGCATTGTTCTTTGATAGCTCTGGAGTTATGTGGATTGGAACTTTTGGTGGTGGTGTAGTGAAAGTTAACCTCGGTCATCAGAATTTCAGAAGAGTTAACTTTGATTCTTCACCAAAGCAAAACCACTTGGAAATAAAAGATATCGTTGAAGATGAAAGTGGGTATTTATGGGTATCGACCTGGCATGGTGGAATAAAGAGAACCACAGCACAAACCGGAGCAATAAATACGAACGAATTTAAAGAGTTCCTGCATAGCGATAGGCACTCTAACTCCATTGCTTCAAATGTTGTGGTAGCAAGTGCCAAGGATGAAGATAACAACTTGTGGTTTGCTCATGAAGGCAGTGGTTTGTCTTTATATAATGCAAAAACGGAAGACTTTACTAATATTTTGACTAACACTAAAAAAAATGGTACCCAGCCGAAAATTAAAGACATTTACATCGATTCGAAACATAGATTCTGGATTGGCACTAACAATGGCTTAGTCTTTTATGATAGAAAAGAAGATCTTTTTCATCGAGTTACAAGGCAAACAAAAGCAAAACTAACACTTAATTCTAATTATATCAGAACCATACTGGAGGATGCTGAAGGTAATATATGGATTGGCACAAATAATGGTCTCAATAAATTAATTTATCACGAACGTGACTCTTTTCGTTTTAATCACTTTAATGATATCTATACACCAATAGAACAGCTAAAAAGCAAGGAAGTTTGGTCCCTTTATGAAGATTCTTCCGGAACAATCTGGATTGGTTATCGTGGTGGTTTAGGTAAGTATATTCCTATGCAAGGGAAACTCCGGTTTTATACCAAACGCGATGGTTTGTGCGATAACTTTATCACATGTATTACTGAGGACTCGCAAGGCCATTTGTGGCTCGGCACTGACTCCGGCATTGCGCGTTTTAATAAACAAAATGAATCGTTTACCAATTACTACATTAATAACAACAATCGCACTGCCTACACTGATTCTAAGGGCAATATCTATTTTGGAAACAACCGTGGCTTATTAGTTTTTAATCCTGAAAGGTTTGTTAAAAATGAATTTATTCCACCAGTCGTTATTTCAGACCTTAAAATTAAAAACATATCGGCATCTACTAAACAAGCAAATAATAAACCAGTTATAGAACAATCGATAAGCTATACAAGAGAATTGACAATAAAACATACAGAGAATAATTTTACACTCGAATTCATAGCCTTATCATACCTTCATCAGGAGAAGAATAAATATGCCTACCGCCTTAAAAATTTTGATGACAATTGGGTTTTTACCGATGATAAACGGCGGTATGTAACATACAATAACCTCAGACCTGGCGATTATATATTTGAGGTAAAAGCATCAAATAACGATGAAAAATGGAATAGCGTACCCACAACTATTAAAATAACAATATTGCCTCCGTGGTGGGGCACTTGGTGGGCCTTTACACTTGAAGCGATTCTATTATTCGTTTTTATATTTGGTATTTTTAGGTTACGACTAAATCGTTTAATAAAACAGCAGCAGCACGACCTGCAGCAAACTGAATTGAAAAACAACCTTAAGATTGCTCGAATTAAGCACAAAAAAGAGCAGGAGCTTAGCACTATGAAATCGCGATTTTTTATGAATATATCGCATGAAATCAGAACACCATTGACGCTAATTACTGCACCATTAAAAGACATCATTCAATCGCAACAACTACCAACAGGTTTAAAACAACGCGTTATTTTAGTTAATAAAAATGCTGAAAAACTATTGACTCTGGTAAATCAATTGCTTGATTTAAGAAAAATTGAAACTCAGGAAATGAATACTTTTGCCTCGAAAAATAATATCGTTCCATTTGGCAAAGCAATTTTCAACTCATTTAAAGATTTAGCAAGATTAAATAAGATTGAGTATACTTTTATTTGTCAAAACCAATCAATTAGGTTGTGGTATGACACCAGAAAAATGGAGACGATCATAACTAATATCCTCTCTAATGCTTTTAAATATACACCTCAGGGAGGAAGTATTACTATGGAGGTTCGCCTTTCATTGCCAGATGATAAAGCTTTAAAGCATTGTCAAATCATTATTAAAGATACCGGTAAAGGCATCGGTCAAAAACACATTGAAAAAATATTTAACAGATTTTACCAGGTTCCTGATGCACAATCATCTGTAAAACCAGGAACAGGTGTTGGACTTGCGCTTGTTAAAGAACTTGTTGAACTTCACAAAGGCCAGATAAAAGTTAAAAGCTCAGTCAATAAAGGCTCCGAATTCACATTAAGTTTTTTATTGGGTAACAAACATTTTACGGAGAAAGAGTTGTCAGATACTGAAAGTAACGATCTAGTTACGTTAGAACAAATTCCAGACACCCCAACCAGCACGAATATGATTTCTGGAACTAGAAGCGAGAACAACAGTGATAACCAGCTGATGCTATTGATTGAAGATAATGATGACATTCGAAGTTACATTAAAAGTATTTTTTCAACTAACTTTAATGTTATAGAAGCTACAGATGGCAAAGAAGGAGAAAGATTAGCATTAAAACACGTTCCCAACATCATAATTTGCGATATTATGATGCCAATAAAAAATGGCATAGATGTATGTCAAAGCCTTAAGGTTGATAATAAAACTTCGCATATTCCAATTATTCTTTTAACAGCTAAATCAGCTGATGCGGATAAACTAATTGGGTTAGAACATGGTGCCGACGATTACCTGACAAAACCATTTGATACAGAGATGCTAATAGCACGTGTTAATAACCTCGTTAACGCAAGACAGAAATTAAGAGAACACTACAGTAAAAAAGTTACCATAGAGCCAAGCGAACTGGAAGCAACACACCATGAAGAAGAATTTTTACAAAAGGTAATTAAGCATATTGAAGACAACCTGCAAAATCCTCTGTTTAGTGCCAAAACATTGGCAACCAACCTAAACATGAGTCAACCAAGTCTTTACCGCAAATTAAAAGCACTCACCGGCTTATCTATTGCCGAATTTATACGTTCTATTCGAATTAAACGAGCTGCACAGCTCATAGTACTAAAAAAATATACAATTACAGAAATCTCAGAACTAATAGGCTTCAGTGATACGGCTTATTTTCGCAAGTGCTTTGTCAAAGAATTTGGTATCACACCATCGGAATATAGCAAAACACATGGTTAACGATTACATGCAAAAGTGAAGAATCAAGAATAACCATTGTGTTATATTTGAAACTTCCGAATGAGTATACTCAGAAATAAAGCAACCCATAAATCCTGTTTATCAGATATTTGCAAGAACAACAGGTGATTTCATATACCAAATTTGAATAATTCATCCCCTGTCATTACTGACGAATTATTCGCCTTTCTTTAAAGAATTTACCACCTCAAACTGTTCGATACTGCCTTTACATTTGCCTCTGTTATTTGCTCGAAATGCAAATAGCGCTAATTAATCTATTTTAAGTAAAAACGATTTATTATGAAAAAATCATTACTATTTATTGCCACTCTTTTTGTGTGCGCAATGAGCTATGCTCAACCTTCTAAAGGTTACTCATTTAATAACGACTGGTCTTCTAAACTAACACTCCCAGGTGCTTCTTTAAGCACAGCATATGCTGATTTGCAGTCATTCACAATTGAATTCTGGTGGTTACGTGAAATTGCCGGAGTCAATCGCAAATTAATTGATTTTGGCTGGGATAGGGCTACAAATAAAGGATTTACCATTCAGATTTCCAACGATAATATGTTAGCCCTTGCAATAGGTAACTCAGTAGCTTACACTGATGCTGGTACAATTAACGATTTTAATAATCCAAAATGGGAACATTTAGCCTTCGTATTTGATGGACTAAACAAGACGATAAAACTATATGTTAATGGTGTTCTATCTGTTGAAAATGATCCTTCTACAAATCCTGCCCCAGATAAATTCCCTGGTAGTTTTGCAAGTAATTTTCAGATTTGTCATCAAGGGATGAAATGCAAAATGGCTGATATTCGTGTTTGGGGTGCTGTTTTGGATGAGTCAACCATCGCTAATAATTATCAGGATTACATTCCAATGAGTCATCCAAATATCTATGATCTTCTTCACAATTGGAAAATGAATGAAGAAGACGCCGATGACGTAAATAATGTATTAGATAGCGGTTCATCTAAAGTACATGGTACAATATCTGGAGCTGGTATTAAGTTCTTCAATAACACCCCCACAAGCATTTTTGATAATAAAAATAAAAAAGCCGACTTATACTACAACAATACCACGAAAACGTTACTCATAAAAAACGAATCGATTGGAGTTGGGAGCATACGCATTTATAGTTTAACAGGTACTTTGATTAAAGAAAAAACTATGGCTTTTAATAATTATCACACTAAAGTACCATTTACAGCCAGTACACCTGGAATATATATTGTTGAAGTAATTTCTAATGGAGAAAGAGCTTACAAGAAGATACTAGTAGAGTAAACCTTTATTTTTTCTTGCGAGAAGTACTTAGGCCTTCTCGCAATTTTAATCAGTAAAATTTAAATACCAAGCCTCTCGTTAATTGAAATAAATACAAGTAAATATCTATTACCTGTCGTCTTCTATAACCATTGATATTGAACTCCAACACCCTTAACATGAAAAAAAATCTAATCTTCATTCTTATAGCTTTAGCTTTTTTAACCGACATAAATAGCCAAACTAAAAATTTATGTCTGAGCTTTGATGGACTGCAAGAATCAAAAATTTCGTCCGGCAATGTGGCGGCATTGAACAACACCTCTGCTTTTACCATTGAGGCTTGGATACTTATCAATCAATGGAACGAAGGCGCTATACTTTTTAAAAAGGAGGGTGCAGACTGGAAAACTAAGATAAGTATGACGCTGGGGCCTGATGCCAGCAAACGTATCTATCTACATGTGTCAAATGGTACAAATACCTATATGGCCCTGGATAACTCGTCTATTTCTGTTAACAAGTGGCACCATGTCGCTGTTGTTTATAAGGGTGATTCAACAGAGCAGTTAACCGTTTTTATCGATGGTGAGCAGTCCGGCAATAAATGGTACTCTACCGTTAACAACTCCTTACCATCAACTACTCCTACTACTAATGGAAACCTGGAAATTGGCAGTCGATTTAATGGCCAAATCGACGAATTCAGAGTTTGGAATACATCCCTAACTGCTGAACAGTTAGATTTCAATAACACCATAAACAAATACCATCAATTGTATGATAAGCTCAAAGTTTATTATCGAGGTGATCAAGATCTTTTGACCAATATTTACGATTACACTGGGAACTACCACGCAAGAGCTTTTGGGAATGTTGCAAAAAATATTGTAAGCAACAATCCTAATTTTAAATACCGAATTGTCAGCAGTTACGTTCGCCAAAATCGCTTTCAAACAGGACAAATAAGCGATGAATATCTCCATAATAATAATGACCTCCTTTTTATTGGTACAACTACAGTAAAAAAAGATGGTGGTATCTATAACGAATACCCGGATAATGATGGTGTTCTTTCGAACGTTAATTATCTGGATCAATTTGATGGACGAAGTGGTGTGCTTCAGTTTAATGGGCAAAACTCAAAAGTTAATTGCGGTGAAGGGCTTCTATATCAGGCAGCCAATGTAGGAGCTAAGCAATTTACATTCGAAGCATGGGTATACATTGATGAATGGGTGGAGGGAAGCTTCATCTTCCATAAAACACTGGACTGGCTTAATAAAACATCGCTTAGTTTAGGAACTGAAGCCAGTAAATCTATAAACATCCACGTTAACAACGGAACCAATACCTACGCTGTTGCAGATAATAAATTATCGACCGGCAAATGGCATCACATTGCGGTAGCTTACAATGGAAGCGCCGGCGCATTTAAGCAATTTGAGATATGCATTGATGCTGTACCTGTTAAGCACTGGTTCAACAGAAATAATGGTTTAGTTGCTACCAATTGCCCCAAAATTGAAGGGGACTTTATTATTGGTGAAAATTTTAAGGGTAAAATCGATGAAATCAGATTGTGGAAAATAGCACAAACACCTGAAGCAATTACCAAGTTAATGTATAAAAAAGTACCAAGTCATTGGTGGGAATACAGTTTATTAACAGGCTATTGGCAAGTAAACAACCGCATCACACCAGCTAAAGATATAAAAAACATCAAATATGACTTACAGCGATTAAAACAAGCTGTGAAAGAGCTGAGCGATGTTCAAGTGCGTTTTAGCATTATGGGCAAAGAGCAATGGAAAGAAATGATCAAAACATCGGCGACACGTGAAACTTTTGCTAATAATGTAAAAACAATGGTTGAAACCTATGAGTTGGATGGTATCGATCTGGATTTTGAATGGTGTGAATCGCCAGATGAGTGGGCCAACTATAGTAAAACGATTGAAGCAATTGATGCTGTTTTACCGGCTGACAAATGCCTGAGCGTTTCCTTACATTCATTCTTTTATAAGCTTAGCCAGCCTGCAATTGACGCTTGTGACTTCATTTCCATTCAAGTATACGGGCCACAAAACCATCTGTTTCCCTACGAACGGACAGAACAGGATTTTCAAACAGTAACCAATTATGGTATACCTGCCAATAAACTGGTGATAGGCTTACCGTTTTATGGCAATGCAGCCGACCATACAGAAGTTGGTTACAATACGGTTTTAAAGCAAATCCCGGATATTAATCCAGAAGCTGACGAAGCTGAAATAATAATGAATGATCAGCTTCAGAAAGTCATATTTAACGGCCAGAAAACAATCATTAAAAAAACACTATTTGCTCGCAATAATAATTGTGCAGGCGTTATGTATTGGGATTCAGCCACTGATTTAGATTATAATAACTCAAAATGTTTACTCCGAGGATTAAATACCATTATCAACGCCAATGTTGATTCTACGATTACTCAGCTAGAGTTAAAAGGAACAAACCAGCCAACAAGTATTACTAACATTGATAATAACAATCTAACTATTTATCCCAATCATGCTAACCAATCTTTTAGTATTGATTCAGCAAGTTCTATTAAACAAGTACGAATCATTAACCAAAACGGCGAAACGGTTTTTAACCGACATTATTCAAACGTTAATCATATCAGCAATATTAATGTTTCTGCATTATCTGGCGGTTTATACATTGTAAAAGCTACACTCAATGAGGGAAAAGCAGTTTCATCAAAACTAATGATCAATCATAATTGAAGATAGCTACAAAACCACTATTACACGACTAACCTTACCATATTCTATATTCTACAACGAATACAATTATACACGATACGTTAATCAATTAATAAAATAAAATCATGGTGAAGTTTGTATTAATAGTTGCAGCCCTGTACGCCTGCATTATCTCATCCTCGGCCAAAGTACCGCTTACTGAATACTTGATGCCTGTGCCAAAACACATTTCGTGCAACGAAGGTAATTTGGGAATCGTAAAAGGTCGCATGCTTATATCTCCAGAAATAAAGGATGCCAGAATTACTAACTTAGCAAGAAAAGTTAAACAGCAATTATCTGACATTGGCATATCATGCGAATTAACTCATCAATTGGCTAATGGTGAAAAGCCTTTACTTGAGTTAGCCATTTTGAATAAGAAGGATGCTCCAACTCAAGGATACAAAATTGATATTGATGCGTCTGGCATTCGTTTAACAGGTAATGATGTGAAAGGACTTAATAACGGCATTAAAACCTTGGAACAAATCATTGACTATGCCAAGCAGTTTGGTGCCATTCCGCAATTGCATATTGAAGACCATCCGGATTATACCAATCGTGGTATCATGCTTGATATCAGCCGCGATAAAGTTCCAACTTTAACCACTCTTTTTAAATACATCGACCAATTTGCTTCTTGGAAAATTAATCAGGTTCAGTTGTATACCGAGCATACCTTTGCCTATCAAAATCACGAAAAGGTATGGAAAGGTTACTCGCCTTATACTGCTGAGGATATAATTGCCATTGATGCCTATTGCCATGCTAACTTCATTGAATTGATTGCTAATCAGAACTCTCTTGGGCACATGGAAAAGTGGTTTGACCACAAAGAGTATCAACACTTGGCCGAATTAGTACATGTGGTACCTAATGGCGAAAGACATGAAAGGAAACGGACGACATTTAATCCGGTAGATCCAGGCTCACTGGAGCTAGTCAATGGGTTATATGATGAACTACTACCTAACTTCCGTTCAAAGAGTGTAAATATTGGAGGTGACGAACCATGGGAACTTGGTTATGGTCGCTCAAAAGAAGAATGTGATAAACACGGCAAATCAGAAGTCTATCTGTCATACATGTCTGAAATCACACAAACGCTGAATGACAAAGGCTATGAACCACAAATGTGGGCTGATATCATTTTAAACTACCCTAAAGATTTACACCGTCTTCCTGATAACATCACATGCATGGTATGGGGTTATCGTTATTGGTATCCGTTTGATAAAAATTGCGAGAAAATGAAAAAAGCTGGCGTACCATTCTATGTTTGCCCAGGAACTTCCAGCTGGCGATCATTTATAGGACGTTTGCCCAATGCCCTTGAAAACCAACAGAAGGCAGCCATAGCCGGAAAACAACACGGTGCCATCGGTTATTTAAACACCGACTGGGGGGATCATGGGCATTGGCAACCGTATGCTATTAGTTATCCTCCGCTGATGTACGGGGCCGCTTTAAGCTGGAGTGTTAACGAAAACATGGAACTAAACATTGAGCAAGCTGTAGCTAACCATGCTATTGAAAGTGGCAATAAAGAAATAGCTCATCAACTTATAGAACTGGGGCATGTTTATAAACTGTACGATGAAGACCTAAGAAGGTATGTTAATACGTTTTATGAAATGCTATTACAACCTGACAGCCTGCTTACAACAGAGCGATTTGCTCATGTCAACCTCAAAAAAACACACAAGGTTATAGATAAATTAACCACTATCATCAAGGTGCTCGAAAACTGTAACAAATACAATCAGGAAGATGAGTTGCTGGCAAAAGAACTTATGGTGGCTGCCCAATTTGCAAAACATACAGCATTGCAGGCAAAGGCAAGACTTACTTTACATGATAATAAAATATCAAAGGCCTCAGATAAGGTAAAATATGATTTGCAAAGTGATTTAAAATCAATCCTGCACGATTATCAGCTCCTATGGCTTGAGCGTAACCGTCCGGGTGGCTTACAGCAAAGTTTAGAGAAATTTAAGCCAGTAATGGATGCTTACACCATTAACTAATTTCTCGCTTAATTAAAAATACCAATACAAATGAAACACATTAAATACAACAGAAACCTCAAGTTAGTACCATTCATTCTCATCGCTTTGCTTTTATCGGCCTGCTCTTCTAAAAAGGCCAACTTAGTGGCAAAAAAACCTAACATCATCATGTTTTTGGTTGATGACATGGGTTGGCAGGATACATCGGTACCATTTTGGACTGAGAAAACCCCTTTGAATGAAAAGTACCATACACCAAATATGGAAAAATTAGCTGCCAATGGAATGAAGTTTACACAAGCTTATGCCTGTGCTGTCTGCTCCCCTACACGTGTTAGCTTGATGAGCGGAATGAATGCTGCACGTCACAAGGTGACTAACTGGACCTTAAAGCGTAATGCCGGTCCTGATGCAAAAGATGATGTTTTGGATTTTCCTAAATGGAATGTAAATGGAGTTCAAGCCTGTGACTCTATTGAAAATACAGTAGCTGTTACTCCTTTACCGCAGGTATTAAAGGAAAATGGTTATTATACCATTCATTCAGGTAAAGCACATTTTGGAGCCATTGGTACACCATCTGAAAACCCAATGGCATTAGGTTTCGATGTTAATATTGCTGGTCATGCAGCGGGGGCACCAGCTTCCTTTCAAGGTTTAAAAAACTTTGGACATGATAAAAATGGGAAACCAATCAATCATTGGGCAGTTCCAGGATTGGAAAAGTATCATGGAAAAGACATCAACCTGACTGAAGCATTAACCATTGAGGCTAAAATAGCCATGGACAGTGCACTAAACAAAGAGAAGCCTTTTTTCCTATACATGTCGCATTACACCGTTCATATTCCAATTGAGGCTGATAATCGTTATTACCAAAAATACCTTGACAAAGGTCTTGACAATGTCGAGGCCAAATACGCTTCAATGGTGGAAGGTATGGATGCTAGTTTAGGAGATTTAATGAATTACCTGGAAGAAAAGGGAATTGCCGATAACACCATCGTATTATTTATGTCAGATAATGGCGGCCTTAGCGCTCACGATAGGGGTGGTGTATTGCACACTCAGAACGCACCCTTAAAAAGTGGAAAAGGCTCGGCCTACGAAGGTGGTATTCGAGAACCCATGCTCGTTAAATGGCCTGGTAAAGTGAAGGCAGGCTCTGTTTGTAACGATTACTTAATGATTGAAGATTTCTATCCTTCAATTCTTGAGATGGCAGATGTTATCGATTACCAAACTAAACAAACAATTGATGGCCTTAGCTTCGTACCCATGTTATTACAAAATGGTAACACCAGCAATAACCGCGCTCTGATATGGCACTATCCAAATAAATGGGGTCACAGTGGTCCTGGAATTGGTACATGTAGTACAATCAGGGAGGATGACTGGAAGCTGATTTACTGGTATAAAACTGGCAATTTCGAATTATATAATATTAAAGAGGATATTGGAGAGACCAATAATCTTAACTCATCCAATCCAGATAAAACCCATGAACTGGCAAAAAAACTAGCTGACTACTTACGTAGCGTAGAAGCTCAACGACCTAGTTTTAAAGAAAGTGGAAAAGAAGCTTTATGGCCTGACGAAGTGTTTAACTAAAACAAACAGAAAAAGACTAAGATAAAAAATTACAATAGCCCTTATTGATAACCATTAGGGGCTATTTTTTTCAATGTCGTCTCTTTTTTCGTTTCCAATATCTTCAATTGTACAATCTGCTTCTTCTGTTTCATTATTGAACTTTTATTGGTTTATAAAATAGGAATTCATCTCTTAACTTTTATACCAATCTGTCCAAATTAAGCTGAAGACCTACACCATTAATAAAGCCAGTTTATGAGACTGTCAATGACAATGTTTGTTACGGAGGAATTAAATGTCTCACCAAACAGTGGTTTCATAAAACTAAAATCGCTTCCATTTTCGTCTTTGCTGGTGATTTTTAATACTTTTTCTTTTATTGCTGCCCTTTCCTCTCTGCCAATCCTGATAATTCAAAAGCTCTATCATAAACTGGTAGTTCAGCTTTTCCCAATAACTCCTGCTTTGTTTTTCTTGATATGATTTTGAGGGATTCTGTACTTTATCCATGGCTTTAACTGCTATATATTCTAAGTGTGACTGTATTGCCTTTTTAACTGTTTTTTGCTCCTTAACATCAAACTGAGATGCCAGTTGGTTGTATATTTCACAAGCTTCTAAATCCAGCTCTTTTAGAACTATTTTTCTATTCTCACCATTATTCAAAACTGATTTTTCTATATCAATTAAAGCCTCAACACCAGCATAATTTGCCTGCTGCCTCTGCTCTGTTAATTCCCGAATGATTCCATAAAACCGATCATTACTGAGGGTAAATTGCTGCAAACGCATCTTATTTTTCTTCAGCAAAAATTGGGCATCAACTACTGTCTTATCCAAGGGCGAATAGATGTTTATATTGCCATTCTTTGTGAGTTTGTAGGGTAATAGATTGTGCTTGATAAAAGCCTCTCGTAATTCTATATTAGTGTAGAATCGATAACTTTTATTCAGCTCCTTAAGTATCCGTTCTGTCTTCAGTTTCAATTCTTGTTGTAGTTGTTCATTGGTTTCAGATGTTAGAGTGTCTTTTAAGTTCGGTGATTCTTTAAATTGGGATAATGAAATAGGATGGCGTAAGGTTCGTCCATCCTGGTCCTTAACTAATATAGATTGCCCTTGCTCTGATTGATAGAGTTCCAGGTTAAAAGCTTTAAGTATATCCAGGTATTCTTGCTGGTTAGCGACATTGGAACGATTCAGAAGTTTAATTACCTGCTGAATACTTTCATGCATATTAGTATTGTTAACAGTTGGTATCAGTTGTACCTTCTCAGGCTTTATTTTACTTGTTTCCAATTGATATCGTTGCTGCAACTCTTGTATAAACTGACTAACTTTTCGTTTTTCGTTGCTGTCACTAATCTTCTTTCCTGTATTTGCATCAATGCGGGTAGATACAATATGAAAATGCGTGCGCTTTAAATCTGCATGTTCATACACAAAATAAGGCTGATGGCCATAGCCCATGTTTTTCATAAAGGCATCAATTTCTTTTTTAATGCCAGCTTTTGTTAACTTTTCGAGTTCCTTTGGCGTTGGGTTGACCGATACATGAAAACACTTATTTCGACAACGTGTATTACCGTTTTCGATGGCTAATAATTGCTCCAAGCGTTGAGATTGGGAATAAACAAAAGGTGTCAATTCATTGGTATTCCTGCTATGAAGAAATCGGGCATGATCCTCCTCCACCTTTTGCTCATTATAATAGAAGGCATCTTTTGTTGATTCGGTCTGATGAATTTTTATCACCATTGTTTTATTTGATTTTTCGAAGGTGCTCTCCCAAAACCTGATAGCAACTTTTCAATTGCTCAAAACACGCTTTGAAGGTTTGCTGGTCATCTTCAGTTAATACATAGGTATTGTACGCATTGAGCTTATGAGCTATCTGATTGAGATTGGTGCCTATCTTCGTCAGGTTATAATCCATCGTTTTAAATATCCGGATGTAATCATCACTGACAGTAATCCGTTTTGCCAAGCGTTTTTTCAAAAGGCGTTCACGGGCATAATCACTGATGGAGTTGTATTTCTCCTGATTGACGCTTTCTAGAATCTGTTTCTTTTCCGTTGTAGTTAGGTGTATCTTAAACTGAATCGTGCGTCGCTGCTCCTTGGATTTTTTGTGTGCCATCAATAATAATTTCTTAATTTTTAGCTCTGTTTTATTTTAGTCCCACCGGGCAAGTACTTTCGTTTTTTAGGCACTAAAAAACACATCTTGCATCCACTTCGTAAGAGTCATTTCTTAATTCTCTTTTCAGAGAGAATCAGCATTAAAAAAGGAAAAGCAAACGTTTCTACTTTTCCTTTTCCGACAATGAATTAGCGATAATCAGCCACCCACTTTGGCAATTTTTCCTTGCTTCTGTGTTTCGGATTTTTCTTGCTTCTGAGTCGCCGCTTTCTCCTGTTTGAAATTGCTAAAACCTATGTTACGCTCAGCCGGGTTAATCTGAAGTGTTGCTGAGAATTTCTTATCATTGCGTCCGGTCATGCCTTTGAGTTGCACTTTCTCCCCGTTGGATAACTTTTCTTTCTGAGCATCTGTCAGAGTAACACCCTTGATTTTATCGGCCACCTGGATATTCTTTTGCTTCAGCGGAATAATCTCATGGGTCTTGGCATCGATGCCGATGTAATACTTATCCTTCTTGCCATTAAAATCCTGCAGCTCGATGGCTTTGCCAATGTTTTTATCCTGCAGCAAGGCCGCTTTTTCTTCTTTGGAGAATGCATGCCCCATAAAGCTATCCGGGATGTGTAATCGTTGAATGGGATGAATGCGTACCTTCATCTCGCCCTCTTCCTTTTGAAGACGAATCTTAGCCGGAATGCGGTAGTTCTCATCGTTAATCTTTGCACTGACCGTGTACAGCTTCTGGGAGCGAAAACCATTCAGGAAGTCGGTCAGTTCTTTCTTCTCCATCTTATCGACAAAGTCGCGTTTGATGCCCATTTTTTCGAGTTTCTCCAGGGGCACTTCATTGAGTCCATAACGTGTTTTTTGTTCCATCATTTCTATATTTAAGGGGTTAATAATTGTCTTTTTTAGCTCGGTCGCATCCGCTGCTGACAGATTTCCTGGATGTCATTGTGGATGCGCAGTCGGTTCCCTTCCATCACTTGCTCTTTATCATCAAAGTGGTAGTAGTCGGGCATACTTAGTTCTTTTTGAGTATTGATAAGACTTGGTTTAATAAGTGCGTTAAAGCTTTTTTTGGGGATGGGCTGTTCAAAACTATCGGCTACCTGCCCCACCATATAACCTTGTGGCAGTGTAGCTATCTTGCCTTCCGGCACCAGGTAGTCCATTTGGGTGGAGATGGTGGATGACTGAGTAGCCCGGTTGATACTCACCGATTGGCGTTCTTGCAACACTTTCCCCATACGGCTTTGGATGTATCGGGCTGTATCACCTGTGGCCTGACCGGAAAACACATTGCCTATATTGGTCAGGATGGCATTGGCCGCTTCTTTGCCGTAATCCCGCACCAATTGGTCAATGGTTTGGATACCCAGAAGAGTTGATATCTTATTGCTCCGTGCGGTGGCTATCAAGGTATCCAAACCTCTAAAGTAAATGGTAGGTAGCTCATCAAAAATAAGAGAAGAAGGCCGTTGCCCTTTCTTATTGATGATTTTCAGCATGCGCGTGATAAACAGGGACAGCACGGCTCCATAGATTTCAATGCGCAAAGGGTTATTGGCCAGGCAGAGCACCTTGGGTGAATCGGGATTATTAATATCCAGAGTAAAATCATTACCTGAACATATCCAGTAAATTTCTGGGGTGATGATTTTTGAGATGGCGATCTTCAGACTGCCCAACTGGCCTTCCAACTGTTCACTGGCTCCTCGTTGATGAGCATTGATAAAAGGGTTGATGATATTCACCACATCCTGCTCGGTGGCCATGATTTCAAAGAGGTCATCATAATCCAGTTGCAAAAGTTCAATGGCATGGGGCAAGGTGCAGAACTTCCCTTCTTCATAGCGTTTTAAAAACCAGATAACAGCGGCAAAGAAGGTCACTGCTGACTCGGAAAAGAACTCCCCTTGTTTGCGTATCCACTCTCGGTTCAGGTTATACAGAACAGTTCTTGAAGCTTCGAAGGCATCAATGGGGCTATCCATCAGTTCTGGCGCCAGTGGGTTGCAACGCAGACTCTTGGTGATATCATCCAGGTTGATCACACAAAACTGCGTGTGTACCGGCAATAGACCATTGACTCTGCCTCGTTGGTATTGCGTATAGGCCAAGGCTGATAAATCAGGGTATTTAAAGTCATAGACGCACATGGAAAAACCTTTTCGAAGGTGTTGCGAGATAAAAGGCTGTACCACGCCAAATGATTTACCGGAGCCGGGCGTCCCAATCACCATGCTGGCACGAAAGGGATTGACCACATTGATCCAGCCCTGACGACGTTTGTCGTTGTAGATATACTCACTTTGTAGGTTTACGGAGTAGTCGTTACTTCTAAGCGCTTCATCCTGCCAAAAGCTTTCGTTGCCAGTATTAAAGCGGTCTTTCATCAGGTTGACACTAATAAGCTTGCTCACATTATCAAAGCCCACATTCACCATCACAAAAGCGATGAGGGAAGTCAATAGGTAAGCCAATACGTAGTCCGGTAAAAAGTACAGACTCCCCCAATAAATGCTTAAGCCGGATAGAATCTGTAAAACAATGGTCGCTACTTTGAGCTCCGGTTCTTTCTGTGCTTTGGTGCCCATGCAGGTAATTAGCAACATGCCCAGGGTTAATAGTTTGGATGGAATAATTTCTGAGAGAAAGGTCAGTTGCATCAACCTTGTGAATACAAACTCCAAACCCACTAAATAGAAGTCCTGTGCCACAAAAAAGTCCATGCAGGTCAGGTAAAAAGACAGCAAGAGCAAGAAGTAGCTGATAAAGCGAAAGGCTTCATGCAGGCGAATCAGTTGGTTTCCTTCTGTTTGTGACATGGTGTTTGTTCTGTTTTTAGATTACTGTTTAATTTGGGTATTTATGGCTGTCATGCCTGACTCATCAAAGTGCCTTGGCTTTATCAATGGCTTTTCGTCCAAACCTAAGACTAAGGTCACGGCCGGTAAACCCAGACACTTGCTCCCGCAGGCTTATTTCCACCTCTTTGTGTTTGGGAATGGAGAAGCTTTTAAATACCAATACCAGCGTTTGTGTTTTCTGCGGTTGAATGCTTAGTTCGGATGATGATGTACGGATAGGCTCGATGCCATATTCCTGCACATTGGCCGCCTTCTTAGGCTTTTTATCACGCATCAATAGGCTTGGGACCTCTGTATTATAAATCAGATTGGAGTGGTTAAAAATGGTGAGCCTGACAAAGAGCAAACCCTGTCGAACGCGTATATCATCCAAGGATAGTTCAATACGGTGCTTTTTAAGGCTTTGAATTGGCCTATTACTTGCTTGTTGAATCTGTAGCTGGTGCATGCAGGCCAACAGTTGATGCAAGGGCATGTTGGTATTGGGCTGTTCTTTTAGTCCCTCCCCTTTAAAGTCATAGAGTTTAAGCTGCAAAGGGCACTGACTGTTGTAACTGACTTGAAAAGCATACAATTGATTGCCGCACACAAGCGTTAGTGAAGTACTATCTGCAAATGTTTCAACGGCTTTAATGCGCAGCACATGTGGATAGTCAGGAACTGGCTCAGCCATTAGTTTGGCATGACTGCCTACTTGCACATAACTCACCGCTACCGGACATAGTAGATGAACCGTTGAGTGTTCAGCTACCTGAATGTGATTTTGGGCCTTTAGGCTGATAAATAGGGACAGTAGCAGTATTGTAATAATCGGCGTTTTCATTGTTGTAGTTTTTAATAGGATTAATCATTTTTTAGAATCAGCACAGTATTTTTCCGGAGGTAGACACGCTTTAGTTTGACGCGTTTAATCATGGTCTTACTCAGGTCCGCCGCAGCACTGACACCCATATAAGACAAGGGATTATCCGATGGCGTCATCAAAATGGATGGATTGACATCTCCAGCGACGTCTTTGTAAACTCTGAGATTGACATTATCCGGGACATAAAGGCCACGAATACCATCCAGGTCATAGGCACTTAAACTGACTGGCAAAAATTCATCCTGATAAGGCACACTGCAAACCAATAGCTGCAGTCGTTCATTATCTGTTTTGCAAAGGCCATAAATCAAAGTGCCTGTAGGGATGATTTTCCCATTGATGTATGTATCGTTTAAGAGGCGCAGCATCACCCGGTTTCCGCTTAGCACTTTGCTGTCTTCTACCACTTGTGCTTTGATACTGGAGCTTAGCAATTCTCTTGGTTCAAAACCACCGCTGGATAAGATTTGGACTTCAAAAAAAGTTTGTTTTTGAGATTGCTGATTCACGATGATTTGGGCCTGATGCAGTTGCCGACTTAAGGAATCGTTTTGCTGCATCAGTCGTTCATGTGCATCTACCAGCTCAGTTAATTCTTCCAACTCAATGCTTGAACCATCACCCATGCTCACTTTTGAGGGTGATGTTCTCTTAATGGTTTGTTTTCTTACTTGACGTCTTACTGAGTTGCCTGATATTTGAGAATGCGTTTTAGTTGCCTCACTTAATGATTCTTCCCTCTTTTGATGGATGCCTTGCGTTTGATTTTGCAGAGCTTGTCTGGATAATTGTTCTTGTCTTTTCACATGAGCCAGCAAGACTTCATTCACATTCACTGCTGGCACCTTTTCCGTTACTTCCAATGGCGTTAATACCTGTGTGGTGTCAATATTTAGCTTGACAGGCTTTTGTGGTTCTTCAGCTGATATCTGCTCATACGCTTCCTGCTTATCCATTATGGCAATGTTACGATTGGCATCAGGCAGCTGATAGTTGGCACCGCCATTATCATTAGGAGTTGTTTGCTTGTTCTGTCCACTCGCACCGCCCAGAATATAGAATATCAGCACGACAAAGGGCAAGAGTCCCAGCGGCAGGATAAAGAGTGCTTTGTTTGTTTTAATCTGCGTTTTCATGGATGTGTTGGTTTAATAGTTGTTCAAAGGAATCGACAGGCATGGAATAAGGGCTGTTAGATAATTGTGTGCTATCGACTTCTAGCGAATCACTTACTATGCTTTTCCCAGTTATCTTCATTACTTGATGCGCCATCCGTAAGTGGGATTTCATAAACGACAGCAGGTAGAGCGTAAAGAGTGTGCCCAGAATGGCTATCCATTTGACTTTCCGCCTATGCTGACTGAGGCCTTTATCCTGCTGGTCTACTTTTTGAATCAGGCGTTTTACCTTATGCTTAATATCAGTCTTCATGGTATTTTCTTTATGGTTATTCTTAAAAATTAGCTCGTCTGGTGGTTTGCAAGTCACTGTTATCTTCAATCACCCAGCCTTCGATTAAAAAGCCATGGGTATTGTTATCGGTCCTGGAGATGTTTCGAAGCTGTCCCCTGCATATCAATTGACGGATGGTGGTATTGGATTTACGCACGATCTTCTGCTTGCCGTAATACTTAAAGCGATAGGGATAGGTGGAGAAATCCACTGTCACAGAGTCGCTCTGCAGGGTCATGCTGATATCTGAGGCTATCACCCGGTTATACAGGTTATTCTCCTTGAAGGTGCGATACTGCTTCATGGCACTTTTATCTGCCAGATAAAGAGCTTCCCGAATGTTGCTTTCGATATAGGCCTTGTCCGGCTCCAGGGTAAAGAACAGCTCATGAAAGCGCTTGACATGATGACGGGCTTCTGCCGAGCGGTTCTCTGAGATATCTGCTCTCAATGCCAGTAAGAGGGATTGCCCGTTATCCAATACATAGATTTTCTGGCGCGACTGCTTCACCAATTGCAGTGATGTCACATAAGTATAAATACCTGCCCCGATGGACAGGATGGTGGTCACCAGCAGTACATAAACAGTGTAACGAAACTGGCGTTGGATATGGATGAGTTGTTTCATCTTTTAGATTAATAGATTCTTAGATATTAGACATTTAGAAGTTTGAACGCAGAGACACTGAGACGCAGAGGTTTTTATTCCTTATGAGCATTTCTCCAGGTTTTACACTCCCTTTTCCCATCATGTAAATCAATGATTGGCCGGGGCGCCTCGCCCCTACTTTAGCGCACCTTTGGAGACGGCCATCATGGCGGCGGTGCGAAGCATTCGTCCACCTCCTGTGTTGGTGCCTGAAGCATTAACCACCCAGGTAGCAATTTTAGGTACCATCACCAGCCCACAGATACCACATACCGGCACAATGAGGCCAGACACAAAAAAGAGGGAAGACTGGTACATGCCCATGGAATTAATCAGGTTAATTTCAAAGTCCAGCACGTAGATAAGCAGGTGCTGTGTCAAGGACAGGATGATTAAGGCAATGGGCAGATAAAGGTTCACATTGATAAAACGGGCTATCCACTGCAGGTAGCTATCCTGAAAACCATCAAAGATGGATACTGCAAACACCAAAGGGCCAAAAATGACCAAGAGCACACAGAAGATGGTGCGCAAAAAGGCAATGAGGTAGACCACCACTTCAAAGGCAACTTCGGTGACCTGCCGCAACCCTTCCATGATGTAATAACTGATTTGGTTTCTCAGGGCACGTCCACTCACAATGTTATAGGTGGTGAGCAGCACGTTGATGCCTTTATCCCAGAGGTCGGCTTCTTTCTCTTCGTTTTCCATAAAAAGTGGCAGGTCGGTCATCAGGATGGCCCTTTGCTTCTCCTGCAGTTTTTCACTCACCAGTGGCTGCTGCCCGCTGTATATTTCTTCCGAAAGGTTCGTCAGCCCTTGCGTAGGCACTAACAGAACCTGAATAAAAGCACCCCAGAAGGTGATGACCAGTACAAGGGCAAAAGGCCTTAAGAGCGGTAGTATCATAATGGGGTTGTCAGCTATCAGCTGCTCAAAGATGCGCTTGGCGATATACAAAAAGGCCGCTATGCCGCCTATGGCTCTGGCCATATCCACCAACAAGCGCGCATGGTCAATGCCTATTTGTATCAGACTATCGGTGAATTCAAAGAAGTTTTCAATATTCATGGTGCTGGTGTTTTTAGTTTACTTGCTATTGAGATGGCCTTTTTCAGCAGCATTTAGGATATTATAAACTGCCTAAGAAACTTAGACTAGAAGTCCATGGCTGACTCTGCTGTTGATAACTCGCGATTTTATGTGCTGTATAATGAATGGTGCCCGTGAGTTGTCGAAGGGACTGATTAATGTCTGCCATGGCTTGTACTTTACCCCCTTGTTCAGCATCCAGCTGATTAATTAACAGCAATTCTTCCAGATAATTCTGAATATCTCGTTCAAAGCCTTCAGTGATGTCTTCCGAAACATTAGCTTGTTTAAGTCCATCCAATGCTTGAATGGCCTCGTAGAAAACAGCACTTGTTTGATAGATATCGGGTAAGGCAGTTAGTCGACTTTGTCGCAAGACATCCTCTATGCCTTGATGAATGAGCTGATTTACTTGGATGCCACTCACCTCTTCCATGGATTTTTGAAGAGCTTCTTTATCAATGTTTTTTAGCACCAGTTTAAGCCCATCATAAAGCCCCATATTTAAATAGCTCTTGGCATCATAAACCGGTAATGAATTCAGATAGTAGTAATAGTGCGTTGGGTAGATACGTACAAAAAAGTGTGGTACGGGTGGTAGCCAGCCTTTCCAACAAACAAAGGACACAGGGTAGTCGTTGTTCATACGTGGATAACGGCCTTTCCACTTCTTTATGGCAAAAGCACTTTGAGCTTCAGTGAGGCTTGCGCATATGACTAATAGAAGTATTAATAGCGTGATTATATTCCTTATTCTCATAACTGATAATTTAATTGGTTTCATACAGGCTGTAGTAAAAGGCGAAGGTCTTGAGGTCCCCTAGTTGGTAGCTCTTCATATAAGAGGCATAGAGGATTTTATTGTAGAGGTAGCAGATGGTACCATAGTGACGATGTACCTGTCGGTAGATGCCGTTTATCACATCATAGCGCGCTTTATCATCCATTATAAAGGCTTTGTCGATGGTGATGGTATTCAGCACTTCGGTGACCAGGTCACGGCTGTCGGTCAGAATGATATCGAAAGCCTGCAGGATGGCTGCCGCTTGCTGGGGTGTAAAGTTGTTGTCCCTTATCAACATGGGCACTTTATCGGTGTAGATATCCAATATCTTGCTGAGCATCTGCCGCGTTTCCTGTATACGCTTGTAGTCTTTTATAAGGCCGGAGACGTTCTCCACTGCATCCAGCAGTTGTTGGTCGATGCCCAATAGCTCCCCGGTCAATCCTTTTATATCGCCATTCAGAGCTTTGATTAGCAGGTTATACCAATTCATCTTGCTCAGGATACCCTTTTCCTGTGTCCAGAGGGCTTCGCGTTGAATACCTGCCCCTACATCCGTAACAGGTGCCTGAGCACTTAGGTGTTGATTGGCTAATAACAATAAGGTGGTTGATAGAATAAAGGTGTGGATGATTTTCATGGTGAATGATTTATTTCGTTGATAAATAGATTAAACACAGAGACTGAGAGGCGCAGAGTTTTCCTGAAGCCCCATTGTCTTAGGGGCTTGAATAGCTTTGCAGAAACTCTATAAAGCTGTCGTAGTATTGCAGTTGTTCCTTGATGTGCTCTTTCTCCTTTTCTTCAGAGGTATAGCAATAGTATTCCTCCCGGCTCACTTCCACAGCAAATACCCGGGAATAGGTACCTAGCCCAATAAAGCATTCTTTGAGTTTGCGTTTGGTCGGCAGGTTATTATTGACCGACAATATTTGCTCTTTCTGAAAGGGGCTTAATCCCAGCACCTGGCTGATGGTCTCAAACTTATTGGCAAACTTACGCATGTCCAACAAGATTTTGGTATCGGCATTGTTGATAATGGCGTCTTTGATGATAGGACTGGATAACACATCTTCTATCTCCTGAGTCACCACCAGGGCTTCACCAAAAAACTTACGGATGGTCTTGAAAAAGTACTTGATGTAATCGGCCATCTGGGGTGTGGCAATGGCTTTCCAGGCTTCTTCAATGCAGATAACTTTACGGGTGCCTTTCAGCCGGCGCATCTTCTGCATAAAGATATCGATGATAATCAGGGTGGCCACCGGGAAAATCACGGGATGGTCTTTGATGTTATCCAGCTCAAACACAATAAAAGGACAGCGGAAAAATTCATCGGTCTGCATCTGTTTATTCAAAAGGTAATCGTATTCGCCTCCCCGGTAGTATTTACTCAGGATAAAAAAGAACTCACCACAGTTAAACATCAGACCTTTGTCCTTCACCAACTGGGGTATCCACCTTTGTACAAACTCATAATAGCTGTTAAAACTATGCTTGTTGCTATGCTTTTTATAATAAGCGGTCAGTGATTGGGCAATCACGTCCTTATCAATCTCCGACAAGTTGGGTTTGTAGATGGTGTACAAAACAGATAAGATGGTTTGCTTGCGTTCGGTGCTCAAGCCATCGGTCAGCACAAAAGGATTAAAAGAGATGGGGGTCTCTTCGGTAAACTCCACATGCATGGCTCCACCTTTATCCTTGAGGTGGTCATTCAGATAGTGCACCAACAGTTCATAGCTACGGCCCACATCCAGCAATACCACATGGCAGTTGTCACTCTCGGCATAATGGCGCATCAGGTGATTGGTCAAAAAGGATTTGCCCGAGCCGGAACCACCAATAATCAATTTATTGCGGTTATGAATCTGGTGTTTCGCCATGGGCTCATCCGAGATATCAACCCGGACCGGACAGCCACTTTGCCGGTCAGAAAAATGCATATAAAAAGGTGAATCACTGCTTTGGATGGCGCCTTCAAAGTTCAGAAAGCAGCAGGCTTCTGCGCTTTGCATCAACATCAACTCCGTTTCGGGTAGTTGCGTACTACCCGGCATGGCTGCCCAATACATCAGGGGCAGGTCAAAGCTATGACGGTAAGGCAAACAGTTCATCTGTGAAAAGGCAGTGCTGGCTTCACTGCGTTTGCGCTTTAAGCCTTGCAGTGACTCATCAAAGAGCATCAGGTTGGCATGTAGCTGCACGATGGGTTCACCTCCTTGCTGCACGTCTTCCAAAAATCGGCTGATGAGTTCTGCATTAAGCTTGTTCTCAGTTGAAAATTTACTCAGGGAGTAGATTTTCTTGTGTGCCTGCTCCAACTGGGTTTTTAAGATATTCTGATGGCCTTTGTAGATAAAGCAGTTGGTGATGTGCGAAAATGGCAGTCCAAAAGCAATGGGGTATATCATGGAAACAGGTAGCTTAGTACCGGCATGAGTCGATGAAAAACTAACTTCTGAGGGTACATGATTGTAGTCGCTCAAACTGTAGCACTCCACAAAATGATTCATCACTTTCAGATGATCACGAAAATCCAGATTACCCAGCATCGATGGCTCGTTCTGAAACTCCATGCTCAGGTAGTTTTGCATCAAGTTGGTCAGTTGCTCTGCCTTGAGCACCCGACTTGGAATACCCGCTTGTTTGAGTTGTGCTATCACATTGTCCCGCACTTCTTCCAGCTTGTCTGCTTGATGATGGGACTTTTTCTTGGTATTAGTCGGCTGAATCAGGCTGGAACACAGGTAGCTTTTCAAGAGTCCGGTGTTCATAAGGGAGATAAACAAATAGGCCTCATGTTGCAGGTAACTTCTGCCTGTAAAATGCTTCAGGTAGGATTGGCTTAAAAAAGAAGCTTGCGCTTCCTGATTTTGGAAGGTCTTTTCAATAAAATAATCCTGACGGTGTAAGAGCGTACCGGCCGGCAGCATGGCAATAAGTCGTCGAAAGGTATCGTGCATTCGTTCCAGCGCCTCTTCACTGCAAGCCAGCAGCTCAGGCAACTGAAGCTGCAAGCCAATGGTCATATCCAGATTATTGGATAAGAGGATATCGCCATCGAAACCGAGTACAGGCAAGGTGTCTGTGATACTTTTGACTTTCATGGTGCTTAGCTTTTAAGATTGATAAATTGACTGAGCTCTTGTTTGATGCTGATAAAATGGGGCAGCTTCTTTGCACTTTGTTGCTTTTGGAAGCCTTCCGGCCCAAGGGTTTGTTGTATTTTACTGAGTCGATACAGTACCATCATTAGTACTGGCATCACTACTAAAAGGGCGACAAAAGGGCTGGTCAGCAGGTAGAGCCCTACAAAGACACCAAGCGCCATTAAGATGGCATACATGGCTTTGTACACAAGTACGCCACTAAAGCCTTTGACATAGATGCGGGTATCTACCTTGCTGATGCGATACATTTGTTGGCCCTTCATATTTTTAACCGAAAAATGCCCGGATTACAACTCCTACCAAAATGAGAAAGAGACAGGCTCCAAACCAACCCATCAAGGCTTTCTGGGTATCCTGATCGCCACTCTGCCATTTGATGTAGACGCGAATACCACCGATGAGTCCCACCACGGCGCCAATGGCTATAATCAGATTGGCAATGGGGTCTACGTAGGATTGCACTTCGGAGGTGGCCTGATCGATGCCTTGTGCCGATTGCGCCAATAAGGTGCTGATGGGCAGTGCTAGCAAAAATAAAATTAGTAAGCTTCTTCTAAGAATGTTTTGTCGTTTCATGGTGCAATGGTATTTAATGAGTATTTGTGTGTTTAGAAATCAGCTGTGCTGCAGTTCGTATTCGATGTTATTCAAGAAGGCGTCTTTATCGGCCATCTGGGTATTTTGGATGGCATCCAGAGCATAACCGCTGTAGTCCGGCTCCTGGTTCATGGTGACTCTCAGGTCTTGCTCATCCTGCTCCACATAGCTGGTGGCTACAGAGGGATAATCGCTGGCTCTGATTGATTTGGTACTTGGTTCTTCTGTTCTATCGAAACCCGCCTTATTGGCTTGTAGTGCTTCGGCTTCAAAACTGCTGGTCTGTGACTCATTCACTTTTTTCAAAGTCAGGTACAGCAGTAAAATGATGTAGTAACCGGCCAGACACAAGGCGATGGCTTTGATAAATTGCCAATGGCTAATCGTTTCTAATCCGAACATGGGTTTTGTGTTAATGAAACAATGTGTTAACGGCTCTATTCTGCTTTCAGAAAATGAACATGACAAAGTTCCAACCCCTCTTTGAATAAAATACACAACCTGTTCCCAACTTGGTATAAATTCTTTTCAAATGATATGGTATGGGGCATTTTGATATCGCGTAAGCCACTTTATGAATAGGGATTGGTGTCATTTGCAAAAGGAAATTCTTTGCAGAAAGCAAAAATTGATGGGCATAACCGCTTGAGGTGGGAAACTTAGGTGTATTTCTGCAATTAAAGAAAACCATTGATATTTGACTTGAAAACCTATGGAAATACACCTGTGTTTCACCCGCTTGATACAAAGCATGCGCATCAATTTTTCTGCATAAAAATCGCTTTTGCACATCACACCTCCCGTCACACCTTTGCGGGCGCGATATCTAATGCAATGGCTTAAAAAAGGGCATCACTGATAAATAGCTTACGAAACAGGCCTGGTTGTTGAAAAGGCGAGCATAGCCTGGTTAGGATGGGTTAAACCCGCAATGCGTAATCAAGTTTATAATAAATATTGCGGGTTTAAGGCAGGCTAAGCGAGCCGATGAAACGATTAGGCCTATAATGGGGAGGCCTTTGCGTCAGGGCGCTTTGGGGAATGGTGGCTAAAAGGCTCTCACTATTTACTTACCTACTTTCATTCTGTCTTTCCCAATGGGCCCGGGGAAGTGCCCTTATAAAAGGATGCCCTCACTACTGACCTTTCGGTAAATGGGTGTTCCCGATAGTTGTTGGTGCCACTTTTCTTTGAAGTAGATGTAAATGGATAGGTTCAGTTTTGAGGCTAACTCTACCTGATAGCAGGCTTTAAGATACTTTTGCTCGGTTTCAAAATCCACCTTTTGAGGTGTCAGTACATAAATTTGTATCTCTTCTTTGTGACTCTTGCCCTGAGGAAATAAAAGGATGACCTCAGCCTTCAGGTCTATGGCCTGTATATGCTGTTTGACTATCCCACTAATATCATCGCTCGCTTCATTCATGGGGCAAAAATAGTAAGTATTATTGAGTTTTTCTACTGCCGTTTATCACCCGATGCACGGTCGAAACTCACCAGGTTAAACATCTCACGCATGCGGCTTCTTAGGCGGTTGCCGTATAAACCTTCCAACTCAGAGGCCGAGAGATTGGTGGTCAGGTGAGTCATCATCTTTTTATGGATAAAATGGTCGTAACGACTCAATAGTATTTCAGCCATTACATTGCATTCATTGCCAAAGTAGTGCACCGGACGTTCGATGCCGATATCATCAAAGCAGTAGGTTTTGGGATGGTAGCCACTGCATCGAAACTGGTAGGAACCACTGCTGTATTTGTGCAAGACCTGGTAACCTTGACGCACAAAGCTAAAGGTCAGCTGCCGCGCTGATAGGATGGTAAAGCGTTTCTCAAGCGGGAAAAAGTAATTCACTAAGTGCATCAAACTTGTTTTTCCGCAGCCCACAGGCCCTGACACCAAGATTCCCTTATCAGGATGCAAGCCTTGCTTTTGCATGTTTTCCTTGTCGCCAATGGCATAGACCAGTAGCTTGTAAATGATGGCATGGTCTTTTTTCTGCAACTTAAAATGCTCGCCATAACGTTTCTTGCCAGCGGCTTCTATCCAGGCCAGTGAGGCATTAAAGCTGTAGTGTATCCAGCCATCTTTTTGCCATCGAATGCTATTAGAGGGGCTCGCCATAGTCTTTGTCATTTAAGGTCGATAAGGGGTTTTGCTCGTGTTCTGCTTTTCCTCTCTGATATTTTTGCATGTTGAGTATCCAGTTACGCACTGCTGCTTTCCAGTCTTTCATGGGGCTCTTACCGCCGACTTTCCAGCCGTTGGATTCAAAATGGTTCAAAAAGCGCTGAGCTTCTGCAGTCGGGGCTTCCCTGTCTTCAAAATAATCTTGTAACTCGTGCAATGTGGGCTTTTGAAAACCCTTGGGCCTAGCTTCGTCTTTTTTATCCAAAGAGCTCTCTTCATTTTGAATGTGGGTGGGGTGAGCATCGCGTGCGTGCTCACTCTTGTTTTCTATTGTTTCTTTACTGTTTGTATGGTTTATAATTGTTTTATTACTGTTTATATTAATGGCTTCACTAGTTGTTCCACTGCTTGTACTACTGCTCGTAGCACTAGATGGTGCACTGCTTGTTTCAGTGCTTGTAGCAGTGGAACATGCAGTTGTTGTTTCACCGGATGTGTCAGTACTTGTATCACTACTTGTATCACTATTGAAACATGTGTGCATTTTAACACCTGAACATCTGTAACAACTCTTGGATGGCCGGTAATCGATATAGCCCCATTCATGCAGTTCCCGCAAGGTTAAATGGTAGAATTTCATGGAGCCAAGTTTGGATAAGAGCATCAATTCACTCCGCACAATATGAATGATTTCCGGGAACTTCAGTTTATTCCACAGGAAAAACAGCGCCATATACATCCTGACATGACGGGGTATAATGCGCTCATCCTCTATAAAGCTTTCCAATACATGGTTCAGGTGCCGGATGTAGTTCATTGGGCAAAGCGTGTGATGGCAGATACTTTGTTTTTGCTAATCATTTTTTGGATGTCTTTGACCTCATAAAAGATAATACCACCTACCTTGGTATAGGATAGCTCACCCCTATCACGCATACCTTGAAGCGTGCCTGGTGAAACACTCAATAGCTTCCTGACTTCGGCACTTTTCATCCATTTTTTAGTGGGTTTTAGATTTTCGGCCACCACCTTGCTCAGTTGTTGCAATAAATCTTCTTTGAAATCTTTCAGGTCACCGATGGTCACAATCTGATTACGATACATCCGCGCATGTTCATAACTCATTTCTTGTTCTGATTTTAGTGTCATAGCAATTTAATTTGGTTGAAAATGAATGCAGCTAAGTTCAGAAGGAGTTTTGAATAAAATTACCAACCTGTTCCCAACTTGGGATAAAATTTTTATTCAAAATGATACAATAGTTCAATTGCTTGCGCACTACTTATCAGTAGATAAGTATCATTCATCCAATTTTTGTTCCATTTTAATCTGAATTATTTATCCATTCATCCAAACGCAACATTTGTTCAACTCTACCTATTCTTAGTCACTTATTTTTACGGCTTGATAACAGTACCAAATATTTAAACCAAACCTTATGAAAAATCAGTTAAACGAAGACTGTAAAGCTATTCTGGATGAGTACTCAAAAGAAATCAGTAACTTAAACATTGAGAAAGATGATTTAAAAACACTTGTTGATAATGGCATACGTATCTGTAAAACCTACTTGCAAAGACTTCGACAAAAGGTTATGGATGGATGTATCAAATCTGAAGAAGATGAAATCTATTTCTTTAAGTATATCAAGCCTACAGTTCTTGGTGATTTATTATTTTATTGTTACCTAAAAAACACCAATGAACACAGGCCTATCTGTACCATTTATGTGCAAGAAGAGTTCCTGACTAAGAAACTGGAAAAATTCAACCATTTTCTGAAAAAAAACTACAAATGTTACGCCTACTATAATTCTGAAGGTACTCAAAGAATAGATGAATACTATTTTGTTCGTTGCAATCTTAAAATCGAAGAATACAGCTATCACCCATATTCGATTGTTGATAGTGATTTTGCAACCAGCAAAGATTATCTATTTGCAGAGTTCAAAGCTCATGAAAAGATAATTCATTTTCTGGAAAGTGAGTTATTCAAACTAAAGGCCCTCAAGAAGAAACGCTTTAAATCATTAGAAGAATGGTTGACAAAATCACCTTTCCATTGGACTGATTCGAAAGCTGCAATAACAGAAATCATCTATGCAATTACTTATTCTGGCAGTATCAATAATGGCAATGTTGAAATTAAAGAGTTGGCTAAATATTTTTGCCTCTTATTTAATATTGATGACTTGGACTTTTATCGTATTTATCTGGATATCCGCCTCCGCGATAACCAAACTATTTATTTAGATAAGCTGAAAAAACGACTAAACATTAAGATAGAAGAGGATATAAATTAACCTACTTATTCAGCAATTATCCATTTCTTAACTTCTTCTTTGGCAATACTTCCCTCAACTTCTTCATGTCGTGACTAAGTTTGGAATCAATGACTCGGGCATATATTTGTGTTGTTGAAACACTTCTATGCCCGAGTAATTTTGAAACTGTTTCAATAGGCACTCCATTGTTTAAAGTTACAGTCGTCGCAAAAGTATGTCGTGCTACATGAAAAGTCAGATGCTTCTCAATTTCACATAAATCAGCAATCTCCTTTAAGTAAGAGTTCATCCGCTGATTGCTGAATACAGGGAGTAGCTTACCGGTAACTTTATTTCTTTCATTTTCCTCATACTTATCAATGATGTATTCAGCTTTCGGCAGTAAAGGCACTCTTACCTGTTGATTGTTTTTAATACGATTCGTTACAATCCACTTTTCGCCATCAATACCAAGCTGAATGTTATCCTGGATTAGCGCATACACATCAGAATACGATAACCCAGTATAACAGCTAAACACAAATAAATCCCGAACATAAGCCAAACGTGGGATGCTGAATAACTTATTTTCAATACGCTCAAGTTCATACTCATTTAGGTAAGCTATTTCCTTTTTAAGGAACGAAGGCTTAAATTGTGAAAAAGGATCTTTTTCCAACCACTCATTTTGCACCGCCAGGTTAATGACTTTCTTCAGGCGTTCAATATGCTTCATAATCGTGTTGTGGTTACATGGCTTATCAGGATTGATGGAATTGGATTCTTTCATAAACTTTTCAAAGCCAGTTAAAAACCCGTACTTCAATTGTGAAAGTGGAATATCACGAACAAAAAGTTTTTTAACCACATACCTTTTGAAATACTTCTGTGTGGTATAATAGTTTTTCAAAGTTCCCCAACGAAGCGTTTCCTTCATCTCCTCATTGTGATAGTCAAAAAGCTTCATCAATGTATATTCAGACTTTTCAACCCCCAGGTAAAGATTTTTTACCGCATCTATTGTTATAAGCTCCCGCCTGGCTTCCAATTGGTGATAACAGTCAGTAACGTGTCCCCTAATTTGTTCTAATTGGGTATTTAATCGTTTAACGTCATTAGAATAGCCTGCATACATTCCTTTACCAACATCCCACTTTTCAATATCAACCATTGTCTTCATAGATAGCTCTGCTCGTTTGCCATTCACTGTAATTCTTAAGTAAAGTGGAGCTTCTCCATTTTTTGCTTTATGCTTTTTAACAATAAAACCAACGCCTAAAGTATTCCCTTTATCTCTCATACGAATGTATTATTAAATGATTTAATTTGAATTCAATTAACCCATTTAGATCTGCATCATAATATATATTTACAACTCATTTAACATTTTAATAATATTTTAGCCATTTTATTATAGTCTATATATCTGTAACTTACAGAATCTGGGTGACCAACCGGTTAAATAGAAAGTGAGGTCACCCACATGGGTCACTTAAAAAATGTTAAAATACGTCAAACGACACCATATTAAATCCTGATGATCTGACAGTTACAAAATGACTAAATAAATATAAGAAGAAAAAAAGGTCACCGAATAGGTCCCGAGAATTATGGTTTTATTTGATACTAAACAATATAAATAAAACGAAAAAAGCCCGTAAACCGTACGATTCACGAGCTTTTGATTGTAATTGATTATTACTCTGTCGGGGTACCAGGATTCGAACCTGGGACCCCCTGGTCCCAAACCAGGTGCGCTAACCGGACTGCGCTACACCCCGAAACAACATTAATAACATGTGATAAGTTTTAGTAGGAATTAAAATAACCTACCCCCTATCTTCAATAAATTCAAAATAAAAGAGCTAAAAACATCTTCCTAGCTCTTATTCTTGTCGGGGTACCAGGATTCGAACCTGGGACCCCCTGGTCCCAAACCAGGTGCGCTAACCGGACTGCGCTACACCCCGAAATAATACTGTGCGGAGGGAGGGGGATTCGAACCCCCGGTACGGTTACCCGTACGCCAGTTTAGCAAACTGGTGGTTTCAGCCACTCACCCATCTCTCCAGATTTAATCTCTTTCATTAAAGAGAGACAACCGCTTCATCTTCTCTAACCCTCGTCCCCTTTGCGATTGCGATTGCAAAAGTAGCAAATAGAATTAAACCTCCAAAATTAAAACGTAAAAAAGAAGCACTATTTTTCCGGCTTTTTTCACCAGGCAGGGCTAAATGATTATCGATCAAAAAAAAAGCTACCCGAAGGTAGCTTAAAAAGATTAATCATTTTTTGGCGGCTTACTGCCTGGCTTGGCAATTGAATCCCGCATGGCCGTATCGGCTTCAATATTTTTATACTTTAAATAGTCCATAACGCCTAAATTACCACTGCGAAATGCTTCAGCAAGGGCTTTGGGTACGTCTGCCTCGGCCTCGATTACCTTGGCACGTGCTTCCTGGGCTTTAGCTTTCATTTCTTGCTCCAGCGCCACTGCCATGGCTCTACGCTCTTCAGCCTTGGCCTGGGCAATATTTTTATCAGCATCTGCCTGATCAATCTGCAAACCGGCTCCTATGTTCTTACCTATATCAATATCAGCTATGTCAATAGATAGTATCTCAAATGCTGTACCAGCATCCAATCCTTTACCAAGCACAAGCTTTGAAATAGAATCCGGATTTTCGAGCACTGCCTTGTGTGAACTGGAAGATCCTATTGAGGATACTATTCCTTCACCTACCCTGGCTAGTACAGTCTCTTCTCCGGCACCACCAACCAGTTGTTTAATATTTGCACGCACGGTAACCCTTGCTTTGGCAATTAACTGAATACCATCTTTGGCAACCGCCGTTACGGGTGGAGTATCAATCACCTTTGGATTTACTGACATCTGCACGGCCTCAAATACATCACGACCCGCTAAATCAATGGCAGTGGCCATCTGAAAATTTAGGTCAATATTGGCTTTGGCTGCCGACACCAGGGCGTGAACCACATTCTCTACATGACCGCCGGCCAGGTAGTGGGCCTCCAGTTCATCGCGCTTTACTTCATCTAACCCAGCCTTAGAAGCCTCTATCAATGCCCTTACAATTACTCCGGGAGGCACTTTACGGATGCGCATCAGCACAAGCTGAATCAACGAAATACGAACCCCCGAAACCAAGGCCGAGAACCACAATAAGATGGGCACGTAATACAAAAACAAAAAGACAACGACGATGACCGCCGCAATCAAAAATATGGGAGCTAAACCTGCCATTTAATTAATTTTTGGGTTTGACAATAATATACGTTTTAAATACTTCCTTGACAATAACGGGGCTATTCTCATCAATAAAATGCCCCGGACACTTTCCCTCTATCACTTCGCCATTTACCATGACCTTACCAATGGGATTCAATCGCGTTAGGGACATACCTTCATCTCCCTCCTGAATACGCAATGCCTCAACGGTTTCCACTCTTCCTTGCACCTGAGAATGTAACATTATACGATTCCAGGTTGTTGAGCGAAAAGAAAAGAACAATATAAGCAAACCGACAAAAAGCGTGGCCACAAGGGCTATATGACCATAGGAGGCTCCATAGACCTGATAGGTCAGAAATATACCCCCGGCAGTAAAGATAAAACCACCAATACCAGCGAATGTGACACCCGGAAAAACAAAAAACTCCAGAATCAAAAGAAATAATCCAAGCAGGATAATCAGTACAATAACCAGTGCAGACATAGGCTTAATCAATTGTTACCAATAAACATGCATCTATCAACTGCTCTTTAATGGGCATCAAATCATCAATACTGCCCGATTTGATTTGGCAAGAGCCTGTGTAATGCGTAAGAAGAGCACACTGCTCGGCCTGTATAGCGTCATGGTCGCAAGCAGAACACAGCACGTCAATCACATGATCAAATGAATTCTCATCGTCATTATGCAAAGTCAATGTACGCACTTCGTTACCATTGCCCTCATTGTTGAATTCTTCGCTTCGTTTACTAAATGAAACCATATCTTAAAAGTTTCTATAAATAAACTATATTTTTTCGTGAAAAACTAATTTCTAATGCTTCAGTTCTTCGGTAAGTTTAACCTGCTTACCTGCTTTAAAAACAACAATAAAAGCCCCACTGAAACCGGCACCCCGAACTCTATCAATATCTTGCTGTGCCGCTGCATAGCTTTTGTACTCCCCGGCAAAGTACTTGGTGAGTTCCTTCCCCGGTATGTCTACTTTTGAAATCGGCGGTATTTGGGCTACTGCCGAAGCATTGGGCTCGTTCCTGAACACACCAATCTGAATCTTGTAAACCAAAGTAGACTTTGGCGCAGATTTAAAGGCCTCTTGCACAACTTTGGCAGGCGCCTTTTCCGTTACAACCTGCTTCTCAACCTTCGCCTCTTCCTTGTAATCGTCGGCACTAAACCCTTGCAGCTCCTGATAGGTTTTAGGCACACTCGGCTGTACTTTAGCCGGCTGTGAACCCTTATCAATTGTGCGTGCGGCATAACGCATCAATGCAGCTTCCTGGATGCTCACCCCTTTTCGCTTAATCGTTCCAGCCTTTTCGTAACGTAATATATCGAAACCATTAATGGGGTCGCTTAAAGCTCTTGCCTCTTTGAAATAGTCCTGACCAACCACTTGAGCCTCCTTAATATCACTTAAATCATCAACGGAATTGGTCATTTGAATCTCGGTCATCTTCTTTTTATACATACGATATTTGCTATCCAACGACTCGTGATACAGCCTTAAGGAAGTAATCTTTAAGTCACCTGCCTTTTCTGCCTGTGACTGCACAACAGTCTCTTCTTCCACACTATCCTTCTGACGAATAATAGAAAGTAGATCTTCTTTCTGAGCCGGTGCATCGCTGGCAGTTGCCAACAACTTAGAAGCCTCCAAACTCAATATATTACCCCATATATAAAACGAATCCGCTCGATGTAGCTGTGCTTGCTCAGCAGGTGTGAACAATGTTTTGTACATACCCTCCAACTCATCCAAATGACGTGCAAACTCATCATCAGTATAAAAAGCATATTCATCCGGGATCAAAATATCATCAAGGTTATCAATCTTTGATTGCTCTACCTGCACTTTTTTTGATGATGTATACACACCGGCTTCCACCATCTCTTTGATGCGCTTCACCTCAATTACCCTTGCATGGTAAAAGCTTCGCTGTATTTTATCATCGAGACCATACACCTCCTTTTCAAGGGCAATAATATCATTTACAAGTCGGGTTAACTCCGTTTCGGAATAACTACGCGCATAGGCAGCTCTCTTCTCCTTCATCAGATTCGAAAGACTATCCTTCTGGGTTGCCAGCTTAAAGCCACGCATAAAAATTGCGCGCGCCTCCTCACTTTTAAAATGCTCAAACTGACTATATACGAGGGTGTCGGCCACTACAAATTGAAACAAATCTTTTCTTTTTTCATCTTCATCATCCTGCCTGCTGGGTTTATGGCTCCAAGCACCCTTATTTGTGAGTGGCAGGGCCGCTGCTGCAGCTACCTCATTCTCATCTTCCACGAAATTCTTAACCACAGAATCGTCCCACTTAACCGTATAAACCAACAGTGTAGAATCATTTGTTTCGCGATTGGAAGCAAACCAGGCCAAAGCATTGAACTGATCAGCAACAAAAAGGTAGTCATCCTTGGGTGAGTTAAAAGGAATTCCCAAATTAACAGGCTGCATAAATGATTTACTCTCGGCATCATAATTAGCCTTGTATAGATCATAACCACCCATTCCACCTGCTCGGTTCGATGAAAAGAAAATAGTAGAGCCATCAATCAGCAGAAATGGGTGAAGCTCATCACGAGGCGACTCAATTCCGGCTATTAACTGGCTATCGCTCCATCCATCCAATAGCTTTTCCATTTTATAAATACCTTCCCCCTGCTCTTCATCAGGCATAGAGAAGTACACCTCATCTCCACGCTCAGTGAGGTACAAGACGCCTTCAGGATCCAGACCTGACTCGAAGAATTCACTATTATGTGCCACTTTCCCAACATCGGGAGCAGGCTTGTAGGCACTTAAAAAATCCTCTTTTGCAACGGTGTCGCGCGCATAAACATCGAGCTTATAAATCTTTGCCGATTGTTGAAGCCCAAACTCGCACTCACGAATATACTGCTCAGCCTTTTCATTACGAATATCAGAGGCTGTTGCATATTTCAGAAAACGATTATATTGATATTTAGCTTCATTAAACTGATAACTCAATTGATAAGCCCTTCCAAGATAATAATAAGCATCGCGACTCACCCCTTTAAGACTAGCATACTTCAGTCGCTTTACAGCCTGCGGTATGTCCTTATTATTCTGCAAAAGACATATACCATAGTAATAATTGTATTTACTATTACGATCGTACAACTTAATAAGGTAGGCATAGGCTTCTTCCGCCTGCCGGTAATCTCCCTCTTTAAAAAGAGCAAGTGCCTCTTTGGCAGTATATGCTTTCTCCTGGCCATTCATCGGAATGGAGAAAGCAGTCATAACGATGATCATTACAAATATAATTGACCTCAAATAATACATAAGGCAGAATGTTTCTAGTGGTTTTTGATTGACCCAAAATTAAACAATACCAACTAAAAAGCTAAGTGTACTCTTGAAAATATTAATAACACAGCAAGTACAGACTCTTTTTTAAGGTAAAAAAAACATCGTTACGGCACTCACACATCCCCTCGATCTGAACGCTTTTGCTTCTGTTAATAACTTTTGAACTAAGCGCATTCTTGTTCGTTCTTATTTATAATATATTTGTAATTAGGAATAGGGGCAACAACACACCCTATTGCGCTTTAAAACAATTAAGTAATGCTTAAAGAAGGAGATAAAGCTCCCGTTTTCAAAGGGATTAATCAAGATGAGAAAGAGATCAGCCTAATGGACTTTAAAGGTAAAAAAGTAATCCTTTATTTCTACCCCAAGGATAATACTCCGGGATGTACAGCTGAATCATGTAACCTTAGTGATAATTACGATGACCTGAGCGCCAAAGGCTTTGAAGTAATCGGTGTGAGCCCGGATAGCATTGCGTCGCACCAACGTTTCATTGCCAAACACAATCTGCGATTTAACCTTATTGCCGACAGCGAAAAAGAAATCCTACAGCAATATGATGCCTGGGGACTAAAAAAAATGTATGGAAGAGAATATATGGGTGTGCTTCGTAAAACATTTGTTATAGACGAGGAAGGCACTATCATGAAGATATTCGACAAGGTTAAAACAAAGGATCACAGCAACCAAATTATGAAGGAGCTAAACCTTTAAGCCTCATTACAGACCGCGAAACAGTTAAAATAAATATAATGGCAGAAAAAAAAGATAATAATGTGAATCAGGAGAAGCTGAAAGCACTTCAGCTAACCATGGATAAAATCGATAAGACCTACGGCAAGGGTACCATCATGAAAATGGACGACACTTCCATTGAGGCAGTACCTGTGATACCCACCGGTTCTATCGCCTTAAACATGGCCTTGGGCGTTGGCGGATTTCCCCGCGGAAGGGTAATTGAAATTTATGGCCCTGAATCGTCCGGTAAAACCACTTTGGCCATACATGCCATTGCTGAAGCGCAGAAAGCAGGAGGCATCGCTGCATTTATTGATGCCGAGCATGCTTTTGATCGTTTTTACGCCGAAAAGCTGGGGGTTGACCTGGAAAACCTTTTGATTTCACAACCTGACAATGGCGAGCAAGCCCTGGAAATTGCTGATCAGCTCATCCGCTCTTCTGCCATCGACATCATTGTAATTGACTCGGTTGCTGCCCTTACACCCAAGGCCGAAATTGAAGGCGACATGGGGGATTCACGCATGGGTCTGCAGGCACGCCTGATGTCACAGGCACTTCGAAAGCTCACCTCCACCATTAACAAAACCAACACAACCTGTATTTTCATCAACCAGCTGCGCGAGAAGATTGGTGTGATGTTTGGTAATCCGGAAACTACAACAGGTGGTAACGCCCTCAAATTCTACGCATCGGTGCGTCTCGATATTCGTCGGGTGACACAAATTAAAGACGGTGAAAATGTAGTGGGCAGCCACACCCGCGTTAAAGTGGTGAAAAACAAAGTGGCGCCTCCGTTTAAAAAAGCAGAATTTGAAATTCGCTATGGCGAAGGCATCTCGCGTGTAGGTGAGATACTCGACATGGGTGTTGAACTCAACATCGTTAAGAAAAGTGGATCTTGGTTTAGCTACGGCGAAACCAAACTAGGACAAGGACGCGAAGCCGTGAAGGAAGTCATCAAAGACAATCCGGAACTGGCTGAGGAGCTGGAACAAAAGATTATGGCTGCCATTAAAGAAGGAGCCGCAGCAGGCAAATAATTTTATAAAGAGAGGCGGGTTTATAACTCGCCTCTTTCTTTTTAAATGCATCATTACTTATGACAGCCCAGTCAAATGAGGCAATACTATTTTTTATCCTCCTTACAATTCAAGTACCTTAAGAGAATAATGAACTTCTACCTTATAATCGGCGGGAAACTTGGGTAGCAATAATACTTTTCTATTCTCGAACACCTTACCGGGGCGCTGCACAATAGCACTACCGAAGGCTGCAAAAAAAACGTCAATACGTTTACGTTTGTCATTGCGTAACACTTCCACGCGCGTTGATTTGATCCCCTCGGCACCATTACGCACATACTGACTACAAATAATTACACTTTGAGTGTCAAAGTTTATCTTACCATAATTTAGCGTTTCACAAGGCGCTTTATACTTTAAAGGAATATCTTTTAATTCACTCAAAGAGTGCACCACCTCAAAATTTTTGATCTGCCAGCAAAGCTTCGGATCAAGGGCTAACTCTTTATAAACAATCGGTATTTGAGCCGTAAGATTTGCCCCTACAATACCAATAACCATCAGCACAAGGATTTTTCTGATCATGTAAGTGTGTTATCTTTTTTAAAAAAATACCTGTAAACATATCATTTTCGAATTTAAAGAGGAAATTATTCCACAGCTAATTCCTTGCGATAACGCTTTTGCTTACGAATAAACAAAATTACAAAGAGGATTTTTACTAGAATACCGGCAGACAGCAACCATCCATACAAATAAAGCACCTGCTCGGTTTTGCGCAAATATACAGCGGCAAAAATAAGCACTAAGCCAAGTGCAAGGAGCCCCATCTCAGCACCGGGCTTAATTAATCCGCTTCGCGTACCCAATACCAAATAAAGCAACTTAAGCGTACCTCCAACACTAAAGCTAATGGCCGCCCATGGCCCGCCTAAACCTATTATTTTAAAAATGATGCCCAGAAGAATTAATGAGCCGCCGAGCATAATTAAATATTTAATCTTATCCATAGTACTTGTATCTTTATCAAACAAACAGCCTGCAATATAAATGGTTCAGCAATAAAATAGCTTCCTGAACAGAAATAAGTACCTTTCGCGGGCTTCACACGAGGTATTTTTGCCATGATACCCGAACAAAGTGTCCGGCAAATACTTTATACTAAGCAGAACATTTTTTACAAATGCAAGCAATGAAAAATTCTACTCTTATGATATTTCTCATCACCGTATTGACCATTCATTTCCTTGTCAATTTTTACATTTACTACCGGGGCATTCAATGGCTTGAAACCATGCCATCCTTAAAAACAGCCTTCCGCATTACAATGCTGATTCTGGTCATAGCCTATCCGGCTGGCCGCTTCCTGGAGCGCATCTGGTATGGCCCTGCAGCCAATACGCTGCATTGGATAGGGGCATTTTGGTTTGCCGGCATGTTATATTTCACCCTGCTTATTTTTGCCACAGATATTATACGGCTTAGTAACATGCTTTTTCACTTTCTGCCCCGCACCGATTCGTCTACCTATTTTAAAATGAAACAATACGCAGGACTTATTATTGTTGCCCTGGGAACCCTCATTGTGAGCGGCGGCTTTATAAATGCCTGGCACCCACGGGTACATCAACTGGAGCTAAACATTAACAAAACCGTTAAAGGCGCAAAGCAAGTGCGGGTAGTGGCAGCCTCTGACATTCACCTGGGTTCTATCATCGGGCCCCGTAAAACACGCAAATTGGTGGCCTCTATCAACGGGCTTCAGCCCGATATCATCCTGCTGGCAGGCGATGTGGTAGATGAAGATGTAGGTCCTGTTATTCGACAAAATCTAGGCGAGAGCCTGCGTCAACTGAAGGCTCCCTTAGGTGTTTTTGCTGCCACCGGTAACCACGAATATATTGGTGGCGCCGATCGTTCAGTCAAATACCTGGAAGAACACGGGATACGGGTACTGAGAGATACAACAACCCTGATCAAAGATGATTTTTATATCATCGGTCGCGAAGACCTGCATGCAAACCACAGAGGAAAGCCACGACTTAGCCTTGACGAGCTAATGGCGCCGCTGGACAAAAACAAACCCATGCTCATGCTTGACCATCAGCCCTACCATCTTAATCGGGTTCAGGAAGCCGGGGTTGATTTGCAGATTTCAGGTCACACCCACCACGGGCAGTTATGGCCCTTCGGGTATATTACCAATTACCTGTTTGAAGTAAGCCGGGGTTACAAGCAAAAAGGCAATAGTCACTTTATCGTCAGCACAGGCTTTGGCACCTGGGGTCCTCCGGTACGAACCGGTAATCGCCCCGAGATCCTGGAGATCATCGTGAACTTTCAATAGTAGGAATTAATATTTCAAAGGAGGCAAAAGGCAAATGACACACGGCAGAGGCAGTGATGCTTCTGCCTTTAGTTATTATCTAACCATAACCCAATGGCGCCACCCAACTTAATTATTAAGCCTAATCAGCATACAATTGGCGACGCACATGATAAATGATGTCTGTTTCTTAAGTTAAAAAGGATATTTTCGCATGATTTTTGTTATGACGCGACCATAAAAACAGACCTACACATATCATGATTAAAATATTCTTTATCCTGCTTTTACCTTTCGTATTTTTGACTGCTCACGGACAAAACCTGAGAGTACTCGACAGTGAGACCCATGAACCACTGGAACTCGTAACCATTTTCTCGGACGATCAACTCATTAACACCATTACCAATACAGAGGGAGCTTGTAATATATATGCTTTTCAGGGTCTGGAGAAAATCACCTTTCGCCTTATGGGATATCAAACCATTACCCTTAACTATCAAACACTGAAACGGCACAAGTTCGTGATATACCTAACACCGGATGCCCTCTCACTGGATGAAGTCATCATATCGGCCACCCGATGGAAACAAGGGCGACGGGAAACACCAGCCAAAATCTCAGTCCTCAAACCGCGGGATGTGAACTTTCTTAACCCACAAACAGCAGCTGATATGATAGAAATGACGGGTGATGTGTATGTTCAGAAGAGTCAGATGGGCGGAGGGAGTCCTATGATTCGAGGCTTTGCCACTAACCGTGTTCTTATAGCTGTGGATGGGGTGCGCATGAACAATGCCATCTTCAGAAGTGGCAACATCCAAAATATCATTTCGCTCGACCCTTTTTCAACCCATCGCGCAGAAGTAATATTCGGCCCCGGCTCGGTCATCTATGGCAGCGATGCAATTGGTGGGGTAATGGGCTTTTACTCTTTCGATCCTCAACTGGGAAACAACAACCCACAAGCGCTCAACACCAATGCCGTGGTGCGCTATTCATCGGCCAACAAAGAAAAAACAGGTCATGCTGATTTCAACCTGGGTTTTGATAAATGGGCAAGCTTCACCTCCATCACCTACTCAGACTTTGGTGACCTGAAGATGGGCAGCCACGGCCCTGACGAGTACCTGCGACCGGAGTATGTGCAACGCATCGATCACAAAGACATCATTGTCAGCAATGCTAACCCACGCGTGCAAACGCCCAGCGCCTATCATCAGCTCAACCTGATGCAAAAATTCAAATATTCGCCCAATGAGCGCTGGCAAATGAACTATGGTTTTCATTACTCTAAACTATCAGATGTTCCTCGTTACGATCGACTAATAATGCTAAATAATAATGATAGCCTTAAATATGGTGACTGGTATTACGGACCGCAACAGTGGATAATGAACAACTTAAGCGTGCAGCACACCGCCAACCATCCCTATTTTAATCATCTGCAAATCGTTGTTGCCCATCAGTTTTTTGAAGAGAGCCGTCACAGCCGCAAACTTCATCAGCCCAATATTACCCGAAGAACAGAACGCGTGAATGCCTTTAACATTAACATAGATTTTGAGAAGCTGTGGAAAGAAGGACATAAACTTTTCTATGGGGTTGAATTCATTGGAAATAAGGTAGGTTCCCTTGCGCTTAAAGAGAACCTAAGTGATGGCACATTATATGATGCCCCTTCGCGCTACCCCGATGGATCCAAGTGGCTTTCCGCCGCTTTGTATGGCAGCTATTTACGACACTTAAGTGCCACGACTAACCTGCAGGCAGGTCTGCGCTATAATTATATTTACCTACACGCTACCTTCGATAACGAACACTACAACTTTCCCTTTAACAAAGCACAAATTAACACAGGTGCCCACACCGGCAGCCTGGGTTTGATTCATAATCCTACCAACAAGTGGCAGCTCAGCACATCGCTATCCACCGGGTTCAGGGCGCCTAATATTGATGATGTGGGAAAGATATTCGACTCAGAACCGGGCGCTGTGGTCGTACCCAACCCAAATTTAAAGCCCGAGTACGCTATTAATGGTGAAATAGGCGCCGCAGTAATTGCACTTGAAAAGCTAAAAATTGATATGGCCGCCTACTACACCCACCTCAGTAATGCCATGGTGCGGCGCGATTATTGGTTCAACGGACAGGACAGCATCCTTTATGATGGTGAGATGAGCCAGGTACAAGCCATACAAAATGCATCACACGCCTACGTTTACGGTGTTCAGGCCGGTTTGGAATATAAGTGGATAAAGGGCCTAAGCGTGACCTCGCGTTTTAACTACCAAAAGGGTAAGGAAGAGTTAGAAAACGGCACTTATTCACCCCTGCGCCATGCCGCTCCCTGGTTTGGTTCAACACGCCTGAGCTACCAAAACAAAAAGCTAAAAATGGATGTTTACGCGCACTATAATGGTGAGGTGACGGCCGATGATATGCCGCCTTCCGAGGCGGGCAAGGAGAACCTGTACGCAATCGATGCCATGGGGCGCCCTTACTCTCCTGCATGGACCACCCTCAATTTTAAGGCACAGTATGCTTTGGGTAAAACCATTATCACAGCAGGTATTGATAATATCACTGACCAACGCTACCGCGGCTATTCATCCGGCATTACGGCTCCAGGACGTAACTACACCATCTCACTGCGGGTGGCACTCTAAAAACATTCTGCATTAAATTTGAGACCTGACAAGAGAATCTACAAGTAAAATGATGAGAATCGAGCCTCCGAACGTTAATTAATCACAAAATATAGCCTGTGAAGCGCACTACAGCGTCAAAATGTTAAAAAATCGCTTTATCTTTGCGCCTCATTAAAAATAAGGACCACTCCGGTCACTTTCGGTAGCACAGTCGTAGCGTAATAGCTTAATCCGGGTAACAGCTGCTTGGACGTGGAAGCGGGTGGATAAAAAGCAAATTATGCAGACATTTAAAGAAACGGGACTTCCTGAGGAAATCCTGAGTGCCATTGGTGAGATGGGTTACGAAACACCTACGCCTATACAGAGCAAAACTATTCCTGAGATTTTAAACTATGGAAACGACCTGATTGCGCTGGCACAAACCGGAACGGGTAAAACAGGTGCCTTTGGCCTACCGGTGATACCGCAAATTGAGCGGGAAGAGAAAAAAGTACAGGCCCTTATCCTCTGCCCTACACGCGAGCTTTGTCTCCAGATTACCAAAGACCTGAAAGACTACGCCAGAAACTACCGCGATTTATACATCACACCGGTGTATGGCGGTACTGAAATTCGTACGCAGATTAAATCACTGAAGCGAGGTACACATATTGTAGTGGGTACGCCCGGTCGTATGAATGACCTGATTAACCGCAAGGCCATTCAGCTGGGTGATGTACGCTGGTTAATTCTGGATGAAGCTGATGAAATGCTTAACATGGGCTTTAAAGACGACCTGGAAAGCATTATGGCGCAGACACCGGAATGGCGCCAAACCCTGCTATTCTCGGCCACCATGCCACCGGAAATCGCCCGTATGTCGAAGAACTATATGCATGATCCGGTTGAGATCAGCGTAGGCACAAAAAACCAGGGAGCTGAAAAGGTAGAACACCACTATTACATGGTACAGGCGCACGATCGCTACCGTGCCCTTAAGCGCGTGGTGGATGTAACACCCGATGTGTATGGCATCATCTTTTGTCGTACCCGCCAGGAAACCAAAGATATTGCCGACAAGCTGATGGCTGATGGCTATAATGCCGATGCGCTACATGGAGACCTGTCGCAAGCACAGCGTGACCTGGTGATGCACCGCTTCCGCAAGAAGCACTTGCAGCTGCTGGTGGCCACCGACGTGGCAGCACGTGGTATTGATGTGAATGATCTTACCCACGTAATCAACTACAATTTGCCCGATGATATTGAAGTGTACATCCACCGCAGTGGACGCACCGGACGCGCAGGTAAAGAAGGTATTTCGGTAGCCATTATACATTCGCGCGAGATGCACCGCATCAAAGCAATCGAAAGAATTGCCAAGAAATCATTTGAGCGCAAAATGGTTCCAAAAGCCGATGAGATCTGCGAAAAGCAGCTTTTCCACTTTCTGGAACGCGTTGGACAAACCGAACTCGAGGAATCATCACCTGTGAATGCCCTGTTGCCCGCCGTGTATGAAAAGCTGGCAGAGATGGATAAGGAGCAGTTGATTAAACAGTTTGTGGCGGCTGAATTCAACCGTTTCATGGAGTATTATAAGGATGCACCCGACTTAAATATCTACAAGGAAGAGGGTGGCAAAAAGGGACGTCGCGAGCGCGGAAATGTTAATTTCAGCCGTCTATTCCTTAACCTGGGTAAGACCGATAAGTTGACTTCAGGTGAAGTAATTGGCTTGATTAACAATAACATGAAGGGTATTACGGTAAAGATTGGTAAAATTGAGTTACTGCGCAACTTCTCATTTGTAGAAGTAGATAAAGAATATGAGCAAGAGCTGGTTAAAAGGCTGAATAAAACAAAACTGAAGGGTAAAAAGGTAAGCTTAGAAGTAGCGTCGCCTAAGCCTTCGAAGCGTAAAAATAAACGCCGATAGGCTACACTCCCATAAAATTACCAATGCCGCTTATGAATCTTCGTAAGCGGCATTTTTATTACCTTAGTGCGAACAAAAAAAAATCATCAATATAAAACATCGTGTAAAATCATGCTTATTATGAAACAACTTGCTTTTTTAGCATTGGCAATCATGGTATTTGGGGCCTGCTCAGAGCCGCAAAAAAATGATGCTGCAAACACCTTTACCAACCGCAATTTAAAGGTAGAAAGCGATATTATGACGCCCGAAGTGCTCTGGTCCTTTGGCCGAGTGGGCAACGTTGCCGTATCGCCCGACGGAAAGACAGTGGCCTTTACCATTGCTTACACCAAAATTGAGGAGAACAAAACCTATACCGACATCTACACCTTGCCTACTACCGGTGGAGAACTCACACAAATTACTTTTACGAAAGAAGGCGAATTTGATGTCCGCTGGCGCCCCGACGGAGCCAAGATCACCTATTTATCAACGGCATCGGGCGATGTGCAGTTATGGGAGATGAATCCTGATGGTACACAGAAGCAGCAGGTAACAAAGGTAAAAGGAGGTATTGAAGGCTATCAATACGCGCCAACCATGGATCGCATCGCATTCGCCAAGTCGGTGAAGCTGGATCAGACGGTTCAGGATCTTTATCCCGATCTGAAGCATGCCAATGCCCGCATCGAAGACGACCTTATGTATCGCCACTGGGATCACTGGGTAGATCCTACCTATTCGCATATTTTCCATATCCAATATGCCAACGGTGCCACCGTAGGTAAAGCCACCGATATTATGGAAGGCGAGCGTTACCACTCTCCTCTGAAACCCTTTGGTGGCATGGAACAGGTAAGCTTTACTCCTGATGGAAAGCAAATTGCCTATACCTGCAAGAAAAAGACCGGCATGGAATCGGCCTTCTCTACCAACAGTGATATTTACCTGTATGATATTTCTGCTAAAACCACCAATAACCTGACGGAAGGCATGATGGGCTATGACATTGCCCCTACTTTCTCACCCGATGGCAAGTACATGGCATGGGAAAGCATGGCACGCGATGGTTATGAAGCTGATCAGAACCGCCTTTTCATTATGGATCTGGCCAGCAGTAACAAGAAAGACTATACGGCGGATTTCGATCAAAATGTGCATGGCCTAAGCTGGACCCCCGATAGCAAGCACATCTACTTTACAAGTGAGGACAAAGGATCCAATGAGATTTTCCGTTTCAATATGGCGGATAACAGCATTACACAAGTAACAGAGGGCATTCATAACTACAACTCGGTGGCGATTGCCGGCAAGGAACTTATCGCTACGCAAACATCCATGAAGCACCCCACAGAAATCATCAGTGTGAACCCCCAAACGGGAGCCGGCAAAAACATCTCGAAGGTGAACGAACCACTCTTGTCGCAACTGACCATGGGCGATGTTGAAAAACGATGGATCAAAACCACCGATAACAAGGATATGCTGGTGTGGGTTATCTATCCGCCCAACTTTGATAAAAACAAGAAATACCCGGCACTATTGTACTGCGGTGGCGGCCCTCAAAGTATGGTAAGTCAGTTCTGGAGTCTTCGCTGGAACTTTCAGATGATGGCAGCCAACGATTATATTATTGTAGCGCCTAACCGTCGCGGCCTCCCGGGCTTTGGCCAGGAATGGAATGAACAGATAAGCGGTGATTATGGCGGACAAAATATGAAGGATTACTTCTCGGCCATCGATGCCCTGTCTAAAGAATCCTTTATTGATGAAAACCGCCTGGGAGCAGTAGGTGCAAGCTATGGTGGCTATTCGGTGTACTGGCTGGCCGGTAACCACAATAAGCGCTTCAAAGCCTTTATATCCCACTGTGGTATCTTTAACTTTGAGCAGATGTACAGCACAACTGAGGAAATGTTTTTTGTAGACTGGGATTATAAAGGTAACTACTGGGACAAAAGCAATAAAACAGCCATGCGCAGCTATGCCAGCTCCCCCCATAAATTTGTTCAGAACTGGGATACGCCAATGTTGGTGATACATGGTGCCAAAGACTTCCGCATACCTTACACGCAGGGCATGGGTGCCTTTAATGTAGCCAAGATGCGTGGTGTACCAGCACGCTTTCTGTACTTCCCCGAAGAAAATCACTGGGTGCTGTCGTGCCACAACGGTATACTATGGCAGCGCGAATTCTTCCGCTGGCTGGATACCTACTTAAAATAACATTGCCCAAATAGCAAAAAACCGTTGACTGAGAAGCCAACGGTTTTTTTATTAATATCATTCAGGATCAATTCAGTCATTGTTCTGATTGTGATGCGTAACGGTATATAAATCATTCCGCCGATCCTTAAGGTTACGCACACTACCAAACTGACTCAGTTCGCGCAGCATGTCAATATCCACATCGGCAATCAATATCATCTCTGTATTGGGTGTAGCCTCTGCCTTTACACCATTGGTCGGAAAAGAAAAGTCACAGGGCGTAAACACAACCGACTGGGCATACTGAATATCCATATTATGTACCTTGGGCAGGTTGCCTACACTGCCGGCAATGGCCACATAACATTCATTTTCGATGGCACGCGCCTGCGCACAATGGCGCACCCTGGCATAACCATTTTGTGTATCGGTTAAAAAAGGTACAAAAAGAATGTCGATTCCTTCCTTCGCCAACAAGCGGCTCAATTCGGGAAACTCAATGTCGTAACAGATTAGAACACCCACCCGACCACAATCGGTATCAAAAGCCTTCAAGGTATTTCCCCCTTTTAAGCCCCACACTTTCACCTCATCAGGGGTAACATGCAACTTTTCAAAACGCTCCATGCCACCGTCGCGCTTACACAGGTAACCCACATTATAAAGCGTATTATCCACCAACTCAGGCATACTACCTGTTATTATGTTAATATTGTAGGTGATAGCCAATTCAGCAAAGCGGCGTGTGATCGCCTCGGTGAAGCCAGCCAGCTCGCGAATGGCTTCAGGCTCTGAAAGATGGTTATATTTCGACATGAGCGGGGCATTAAAGAACTCGGGAAACAAGGCAAAATCGCAACGATAACCCGATACGGCATCAATAAAATACTCAGCCTGCTGCATCAGTTCTTCAAAATCCTTGTACAAACGCATTTGCCATTGCACAAGACCCAAACGCACTGTAGACTTATTCAGACTTACCCGATCAGTGGCCTTTTCGTAATACACATTATCCCACTCCAGCAGCACAGCATACTCCTGCGACTCCTTATCGCCTTCGAGGTAGCCCTTCAAAACACGCACCGGATGAAAATCATTGGACATCTGAAAATCCAACACCGGATCATGGATCTCCTTCATGCGTACCTTATTAATGTATTCGCGCGGTGTTATCTCCGATGCATACTGATGATATTTGGGGATGCGCCCACCAAATACTATTCCCTTGAGGTTGAGCTTCTCGCACAGCTCCTTACGGTAGTCATACAAACGACGCCCCAGCCGCATCCCTCTGAATTTAGGACGGATAAAAACATCAATCCCATAAAGCTTATCACCATCATCGGTGTGAGTACGAAAGGTAGAGCCTCCGGTAATTTCAGCATAGGTATGACGATCTTCAAACTTGGCATAATCCACGATGATGGACAAGGCACAGCCCGCCAGTTCATCATCCACCTTAATCCCCACCTGTCCTTCCGGGAACTTTTTAATAAGGGCCTTAATATGATGCTCTTTCCAGTAGGCATCCGGCATTTTAGCATAAGCCTCTTGCATGGCTGCTTTAATAGCCGGATAATCATTTTCTGTTAAGTGTACCAGTTCTATGTTCTCGATAGAATGAAGATCGTTATTTGAATCCATAATTACTTAAGACGATAAATTTGCATGATGTCCTCCAGAATTTTGGAGAAATTAATCTTTAAATCGATCAACTCACCCGAATGAATGTCAAACACCCATCCGTGAACTTTTAAACCCCGATCGCGATAAGCGCGTTGCACCTCGGCAGTTTTAATTACATTGATGCACTGCTCCTGCACATTCAGCTCCACCAGTCGCTTATAACGCTTATCTTCATCGTCGATGGCATTAAGTTCATCTTTGTGCATACGATACACATCGCGAATATTACGAAGCCAGGGATTCAGTATGCCCAAATCCTCGGATTGCATGGCCGCTTTTACACCACCACAGTAGTAATGACCACACACTACTATGTAATTAACCTTGAGGTGCAGCACCGCATAATCGATAATGGACATAATACTTAAATCGGTATTGGGCACCATATTGGCAATATTGCGGTGTACAAAAACCTCACCCGGAGAAAAGCCCATCAGCTCCTCGGCAGTTACACGACTGTCCGAACAGCCAATATACAGCACATCCGGATTTTGCCCCAAAGAAAGGTTTTTAAAGTAGTTGGCATCGTGCCGCAACTTATTCTTAACCCATGCTTTATTGTTTTCAAATACTTGTTTTATCTTCATATAGTATTGATTAACTACCCATTAAAACCATTTTCGGGACGCATTGTTTATGCCTTAGCCGCCACAGTGTCCAAGGCTTTCTGGCTTGCATCCCTGAAATTGTCAAAGATACATTCCTCTCCGATATAATCAGTCAGTGCATACTTTTTTATCTTCTCTTTAACTTCTTCATTTACGCCCGATAAGATCACGTGGATGTGTTTATCATTTAATATCCTCAAGGTATCCTTCAGGTTGTGCACGCCCGTTTGATCGATAAAAGCTACATGACGCATGCGAATAATTAACACACTACACTTTAATCCTATCTCTTCAATAGCTTCGGAATAGCGCCTTGCCGAGGCGAAAAACAAGGGTCCACTGATCTCGTAGATTTTGACACTGTCAGGCAGATCACCATAGTTTTCCAGCAGATCATTATCCACCACATTTTCAATGCGTTTATCGCTGATATCTGCCATGCGTTTCATAAACAATACAGCCGATAACAGCACACCGATTTGGATGGCGAGGGTAAGATCGAAAAACACAGTGATAAAAAATGTGGTGAGCAGAATAAGAATATCGAAGTAAGAGCCCTTCAGTATGGAAACAAAAGAACGCCACTCACTCATGTTATAGGCCACCACAATTAAAATACCTGCCAGGCACGACATGGGGATCAGCTTGGCCCAGTTACCCAGAAACAGCATAATCAGGAGAAGGGTGATGGCATGTACCAAGCCCGCAATAGGTGTGCGACCCCCATTTTTAACATTGGTAGCCGTACGGGCAATGGCACCTGTTGCCGGTATGCCACCAAAGAATGGTGTTACAATATTGGCTACTCCCTGGGCAATCAGTTCGGTGTTGGAACGATGCTTGCCACTGATCATACCATCCGATACTACAGCCGACAGCAAAGACTCGATACCCCCTAACAGGGCGATGGTGATGGCGGGCGCAATATAATTCTGCAAATCACCCAACTCGAAGGAAGGGATGGTGATGCTAAAACTATTGGGAATGGCTCCAAAGAAAGTTTCGATGGTGGGTACATCAAGCTTTAGGAAATACACCAAAGGAGTAATAATGATGATGGACAGGAAGGAGCCCGGTATTTTGGAGGTCAGGTGTTTTGAAAACACGGTGATGAGGATGGTCACCACTGTAATGGCAAGAGCCGTTAGATTAGTTGTGTGCAGTGAGGTAAAATACATCATCCATTTGGCATGAAACTCCGAGGGCACGCTTTCGATGGACAGTCCCAACGCATCCTTTATCTGCGTTGAAAAAATCACAAGGGCAATACCACTTGTAAAACCCACAATTAATGAGTGCGGAAAATATTTAAGCAGGCTACCCAGTTTTAACAAACCAAAAATAATTAGAAATACACCGGCCAGCATGGTGGAGATAATCAGTCCGTCGATGCCATACTCAGCCACAATGCCATAAACAATGACGATGAAGGCGCCAGTGGGCCCTCCAATCTGAACCCTACTTCCGCCCAACAGGGAAATGATAAAACCGGCAACAATGGCCGTTATCAGTCCCTTTTCGGGCGACACACCCGAAGCAACCGCGAAGGCTATGGCCAAAGGCAAAGCAACAATGCCCACTACAATACCCGATAACACATCACTACTTACTTGTTTTTTGGTGATTCCACTTTTGAGAATACTAAAAAACTTTGGTTTAAAAATACTTTTCATTTCTATATGATTAATTTTATAACATATGACACAAACCATGGGTACACCCCACACTGAGAAGTGATGAGCACAAAGTAGATGCTGCTAGGCAGCAGGCAGTGCAGAGCACACAATCATCTTCTCTTCTGCGAAGCCGCATCAGATGGCAGGTCTCATAAGGAATATGGTAATTTAAATACCACAAAGGTAAGCATTATATTGTCATCTTATCCTCCCCAGACCCGTATTGCGAAAACTCATGTGGGAGATCGGATACTGAAGATCGGCACATTGTCGATAAAAATTGACTAATTTTACAGCTATAATATCAACATAATTAAACACACAAACATGTTATTAAAACGTTTTGTTATTCTGGGAGTTGCTGCCTTATCAATGATGGCGTGCACAGAAACTCCTAAGGATCAATCACCCCACATTCTGCTGATTATGGCCGATGATATGGGTTTCTCTGACTTAGGTTGCTACGGTAGTGAAATACCCACGCCCAACCTGGATGCTTTGGCTGACCAGGGGGTTCGCTTCAGCCAGTTTAAGAATACCTCGCGCTGTTGTCCCAGCCGTGCTGCCCTGCTTACCGGAAGACATCAGCACAGCGTTGAGATGGGATGGATGACGGCTGTGGACGAGCATCGCCCGGGATACCGCGGACAGCTAAGCAGCACAGTACCCACCATTGCTGAGCTATTCAGGGAAAATGACTACCACACCTATATGTCGGGTAAATGGCATGTGAGCCTCGATGGCAGCTGGGAAGATCCTGAATCCGAGCCCAATGGATCGTGGCCAACAGAACGTGGTTTTGAGCGTTATTACGGCAGCCTGGCCGGAGGTGGTAGCTACTACACACCCAAAGGACTAATGCTGCAGGATAAGCGCATCACAACAGTACCCGAAGATTATTATTACACAACGGCCATCACTAAGAATGCCGTTCAATTTATTGAGGAGCATCCAAGCGATAAGTCCATGTTTATGTACCTAGCGCACTATGCCCCACACCGCCCATTGCAGGCACCCGCTGCCATGGTGGAGGCACACCGCGAGAAATACCGTGTAGGCTACGATAAGCTTAAAGAAGCACGCTACATTGGACTGATACGCGAAGGCTTGGTACCTGAGGGCTATGACCTACCCCTGCACCACACTGAATACGGGGGTAAAAGACCGGCATGGGATGAGTTGGATGACGCTACAAAGGAAAGATGGGTGACTGAAATGGCCACTTTCTCAGCCATGATTGAAATAATGGATGAGGGCATTGGCCAGGTGATAAATACACTGAAAGAAAAAGGAATGTATGACAATACTATTATCCTGTTCTTGAGTGATAACGGTGCTACTAACGAAGGCGGTTTTGTTTCGCAGCTGGCTGCTGATCTCAGTAACACACCCTACCGCAGCTACAAAGGCTTTACCCACCTGGGGGGTGTTAGCTCTCCCTTAATAATACACTACCCTAAAAAGTACAAGGCCTTAAACGGCAGCATACTCAACGATGTGGCGCATATTACCGATCTGCTCCCTACCTGCATCGACATGGCCAATATTTCCTACCCTAATACGTTCAATGGTCAGCCCCTATCACCCCCTCATGGACGCTCACTGGCCGGCCTGCTGGAAGGTGGCCAACGGAAAGCGCAGGATCAGTTCTTTGAGCATCGTGGTAACTGCGCTATTCTTTCGGGTAAATGGCGTATGGTTAAGCTTGCCCGTGAGGAACAATGGCAGCTCTATCAGCTGGAGCACGACCCGTTTGAGCAGCACGATGTGGCCGCTGACTATCCGGAGAAAGTACAAGAATTACAAGTAAAATGGATGACCTGGGCACAAAATAACAAGGTATTACCCCTTGAGAGTAAACCCTGGACCCCCCGCATCAATTATTATAAAAACTTAAACCCCGATCAGGACGGTATTGATTAACATCACAGGCGCGGCCCCATTATTATAAATGATGTCGCGCCACTCCTGACTCTAAACACAAACCCTATGAGAAAAACCATTAAACTTATTGAGACTTCACTTATTTATGGTATTCTGATTGTTGTATCAGCTACACTAATTCTGGCCTTTATCGACATTGTATACCAGATCAAACAGAAGATATTGACCCCGCCCATGTTCATAATTGATGCCGGCGGACTCATGGATCTCTTTAGCTTGCTGCTGGTGCTGTTAATTGGCCTTGAGCTGCTGGAAACCATCAAAGCCTACCTCAAAGAAGATATTGTACACGTTGAGTTCATCATTCTTGTGGCCATTATTGCCATTGCCCGTAAAGTAATCGTATGGGATTTTGCCAAGTATCGCTATGAGGAGCTATTAAGTCTTGCCGCCATGATTGTTGGCCTGGGTATCACCTATTTTCTAATAAAAAAAGCCGATGTAAAAATACACCTTCCCAGCAGAGGAAAATCAAAAGCAAAGGATGATCGTGAGTGATTGAACCCTAATCTGAACAAGGCCCAAGCGTACAACGTATCCAGCCTGTTAATGACTTACCAACAGATTCTACCATAAAGCGACGAATTTCAATTGCTATACAGTAGACATCGCAATTATTGATTGGAACGGTTCTCTATCGTAAGGTGCTTATATAGAACCGTTCCGTATATACTTTTACATTACAGGCCGATTAAAAATGTAAAAAACAATGAAGCGTCTATATAATATGCAATCCCGCTGGGATTGTTATTAATAGGGTAGGTTTATTATTTCTATAAATATTCAACTTCTCCGAAGTTGTTTTATTATCTCCAGCGGAGATAAATATTTGTAGATAAGTGAAATGTAAATAACCAATCAACCTCAGCGAGGTTGAATATATATTTAATCGGTTATTAATGATACTTTCATTAAAAAGGTACTTCCTACTAGTCTTATTAATGGTTCATCCACTCTTTAAAAGCCCCTGCCTTGGCGCGACTTATCATGATTTTATCATTCAGATTATTGACCAGCTTTACCACCAGCTTACCGCTGAAATAGGTTTCAAATTTATCCACAGCCTCGACATTAACAATGGACTGCCGGTTAGTTCTGAAAAACATTTCCGGATCGAGCTCTTCCTCCAACTTATCGAGCGACTGACTAAGTACATGTTGCTGGCCCTGAAAAGTAACGGCAAAAGTTACACGTGCATCGAAGTAGAAATAGGCGATATCATCAACGCCTAACTTAAAAAAGGCCTCGCGCTTAGAGATAAGAAAACGCTTACGATACCCCCCTTGCGTTCTGGCAATGGAACGTGCCAACTCCTGATAATCAATCTTATCAACGACACCTCCTGTCTCCTTTTGATCACGTGCCTCACTCAAAACCTCAATGGTATTTTCATACTTAGCAATGGCTCGCTCCAGGTCTGTTTCTTTAATGGGCTTCAGCAGATAATCAATGCTATTGAGATGAAAAGCCTTGAGTGCAAATTCATTATAAGCCGTTGTAAAAATAATACCGCTACGTTCTACTTTTACGCTATCAAAAATGGAAAAGCAATTACCATCAGCCAGTTCAATATCGAGAAAAATAATTTGAGGATGTTCATTATTTTTCAGGTAATCAACTGTTTCGTCAACCCCTTGTAACATTGCCTGCACCTTCCATGCCGGACGTAACTCAGCAATCATATCACGGAGCATCTCACCGCTATGAATCTCGTCCTCAACAATTATGATATTCACATCCATCATTTCACTTTCTTATTTATCAATGGTAATTCCACCCTAAATTCGTATTCATCTTTAGAAATAACCACCTTACGGTCGGTTAGAAGTTTATAGCGCTCGCGCAAGTTACTCAATCCTGTGTTTGTTGAATAAGTTGTTGATTTAGGATTGATATTATTTGTCACAATCACCTTATCGTTTTCGGTGTACATTTTCATTTTGAGAGGCGATGCTTTGGTGGCGACATTATGCTTAACAGCATTTTCCAGTAAGACCTGCATGCTTAAAGGTGGCAGGTGCCAATCATAGTACTTTTCGTCAAAGTCATGCTCCACGGCGAGCCCTTCCCTCAAACGCTCCTGATGCAGTGCACCATAAGCTTTGAGGAAATTTAACTCATCTACCAGTTTGATGGAAATATGCTTATTACTCTGCAACACATAACGATATACATCTGAGAAATTAATAGCAAAACGGATTGCAGCATCACGGTCATGCCTGATGATGGCAATCAGAGTGCTTAAGTTATTGAACAAGAAATGTGGATTGACCTGATCCTGTAAGGCACGATAGTCCTGTTTCAGTTTATCTTTTTGAAGCTTTTCATTCTCCAGCATTACCATACTTAGGCTATGATGGTAATTATAAGCAAAAAGCAATACAATGTATATCATTACCAGTAATATAGCAATTACAATACTAACACTATACACCAGTTCATCGCGCACCTTATCTCCTTCCAGCCAAGGCTTTAAGAGCTGAGCCAAAGTGGTTACTATTACAAACCAGGCACCCGAGAACGAAATAAGCATAATAATACGACCACGCGTATGGGTGTGCCATGGCCGCCAACGGTCGATGAGCTTATTAAAGGCAAAAATGCCTTCGCTAATAAAAGTGAAGAGCCATATGGAAAAGAGAAATCCTTTCCAGCTAAATGGTTCATTATTAAATAAGGCAACAGAGACGAGAAAATAAAAACCCGTTCCCAACATTATTTCAAATAGCAGGCGGGCTTTGTAGTTCACAAACAGGATGGGTTGACCTTTTAGAAACTTATCGTTATAACAGGTTTCAAAATTTTTCATAATATGTTTAGTTAACCCCATTGATTAGTTAAAGGTAGTGACTCATTTTATAAAATAAAACAAATCACTACCAAAAGGAAACACTATTCATTGGTTAAGGTAAGTTCGGATCCCAGTTGCCCGGTACCTTTCATATAGGCCGTTTTAGCCACTTCGTAGCCGGCAAGGGCATTTAGCAGTTCGGCATTGGCACTTAGCCAGGAGGCCTGAGCATTTAACAAATCGGTTGTAGTATTAAGGCCTGCCTCGAAACTGGCAGTCACCTCTTCGAGCGACTCAATGGCCTCTTCCTTATTTTTCTTGGCTAAAATAATTGATTCATAGGCTTCACGCACCTGAATGATGTACTGCTGTACTTCTAACTGTACAAACTCTTTTGTTTCGTCTAATTCAAGACGGGCCTGCTGTATACGCAACTTCGCAGCATCTTTTTTATGTTTCTTTTCGCGCCAGTGAATAATGGGTATAGAAACAGAAGCGGCAATCTGAGTACTTGTTTGTCCGTCGAACACATCGGGCGCTTCCATATAGCCATAACTCATCTGGCCACCAATCTGAGGCTTATAAGCACTCATGGCTGATTTTTTCTGAAATTCGCTAATGGCCACCTGACCATCTAAGATCTTGAGGTCGTTACGATTGGCCATAGCCAGGCCGGCACCGTTACTCATGGCAATCAGCTCGGGATTCATAGATAATGAATCGCTCACTTCAATGTCCGTATTAATATCCAGCCCTGTAATCTGACACAGGTTCATTTTCATAATCTTTAGGGCATTTTCTGCCTTCATTAGGTTTAGCTGAGCTTCATTTTTCTGCACGGTTACAATCAGCTGCTCACTCTTAGGTGTTAGCCCCAGCTCATACATGTCCTTCATTTGCTGCTCCAGGGAGTCCAGCATCTCATAATACTTATAGGCCACCTTGAGTTGCTCCTTGAAAGCAACCAGTCGCCAGTAGGCATTATCGGTATTGAAAATCACCTCATCAGTTTTCAACTGATAGGCCTGACCAGCGATTTCAACGCCTTTATCGGCCATCTTATTGGCATAGCGTATTTTACCACCCAAGTAGATGGGCACCTGTGCCGACACCTGGCCATTGTAAAATTTTAATTTCTCTGTACCAATGGTCATGCCCGGAAAACCAATCATATCACCGGTTTGGTTACCGCCAGCATCCACCACCGGCAGACCCATTTGTGGGATCACAATATCGTCCATGCTGGGCAGAAACATGCCCGATGCACTGGCACCAATTTTTGGCAGATAGGCCGTGCGCGCTTCCTTCTGCTGTGCCTCTGCCTCATAGTGCTTCAGCTTTGCTGACTTAAGCGACTTATTAAAGTCCAAAGCCATTTGCCGGCTTTCAGCCAGCGATACCTTCTGTTGGGCTGTAGCGCTCAACCCTATCAGAAAGCTAATTAATATAATCGAGTACTTCATTTCTCTTAAATAAGACGATTTACAATCTTGAAACTTTTCACTTACGCTTTGTAGAAAAGGAGCCTTCTGTTTTAACCGTTTAAAAACTCCGGCTCCTTCTACTAACCTATACATGAAAAAAATTAATCGTTTGTCTAATGCAATTGTTTCGTGTTTACACGATACATTACAGCATACAATACCGGTATTACAATTAATGTAATAATAGAACCTATGAGCAAGCCAAACATTATGGCAATGGCCATGGTATTAAACATTGGATCGAATGCTAAAGGCAACATACCCAGTATTGTAGTGAGTGAAGCCATCATCACCGGACGCACCCTTGATAAGGTAGCATCGATAATGGCATTCAGCTTATCTTTTCCTTCACTAATCTGCAGGTTGATTTCATCGAGCAGCACCACCGCGTTCTTAATCATCATACCCATTAGTCCCAGGGTACCGATGATAGAGAAGAAGGTAAAATAGATGCCTGTGACAACGAAGCCAAAGATAACCCCAATAAAGGCCAATGGCATAATTGAGAAGATGATAACCGGCTGACGGAAGTTATTAAACAAGCCAATAACAATGATAATCATCAGCAGGGCAGCCAGCGGTAACTTCTCACCCAGTCCGGCATTGGCCTCGTTACTGCTCTTGTATTCACCCAACCACTCCAGCTTATAGCCGTCGGGCAGTGGAATAGCCTCTATCTTGCCGCGTATTTCTTTAAATAGCTCAGGCGGTGCTACCCCAAATACCGGATCGCACTGTGCAATGATGGAACGCTGCCCGTTATAGCGACAGATCATATTACTTTCCCAACGTACATCAATGGAATCGACTACCTGACTCAGCGCCACACTCTGCGGTAAGCCCGCCCACACGGGTACGGATGCCAGTTGATTCACATCGTCTTCAATGGTTTTATTAAGTTTTAATATAACGGGCAAACGGTAATCATCATCCTGGAAAACACCAACCGGCATACCCGTGGACGCAATGGCTAAAGCATTGGCTACGTCGGAGCGATTCACCATTAGCTGACGAGCTCGGTCCTGTGAATAAACGGGCGCCAACACTTTCACACGGTTCTTCCAGTTATGCGTGATAAATGTAGCCTTAGGCTCGGCGTACATTATTTCATTAGCCTGACGTGCCAAATCGCGCAGTACCTTCTCATCCTTACCGGTAAACTTTGCTTCTATCTTGAAATCACCTCCCACGGCCGCATAGGTTCTCACCCTTGCAAAGGCATTAGGGTAGTTTTTATCCACGTAGCCTTGCAGTTCAGCAATGGTTTCGTTGATAATCTCCTTGTCCTTAATGGTGATAATGAGCTCACCATAATTAAGGCTCAAACCATTCATAGGGCGCATGAGCGTATAACGCACCGGTGTGCTTCCTAAACTAGTTACTACCGAGCTGATGTTATCCCAATGTGCAATATCCTGCTGAATGGCATCCAAATCTCTCTCTACCTGGCTTATATCCTGACCTTCAGGTAAACGATAATCAAGAATAAACTGATCGTAATCGGCTCCTGGAAAGAAGTTTTGCTTTACGAAACGGAAAGACCAGAAAGACAACACCAATACCACCACGGTACCAATCACAAACATAGACTTATGCCATAGGGCAAAACGAATAAAGCGACGCGATAACTGATAAAATTTACCCCCGTAAGGGTCGTTTTCTGTCTCATCATTCTGCTTATTGCCTTTCTTTTTCTTTTTCCCTTTACTATAAAAATATTGCGCATGGAAAGGTGTCTGTATCATGGCCAGCACCCAACTTACAAATAAGGAAATGGCCAACACATAAAACAGAGGACGCAGAAACTCTCCCGCACCTGTACTGTTAAAGGCCAGTGGCATGAAAGCCAGAATAGCTACCAGGGTGGCGCCTAACAACGGCATGGCAGATTTTTTAGCCGTGTTAATAAATGCTTTGCTTCGATCGAGACCGCGCTCCAAATCAATAAGGATACCATCGGCAACCACAATGGCGTTATCCACCAACATACCCATGGCAATAATAATAGCGGCCAGCGACACACGGTGCAGCTCAATATCAAAGCCTGCCATGACAATAAATGTAGCTAAAATGGTAAACACCAAACCACTGGCAATCAATAATCCGGCACGCATACCCATGGCCAGCAGCAGAACCACAATCACAATCACGACTGACTCGACAAGATTCACCATAAAGTCATCAATCGACTTGCTTACATTAGTATGCTGGTAAAAAATCTTATTTACCTCAATACCAACAGGCAGGCTTTCTTCCAGCTCGGCCAGACGTTTTTCAACGGCCTCTCCCAGTAGAATAATGTTACCGCCTTTGTTCATGGAGATAGCCAAACTGATGGCCTCCCTGCCATTATGTTTTAATTTTTGAACCGATGGTGTATAAAACTCTCGCTCTACCGTAGCAATCTGTCCCAAACGATAGCGTCCTCCATTGGGTAACTTCACCTCAAAATTACGAATCTCATCAAGACTCTGAAACTTGTTACCAATGCTGATGCGAATTCGTTCGCTACCCGACACAAAACTACCGGGATTAACAATCATTCCCTGATCCTGAAACGACTGAAAGATCATCATGGGGTTAATGCCCATCGATGCAAAATACTCGTTATCAAAGGTGATATTAACGACTTCGGTGCGCTTACCAAATACTTCGATACGCTTTACACCTTCTACCAACATCATTTCCTCCTTCACGTAATCCACATAATTCTGGAATTCATCATAGGGATAACCATCGTTGGAAATGGCAAAGAATATACCCGATACATCACCAAAATCATCATTGACGATGGGCGCACCGGCTCCCGCAGGTAGTTTACCACGTACATCGTGTATCTTGCGTCGCAGATGATCCCATAGCTGGGGCATCTGATCGGTTTTAACGCTGCTCTTTATATTCACCTGTACCTCTGACATACCGGCTGTAGAGGTCGATTCTATGTAATCAACATTTTCAAGGCGCTGCGCAGCTTGCTCAATTACATCGCTTACTTCCTGCTCTACCTCCTCGGCAGTTGCACCCGGATATTGGGTTATAATAACCGCTGTTTTAACGGGTATTTCTGGGTCTTCGAGCTTACCCATCTTATCGAAGGACACTAGTCCCCCGAGAATTAAGGCCACAAAAACAAAGCTCAAAAAGGCCTTTTGAGATAAAATCTTTTCTAACATGCTAATGTGGACTTATTAAATATTAGTATCTGTAAGAACTCGTACAGCCTGATTTTCGATCAAGCTGTGAACGCCTGCCGTTACCACCAGTTCGTTACCGGTCAACCCGGAAGTAATTATAAGCTTACCTGCGTTATCGATTTTATTAATGCTAACCTTGCGGCTTGACACTACCGACTTATTCTGATCGTAAACCCATACATAAGTGGCCTGATCCTTATTAAATACGGCCTCCACAGGAACGGTGATAAGCTGCTCTTGTGCGGCTGCAAGTGAAATACGCACCTTGGCCGACATACCCGGCTTCAAGGCCTCCTCACCGGCATTCACCTTCAAACGCACATCAAACATATCATTTCCATTGGCCTTTTCGTTAACCGATAACATCACAGCCTCTAAGCCAAACCTGTTTGCGTTAGGAACATCCACCTTAACACTGCTAAAGTTTTTGGCTTTGTTCACCTTACTCTCAGGCAGACTAAACAGCACTTCCAGATGACTCACATCCAATAAAACATAGATGGGCTGACCGGGTGCTACATTTTCATATTTATTGGTATTTTTACGATATACATAACCTTCAAATGGCGCTTTCAACTGCGTATCGTTCAAAGCATTCTGCGCATTTTCATACGCACTTTTAGCAGCTAAGTAACCTGCCTCCAGCTTCTCCAGTGTGTTAATGGGTAATTTATTCTTTTTATAAAGCTCCTGATAGCGTGTAAATTCGCTTTTCAATTGCTCATATTGTGCCTTAGCCGCTTGCAAACGGATTTTATAATCACGCGGATCGATGCGGGCAATTACCTGTCCCTTATGCACGCGATCACCTTCATCAACAAGTACCTCAAGCACTTGTCCTCCTACTTTAAAAGCTACATCTACCTCTTTTTTCTCCTTCAACTGACCGTTAAAAATCAGTTCTTCGGCCGCTTGCGTCGTATCAAGACGCTTTACTTTAACATAGCGCTTGCTTACTTTCTCCTGCACCTCCTCGGAGCCACAGCTCACCAGTCCAAAGCTAACTGCTAGTAAAACAATGAAGCTGTTAAATAATTGTTTAATCATGATAAAATCCTATTTGTATTTTTTCGTTTTTGAAAAACCATTTTTCCATCTGCAAAAGTATTATATCTGCAAGGCGAAAATGATGCTAAATGCATGAAGCAGCCGATTTACAGCACCAAATAGCAATAGTCCGGACGAAAGAAAGTGTTGGATCACAAAAAACCCTGATTTTGATAAATCAGGGTTGCATCTTAATATTACTTTCGATGTGTTATTTTGCAAAGCGCATACGATAACGCGGCGCTACTTTTCCTTCTGCAATCTTATTGAGTTTACCTTTTATCAATCGCTTGGCAATGCCCGATAAATGATCGACATATAAAATACCTTCCGTGTGGTCATACTCATGCTGAATAACGCGGGCATTATAGCCGGTGAAAGTTTTTCTGTGCTTTTTAAAATTACGATCACAGTATTCGATTTCTATCGCCCAGGGACGCTCCACCTCACCGCCAATATCCGGCAGGCTCAAACAACCTTCAGCATCACTCCACACCTCTTCCGATTCACCAACGATTTCCGCATTAATAAATACTTCCTTAATTGGTGCTTCGTCCTCAAACAGATCAGCACGGTCTTCCTCCTTCATGCCTTCATACACCTGAATGGTATCCACCGTAAACAAACGGATGGCTTTGTTCACCTGCGGTGCCGCAAGACCAACACCACCGGCTTCGTACATGGTTTCCCACATATTGTCTATCAAATCCTGTAGCCCTTCGTAGTCCTTGCTAATTTCATCACACACCGTTCTCAACACTTTGGTGCCATACGCTGTAATTGCTAATGCCATCTATCTTGTTTTTGGTTTTGCGCTGCAAAAATAGTCTTTTTACCATAAACCATACACTCCCCAAAAGGTTTATTTCTTTTTTGCAACAACTTGCTCAAAAAGCCTAAACCTTCTTTTTACAAGTACTTCATGTACATTTGCGCAACGTAAACCAAAATATTGAACCCCTACCCGCCTCACTCTCTACACCAATCCGTCCCCCATTTTTTTCGATAAACTCCTTACAAATGATGAGTCCTAAGCCGGTCCCTTTCTCTCCTTCGGTACCTTCTGTCTTAATTTTTTTATCGATGCTAAAAAGATGCTGCTGATCATCGGCACTAATGCCTACACCACTATCACACACACTCACTTTCCAATGATTATCTTCGTCTTCAACAAAATATTTTACAGTGCCCCCTTTCGGTGTAAACTTCACCGCATTACCACTCAGGTTACGAATAACGGTGTTAACAGTATTGCGATCACCACGAGCCATCACTCTTTGTTTTACTTCGTTAATTATTTGCACTCCTTTCCGTTCCGCAGCATCACGATATAGGTTTGCGTTCTCTATAATCAATGCTGTCAGATCAAAGGACTTATCCTGAAAACTGATTTTACCCCTTTGCGATCGGGACCAGGTAAGCAAATTTTCCAAAAGTTGATAAATTTGTTTCGCGGTATTATTAATGCGCTTAACACCCAGTCGCTTATCCTCTTCATCAGCTACATCATAGCTTTCATCCAACAAACTACTGATTGACATGAGACTGGTAAAAGGATTTTTAAGGTCGTGTGAGATGATGGAGAAAAATTTATCTTTCGTCACGTTCATTTGTCGCAAATTCTCTTCGGAGGCTTTTAACTGTTCATTGGCCTTCGTAATAGCTTCATTTTGATGAAGCAGTACTTTGTTGGTTTTTATCTTTATTAACACTCGGTAGGTAAACACAGCCACCAAAATTAGTACCACTAACTCAAGCATCATAAACCATGTAGTTTTCCAGAAAGGCGGTTGAATGGTGATGCCCAGCTCAGTGGGCGTTTTGCACCAATACCCATCGCTATTTGTACTGATTACGCGAAAAGTATAACTACCCGGTTTAACATCGGCAAAAGACACGTAATTACGGGCTCCGGCCTTGTGCCACTCTTTATCCTGCGGTAGCAGTTGAAAGGCATATTCTGTTTTTCCGGCAAACAGATGATTGAGACCTGAATACTCAATGGCAAAAAAACGCTGTGAGTAGTCCAGTACAATATGCCGGGCATAAGCAATATACTGCGGCATTATATACTGACTATCAACCATCATTACTGCATTTCCAGGCAGGCCGGTCGGTCGTGTCTGTACCGCCTGCCCCAGCACCTCCAGGCGTGTAAATACAGGTGCACTTGCCTGCGTATTAGGTTGCACAGTGCCGGGATATAATATATTAAGACCATATACACCACCAAAATACAAACGACCCGATGTACCCTTATGAAAAGCACCTCCGTTAAACTCATTACTCTGTAGTCCATCGCTCACATCATAATTACGAAAGGCCATGCGATCTGGCTGCACACAACTAATCCCATAATTGGTACTTAACCACAAACGCCCTTGCTCATCGGGCAAAATACTGTAGATAACTTCATTGGGCAAACCATCGGCCATACCATACATCCGTATTTGCCCATTCTTTGGATTTAACACATTCAGCCCCTCGTTAGTACCAATCCATATCAGCCCCAGTGCATCCTTATACAGACTAAACACAATGTCGTTACTAAGGCGTTTTCCATCGGGCATATTACTTGTGTAATGCTGAAAGATACCCTTATCCGGGTCAAAACGATTTAAACCACCTCCATAGGTACCGATCCACAGATGCCCATTGTCATCTTCAATAATGCTGGCATAGATAAAATCGTTGGACAGCGACTGCACATTACCTTCCTGATGCATATATCGTCTGAAAGTACCAGTGTCTCTATTGAAAAGATTGAGTCCCTTGCGGGTGCCTACCCACAACCTTCTTTTACTATCCTCAAACACAACCCTAACCGAGTTATCGGAGAGGGAGCTGTCATCGCCCGGCCGGTTGCGATATATGCTAAAGCTATGATTGGCAGCATTAAAACGATTAAGCCCTCCTCCATCGGTTCCCACCCATATTGTCCCCTCCTTATCCTGATACACCTCGCGCACCGAATTATGACTGATACTTTGCGCACTGCCATCATGTATATAGGTAACAAAACGATCTTCGTGAGGACAGTAACAACAGAGCCCTCCGTCGTTAGTACCAATCCAAAGGCAGCTATCGGTAGCCTCCCACACCGACCATATAAAGTTACTGGGCAAACTATTATCATCTAATGGATTGTGCTTAATCATGTCAAACTTATTGGCCGATGGCTGGTAAACATTTATACCGGCACCAAAGGTTCCCAACCAGATATTACCACTGTGCGGATCGGCAAAAATACAGTTAAAGGCATTTTGATTAACACTCTCCTTATCGGTAGGATTATGTATACTTTTACTAACCCGCAGCTGCTCATTGATAACAAACAGACCGTCCCCGTGAGTAGCATACCACACGCTGTTATCCTCTGCAATCCACAAGGCTTTGCGGGTATTAACTGCCAGACTATTGCTCACATTATTGGTAGATACAATTTTTTGGGCTTGCCCCGTCGAAATTTTGTACAACCACAAACCGGCCTGGGTATTGATCCATAAGTGCCCCCTGTTATCCAACTCAACACCCTCAATATTCCTTAAATTATCAGGCAAAATAAGCTGCTGCTTACTTCCGTTGTGCCGATCATACAGAAACACTGATTGGGCACTTGCACAGTATAGGGTATCACTACGAACACAAACATCTACGAGGCTGATTTCGGAGAGCCTTAATGGATTACCTGCTGTACCAAATTCAAAGAGCCCCGAAGAAGCTGCCACATACAATACCTCATTAGCTTTACAAAGACGATGCACTACCCCCATCTCCGGATAGTGATGTGTGTGCCAATCGGCCAGTTCAATTCTATTCAAGCCTCCTTTGGTGCCGACATACAGGACATCATCAAAACCTTGCAGACAGGTGACAGTATCGTTACAAAGAGAATGCTCCTGCCCCGTTCGAAAATTCATAAATACCTCGCTGGCCGGATCGAAACAAGACAGACCACTGCGCGAACCAAACCACAGATTCCCCTGCTGGTCTTCTGCAATGTGTTCGATCCACTTATAACAAATGCTATTGGGATTTTTAACCTCGGTACGGTAAATGGTGAAGTGATAACCATCAAAGCGATTTAAGCCATCCTCAGTACCCAACCACATGAAGCCCTTACTATCCCGGGCAATGCAGTAAACCGAGCTTAATGAAAGACCATCGTCAATGGTAAGGCTCTGAAACCGCATGGGCGAATGCTGCGCTGTAAGGGGTACGCATCTCAGCACAGTAAGAATTAGAAGTAGCTGGTAATATCTCATTTTAACCAGGTTAAGTGATGAAAACAACTTTATCATCAACCATAAACCAAGTTAACAAAAAGGAATTTAACAATCTAATTTAGCACACAAAAACAGGATAATCCAAGAAATATAGACGCTATATAAGCATAACATAGACGCCCATGCTAATCAATCCAAATATGCCCCACCATATAGGTGCGTGCATTCCCCCCAATCATTACCCGGCTGCCCTGGTCCTTACAATACAAAGTACCTCCACGACTTGAGAGTTGCATGGCCAACAGACTGCTTTTATTCAAACGCTGTCGCCAATAAGGCACAAGTGTGCAGTGAGCCGACCCTGTAACGGGATCCTCCAGAATGGTAGCTTGCGGCGTAAAGAAGCGCGAAACAAAGTCACAATAATCACCGGGCGCGGTAACAATAACTCCACCCGTACCCAAATCAAGGGTATCGAAAAGGGCACGATTGACCTGCAGCTTCATTACATCATCGGCCTTTGGATAGATAAGTAAATAATCGCGGGCCTTAAGCACCGAACCCGGCTCAATACTAAAGGCTTGTTGAATAACCTTCGGCAGCGAAACAGGAACAGCCGGACGAGAAGGAAAGTCAAGAGTGAGCCGATCCTGCTGGCATTGAACAGTAACACGGCCGCTTAGCGTGTTAAATATAAGGGTGTCACAATCGTAATTCAAGTGTACCTTCAACACATAGGCCGCTGCGAGTGTTGCATGACCACACAGGTCCATCTCCATATCAGGGGTAAACCAGCGCAGGTGAATACCTGTCTCACTTTGCACAAAATAAGCGGTTTCAGCCACCGCATTCTCAGCGGCGATCTTCAGTAACAACTCATCGGGCAGCCAATCTTCAAGGGGAATGACACAGGCTGGATTGCCTGCAAAAACTTTATCGCTGAAGGCGTCTATTTGATATATGCTTAACTTCATTTGTTTAATTATGTATGTTACTTAGGGTATGATGAGGAGCCGTACCCTGTTGACATTAACAAGTGAAGAGTAAGATACAAAGGTCTGAGTTAAAATAAAAGCGGCCATCGCCTGAAAAACTTCAAACGTGGCCGCCAATATCAATAACTAGCAGAGCGTTCAGTAAGTTTCAGGAACGGCTCTCTGTGATAAAGCACCGTTCCTTAGATCTTTGATTAACAATTATCTTTCAAAACTTACACTAGAAGCGTAAACCTATCCCCAACTGCAATCCATTATTTTTAATACCATTGTGCACTTCAGTTAATCCCCACAGGTATTTTGCCTCAACATTAAGCATGAAAAAACTTAATCCGGCACCTACAAAAGCATTAGTATCAAACCATTCAGCTTTATCGTCGAAGGGGTTTCCAATTTCGTTAAGCTTAAAGTTAATGGCAGCACCTCCCTGTGCAAATATGGGCCCCAGCTTGAGCTTTAATGCCAATGGTATACCCAGATAATCCAGTTTGTAATCTTGCTTTTCGATCTCAGTTGTTACGCGTGAATATTCCATTCCGGCATTGAAAAAAAAGAAGGGCAACACCTTCGTATCACGATAAAAGGCGGCATAAAAGCCATCGCCATGGGATCCGTATTTGTGTGAATCTTTCATCATTACCGATGATTGATAACCCACACGCACACCGGTGTGCTTATCCTGCGCATTCAAAGCGCCCATTGACAATAAAAAACAAATTACAATAATTGTACTTCTCATATATATATTTATTAAATAATTTCTTCTCCTGCCATATATCTATGTATTCCCACAACGAAGTACCAAATATTCCATAGTGCAGCACAAACTCATCTCATAGCATTACTTTGTTGGATATATGCAATCCAAAAATAGGCTACCTGGCATGTCGCACAAACAGCCATTCTTACGAACTTGAACAAAAGCCTGCCGAACCCATCCAATCAGGCCGCGAAAGGTTACCAAAGCTCTTATCTATACTATAAGCTACGTATAAATCTAAAAATGACGCTTACTAGGTCACCGCGCTCTAGTAGAGCATTCAATAAGTTTTAGGGAACGATTCAGTAAATGCTTAATTAAATTGAAGCCTTCAGAAAATACTACTTGTGCATTGCACTCAAAATAATTTTTACTTCGCCAATCATGTCATTTACAATACTTCTGTGTATTTTTAACAGTAATTACCCTGAAAAATAAATCTAATGAGAGTTCTTCGTTTTATTACTCTGGTTTGGTTGCAATACTGCCTGACACTATTACCCTCGCTGGCCATCAATACACAAACCACTGATACACTAAAGGTAGAATCCATCGACTTGATTGATATACCCAGCGAGAGTGCCATCTCCATCAATAAACTAAATCAGCTTGAAAAATCTATTCTATCGGAGCATGACCTGATGAAACTTCTAACACGCAGCAAAGCTAAAATGCTAGGCATAGACAGCTTATATGCGGCGGAACAAGACATTGACCTAATGTCATTCAACAAACGTCACCTATTGAACAAACGCACATTTTGGAGACAACGACGCGAACAACTCATCCTGGTTGAACAAAACATCACCGATGAGCTCAGTAAAATTGAAACCATCAGCCAAAGCATATTTCACGACAAGAAAAGGTGGGATTACATCTCTCAGGTAATCAGCGCGGAGAACAACGAGACTTTTGTTAATGCTAATATTGATCGGGTACTTGCGAAAAACGACACACTATTGAGACGCGTTAAAAAACAAGGAAACCGCCTGCTTGAGATTCAGGACAAAGCCATCACTCAACAAACGAATATCTCAACGCTTATCGACCGTATCGATCAGCGCATACAAGCCGAAGAAGATAATATTTTCAAGCGCAGCCCACTGCACCCTGCACAATTTCTTAAGCCCGATGCCTACACAACAACCCTTCCTTTGCTAGCCGAAAATATTAAAATCGAAGCCCGCTTGCTGGCCGAATATCTAAAGGATAACCAATCTAACATCTTTCTTTTTATCCTATTAATTATACTTGGTATTCTGGGATTTAACAGGCTAAAAAAAGCCATGAGCAAACAAGAGAATCAAGGCAACACAGCAGTCTATGCAATACAATTAAACAAACTGTTACAATCCAACAAGAGTGCACTTGCGCTCATTATTATCTGGCTATCCGGACTGGTATTCCCCAATCAGCCCTTATTTTTTAAAGATATCATGCGCCTTACCCTTTGCTTTCCTGTAGCCTTCCTACTCCACCAACTCATCGATAAGCGCCTGTTTAGACCCCTAATAGTAATCTATGTGCTAATTGCCGTACAGGTTGTCGTCAACCAGTTACCCCCCGGTCATATTCTTTATCGCCTCTTCCTGTCGGTAGCATCATTAACGGCTGCTATCCTGCTTCTTAAACTACATTCCCAAATAAAGAACCATACTTTTAAAAGCCTGACAATGGCTAAATTGATTAAGCGTCTTCTGCTTGTTTCAGCTATGTTAGTTGCCTTTACACTCATATTGGGACTGTACGGATTTTTGGCACTCAATGAGTTTATGGTTAATGTAATACTGATCAATACACTCAGTATTTCCCTCCTTTATGTATCCGTATTAATTGCCAACGGCCTGCTGGAACACCTGTTTAACAAACCACGACTAAGAAACTACAAGGTATTTGAACATTATGGACGTCCGCTGCAAAAACACCTAATGACAGCCATTTCATTCTTAAGTAAGCTGGCGGGACTCTATATTCTGTTTATGAGTGTTAACGCCGATGAGGAAGTGATTGCCTTTTTTCGGGAATTGATAACGCGTGATTTCAAACTCAGTTCAAACGTTTCCTTTTCCATTGGCGGCACCTTCCTGCTCGTTATTATCCTTTATCTCTCCGTGCTACTATCTAACATTATAAAGGTGCTACTGGAAGAGGATGTTTTAAGCAAAACGAATCTGTCACAGGGTCTGCCCCACACCTTTGCACTCCTTGCAAAATACGCCTTTATTACGGTTGGCATAGTACTGGCAGTAAATATGGCGGGCATCCCCACCAGCAGCCTAACAGTGTTGCTGGGAGCCTTTGGCGTGGGTATTGGTTTTGGCCTTCAAAACATATTCAACAACCTTGTATCGGGTCTCATCCTCTTGTTTGAACGCCCCATCAAAATCGATGATGTGGTGGAAGTCGGCCAGTTGCTAGGCAAGGTTAAATCCATTGGCATACGATCAAGCGTTGTGCGCACCTTCGATGGTGCCGAAGTAATTGTGCCCAATGGCAACCTGATATCCAACGAGGTGATTAACTGGACCCATTCGGATCCCATCAGACGACATGAGGTGTTTGTGGGTGTTGCTTACGGTTCAGATGTATCCAAAGTAAAAGATATTTTAAAAGAACAGCTGGGTATGCACACAGACATACTAAAAGATCCGGAGCCCAGCGTACTATTTGTATCACTTGGAGACAGCTCATTGGATTTCAGGGTTTTGTTCTGGATATCTAAAGTTCAGGAAGGGCTAAAAATAAAAAGTGAGGTAACAAAGATGATCTACGAAGCACTTAACAAAGAAGGCATTCAGATACCTTTCCCACAACGCGACATACACATCATCAAAGAGAAAGAGAAACAAGCCCCGGAAAACATTTAAAGTCTATGATCCGCTGAACAATTTTCAGAATTATGCATTCCATAATTAAACCTCATTATGATGGAAACATTAGATAATTGCTTATACGTTTTATTCGGTAGCCGAACAGGTAACTCCAAAGCGGTAGCCACGCTGGCTCACGAATATGCCCAAAGTCTTGGCTATGCGTCGGTTTTAAGCGATATGCAACATATGAATTTTGATGACATCAAACAGGTTCAATATCTCTTGCTTATTGTCAGCACCCATGGCGAAGGAGAACCTCCTGTGCAGGCCGAGGATTTCTATTCCTATCTGCACAGCGATAGCCCCGGAAAGCTTGCTACCCAATATGCTGTTCTGGGACTGGGCGATAGTAGCTACCGCTATTTCTGTCAAACGGGGGAAGACCTGGATAAGCGATTAGCTGCATTGGGTGGGCGACAACTAATGCCTTTGAAGAAGTGCGACATTGACTTTGAGGAAACAGCCAAAAACTGGATACTACAGGCATTTGAATCGCTGGAGGGACAATTACCCCGGCTCAACAAACCTCGCAAGAAAGGCTTTATATTTGACCTTAAGCTAAATGATAACATCAGCTCGGCTTATAAAGCAGAGCTGATAGACAAGCACATGCTAACCACTGCCCACAGCTCTAAGAAAGTACTGCATGTTAGTCTCTCGCTGAAAAATTCAGGCATTGAATACCTTCCGGGTGATGCCCTGGGTGTATATGGTACCAATGCACGCAGCATGGTGGATGAATTACTGGATACATTAAATTTTGATAAGGCCTACCCGGTGAAGGAAAAGGACAGTACACGCTTGCTAAAAGATTTACTTATTCACGACTATGAGTTAACGCTAATAACACCACTCGTCGTCCGTAACTATGCCTCCCTTGTTAATAACCCAAAACTCAACCACCTGCTCAGTAATAAAAAAGCACTGGAAAATTATACCAGCGAGAGCGATATCATCGACCTCGTGAAGGACTATCCGGGAAAAATTACGGTAGAGCAATTGCTGAGCGTACTTCGCAAGCTGAGTCAGCGTCTCTACTCCATCGCGTCAAGCCGAAATGCAGTGGGCGACCGTGCCGATATTACTGTTAAGATCATTGAAAATACAAAGGACGGACGAACCCGCCATGGGGTATGCTCCTCATTTCTGTGGGAACGCCTGGATGTGAGTGATCGCGTGCCTGTAACACTGGAAACCATCGCTAAATTCAGACTACCCGAAGACGATCATGTGCCGATTATTATGATTGCTGCCGGCACAGGCATCGCGCCCTATCGTGCCTTTTTACAGGAACGAGCTGCCCGCAAAGCACCCGGTAAGAACTGGCTAATTTTCGGAGAAAGAAACCGCAATACAGATTATCTGTATGAAGAAGAATTAATTGCCTTTAAACAGGTTGGTTATATTGAAAAAATTAACACCGCTTTCTCGCGCGATCAAAAAGAGAAATTTTATGTGAGCCACCTCATAGAGCAATCTGCTTTGGAGATCATACAATGGATACAGGATGGTGCCATTGTCTATGTATGTGGCAGTAAAGATCACATGGCCGTTTCGGTACGCCAGTCCTTGATTAAAGCCATTGCACAGGTTATGCACCTTGATAACAATGCTGCAATTGCTTACTTCGAAACCCTAAAAGCCGCCAAACAATATCAAGAGGAAGTATATTAACGCTTCTTACTTCAAAACATATCGCCTGATCCTAGTAAATCACGCCATCTCGTTCAGGGCATGGCTCAAGGTGCTTAAGCTGATCAATCCAGGTAGCCTTTTCATCGTAATGCATTAAGAAAGGTTTGTAGGTATGCCGATAGTCACGATGGCGGATATACTGAATCTGAAAATACTTCTCCCCATTAACAGGATTCGTCATTATACCCATTACCTGGGCCTTACCCATGGCTGCCGACATGGATGGCGCTGTCACCGTTTTGGCCAGACTCGAGGTAACGCGAATGGCATCGGTATAAATCTGGTAGGCCTTGGCTAGGGGCACCTGAAAATAACCATAAGGGCCCGTTTCCCGCTCAATAAACATGTAATAAGGCACCATGCCCATATTCACCTGCCGATCCCACATGGTAGCCCACACATCTGCTGTGGCATTAATATGATTCAGCAAAGGCGACTGCGTCCGTATCTCAGCACCCGTGGCACGAATATTACGAACAGCTTCGGCCACCGCACTGTTTGACATCTCCTGATAATGGTTAAAATGCGCCATAATGGACAGATGAATACCCTTATGGGTGATTCGTTTAAAAAGATCCAGCATCTCTTGCGCCTCCTCATTATATTGAGGCAGAAAAACAAAGGGCCACCACGTTAACGCTTTTGTGCCAAAACGGATAGTCTTAAGATTTTTCAGGTCGGCCTTGAAAATGGTATCGATGTATTTGTTAATGGTGCGTGGACTCATAATCATAGGGTCGCCACCTGTGAACAACAGCTCATGAAGATGATCGTGTTGCTTGAAATAGTCACATACCAAATCTATTTCTTTCATGGAAAACTGTAAATCCAAATCCTTCACAAACTGCGGCCAACGGAAACAGAAAGTACAATTGGCATGACAAGTTTGTCCCTGAGTGGGGAAGAAAAGGGCGATATCGCGATATTTATGCTGTACGCCCGGCAGAGGCTCTCCATTAAGAGTAGGTATGTTGGACTGCTGCTGTGCCGGATGCGGGTTTAGACCCAAACGAATATTATTGGCAATTTGAGTAAGCTCATGCTGCGGCACACCTTTCTCAACCGCCCACTTCACTTTTTCATAATCCCCCTCGGGCAACATGCGCCGATTAGGGAAGGTGAGAATATAACACGGATCTTCTTCATAGTTTTTCCAGTCGATAAGATAATCAACCACATAGTTATTGGCCTTAAAGGGTAAAACCTTGGATACGATTTCAATCTCTTGCTTCACCTCCTCAGGAAGCATCTTCATATATTCAATCTGCCGAAAATTTTTAACATTATAACTGATGATCTTCATATAGCAAAGTTGTGTAATGGTCTCCACTATATAGAACATCAGCTAAGGCCTTTTGTTTCACACCCTGACCTTCAGGCATACTGCTCATCTTATTATGAACAGCGGCCACCGGCGCAGGGGCTGGTACTGAGAAACACACCAAAACCCAGCCCTATAAAAATATTTTCAGCGGCTTTATCACTCCATAAAACTGGTTCACCTCCACCTTGACCGAAATAAAAGAGCGCATAGCCTATCAGTGCACCCAGGCTACAATACATTAACACCTGTTTGAACAAAGGCGAGGAGATCCATCGTTTCACCATGCTACGTTCATCCTTAATATTCAGCCTTTTAAATTTCATTGGGTCCATAACGCAATTTATTTACAGGTATATCCCAATCCATTAATGGTATCCCTCACCTTATCCATATCAATTTCAGCACCTTCCAGCATCACCGTTTTTTCACCCAAGTTAACACTAACACGATCGACAAAATCAAGCTTCTCAAGATTAGTCTCAACACTATTTTTGCAGTGATTACAGGTCATGCCCTCTACACTTAGTGTTTTAGTTTGAACAGGTCTGAAAGTAAACTGAGCGGCTGTTTGTTGATTAATAACAGGTGCCGGAGCAGCTTGCTCCTTTTCGGCCCTATATTTCTGATAATAGCCGTTTAGAATCAGTAACAACATGGCAATACCTGAGGCAATTTGCCACCAACTAAGTCCGCCAATATGCTGATGACCCAGGTGGGGATCAGCTATTTGTGTGAACCACTGTGCAGGCAATGCATAATCGATGAGCATACCAAAGGCTAAGGCGCCGGCGATGATGGTTCCCAGATAAGCAAAAAGACTCTTCTTGCCCATTACCTTGCCGATCATGGTAATGGTAGCAGCATTGGTGGCCGGCCCCGCCATGAGCAACACAAAGGCCGCACCGGGACTAATGCCCTTGAGAATAAGAACAGCCGCCAAGGGAATAGATCCTGTAGCACAAATATAAAGCGGAATCGACACCGCGAGAATAAGCAACATTTGCAAAAAGGGCGATAGGTTTAAAAGCTCAAAAAAATTATCCGGTATCAAGGCAGAAATTAGGGCGGCGAGCACAAGTCCAATAATCAACCATTTGGAGATATCCTGTATAAAAGCCACAAAACCATATTGAAAGACTGATTTAATTTTCTCCAAAAGCGTTTTATTATTCTGCGCATCTCCATGAGGCTTTGCTTCATTGGGTTCATTGCGCGTAATGCGGCTTGTTATCATACCGCCTGTTATGCCGGTGATTAAAGCGGCCAACGGGCGAACAATAGCGAAGGGCAAGCCCATTAACGAAAAGGTGGCCAGCATAGAATCAACACCCGTTTGTGGAGTTGATATGAGGAAGGAAACTGTTCCGCCCTTTGAGGCTCCGTTTTTATAGAAGGCAGCACCGGTAGGTATCACTCCACAGGAACATAGTGGCAAGGGAATGCCAAACAAGGCGGCCAGGGCCGATGACTTGAAAGGACTGCCATTGAAGTATTTTTCAATACGATGCTTGGGAATAAAAGCATGCAACAAGCCGGCAAAAAAGAAACCCAATAAAAGGTAAGGCGACATCTCACTTAAGATGCTCACAAAATCTTTGAAAAAAGAAACTATAAATGTTTGAAAATCCATATTATAACAATTCTATACTTTGCTTATTCATATTTTAGCACTTAAATACAAAGTAAGTCAATAGCTGCCTATGAATGTTACATCATTATGGTAAAAGCGTACACCTTTTTACCTACACCTTGTCCAAAGGCTTGCGCAAAGGACTCTTCAACCGCTTAAAGTGCGTCGGGGTCAAGCCTGTAACCCGTTTAAACTGATTGGACAAATGCTGCGTGCTGCTATAACCAAGCTTCCAGGCTATCTCTTTAATAGTCAACTCACCATAGGCAAGCAACTCTTTTGCTTTCTCAATCTTCTGATGAATCACATATTTCTCAATAGTGATACCTTCCACCGCCGAAAACAACTTGCTGAGATACGCATAATCATGCCCCAACTCAGCCGACAAATAAGCAGAGGTGGTAAGCCCCTCCTCATTCAGATCTTCTCCGTGGTGTATCTGCTCTATTATTAGGGTTTTTATACGGGCGATAAGTCTGCTTTTTTTATCGTCAATAAGTTCGAAACCCTGACTGTACAGCACCTTGCGGATCACCTCCCTCTGTTCGGGCGTAGGCACGGCAGACAGCCTTACCTCCCCCAAGGAAATACGATCCACATTCAGTTGCAGGCGACTCAACTCATCGCCCACCACCTTCACACAGCGCTGACACACCATGTTTTTAATATACAAAGTTCGTGTATTCATGCTTAAAACGATTCATTTAATGTGAATGATGCTCCTTGCCCTTTGGCTTATCCACATCCAATAAAGCAGCTCCTGAATCCTTTAAAAGCCCCACCGACCATTTAACAATAACAAAGGCACTGATAATGGCCACGATCGGATCGATAAAGGGGATATTCCACACCATGGCCACAAAAAGGCCGGCAATAGCAGACAAACTCGTTAGGGCATCGGCCAACACATGCAAATAAGCCGCTCTGATGTTATGGTCTGACTTCTCCTCATCATGATGCAAAATGAAGGCACTGACCACATTAACAATCAATCCGATAACCGCCACCAGAATAGCCTCCTTATAAACGATATCTGCCGGATTCATCAGGCGTTGAGCCGCCTCGACAAGAATGAGAAAGGCAAATAAAAGCAGGATCAAACCACTACTGTAACCCGACAGTGATAGAATTTTTTCAGTACTCCCCCGGTAATGGCGCTTAGCCGATAGACGCCGTACAAAAACATAAGCCAACCAACTTAGTCCAATAGCTAAAACATGCGATCCCATGTGGATACCATCTGCCAGCAAAGCCATCGATTGGGTAGTGATACCAAAGAATATTTCCACAAACATAGTAAGCGTGGTGAGGACTACTACCCAAAGTGTTTTCTTTTCGTATTGATGTGTGTCCATATCTATCCAGTTAAACACAAAGCAAGCCGCTTTGTTTGGAAAAACAACTGCCCATCAGAAGCATTTCTGGCCAAGGCAAAAAAAAGACAGACCCGAAGGCCTGCCTTAATTTTTGGAGTATATTGTATTTGATTAAGTTACTACTCGTTAGGTTCGATTACCATCAGAACATCACCTTTTGCAACTGAATCACCAGAATCAAATTTGATTTCCTTCACAACACCGTCAACGGCAGCATCCAGGTTATTCATCATCTTCATGGCCTCAAGCACTACCACGGTATCACCCGCTTTAACGGCATCGCCAACTTTCACCTTGAACTCAACAACCATACCCGGTATCGGGGCCACCAGACTACCAGTAGCTTCTACCTCTTTGTTGCCTGACTTAGCACGACGCACACGAGGACCGGCAGCTGTAGCATTAGGATCGTTAATTTCAACAGTGAATACTTCACCATCTACTTTCACTTCCAGCTCACGGGTAGCACCACCATTACCTTTCGAAGTTAACTCACCCGACAAGGCACGACGTACCAACTCTTCTTCTTTCTCTACCTGCTCCATGGTCTTGGCCTTAAATTCAGCAGGCACCTCTTCCTTACCATATTTCCATTTCAGGAAGCGTTTACCGGTAACAGGATACAGAGCGCACAATACCTCATCGTCAATATCCTGTGCAAGACCTGAAAACTCTTGCTTAACAGCGTCTAACTCAGGCTCCAGGATTGAACCGGGACGGTCTGTAATAGGCTGCTCACCACGTGGGTAATCTTTCAGCGCTTTCTTCTGTACTTCAGGATTGATCGGATCGGTAGTTTTACCATACAAACCATAGCAAAGGTCTTTTACCTCTTTGGTAATCTGTGCGTACTCACCTTCGTATGAGTCAAACAATACATTATTTACTGTTTGTACGCCCACAATTTGAGAAGTTGGAGTCACCAAAGGAATGTTACCCAAATCCTTACGAACTTTTGGCAACAGACGGAATACCTCTGGTAGCTTGTCCAGCGCATCCATAGCTTTCAGCTGGTTCACCAAGTTCGATAGCATACCACCCGGTGTTTGGTGAAGCAACACGTTGATGTCTGTAGTAGCATACTTTGGATTGTTATCCAAATGCTTGTACTTCGGTATATATTTCTCCATCTCGTCAGAGATAGCAGTGATCTTATTGATGTCCATGCCCGAATCGCGGTTGGTACCTAACAAAGACATGATGATAGGCTCCACAGCAGCGTGTGATGTACGATAGGCGTATGGCCCGATACAAGTATCTACGATATCCACACCGGCTTCAATGGCTTTAAAAATAGCCAGGTCGCCCATACCTGAGGTAAAGTGCGTATGCAGGTTAATCGGTGTATCGGTAATTTTCTTGATCTCACGTACCAGGTTATAAATATCATAAGGCGCAATCAAACCGGCCATATCCTTGATACAGATCGAATCCACACCAAACGCTTCCAGTTCTTTCACCTTATTGATGTAATACTCCATGTTGTACACATCGCCACCTAAACGAGGCTGATTCAATGTGTAACATACCACGCCCTGAAAATGCTTGCCATTGTCTTTAATTACCTTGGCGGCAGTTTCGAAATTGCGGTAGTCATTCAAGGCATCGAAGCAACGGAATATGTCCATACCATTATCGATGGCGCGCTGCACAAAAGCCTGTACTACATCATCGGCATAGTTACGGTATCCCACAACGTTCTGACCTCTCAATAACATTGAAAAAGGTGTCTTAGGCATGTACTTTTTCAAGGTGCGCAAACGCTCCCATGGATCTTCGGCCAAAAAACGGTGCATGGTATCGAAGGTAGCACCTCCCCATGTTTCAACAGCGTTATAACCGGCGTTATCAATCATTTCGGCCACCGGCAACATATCTTCGGTACGACCGCGTGTTGCAAATAAAGACTGGTGTCCGTCACGTAAACTTACGTCATTTATTTTAATTGGGTTGGCTGCCTTTGGACGATCAGGGCCAAACTCAAGTGGAGCCATCTCTAAGACTCCGTGTTTATCGTAATTCATCTTTTTTCTTTTTAAGTGCTTAGTGCAAAGTGCTCAGTGCTTTTAACACTCACTTCTGCCTTCTGCCTGTTAAACTACTTTACTTACCTTAAGCGCGAGAACGTAATAAACGACCACGACGTTGTACCAGTGCACGGTTGCTCATAATCACTTCCTTACCGGCGGTGGTCCATGAGTTAACAGCTTTCACTTCATTGTTCTTGGCTGCTTCCTGCTCCAGGTAATAAGCTACTGCGATCATTGCCGCTCTTCTTCTTTTTTCTCTTGCTGTCATCGTACTTTCTTTTACAATGGAATGTTACCGTGCTTCTTCGGAGGCAACACTTCAGTTTTAGTGGACATTACATCCAAGGCATCGATTAGGCGCTGCCGTGTTTCGCTTGGCAGAATAACATCATCTATATAACCACGCTTAGCGGCCAGGTAAGGCACGTTAAAGGCATCTTCGTACTCTTTAATCTTTGCATCCGTCATTGCCTGACGATCCTCGGCTTCTGCAATCTGCTTGCGGTAGGTTGATATAACCTCAACGGCACCTTTCGCACCCATCACAGCAATCTCGGCCGATGGCCATGCAAATACCATGTCGGCACCCAATGGCTTAGAACACATAGCCAGGTAAGCACCTCCGTAATCCTTACGGGTTACTACGGTAAACTTAGGTACGGTAGCCTCAGCATACGACCATAGTAATTTAGCACCATGACGAATAATACCATCCCACTCCTGCTGTACGCCCGGTAAGTATCCTGGCACGTCAACGAAGGTAATCATTGGGATATTGTAAGCATCACAGGTACGCACAAAGCGTGAAATCTTATCCGAAGCATCGATATCGAGACAACCGGCCTGGATCATTGGCTGGTTGGCGATGATACCAACAGAACGGTTGTTAAGATGACCAAAACCTACAATTGCATTTTCAGCATAGTGCTCATGCACCTGCATAAATTCACCATTATCGAGTACCGACTCAATGATGGTAACCATGTCGTAAGGTGTTTTGGCATCATCAGGTATAATTGTATCCAGTTCCTCGCACTGACGCGCCGGATCGTCGCCCATTGGCACTTGAGGCGCCTCTTCGAGGTTATTATTGGGTAAGAACTCAAGCAGTTCTTTTATGGCTTCAATCGTATCTTCGTCGTTATCGCAGGCAAAATGTGCATTACCACTCTTGCTGTTATGTACCATGGCACCTCCCAGTTCTTCCAGAGTCGTTTCCTCACCGGTAACAGTCTTAATTACGTTAGGACCGGTAATAAACATGTGGCTTTGCTTCTTCACCATAAAGATGAAATCCGTCATGGCAGGTGAATAAACGGCACCACCGGCACAAGGACCCATAATGGCGGAAATTTGAGGAATCACACCCGAGGCACGTGAGTTACGCATAAAAATCTCACCATATCCCTTCAGGGCATCCACGCCTTCTTCAACACGTGCACCACCCGAATCGTTTAAGCCAACAACGGGCGCTCCGGCTTTAACGGCCAGATCCATAATCTTACAGATTTTTGCGGCGTGCATTTCCCCCAATGAGCCACCCCGCGAGGTAAAATCCTGTGAATAGGCAAAAACAGGACGACCGTTGACCAAACCATGACCCACGATAACACCGTCTGAAGGCACTTCCACTTTCTCCAAACCAAAGTTAACCGAGCGGTGCTCAACAAACATGTCTACCTCTCTAAAGCTACCTTCATCAAAAAGGTGATCCAAACGCTCGCGAGCCGACAGCTTGCCTTTCTCATGCTGTTTTGCTACACGTGCATCGCCGCCCATTTTACGGACTTCTTCACGCCTTTTTTTAAGTAGCTCAATCTTTTCAGATACTTTCATAAATACAGATAGTTTACAATTACACCAAAAATTCTTTAATTGTTCTTTATGCCATCAAAAATAGATACTACAAGTGAGATGTTGACCTTTTAAATGTTAAAAAAGTTAAAAATCAAGATTTTTTTCTTTATTACATGTTATACAGCACCTTTTTATAAATATTTTTTCTATGCAGTATTCTGTATTACATTGTTTTTTAGAGTGTTAACCTATTTATTAGCATTCAAGTCTAAAAATCAAAATGGACTGATCGGATCGCATAAAATACTAACCAGGCAGGTCAAACAACTGATAAAAATCAGTTGTTTGAAGCTCCTTGCTGCCATAATATATCTAACAAGCAAAAGTAAGTCAAGAGGAAACACTGCCAATAAACAAAAAACGAAATGGCAAAATATACAACCGGTAGAGCTTTCAAGTTGTTCCAGGGATCGGTTCTCTATTGTAAGATGCTTATAAAGAACCATTCCCTAAATACGTAATTAAAATGCAACTTGCAGAACCTACTACTAGTTCAAAATCAGCCTACAGACTGGTACCGACACGAAATCATTTACCCTCAAACAGAAAGTAAATAATCCTTCAAATCATGTGCTTCAGTGAGTTGTAGCTTCTTTTTAATACGATACTTGGAGGTAGCCACCGAGCGGGGTTCAACGTTTAAGAGTGAAGCCACCTCCTTAGCTTCCATGTGCAGTTTAATAAAGATACAATGCTTTAATTCAATATCACTCAGATTAGGATGCAGATATTTCAACTTCTCCAGGTAGCCGGCATGCACCACATTAAAATGTCTTTGCAGCTTCTCTCAATCCTCACCTACATTATCATTATAGTCAATATCGCGTATTACCTTTCGTAAGATTTTTTTAGTATAAGCACCTCCCTCCAGCTCCTCACAATCCTCCAACTGCTTCTTTATTCCTTTCAGAAAATACCGGCCATTGAGGGCATGCAGCGATGCATTCATCATCTCTGCATCTTTATCCTTGATTATGGCCTCCTTACCCTGCGTCAAAGCCCGCATATCCTGAATCTGTCGAAAAAAATAGATACCCAGCAGTAAAACTACTAAAAACAGTGCCACAAAAAGATACAGGTAATGGGTCAGATTCTCATTTTTCTGTTGAATAATAGCTAATTGCATTGCTTGATTCTCTACAGTATGCTGATGTGCTAAATCCTGTAGCTGCATATCCAGCTTCAATTCTTTAATAGTGCGTTCCTTATTCAACAAAGGCAACATGGCAGCATTGTTATCGCCTATTAATTCGAGATTAAAAATAAGATCTTCCGATGTTTTTTTGCCCTGATGAACCGATGCTGCTAAAGTATTTAGACCCGCATTGAGATCAGCAGGAGCAAGTACCACCTGATGCCGATATGCTTCCATGGGATTATTCACAATAAGGCTGGCTGCCCGCGTATGATGCGTGACCTTTCCCTCCGGCATGTTATTACGATAAATCTCACGGCCATTGAGATACAAGACAATGCCATCATCTTTAATGATATTGACTTGATAAAAAAGATAAGCATAAGGATCATCAAGCATGAAGCTTTTGCAAAAATAAGCAGCCATATGCTTTTTCCCGGGATTATTCCCATAGCTTATAACCGTATTAACTACCTTATCGCCGTATCCAATACAGGTATTGCCTTGTTTCCAACCCTCGGTGGCTACACCCCCCTTTTCCCAACCGCTAGGAGGCGGCAGTTCACCATCGTAATACATCCATGCGTCACCACTGGCAATAATCTTAGTGGGTTCCTGCGCAATGACATGAACCCCACTAAACAAAATAAACCAAAGAACATAACTTAAGGCTTTGAAAAAACGAACTTCACTCATCACAATAAAAAAGCTTGGTTAACTCAAATATAGTCGTTTTGTCTATACAATTTACAGTTTTGATGTATCATTTTATCGCTGATAACTAGATAGATTAGTATTAAGAGACAAAATTTGTAGTAGACAATCGTAGTCAGTTGATGATGACATAATAAAACAACAGACCAGTAAATCGGAGTTATCAAGCATGATTCAGCTATAATATTCAATCTAAAAACACAGTATTATGAAAAACGTTCTACTTCTCCTATGTCTGATTCCAACCCTCGCCCTTTCACAAACTCTTATGGAGGAAAATTTCGACAACTACGCTGATTATACGGGCATAACCGGCCCCAATGCCTACACTACAAACAATGGCTACGCGCCGGGTGCGGTTAGTAAGTGGGAGCTTGATGCCGGCAGTCTGGAACTGACCAGTGCCACAATGGACTACTTTTATGTAAATGTATCATCGGGTAATGGCGAGCTGCACGCCCGGGATATTGATGGTTCTGCCTACTTCACCAGTGAGTCCATCGACATCAGCACACAAACAGGTGAGGTAAGCCTTAAAATTGGCCACATAAACTTTAATGCTTTCACAACAGGTAACTTCGCCGGTAATGAATACATTGATGTATACTATTCTACCGATGCAGGAGCAAATTACACCCTCATACCCCATCAGGATGGTTCGGAGGCAACCAGCGGCCATACCTTTGCCAATGATGGCAACGAAGGCGTTGATTTCACCACTAGTCTGGACTATAGCTTCGATCCGGGTGCCGCAAACCACCTCATCCTCCGAATCAGAATGTATAACAACGGGGGTAACGAGCGCTTCGAACTTGACGATATATCCGTTGAGAGAAATACTGTTACACTGTGGTCGGAGGACTTTGACAGCTATGATGACAACTACGGTTACATTGGCATCGCCAGTCTTACACCTGATCAGGTTACACGTGGCGACTACCCACACCTGGTGAGCCAATGGAGTTTGAGCCCTGAGGATAATTTTAATAATCAGAATGATTATGCCGCAGTACGAAACGGGCGCCTGATATTTAATGATGTGGACAATCCGGTGAAGTTCGAAACCAGCAACATTGATATAAGTGGCGTATCCAGCCTGAGCTTTAGCTGTGACATCAGTGTAGGAAGCTCATTTGAAGGCGACGAATACCTTGATATTTACTATTCTACCGATGGTGGTAACACCTACCAGCTCGAAGGCAGTCCACATACCATACAGCCGGGAATTAACATTGAAGAGGGCAATACCCTTAGCTTTAACAAGTCTTTATCGGGGCTTAACGCCACTAATTTCAGGATTAAAATGGTAGCCTTTAACAACTCCAATGTGGAAGATTTCGAAATTGATAACCTCATAGTTGTCAACGATGCTGCAACCACCATTAGCAAGCAGTTTAATAAAGATGTACACATCCATCCCAACCCCATGACTGACAATCGCTTGCTCATCATCAACTCGCCGTCCACCGGCATTAAAAATATTACAATTTATAACACACTGGGATCTAAGGTATTTAGCACTAGCACCCTGACAGATCGTATTAACTTGCCATTCCTACAAAGCGGACACTATATATTCAGGATGGAGCAGGAAAATAAGACAGTTACAAAAAAGCTGATTATCAATTAAACACGAGGTGATAACCCTGCTACCGATTCCACTTTTTTTCAGGTAGTGGGGTTATTTATCCCTTGAAGACCTGCATTGAGCCTATCCCTTTACATTGACAAGATCTTTAATCTCAAATTGAAAAGTCTGGGAGAAATCTATCTTGAGCGAATCGAACTCCTCATCCATCACAAACTTATAACCCTCCACTTGCGCCGAGGGCAAAGGTGACTTTCCCTTGTTTATTTTACGGTAGGCTTTGACATCCTTACAAGCCGCTCGCTCAATGGCCACCAGACACTCCAGCGCTGTATTTTCATATATTTCGTAGTCGCTTTTAATATTTCGTAATATACCCATAATCGTTCTTACTTAATTGAAATTTTATCGTTGTTAAAATTAGCTCGACACGTCTTCATTGAATCGTGCTGTGACTTACTCCAGGTAACGCAGAAAGACGAGGCTTTCATTAGCTGCCATACCGTTTGGGTTGCATCCGGGTTTTCCTTCAGGAACAGGAATTCCCAAATCAGCATAATGCTGCACCCATCCATCGTGGAAGCTATCGCTGGAAGGATCAATAAAAGTCATAGGTGCCAGCTGAAAGATGCTATCCCCGCTAAATACTTCATATACAAATTCGGAGCAATAATAACCTTCATCCTCCATTAGATACGAATAGTTATAAGGCTGCCCCAATAAGCTATTCGCCAGACCCAGCGCCCGATCAACCGCTTTGGAATCGATGCCTCGAATGCGGTAATGACCCACCACTACAGCATCCTGACCAAACCTACAAAAATCAGCCAAGAGCTCTTTGCATACGCCCTTACCCGGTGCTGCGTGCAGCACCCACACGGTGTCCTGCTCCACCTCAACCACCCCAACATGCGTATAATGATGTGAACTATCGGTTTGCGTGACGGCATCAATCGCCTGCGACAAACTGCCATCGAGCTGACCGCGAAAGAGGATGTCACCATCCTTAAAAGCAAGCTGCTCATTAGTTGTGCTACAAGCCAAAGCACTCAGCATTAATATCATTACAAACAAAGCATACACGAGCCTGCCATACGGTTTCGAAACACTATTATCCCGATGCGGAGTTAAGTGGTAGTTTATAAACCCCTCCACGCCGCTCTTTCCAAAGGCTCTATATATTTCCATCTTCTGCATGAGCACAAAATTAGAATATTTACCTCAGCATCAACGATAGAATCTAGAGTTTATTACCCTAACCTGAACGAGCATAAACCAAAAAACACCCGAATTTCAATGCTTAGGCCCTAAGCTGACAAATCATCTTTATAAGCACTTAAAAAGCTTGCATAATAAACCAGCTTATTCAATATTTGTATGATGGGAGCTACTCTCCTTCTCATCCACTAACAGACTAACTGCTATGAGCCATAAGATCAACACAAGATGGTTACCCCTGTTTATCACTAACTTTCTGGGGGTGCTGAACGACAATTACCTTAAATATCTGGTATTTTACATTTCCACCACCTGGCTACTGAAAAATCAGGAAGCCATGGTACTAATGATTGCCCAGGTGGCATTTGTACTGCCATATATCGTGTTCTCGCCGATGGCGGGCAAACTGGCACGCGATCATTCCAAAGCAAAGATCATACAATACGCCAAGCTGTATGAGATACCCATTATGGGAGTAGCGGCGCTGGGATTCATCCTTAACAATATCATCATCACCATGCTGTCCGTCTTTCTGATGGGGTTACAAAGCTGCCTATTCTCACCAGCTAAATACGGCATTATCCGCGATATTGGGGGGCGAAAAGGTATACCCTTTGGCACCGGCGCCATGGAGATGCTCACATTTTTTGGTGTACTCACCGGTACTTACGTTGCGGGTCTTACTTCCGACCTTCGTTTGATTGATTCGGTGGCTGCCTATCGCACGCCTCTGTTATGCGCGGTACTGATGCTTCTAGCGTTAATCGGGTGGCTTACCAGTCGGAAGATACATCCGAAAGAGACCGTGCCCGATGAGGAGGAGCCCACTACGCTGAACCCCATACGTTTCTTTATCCAGTCGTTTCAATGGAGTCGACAGATAAAGGGTCTCAACACCGTAATCTTCTCATTGGCTACTTTTTGGGCCATTGGTTCCATCCTTCAACTAAACGTGGTATTTCACTGTCGTAATACCCTTAACCTATCGGATGCTATGTCCAGCACCATTATGGCACTTGTAGCCATCGGTATCGGAGCCGGCTGCTATGTAACCGGTGTTATCTCCAACAAACAGCTTAAGATGCACCTCGTCCCCATTGGCGGACTGGGCATGCTACTGTGCGTATCACTTATCTTCGTATTGAATCCTGCCACAACACTTTTCACGATACTCATAGTATTGACCGCCTTTTTTGCCGGTATGTTTAAAATACCACTCAATGCCTTTATTCAAGATCGGGTGCATGGCCGCAAGCTGGGCTTAATCCTGGCATATAACAACCTGACCCTATTTACCTTCATTCTGTTGTCAGCAGGCCTGTTCGGTGCGGTAGAGACCATTGCTAACTCGCTGACGGTTTTTGCTGCTGTGGCCGCCATCACCTTCACCATTGCGCTGCTAGCCTGGTGGCACATCCCCGGTGCAGGACGTGTTAAAATGTCATCCTAAAGCCCATTAATAGCATTTGTATGAAACAGCATCATCCTATTATAAAGCAACTTGCCAAGGTATTGTTTGCATTGGTCCGACTACTACTCAGCCTGCGCTATCGCGTGAAGGTGAAGGGGCAGCATGTACTAAAAACTGATGGATCTAAACTTATTTTACCCAACCACCAGGCCATTATCGACCCTATCCTGTTATTTGCCCAGCTTTACCGCTACACCACGGCCGTACCGGTTATCACGGCCAGTTATTACGACCTACCCGTGGCAAAGTTACTTTTTGGGGCATGGGGGGCCGTGCGGGTGAGCGATCTTGAAGCAGGCAGCCGAAATACCAATGTACTCACACAAATTATTACATCCCTTCGGAAAGGTTTGATGATGAACAAAAACATCGTTCTGTACCCCAGTGGACAGATTGCTGCCCAAGGTTACGAACGCATTATTAACAAGCAAAGTGCGCAACTGGGTGTATTGGAGGCACCGGATAAAACTGAAATCATTGCCGTGCGTATTAGCGGACTGTGGGGCAGCCGCTGGTCCCGCGCCTGGATGGGCCAATCACCCTCATTTTTCCCAACCGTGATTAAGTGCATCGGTATCATCCTGTCCAACTTGCTACTGTTCACTCCCCGGCGGACTGTTCACCTGGAGTTTATCGACATTAGCCATACGGCAAAAGAAGAAAGCATGAAAGGCCGCGCCGCCTTTAACCGTTACCTGGAGCAAGTATACAATCAATATGGAGAAGAAAGTGTGAGCTATGTGCGTTACCACTTTATGGCACCCCCTCTTAACCGGAACATACCCACCTCCATTGCTGGCTCTTTAACTGAGCAACACAAGCAACATACGTCAGGTCTTCAGACAATACCTCCCGAGGTATTTAATCAGGTGCGCAATTGCATTACTCAGGTACTAGATATTGATACTGCAAACATTAAAGCTGATCATTTTCTGCAATTAGATCTGGGTGCCGACTCACTGAATATTGTTGAAATCATCTCGGAGATAGAAAACCGTTTCCCGAATTTTTCAGCACCTGAGATAAACGCCATCCGTACCGTTCACGACTTATGCCTGGTGGCCATGGGACAATTTAAGAGGGATGAGGACCTGAAACCCTCCTACCTTGATCGTCCTTTGAGCAGCATTGGGCGACTGGAAGTTACAACTGAGGGTACCATACTTGAGCAGATGATTGCAACATTTTCTCGCAATGGCGCAGATCCTTTTTGCTACGATGCCATGTTGGGCACTACTACCCGCAAACAATTTTTTCTGAAGGCCTGTGTGGTGGCACAATACATCAAAGGCAGGTGCCACGAACCAAACATTGGTATTATGCTTCCGGCTCTTCAGAGCACTACGCTACTAATTGCAGCCTGTTATCTAGCAGGCAAAGTTCCGGTGATGCTCAACTGGACAGTGGGCCCCAAAGTGCTACTTCACTGCGTTGAAACGGCCGGCGTATCAACCATTCTATCTGCCGGCCCTTTTGTGGAGAAGATAGACGAACAACTACCACCGGCCATCAAAGCCAAAATCCTCTTTCTGGAAAGGGAAATTCCCAAAATTAAGCTGGGAACAAAGTTAAGAGGAGCGCTAACAGCGCGTTTTCCCAACCTCTTCATCAAAAAGAGCAAACAACAATCCACGGCGGTCATTCTCTTTACCTCCGGAAGCGAAGCCATGCCCAAAGCGGTTCCTTTATCGCATCATAACATCATTAGCAACCTGTCGGCTGCCTTTCAAATGCTTACTGTCAGTAATAACCTTACCTTTTTATCTTTCTTACCACCCTTCCACAGCTTCGGCTTCACTGTTCTCAACATCATGCCGCTAATTACGGGCGCAAAAGTAGGCTATACGCCCAACCCCACTGATGCCCGCGAAGTTTTACGCATCCTGAAACACATCAAGGCCAATGTACTGGTGGGCACACCCGGATTTCTGAAACTATTACTGGCCGACACAGCAACAGCTACCTATGCCTTTAAGACCGTTGAATTCGCCATATCCGGTGCTGAAGCCATGCCCAACTCCCTGAAAGAACAGTTTGAGACCGTGACCAATGGTGGCCTTATTCTGGAAGGCTACGGCATCACCGAATGTTCACCCGTACTGACCCTTAACCCTGAAAACAGGCAAAAACCAGGCAGTGTGGGTAAATTCCTGCCGGGCATAGCAGCAAGAATCCTCGATATAGAGCGCCATACCAAGGTGCCGGTCGGCACTGCGGGCATGATCTATGTGAAAGGACCCAATGTATTTAACGGCTACCTCAAAGCTCCTGAGCTGCAGCCCTTCGAGCGCATTGAAGGTGAAAAGTGGTACAAAACCGGCGATCTGGGATATCTCGACGAAGATGGATATTTGTTTATCACGGGGCGTCTGAAGCGCTTTATCAAAATAGCCGGTGAGATGATTAGCCTGCCCTTTATTGAGCAAATACTGCTGGAAAAGTACGGCAGTGAAGAAACCACGGTGTTGGCTGTAGAGGGCAATGACGAGTGTCAGCCGCCTCGCATCGCCCTGTTCTGCACCATACCCCTTAATCTGGAGGAAGTAAATGCCTATCTCCTGCAAAAGGGTGTGGCACCCATCGCCAAGTTAAGAGAGAAAATTTCGCTTGATTTCATTCCCCTGTTGGGTACCGGTAAAACAGATTACAAAATACTCAGAAATATGCTGAGATAAACACGTGGACATATAAATTCAAAAGAGGCACGCCATGATGGCATGCCTCTTTATTTTTACAAAAAATATAATGATTAGAATACGGGCTCAATACTAAAAGAGAACTCATAATCAGTGGCCGGCAAAGTGTATTGCTCATAAGGCTTGGCACCCCATGAATTATCACCGGCAACACCCATCTGTTTCAGGTCGAAGGTAACAAACACACCATCCTGCTTCACAATATCATTCAGGTGTTTATTCTCCTGATGCGTCTCCTGATCAAAGTCTTCGATAGGATTGTGCAAAGCCGAAAAGCCAAGGGTTGGCGTACCGCTTATCTTCAGTCCCCATCCATCATTGGTGCGCAGCTCAAACCAACGCACATCGGTCTTATAACCATTTTCCTGCGGACGCACATAAGGCTCATACTGATTCTCTACCTTATCGTTATAGAGTCCCACAAAGGCGCTATGGTCGCGATCCCAATAATTCTCGTGGGGGCCACGGCCAAAGTACTTCAGATTATCAAATTCAACGGGCAGCTCCATGCGCAAGCCAAAGCGAGGCAGATCCGGTAAACCTTCCTTACCCACTTTCAACTGCGAGGTAACATACATACGCCCGTTACCTTGCACCTTGTAAGTAATCTTCTGAGTAGATTCAACAGCAGGTATTTTCAGTTCAACCACTACGGTGGCAGCTTCCTTTCTTACCTCGCCCAAAGTTACGGCAGTCACCTCTACATTTTTAGAGGCCTCGCGCCAGATTCCCAGGCGACCGATCATGTTGCTGCCTTTGTCATTATCATTTGGGGCACGCCAGAAGTTAACGGCTGGTCCCTTCTGAATGAGATCCGTTCCGTTAGCCACCCAACGAACAATGCTACCACTTTCTTTATCGAAAGTAATATTGAAATTTTCACCGGTAATAACAATATCAGCCTCATTATCATTGGCAGATAGCGGAGCGTTATACTCTCCCATAGCGATAGGATGCACGGGCACCGGCAGGGCAAACTGCTCGTGTGCCACCTCATGACCTTCGGCAAGGATGGAAGTAGGCTGCTTTAGACGCACCGAGAAATCGATGAAATATTCACAGTCGGTCTGTCCTTTCACACGGGGTAAATCCAATGTTACCACTTTGCTTTCGTGGGGTTGCAGATCCACATCAACAAAGCCATGGTGCAGCTCACGTCCGTTTTCACTGATGCTCCAACGGATATCGTAGTTCTCCAGGGTGATGAAATCGTGGTAGTTACTGATCTTAAACTGTCCGAATGGCAAGCCCTCATTGCTGAAACGCACGTATTGATACACGTATTTCACTTCCCAAAGACCCGGCTGAGGCGTCATATCAGGATAGATAACACCGTTACACACAAAGTTATCATCGCTTGGCATATTCTCTCCATAGTCACCACCGTAAGTCCAGTAAGGACAGCCTTCTTCGTCATGCTCCAGCAAGCCCTGGTCAATCCAGTCCCAGATATAACCACCCTGCAACTGACGATTTGTACGGTCGTAAATAACATCCCACAAATCCATCAGGTTACCGGTACTGTTACCCATAGCATGCGCATACTCACTCATAATCATAGGCTTAGTCTGATGCTTGGAAGCATAGTGCTTCAAATACTGAGCACCCGGGTATTGCGGACAGAAGATATCAGTATTGTCCCCCATCTCAGCGCGTTCGTAATGAACCGGACGTGAAGGGTCGCGGTGTTTGATCCACTTATAAACAGCCGTGAAGTTCTCACCATCGCCGGCCTCGTTACCCATTGACCATACGATAATACAAGGATGGTTCTTACTGCGCTCCACCATGCGAATGTTGCGGTCGAGGTGCGCCTCTTTCCACTCGGGATTTTTAGCCAGTGAGTATTTACCGTAGTACATACCGTGCGATTCAATATTGGCCTCATCCGTTACATACAAACCATGCTCATCGCACAACTCGTAGAAGCGTGGATGTGTTGGATAATGCGAGTTACGCACTGCATTGATATTAAACTGCTTCATTAGCATAATCTCATGCAGCATATCCTCTTCGTTCACCACGTGGCCGGTATGCTGGTTATGCTCATGACGGTTCACTCCTTTAATCAGCACCTCAACACCATTCACAAAGAACACATCATCAATAATTTCCACCTTGCGGAAGCCCACCTTGGTAGATACAATCTGGCGATTCCCTTTTGTGTCGTGCAACTCCAGCACCAAAGTGTATAAGTTGGGTGTTTCGGCTGTCCATTTCAGGGGCTTATCAATGGTTTTATCAAAGCGCAATTGCAGCTTTTCTTTCTTATGAATACCGGCTTTCAATGTTTCTTTGGCTACCACTTTCTGTTGGCTGTCAAAAAGCTGATAGGTCAACTGATAGTTACCTGAACGCAGTCCTTTCACATGGTTCTTCAGATCCACATCGATGGACAGTTTACCATTGGTGTAGTTCTCATCCAGGTCAGCATTTACAAAGAAATCGCGGATGCGCACCTTGGGTGTTGAGTAGATGCACACATCTCGCTCAATACCACTGATTCGCCAAAAATCCTGACACTCCAGGTAGGAACCATCGCTCCAGCGATACACCTCAACAGCCACTGTGTTCTCACCTTTCTGCAAATACTTGGTGATATCCCACTCAGCCTCGGTTTTACTGCCCTGACTGTAGCCCACTTTTTTACCATTCACCCAAATATAAAAAGCCGATTTAACAGCGCCAAACTTGATAAATACCTGACGTCCGTCCCAGCTTTGTGGAACGGTAAAACTACGACGATACGAACCCACAGGGTTATAATCGTGTGGTACCTGACCAGGATTGGCCGGATATATTTTATCCACAAACTTAATCTCGTCGGAAACCGGGGCTTTATAACTGGCAAACTCATACTGATGATTACAGTAAATAGGTATTCCATAACCTTCTAACTCCCAGTTTGCAGGCACTTTAATGTCATCCCAAGCACTCACATCATACGAAGGTTTGTAGAAATCAACCGGACGATCGGCCGGCTTGCGCACCCAGTTAAATTTCCAGGTTCCATTGAGACTCTTATAGTAAACTGATGCCGTATGCTTCTTTGTCAACGCATTTTCAATGGTGGCAAAGTTCATCATAGCGGCATGTGGCTCTTCTTTGTTCTGGTTGAACATCTTCGGATTTTCCCAATCCTGCTTCTCTTTTGCTGTTGCCGGAGGGCCAACAAGCAGGGCTGCCAGTATCAACAGCCCAATTTGCTTTATTAGTATCATTTTTCTTCTTCTTTTTTAAATAAGTACTTAACCAACCGTTAACTGACCTTTAGAGTCAGCCTTTTTAAGGTTACGTACTCCGGTTGTACCACCCCCTTTTAGTGTTATCTCAAGTGGCGCATTGGTTTTCCATGCACCGCGTGTAAAATCAGGTATATCAATAGGTTTAGAACCATTGGCGATAGACCACTCACTCAATGGTGTGATACAACTCCAGGCAGCGGCATCGTATACGTCCATATCCATTGGCAGTCCGTTGCGCAAGCAATCAATCAGGCGCCAATCCATGATAAAGTCCATACCACCATGGCCACCTACCTGCTTAGCCATATCACCTACGCGGCGTACAATCTCGGGGGTATACTTATCCCACAGCTCCTTCATTTTGGCTTCGTCAGCCACGCTATGCCCAAAGGCAATGTGCTGCAGTGGCCATTTTTGTGCAAAACACTTGGTACCGCTCAACATGTGAATGCGCGAGTATGGACGGGGTGAGCTGATGTCGTGCTGTATCATAATGGTACGCCCTTTTACGGTACGAATCATCTGCATATCCATATTACCCCGCATCTCTTTGCCCACAAATTGCTGCAGATCCGGACGATCAGGAGCTAGCTCCTTAATGCGCTGTGCCAGTGTGAAATCATCCGACATCATAGCAGTTAGATAATCCATACGATCGCCCCGGTTAATGTCCATGGCCTGACAGATAGGTCCCAGACCGTGGGTTGGGTACACATTGGCCTTACGGGTATTTTCGTGCAGGCGCCACAACTTATCGTAGGCACCATCACCGCCCGGTTTATTATCCTGAGGCTTGTTAAAGTGCCAGTAATCCAGATCGTGAATATAAGCACCTTCGCCATGCACCAGGTCACCAAACACACCCTGACGCGCCATATTCAATGTCAGCAGCTCGAAGAAGTCGTAGCAGCAGTTCTCAAGAATCACACAGTGCTTTTTGGTTTGCTCCGATACTTCAACCATCTCCCAGCACTCATCCATGGTTTTAGCGGTTGATACCTCAACAGCAGCATGCTTATCGCCCTTCATGGAGGCGATAGCTACAGGCACGTGCCATTCCCATGGTGTAGCAATGTACACCAGATCCACCAGGTTACTGTTACATAAATCTTTAAAAGCGGTATCACTACCCGTAAACTCTTTGGCTTTTGGCATGCCGGCATCGCTCAATATCTTTTGTGCACCATCCAGGGCAGCTTGTCGGGTATCGCAAATGGCGGTTACCTCAACCCCTTCAATATGTGTCATGCGTTTCACGGCGGGGGTGCCGCGGTCACCAATACCTACAAATCCCACACGTACCTTATCCAGCTTTGGCGCTGCATAGCCACACATGTTAAAATTCATTTTAGGAGTGCGCTCAGCCTGCTCACGAATGTAAGCTACCTGCTCTTTCTCGCGAGAGTTGCTTGCACATGCTGTCAAAGGAGCTGCTGTAACAACTCCGGCCCCAAGGGCCATACTTTTTAGAAATGATCGTCTGTCGGATGCCATAATACTTATTTTAGTTTATTTATATTGTTAACTACCAAGGCAGCTATCTGTTATTCGCTAAATATTATTTTCTATCTCTGATGGTTTCAAAGTGCTTCATCATCGTTGCCACACGCTCGGGATGTTCAGCGGCCACATCGTGCTGCTGCGCCGGGTCACTGGCTAAATTATAAAGTTGAGGCTCAGTTGAAAAACCAGTTTCCATATCTACACCCCAGGGTACTTTTTTACTTCCTTCGTAAGGGGGTATCAATACCCATCCTTCCTCGTGATAGGCAAGTTTACGTTGCAGGCCTTCGGTTATATACTGTGTGCGTCCTTCATCAGAGCGACCGGTAAGCACCGGCAACAGCATCTTACTATCCGGCCCCTTGTTTTCGCTTCCCAGCATCTGGGCAAAGCAGCCAAAGAAATCCACTTGCGATATCATTGCATCGGATACTCCGGGCTCAATCTCTCCTTTCCATCGGGCAATAAACGGAACACGGGTACCGGCATCGTACAGACTGTATTTACCGCCTCTTAAGTTACCCCATGGCCTATGATCACCCAACAATTCCTCCGCCTGATCCTTGTAACCATCATCGATAACAGGCCCATTATCACTGGAGAAAATAACAAGTGTATTTTCTGACAAACCTAGCTCATCAAGTGTTTTAAGAAACTCGCTAACACACCAATCGGCCTCTAGGATGGCATCACCCCGTGGCCCCATGCCTGATTTTCCGGCAAAGCGGGGATTTGGAACGCGCGGAACGTGTGGCTGATGCAGGGTGTAAAACAGGAAAAAAGGCTTATCCTGATTATCGCTGACGAACTGCCGCGCCTTATCAAGGAAGTTGTCAGCCATGTCTTCATCTACCCATAAGGCTGATTTACCACCCTTCATATAACCAATGCGCGAGATGCCATTGGTAATGCTCTTATTATGCCCATGGCTGGGATGGATCTTCAACAACTCAGGATTATCTTTACCGGTGGGCTCTCCCTCAAAATTTTTATAATAGTTCACCTCAATAGGATCACTCTTATCCAGATTCACCACATTGCCATCCTCAACATAGACCGTAGGGACACGATCGTTGGTAGCTGCCATAATATAGGAGTAATCGAAACCAACCGCATTGGCACCCAGTGCAATATGCTCGTTCCAATTGACAAAGCCATCCCCCAGGCCAAGGTGCCATTTACCCACTACACCGGTTGTATAGCCGTTCTCCTTAAAAAGTTTGGGTAGGGTAGCGGCCGCTGTATCAATCAGCAAGGCAGCATTGCCGGGAAGCACAGCTGCTCTCTTATTGCGCCAGGGATACTCACCCGTTAGCAGGCTATAGCGACTAGGGGTACAGGTAGCAGCGGTAGCATAGCCTCTTGAGAAACGAATACCTTCTTCGGCCATTTTATCGATTCCCGGAGTATTAAGCGTTCCTGCTTCATAACAACTCACATCACCAATTCCCAGGTCATCGGTGTAAATAATCACCACATTAGGTGTTTTTGGGCTTTGTGGGGTGCAGGCAGCGATCATAAGCATCACCAACACGCCGAATAAGCCAAACATGGATTTAATCATAATTTGTGATTTTTTCAAACAATTAAAAGTAAATAGTACTTTTATTTGCACCAAAAATACATTTTTCGCTTTAAAAACGAAATGAAAGAATAAGATCTTTCATTTGGGCATCTTATTTTTATTTAATCTTTCTATTCGAAACCTATTGAAATAAATTTAGATGAGCCAAAAACATATTATTCACTTTCATTAACAAATGCTTTGGCTCATCTAAAATTAAGCTTAAAATTTAAAAATATCAGATTCTACACGACTCGTGCTAAATAATTCCTTCACTTTAGCAATCACCTCAGGATGCTTGTCGGCAAGGTTATTGGTCTCACCCGGATCTTCTGTAACATCATATAACTCAATGGGGGCATCGGGGTTTTTACTAATACCATACTGAACGGCTTTCCATTTACCCATACGAATGGCTTTACGTCCTCCCAAAACATGAAACTCCCAATAGAGATAATCATGTTCTTTTTGTTTTCCCTGAGCCGTCAATGTGGGCAAGATAGAGATACCATCTATCCCCTCGGGTGCCTTAGTACCAGCAATTTCAGCAAAGGTTGGCATCATGTCCCAAAAGGCCGATATGTGATCCGACTGTTTTCCGGCAGGAATTGTGCCCGGCCAGCTGGCAATAAAAGGCACGCGTATGCCCCCTTCATACAAATCGCGTTTATACCCCTTGAAAGGTCCATTGCTGTTAAAATAGTCGGGCTGAGCGCCACCTTCCTTATGCGGGCCATTATCCGAAGTGAAAATAATAATGGTATTATCGGCAATCCCCAGTTCTTCTACCTTAGCAACAATCTCGCCTACCTGTTCATCGAGCAGATGAACCATGGCTGCAAAAGCAGCATGTGACTCAGGCTGCGATCCATAACCACCCATACGAAATGCCGGACCTTCATCTACGCCACGATAGTTATGTTCGGGATCAAACTTACCGCGATACTTGGCAATGTACTCCTCAGGAGCAAATAACTCGGCATGAGGAATGATAGAAGGCACATAACAGAAGAAAGGCTGATTACTATTCTCCTCAATAAACTCAAGTGTTTTTTCATGAATGAGCTGAGGTGCATAAGTACCGGTAGCTGTCCCTGCATTGCCCTTTAACACCAGGCTATCCTGGTTATCGCGCAAAAACCATGGATAGTAATTATGCCCGATACGCTGACAGTTATAACCAAAGAAACGGTCGAAGCCCTGATTATTAGCATCTCCCTCAGAGCCTGGATAACCCAATCCCCATTTACCAAAAGCACCGGTGGCATAACCCTGATCCTTAAGTAATTCGGCAAGTGTATAAATCTCACCGGCAAGAGGATGCTGCCCCTCAGGACTAATCTCCTTATTACCCCGTATATAGGTGTGTCCGGTATGCATCCCGGTCATCAGTGTTGAGCGCGAGGGGGCACAAACGGTACTGCCAGAATAGTGCTGTGTAAAAAGCATACCATTCTCAGCAAGCTTATCAATATTGGGCGTTGAAAATTTTGTTTGTCCATAGCAACTTAAGTCACCATACCCCAAATCATCGGCCAAAATAAAAATGATATTGGGTTCCTGTGTGCTTCCGGATTTAGCACAAGATGTGTTAATAGTTAGTATTACTGCAAGGCTAAGCAAGCAAAAAATGCGGTTTATTTTCACCTTCATAATTTATGTGTTTTATTCTGTAATTTTCTTATACACTCTTACATAATCAAATAGCACCTGATCGGGGAATTCAGCTTTTTGATAATCGCCTCCCCAACCTGTCAGTTCTGCACTTAAAATCATGTACTCAGCAATGTGCGAGATGGCCTCGCTGGTGCGCCAGGTTTCTACTCCATCAACATAAAAGATATACTCATTGGGATTCCATTCCAGACCAAAAGTATGGTAGCCCTTGTTCAAGCCGTTAATTTTTCGCTTGGTACCCGTGCTTTTATGCTTTTGCTGATATCCGTTCCAATGCAGATTATGGTAAACAAATTCTCGCCCTTCAGCGATGTGATACTCGAATATATCTATCTCGGTTCCGAACTCCTTTGGATTGTCTTTTTCCTCATGGATAGTAGGTGATTGCAACCAGAAAGCTACATGAGGTCCCGGCTGAGAATTCATTTGTGCCCGGCACTCAAAATATCCAAACGTGGTTAAATAAGTATTCTGCGTGGCAATTTGACCAATCGTATATAGACTGTCCTTCTTACAGACTTGAATTACTAAGTTTCCTTTACCATCAACAAAACAATTTTCCTCATGCACATAGCCTACATTCCGTTTGTTACCCGTATCACGATAATTCCATTTAAGAGTATCTATTGCTGTGCCATTAAATTCATCGTTCCAGTGTAACCGATAATTATCTTTAATATGCGATGGTGTCTGTGCTTTTATCGCACTAATACTTACTACCACCGACAATAAAATTACTAAGCTAACTTTACTCATGACTACTCATTTATTAGCCATGCAGCCCTCTGAATAATTCCAAAAAGCTGCATCGCATAAATCGTTTAATGACTTAGACAGCTGTTTAGATTCATATCTGTTCCCTGATCATCCTTTAATGCAAACCTTAGGTCACCACCGCCACCGCCTTCAAAATAAAGAACTTTAATGGGGTAATTACCTTTCTTCAGTGCAAGACTTGCTTTCTTATAGCGCATACCATGATAGCCGTCGTTATCAATTACCACTTCCCCATTCAACAGAAATTGGGAGCCATCGTCGGAACCCAGAATAAACTGATATAAACCATCTTGATCGATGCTTAAAACGCCTTCGAAGGCCAAGCCAAAATGTACATTACCGGCAGATTCAGGAACTGTTATCCCTTTCATTACCAGCATCTCACCGTCTGCTTCATCCACAGCCTTACAAGTGGCAAACTCTCCCTTCACCAATTTCACTTCTACTCCTTTGGAAGCACCCACCGAAGCAGTTCCTTCAATGAAAGAAAGTCGTTTGGCAGGCACTTCCAGCACCTTGCTGCTACGACCGCGCGCATCGATGGCCACGGCTTTAATCGTACCTTCTTCCGACACCTTAATGGCTCCCTGATAGGGCGAAGAGGCGGCTGTTGGCGTGGTTCCATCAGTGGTATAATATAATGCAGCTGCCACAGCATTGTCGGTCAGCTCCAGAACTCCCTCATCTATAAACTCAACAATTTCAACAGAAGGAGCGGGCATCAGTACCTTATCAAAGTAGTTAACATTCATCACGTCCAAACGCTTAAAATGACCTTGTAGCCGTTTGGCAAATGCACTGTAGTCGCGCTTTTCAAAAGGTAACCAGCCCACCTCGGCAATGGCACAGGCACGTGGGTAAGTCATGTACTCTACATAGCTACTTTCAGGCATGTATTCTGTCCATACATTGCCCTGCACACCAATAATATGCTTTGCTTCCTCCTCGCTAAGTTCACCAGCCATCGGATTGTAGGAATACACTTTACTAAGAGGCAGGTAACCACCAATGGCAAGGGGATCTTCCTTAGGATCGTTCTGATAATAATCGAGGTAAAAATGGGTATTGGGTGTCATCACTACATTGTGGCCTTGCTTGGCTGCGGCTTCGCCACCTTTGATGCCGCGCCACGACATTACTGTGGCGTTAGGTGCCAAACCACCCTCCAGTATCTCATCCCAACCAATGATATCGCGATCATGCTCATTCAAAAACTTCTCAATGCGATGGATAAAATAACTCTGCAACTCATGGGCATCCTTGCATCCTTCAACCTTCATGCGTTTTTTACACTTGGGGCAGGTCTTCCAACGATCCTTAGGGCACTCATCGCCTCCAATATGAATGTATTTAGAGGGGAAGATATCCATTACCTCCAGCAATACGTCTTCAAGGAAAGTAAAGACCTCCTCATTACCTGCACAATATACTTCTTTGAAAATGCCCCACTTTTTAGCTACTTTATAGGGTCCACCAGTACAGCCCAACTCAGGATAGGCCGTGAGGGCAGCCTGAGCATGGCCGGGTAGCTCAATCTCAGGTATTACAGTAATAAAGCGGTCGGCAGCATATTTTACAATTTCGCGTGCCTGCTCTTGTGTGTAATAACCGCCATAACGCTTTCCATCATATTTATGCTCGCCTACACCCAGATGACCCACCAGCGTCTCGTCACGATAGGCTGCAACTTCAGCCAGACGGGGGTATTTTTTAATTTCCAGGCGCCATCCCTGATCTTCTGTCAGGTGCCAGTGAAAAACATTCATCTTGTGCAAGGCCAGCAAGTCGATGTATTTCTTTATAAAATCCACGGGGTAAAAATGACGCCCTACATCCAGGTGCAAGCCCCGGTATGAGAAGTTGGGCGCATCATTGATGCTAACAGCAGGAATGCTGAAGTCGAGATCACTAACTTGTGTTTTAGACTCCATTTCTGCAGGCAGTAACTGACGTAGGGTTTGGAAACCATAAAACAGCCCCACCGGATTATTGGCTTTAACTACAATACCTCTTGGACTCACCTGCAGTTTATAACTGCCTTCAACGCCATCTATGGCTTTATCTTCCACAAAAAGGATGGCACCGATTACTGCCTTGGCGTTGGGAGCTGCCTCAACGGAAAGCTGGAGTCCGCTTGCCGGAGCAATGAAATCAGCGAACGATTGTGCCACAAAACGTGTGTTCTCTCCACCGGCATACAGCACTTTTGTATCCTCATGCAGCTTAAAAGCACCACTCTGTGGGCTTAATTCCTGCGGATAAGGCACCAGATTATAGGTGTTACTTTTTTCTGTGCATCCGAGTGCCAGCAGCATAAGGCCGGCCATCAGAAACATACTCAATTTTTTCATTTTACTTCTGTTTAGTTGTTTATGAGTGTATATACTTTCATTTTTAAATCGATAGTATTATTTCTTCTCACCAAAGGCTTCCTGCTGACGTTCCACCTCCTTTAACTTAAGTGCATTTAGCTCTCGTTTTAACTGATCAAGCTCTTTCTGCAAGTCCTCATCGCCCGGCTTATTATCGGATTGAATCTGCACAGCATGATCGTGACGTTTGGCCCACTCCTGCAGATTGTACAACTGCTTATGCAGAGCATCCACACTAGAGAAAGTCAGCTCGGCGCTCATGGGCATCTGACTGCCTTCCAACAGTACCGAGGCCTTTACGGTAATGCTTCCGGCAATGGTTGATGATTGCACCAAAATGGGTGCGGTACCCCAGTTAACCGGTCGCGGATTGGCCATGATGGAGGCATCACCTACTAACTTACCTTCACCTTCAATGGCAAATTTCACGAAGTAATTATTCAGTCGTTTAATGTTACCGTCCTTATCAGCAACGGCTGCTACCACGGTTACACAATCCGAGCCATCGGCCTGAAGGGCAACATCCTCGTCATCGAGCCACAACAACAGTTGTGAAGGACGACGTGCCGGCGCGACACGATGGCTGGCTACCTTTTTGCCTTTAATATATCCATCGGCCTGCATATATACCTCGTGCTGTTTGCGATCGCGCGACAGCGCCTTGTCCTCCATGAAATCAAAAACATCATCAAATACGATAATTGGATTGGGTATGCCCTCAGCTTTCTTTTCTTTCGTATAACAATACTCCTTACCATTCTCAAACACCTGCAATCGTACTTCATCACAATTGGAATATACCGTGACATCGGGCGATGAAAAAGGCGTCATCTCATGGGCGATAAAGACAATGGGACCTGTTTCGGCCATAGCCTCTCTATGCTGCGCATCGCGCTGGGCCTTGAAAAGTGCATAAGAATATTTAGGCTGACGAAAGGCATCCATGATACCCCCGTAGAAAGGATCGGGATGATAGCCCCGCTGGTGATCGAAGGAGTGCCACAAGGCGCCTCCCACATGCTGACGCGTGGTACGATGCAGGGCATCAAAACAGGTATAGGTATAATCCGGTTTGGCATAATGATTGGCCTGAATCAGCATGGCCTGCTCGCCCCAGCTCTTGTTTACCCGGCTGGGTGAGTTATGCGAATTCCAGTCATCCACATTATCGCCCCACTCACGAGTGTAATAGGTCTTATTGGGGTCGATGTGCTCCAGTGCCCAATTTTTATCGCCGGTTGGCGGGTGACCAAATAATATATCGAAGTGCTCATTGCCCCGTGCCTCAGCATCACAGGCACAATAGCACCCCGGATAAGGATACTCCTCTTCCACAATGGCACGCGTATTTTTGGCAAAATCATCGGGGTACCAGGTCTCGTTAAGTATCGGCTCCCACAGCCAGATGGAAGCCCGGTTACGATCGCGGCGCACCATGTTGCGAATATCTTGAAAAACACGTTTTTCGAAGATAGGATCATCGTTCCAGAACTGCCATCCCGGTGTGTTCACAATCACAAATAAGCCCAGTTCATCGCAGGCATCCATAAAAGCCGGATCCTGCGGATAGTGAGCGTTACGAATGACCTTAAGCCCCACGTCGCGCAGTTTCTTGGCATCGCGCCAATGCAAGCTGTTAGGCAGGGCATTGCCCAGCACGGCAAAATCCTGGTGACGGTTGGCGCCCATGATGGGCTGTGGGTAGGGTTTTCCGTTGAGCCAGAAGCCGTCCTGCCCTTTGAAGGCTATGCTACGAATACCCACACGCTGCCGGTAACCGTCGATCACTTTCCCTGCTGCATCTTTCACACGCACCTGCAAGTTATACAGGTAAGGTGTTTCGGGCGACCACAAATGCGGCTGCTGCACCTTTATTATCCGGCTATTGTGTCGGGCTTTGCCACCCCGCACAGCGATGGCTTCCAATGAACGCGACACCACATCACCCTGCTTATCCACAAGGGTATATTCAAGGCTTCCTTTGAAAGACTTCTTTAGTTCGTTGCGCAAGTGAGCTTTTACATGAATCTCGGCCGACTGCTCACTTACTTTATCAAAGGCCACCAATAAGCCACCGCCGGCAGTCTGATCTTCGTAGTTAGGATCGGTCAGGTAGGTATGGTTATGCGCCACCAGCCAGCAATCGCGGTAAATGCCTCCAAAATAAGCAAAATCAAGGGTCTCCTGCTGCTTTCCCGGTGGGTAAAGCGGGTCGTTACTATTATCGGCCAATACGGCCACCACATTATCGCCTTCCCAGTTGATGTGGGGTGTAACATCAGCGATTACCGGCAAAAAACCTCCGAAATGAGCTGCTACCTGATGACCATTGATCCACACCTTTGATTTGCCCATAATGGCCTCGAAGTGAAGGAACAACTTCTTGCCTTTGAGCAGTGGGTCGGGCGTAAAATGCTTGCGGTACCATACCTCCCCCTGATAATTAACACATCCACTGGCCTCGGTAGGCAAATATTCTATGCCATGAGGCAAGGCCACCACGGGCCATTGTGTATCGTCAAAGTCCTCCTGATAAGCATGAAGGCTGGCACCTTTAAAAAAGCGCCAGCCTACATTCATGGAGTACACATCACGGCCGCTATCATCCAACTGAAAGAAACCGGCCGTGGAAAATTCGGGTATGTCTTTGCCCTGTGCGCTGATAGCAGCCCAAAACAGGAGCAGTACAATCATTAACCTGTGTAACATCCTAATTGATTTTTTCTAACTATTTGTATTGATATACATTATATGCTTTTGAGGTACCTTTAATGCGCAGCACAACAACCCCGTGTGCAGGCACATCGAAGCAAAGACTCTCGTCATTCATCGACTCTGAGGTTTGCTTGGCCCATAAATCGCGATACGTATAACCTTTGTCAGCTTCAATACCCACAGCCTCCAGATCGAAGGTCATAGACTGCTCTGACTGTGTGCGGTTAAGCAAGGCCACAGCCACCTCTCCACTCATGGTTGATCCCAGCGGCTTACCCCACACTTCCAGCTCACCCTGATCGATCAAACGACGTGCCTGATAGCATAAAGGATCCTGGTTGAGGGCAATCACCTCTTTATTGGTTAATATCTCCAGGGTTTCTTTCGACATAGTGCTTAGATCATTACCGGCCATCAAAGGTGAGTTCATCATGCTCCACATCGAAAAGTGCGCCTTGTCTTCTTCATAAGTCATACCACGACCTACCTGCAACATATCCATATCGTTGAAATGACCCGGCGAGGCATGCTTCCACAGATCGGCATTCAGGTCGATGATGTGAAGAATAGAGTGAAACTCGTTATGTATATCACCCGATATACGCCACGAATCGGCAATAGCAGTGGCCCATATACCTGGAAATTCCCAGCGACAAATGTTGTAAATCGTACCTGGTTTAATTTCTTTGATGAGGGTGGCAATTTCGGTGTAACGTGTTTCCTCATCAAGGCCTAACCAATCGCCACCGCACCAATCTACTTTAAGGAAGTCATAACCCCAGTCTTTCAACATGAGAGTAAGATCCTGACGATCGTGACCATAAAGTCCCATGCCCACACCAATGGTATCTTTGTCCCAGTAGGAAGCACAAGTGTTGATACCCGCGTCCGAGTAAATACCGGCCTTCAGACCTTTGCTATGGATATAATCGGCAACTACCTTCATGCCATTGGGGAAACGCGTGGGATGCGGGATGATATTACCCAACGAATCGCGTCCGCCAAAAAATCCATCGTCGATATTCACAAAATTATAACCTGCATCCTTAAGGCCGCTGGTGACCATGGCATCGGCCTGCTTTTTAATGATATCTTCCGATATATTCACCCGGTACTGATTCCAGCTGGCCCACCCCATTAAAGGCGTCAGCTGCTTCTGTGCTGATTGATCCACTGCTTCCTGCGCGGGTTTCTGACAACATCCGGTTGCCAAAAACAGGGCTGCAGCCCAAACAAATAGTTGTTTCATTTTTATTATTTATTGAATATTAATTTCATCTTCCCCAGCTGAGAACCAGGCTCATTGAAAGCATACTTGATGCGATATAGTTTTTACCTGCTCAGCATTTTTAAAAAAGTACAATTTACTTTTATTCCTCTAAAAAAGCACTTTTTTTCCGAACACACACGTATTTTAGAAAATTTCTGACCTGCTATTCGGCATATTCACGTTTCTCAACAAAGAGCATTCCACGAGGCTGTCGACGCCAAAAACAAATACGCTTATCAGCCATTGGATACTAAGACTTCTCAATTCTGATAAATAATGCCTCGTTCTCCCCATTAACATTTATAGTTAAAGACTTAGCATCATACTTATCTTTTCAGAACGAATTACCTTTCCACCCTGGCAGATGCTTACCTTGTATCTTCCTTTATGAACGGCCCTTAACTTAAGCGAAAGCCTGCCCTTCTTCAGATTAGCAGCCTCCGGATTGATTTGGGGGAAATAAACCATCGCCAGGGTTGCGCCTCCGTCCACATTCAAGTGACTGATTTTACATGCTTCTGCCGCACTCGTTAAGTAAACTGATCCCGGCCCGGGCAATCCTTCGTAAATTATATCTTCATTAAGCCGTATATTCTCAAACATTGTGCTCATGAGCAATCGGGCTCCTGAAGTATCGGCCAACTCTTTGCGTACCTCGCCATAACAATAAACACCAAAGCCCTGTCCACCGCGCTCCAGCGTATGCATCACAAAATTGGTGTAATCACGGGCACTGTTAAAACGTCCAATACCAATTTCGGAGGGTATTAAAAGCGGCAGCTGATAGTTATAGCGCCCGAGATTATAATGTTGATCCAGGCCATCGAAAGCCTGATAACCCCATTGCTTATAGAACATGGTACCAATGGCATCCAGATTACCATCGCCATAAGTGGCTGCACTGGTACCGGTCATACTTACCCTTTCTACATCGCCGGCTTCTGCCTGTCCGGCATCCAGGTTAAAAGACAATATTTTATAGGGGTCGCCTTCGTGATAGGCCGATGTAAATTGCTGCCACCACCAATTCATAGCTTCCCGTTTAAAGAGTGCATAATCACTTTTATTGGTTTTAAGCTTCCAATCCTCATACAAGGCTGCTGTTACCGGATTATGATCACTCTCATCTAAAAAACTAAAACCTTCCTCGTTTCCAATTTGTACGCCAATGAGCGTTTTGCTATGTCGATAATGCACTGCAAGACGATACAGCATGCGGCGGATACGGTAAAATACTTCGGGATGGCCGTAAACATGCAAGGGTCGAATACCGTCTTTTTTTACCACATCCTCTATGGTGTTAAACACCATTCCCTTACGTTTGGGCCATTGCATAGCGTAGTTTTTACCATCTCTATCATCCAAATGAAAGGTCCATGCCGTTTCAGGATTATGCGAAGGAACTCCGTTAAACTGAGCATGTAAGAAGAGAATCCACTTCAGTTTAAGACCCTGGCGCTGTGCGGCCTGCTCAATTGAATCGGCAAAGGTAAAATCAAATACATTATCGGATTTTTCTATGTCTTCCCAATGTAACATTACATAAGCCGTATTGGCACCCATGGCGCGCATGTCGTCAAATACTACATCATAGTCAGTGTTCGGATCATAGCGGGTATCCCAATAACCGGTTTCAATGGCCTTAATAAAAAACGGCTCCATCTTGCCCTTTTCGCGCGTCATCAATGCTACTTTACGGTTAGGCAAGCGTACGAGGGCACTATGCGCGTCCACGCTATCCCTATGTTCATAATCGGTGATAAGGGCCGATAAAGGCGCTCGTGCCTCCATAAATTGCGGCACCTCGCTTAGCTGAGCATTAAGCGGAAGCGCTAAGGAGAGCAGTAAATATATTCTTACAAAAATTTTCATAGTCCAACAATTAGTTAAATTAAAAAGGGGGAGAACAATCGATTGCTCTCCCCCTTGGCTATTTCGTTAATTAACTATTATGCTTTCAAATTGAGCCTCTTAGTTAATATCAATCGGTCCCTGATCGGCAACTGTTGGCCATCCCGGATTCTGATAGATCACAGAAGTACTTGGATCTGCAGGATCCTCAGCCGTATTACGGAAGTGTACAATGGATATTGGGTTCAGGTAATGAGCCGCAGTCCAGTTGTAACCTACACCATACATCAGGTTGGCTGATTTATTGATGATTTCGTAAGGACGCAGATAAGTGCTTCTTTCGGGAGATGACACATTAGCCACATCGCTACCATCAGCTACTAATTTATCGTAACCTTCATGAATACCTGACTCCCACAAGTTAAATCCTTCGGGCATCCAGTTCTGCACCTGGTCAAGAGCACGCCAGCGCTTCAGATCATCCATACGCAGACCTTCCTGCATAAATTCTACACGACGCTCGCGACGGATGTTGTACATCAAGGCTGATACTTGTTGACCTGCCGAGTAAACTGCCCAATCGCTCTCCTGATTCAAGTCGGTTGCTCCCACAGTTGTTTCATAAGATGCATCAATACCGGCACGTTCGCGAATAGTGTTCCAGTAAGCAGCAGCCTTACCATCAATGCTGTTACCACCGTTTTCAATACATGATGCCTCAATGTAGTTCAGATAGGCTTCAGCAGCTCTGAAAATAGGAGATCCTTCTGAGTTCTCATTCCAGTCGCGACTCCAGTTATTTGAAAGACCTTTACGCAGCTGATAACCGGTAACAGCACGTGTCTCTTCCTTATCAATAATATTAGGTAGCGTAGACAGCGTATCCACGAAATCAACCTGTCCTTCGGTTAGCACCTCGTTGGGTGTCATCATGAACATTTGCAGACGCTCGTCACGGCTATCACGCACATTCTCCAAAGAAGTATCGCCTGCATAGCCACTACCCGCAGCATAGATAGGCAGACCATTCTCCATCACAAAAGTCTCCACAAACTGACGCGAGAAACCGGAGTTACCTCCACGGCGCAAGTAAAAAGTACTTGAATGAATAATATTCATATTCACATCGTAATCTCTCCAAAAAAGGATTTCTGAATAAGTTTCCATGTCATCGGCACCAAATTGAGCGAAATACTCGTTGCTCATCTTTTCAGCTCCATCGGCCCACACATGGTCGTTAACCGCCAACAGATCCTGATCAGCTACTTCAGCAGCAGCAGTCTTACACTCGCTTAGGAAGAAAGCAATTTCGGCACTTGCATTGTACTCTACCTGTCCACCAGGATAACCGGGGCCATTAGGAACAAATGCAGTATTAGCATGATAAGTTTCCCAGCTGGCCTCGTAAAGTGCTACACGCGACTTCAGCAACAAGGCAGCGTTACGTGTAATACGATTCTTACCACCTTCAGGCTTATCTTTCAGCAGTTCAAGAGCTTCGTCCAGGTCCTCCAGAATAAAGCGGGCTACTAAATGGCGCGGTGCACGCTTACTGGCTTCAGCCAATGGTCCCTGCTGATCAGGAAGTGTAGTTTTGATAATTGGGAAATCACCCAAAGCCTTTAACTTACCAAAGTAATTCCAGGCACGCAGGAAAAATACCTCGCCAATATAGTGCTCTACCATTTGCTGGTTACCTGTTAGAGTACCGGCCTCAAAACGGGGCAACACAGTTTCCAAAAAGTAGTTACACTGATAGATATCGCCAAAATACCATGGATCTCTCGAATCATCATTATAATGGTCGGGCACCTTCCACTCACCCGGTATCCAGCGTGTGCTGTACGATGAAGTAACCTGGTTATCGGTATGGTTATCGCCTGCCCAAATTCCTAATCCAGCACCTGCGTGGGTTGTGAAGTTATAGCGTTTTAAAGCATAGGCTCCCAAATCGGCGTCAGTCCTCAGATAAGTATCTGGGGTTACCTGATCAATGGGCTCCCGGTCAAGAAAGTCGTTACAGGATGACATTAGCACCACAGTAACAAGTGACAGTAATGTATATTTATTGAATAATTTCATTTTCTTTTCGATTAAAAATTAACACTTAAACCTGTTGAAATCACTCGGGTTAACGGATATGAACCTGACCCGGTATCATTGAGTCCAAGTCCCAATGTCTCAGGCTCGATACCATCAGGTAAACCGGTTACGGTGAATAAGTTGTCGGCAGAGAAAAAGATTCTCAGTTTTGAAATACCTACTTTTTCCGACAGGTTGGTGAATGTATAACCTAACTGTAAGTTCTTCAAACGCAGGTAAGCAGCGTTTTCAATGAAGCGTGTTTGTATCTGACGGTTTTTACTGGAACCGGTAAGGCGCGGGAAATAGGCGTCCTGGTTGGCACCCATCCACTCAGCATCGGCCGGACGATAGAAGTCCATATTACTTGTAAAAGCTGCTGAGTTCCAAAGACCTCCTGCATTACCCCAGTACACGAGATTACTGGTACTAAATGCCCAGTCGCGCTTGGCCACACCCTGGAAGAATAAACGCATATCAAAACCTTTCCAGGCAGCGTCCAGATCCACACCAAACTTAAAGCGTGGTGTTCTGTTACCTAGCAGGCTCAAGTCACCCTTATCATTGATCGTGGCACCTTGTGAGATTCTTCCGTCATTATTGATGTCGGCATACATGATGTCACCTTCACCCCAGTTTGAACTCGGCCCTATGGCGTTTTGGCCACCCGCGGGCAAAGAATTGTTGTGCTGTTCCATCTCCTCCTGCGACTGTGCAATACCAATAGTCGTTAAGCCCCAGATTTCGCCCAGGTACTGTCCTTCGCGCAAGGTTGAGAAAGAACCACTCTTGTTGGGGTACTTTAATACTTTCTGACGGTCATCAGATAGTAACACACGCGCTCCGTAGCTAACGTTACCAATAACATCTCTCCATCCCATATCCAGCTCAAAACCGGCGGATTGCATATCTGTATTATTCATCTTTGGCACATCCGTACCCAGTGTTGCAGGCAACTCAGGTGCAGGACCTACCATGTCGATGGTTTTACGCACAAAATAATCGAAGGCAACGGTAAATCGGTTGCGAAACATACCTAAATCCAGACCTACGTTCCACGACTGCATGGTTTCCCATCCCAGGTTGGCAGAAATAAGACTCGGTGCGCTCGCTCCGTTCTGACGCTCACCACCAATCAACCAAGTGTTCTGAGGTTTATCTGAAGATGGGTAGACATTCATCAACTGAATATAAGGATACAGGTTTACTGTATTTTGGTTACCCAGTTCACCCCATGAACCACGCACCTTCAGGGTATTAATGATGTCGGTATAATCCTGGAAGAACTCTTCACGAGCCACGTTCCAACCGGCTGATAATGAAGGGAACCAGTTCCATCGTGAGTCACGACCGAAACGTGAAGTACCATCATAACGCAGGTTCACCTCCAACAGGTAACGCTCGGCATAGTTATAGTTAATACGTCCGAAGAATCCGGCGGTAGCCCAGTGATTAGCATTACCATTGGCCAATTCTGTACCCATGGCGGTATTAATGCTAGGTACCTGCTCGGTAATTAAATCTTCTTTAGTAGCGCCTACGCGTCTCCACTGATTCAGTTCACTCTGGAAACCTACCATACCTTTGAAAGTATGATAATCAACGGCTTTAGTATACTCCGAGTAAATGTTAGTATTGAAGAAGTTGGTGCGTCCGGCGTTGTTTTCAATGCTGTTTTTCTCAACAACATCGTAATATACGTTACCATCCACATTGTACTTAGGTACTTTGTTACGCTGGTTTTCCTGGAAGCTGTTGATGGTTTTATAGTTCACCTCAGCAAAGGTTTTCCAGTCTTTTACAGGCTCAATCACAAATTGAAGCTGCTGTGTTACCCAATCGGTCTGACCCACATTATTACCACCTACCATCAACTGTTTCGTCAACTCGGTTTGCAGGTTACCGTTAGGATCGTACAAGGCTTGTGTAGGCCAGCGACGCATGGTGTTGTAATAGAACAAATCGTTGTTAAGCATGTAAGGCTGATCCAGATCTTTACGCATAAAACGCATGCTGTAGTTAGCCTTTAACCAAGGAGCAATCTCAGTATTTAACTTTGCTGAGAAAGTGCTGCGTTGCATACCTTCATCGCCATAACGAACAATACCGTTCTGATCCATAAAGTTAGCCGAAAGGTAATACTGTGTTTTTTCAGTACCGCCATTCAAACTTAGTGAGTGCTCCTGCGAAAATCCTGTTCCGCCAAATATCTCATCCAGCCAGTCGTTGTTAGAGTTACCAACCCACCACCAAATACTTGGTGTGTTCTTGTCAGGAATCGTAGTTGTATTAATCACACCATTCTGATAGTCCTGAATACGCTGTAGATCTTCCTCGGTAAAGAAGCCACCCTGACCGTCGTTGGCACTAATCTGGTTTAGGAATTTAGCATAAGTGTATGAATCCGCCATTTCAGGCATATTCACTGCCTTCGACCAACGGAAGTTATTGTTATAGTTTACATTCAGCGAACCACTGGTTCCTTTTTTGGTCGTGATTAAAACCACACCGAAAGGAGCACGCGATCCGTAAATAGATGAAGCTGCCGCATCCTTCAATACCGAAATACTTTCAATATCGTTGGGGTTCAGCATGTTCATATCTCCTTCCACGCCGTCGATTAACACCAGCGGTGAAGCATTGGATACATTACTATCCAGGGTACCTGTACCACGGATATTAATATTCATGGAGCTACCAACTTTACCACCCTGGTTACCATAGCTAAAGTTCATACCGGGAACAATTCCCTGCAACGCTTGTGTTACATCGGCTACCGGACGTGATGATAGTTCCTCAGAGGTAACATTAGCAACCGAACCGGTTACGTTTACCTTCTTCTGGCTACCGAAAGCAACCACTACCACTTCGTCAAGTCCTGTTGTTTCCTCCACAAGTGTTACATCAATCACATTGCGGCCGGCCACTTGCACTTCCTGCGTAGTAAAACCAATGAACGAGAACGTTAAGGCGGCATCAGCAGAACTCACCTCAATAGTGTATGAACCATCGAAACCTGAGATAACACCCCGTGTTGGGTTTATTTTTTCAAAAATGTTAACTCCGGGTAATGGTTCTCCGGTATGGTCTTTTACAAAACCTTTTACCACCACTTGCTCTTGCTGTGCCTGACGCTGTGCAGTAACAGTCTCCGCTTTGTCAACAATAACATAGTAGTTCTCGATTACCTTATAGGTTAAATCATTGCCAAGCACCTGAGATAAAACAGCTTCCACTGTAGCATCATCAGCATTAACCGATACAATTTGTTCAGGATTCAATTGCGAGTTGCTAAATGCAAAACGACAGTCTGCCTTGTTTTCCAACTGAGTAAACAAGTCCTGAATAGAAATGGCACTTTTTTGAATGGTCACGCGCTTGCCTTGCGAAAAGCCGGCGGCCGAAATTGCCATAGACCCACAAATGAGAAATACGCTTAATAATTTCATCACACGAAAAATTTTTCCAGAACGAGAAATGCTATGCAAACCCCGATCAATTGGTACTTTTTTCATAAATTTGCTTTTACTTGAATTAATAATTATTAGTTCACCATTAAAAGCGGATAATTGGCCAGAATTATCCGCTTTCTCTTTTTATTTATTATTGTTTAATAATCACTACTGTATCATTTGCCATTCGGTAATTCATATTAATCACCTCACTAGCTATATTGAGCAGATTGAATAATGTTTCTTCCTTTCTCAACTTTAAAGTCAGGCGTTCATTATTAAAATCCTTCGCATTATAATTCACTTTCACCCCATACCATTGCTCAATCTTTCTCGCAACAGCCTGTATGTCATCATTGTTAAACACTAACACTCCTTGTGTCCACGCAATATCGATGCCTGGTTGAAATGTTTTTTTGCTGAGCACGGATTTACCTTTTTTATAGATGATTGCTTCACCCGGCTGCAGCACCATCGACGACTTTAAATCATTAACTTCAATACTTCCTTCCACCAACATGGCTTCCGAGAAGTCTTCGTCCTCATGATTTCGCACCATAAACTCAGTACCCAAAGCCGTTATATAAAGAGAGTCGGCCTGCACTACAAAGGGCAACTCGGTATTTTTATTCACTTTAAAAAAAGCTTCGCCCTTTAGTTCAACTGATCTATTTTTATAGGCATAAGCAGTGTTATAAGAAAAGCTCGATGCTCCGTTGAGCAACACTTCTGTTCCATCGGGCAATGTAAAATGCACCCGATTCCCTTTCTCACTGCTTACAATCATATTTTGCGGCACCTCCGCATCGCTTTGTTTCAGCAACATCATAAAGGCGGCACCCAGCAATGGCAATAGCAATATCGCAGCTGCAAGCCGATAGGCACCCCACAGACGGCGCAGCACAGGTTTTTGCACTACTACAGACTCACTTGCACCTGATTCCTCCCATTTATCCTGAAGGTAACGATCCAGCTCGCTATTATCGCCCACCTGATCCAGCCAATCTTCCAGTTCGCTCAATTGCGGTTCTGACAGATAGCTTGAAGTGTAGCACTGCTTAATTTTTTCGTTGATATGTTCGTGATGCTTGCTCATCTATTGGGAATACGTTTATGGTTGGATAATCTATTACGCCAATTTTACATTTTTTTTACTTTTTCTTAACAGTCACCCGTAACACGCAGTATTACAGGATAATAAAAAACATAGAGGCTATAGTTTAATAATGCGTTGTAAAACCGATTAGTTGTTGATAACATAGGTCTATTTTCAAAAACCTTTCCTTA
>CANLLN010000008.1 GCA_947491945.1 uncultured Carboxylicivirga sp. | reverse complement strand
GCATCCATACAGCCGCATGCTAAAGCCGGCGGCAAGTGAAAAATACATAGATACAGACATAACAAGCCACATCACTAACAACCGCATTTATGTCGGTGAACAGACATAACTTAAAGAAATAGCTGTCCAAAGGATCGCAGCTTACTAAGCGCCTTGCCCATCCAAATGCGAGCCTGATAGTAGCATCCATACAGCCGCATGCTAAAGCCGGCGGCAAGTGATACATACCATCCTGCGATAATAACTAACAACGGCATTTATGCCGTTGAACCACTATAATACGAAACCTGGCTTTAGCCGAAACTACTGTTCTCCATTCCCATAGTCTAAGGAGTAGGATTTAACATTAACAAAACACATGACACAAGTAGATATTATTATTCTTAGCAACTGCATTAATTCGGAAATTTATCAGATGAATTTAAACTGTTTGGACAGTTTATTTCGATCGGAAACTGAATTCAATTTTAATGTTCTGCTTTTCGAAAGCAACAAAAACTTCAATGAATTAGAAATGTCTTACAGCACGTTTCCGAAAGTAAAGGTAATTATCCCTGATGAACCCTTTCATTTTAATAAATACCTAAACAAAGGCATCACACTCACTCAAAACTAATACATAGCTTTCTGTAATAATGATTTAATTTTTCAAAAGGGTTGGTTTAGCGCAATATATGCCACCATGAAAAATACTAATGGTCTTTGCTTTTGCCCCAAAGACCCTAAATCTAAGTGGACAAGAAGCAAGGAGTTCGATAGAGTAAAAAAAGGCTACCGCATACGAAAAGAATTTGTTGGCTGGTGTTATATTGCTAAGCGTGAATTGTTTGATACCATATCGTTACACGATGAACAATTCGATTTTTATTTCCAGGATGATGATTTTGCTTTAACCTTGCGTAAATACAATATTCCCCACTATCTGGTTCCTAATTCCAATGTCGTACATTTAGGCGGTGAAACTTCAAGTATAACAGATGGCTTTGGTTATAATGAAAAAGCGAATAAAGACAGGATTATTTTTCATAACAAATGGGGTTCGCAACGAATGATTGCCTGGAAAAATCGCTTTGCAGATTATCTGTTATGCCCTCTAAACTTAGGCTTTCTACTAAAATACATTTACTAATGATTTTCCACTCCCACAAAGGCTACCCCGAGCGTCGTAATTTTTTAAACAGCCGCTTGGTTCGATTCAAGCAATCGGTCGATGTTTTTAAACTCATCTGCCATATTTCGTTCAAATGGCTAAACAACATACCACAATGGGGCTTAAACCTGTATTGGCATCCGTTTAAATCACGCAAAGCCACCCTTCATTTTTTTAATGGCATCGCCCTGAGCCGCCAGCGTTTTGTCACCACCTTCGAAACGGCTTTGCCCCGTTTAGGTAAAGTACCCACTTGGCTAAACAGTTGGGCTGTAAAGCGCTTGGCCGGTAACGACTGCTTGGGTCTTATTGCCATTTCACAATGCACGTATAATATTCAAAAGCAGTTTTTAGAAGAAAAACACCCGCACCTAAGTGCTGCCATCATGGCTAAAACCATCGTGCTGCACCCACCACAACCTGTGTTGGTAGAGAGAGTGAGAGAGAGGGTTATCGCGCCTGTTATTTTTACCTTTGTGGGTAATCAGTTTTTTGGCAAAGGTGGCCGCGAAATACTCGCTACTTTTCAAAAGCTTCATGCTGAAGGATATAATTTTCAGCTTAACATCATTTCCAACTTTAGCCCTGATGGTTATGCCTCGCATACCACACAAAAAGACACAGAAGAGCTTAATGCGCGATTTGCCACACTACCTCCTTCCATTAGCATCATTGGCAAATTACCCAACAACGAGTTATTAACTTTGTTAAAGCAAAGCCACGTAGCCCTCATGCCCACTTATGCCGACACCTATGGTTATTTTGTATTGGAAGCGCAGGCCTGTGGTTGTCCGGTTATCACTACCGACATTCGTGCCCTGCCCGAAATCAATAACAACGAATGTGGGTGGGTAATTAAAGTACCCAAAGACACATTGGGTAATGGAGTGTTGCATATACCTGAAGAGAGAGCCATGTTCAGTAAAACCATTGAAAAAGAGCTTTACACCACCGTTAAAGAAATTTTAGCGTCACCGGAAATAATTCAGCCTAAAGCAGCGGCAGCCCTCAGGCGGATTAAGGAAGAGCATGATCCGGAACGCCATGCACAGAGGCTTGTGGAGGTTTATGGCTTAGGTAAATAGGCCTTTAGGTCGATAGATCGTTAGGCTTTAGTGTATAACAAATGAAATTCGTGTATTTTTTGGCAGAAAATATAAGCAAGCTGCCAATAGTCTTGATACTCAAATCTTGATACTTTGTACTTTTCTGGCTTGTCCAGGTTAGGATTTAGGGAAAAAGCGGTAGGCGGTTAACGGTGTGGGAGGCTAAAGCCCCCTTTAGGGGGTTGGGGGTATGGTATTTTCGGCTAAAGCCGGATGTTGGCATTTCCGCATTCCGCAGGCTAATGCCAGCGGCAAGTGATATCAAGAAGGAAACCAACCAAGCAGCAAATTAACTAACAACGGCATTTATGCCGTTGAACTGCGATAATATGTAACCAGGCTTTAGCCGAAATTTGAAAGAAAGCTAACCAAGCTGCTCTTCAAGCCCCCTTCAGGGGGGTTGGGGGTATGGTATTTTCGGCTAAAGCCTGATGTTAACCTATCCAATACCGCAGCCTAATGCCAGTGGCAAGTGATAAATACATAGATACAGACATGGCAAGCCACATCACTAACAACAGCATTAATGTCGGTGAACAGACATAACTTAAAAAAATGGCTTGTCAAAGGATCGCAGCTTACTAAGCGCCTTGCCCATCCAGATGCGAGCCTGATAGTAGCATCCATACAGCCACAGCCTAATGCCAGCGGCAAGTGAAACAAACCATCTCGGTATAATAACTAACAACGGCATTTATGCCGTTGATCAGGCATAACATAGAAACTTGGCTTCAGCCATAAATAACTATTTCATATTTTTTCATTAAGTTTATTGCTCTATATGGCTTTATCATTATCAAGAAGCAGTTTTGGGTAAAGCCTTATTATTGGTATTATGAAAATAGCTAATCAAATTGTATAAGTAAAAACGGCATTTATGCCGTTGAGCAAAAACAACTAAGCAGCAGGGTTTTATCCCATAATAAAATATAACTATGTCAAAAAATATCCTTCTCATCTTCGGTACACGCCCCGAGGCCATTAAAATGGCGCCCCTGGTAAAAGCGCTGGTTGCCGAGTCTGAATTCACTACTAAAGTATGCGTCACTGCCCAACACCGCGAGATGCTCGATCAGGTGCTGCGCCTTTTCGATATAGTGCCCGATTACGATTTAAACCTGATGAAGCCGGGTCAGGATTTATACGATATTACCTCACGTGCCTTACTGGGCATTCGGGATGTGTTAAAGGAGTTTCAGCCTGATATGGTATTGGTTCACGGCGATACCAGCACCAGCACAGCTGCTGCCCTGGCTGCCTTCTACCAGCAAATACCCGTTGGACACATTGAAGCCGGTTTGCGCACCAACAATATCTATTCTCCCTGGCCCGAAGAGATGAACCGCCAGCTAACAGGCCGCATCAGCACGCTGCATTTTGCCCCCACTGCCCTCTCGAAAAGTAACCTGCTCGAAGAAAATATAAACGAGCAGCACATAGCAGTCACCGGCAATACGGTGGTGGATGCATTGCACCTCGCACTGGAAAAAATAGAACAGTCAGCGGCCTTAAAGCAAGAGATAACTCAAACCATTGGTACACACATACCAGATATTGAAGAACAGCTAGCTGCTAAAAAGCTAATACTCATCACTGGGCACCGACGGGAGAATTTTGGCGATGGCTTTGTTCAGATGTGTGAGGCCATAAAAGAGATAGCCACCCAACAGCCGGAGGCTTTAATCATTTACCCCGTACACCTGAACCCCAATGTACAAAAGCCGGTCAATGAAGTATTAGGTCATATTGCCAACGTTCATTTGATTCCTCCTTTAGAGTATCTACCATTTATCTACCTGATGAGCCAAAGCCACTTTGTACTCACCGATAGCGGTGGCATCCAGGAAGAAGCGCCTGGTTTAGGCAAACCGGTATTGGTGATGCGCGACACAACAGAACGCCCCGAAGCCGTGGAAGCCGGAACGGTTAAACTTGTGGGAACTAATAAGGAGGTAATCATCAAAGAATCCTTGACGCTGTTGAATGATGAAGCAGCTTATCAACAAATGTCGAAAGCCCATAATCCTTATGGTGATGGCAAGGCTTGTGAAAGGATTATTGAATTTTTGAAGAAGAAGCTGTAATTGTTAACAGCATCAATTTTTTTGAAGAAAAAGTTTCGGCTAAAGCCAATATTTATATCACCAACATACCGTAGGCTTTAGCCTACGGCAAATGATATCAAGAAGGAAACCAACCAAGCAGCAAATTAACTAGCACCGGGATTTATCCCGGTGAGAAAGAAATAACCAAACAACAAGGCTTTAGCCGAAAATAAACCAAACCCATGTCTTTCATAAAAGTATATGTCCATTACGTTTGGGCAACTAAAAACAGGTTCCCATTTTTAACTAACGACATTCGCAAAGATGTATTTTCTCATATTCGGCAAAATGCAGTATCTAAAAACATCTATGTTGACTTTATCAATGGTTACACCGATCATGTACATTGCCTGATTTCGTTAAATGATGATCTTAGTATTGGTAAAATAGCCCAACTGTTAAAAGGTGAATCATCCTTTTGGATTAACCAGCAAAAGATGACATCACATAAATTTGCCTGGCAAGATGAATATTTTGCCATTGGTGTCGGAGACGACAAATTGAATGCCGTCCGAAAATATATAGCTAAGCAGGAAGAACATCACAAAAAACAGACTTTCACTCAGGAATATGAAAAATTTATAGAACGCTATGGATTTAATATCATTAAGAAATAGTTTTGGCTAAAGCCATATATTTTCAAACCTTATCCGCAGGCTAAAGCCGGCGGCAAGTCATTCACAAGGGATTTGAAGCATTACTAACAATGGCATTCATGCCGTTGATTTACAAAGCACCTAACAACAAGGCTTTAGCCGAAAATTAAACGAAGTCACGCTCTGTCTTTCTTTCAGGGGAGCCACAAAATACAAACTCTGCGCCTTTGCGCCTCTGTATTAAATTTTTAATTATGCAAACACCAAAAGTATCCATCGTAGGCATGGGCTACATCGGCCTGCCAACCGCTGCTCTTATTGCAGGCAAGCTAATTGAAGTATGCGGTTACGATATTAACCCCGCAGTGGTGGAAACCATCAACAAGGGCGAAATCCACATTATCGAACCCGGCCTGCAGGAGCTGGTGCAAAAGGGTCTTCTTACAGGTCACCTAAAAGCAAGTAGCACCCTAAAGCAGGGCGATGTGTACCTGATCGTGGTGCCCACACCATTTAAGGGGAACAACGAACCGGACATTTCCTTTGTTGAAGCGGCCACAAAAAGTGTCCTGCCACTGTTAAAAGAGGGTGATTTGTTTATCATTGAGTCCACCTCGCCGGTGCTGACCACCGAAAAAATGGCGGAATTGATATTTCAAAAGCGCCCTGAACTAAAAGATCAAGTACATATCGCCTACTGCCCCGAGCGCATCCTGCCAGGTAAAGCTCTGGAAGAATTGGTGGCTAACGACCGCGTGATTGGCGGCATCAATGAAGCCTCCACGCAAAAAGCCATTAACTTCTACCGTTTGTTTGTAGAAGGGCAGCTCCACCCGACCAATGCTCGCACGGCAGAGATGTGTAAGCTGGTAGAGAACTCATCGCGCGATGTGCAGATTGCTTTCGCCAACGAACTGTCTATTATCTGTGATAAAGCCGGTATTAATGTATGGGAGTTGATTGAATTGGCCAATAAGCACCCACGGGTCAATATTCTTCAACCGGGCTGTGGCGTGGGTGGCCATTGTATTGCGGTGGATCCCTGGTTTATTGTGTCTGATTATCCAGAGCAGGCACATGTTATTCGTCAGGCACGTGAAATCAACGATTATAAAGCCGATTGGTGCGTAGAGAAAACCTTAAAAACAGCATTGGAGTTTGAAGTGGAGCATGGGCGACAACCTGTGATTGCCTGTATGGGTCTGGCCTTTAAACCCGATATTGACGATTTGCGCGAGTCACCTGCCAAATACATTACTTCCCGCATTGTAGCGGAGTCGCGTGGCGAAGTATTAGTTGTTGAGCCAAATATAAAGTCCCATGCGAGCTTTAGCTTGTCAAAACAGGCTGATGCCTTAGCAAAGGCAGATATTATTGTATGGCTGGTACGGCATTCGGCCTTCATAGATACTGCCATCGATAAGCTGGAACTTGATTTTTGTGGTATCAGAAAATAGCTTTGGCTAAAGCCTGACTTTCATCTTGCACATTTTATCCGCAGGCTAAAGCCTGCGGCAAATTATGCACAAGGGATTAAATCATTACAAACAATCGCATTTATGCCATTGACTGACGACAACCTAACAATACGGTTTTAGTCAAAAATTCGCTATATTTAATATACGCAGGTTAAAGCCTGTAGTAAGTGATACTAGCTATCCATAGATAATAACTAACAACGGCATTTATGCCGTTGACAAACTATAAGCAAGTAATCAGGCTTGAGCCGAAAAATAAAACCTACACCATGTCATTCATCAGTGTTTATGTCCATTATGTATGGGCAACTAAAAACAGAATTCCTTTTTTAACTGATGAGATTCGTAAGGATGTATTTTCTCATATTCGCAATAACGCCGAATCGAAAAACATCTTTATAGATTTCATCAATGGTTATATGGATCATGTGCATTGTCTGGTTTCGTTGAATGATAATCTTAGTATTGGCAAGATAGCTCAATTACTAAAAGGCGAATCATCCTTTTGGATTAATCAGCGAAAACTAACTGCAACGAAATTTGCATGGCAGGACGAATATTTTGCCATTGGTGTAGGTGATGATAGCTTGAATACCGTCCGAAAATATATTGCCAACCAGGAAGAGCATCATAAAAAGCTGACCTTTGCGCAGGAATATGAAAAATTTATTGAACGCTATGGATTTAATATCATTAAGAAATAGTTTTGGCTAAAGCCATATTACTATCATTTAATATCCCGCAGGCTAGCCTTCGGCAAGTCATTCACAAGGGATTAAATCATTACTATCAACGGCATTTATGCCGTTGATCCCACACAACCCAAGAACACTGCTTTAGCAGAAAACTTTACAGGATAAGCCCCTTTCAGGAGGTTGGGGTAATAGCTTGGACGTAGAGGCCAAAACAAAACACATCTATGCAAAATAAAATCACCTACTTCACTTTTAACGACCCTCCCAGCGGAGTCTACAACAGTCAGGTTATCGAAGTGGTCAAGTACCTGAATACGCTTGATTCAAAGCTTACGGTACAGCTCCTGGCAATTATTTCGCCACGGGGTTTTCGCACAAACCGGGCAAAGATCAAACAGCTTAATCAACAGGCAGTGGTACTGCCGGCCTTAGCTCCTCTAAAATATTGGCAGCAAAACAAACTACTTTTGTGGCTAATCAAACCTTTCTTAACCACCCGTAAAATTATTTGTCGTGGTCCCATGGCGACCTGCCTGGCTATAGACGTATTTAAAAATAAATCAGTTGTTTATGATGGACGTGGTGCTGTCTTTGCCGAGCATGAGGAGTATGCCGTATTTGAAGGTAGTGGTATTGAAAACCAATTATTCGCCATCGAAGAGAAAGCCGTTTTAAAAAGTCATTTCCGCATTGCCGTAACCCTTCAACTGACTGAATACTGGAAGGAGAAATTTGGCTATGCATCAAACCAACATGTGGTGATCCCATGCACTGTGTCGCAAAGTAAAAGGTTATCGCCTATCCCTGATGAAGTCAAAAGCTTTATAGAAGCCAACAAAAACAAAACCCTGTTTACATTTGCCGGTGGCAATGGTAAGTGGCAGGGCATCGACCTCTTAGTGTCATTTTTAACACAGCAACTACAAGCGAATAAGCAGGCAGCTGCTCTGTTATTATGTCCGGCCACAGATGAATTATTGAATTTCCAAAGGCAATTTCCAAAACAGGTATTACTGACTACTGTAGAACCGGATCAGGTGCATACAGCCATCAGTCTGTGCGATTATGGTCTACTACTCCGGCATCAAACAATAACCAATAGCGTAGCTTCACCTGTTAAGGTGGCAGAATACCTGATGGCAGGCCTAAAAGTAATTATTTCACCCAATATCGGAGACTATTCTTCCTTTATCCAACAAGAAAACTGTGGTTGGGTTGATAGAGATAATGACCACGTTGCTTTAAAAAAAATAACACGGGAAAAAAGGCAACATAACCAAGCTATGGCACAAAAATATTTTAGCAAAAACTCAACTACTGTAATTAGTGCCTATAAAAAAGTATATGGTTAGAAGAACATATCTTTTCAACAATCTAATTAATTCCCACAACATTATATGCATCCCTTTTTAAACCTGTCAGGTTTAAAAAAGGTTAAGTATAATTAATTGCATCAATTAAAGCAGCCACCGCCAAACCGCACACCGGTCACCGCCATACCCTACAACCTAAATCCTATACCCTATTGATCAATCAATTTAACGATCTATTGACCCAACTTAATTTGCTAAAAAAGGTATAAAAGCGTATTTTGGTATAAACCACATGAACAATATTACCCGGAAAATAAAACAGTTGCTGGCCACGGGCGAAGGACTATGCATCGAATTTAAAAAAGCAAACAGCGGTCTTCCTTCAAACCTGTTTGATACGGTTGTTGCCTTTCTCAATCGTAGTGGTGGGGAAATACTGCTTGGTGTGGAAGACAATGGACAAGTGGTAGGAATAGAAAAAGAACTGGCCGGACAGTATCAAAAGCAAATCTCGAACCTGAGCAACAATCCACAGTTTTTATATCCCTCCTTTTTAATTGACTCAAAAGTAATAGATTACAAGGGTAAGACCATTCTTTATCTGTACATCCCGGTTTCCTCTCAGGTTCATAGGCATAAGGGTAAAATTTATGACCGGGGTGCCGATGGCGATTTTGAGCTAAAAAATGATGAACAAATACGGCAGGCCTATATTAGGAAGAGTAGCCAATATTCCGAAAACAAAATTTACCCCTTTGTGAACGAAAATGATTTTGCCGATGGTATTGTTGAGCGGGTAAGAAAAATGATACGTATCTATCGTCCCAACCATCCCTGGAATGAACTGTCTAATGATGAGTTTTTCAAAATAACAGGCTTGTTCCGGCGTGATATTAGTAGCGGAGAGGAAGGGTTTACTTTGGCAGCCATTTTATTGTTTGGGAAAGAAGAAATAATCCATAGTGCCCTACCCCATTACAAGATCGATGCTGTTTTAAGACGTGAAAATACAGACAGGTATGATGATAGGGATAACATTCGTTGTAATTTGATTGAAGCCTATGACCGGATTATGGCATTTGTAGGAAAACACTTGCCCGATAAGTTTTATTTACAAGGAACTCAACGTGTTTCGCTACGCGATAAAATATTCAGAGAGGTAGCAGCAAATATGCTGATCCACCGCGAGTATAGCAACGCCTTCCCTTCTTCATTTATCATATATGCCGATAAGGTTATTGCCCAAAATGCCAATAAGGCAAAGCACTTTGGAAGGCTGGAGCCGGGTACTTATAAACCTTTTCCTAAAAACCCGGATATAGCCAATGTTTTTACACAAATCGGACATAGCGAAGAGTTAGGAACCGGCATACAAAATGTATATAAATATACGGAAGCCTACTCGGGTAATACAAAATAATTTTTAATGAGGAGGATATATTCGTTACCGAAATACCGCTTAAGCAATCAATAAAAGCAAGTGGAACACTAAATGACGAATTAAATGACGAATTAAATAAAGGCCAAAAGCTCGTGTTGCAATATATTATGCACAGCCCCGGAAAACAGGGGAAAGATATAGTACATGATTTGAACATACCCTTTGGAACCATTGATCGGCATATTCGATTTTTACTTAAACTTAACCTTATTGAACGAAGGGGGAGTAAAAAAACAGGCGGTTATTTTGCTCTTTAAATACCGAATACATTACCCCCCTATACCCTATTTCCTAAATCCTATCCCCTATTCACCTAACAATCTAATAATCTAACCCCTAAAGCAGCTCTGCTGCGTCCTAATAACTAATACCTAACTTCATGACCATCGCACTCCTCACCGACGGCTTCTACCCTTTTACTTTGGGTGGCATACAAAAGCACAGCTACTACCTGGCTAAGTACTGGGCCCGGCAAGGTGTAAACGTACATATCTTTCATCCCAATCAGGCAGACGATGTAAGCTTACAGGCGCATTTTACCGCGGATGAGTTGCAGCGCCTGCAGTTTCATTTTGTAAAGCACCCGTCCTCGCCCTCATTTCCAGGGCATTATGTGTACAATAGCTACTGCTATTCCAAAGCCCTTTACAAGGCTGTCAGTGACAAAAGCTATGATGGCATCTACGCTCAGGGCTTTACCGGGTGGTACATCTTAAAACAACACCCCCAACACCCCAGGGTAGTCACTAACCTGCACGGGTTGGAGATGTACCAAAAGGCCATTAACCGGAAAAATAAGTTAGAACACCATTTATTACGTATAGCTGCCAAACCGATTATCAAGCATTCCAACAAACAAATTTCTCTGGGCGGCAAGCTAACACCTCTATTATATCAACAGGGTGCCAAAGCGGGTTCGGTGTTTGAAGTGCCCAATGCCATATCGCCGGAATGGCTGCAAGAAATAAAACCTGACAGGTTTGCGTTTCAAAACATCAATAAACCTGTCAGGTTTCAAAATACTATCCGCCGCTTTATCTTCATCGGCCGTTACGAACGCCGCAAAGGCATAGAGGAGATTAATACCGTGGCACAGCAATTAACAGCAGAAGGCAGCGCCTTTGAGCTCCATTTTATAGGACCGATACCAGAGAATAAAAGGTTGGATTTAGGAGATAATGAAAAGGATATAGGGCATAGGGCAAAGGGTATAGGGCATAGGACGAAGGGCATTGGTGATAGGGCGAAAAGAAACACTACAACCCTAAACCCTAAACCCCACAACCTAAACCCCAAACCCTACAAAACAAACCCTAGCGACCTATCAGCCTATCGACCTAATTACCTACACTACCACGGCACCATCACCTCCCAGCAAACCATACAAACATTGCTGCACGAGAGCGATGTATTGCTTTGCCCCTCCTACTCCGAAGGCATGCCCACTGTGATACTGGAGGCTATGGCCTGTGGCTGTGCCCTTATCGCCACCGATGTGGGAGCCTCTGGCGAACTGGTGGATAAAAACAATGGCTGGTTGATATCAGGTGATATTGTGAGTGGGCTTAAAAACGCAATGATGGAAGCCATGTCGGTTGACGATAGTGAGCTGCAGCAAATGAAAGAAAACGCCTATAATAGAGTAAAAGAGAAATACACCTGGGATGTAGTGGCACGCAGAACCTTGGAGCTGTTAGGTTGGTAGGTTTTAGGTATGCTCCCCTTGGGGAGCTGTCCGTAGGACTGAGGGGGACTTGACTCTCTCATCTTTCTTTCAGAACTTTCTCGGATGCAACGCGTCTCAAAAGAAAATAACTGGTACCACAACCCTTACCTGACTGAACGAGCCAGGAGACTGCGTAAGCGCTTTACCAAATCAGAAGCCTGCTTGTGGAAATATGGCCTAAAAAACAGTGCCATGGGTGTTAAGTTCCTACGTCAACGACCCGTGCTGCATTACATTGCCGATTTTATGTGTCGCGAGTTATTGCTCATCATCGAGTGCGACGGGGCAAGTCACCTGGTGGAAGGTGCTGCCGAAAGAGATCAAAAGCGTGATAAAGACCTTGAGGCCATCGGTTTTAAAGTACTTCGCTTTGAAGACGGGATGATACTCAACGACCTATCGCTAACGCTAAGCATCATCGAGCAAGTAATTGAAGAACGAAAAACTATGCTCCCCCGGGGGAGCTGTCCGTAGGACTGAGGGGGTATGCTCCCGTGCCTGTCCCGACCCTTCGGGAGGGAGCTGTCCGCAGGACTGAGGGGGAAAGTCCCCCATCCCGCTTCGCGTACTTCCCCCAAAGGAAGATGATCCCATCGCCTTGCAGGTACTTCCCCTGGGGGAAGTGACCCACCCGGATAGGGATTTAAGTGGCTCGGATAAGTGTTTTCTGACATTCAGATAGGAGATAAAGTGGCCCAGATAGGAGGTTTACCTTGTGTAATGATTTTCTATTAAACAAGGATAGGAGTTTTCACCCATCCAGATAGGTGTTTGACGTGCCCAGATAAGAGCTAAGCCCAATCAGATAGCAGTTTGCCCCATGTAACACTATCATACTACACGGGGCAAAACAAAAAAAATACCCAAACCACCAGGACGTTATCGAAGCGTTACTCAGCTTTCGCTTTTCGGTTCTTATCCCGTAAAAAGCGACTACCATAGCCAACTAAGCGGCGTTCGTCGCGCCAGAAAAGATATTTACCCGCATCGCGTATGGCATCCACGTAGGTTTTTAGCAGGGTGTACATGCGGTTACGGATCAGCAGGCTCTCGTTGGTCTCAAATTTCTCGCCATTGGCCATGGCCCGTATATCGGCCAGCTTAGCCGAGGTAGCAGCACATTGCTCCAATAGTGCCATATCGAAGTTAATGGCCTGCAAAGGCTCGGGGTTTGATTGACCCAATATGGCCAGATCGTTCAGGTCCTGAATCATATCGGCGTTGCTCGATCCTTCGTTGATGGCACTTACCCTGCCCAGCAAATCGTCATCCTTACGGTAAGCATAACGGAAGGCATGCACCATACGGTCGCGCAAGTCAAAGGCCTCCGGTGCCTCATCGGCCCATTGTTGCTCGGCATCCTGGCGGGTCTTCTGTTCCTCGCTCCAGATGGATTGTGCCTGCCGCAATCCACCGGCTGCCCGGTTCAGTAAATCGAAATAGTCCTCGGGAACACCGGCTCCCATCAGGGCTTCTTTGTCTTTTTGGCACCACTGGTGCAAATCTTCCGCCTCCTGACTGTAGATACCCACGGGTATGGAAGGCGTTTTAATGTCCTCAAGTGAAATGGCCTGTGCCAAGGGCAGCGAGGCCTCGTAATCTTGCAAGTTACACATAGCTCATTGTTTTTGATTATGGTGCTCACCGGGCTCCTTTACCACCTCCTACCGGAAGTCCGCCAAGGAGTTATCTGTGAGCCTCAATAATTCACAAAAAATACAAGCCCGTTCAAAAGAATTTTAAGAAAACCGTCGTTATTGGTCTTTTTTTCGAACGCCTCGCAACTTAATAAATGGATGTCTGTTAAGATGCGAGCCTGAATTAACCATCGTGTGAATCGGCTACAATATCAAAGCAGTTTAAATAGCGAGGGCATTTGTTTGGTACACATCCATTAGAATATGGTTTCGGGTAAAGCCATCTATTGGCATTACAGCATTCCGCAGGCTAAAGCCCGCGGCAGAGGCCATATCACTAACAACGGCATTTATGCCGTTGACATCCAAGAAACTTTGCAGGATAATGAAACTTTTATTTCTTCAATTTTATCTATCTTAGAACAACAAACGAATAAAGGTTTACGTGTAAATGCCATTTAAACAATGTAAGAATCTGAACGACCATTCAAAATTTGAACACATGGATGAATTAAAGGACATACGCTGGCAACAGCGCTTTGAAAATTACGAACGCTCATTTAAATTATTGGAGTCGGCTGTTAATAAAGGAACAGATACCATTTTAGAACGTGCCGGCCTGATACAGTTTTTTGAAATGAGTTTTGAACTGGCATGGAAAGTACTCAAAGATTACCTGGAGGCCAATGGCACAGAGGTGAAAAGTCCGCGCGAAGCCATCAAAACGGCTTTTCAGCAAGGTTTAATCGAAAATGGGCATGATTGGATAGATGCACTGACCGACCGTAATTTAACCGTACACACCTATGATGAAGCTACAGCCCTGCTCATCGAAGGCAAAATAACAGGTATCTATTTTCCTTTGCTCAAGGAGCTTTACTCAACTTTTAACCGAAAAATATAAATGCGATGTACGGATTAATGCAGCGCGATATGGATGCCTTGATACATCACCTGAAGAATATAAAGGGTATTGAAAAAGCTTGGCTGTTTGGTTCACGAGCCATGGGTAATTACAAACCGGGTTCAGATATTGACATTGCTGTGATGGGCACCAATATTAGCAACCACGATATACTATATGCCATTGATGCACTAAATGAAGAGGAGCCTATACCCTTTTTTATTGAGATAATAGATTTTAACAAAATCGATAATAATAAATTAAAAGCTCATATTCTTAACGAAGGACAAATACTGTTGGATGTTGAAAATCAGCAATAGAGAGGCTGTTTCATTAAATAAGTTCTCCTCCTTTATATACTTATGCCTATCCCACAAAACCTGTAGGGAAGCTGTCCTTATAAAAAGCAACCTTAGATCATCACTAACAACGGTATTTATGCCGTTGACCAACCACAACCCCGCTTTAGCCGAAATCAGCAGGCTAAAGACTACAGCGAGTGATAATAGCATTAATACACATGGAAGAAGCCATATAACTAACAACGGCATTCATGCCGTTGACTAACCACAGTCAAACCATCCGGCTTTAGCCGAAAATAAGCGCTAATCACAAATCGACCACCTATATTCCGAGTTCTGTTACTTCTGAAATCAGTTGAGAAAAAATCTGGAACGCATCTTCAGCAGCAGATTGCTTAGTATGCTACGTTCCTTAACTGACGATCCACAAGCTATTAAAATCATCAGTTATAATGTACGATTATTTGCCGTACATTTGTAAAAAGCTAAATGGAATGGATGCACAGATAAATAAAGATGAGCGAATTGTTATCAGGATATCCTCACATGACAAGCAGGTCTTTAAAAAAGCACAGCAGTTAAGTGGCGACAAGTCGTTTAGTAGTTTTATTGTTCGAATTGTAAAAAAGCAAGCAGAAAAAATTGTTGCTCAAAATGATAGAATTATTGCCAGCGAAAGAGACAGAGCCGCATTTTTTGAGGCCGTATTTGGAAATGGAAAACCCAATTCGAATTTACTGAAAGCGGCTGAAAAGTATAAGTCTCAAACGGATACCGAGTGAAAATACAACTCTTAGCACACACACATAATAGAAAAAATTTTGTGGGTGAAGAATCAACATTAACTGAATATATCAGGAAACAAGTAAGTCAGGATATTCGAAAAAGGCTGGCCACCTGCTTTGTGGTTATCGATGAAAAACAAAATGTTATTGGCTACTACACTTTAACAAGCGAAAGTCTGGGTAGAGATGTAATCCCTCTCAAATATTTAAAGAAAATGCCCAAAGGCTATAATGCACCTGTTATTTTATTAGGCCGACTGGCAAGAGATATTAAAACAAAAGGAAGCGGACTGGGCGAACATCTTCTTTTAGATGCACTATTCAGGAGCTACAAACTATCGAACGAGAGTATTGGGGCAATGGCAGTAATAGTGGATCCAATAAATGACAAAGCCTTTAACTTCTATAAGAAATATGGATTTGAACAACTACCTGACAGTAAAAAATTATTTCTCCCAATGAAAATAATTGGACAACTAATAATATGGATTGCAGCTTACTAAGCGCCTTGTCAATCAAGATGCGAGCCTGGTAACAGGAAGCACCGGCTAAAAAGTCAGGAACGTATTCTGATTACCAACTTTGCTATCAATCTATTCTCCCGTGCCTGTCCCGACCCTTCGGGAGGGGAGCTGTCCGTAGGACTGAGGGGGAAAGTCCCGCTTCGCGTACTTCCCCAAAAGGAAGATGGCGCCATAAACGCAGAAAAAAAATACTTTACGAGCTTGGTGATTCTATTTTTTCCCGTCTGAGCCGGGACAGGTTGTGCGAGCTTTGCGATTAAAATCAGTAATCGGCATTATATGTACAGTAACAAACCCAAAACGTAACCATCATATCCAAATCCGCACACCGTAGCACCTCAAACCCTAATCCTATAACCTAAGTCCTATATCCTATTAACCTATCGATCTATTGACCCATTGACCTATCAACCTATTGACCTATCAACCTATTGACCTAACAACCTATAAATCGAACAAGCATATATTTATTACAACATCATGACAAATACATTTAGCAATATTTTAAAGAATAATACATTCTTCTACTCCTTATTAGGAGCTTTCGCTCTATGGCACCTATGGAGTCTGAACTACAGTCCCCTCCCCTGGTTCGATGAGACCTTCTATGTATCCATCACCAGAGCACTACTCAGTGGCAAAGGCTTTATGTTGGAAGTATGCCCTATTCAAACCGGCGGTAAAGAGGTATTAACCTATGGCCCCATCTATTTTTTGCTTACAGGCTTATCCTTTTTACTCTTTGGCACAGGTATTTTTCAGTTTCGGATAGTAGCTCTTCTTTTTGCGGCTTTGAGTCTTTTTGTTTTTAATCGCATCGCATCCCAACTAAGCATGAGTAAGACCATACGCCGTGTTTTATTGCTGCTTCTCATCGTTGATGTCATCACTGTGCAAAACAGCCATAGCGGACGCATGGATATGGTAGCCTTATTTTTTGGTTTACTGGCCTGGTGGGCCTATTTACAACCCGGCAAGCATCGTAAACACATCCTTATTATGGCCATTGCCGGAGTAGCAGCCGTGTTGACTACGCCCCGCATTGTGGTGGTAGTCTTCCCGCTTTTTATCTACGCCTTGTACCAGTTCATCCGCTCAAAGAAGATGTTGCATGCCGGCCTTATTACACTGCTGCCTGCTTTGGTTTATTTTATTTGGATTGTCGTAGCCTTTGGTTCCATCACTGGATTCATTGAACACTTTACCGGCCCGGCTATGGAAGACAGTGATGCTGCCAACAGCATCTTTAACTATATGGGTGGGAACCTGTACATTCCCTTTTACCAATGGCCTGTAATCCTTACCGCTTTCCTTAGCGCTGGGCTTATAGCGGCCAAACGGCACAAGTTGTCCATCCTGTTTTTGTTTGTCTTACCCATCTTATCCTTTTATATTGTGGTGGCCGATACCGGAGCCTACAGTGCCTTGATCATGCCCTTTTGGTATATGATCATTGGACTGGGACTAACACTTATCAGCCAGAGGAAAATCACTCAGGTGAGCCGCATAGGTGTTTACGGAATGGTGCTAATCATCGCCCTGTGCAACACGGGTATTTTTACCCTTAAAGCGGCCACTATCATCGGCAGCCAGGCCATACGCGACCCACAGCCCCTTCAGGAATGGGTCAATACGCACATACCGCAAAACTCCAAAATAGTGGGTGATGACCGCTTTTACTATGCCTGTATCAAAAACCAATGTACATATCAATACATCGACCGGGTGAAAGACCCTGCTACGCGTGCCCGTTTTCATCTGAACCACTTCCAGCCCGATTATCTGTTTATATCCGGCCAAACAACACAGGCTGTGATCGATGCTTATAAACAGGAATTTACCTTTCTGGAATCGGTAAGTTATGTTCCCACTGAGGAATCTTCTTTTATCACCACCCTCATTAAGCGTTTACCCATTCCCATTCAGTCGAGCTACGAAGGAACTTTGATACGGGTAAAGCCAAAAAAATAAACTTAAAAGGAGAGAAGGAAACTAAAGGATCGCAGCTTGCTAAGCACCTGAAATATCAAGATGCGAGCCTGAAAAACAATAATCAGTGTGTCGGTATTCAGTAATCGGTAGTATGCATCAAGCAAAAACATCTTTGCGACCTTTGCGCTTATGCTTCGGCTACGCTCAGCATACGGAGGAACCGCGATGTACGCTAAGAAGGCGCTAAGAGCGCGGAGAAAAAATCCTTTGCGTCCTTTGCGATTTAATTTTCTTCGCGACCTTTGCGGTTATGCTTCGGTTACGTTCATCATACGAGGAACCGTGATGTACGCTAAGATGGCGCTAAGTACGCAGAAAAATAACCTCCGCGCTCTCTGCGGTTAAATTTCACTCCGTGCCCTTTGCGGTTAACGAACCACAAGCTGTTCCGGCTCAAATAAAAAACATAACAGCACCCTAATTATTGACTCAGATCTTTATTTTAGCGTATCTTTAATACAAAAATACAACATCAATGAACAAACAGGCTATTATAAAAGATACGATACAAACTTTAAACAGATTACCGGCGGATAAGGTAAACCAGGTACATGATTTTGCTGAATATCTACTAAGCAAACTGGATGACAGCCTTATTGCAGAAGGAGTGCAAAAGCTTTCTTCAGCATCGAAAGCCCTTGACTACCTATATGAAGAAGAAGATTTGTATTCTGTGAATGATCTGAAAGAAAGATACAAATGGTCTTAAAAAAACATCAGTTGTAAGACTCAATAAAATAGCTACAATAGATAAAGAACTGGCATTAGGCAAATTGGGCAACATGACACGTAATGAGATAGACACATTGAATTCGAAACTTATGGAATTATTCAAAATTAACTGATGCTCATATATTGAATAGCCCACTACCGCTCCCGGCATTATTGCTAAGGTAAACTATTATAAATCACACAAAGGAAAAAACCCTTGCCTTCTTTGCGATTCAATATCCTTCGCGTTCTTTGCAGTTATGCTTCGCCAGCACTCAACATACAAGAAAACCGCCATGACGCTAAGAAGGCGCTATGTACGCTATAAAAACTCTTTGCGTCCTTTGCGATTCAATTACCTTTGCGGCCTTTGCGGTTACACTTCGGCTACGCTCAGCATACGGAGGAACCGCGATGTACGCTAAGAAGGCGCTAAGAGCGCGGAGAAAAAATCCTTTGCGTCCTTTGCGATTTAATTTTCTTCGCGACCTTTGCGGTTATGCTTCGGTTACGCTCAGCATACGGAGGAACCGCGATGTACGCTAAGATGGCGCTAAGTACGTTATGAAAAAATTCTTTGCGGCCTTTGCGTTTCATTTTCCTTTGCGTTCTTTGCGGTTAAGTTTAAACCACAGAGTTACACTGAGTAGTTTTTTAAAATAACTTACACAAAGAAAATAAAAAAACTCCGTGGTACTCTCCCGAATAAGGGACAGGCAGTGCCTTACTCTGCGATACTCAGCGGTTATACTTCTGCTACGCTCAGCATCCAATGAAACCACAGAGTGGCACAGAGTAAATAAAAAAATTCGCGTTACTCTGCGTTAAAATTTTAACTCCGCGTTACTCCGTGGTTAAACATGAACAACATAAACAATAATCCCCCATGGGCTATCTCTACATTTTTGGCTGCATCCTGTTTACTGTTTACGGACAGCTAGCGCTTAAATGGCGCATGAACCTCAAAGGTCAATTACCGGAGCAGCTAACAGACAAGCTGTTTTTTATGGCCAAACTATTCTTAGACCCCTGGCTACTAAGCGGCTTTGCTGCTGCCTTTGTAGCTAGCCTGTTTTGGATGGCCGCCATGACCAAATTCGAAATTTCTTTTGCCTACCCCTTTATGAGTCTCGCCTTTGTTTTGGTGTTGCTATTAAGTGTGGGTATATTTGGCGAATCGTTTACCTGGGGCAAAGTAGCCGGACTGCTGCTTATTATTGCCGGTATTATTGTAACTGTGAAATTATGAAGAAGATCTATATATCGGTCGTTGTACCACTTTATCGCTGCAGTGCATCTATTGCTCAATTGAGCAACCGTCTTGTTGAAACACTTCAATCAATTACTTCCGATTTTGAAATAATTCTGGTCAACGATGCAAGTCCTGAAAATGATTGGGAAAAAGTTCAGGAACAAACTGCTTCTGATCAACGAATCAAGGGCGTTAACCTTTCCAGAAACTTTGGGCAGCACTATGCTATTCACGCAGGATTAAAACACGCTACTGGTGAATGGATTGTTGTAATGGACGGCGATTTACAAGATCAACCGGAAGAAATCCCCGCTTTCCTGGAGAGAGCAAAAGAGGGTTATGATATTGTATTAGGCAGACGAGTTGAACGCCAGGATAACTTTTTAAAAAAGAATATGTCGAAATGGTTTTATAAGACGCTTGCTTATCTAACCGATACTGAACAAAATGCAGAGGTAGCTAATTTTGGCATTTATCATCGCAAAGTAGTTAATGCCATTTTATCTATGAAAGATAAAACGCGCTATTTCCCTGCAATGGTTAAATGGGTTGGTTTTTCAAGAACCGAAATAAAAGTAGCTCATGCTGCCAGAGAAGAGGGCCAAAGTGGGTATAATTTTAAAGCCCTGCTGCGACTTGCTTTGAATACCATATTATCATTTTCTGACAAACCACTTCGTTTAACTGTAAAGCTAGGGATCTACATCTCTATATTTTCTTTCGTATTTGCTATATATACATTCATTCGAGCCTTAAATGGAGAAATTGATGTAATTGGTTACAGCAGCTTAATTATTTCTATCTGGTTTCTGGCCGGTGTAATCATAACATTGTTAGGCATGCTGGGTTTATATATTGGCCGCATTTTTGAACAGGTGAAAAACCGCCCTACATTTATAGTTGAACAGTTAATAAACTTCGACGAATGATAAAATATTTGGAATGGGATTCTCATTTTTTTAAGAAAAAAATTGGCTCTTGTAAAGTTTCAATACTAACTGAGGCAACTTTGATTGATTTATTCCATGAAAAAACAAATAAAAATTATGACTTAATTTATCTATTTACACAAGAGACAGATAAAAAAGCAAAAAAAACTCTTGAAGAAAGATACATTAAAATTATCGATAAAAAAGTAACCTATATCACTCACCATATTTCGACAAGTAATCAACCCACGGATTTCATAATACACTACAATGGTATCATATCTGAAGAATTGCTTCAACTTACTTATTTAAGTGGGCATGAAAGTAGATTTAAAAAAGACCCCATCTTAAATGAAAAATTTGAAGCGCTCTATCAGCAATGGATTGAGAAGTCTTTAAGAGGGCAAATGGCTGATAGTGTTTTTGTAGCTTCAATCGACAATCATATAAGAGGTTTTGTGACTGTTAAAAAAAATAGCAATATGGGTCAAATAGGTTTAATAGCAGTTGACCCGTCATATCATGGCCAAGGTATTGGTGGTGCATTAATAAAAGCTGCTCACAAGTGGTACGCTAAAAACGGAATAACTCAAGCATCCGTTGTTACCCAGTTGGATAATACAGGAGCCTGTAAACTATACACAAAATCAGGCTATAATGTCGCTCATACTCAATTAATTTACCATATTTAAATGCACCCCTCCAAGCGAATCTATTTCCCCAACCTGAATGGCCTGCGTTTTATCGCGGCCTTTTTGGTGATTATTCATCATATCGAACAGTTCAAGGCCATTTTTCAGCTTCCCTCCTATTGGACGGGCGATGCGCTTATTAACAAGTTTATTCGCATTGTGGGCGGACAGGGAGTCATCCTGTTTTTTGTGCTGAGTGGCTTCTTAATCACCTATTTGTTGCTGGCCGAAGAACAAAAAATAAACACCATTAAAATAAAGAAGTTTTACATGCGGCGCATATTGCGGATATGGCCCCTTTACCTCGCCGTGGTACTTCTGTCGCTGTTTGCTTTTCCTCATATCGAATTATTAAGCCTGCCGGGTTTTCCTATTGAGGAGGTCCAATCCAATTTGGGGCTTAAACTATTTCTGTACCTCTTCTTCTTTGCCAACCTGGTATTGGCCTTGCTGGGCATCATCCCCTACGCCTCGCAAACCTGGAGTATTGGCACCGAAGAGCAGTTTTACCTCCTATGGCCAGTGGTAATTCGCTATATTAAAAAGAACCGTCTTTTACTGATGGTTGCCATTGTAATTGGCTATAATGCAATCCGCATGTTGCTGGCATCGCCGGTTTCGTTATCATTACCCTACCATACTATTTTGAGGGAGTTTTGGGCAGGATTTAAAATTGATACCATGGCCATCGGTGGCTTTTTCGCAGTGATGCTGTTTGCTCATCACCCCCCCCAGTTGTTAAAATTACTTAAAAACAGGGTGGCTTTTAACCTAGCTATCGCGTTTGCAGTCACTAACTACCTGTTGGGTATGTATTACCCCTACATCAACAACATTGTTTACTCGGGCTGTTATGCCATAATCATATTAAATTTTGCGGCCAACCCCAATATCAAAATCAAGCTGGAGAATAAGCTCTTCAATGCATTGGGAAATATCTCCTACGGATTGTACATGCTACACCCAATTGCCATCGTGCTATGCATCAAGCTTGCCCTGCAGTACGGGCTGGTCAGCAATTGGTTTCTCTACCCGGCCAGCACACTTTTAACCATTGCCATGGCACAGCTCAGTTACCATCGATACGAGAAAATATTCTTAAAATTCAAATCAAAATTTGCCATTATAAAGAGCGGCAGTAAAGAGTAGTGAGTTTTGAGAGGTGAGTTTTGAGAGGTGAGTATTGAGCGTTTATTTTGCGCTTATACTTCGGCGGTGCTCAGCAAACGAAAATAAACCACAGAGTTACACAGAGTATTTTTTTAAAATAGGAGTTACACAAGCTGTCCCGGCTCAGACGGGAGAGAAATTAAAAACTCCGTGGTACTCATTTGTTAAACATTATACTCTGCGTTACTCGGTGTTTAACACCACGATACCCTGCGGTTAGGCTTCTGCTACACATAACATACCAAAAAGAAACATTCGTATTTTGTCCTCCAAAAAAAGGATTAAATTTGTGACTTTTATAAAAATGATTGCGTACATCAACTTATTTATATCAGGCAAGTATGCAGCTATAGGGTAACATCTATAGCCAAGCTATCAATCTAATTACTAACGCTTTAACAATCGCATATATGACTCCATTTAACAAACCCCATATCACCGGTAAAGAGGTACACCACATCTATGGTGCGGTGGCTACCGGACACATCAGTGGCAATGGCAGCTACACCAAAAAATGCCAAAATTATTTTCAGGAACGCTGGGGCTTTAAAAAGACCCTGCTCACCACCAGCTGCACCGATGCCCTGGAGATGGCCGCTCTTTTGTTGGATATTCAGCCGGGCGATGAAGTGATTATTCCCTCCTACACTTTTGTGAGCACAGCATTGGCTTTTGTGCGCCAAGGGGCTATTATTCGCTTTGCCGACAGCCGGCCCGACCATCCCGGCATTGATGAAAGCCAAATAGAAAGGCTCATCACCCCCAAAACCAAAGCCATTGTGCCCGTGCATTATGCCGGTGTGGCCTGCGATATGGATAAGATAATGGCCCTGGCCGATAAATACAATATTTTTGTAGTAGAGGACGCCGCACAAGCTGTGGATAGTTATTATAAAAGCCCCTCGTCGGTCCTCCCCAAAGGGGAGGAAGGCAGATCGCTGGGATCCATCGGTCACCTGGGGTGTTTCTCCTTCCACGAAACCAAGAACATTCAATGCGGCGAAGGTGGCTTATTAGCCATTAACGACGAGCGCTTTATCCAACGCGCCGAAATATTATGGGAGAAAGGAACCAACCGGGCCGAGTTTTTCCGTGGCGAAGTAAACAAATACGGCTGGGTAGATACGGGCAGCAGCTTTTTGCCGGGCGAAGTAACCGCCGCCTTCCTGTGGGCACAGCTCGAAGAACTGGATACCATACAAAAACGCCGCAACGAAATATGGCATACCTACAACGAAGGCCTAAAGGAATGGGCAGACCAACAGGACGTAAAACTCCCGACAATCCCACACCATGCCACGGTTAATGGCCACATGTTTTACATGATATGCCCCGATGGTGAATTCCGCACCCGCCTGATTGCCTACCTGCGCGAAAACGATATACACAGTGTGTTCCATTACCTGAGTCTGCACAAAAGCCCCTATTATAAAAACAAGTATGAAGGTCCGGAACTATCCCAATCCGACCGCTACTCGGATTGCCTGGTTCGACTGCCACTCTTTTACGACCTGGAACCGGCGATGCAGGAAAAGATTATGGATACCTTAAGGGAATTTAAATAATATCGTTTCATGTACAAGCAAATTCTTTTAGAAAAGAATAACTACCTCACCTTACTGTTTTGGCTACTAATAGGGATTGTAGCAGGACCGCTTACTTATGTAGCTGTTCCGGTGCATGTGCTTATGATTAAGCAAAAAGGTCAATGGCTGTGGATTCTTTTGGGGTTTTGGCTGGTGTTAACCGTTAGTGATAGCCGCCAGGGCATTTTTAGCTTTGCCAAAAACCTGAAAACAGCCATGATCTTAGTCATGGGCTATTTATACATGACGGCACCTAAAGGCCGCTATGATCACTTAGCTTTTTTACGCCCCTTTATTCCGTTTTTTGCATTAGCTTTCTTTTCGCTTTTATCGGGTCCTGTTGGGTTTACAGGCTTTCAGAAAACCCTGTCTTATCTATTGCTACTGGTGATCATTCCCTTTTTTGTAAATCTGTTAATCACTTATGAGCGCGATCGTTTTCTTTACCATCTGGTTATGATTGGCGTATTGGTGCTAACAGCCGGCTTGGCACTACGCTTTATGGCGCCGGGCTTTGTGATGTTTGCCGGCGGCCGTTACTCAGGCCTTTTAGGAAACCCCAATGCTATTGGCATCTATGGCTTTCTGTTTTTTGCGCTGTTCACGCTAACCATCCATTTTCAAAAACATCTGTTTACACGACCTCAAATCATTTTTATCTACAGTGTTATTCTCGCATCACTCATATTAGCCGGCTCACGTGGCGGTATTTTCTCTGCCCTGCTGTTTACCATGGCCTACATTCTGTTTAAGCGCAGCGTATTAGTCGCCTTTGTTGTGATGTCGCTGGTTTTTGCATCCTACCAATATGTGATGGCTAACTTCGAAACAATTGTCACCTCCCTGGGGTTGGCCGAATACTTCCGCTTAGAGAGTCTTGATTCAGGTTCGGGGCGTTTAGTGGTAGCCGAAATAGCGTGGAAGCATATAAAGATGAACTATTGGTTTAGCTATGGCTTCACTTATCACTTGCATATCCTTGCTCAATATGCCGATTATTTTGTCCAGCACGGACACCAGGGCAATGTGCATAATAGCTGGCTTACTATATGGATGGACACCGGTCTTGTTGGCCTTATATTATTTGCCTACGGCTGGTTAGCAAATTTCCGCCAAGCATCACGCCTCAGCCCTTTGGTATGGGCCGTTCTATTTGGTATGCTTCTTTCCATTAGTGTAGAATCATGGCTAGTGGCTTCCCTTAATCCATTTACAATTGTACTGGTGATTATCTTGAGTATGTTGGGAAATGAGGGGTTTTACAGGAATGAGGAGTTAGGGTGTGGGACATAGGACGTAGGGTGTGGGTTTTAGGATTCCTTTTACCTTTTACCCTATACCCTTCAACCTATTACCTACGACCTATATCCTAACCCCAACCAAAGACAAAATTTCAAAAATAAATAAGTTATGGAAAAATTCAGTTTTAAGGAATTAGTGGTTTGGCAGAAAGCTATGGATTTTGCTGACGAATGTCTTCAAATTACAGAAGCCATTAAAGGGCATTTTCGATTGTGTGAACAACTTGAAGCATGCTCTTGCTCCGTACCTTAAAATATTGCCGAGGGTAAAGGACGCTATTCAAAAAAGGAATTTATCCATTTTCTTCACATTGCCAGAGCTTCTTTATTCGAGTCAATTACAGTACTCAATCTTTTCTATAGAAGAGGGCACCTTCAACATTCTCAACTCGAATTACTAGAGAGTAAAAGCATGGAAATATTAAAAATGATAAACGCGCTCATATCCTCAAAGCGTTCAACCCTATAGCCTAAACCCCATAACCTATATTCTATACCCTAAACCCAATAACCTATAATAATCATGAAAATACTTTTCCTATACACCGAATTGGCCGGCTACGTAATGAGCTGCTTTAAGGCCTTAGCCGCCACACCACAATCCCTAAATCCTATACCCAATGGCCTAAACCACCCGATGGGTGTCGAAGTCCACGTGGTGCGCTGGCCGGTAAATAAAGAAGCGCCTTTTGCGTTTGATAGTCCGGATGGGGTACACATCTACAACCGGCCGGATTATACCGATGAGCTGCTGATGAAACTGGTGAATGACATTAATCCGGATAAGATCATCTGCAGCGGCTGGGTAGATAAAGGCTACCTGAAGGTGTGCAAGGCTTACAAAGGACAGGTACCCACCTTACTCACCCTCGATAACCATTGGTTTGGCAACGCGAAGCAACTGGTGATGCGCCTGCTGTCACCTTTCTTTATCCGCCGACACTTCTCGCATGCGTGGGTGCCCGGCGAGCCGCAGGCGGCCTATGCCCGTAAACTGGGCTTTGGCAAGCGTATCACCACCGGCTTTTACAGTGCTGACACCGCCCACTTTCAACAGATCTACAACGATAAAAAGCAGCTAACTGAAGTACCCAAACGCTTTTTGTACGTGGGACGTTATATAGCAGCCAAGGGGCTTGATCTGCTCTTTGAGGCTTTCATGGAATTGCAGAACGAACAGGCCTCGGAATGGGAGCTCTGGTGCCTGGGTACGGGCGAACTGTTTGATCAGCGCCCCCGGCACCCGAAGATTCAGCACCATGGCTTTGTGCAGCCTGCCGACATGCATCAATACCTGAGCGAGACAGGAGTGTTTGTGCTGCCCAGCCGCTTTGAGCCCTGGGGTGTAGTGGTACATGAGATGGCCGTGGCGGGCTTCCCAATGATCTGCTCCAATGCCATAGGCTCGGCCACCCGCTTTCTGCAGGATGGCCACAACGGTTTTATCTTTGAAAATGAAAACAAAGAAGCCTTGAAGCAGGCACTCAAAAAAACGATGGATATGGATCAGCTTACATTAAAAAACATGAGCCAGCAATCGCACCAATTGGGCATGCAGCATACGCCGGAAATATGGGCAGAGAAAGTGATGGGGATTTAGGTGTTAGGGCGCCTTCGGCTGTAGATTGTAGGGTTTAGGACATAGGATGTGCTAATTGGGTCGGCAGAAAAGCGGTTTGCGGTATGATGGTAAAGATTGAGGATTAGGTTATAGCACGTAGGATTTAGCGTATTAAGTCAATGGTTGGCAGAAAATAGCTTACCTCGTGCACCGCACTCCGGCAGAGCGTCAAACCATCACACTACTGCTCCGACTTGCCTAAAACCGCAGACATCCTAAAATCTAAACTCTTATACCTACACCGCATTTCCTAAGTCCTATACCCTACCCCCTATTTCATCCACTCTTCCAGCACCACCAAGGGCCAAATACGTGAATACGTTACGGAAGGATCTCCGTTTTTAAACTGTTTCCATAAATTCATCACCGCTGCTTCGTTAAAGAAATCACGTTTAGCCAGGCTGGCCAGTCGCTCATCAACAAAAGCATGTAACTCATTTTTTAGCCAGTGTTGCCAGGGGAATACAAATCCCATCTTGGGCCGGTTAACGATATAATCGGGCAAGAGGTCGGGCAAGCTATCCACCAGCAGCTTTTTAGGCGTTGTTGGGTATTTGATAGTATCGGGCAGACTCAGCATGTACTCCACCAGTTCATGGTCGAGGAAGGGCACCCTAAGCTCCAAGGCATGGGCCATACTCATCTGATCGCTATCCCTTAATAACACATTCTGCATATAGGTGCTTAACTCACCTATGGATACATTACTCAGCACCTGCTGCGGGTGTTCATTCATCAGAGCACTTAGGTAAGTTGCGGGCTTATGTGCAGGCAAGGCATCGCGGTTCAGCAGTCCGGCCAATTGATTATCCATCAGTGCCTGCCGCGATACCGCATACACGTCGGCAAACTGATAATCGGACATCTGCAACAGGCTGCGCATCTTTTCTGACGCTACGCCGGGCTTTAGCGTTTTCAGGATCGTGCCGGCCAATTGCCTGAATACACCGGGCGTGTTCCAAATCCATTTTTTACTGTCCAGGGTCATCATCCGCTTAAAGATGGGATAACCGGCAAAGAGCTCATCGCCCCCCAGCCCAGATAAAGCCATGGTGACACCCGCTTCCTTGGTTACCTTCGACACCAACCACGTATTAGGGCCATCACCACTGGGATGATCCATGCCGGCCAAGGCGTTTGGCAGGTAGTTAAGGAAATCTTCAGGGCTGAGTTTTATTTCAGTGTGATCGGTTCCGTTCATCTCGGCGATATGACGGGCATAACGGGCTTCGCTGAACTCCTCCTCGGCAAAGGAGATATTAAAGGTCTTTACAGTCTGATTGGATACCTTGCTCATGGCACCCACGATGGCACTGGAATCAATACCTCCTGACAGAAAGGCTCCGAAAGGCACGTCGGCCACCAGTCGCCGCTCCACAGAATTAAAGAACAACTCCCTTACCTTATGTTTAGCCTCCTCGTAGCTGGTGGTTCCCTGTATACTTTTCACCTCAGGCCGCCAATATTCAGTAACTACAGGTTGATCACCCAGCCTGAATCGTAACAACGAACCGGCCTTTAGCATGTTAACATCCTTCAATATGGTATCCGGTGCCTGCACGGTTTGATAACGCAGGTAATCCACCAGGCTATCGGGGTCAATGGTTTTCTCAACCAAACCGGAAGCCAGCAACGCACGCACCTCCGACGAAAACACCAATTGCCCCTTACTGTAATGCCAGTATAAAGGCTTAATGCCAAGCCGGTCGCGCACCAGGGTGAGTTGTTTTTGGTGGTGATCCCTGATAGCGATGGCAAACATACCGTTGAAGCGTTGCACGCATTCGGAACCCCACTTCTGCCACGCTGCCAGAATCACTTCACTGTCGGTATTAGAACGAAAGGGATAATCCAGCTCCTTACGAATCTCGCGATAGTTATATACCTCGCCATTAAACACCATGGTATAACGTCCATCCGGTGTCGTCATCGGCTGATGCCCGGCTGGTGACAGGTCGATAATCATCAGACGGCGGTGCCCCAATGCCACTTCATCGTTTACGAATGTCCCTTCATCATCCGGTCCCCGGTGTTGCAAGGCGGCATTCATCCTGCTGAGTCGATCCTGTTTATCCTTGCTGTCTGCTATTATTCCGTTTATTCCACACATTGCTAACTATTCTGTCGCCGCTCCGCGGCTATTTTATCCTATACCCTTTACCGTTTCATCGCTCTTCCGGAGTGCTCCGCGGCTACGATCCTAACCTGATGAGCCTGCCATATTAACGGTCACAAATATACAGGAAAGCATTTAGAATGCAACAGCCCGAAACCTGTCTGCGTACTTGTACCGGACAGCGTTGAGGAGTTTAACAGGGAATAATTATCTTTTAATGCTTCGTCAACCCCTAACGGGTTTCTTTCTATGTCCAATGAATTAGACTTTAAACCGCCCCACGTGGTCAGGTCGTACCGCCCAACGCGGTCATCTTCATTAACCGCCCCCTACGCGGTCAGGTTGTGCCGACGCAGACCGGTTGGGGCTATTCCCATTCAAAATCATGGTTCATTTTATTATAGCAATATTTAAAATTGGCTATATCGCCAAAATAATCACTGATACATTCATTGTACAGCGTATTCTCACATGATAGGTAATCCAAATAACTGCTCCAAGGGTATTCCATCGGGCTTGAAACAAAGTGATGATGAACAGAATTAGTATGAATGTAAATAACACATTGCTTCAGATAATCCGCTGAATCAACCAACCTTCTTTTAACGGCCGTTCGAATAAAGCGCCATGCCGGTTATTTTTCGTGTTATAATATTTGGCGTAGGCATTAAATAAGTGGGAGAAATGTTTTGTAGGGTTCGGTAGCCTGACAGCGTCATCGGACTGCCTCCCTAAACCTGTCTGCGTACTTGTACCGGACAGCGTTGAGGGATGGATATCAGCAATTCCCCGAAAGGTTGACGGGCCATCGTTTTCACCCTCTTCGACATCGTTGCCTTTTAACGCTGACGGGTCGTTGACGCCGTCAGGTAAAGGAACCGTTGCCCATTTATTTGTTGCAAAGTCTTTTACCCAGCCTAACTTGTCAGCGTCTTTAGTCCTGACAACGTTACGTGCGTTGGCCTTAACAACCTTCTCCATCGTATATTTATACCTGATGTCCTCCTTAATCTTAACCAAACAATGAAAGTGGTTCGATAAAAGTGTCCACGCATAAGTCTCCGCTATGGGGTCAATAAATTTTTCATACAGAACCAGAAAATGCTTATAATCCGCCTCCCCATCGAATAGATTGCAGCTGTTAATCCCCCGATTATAGATATGGTAAAACCTACCTGCTTCTATCTTTTCAAACGAATCAGCCATCGCCATTTGGTTTATAGCTGCAAAATCTGTCTGCGAACTTGTACCAGACAGCGTTAAAGCAGCGGTTAATCGAAAAGCTTCCTGTACGCCTCTTTCAGCGCCGGGTTATAAACAAAGGCCTCTGCCCGATTTCGTGCACCTGTGCACCAACTGTCGAACTCTTCCCGCTCCATCTCAAGCAGTGTACGAATTACTGCGCACCATGCACTACTTTCGGACTCTGGACCACGGACTCCGGACATCGGACATTGCACCCTGGACGCTGATTCTACATTCAACTCATCAACTTTTCCGCTTTTCAACTCAAGAGAGATATCCCACCCTGCTTTCTCATTTATTAATCCCCTCCACGGCGTCTGATCACTTATTAGTACGGGGCGTCCGGCGCTCAGACTTTCAAGAATCACATGCCCAAAATTCTCGCCGCGTGTGGGCAGATAGAGGGCGTGATACTGTTGGATGGTTTCCCCCACCAGGTCGGCATCCACTGTTCCCATGTGTTCCACCTGAATGTTATCAGGCAACTGCGCCATCACAGTCTGACACTGTTGCCAGTAGCTTTCGTTATAAACCTGCCCATACAGGTGAAAAGTGATGTTTCCGGCCACATGGCCCAGCCCGGCCAATTGCTCCAGGGCAAACAGGGTGTTTTTCTCGGGAGCTATACGCGCCAGGCTCACCAGTCGCAGGTTGCCACGCTGCTTTGCGATAGGTTTTATGGCCGGCAGCTTACTTTTGGGCAGGTTATCGGCTATCTTTATCCGGATATTTTTACCCAAACTATCTTTTATGTCTTGCTTTTCCTTTTCGTTGGTAGCATGAAACACTGTGTTTTTGTATAAATCAGCCAGACGAGCCAGGCGCAGAAATAACTTTTTCTTACCTTCCTTTACATCTATAGCACTGGCAGCCAACATGCCCCGTGCCGCTACAATCACCTGATGCGCACCAGCCTTCTTTGCCACCATCAATGGCAGGATAGAAAACTTCCACGAATATACCCCATTGATATAAACAGCATTCGGGTTCATCTCCCTGATCAGGTTGCGGTAGTTCTTTTTATCCTGATGCGCCTCATCGGCATAAAATACTTTTACATGCGGACTAAAGTCCACCCAGGTATTACTCTCAATGCCCGTATAAGGTGTTGTTTCAGTATAATCGGTATTCCGTGTGACAATATAAAACGCATAGTCATCTTTCAGGTACTCCACCATATTAGCCATGGAACGCACCGGTCCACCTGCTTTGTAGCCGGGCAGAAACCAGTCTATGAAGATGAGGATTTTACGCTTAGGTGTTTGCTTTTTCATGTAGGCGAAGATAGTGAATAGTCTTCTTAGTCTGAAAAATTAAGCTTCTATTGGGCTGCTTAATTCCCCATCGCCTTGCAGGCACTTCCCCCGGGGGAAGAGGCCCCATCCGGCTGCGCGGACTTCCCCAAGGGGAAGAGAGAGAACAAAAAAAGCGGCCTCGGCCGCTTTTCAGTATCATTGATTATACCTTATTATTTGGCGTAACTGATGGCACGCGTCTCGCGGATCACTGTAATCTTCACCTGACCTGGATAGGTCATTTCAGTTTGTATCTTACGCGCAATGTCATACGATAGCTCCTCGGCTTCTTTATCCGTTGTTTTCTCCGCACCCACAATCACGCGCAGCTCACGACCGGCTTGTATGGCATAGGTCTTCAGCACACCCGGGTAGGACAATGCGAGATTTTCCAAATCCTTCAAACGCTTGATATAAGCCTCGATGATTTCACGACGGGCACCGGGACGGGCACCCGAGATAGCATCACACACCTGCACGATGGGCGCTATCATGGTGGTCATCTCCACTTCATCGTGGTGGGCACCAATGGCGTTACAAATATCAGGTTTCTCCTTATACTTCTCGGCCAGCTTCATACCCAGGATAGCGTGTGGTAATTCCGGATCCTCATCGGACACCTTACCAATATCGTGCAATAAACCGGCTCGCTTAGCACGCTTGGCGTTCAAGCCCAATTCGGTCGCCATAATGGCACACAGGTTGGCCGTTTCGCGCGAGTGCTGCAACAGGTTTTGCCCGTAGGATGAACGGTACTTCATCTTACCCACTAGCTTAATCAGCTCGGAGTGCAGACCATGAATACCCAAGTCTATGGCAGTGCGCTTACCGGTTTCCAGAATCTCCTCTTCCACCTGCTTGCGTACCTTATTTACTACTTCTTCAATGCGTGCGGGGTGTATACGACCGTCGGTTACCAGCTGGTGCAAAGCCAGACGAGCAATTTCACGACGCATGGGGTCAAAGGCCGATAATACGATGGCCTCGGGGGTATCATCCACAATTATCTCAACACCTGTAGCAGCTTCCAGTGCTCGGATATTACGTCCTTCACGACCAATAATACGACCCTTCATCTCATCCGAATCAATGTGGAAGATGGTCACTGAATTTTCGATAGCCGTTTCAGTCGCCACGCGCTGCACTGTTTGTAACACAATGCGTTTGGCCTCTTTATTGGCATTAATTTTCGCATCGTCCATAATATCATTGATGTACGACATGGCCTCAGTCTTGGCCTCTGCCTTCAGGCTCTCCATCAGCATTTCTTTGGCCTCATCGCCCGACATGCCTGAAATGGCTTCCAGCTGCTCTACCTGCTGTTTATGCGCCTTATTTACTTCCTCAGTCTTCTTTTCCACCAGCTCCAGCTGTGCCGTCAGGTTTTCACGTATGGCCTCCACCTCTTTCTTCTTGCGATTGTGCTCTTCAATACGCTGCGAAAGGTTCGACTCCTTCTGCTTCATTTTGTTTTCAGCATTCACCATGCGGGCGTTACGAGAATTGATCTCCTTCTCGTGTTCGGTGCGCAGCTGCAAAAATTTCTCTTTTGCTTGCAGAATCTTGTCTTTTTTGATCACTTCGGCCTCTGCCTCGGCCTCCCTTACAATTTGTTCACTTCTTGTTTTAAGCGCTTTTGTAATAATCAGCCATGTTACAAAAGCACCTAACAGAAGCGCCCCAATTGCAATTCCTATTACTATTGGTAAACTCATGTTTATCGTATTTATATATATAACAAAACCGCATTATTTCATTAGTCTCCTAATTATAGGAGTACAATAAACAATGCGGGTAAAATTCTAATTAATATGTACTTATCTAATAAACAACGTCTGTTTTATCAGACAGCACTTTTTCCAATTGCGCGTTTAAATCACGTACCAACTCAATAAAAGGATCCACATCGTGGCGATTTTCCAATTCCAACAGTTTAATCACATACTGTAAGGTGGCCATAGCCAAAAAATCCTGCACATCTTTATCTGAATACCGTTGCTTATATTGTAAAACCTTTTCGTTAATGAGCTTAGCAGCAAGACGAATACGCTCTTCATCGTTGCGATCGATGCGTAAGGGGTAAAACCTATCGGCAATGTTTACACGTATCGAGAGTTTATCGTCCATTTAATTAGCTTAACGGTTTAAAAGCGCAATACACTTATCAATTTCCCGCACAATTTGACCAATTCGCTTTTTGGTATCACCGGCTTCTGAACTACCGATCACCAAGTCTTTCGTAATCTTTAAATTGTTGAATCGCTGCTCCAGGTTATGGTATTCCCGGGCGGCATCTTCCAGCTGATTCGTTAATCTACTCTTCTCTCCTTCCAACAACTGCACTTCCGATTTCAAGCTTTGATAGCGTTGTATCAACTTGTTAATCTTGTCTTTTAACTCAACAATTAATTCGCTATTTGGGTCTGTCATGGCCAAATTTTTCAATACAAAGTTAACATTGGTTTTATAATATAAAAAAAAACCTTTAACTCTTTTGGGGGTTTACCTTTTGAATGAAAAACACTTTTTCTGCCGGCAATACCCCGAACGGAAAGCAAGATAATTAAAATTCAGCTACATTTGCCCCTGATATGATAAAAACTGAGCGAAAGAATAAGATGGAGGACTGGCTGCCTACCTCTGCCAAGGAAGTAGAACGCCGCGGATGGGATAGCATAGATGTTATTCTTTTTACCGGTGATGCCTATATTGACCACCCGGCTTTTGGAGCCGCCGTGATCGGTCGCTTGCTGGAAGCCCATGGCTTGCGGGTTGCCATTGTGCCTCAACCCAACTGGCGCGATGATCTGCGGGACTTTAAAAAGCTGGGACGCCCTAACTATTTCTTTGGAGTGACTGCCGGTGCCATGGACTCCATGGTCAACCACTATACGGCCAACCGACGTCTGCGCTCTGATGATGCCTATACGCCCGACGGTCGTGCAGGGCAGCGACCCGATTATGCCTCGGTGGTATATTGTAATATATTGAAAGACCTCTTCCCCGATGTACCCGTGCTGCTGGGCGGCATTGAGGCCTCTCTGCGGCGTGTAAGTCACTACGATTATTGGTCAGACAAACTAAGGCCCGGCATACTGGCCGATGCACGGGCCGATCTGATGGTATATGGCATGGGTGAACAACCGCTGCTGGAGATCATCCGCCTGATGGATCGCGGCGTGCCGATGGAAAGTCTGAAAACAATTCCTCAAACCGCCTTTTTACAAGCCAAAGAGAGTGATTTACCCAAGAATAAAAACTGGAAAGACATTGTACTGAATAGTCATGAAGACTGTTTGGCCGATAAAATAAAATATGCCCGTAACTTCCGGCACATCGAAGAAGAATCGAACCGCTGGCATGCTGCGCGACTCAGTCAGGACACAGGCGAACACAAGGTGGTAATCAATCCGCCTTATCCACCCATGACCAGCCGCGAGATGGACGCCTCCTTTGACCTGCCTTATACACGATTGCCACACCCGCGTTACGTGGCCAAAGGAGCAATTCCTGCCTTTGAAATGATCAAATTCTCGGTGAATATGCACCGGGGCTGCTTTGGCGGCTGCAGCTTCTGCACCATTTCGGCCCACCAGGGCAAGTTCATCGCCTCCCGCTCCAAGGAAAGTATCCTGAAAGAAGTGGATGCCATTACCCAGATGCCTGATTTTAAGGGCTACCTGTCGGATCTGGGCGGCCCCAGTGCCAATATGTACCGCATGGCCGGTAAAAACCTGCGCATCTGCGAGCGATGTACCCGTCCGTCGTGTATTCATCCCAACATATGCACCAACCTGAATACCGACCACAGCGCCATGACGGAATTGTATGAACAGGTGAGTCAGCATCCTAACATTAAGAAAGCCTTTATCGGCAGCGGAGTGCGTTACGACATGCTATACAACCCCATGGCATCGGCTGATGAAAAAGAGAGCCATAAACGGTATATGCAAAGACTGATTGAGCACCATGTATCGGGTCGCCTGAAGGTAGCACCTGAGCATACCTCCGATCAGGTGCTTAAAATCATGCGCAAGCCTACTTTTAAACTGTTTCATAAGTTCAAGGCCGATTTCGATCGCATTAACAAAGCCAAAAAACTAAATCAGCAGATCATCCCTTACTTTATCTCCAGCCACCCGGGCAGCGAAGAGTTGGATATGGCTAACCTAGCCTGTGAGACGCACGATATGGATTTTAAATTGGAACAGGTACAGGACTTTACCCCAACCCCCATGACAGTGGCTACCGTTATCTATTATTCCGGCGTGCATCCCTATACCCTGGAAGAAACTTATACGCCCCGCACTAAAAACGAGAAATTACAGCAGCGAATGTACCTGTTTTGGTACAAGAAAGAGTACCAAGCCAAAATTAAAGAGCGGCTTAAGAATTTCAAGCGTTTCGATATGCTGAAAAAGCTATTTCCCGACAAGGATGGGAAGCCGGCACCTAAGCCCGCGGGCAAAGGCAAGCACAAGAAACACAAAACGAATACTAAGCACCCAAAGAAATACAGATCATGATAAAAAAAATATTCTACGGACTAAGTTTACTCACCCTGTGCGCCTGCGCTGAACTGACGGCCGTGATGGATACCTACACCACCAATGCACCACTTACGGAAAATGAAGTGGCTCAAGGCCTGAAAGAAGCCCTGCGCGTGGGCACCGATTCGGCAGCCGCACGCCTTGGACAGCAGGATGGCTATTACGGCGATGCCCTGGTGAAAATACAGCTGCCTCCTCAGACCGATATTATTGTGGAAAATGCCGGTAAAATACCCGGTGGCCAGCGCCTTGTTGAAGATGTACTGCGGCATATCAACCGGGCAGCCGAACAGGCGGCAGGCGAAGCGGGTCCTGTATTTTGGGAGGCCATCCGGCAAATGAGCATAAGCGATGCCTTTACCCTGTTGAAGGGTGAGCCAAGCGCTGCCACCGATTATCTGAAAGAAAACACCTACGACGCACTCTTCGAGCTATACCAGCCAAAGATAGAGGCCGCACTGGATAAGGAAATAGCTGCCGGCATCTCCCCCAATGCATCGTGGGAATCCATGACCAACAAATGGAACCGCATTGCCGATAACCCCCTGGGTAAAATGGCCGGCCTTAATGCGGTGAAGGTCGATTTGGATACTTACCTGACCCAAGAGGCCCTGAATGGCCTGTTCGTAAAAATTGCCCAGGAGGAAGCTGCCATCCGCGAAAATCCTCAGGCTCGTGTTAACGCCCTCTTAAAACGTGTTTTTGGCAGCTAGCAGTAGGTATTGAATGCTCCTATTAATAAACTCTTTACGGAACGGTTTTTTTAGGTACCATGCGATAGAGCACCCTTTTATAAAATATATCCAACACGCTGCTAAAGACGGATTACCCAGGATGGGCTGTAACATCCGGAAATAATTGAAACGGTGAATGCAATTAAGTGATGAACAAAGAGCCATTATTGACCACGATGGCAACCTGAAAGTAAATGCGGTGGCCGGCTCAGGCAAAACGACCACCATTATGGAATATGCACGGCGGCGCCCTAAAGCTTCCATCCTCTACCTGGCTTTTAACAAGTCGGTGAAACTGGAGGCCGAACAGAAACTTGCGCAGATGCAACTGACGCATGTACGGGTGGAAACAGCCCATTCACTGGCCTATAAATACCTGGCTCCCTATCGGCAATACCGCTTACGTTTCGACTACAAACCCCATGAGATTGTGCAGATACTGGGTATACAACCTAGTGCTGGCGATTTATCGCACCTGAAGATGGCCAGCCATATTGGGCTGTTCGTGCGCTACTTTTGCAATTCAAAAGCAAGGAAAGTACTGGATATCGATTACCTGGAGACCCTCACCAGTGCGGAAAGCCTGGACTTTGCCACGCAGTATTATGATGCCATCGCCCATTACACCCGGCTATTTCTGGCCAAAATGCAACGGGGCGAGATACCTATCATACACGATTTTTACCTGAAACAATTTCAACTCAGCAAACCCTCCCTACCTTACGATTATATTCTTTTTGATGAAGGACAGGATGCCTCGGGTGCCATGCTGGATACCGTGCTGCAACAAAGGGCTAAGATCATTATCATTGGCGACCAACATCAACAGATCTACGGTTGGCGCTATGCCGTAAACGCACTCCAGCAAATCAGCTATCCCTCATTAAACCTGAGCAATAGCTTTCGCTTCAATCAGGAAATAGCCCGATTGGCCAAATCCATACTGGGCTGGAAAACAGAGATTGGCCAGATAAGCCAAGCCCGTATACAGGGTCTGGGGGTGCATAACGCAATCAAGTCACGCCTCCTATTGGCCCGCTCCAACAGCAAGCTGGTAACCAAGGCCATTGAGCTGCTGGTACAACGAAAAGACATTGATAGCATCTATTTTGAGGGGCAATTAAGCTCCTACACCTTTTCCGACGACGGCGGCTCCATTTATGATGTACTGAATCTGTATAATAATCAGCGTCATTTGATTAAAGATGACCTGCTGAAGACTATGCCGTCCTTCGACCACTTAAAAGACTATTTGGAAGAGACTTCCGACACCTCACTAAAAGGCTTGGTTGACCTGGTGCAGACCTACAATAAAGACATCCCTTACTATCTAAATCGCATTAAAACCTGCTGTGTGGACGAGGCCGATAAACACCGCGCCGAGATGGTGTTTTCCACCGTACACAAAGCCAAGGGGCTGGAATACGATGAAGTATTTCTTACGGATGACTTTATTAACGAGCAGCAAATCATGGACTTAAAGCCAGCCCTTAAGGCGCAGGAACTAAGTGCTGACACCCTTGCCGAAGAGATTAACCTGCTATATGTAGCCGCTACCCGTACCAAGGCACGGCTGCACATCCCCCTGCATCTGTTGCCCAGCGGCTATCATATCCATCAGCATGAAAGCGTGGACAACGATGTGAATGCCTTTGCACGCAATAGCAAACCCCGCCCCAAAGCCCCACGGCGTAATCAGCTGTGGTCGCGCAGCGAGGAAGCAGAACTCAAGCAACTGTATATACAAGGTAAAACAGTGAAGGAAATAGCGCTCCTTTTGGGACGCAGTCAAACAGCTATTATTAAGCGCGTTGATAAGCTGGACTTAAGGTTTTAATTTAACAACATACACAAAACAAAACGAAGATGAAGAAACTTTGTGACCTGCTGATAATTGCCCAAAAGGGTATGGGCAACGGCGATCCCGCCCTGAGCCTTGAGCTATTGGGTAAATACTTTAACATTCTGATACGGGATAACCGACAGCCGGCTTTTATCGCCTTTTACAATGAGGGGGTAAAGATAGTGGCGGAGAACAGTGAATTTACCGGACAGCTGCAAACCCTGCAGGAGCGCGGAGTGAAAATGATCGTCTGTTCTACCTGCCTCGATCATTACGGTATTGATAACATTGTGGCCGGCCACAAGGGTACCATGCCCGATATCATCACCTTACAAAGCGATGCCACAAAGGTATTGACCTTATAGTTACAAAATAAATGAGCCAAGGTAAAATGCACTTTATCAGCAATGAGACAGTGCATTATATCTTGGCTTGTAACTTTTTAACACCCATCGAAAGAATAACAGCACGCACAAGCAATGGCCGAATCATCCGATAAGCAAGATCCTATATATATTTACTTACTCAGTATAAATCTCTTTCTTGGCCGACTTAAGCGTGTTGATGATTAACGAAGTAATTGTCATGGGACCCACACCACCCGGAACAGGCGTGATATAGGAGCATTTGGGCGCCACCTCGTCGAAGAGCACATCTCCTTTTAAGCGCCATCCTGATTTGGTATCGGTGGCCGGCACACGCGTGGTACCCACATCAATCACCACAGCACCCTCTTTCACCATATCACCCTTTACGAAGCCCGGAACACCAATGGCCGCGATAATAATGTCGGCATCCAAACATAAGGCTTTAAGATTAGCTGTACGACTGTGTGCTACTGTTACGGTGGCATTGCCCGGATTTCCCTTTTGCGACAGCAGGATACTCATAGGGCGTCCCACAATATTGCTACGACCAATCACCACCACGTGCTTACCCGCTGTTTCTATCTCGTAGCGCTTTAACAGCTCCATGATACCCTGGGGTGTAGCCGATACAAAAGCCGGCATACCAATGGCCATACGCCCCACATTAACCGGGTGGAAGCCGTCCACATCCTTTCGGGGATCAATAGCCTCGTTAACCTTCTCTTCATCAATATGCTTAGGCAGTGGCAGCTGAACAATAAATCCATCCACATCGGGATCCTCATTCAAGGCCTTTACCTGGCTTAGCAACTCGGCTTCTGTCACCTCCTGCTCAAAACGTATAAGACTCGACTTAAAACCCACTTCTTCACAGGCCTTCATTTTTCCGGCCACATACGATTCGCTTCCTCCATCGTGCCCCACCAATATGGCCGCCAAGTGAGGTACTTTGGCGCCGCGGGCCTTTAATTCCGCCACTTCGGCCGCAATTTCCTTACGTACTTCTTTCGATGTTAGTTTTCCATCAATCAGTTGCATGCTGTTTATTTTAGGGGTTACTATATAAAAAAAGAAGCACAAGCGTGCTTCTTTTTCTCTTTTCTTTATTTATCGACGCCGTCCCATGGGCATTTTACCCATCATCTTGCCCATTTTATTGCCCGAGGTCATCATTTTCATGACCTTGCGTGTATCATCAAATTGCTTTATGAGTCGGTTCACCTCCTGTATGGATGTACCGCTACCGGAAGCAATACGTTTCTTGCGACTGCCATTGATGATAGCAGGCTGCTCGCGCTCTGCCGGTGTCATGGAACGGATGATGGCTTCGATACCTTTAAAGGCGTCATCATCGAAATCGATATTCTTCATCATCTTACCCATTCCCGGTATCATGGCTGCCAGATCCTTGAGGTTACCCATCTTTTTGATCTGTTGTATCTGCTTCAGGAAATCGTCGAAATTAAACTGATTTTTAGCGATTTTCTTTTGCAGCTTACGGGCTTCTTCCTCATCATACTGCTCCTGTGCACGCTCCACCAGCGAAACGATATCACCCATACCCAATATACGATCGGCCATACGGCTTGGGTGGAACACATCAAGCGCTTCCATTTTTTCACCCGTACCCACAAACTTAATGGGTTTATCTACCACGCTACGGATGGACAAGGCCGCACCACCGCGAGTATCACCATCGAGCTTGGTTAGCACCACCCCGTCGAAATCCAGACGATCGTTAAACTCTTTGGCCGTATTTACCGCATCCTGACCCGTCATGGAATCCACCACAAACAGAATTTCATCGGGATTAACGGCTTTTTTAACCGCAGAGATCTCTTCCATCATTTGCTCATCGATGGCAAGACGACCGGCGGTATCAATAATCACCACATCGTGTGCCCCCTTCTTGGCCAGCTTAATACCGTCGGTGGCCAGCTTCACCGGATCCTTGGATCCCTCCTCGGTATATACAGTAGCGCCGATCTGCTCGCCTAATACCTGCAGCTGATTGATGGCCGCCGGACGATACACATCGCCTGCCACCAATAACGGATTCTTACCCCGCTTGGTCTTCAGCAGGTTGGCCAACTTACCGGTAAAAGTCGTTTTACCCGATCCTTGCAAACCGGCAATCAGTATAATACTGGGATTATTCTTCAGGTCAATATCGATGGAAGTACCGCCCATTAAAACGGCTAGCTCATCGTGCACCAGCTTCACCATCATCTCTCCCGGCTTCACAGCATTCAGAACATCCTGACCCATGGCCTTGTTCTTCACGGTTTCGGTAAAGGTTTTGGCGGTTTTATAGTTAACATCGGCATCCAACAGTGCACGTCGAACATCCTTAAGTGTCTCGGCAATATTTAGTTCGGTGATTTTACTCTCACCTTTCAATAGTTTAAAGGACCTCTCAAGCCTTTCGCTCAGATTTTCAAACATTCCTGTGACGATTTTAAATTTTCCTGCAAAATTAAAAAAATAATAAGAGATAGTCCGCAGTTTTTTACTATTAAGCGATAGTTTCCCTCATTGGATTCCTGTCTTGCTACGGACACAAAGCAAATACATCAACGCATGAGTCTGATGAACAAATACATAGAATGCGAATTCATCCCCCATTACCAGCAAATGTTTTTTAAAGATAAAATAACGATTGTGATAAGTTCAGTGCATTGTCGTCGGTATTATGGTTATAAAGAGAAATAAAACCTTATTTTTGCGCATATTAATAAGCAAAATCGTTCTTTTACCTGAACGAAATAACAATTAACAGGCGAATCTTCAGGCAATGAATAATAATATCCATCCTATCAAACCCATGCGCTACTATAAGCCAACCATCATCAGTATTTTTGTAGTTACCTTTTTGTTAAGTGGCTGCATTCCTCAAAAAGAGTACATATTATTGCAGGATAAGAGCACAAAAGGAAATTATGAAAATCCCTTTGGCCCGGGCACTAACATCACCGATAAGTATTTTTTGATGCCCAACGACTACTTATTCATCAATGTTTCAACCCCGGATCCAAAGCTATCGGAGTTTTTCAACCAATCGAGCAGCAGTGGAGGCGGTAACGCGCAACGCAATCAGAATTTTTTCTATTACCAGATCGATGACTCCATGAACATCGACTTCCCTTACGTGGGTAAGATTAATCTGGCGGGCTGTAATGTGAAAATGGGGAAAACACGGGTACAGGAAGCCCTGAAACCTTTCCTAAAGGAATATAACCTCACGTTTAAACTGGCTTCCAACACCTTTACCGCCTTGGGCGAATTCCGAAAGCAAGGGGTACAGACCATGCAAAAGGAGCAAGTCACCATATTTGAAGCTGTGGCCATGGCCGGAGGGACAACCCCTTTTGGTAAAAAGCGAAAGATGAAGCTGGTGCGTCAGCTGCCCGACGGTCCGGTTACCTACGAGGTGGATCTGACCGATAAAAACATCGTCAATTCGGAGTATTACTATATCTACCCCAACGACCTTTTGTACGTCCGTCCGATGCGCGCCAAACAGCTGGGCATTGGCGAATCCTTTTCACTGGGGCTGATCACCACCGCTCTGGCCCTTTACCTGACCCTTGATGCTATTATTAAATAAATTTTATGCTGCCTCAATCACATCCCTCGCAAGGCAACAACTCGCCTTTTAATATCGATATAAAACGTTTTATTCAAGACTTACTGCATTTCTGGTGGCTCTTTGCCATCACCATACCGCTGAGTCTGTTTGTGGTTTTTATGATACACCGCTATGTACATCCGGTCTATCGCACCACCATTACCCTGCTGATGGAGGAACGGGGTGATGTGATGCCTAACAAAGACCTGATGCAGGGTTTTGGACTGACCCCGGGACAGCGCAGCATCGATAATCAGGTGGCCATACTCACCTCGTGGGACGTGGTGCAACAAACCATCGACCGGCTGGATTTTCACGTCAGCTATTTTGCCGAAGGGCGCCTGAAAAACACCGAGATGTACCGCAATACCAATTACCACATTGAGTTTGACTCCACCTACCCGCAGCTGCTCAATACACCCATCTACATACTACCGCTCAACGAGCGACAGTGCAAGGTATTGGTCAATACTGAGAAGATGAGCAGCACCCACGTGTACAAAGGAGAACGTGAAGGCAGCACCGTGGGCCCAATCCAGTATGAAGCCACCGTAACCTACAACGAAATGGTGACCACCCCCTGGGCCTCTTTTAAGATTGTACCCCGTAGCACGCATTACAACAGTGGTACTGAGCAGTACTTTGTATTTAACCATCCACGACAGCTGGCTGCCAGTTTTAAGAGCCGATTGATAGCGCAACCGCCCCGCGAAGGTTCTTCCATCATACGGGTGTCTGTCACCGGCAGAAACAACGAAAAAAACCAGGTCTTCCTTAATGAACTGGCCAGCGTATTCATTGCCAATAACCTAAAACAGAAAAACCTCATTGCCACCAATACCATAGACTTTATCAGTCAGCAATTGCTGGTAATTGCCGACTCCCTGCAGTTGACCGGCTCAGAACTCAGTCAGTTCCGAACTAACAACCGCATACAAAGCGTATCGGCCAAGGCTGAGTACCTGTTTAGCGGCATGCAGGAGGTGGAGCAGAAATTGACGGAGCTGGAGATTAAGCGCAGCTATTTCTTATACCTGCAGAATTATTTCTCCGACGAAATTGATGAGAACAATGTGCTGGCACCGGCCATGTACGAGATGGAAAATACCATGTTGAGCGAACAGGTTAAGACCATTATCGATCTTAATTCACAGCGGCTGTCGCTGATAGGCTCTTACGGTGAGGCGGGTAACCTGGCCAACAAAGAGTTGGAAAACCAGATTGATATAGCCCGCAAAACCCTTTTGAAGACCATTGCCAGCCAGCTGAAGGTGTTTGAGGACAACCGCATCCGCCTGATGGCCGAGAAGGTACGAAATGAAAAGGAGCTATACAGCCTGCCCGAAACAGAGCGTCGGTTATTGGGTATTGAGCGGAAATTTGACTTGAGCAACGAGGTATATACTTATCTGCTTCGTAAGCAATCGGAGGCACAGATACAGAAGGCCTCCAATACACCCGATCATCAGGTACTGGAAAGCGCCCGTTTTGCCGGACAGGTATCCCCCAATAAAACAGGTAACAAACAAAAAGCCTTACTGCTGGGACTGATCATTCCGCTGGCTTTTTTAGCCCTGCGCCAGCTCCTTAACAACAAAGTAATTGACACCGAAGATATCGAGCGCATTACTTCCTTGCCCATTGTGGGTAATATTATTCATAATAGCAAAGAAGAGCACAACATTGTGGAGTCTCACCCCAAGTCGGTGGTGACCGAAACATTCAGGCGACTACGCACACGCATTGAGTTCATGAATAAAGGCGTTGCCTCACCCATTATTGGTGTATCTTCATCTATGCCGGGCGAAGGTAAAACCTTCTGTGCCCTTAACACAGCGGCTGCCTTTGCCCTCAGTGGCAAGAAAACGGCCCTACTGGGCTTTGACCTGCGTAAGCCCGGTTTAAATAAGATACTTGACATCAACAATAAAAAGGGTATCTCCAACTATCTGATAGGGCAAGTAGCTTACGAAGAAATACTGGTTCCTTCAGGACAGGAAAACCTGACTATATTACCCTCGGGTGATATCCCTCCTAACCCTTCGGAGCTGATCAGTGCCGCCAATACCAAAGCTTTTATGGATAGGTTAAAGGCCGACTTTGACATCATCATCATCGATACACCGCCCATGGGTATTGTGTCCGACCCCTATCTTCTGGCGCGGCATACTGATACCCTTATCTTTTTGGTACGGCAACAACATACGGTTAAATCGGTATTGGCACAAACCATAAAAAACATGCAGGAGGAAGATGTAAGTAATATCGGCATCTTACTAAACGACATACAAGTCAGACGCAACAAATATGGTTACGGCTATGGATACGGGTATGGCTATGGATACGGTCACGGATATTACGAAGAGTAGAAACGAATAAAGTAATGAAATGAAACAGATATTAATATTTTGTTGTGCGGCACTGTTAGCCGCTTGTTCAGTCCTGCAGAAGAAGCAAAAGCCACAACCAAAACCAAATGGACAAGTAGTATATGAGGTGGCACCTTACAAGGTGGATTGTACAGGTGTAGGTCCTATGAAATGCCTGCTGGTACGAAAATCTGAACAAGAACATTGGCAGTATTTTTATGCCCCCATCAAGGGATTTACTCACACCCCGGGTACTTCTTATACCGTTGCAATAAACACGCATAAAAGGTCAGACGTACCGGCCGATGCCTCCTCCATCAGCTATGAGCTAGCTGAGATCATTGACTCGGCTGCCTATTGTCCGCCGGCCCATGCTCTCTACGACATTTGGGGCGTAATGGATCTAAAGGGTCAAAAACCACTGTCGATGAACTGTGAGCTGACGCTGGAAATTAACCTGAATAACATGACGGTGATGGGCACAGCGGGCTGCAATCATTTTAAGGGTAAAATCAGCACTAGTGAGGGTAGTAATCGACTTTCCATAACAAAACTATCCACCACTAAAAAGATGTGCCCCTGCGCCGCTTTGGAAAGCAGCTATCTGAATGCACTTGAACAAGTGAATGCCTTTTTTAGATTTAATCAGGAGTTGTATTTGATGGCCAATGATGAAGTAGTGATCAAATGCCGCCGCATGGACTAATAGGGCGGCCACTCATGGCTCAGCTTCAAGATGTGGGGCACCATATAAAGCAACTTGTCAATGCATAGGGCTGCAAATTTCGAAGGAATTGACTGTGAATACCCCCACACGAAGCTTAGGGCGGTCACAGCATCCAAAAATACATGTATTTAGAACAAAACTTTACTCCGAAATTACAACGCAATCCCGTTAGGGATTGAATATGGATAGCCCGGTGTGAAGCACTGGGCAACAACAGACATCCCAAGACAACCGCAGCGCAGTTGAATAACAACAAAAAACAAAGCTTTAACAGATAACAGTACCCCCTTCATTGCTGATTTACGCAGCTTATCATTGCAAATAAAAAGGCTTGCAACACGGTGTTACAAGCCCTTTAATATTGTGTAAAAAATCTCTTTACATCAAGAAAGATAGTAATATACCCGCCGCTACGGCAGAACCGATAACGCCCGATACGTTGGGTGCCATGGCATGCATCAGCAGGTGGTTATTGGGATCGCTCTTTAAGCCTTCGTGCTGTACCACGCGAGCCGAGTCAGGAACAGCGGATACACCTGCTGCTCCAATCAGTGGATTGATCTTATTATCTCCCTTCAAAAACAAGTTCATCAGACGGGCAAAAATCAAACCTCCGGCGGTAGCTACCATAAAGGACACGGCACCCAAACCAAATATCTTCAATGAATCGGTGGTGAGGAAATAATCGGCCTGTGTAGAGGCACCCACGGTAATTCCCAGCAGAATGGTTACAATATTGATCATGGAGTTACGGGCTGTATCCGCCAGTCGCTCTGTAACACCCGACTCTTTCAGGAGATTACCAAAGAACAACATACCCAAAAGCGGCAAGGACGACGGTGATATGAAAGTCGTTAATAACAAGCCGATAATGGGAAACATAATCTTTTCTGTCTTGGACACGGCACGTGGTGGCTTCATCTTAATGGTACGCTCATGCTTGGGAATAATCAGGCGCATAATAGGCGGTTGAATAACCGGTACCAAAGCCATGTACGAATAAGCTGCGATGGCGATGGCACCCATGAGAGTAGGTGCGAGCTTTGACGACAGGAAAATCGCTGTAGGACCGTCAGCACCCCCGATAATACCAATGGCACCGGCCTCCTGTGGCGTAAAGCCAAGGGCTGAAGCCCCCAGGAAAGTGGCAAAAATACCCACCTGAGCTGCGGCTCCCAAAATCATCAGTTTGGGATTGGATATCAGGGATGAGAAATCCGTCATGGCGCCAATACCTAAAAATATCAAGGGCGGATAAACACCTTGCTGAACGCCAAAATACAGGTAATTCAGCACTGAGCCCTCTTCGTATAAACCGATTTTATAACCGGCTAAAAAAGGTATATTACCCAGAATAACGCCCGTACCAATGGGGATCAACAACAAAGGTTCGTAATCGTATTTAATGGCCAGATAAATGAAGAACAAACCGATTGCAATCATAATCAGATTGGTGTAATGCGCATTGGCAAAACCGGTGAAATTCCAAAACATTTCCAGCCCCTTTGATGCGTGATCCATAAAAGTATCTCCCGCCTCAGTACCGGCCGCCATGGCTTCGAAGCCGCCCCCGACAAACTGCAGACTAAACAAGATGGATAACACACCAAAAAGCGTGATAAGTCTTTTCATAATTAATTTTTAAACAATGGATATCACAAGCCGGAGCCTACTGTTCCATTTCAATTAATACATCGTTTTGTAACACAGCATCACCCACCGACACCTTTACCGAAGTAATGGTACCTTCCTTCTCGGCCAGCACGTTATTCTCCATCTTCATGGCTTCCATTACCAGCAGTGTATCGCCTTTTTTCACTACATCGCCTTCTTTCACCAATACTTTGAAGATGTTACCCGGCAGGGGTGCATTCACCTTAATGGTACCTCCACCCGCATTTTTCGTGATAAATCCTTCGCCCGGCTTACGCTGAATCTCTTTGCGCACCAGCTTAGGTGTTTTCACAGGTTTTTTTACGTCCTGATGTATTTCAACCTCATATTGAGTGCCATTCACTTCCATTTGAGCGATATTCTCCTCAAGATCCTTTAAGTGAACGTCGTATTTATTACCTCGAATGGTAAAACTAAATTTTTTCATGTCCTGCTATCTGGGGAAATTAACATTGTTAAAACTATACACTTTGGAGCTCCAGGGGGAGTAACGCTTACGTACCTCTTTAATGGTAATCACATTGCTCTCCTCATCGTGCATTTCATTAAAATACAGATGAATGGCCATTGCGATTGCCGCATTTGTCTCGCCCGTGATGGTCCAGGCATCGTCCGACTCGTCTTCCTTCACATTGTCCTTGTTCTTTTTACGCAGGGATCGTTTCAGGCTCCAGTTAAGAATTTTTGGAACCGTAAGAAACACCCCGATCAAGAATACCAGTGCCAGAAAGACGATGAACCATCCCAGAACGGTGATGGTCCAGGTCATTGAATCTACAATTAATAAGGTCATGGTACTTGATTTTACAATGGAATATTAGAATGTTTCTTGGGCGGATTCGTCACCTTCTTGGTCTGTAAGTTCTGGAAGGCACGTATCACTCTAAAGCGCGTGTTTCGGGGCTCTATCACATCGTCGATATAGCCATAGGAAGCTGCCTGATAGGGATTGGCAAAGGCCGTTTCATATTCTTCGGTTTTCTTCTGAACATACTCGGCTTTTTCCTCATCCGATTCGAGCTTGGCCACATTACGCCCCTCCAGCACCTCAATGGCACCCTTGGCGCCCATTACGGCAATCTCTGCCATGGGCCAGGCATAGTTAAAGTCGCCCCGCAGCTGCTTACACGACATCACATCGTGCGCTCCACCGTACGACTTGCGAATGGTTACCGTTACTTTGGGCACAGTGGCCTCACCATAGGCAAACATCAACTTGGCTCCATGAATAATGATACCGGCATATTCCTGTCCCGACCCGGGTAGAAAGCCCGGAACATCCACCAGTGTTAGAATGGGAATGTTAAAGGCATCGCACATCTGCACAAAACGGGCTGCTTTGCGGGAAGCATCGCAATCAAGTACTCCGGCCAGATAGTTGGGTTGATTGGCTACTACTCCCACGGACTGACCATCCATGCGGCAGAAGCCGGTGATAATATTTTTTGCATAGTTGCGGTGTACCTCCAAAAACTCCCCCTCATCGGCAATGGAAAAGATAATATCTTTCATGTCGTAAGGCAGGTTGGGGTTATCCGGCACTATGTCATTCAGGGCATCGTCAAGGCGGTCAATGGGATCGTGACACTCAAGTGCGGGTGCTTCTTCCATATTGTTTTGCGGCAGATAGGATACCAGCTTACGAATCAGTAAGAGACCTTCCTGCTCATCCTCAACCTTAAAATGTGCCACGCCCGATTTAGAAGCATGCACATCAGCGCCGCCCAGATCAGCCACTGTAATTTCTTCGCCGGTCACGGTTTTCACCACCTTAGGACCGGTTACAAACATGTATGACGATTCTTCAGTCATCATGATAAAATCAGTTAAGGCAGGCGAATACACAGCGCCACCGGCACAGGGGCCAAAAATAGCGGAAATCTGCGGTATTACACCCGATGCCAATATGTTACGCTCAAAGATCTCGGCGTATCCGGCCAGGGAGGTCACCCCCTCCTGAATACGTGCGCCGCCCGAGTCGTTGATACCGATAACGGGCGCACCTACCTTCATGGCCATGTCCATGATCTTACAGATCTTCTGGGCCATTGTTTCGGACAGTGAGCCGCCAAATACGGTAAAATCCTGGGCATATACATACACCACACGGCCATCGATGGTACCGTGTCCGGTAACCACACCATCGCCTAGAAATTTATTTTTCTCCATACCAAAATTGGTACAGCGATGCGTAACAAACATATCCAGCTCTTCAAAAGAGCCGTCATCGAGTAAGACTTCGATGCGCTCGCGGGCCGTCATTTTACCCTGGGCATGCTGCTTATCGATACGTTTTTCGCCTCCACCCAGCTTAGCATCTGAGCGGAGATCAATAAGTTTTTTAATTTTATCCTGAGTTGACATATAGAGTAGAGTAGTAATTAATAGTCAGAAAATGGATTACTTATTGGGGTCTTCGCAAAGCTCTGTTAAAACACCAAAGGTTGATTTTGGATGTAAGAAGCCAATATTTAAACCTTCTGCTCCTTTGCGGGGTGCCTTGTCAATCAAACGAACGCCTTGCTCCTCGGCAAAAGTTAATTTTTCGGCCAGGTTTTCAACGGCAAATGCCATGTGGTGAATACCCTCTCCTTTTTTCTCCAGAAATTTACCAATGGGTCCCTCAGGATCCGTTGACTCCAGCAACTCAATTTTGGTATCGCCCACCTTAAAGAAAGCCGTTTTCACCTTCTGGTCAGCTACTTCCTCAACGGCGTAACACTCTAAACCATAAACCTTCTCAAAAAAAGGAATGGCTTCCTTCAAATCTTTCACTGCAATCCCAATGTGCTCAATATGCGTTGGTTTCATCTTTAATAATTTATTGTTTAATAAAATGTTTCAGCAAATGTAAAAACTAATCAAAGCTAAACCTCATTTTTCGCCCTAAAAAAAGGTTGTTTTAAAACATATTAACCTTATAAATCTTGGTTAAATAATACTAAAATTAACTAAATAAGGAATATGCAATTCAACTATCGACCCAAACGAAGTTATTCAGACTAAGATGATCCTTCTTACAAATTGATAGATATACTGTATAAAATTGTGAGCAGAGTGATATTTAATCTTTCAAAACGCAAGCGAAAAGCTCAAAGTAGTTTTATATCAAAAGCCCACGCTGATTTATATCATAAACAGTGCTAACAAAAATCAGAAAACCCGGCAAGCGATCCGCCTGCCGGGTTTTTATAATAATGTAAGTAGGCCTTTATTATTTCAATACAATTTCATCGACAAACAGGTAGGCCGCTTTGCCCTTGCCACCATGCCACTGAGGCATCTCTTTCTCGGTGGTAGCGATAAGTTTCACATAACGTGCCTGCACGGGCTCAAACTTAAGCGTATGTGTTTTTATTCCATCCGCATCCTCTTTTGCCAAAGGCGCATAAGTGCGTGTAGCTACCGTGCGATATTCCTTACCATCGTCGGACACCTGAATCTCAAACTTACGCACATCAAATACCCAATCACCCTTCACCACATTGGTGGTGATAGAGGACTCGCGTATTTCAGTAGGGCGCTTCATATCAATTACTGCCTCTAAATCGTTGCCGCGAAAGGCAATCCAGCGACCTGTGCGGTAGTTGTTATTGCCCTGCAAACCATCTACCAAGGTGCTGATACCCTCATAGCTATACTGCTTATCTACAGGCTGTAATGCCTTAATAGGCTTGGTAGTTGCCTTGTTAAAAACGATATTTTCGCGCAACACACGACTGGCTCCGTCCTTGTGAAAAGTACGGGCACTGATGGAAGCATTTTTATTGATCTTCAGCACATCTTTGTAAACAGGCGAGTGCTTTACAGGAGCCGTACCATCCACCGTGTAATAAATAGGTCCATCAGTAAGGGCATTCAGGTGCACATCAATGGTTTCATCCTTAGCGTTGGGTGTAAAGGATGCCTCTATATCGTAGATGTGTTTGGCGTAGTTATAGCCTTCCAATTTATAAATCTCTATCAACTTCAGCAGACGCTGCAAGAAAGCCTCATAGTCCTTATGCTCGGGCTGCATCCACTGCACTTCGGCCAAAGCAGCCATGCGGGGCAATACCATAAACTGAGCATGTGAGAACACCGGCACATATTCGGTCCACAGGTTGGCCTGCGCCCCCAGAATATGCTTCTGCTGCTCGGCATTTAGCTTGGCCGGTACGGGCTCAAAGCTATACACACGACTCAGGGGCGAGTAGCCGCCAATGGCAAGGGGATCGCGTGCCACATCGGTGGATTGATAATGATCGAAATAGACGTGTGAGTTGGGCGTCATCACCACATCATGGCCCATCTGCGCCGCCTGAATACCGCCCTGCATGCCGCGCCACGACATCACCGTAGCGTTGGGCGCCAAACCGCCTTCGAGGATCTCGTCCCAGCCAATCATACGACGTCCCCGCTCGTTGATTACCTTCTCGGCATAGCTGATAAAATAGCTCTGCAAGCGCTCCTCGGCACTGTGTTCCTCATCGGCCTCCAGCCCCTGCTCTTTGATGCGTGCCTGACACTTCTCACATTTCGTCCAGCGCGTTTTGGGGCACTCATCGCCACCAATATGAATCATCTCCGAAGGAAACAGATCCATCACCTCATTGAGTACATCTTTTACGAAGGTGAGCGTTTTATCATTGCCCACGCAAAGCACATCATCTGAGATGCCCCACTGCGTCCACACCTCGTAGGGGCCACCGGTGCATCCCAGCTCAGGGTAAGAAGCCAGAGCCGCCAGCATGTGTCCGGGCATATCAATCTCCGGAATCACATTGATGTAACGCTTAGCTGCATAGGCCACCACTTCCTTAATATCTTCCTGAGTGTAATATCCGCCATAAGGCTCACCATCGTACACGCCGCTGTTACGACCAATTACCGTTTCTTTCCGTTTTGAACCAATCTCGGTGAGGCGTGGGTATTTCTTGATCTCAATGCGCCAGCCCTGATCCTCGCTCAGGTGCCAGTGAAAGTTATTAATGTTATGCAGTGCCAGCATGTCGATATAGGTCTTGATCTCCTCCACCGAAAACATATGACGTGCCACATCGAGCATCATACCCCGGTAGGCAAAACGAGGCGCATCCGCAATGCTGACAGCCGGCAATGACACCTGAGTGGCCTGCTGCACCGGAATGGCTTTGCGAAGGGTTTGGATACCATAGAAAACACCGGCTGCACTAGCTCCGGTAAGGATAACCCCCTGCTGAGCCACTGTTATTGTATAGCTTTCCGGCGCGTCCTCGTTGGCCTCCACACGCAGGGAGATAGCGTTTTTACTTCCTTTGGTCTTTGTTTTCAGACTTAATCCCGTTTGCTCCTTGATGTACTCGCTCAGGAAAGCCGCATTTTGCGCCAGCTGTGCATCATCGCCCGGATAGGTGATCACCGTTTTGGCGTTCATCACAAAGGCTTCGCCCCCCACCTCGTTAATAGTTTGTGGTAAGGGCACCACGCGGTAGTCAGCGGTTGTTTGTGCCTTTGTCTGCCCCATGAACAGGCCGGCCAATAAGGCGGCAAAGGCAAGAAAATGTTGTTTACGTATCATTTTTATTTATTGATTAATTGTTTTACTTTTTTATTCATTTCGTTCCAGGGTAAACGCAGTTAATTATTGATAAACCTCCCCACCTAAAATTCAGGACGGGAAAAAGTTCGGGGTTGTCGGCAACACGTTTCTCAGGTCGTATAGAAATCCTGTACAATCTTCTGCATCACACGGTTGGTGCGAATGGCCGAAGCCCCTGTGCTAACACACTCGCCTATGCCCTGCAGGGTCTCCACCACTTGTTTTATCAAGTTATACTGAATGTTTTCGGGATTGAGATAGGGATAATCAATCACATCACCATCCTTAAACAATACAATGGGTGTATGCTGAAAGCCGGAGAACTGAATCTTACCCTGAGTACCTACAATCTCAATAACATCTTCTTCAGTATTCTCAGAGCTCACAAAAGACCAGATGCCACTTCCCACCACACCATTTTCAAACTGCATGGAGGCACTCACGGTGTCCTCCACTTCGTAATACCCACCGCGATTGGCGGCTACACCAAACACAGTTTTGATAGGGCCAAACAGGAAATCGAGAAAGTCGAGCTGGTGCGATGCCAGATCATAGAATATACCCCCCCCGGAGTGCTGCGGCTGCAGTCGCCAGAAGGTATCCTGCCCCGTTTTTTCGTGGGGCCGCGCTGATCGTATCAGGCGCATATTCACATAAAGCATCTGACCAATCGTGCCTGCTTCCAACAGCTCTTTCACTTTTAAAAATCCGGGTAAAGTACGCCGGTAATAGGCTACAAACAGAGGCACCCCACAATGCTCACTACAGGCCAGCATCTGCTGTGCCTGGGCGTAGGTAGCTGCCATGGGCTTCTCCACATAAACCGCCTTGCCTGCTTCCATGGCTTTTATGGCATAATCGGCATGCGCCCCGGGAGGCGTAGCAATATAAATGGCATTAATATCGGGATGGTTAATTAAAGCATCGGCATCATTGGTCCAGATCGGTACATCATGACGCTCGGCGTAGGATCTGGCTTTTTCGGCATCGCGCCGCATCACCATCTGCAATGAACTACCTGCTACCTTATTAAAAGCAGGACCGCTTTTAACCTCAGTAACATTACCACAACCTATAATTCCCCATTTAATACGTTTGAGCATAGTGTACTTTTTTGTGTGTGAATATCCAATACAAAATTTTAACCAGCCGTGGCCTATTTCAAATAGTAATCCGAATCAATTAGCCGATTCTCATCATTGGCATATAAAGCATAATTAAAACCTCGGTGCAGGCTGTAAGCACCCACCTCACCGGCTTTATTAATGGCCAGATAACCAATTTGAAAATCCTGGTACCCGGGTATCTTTTTAACGATACGGGCAATGGCCTCTTCCACCGCTTTTTGCGGACTTAAGCCTTGATTCATCAGCTCAACTACCAAAAAGGAGCCCAGCGTCTTCATCACCAGCTCGCCCATGCCCGTGGCAACGGCTCCGCCTATTTCATTATCGCAATACATGCCGGCACCAATAATGGGACTGTCTCCCACCCGTCCATGCATCTTATAAGCCAGCCCACTGGTAGTACAGGCACCCGAAATATCGCCTTTAGCATCCAGGGCCAGCATACCAATGGTATCGTGATTCTCAATGTTAATCACGGGCTTGTAATCAGAGGTCTTGCGCCATTCCTGCCATTGCTTTTTAGCTTTCTCGGTCAGTATGTTTTCCTCCACAAAGCCTTCCTCTTTGGCAAACTGCAGGGCACCGTCACCCGCCAGCATCACATGGGGTGTTTTCTCCATCACCCGCCGCGCTACTGATATGGGATGCTTAATATTTTCGAGCGCACATACCGAACCTGCATTTCCTGTCTCATCCATGATACAGGCATCCAGTGTTACAATGCCATCGCGGTCGGGACGTCCGCCATAGCCCACACTCATATCATTGGGATCGGCTTCCACCACCTTCACCCCTTGTTCTACAGCGTCCAAAGCACGTCCGCCACTTTTGAGCACCTGCCAACCTGCCTCATTGGCTTGCATACCATTTTTCCAGGTAGAAATAGCCAGCGGTTTTACAATACGTTTGCGTTTAAAAGCTGCTGCTTTCATATTGTTTGCCTGTGCACCGGCAGCCAGCAATCCCAGCGATGCCAAACCACTCTTCTTAATAAAATTTCTCCGTGAACTCATATTTTCGTTTGTTTTAAATCAAAGCATGCTGATACAGTATATAAAATTTTTATTTTTGATGCAGCACAACCAAATGTAACAAAATTAAGAATAGGATGACGGCCAATTCCAAGCTAGCACACCAAGATGAACATTTTTACGACATAATTGGCGATGTACACGGCCATCACCTGAAATTACAGCACCTGCTGATTAAACTTGGCTACTCCCTGCTAAACGGTGTGTGGACGCATGCCTACCGCACGGCCGTATTTGTGGGCGACTTTATTGACCGTGGGCCTAACAGCCGAGGTGTGATTAATGCTATACGTGATATGGTAAATGCCGGCACCGCGCTGGCCATCCTTGGCAACCACGAGGTCAATGCCATTTTCTATTTTACGAAAGATGATAAAGGACGACCCCTGCGCCTTCCGGGAAACAGCAATGCAAGGCTACTGAATAAATTTGAGCAGGAATATCATGGGAATACGGAGGCACTGAAAAAAGACATTAAGTGGCTGCGCACGCTGCCCCTATTCCTTGAGCTGAACGGCATTCGGGTAGTACATGCCTATTGGAACGATGCCCACATAGACAAACTTCGTAACCTGCATCGTAAGGGGAAACTAAAGAAACGCACCCTTAAGAAGCTGCGCGATACCGACACGGCTCTGGGGCGGGCCTTTGCTGAAACCATTAAAGGGGTTGAGCTGAAAATGCCCCGCGACCTGGTGATTAAAGATGCCGATAACATCAAACGCGACAGCTTCAGGGTGAAATGGTGGTGCGCGCCCACCGGCAAGACATTTAAAGAGCTGAGCTATGGTAATAAATTTGAGTTGCCCGACTACACCGTCCCCACCGAGATAATGAGCGACTACGCGGTGTATCCCAAAGAGGCACCCCTGGTGTTTGTAGGGCATTACTGCATGGGAAGAGGCCCTTTGATCCCCACCTCCAACGTATGCTGCGTGGATGCTTGCGTGACCGGCACCGGCCGCCTGGCCGCCTATCGCTACAACGGCGAAAAGGAGCCTTCAGCCGATCACTTTGTTTTTGGAAAGTAAGGATTAGTCTTTCGTTAGTAGGAATGAGATGTGAGAATTGAGATGAGACTAACCCAATTGTTCTTTAATTTAAAAGTAAATTACTTTCATCATACATGTCTTGTATTCAGTCGCTCGCATAAATTACAGGCATCTGCCCCTTCCACTTATTCCAAAGCTTATGGTCGTTTATCAATTCAGCCATAAAGTGTCCCACATTGATGCGACTTACCTTTCCTGAATCAAAAATAGCGCTTCTGATTGGAGAGGGATATAACTCATAATTACTCACTTCATCCTCATTTACCAAACCATCCGGCCTCACTGCCACCCATTCTATGTACCTATCACCCTTACCTATTTGGGTTCTTAGATAATCAGCCGCCTGTTCATTATCGGCATGTGGCGGAAGCAATAAGCGCAGAAGGGCAATTACACATTTTTGAGCCAAGGAAATTGATTCATTCAAGTCGCGGTTACTGTTTCCGGAAGTATTCATTAAAACATACTTAACAGGCCTTTGAGGTTGTTGCTTTTTGATGGCATCACAAAGTAGCATAGTTGCCTCTGTCACCAACTTTCTGGGCTTACCAAACATACCTTTGAAGGAAATATTGTGCCCCAGGCAGGATACAACTGCATCACATCCGGCTGTATGATTCATTAATTCGTTAGTACCCAACTCAAGGATACTTGCAGTAATAATTTCTAAGCTAGTGTTGTTATGCCATCCCTCCGGAAGATTTTCTTTTGAACGGACGATTATTTTAACTTTATTCTTCCTGAGCAGAAGCTGGTTGACCAAATGTCTTCCTGTGGCACCACTTGCACCTACAACTAATACTTTCATTACACGATGTTTTTAGGTGTTTTCACTATGCAAATCCTATCTTTTCCAAAGTTTAAAACTTTGGAAAAGCTTTAACTTCCATTACCGAAGGGGAAAGGCTTAAAGGCAATACTTACACCCCCCTTAATGGGATTGTGCAGTATGCATCAATCGGCCCCAACTGCCATCATTAAATATGTGATATACACATTAAAGGTCATGGCTAAAGCCTATATCCATGCAGAAGACGCTTCTGCTTTGAAAGGCAGGGTTTAAGGATATGCAGTTTTGAACCTGCTTTATTCCTCTGCGCTACATTTGAAAACATCCATACTACTGGCGCTCCTGTAGTTTTTTCCAGGCATGCATCTCCAGGAAACTGCCCTTCACGCCTGCCTCCATCACCTGATACAATTTAAATGGAACGGTGAAGGTCAAAATATCACTATCAACGGCCCACCGCTGTGAGATATCGAAAAAACCCATCACCCCCCTGGGATTTTCCTTCTTGGCTTCGGCATAGCCATAGAGGATTGATTGACAAGCTGCCCCAAAGGGCGCCGCCACACTTTGATTACTTCCCCGATTATAATCGGCCATCACCACCAGAGCGGACAGTTGATCGGCATTTGCAAAAAAGACGATTAACTCGGGTTTATCCTTCTCGGTGACTTGTTCCCAGGGTTTAAACACCACATACTCGGCATCCACATCGGTCATGGGCAACGAATCAACCCATTTCCTCGCCAGCTTAGGGTCCTTATAAAACCGTTCTCCCTCCATCATCATGGATCCTTCACGCCCCATTTGCTGAGCCATCTCCTTATTGCCGGTTGACAAAAGGCACTCGATGGGAAATTTCCCATAGCGATCGCCAAAGCCCAAACCGGTGCCTCCACCGGGGCAACCATAAGAATTACGGTCAAAAAAAGCAAGGCGGCCTTTCTTGCTTGCCGACACCAATAAAGAAGCCACACAACCACGCTTGCTTCCTTCCTTAAAATGCAGTCCTTCTTCAGGTTTTTCATCAGTGTGAATTATTGCCACCGGCTGCATTTTAAATCTCAAGGCCTCAATTAACTTGCTACTTATCGGATCCTCCATGATATATTGACTTTAGTGTTTTTTATGCCAGACCGTAATTTTCATCCATTTTTTCGATGGAAAACTTTATGTTGGTCTTTAAGGCTCTAAAAACTTTTAACACAGTTTCTATTGTAACATTTTTCGTATTGCGCTCAAGTTTCGATATCTGAGATTTATTGACACCTATTAATTCCCCAAGTTGTTCTTGGGTTAAGTTACGTTCTATTCTTACGCTTTTAATCATTGCTCCAAGAACTTCAACTTTCAGCTCAAACTCATAATCGTCTCGTTCTGAAGAACCTATTCTCCCGATATGTTTATCTTTAAGCTCATCTAAAGTCATCATCTTCATACTTCCCTTCGTGTTCATGATTGGCGCTTTATATTATTAAAGTATTCTTGTCTAATTTTTTCTGCTTTTTCAATTTCTGAATTTGAAACTTTATTTGATTTCTTAATAACTCCGTGTGTTGCTACTACCAACGTATCAACCTTATCTGTCTTATCCCAAAAAGCAAACACACGATATTGAAGCGTTAGAAACTTTGTCCTAAAATACCAAATTTCACCTTCGAGTTTCTCAGATAGTTTCGGGTCATTTAAATATCTTGTTTTGTCGATGTTATAGAAGATCTTATTGCGTGATTTACTGTCCAAACTGTTTACAAAATCAATGGCTTCATCTAGAAATATCACCTCAAATTTCTGCTTCATAAGAGACCCTTATTTCAATCCAAAGTTAGTGAATGTTTCCATATATTGAAACATTGCAAGGTATTATATGCCTTAAAGCTAACTATAAAAGCAAAAAGCATACAAGCAATGCACATTCAATACATGTCTTATAATCAGCATTCTAACAAGGCAATAGATACTCCTGCTCCTCTATGCATAAGTATTATCATCGGCTTTCTTACGGGTAAAAAAGGCAATTATGGCTGCGGTTACAGCACCCATAATCAGGCTGCCCACCATACTTTGTTGAATGTACGAGCGTAGGTTGAAATATGCCTCGGCCTGTTCGCGGCTCAGCTGTCCCTGCTCCACTGTATAAGCAATTATATTGGAAAAGTAATGGGGCGACAGATAGCTATGCGTTAGATACTGCCCCAGAGGACTCAGTAAACTTACAATAAGGGCAATGATAAGCCCTGATACAAAGCCTTGCGACCAGGACATGACTCCGCCGAGACTCTTGCGCTTGTCGAGCAGCGCCAATACATAAATAATAATGGCGGGGATGGCGAAGAAATTAGTTAAGATATGGTGGCGATCGATGCGCTCATCGTGCAGGCCAATCATCTTCTCAAATACTACCCAAAGTAACATAATGGCAAAAAAGATGATGCCCCACTTAAGTTCTATCGCAATTTTTTTCATGGTTCCAACGCTTTAATATATGAAATTTATTGGCGCTTTTGTAACAGCTTAACCGACCAAATGTTCCAGGAAAATATTGCAATATAATACCCCAAGTCAAGGAAAGAGACTTTTCCAACAGTCTAAAACTTTGAAAAAGTTAGCTATAAAAAACGCCGATGCGTACTACACCGGCGTTTCTTAATCTATTTCAAAACAGCATCTTACAAACTGTCGATTAATGCATTGAATGTTTCACTTGGTCGCATGGCTTTTGAGGCCAAATCAAATACGGGTGCATAATACCCCCCAATATCCATGGGCGCTCCCTGGGCTTTATTCAGCTCATCCACAATCAGCGCTTCGCGCTCGGCCATCTTCTGTGCCACAGGCATAAAGATAGCCTGCAGTTCTGCATCTTTACCTTGATGCGCCAGCGCTTGTGCCCAGTACATGGCCAGGTAGAAATGACTTCCCCGGTTGTCCAGCTCCTTCACCTTACGCGACGGAGACTTACGATTCTCAAGCAATGTTTCTGTTGCTTCATCCAGCGTTTCGGCCAGTACTTTTGCCTTGGCATTATTAGTACTTGTGCTAAGGTGTTCAAGCGATACGGCCAGCGCCAGAAACTCACCCAATGAATCCCATCTCAGGTGACCTTCCTGCTCAAACTGCTGCACATGCTTGGGCGCTGAGCCCCCTGCACCGGTTTCGAATAGCCCACCGCCCTTCATAAGGGGTACAATAGACAACATCTTGGCACTTGTACCCAACTCCAGTATGGGAAACAGATCGGTAAGATAATCGCGTAACACATTGCCGGTTACTGATATGGTATCTTCCCCTTTAATGATACGCTCCAGCGAATAACGGGTGGCTTCCTCTGGCGCCATTATATACAGTTCCAAACCTTGTGTATCATGATCAGAAAGATAGGCCTTTACCTTTTTAATGAGTTCCTGGTCGTGCGCCCGCATCTCATCAAGCCAAAATACGGCGGGTGTTCCTGTTGCCCGGCTCCTTTTAACAGCCAGCTTCACCCAGTCCTGCACCGGCGCATCTTTCACCTGGCACATGCGCCAGATATCACCTGCTTCTACGCTGTGCTCCAGCAGTACTTTACCGTCTTCATCAATTACGCTTACCGTTCCTGCTGAAGGTATATGAAAAGTCTTATCATGCGAGCCGTACTCCTCGGCTTTTTGCGCCATCAGTCCCACATTGGAAACACTTCCCATGGTTGTGGGATCAAAAGCCCCATGCTTCTTACAAAAATCAATGGTTTGCTGATATACCCCGGCGTAAGAACGATCGGGAATAGTATATACAGTATCCTTCAATTCTCCATCAGGTCCCCACATCTGACCCGAGCTACGAATGGCTGCCGGCATGGAGGCATCAATAATCACATCGCTGGGCACATGCAGGTTAGTGATACCCTTGTCGGAGTTCACCATGGCCAGCGGTGGGCGCTCGGCATAACACGCTTCTATGGTCGCTTCTATTTCACTGCGTTGGGGCATTGGCAACTTTGCTATCTTGGCCAGCATATCGCCCAAGCCGTTGTTGGCCGAGATACCGTTCTCGCGTAACAGATCTCCGTATTTCTCGAATACTTCATTAAAGAAGACTTCCACCACCTGTCCGAAAATAATCGGGTCAGACACTTTCATCATGGTTGCTTTCAGATGAACTGAGAAGAGGATATTATCCGCTTTGGCCTTTTCAATAGCCTCAGCCAGGAAAGCACGTAAGGCCTTCTTGCTCATAACAGCAGCATCAATAATCTCACCACTCTGAAGGGATAAACCCTCTTTTAAAATATACTTCTCCCCCTTCTCATCGCTCAATTCAATACGCACGACGGTCGCCTTTTCCAGGGTCAGCGATTGCTCGCTACCGTAAAAATCACCTTCGCTCATACTCATCACAGTGGATTTGGAGTCAGCACGCCAAGCACCCATGGAATGCGGATTTTTACGGGCATAATTCTTAACGGCACGCGGCGCACGTCGGTCGGAGTTACCCTCGCGCAAAACCGGGTTTACAGCACTTCCTTTGATCTTATCATAGCGGGTTTTAACGGCCTCTTCGGCAGCATTCTGTGGCTCTTCAGGGTAATCAGGCAAGGCATAACCTTTGGCCTGCAGCTCCTTAATAGCAGCCTGCATCTGTGGTATTGAGGCACTGATATTGGGCAGCTTAATGATATTAGCTTCCGGTGTTTGGGCCATCTGTCCCAGTTCAGCAAGAGCATCATCTATCTGCTGCTCCGGCTTCAGATAGTCCGGAAAGTTGGCAAGGATACGACCTGCCAGAGAAATATCACGGGTTTCAACACTTATGCCGGCCTGCCTTGTATAGGCTTCTACTATTGGCAATAATGAATAGGTTGCCAAGGCCGGCGCTTCGTCCGTTTTAGTGTAAATAATTTTCGGAGTTTGTGTTCTCATTTTAATCAATTATGAAATGAATACATGCCTAATGTTAACGTTTAATTGCTGGATGTGTTTAATGCAAGCTACCTTAAGTAGCTAAATGTCATCCCCTACAGTTCTCTACTCAAAATCCAGGTTAAACTGTTTACGAAAAGCTACCAGGGCCGGATTTTTCTCAGCCATCTCTTTATACTTATCCGCTACCGTATAAGCTCTTTTCGTTTGCGTCCCCTCATCCTGTGAAATTTCCAGATCCAGTTGAATAGCCGCATTGCGCAGGCTACGCCTTAGATACGAAAGAATTGAAGCACGCTCTTTATTGAGTTCGTGTTCCTGTGTTTTATTCAACAGTGTAATTCGCAGGCTGGCATCTTGCACCTGCCTGGGCGGATGGTTTTTATAAATGGTATGCAGGCGAGGTGATGATTCATGCTGCCGTGTATAGCTACGCCATGCGGTATCCAGCTGCTCCTGATTGAAGGCATCTTTCCAATTTGGATCGATGGGCGCTTCTGTTTTCTGCTGGTTTACCTGAGGCTCAGCGACAACATGTTGTTGAAACTTCTGCGCCAGATTTTTTAAAGACACCGACCTGATACCTCCTGCACTGCCATTGGCTTTGGGGGGTGGCGGTATCTTTGGTACTTGATTCTTGCCGCCTGCATTTTGCCGGACAGGCGCAGTAGCCTTGGGAATCACCTTACCCACCGTTACGATGGGAATCGGCTCATCGGCTGCTACTTTTTTTTTTCGCTGATGATGCGCGCCAGGCGAATAAGGGCAAACTCAATATGCAGGCGCTTATTCTTGGCCGAGCGGTAATTTTGCTCACTGTCATTAATAATCTTCAAAGCCTCATACAGAAAGTCAACCGAGCAATTCACTGCCTGACGGCTGTACTTCTCACGCGTGCTCTGCCCTACTTCTAACAGGCTTGCCGTCGCTTCGTCGCGACACATCAGTAAATCACGAAAATGACTATTGAGGCCCGCCATAAAATGCTGTGCATCGAAGCCCTTAAGCAAAATCTCGTTAAAAGTAAGAAGCCCCTGCTTATAATCCTCAGCCAGAAAAGCATCGGTTAGCTTAAAATAATAATCGTAATCCAGCACATTCAGGTTTTCAATAACCTGCTGATAACTAATATCCTTTCCCGAAAAAGCCACGATCTGATCGAAGATAGACAGCGCATCGCGCATGGCACCATCGGCCTTTTGAGCAATTACAGCCAAGCCTTCCTCTTCCACACTTACTCCTTCGCTTTCGGCCACGTATTTCAAATGCCCAACAGCATCGGATATGGTAATGCGATTAAAATCAAAGATTTGGCAACGCGAGAGTATGGTGGGTAATATCTTGTGCTTCTCGGTGGTGGCTAATATAAAGATAGCATGACGCGGCGGCTCCTCAAGGGTCTTCAGGAAGGCGTTGAATGCCGCCTGTGACAACATATGTACCTCGTCGATGATGTAAACAGAATAACTGCCTAACTGTGGGGGTACACGCACTTTATCAATCAGGCTGCGAATATCGTCCACCGAGTTATTACTGGCGGCATCCAGCTCATGAATATTGTACGAACGATTATCGTTAAAAGACATACATGACTCGCAGGCATTACAGGCTTCAAAATCATCCGATATATTCGAACAGTTGATTGTCTTAGCAAAGATACGCGCACAGGTAGTTTTACCCACACCACGCGAGCCACAGAACAAATACGCATGCGCTAAATGATTGCTTTTGATAGCATTCTTTAGTGTAGTAGTAATATTATCCTGTCCCACAACCGAACGAAAGGTAGCGGGTCTGTATTTTCTTGCCGAAACAATATATTCCATTCAATTTATTTTAATATAAGCAAATGCAGTAGTTCTCATTGCACTAGACTGAGACCTCCGCCATTTTTTTGCAAGACAAATATATAATTTCTTTGGGCGCTTCCCAATTTGCACCTTCATAAGTTATCAACAGACTCAAGGCTTTGTTTTCAATCTACTGACGGTACTGCGAAAAGCGGCTGCGCTACGATTAGTTCTAGTTTTCTTTTTTTTGAGCTAAATTTGGCACGATATTTATTGTCGAAACATCAAATTAAAATAAACGGATAGATATGAAAAAAGTAATTTTTGCCCTTTTGGCCATTTCAACAATGATGAGTTGTAAGACACAAAAAAATACCATTCCCGCCACGCAATTAACGCCTGCACAAAGTGTTAGTGAGCAATTTACAGAGACCAATCAGTGGGAGCTGAGCAGTTTTAAGGGGCAAACACCTGCCGAAGCAGGATTTGTAGCTAAGACGCCTATGCTTGTCATTAACAAAGCAGAACAGAAAGCCGGTGGTAATGGCGGCTGCAACTCCTTTGGTGCGCAAATACTTATCGAAGGCGATAACATTACCTTCAGTAATGTATTTTCAACCAAGATGTACTGCGGCGGCGTGCCTGAAAATGAATTTTTCAAATTGCTGCAACAAAAATTTCAGTACAAGATAAGCGGCAACACCCTGGAGTTGATAAAAGATGATGTTGTGTTACTTGCTTTTACCCTGAAAGCAGAGTAGAAAACTTCTGATAAAATTATTTGCGATCACGCTAAGGATATCTTACAGCCTTAGCGTGATTTTTTTATCCGCTAACCTGAGGGAAAACACATTTAAAGATTAAAATCCCTCCAGGATTCAAAAACGATATTATCTTAATATGCCCAGGATTACATCCAGGGCTATTCAAAGTAAACCACATTCGTGGTTTTTAATACAATAATCCTGAATGGATCAAATAGCAATGTACGATGTGTAAGGGGGTATGATTTGGCATAACATTCGCAATATCAAACCTAAACATCCCATCACCTCTTCCCTTTTTGCCTCAGCAAAAGGGGAAGTACCGTGCCAAGGGCGCGGGGATGGGGATCAACAACCTAAACCCTATCTTATAACAAGAATGATGCTAACGAACTTAAAAACACCACTAACAACCATAAGGCGGTTGAATTTTGAAGGTTTGTCACGTATCCCCACCTTACAACACTTCCAGAATCAGCGTAACCAGCACAGGTACCAGGATGGTAAGGACAATACCACTAAATATTGCGACGATACCGTACTCTTTACCGGTGAACTTCACAATAACCGGCAATGTTGTGTCCATGGCCGTTGCGCCCCCCGTGGCGATGCCGGCCAGCTTACCAAAGTATTTAACGAGAATAGGCACTGCCAACAGAGTGATAATTTCGCGAAAGATATTGGACAAGAGCGCTACGACGCCCAGCTCCTGACTGTGCAACTGCCCAATAAAGATGCTGGATAGCGAATAATAACCAAATCCGGCACCCACCGCCATGGCCTCCTTAACATTCACGTCACTGAGCATGAAGGATACTACAGAAGCACCTACCAGGCTGCCCACGATCACTGATAGGGGCACCAACACCACCTTAACATTAAGCTTGCGCAAGATATAAAAAGCATTACGATCGCTGCCAATGCTGATGCCCACCAAAAACATGAGTATAAACAAGGCATACGTTGTTAAATCATCACTAAGCAACCATTGCGGAAACCATTGTGCAATACCCCCGATTAAGCCCAGAGCAAAAAAACCCAGAATAATGATACTACCCTTCATAATCAGCTCCTTTCCCAGCTTTAAAGAAGAAGTGATAGACCAATGCTGCGAGCAACACACTGCCGCCCACAGCTCCAATAGTCAGCCAAAAAGCCGTGTAACCAATACGGGAAAAGTTATTGATAATGTCAGCATTAGTACCCACGGCTATGCCCAATAAAAACAATAAGAGATACACCGACCAGGTAACGGCGGCATCTATTCCTTTACGTGCCTTGTCCTTATCGCGCATCAGGCGACCAAAGCCAATTCCCATAGCAAACAAAGCAATTACAATATACGACGTCATAACATCAAAAAAATAAGATAATTAATCGCGCGGCACCCTTTTATCCTCCGGGAAGCGCTGTTTATACTCTTCCCAAAAACTTTTGACATCGCGCTTCATTTCTTTGTGCAAAAATAATAAACCAAACAGGTTGGGAATGGTCATTAGCGCGATTGTTATGCCCGAAAGCGTCCAGATAATGGTGGTATCGACAAAAGAGGCGATGAAAAAACCGATGACGTAAACTAAATGGTACCATAATACATATTTAGAACCCCATAGATAGGTGATGGCACGGTCGCCGTAGTACGACCACGAGATGGCCGTAGAGAAGGCAAAAAGCAGCAGTCCAATGGACACGATGTATTGTCCCCAGTGACCAAACCAACTACGCGTAAAAGCTACAGCCGTAAGTGGCGCACTATGAATGAGCGACTTACCCTCTATGACAATTTTATTGTTGCCGCTGTGCGAAAACTGTGCTTTAATACGCTCAAACAGGCCCAATGCTTTATCCTGAATAATAATATTGCCCTCGTTCACTGATAGCACCCCGCTATATGGCCGCTGTCCCCGCTTCACCTTCACCTCTTCGGCCAGGGAGCGTGCATGAATGAGTGTAACAGGTGTTAGGATACGGCCTTCCTCAACCCTGAGTTCCCCACTGAATAAGGGCAAAATCTTATCGCCCAATACATGCTGCGCCAGCTCCTTGCGTCCCTCTGCATTGTCATCGCTGATATGCTCCGAACTGATCACTTGCAAGTCAACGAGCTGAAAGCGATTATCCACCTTTTCGCGCCAAACGCCCGAGGAAAGCAGCACCAAGCCCGTCAGACTGCAAATAATTATGGTATCGATAAAAGGCTCCAAGAGGGCCACCAGGCCTTCTGAAACAGGCTCGTGAGCCTTGGCAGCCGCGTGAGCGATGGGTGCCGACCCCTGCCCTGCCTCATTGGAGAACAAGCCCCGGTTAACACCGCGGTTAAAAGCAAAGGCAATAGTGGCCCCCAGGAAACCACCACTGGCCGAAGAGCCTGTAAATATATCTCCTACAATGGCCTGTAGCGAAGGCCATATATTATCGTAATTGAATAAAATAACTGCCATAGCTCCAATGAAATAGATAACAGCCATGGCGGGCACCAAACGCGAAGTTACCAGCGCAATGCGCTTAATGCCGCCAATGATAACAAAGCCCAACAGCACTGCCAATACCAGGCCGGTAAGCATATGGGGAATACCAAAGGTGGCAAACAAAGAATTGGAGATACTATTAATCTGCGGAAGACTGCCCGTACCAAATGAGGATAGTATTGTAGCCAGGGCAAAAATACCGGCAATCCAGTGACCGGTTTTCAATATTTTACCGCCCGGCATTTTAATGTTAAGCCGCTTACGCATGTAATACATGGGACCGCCCGCTATAGAACCGTCCTCAGCCTTCTCGCGATACTTATGTGAAAGGGTTACCTCCACAAACTTGGTGGTCATACCAAACAGCGCCGTTACCAACATCCAGAAAAGAGCAGCAGGACCGCCCAGGTGCACAGCCAGGGCCACCCCGGCAATATTACCGGTACCCACCGTACCCGACAAAGCAGTGGTGAGAGCCTGAAAATGGGAGGTATCTCCCTCATCATCGTCCTTATCGAACTTACCCCTTACAATGCGTAAGGCATATCTAAAATAGCGAAACTGAGGAAATTTAAGATAAAAAGTAAAAAAAATACCGGTGAGTAAAAGAAATAAAACAAACCAAATATGACTGCCTATGTACGCGTCGATTAAGAGCAAAAACTCATTGATTATCTGCATAGAATTGGATCTAAGATTATTGTAATGTGTAGATTTTCTATAACAAATATTGTTTTTGAATGGGACATAGGCAAGTTTTTAAAGCCCAAAAACTACTTATTGTAAGCCTAACTTATTTTAACGATGATTGTTCTCAGCGCTATGATTTTCAAATATAGTGTTGGCATATCAAAAGATTGATCTGTGGTTTTTCCTATCTTTACAAGGCTAATCCCAATGAGCATGAATGAATTTAACCGTTTGTTTGAAAGCGAAGCCAAATGGGGCGAAAAAAAAGCCATGCAGTTCCGTTGGGTCTTACTGACAGTTATAATTGTTTTAATCAGTTATATTTATTCACGTGGACATCGGTACGAAGCATTAGTATCTGCCTTTCCCATTGCGCTATACGGTGGATATAACTTCTCCCTCTATTGGATCTTAAAGAAACATACCCTCCATACCTGGGTACCCTACCTCTCAGTCACCATCGATATTGTGGTATTATCCCTCCACATCTATAACTACTCCATCTTATTCAGTCCCATTGGTGTGGCCACCGCAGCCTCGGCATTCATCTATCCCATTCTGATTTTAATGGCGGTACTTCGGTACGATCGACGCCTCGTTATCTACGCCACCCTATTGACCCTATTCTGCTATAACCTGATTTATTACCTGCGCTTGTCCGCCATCGATTCACAGCTAATAGGCAGTGTCGTATCCGCCGATCCGGCCGGTCACTTCTACCGCAGCATCTACATGGGCCTACTTGGTTATTTTACATTAAACATACCCGCCATGATTGATCGCCTGGTCGCTAAGCAAGCCAAAATACTGTCAGAAAAAAACAAGGCAGATCTTGATCTGGCACTGGAAAAACAGAAAAAAAAGATGGCGCTGCAAAGACTGGATGCAGAAAAAGAGGTCACAAAGAAACTGGCTGATCAAAAAGAGAAAATTTCACAACAGAATGAAGAACTCCAGCAGCTCAACCAAACCAAAGACAGGCTCTTCTCCATCATCGGGCACGACCTGCGCAATCCGTTTACGGTTCAAAAATCCATTGCGCAGCTATTACTTACCGACATCGATAACTATTCCAAAGAAGATCTCAGCGACGGACTAAAAGTTATTCTGCGCTCGGCTGATACAGGTAACGACCTGCTCAACAACCTCCTTCAATGGGCTCGATCGCAAAGCGCACGCCTTAGCTACCAACCGCAGCCACTTAATCTTACACCGGTGATCCGTAAAATAACCGGCGCCTACCAAGATATGGCTGCACAGAAGTCGATTACTGTCACTATACAGGATAATAGCAAAAACCAGGGATGCGTTAAAGCCGATATTAACATGGTACAAACGATTCTCCGTAACCTGATTGTTAATGCCATTAAGTTTTCGTACGAGCAGGGAGAAATTACCATTCAACTGTGGCAGCAAGATGGATATATAAAAGTAGCCATTAAAGACCAAGGCGTTGGAATTGATTCCGAACGGCTACCGCTACTTTTTGAATACAGCAAAGCTATTTCTACACCGGGCACCGGTAATGAAAAAGGCACCGGTTTGGGACTAATACTCTGCAAGGAATTTGTGATGAGAAACGGCGGACAAATCCATGTATACAGTAAAAAAGGTGAAGGCTCCACATTTATCTTCACCCTTCCGGCAAATTAAAACTATCAGCGGGTACCTTTTTATTCATTTCACGGCCACACGATAACACAAAAGCACAAGTCTAAACCCGCTCAATAGAAAAAGGCTGTTGCACTGGCTAATCTATTTGCCGACAACAGCCTTGAAAAAAAATCCTTTAAACTTATCAGATGTGAATCACTTCATCGTAGGCAGCAGCGGCAGCTTCCATCACCGCCTCCGACATGGTGGGGTGCGGATGCACTGCCTTGATGATCTCGTGCCCCGTAGTCTCCAACTTACGCGCTGTTACCAACTCGGCAATCATCTCTGTTACATTAGCGCCTATGAGGTGTGCCCCCAGTAATTCGCCGTATTTAGCATCAAAAATAAGCTTTACAAAGCCATCCTTATGACCCGCTGCACTGGCCTTGCCGGAGGCCGAGAAGGGAAACTTACCCACTTTTAGCTCGTAACCAGCCTCTTTAGCAGCCTTCTCTGTCATACCCACCGAAGCTACTTCAGGCGATGTATAGGTACATCCGGGTATGTTGCCATAATCCAAAGCCTCGGGCTTATGACCTGCTATTTTCTCAACACAGATAATTCCCTCGGCCGATGCCACGTGAGCCAAGGCCTGCCCCGGCACAAGATCACCAATGGCATAGATACCTTCAGCACTTGTGCGGTAGTATTCATCTACCTTCACGCGACCATTTTCGAGCTCCACACCGGCCTCTTCCAGCCCCAGATTTTCAACATTAGGACTAATGCCTACTGCCGAAAGCACAATATCGGCCTCATGCTCTTCTTCCCCTTTCTTGGTTTTGATCACCACTTTTACCTTATCACCTGAGGTATCTACCTGTGTTACCTCGGCGGCTGTCATGACTTTGATGCCGGCCTTTTTAAAGGAGCGCCCCAATTGCTTGGACACCTCTTCATCTTCAACAGGCACAATAGTAGGCATATATTCCACCAATGTTACCTTGGTACCAATGGCGTTATAGAAATAGGCAAACTCACTGCCAATGGCTCCCGATCCTACCACAATCATCGATTTGGGCTGCTTATCGAGGGTGAGTGCCTTGCGGTAACCAATCACCTTCTCGCCATCCTGCGGTAGGTTGGGTAGCTGACGACTGCGTGCTCCCGTGGCAAGCAAGATGTGATTGGCACTGTAAACTGTTTTATCGCCGGACTCACTGCTTACTTCCACCTGTTTATTGCCCAGGAGCTTACCGGCTCCTTGTATCACCTCTATCTTATTCTTTTTAAGCAAGTACTGAATGCCTTTACTCATGCCATCGGCTACTCCACGACTGCGCTTTACCATGGCCTCGAAGTCGGCACTGGCTTCGCCTTTAATATTAATACCATAATCGGCAGCATGCTGAAGGTATTCAAATACACTGGCACTCTTCAGCAGCGATTTGGTGGGGATACAACCCCAATTGAGGCAGATACCTCCCAGCTCGGAGCGTTCAACAACTGCCACCTTCAGGCCTAACTGTGATGCACGAATGGCCGCCACGTATCCGCCCGGCCCACTACCAATAACTAATAAATCGTAATTCATTGTATGCTATTTTATTTCTTATTTGACAAAAAAGAATTTCATCTTGATATGATATGCACAAGGGCACATCAACTACATAAACAAAATTAATGGCAGAGAGTTTGAAATAAAACGATAAATATCAAGTATTGGCACAAAAAAAGGAGACCCACGGCCTCCTTTTTTTAATTTACAATCAAGTTACTACGCTATAGTATCCATTAATTTAATAGTTCTGCCACTTTAGCATGCAGATCATCACCACGCAGGTTTTTGGCGATGATGCGTCCCTCTTTATCCAGCAAAATGGTATGAGGAATGCCCGATACGGCATACATTTTAGCCACCTCATTTTGCCATCCTTTAAGGTCTGACACATGGTTCCAGGTTAATTGATCGTCTTCAATAGCCTTTAGCCAGGCATCTTTTTTCTGATCCAATGAAATGCCCAGGATATCGAATCCTTTGTCTTTAAATTCGTCATACAGCTTCACCACGTTGGGGTTTTCGCGACGGCAAGGACCACACCAGCTGGCCCAGAAGTCAAGCAGCATATATTTTCCTTTGAACGACGACAGAGAAACCGGGTTGCCCTCCGTATCATTCATGGTGAAATCGGGTGCCATCTCACCTACGGCCACAGCTTCAAGCTTTGTAATTTTCTCACTTAGCTTTTGATAATAGGTAGATTCCGACAAAGAAGCATCCAGCAGCGCCAAACCTTCTTTCATTTCCTCGATGGAGCGGTGTCCGTAAATATTGGAAACCACAAAAGCCGAAACGGGTGACTTAGGGTTGGCCTTCACCACCTCAAGCTGCACAGCCTCCATCTCGGCATTGTTGGCATCATACTCTTCAATAATGGCTTTTTGCTTGGCTGTATCGCCGGCCTGACCAGCCTCGCCATAGGCTTTTTTCAATTCTTCATTTTTGGCATTAATTACCTTTGAAGCATCGCTGATTGACTTATAAGTTTCAAAAACAGCACCGCCCGTAATACTTGCCTCGTTAATAGCGTCCAGAGAACCATTGATGGTATAATCCGCATTATCGGCAAAGAAATTTAAGGTTTTACGACCTCCGGCTTCGCCCAGAATAACAAATACAGGCTCACTCAGTTCCGTTGCGTAATCGAGTACGCCATCCACAATATTTAAGGTGTCTTTTACATTCACACCGCTCTTATCATACACACTGATAACAACCACTTTATCGGTCGCCCCTTCCAAGGTACCGCTGATGGTAAAGCTTGCTTTCTGTGGCTGACAGGCCGCCAAGAAAAGCATTGCCGCTGTGGCAAGAAATAATAGATTTTTCATTGAAAAATGTTTTTTTGACGCTTGTCTGATATGCAAGCATCGGGATTGTTATTTATACGGCCATAAATATACATGCACAGATGTACATATCAAAACAGGCGCATAAAAAAAGCCACCTCCGGAGAAGTAACTTTTTGCATTGTGATACAGGGCTCCTGTATTAGTTCAGCAGCTCTGCTAATTTTTCCTCCAGGGCAGCGCCTCTCAGGTTCTTAGCGATAATCTTACCCTCTTTATCCAAAAGGAAAGTGCTGGGAATGCTCTGAATAGCGTAAGCCTGGGCAATGCCTGATTCCTCATCGGCAATCACCTGTGTCCAACTTAATCCATCCTCTTCAATGGCTTTCTTCCAGGCATCCTGATTGTTATCTACCGATACGCTGATAACCTCAAACCCCTTAGCATTATAGGCGTTATAGGCCTTCACCACATTGGGATTTTCCTGACGACAAGGCTGACACCAGCTGGCCCAGAAATCGATGAGCACGTACTTCCCTTTGAAGCTGCTCAACGTTGCTTCGCCACCTTCGGCTGTTGGCAGTGTAAAATCAGGGGCCTGTGCACCTTCGGCCGTGGCCGCCTGCGCCTGCTCAAACTCTTCAAGCGGTGCCAATAACTCTTTCATCTCGGCTAAATAAACATGCTCGCCCATGCTTGACTCAAACTGAGCAATCAGCTCACGCAGCTCTTCCAAATCCAATGAAGGTGCCATATTCAATGCTAAGAATAACCCACATTCGTTATCGGTGTTTTCGTTTACAAAGGTTTTGAAATAAGCACGTGTTTCTTCCATTAAGCTCTGCATCTCTTCCTGCAGCATCTTCTGCTTATCCACATCCTTGCTCATATAGGCCATCTGATACTCCTGCTGCAACTCACGGCTACGCTCCTGCCCCGGTACTTCATCGTTAAATTTAGTAAAGAGTTCAGTTAATGGAGATCCTGATACTTCGGCTTTTGATAACTCATCAACATTACCGCTGATACTGATTTTATCGTTGGATACAAAGAATACGGCAGGCTGCTGTTTACCATCTACCATTAGAATATAGAATTCGGGAGCATCTACGCTACCGGTAAAGGTAAAAGTACCATTCACCATCTGTGCTGTGTCCACATCAACGGGCTGTCCTTTTCTTATTTTCTTTAAAATCACCCGTTCAGATGTTGCACCTTCCAGTGTGCCGGTTACTTCATAAGATTTTGGCTGACAACTTGCCAAAAGGGCAACACCAAAGATGGCTAACAAAAAATTTTTCATGTGTTGTAAAATTAATGCCTTAACGGCTATGTAAATTGAATTAAATGTTTTTAAAATAACTATCCAGCAAATCCTTGGCCGCCATAAACGAGCTTTTCTCGTCGTTTAGCACCATCTGCTCATTATCGGGCAAGGCTGCCTTTATCAACGGGTGATGATAAAAATTATTACGCAGCTGCTCATTAATACTTTCATACATCCAGTATTTGGCCTGCGAACGACGGTGTCCTTCAAAGTAGCCATTTTTTCGGGTCATACTAACATACTCCAGTACCATGTCCCAAATTTTATCCACATCCTTGTGGAAGAGCGACGAACAGGTTTTTACTTCCGGCACCCAGCCCGATTTGGTGGGTGGAAACAGGTGCAGGGCACTGCGATACTCAGCCTGTGCCAGCTTGGCACGCTCCACATTTTGCCCGTCGGCCTTGTTAATGGTGATGGCGTCGGCCATTTCCATTATACCCCGCTTGATGCCTTGCAGCTCATCACCGGCACCGGCCAGCATAATTAGCAGAAAGAAGTCGACCATGGAATGAACGGCTGTCTCCGACTGCCCCACGCCCACCGTTTCAATAAAAATAGTGTCGAAACCGGCCGCCTCGCACAAGATAATGGTCTCGCGCGTTTTGCGTGCCACACCTCCCAATGATCCGGCCGATGGTGAAGGACGAATATAGGCATTGTCTTCGCCCGACAATTTCTCCATGCGCGTTTTATCGCCCAGGATACTACCCTTTGAACGCTCACTGGAAGGGTCAATGGCCAACACGGCCAGCTTACCTCCTTGCCGTATAATGTGCATACCCATGGACTCGATAAAGGTACTTTTACCGGCTCCGGGCACGCCTGTAATACCCAAACGTATGCTGTTGCCAGCATAAGGCAGACATCTCTCAATAATCTGCTGGGCCAACTTTTGGTGCTCGGGCAGGGCGCTCTCAACCATGGTGACCGCTCTGCTTAAGATGGTGACATTGCCCTCGCGTATGCCATTTACATACTCATCCACCGACAACTGCTTTTTGCGCTTTACCAGTTGTTTGTTAAGGTTTGGATTGATCGTGGGCGCATCCTTCACGCCTTTGTTTACTTTTAAGCCCTTGTATCCGGGATCGTTTTCGATATGATGATGATCGTCTTTCGTTGCCATAGCTTATTATATTTTATACAGAAATGGAGAGCGAAGCTTTTGCTCACCCTCCAGTTTCATAAATCGCTTAATCGGTTTTAGTTGATGGTTACATTACCGGTAATCATCAAGGTGATGGTAGTATGCTTAGGATCATTGGACACGATGCGTACCGTTTTGGTCTGACGACCGCTTTTTCCTCGTGAATTAAATTCAGCAGCGATCAGAGTCGTCTCACCGGGAGCCAATATGGTTTTAGCCGGCTTAATGGCTGTACAGCCACAGCTGGCTTTTACCTTACGGATAATCAACTCACTTTTACCGGTATTTTTCACCTCAAACTCGTGCTTCACTACATCGCCCTGTTTTATCTCCCCAAAATTCCAGTTTTTCTCGGCAATAGCAGCCACGGGAGCGTTGGCCAGTTTCTGAGCATCCCATGTAGAAAAATCTTCCTGAATAGAAGCGCTTACGGTTAATCGGTTACTGTAACTTCGCTCATCATTAAATATGATAAAGATATTATCAGTTACAAATCCCCAGTCATTCTTGGCTTTGGCATCATAGGTGGCCGTTATCATACCGGCTTTACCGGGCTGCAGCACCTCAGGTACACTTTTAATGGTAATGTGTTTCGGTACATTCACAAAGCCCAGCTTCACGGGCTGTTCACTAGTGCTAATAATTTTAATATGTTCCTCTTTTACCTGATTTGGCGCCATTTTGGTAAACGCCAGGTGCGAGGTCTCCAGGCGTATTGCATCCATGTTACGCGGATAAATATCCTCCATGGTCTGTTCGCGTGGCAACACTTTACCATTGATGCGAAGAATCACCGTGGCGTTTTGCGCATTAGACATCACCGTAATGGTCTTATTAAAATTACCCGGACGATTACGCGGGTCGAATATAGCTTTAACAAAACCGGTGCCTCCGGGAGGTATGGGAGTACGTGTCCATTGGGGCGTAGTACAACCACACGAGGCCTTTACATTGTGCAGTACCAGAGGTTGTCCCCCTGTGTTTTTAAAGGTAAACTCATAGCTTGTGGTTCCCCCATCTTCTTTCACCTCGCCAAAGTTGTGTATTACTTTATCGAATGCCAAATTGGGTTTCGCATGCTGGGCTTTGGCCACAAAAAAACCGCTAATTGCCAATAAGGAAAATAGGACTAACTGCTTCATCTTATTATTGAGTTTAATATTAAGTTACTGTTCAAAACGACTCACACTTCTCGCTACCACAGGTCTGCTATGCTTCGTCAGGCCTTGCTGCGTTGTAGTTGAGCCACACAAAACTATAAATATTTACTTAGGATAAAAGGTAATTGAGCGAATTTAACACGCATTTAATACTTCGGCATAGATTAAAAAGGTTTGTTATCTTTGTAACGAAAGTTTAAGATATTAACAAATAGAGGGTGAATCATGCAAACGAAAATTAAACAGCTTACTAATCAATATTTAAAACGGATCATTGACATACGCCGGCATTTGCATGCCCACCCCGAGTTATCTTTTGAGGAGCACCACACTTCGGCATTTATACAGGATGAGCTGGCAAAAATGGAAATCCCGTTTAAGGCAGGTTTTGTTAAAACAGGCATTGTAGGATACCTGCGCGGCAAGAACCCCGAAAAGCGCACCATTGCTCTTCGTGCCGATATGGATGCCTTGCCCATTCAGGAGAGTAACGAGCTGAGCTTTAGCTCGCGCAACGAAGGCATTATGCACGCCTGTGGGCACGATGCACATACCGCTGCCTTGCTGGGTGCTGCCATGGTATTAAAAGATCTTCGTGAGCACTGGGAGGGCACCATCCTGCTATTGTTTCAACCTGCTGAGGAGGTATTTCCCGGTGGTGCTAAACTAATGATGGAAGAGGGATGCTTTGCAGAACATGAGCCCGAAGTAATTTTGGGACAACACGTTCTACCCACCATGGATACAGGACATGCCGGCTTTAAAAGTGGCATGTATATGGCCTCGGGCGACGAAGTATATATAACGGTAAAGGGCAAGGGTGGCCATGCGGCTATGCCCCATGCCCTCACTGACACCGTGCTGGTAGCTTCCCATATTGTTGTGGCGCTGCAGCAAGTTGTTAGCCGCATTGTACCGGCACAAATACCCACCGTATTATCCTTTGGAAAGATTAAGGCCGATGGTGCCACCAATATAATACCCGAACAGGTAGAACTTGCCGGTACTTTGCGTACTATGGATGAGAAGTGGCGCGCCATCATCAAGGAAAAAATACATGATATAGCCAAGGGTACAGCACAAGCCATGGGTGCCCAATGCGAAATTGATATTAAAGATGGTTATCCGGTAGTACACAACAACACTGCCATTACCCAAAAAGCCATTGCCTACTCGCAGGCCTATCTGGGTATGGAGGCCACTGAAATAATGGACATCCGCATGACAGCTGAGGATTTCGGCTATTACACGCTGAAATATCCCTGCACTTTCTACCGCTTTGGGGTAGCGCAAAATCAAGGCGAAACAGGCAGTCTGCATACCCCCCAGTTTAACTTAAATGAAGATTCACTGGAGACAGCCGCGGGACTACTTGCCTACATGGCTTATGAGTTTATGAATGAAGATAAATTAGAAACGGTCTAAACGCTCGTAAAAATAACTATAACACAGTTGCTTGAATAATAAAAGACCTTTAAACCTTATTTATAACCTTTCAAAATAAAACACTTTAGAAAGGAAATCTTTTTTTTAATTAAAAAAGCCAATAATTTTGCTTGAGTAATAATAACCAATAAAGAAAAAAAAATGGCTTACGTAATTAATGATGACTGCATCGCCTGCGGTACTTGTGTTGATGAATGTCCGGTAGATGCTATCTCAGAAGGAGATATTTATAAAATTGATGCTGATGCTTGTACAGATTGTGGTACTTGTGCTGATGTATGCCCTACTGAGGCAATTCACCCTGCATAAGCAATGCAGCAGCGAACAAATAACTAAGCCTCACCAATTGGTGGGGCTTTTGTTTTACTGAAAAGGTAGGTAAGCAAAATTTTAAGATACAACAGTACTCATTGGCAGAAAGAGAAATAATAAAAGCCTTCAGGTTTAAAAATGCATATGTTAATATTTACAGACTCTCATTCTTACCATGGCAAAGCCAAGCTCAGACAATTAAACTCCCATCAGGTGAAGCCTGTCTCTGCCCTGCCTGATGACTGGCAAAGACTGGCTTTTATCCGAGGCGGGAAATTCGCTGCAGGGTTTCTGCATCCAGTATTTTAATCACCCGGCCATTGACTGCCAATACCTTTTCGTTAACAAAAGCACTCAGCGTTCTAATAGCGTTAGATGTTGTCATGTTTGAGAAATTCGCCAGATCTTCGCGCGATAAATAAACCGCAAGCGTCTGTTCGTCCTCCTCAAAACCATAGATATCCTTCAGCACGCATAAGCTTTCGGCCAAACGGCCACGTATATGTTTCTGTGTGAGGGTAACCGTGCGGTAACGGGCAAATCCCAACTCGCTGGCAAAAGACTTGATAAAAGCCATGGACAGTGCCGGATTGGTCTTCATTAGATTATATATCACCTTTTTAGGAACATGGAAAATGGTGCTGGGCTCGATCACTTCAGAGCTGGCAATGTGCATTTCTTCGGCAAATAAAGCACGGTAACCAATAAAATCAGGCGCCGTAGCCATGCGTATAATTTGATCGCGACGGCTTACACCCTCCTTAAATATCTTTACCTTCCCTTTACCGAGACACAAGAGGCCAGTTGGCTTCTCGCCTTCCTGATAAATAATGTCATTCTTCTTGTAATAAGCCGTGGTATGGTTATTCAACAAGTATGCTTTCTCATCATCGCTCAGGATATCATATAACTTTGAAATATCCTTTATTGTGGGCGCTTCAAGGGTAGTATTGTTTTTTGCAGGCATCTCAAGGGTGTTATAAAACTATGTTATATAACATGCAAATTTAAAAAAAAAGCTGACTTTGCATGCCTTTAAGGGCAAACAAGTGCAGTTAAACTTAATATTTAGCTACCAACGGCAGGCGACGACCGCTTCCAAAGGCCTTAGCCGAAACACGCAAAGTGGGCGCTGTCTGATAACGTTTATACTCATTCATATTGACCAAACGAACGGTGCGATGTACTATATCCGCATCATAACCTTCTTCAATAATATCTTCAGGCGACTGATTTTTCTCGATATAGCGCAATAAAATAGCATCGAGTACCTCATAATCGGGCAGCGAATCAGAGTCTTTCTGATCGGGTCGCAGCTCGGCTGATGGTGGTTTCACAATGGTGTTTTCAGGTATGATTTCGTGGCTACGATTGATGTAACGTGCCAACTTAAAAACATCGGTCTTATAAACATCGCCCAATACCGATAAACCGCCGTTCATATCGCCATAAAGGGTGCCATAGCCCACCGCCGCCTCACTTTTATTGGAAGTATTGAGCAAAATATGGCCAAACTTATTGGATAGCGCCATTAGCAGCGTACCTCGTATGCGCGCCTGTATATTTTCCTCGGTCACATCTGCTTCTTTCCCGTTAAAAACCGGGCTCATCAGGAAATTACAACTGTTAAAAATCTCTTTTATGGGTACAATATTGTATTGTATGCCAAGGTTCTCGGCCAGATCAACTGCATCCTTAATGGAGTGATCTGATGAATACTGCGAGGGCAACAACAGTACACGTACATTCTCCTTACCCAGCGCCTCAGTGGCAATGGCCACGGTAACCGCCGAATCGATACCGCCCGACAGTCCCAGGGTAGCCTGGCGAAAGCCCATCTTTCCGAAATAGTCGCGTACACCACACACCAGCGCATCATAAATCAAGGCAACCGCAGGTTTACTTTCCGGCATCACAACGGGTGCCTGATCAACACTGTTCATATCGATACACAGCTGCGCCTCATCAAAGGCTGCAGCCTGCTGTACGATATCACCTCGTCGATTCACCACCATGCTGTTACCATCAAAGATAAGATCGGTATTAGCCCCTACCTGGTTGACATAGACAAATGGAATATTATACTCCTTCGCCTTGTGGCACACAATATCACGGCGGATATCCACTTGTGCGTGCGAAAAAGGTGATGCGGCTATATTAATGGCCATATCGGGTTGCTGTTGCATCAGCTTATCCATGGGCGATAGCGTATAGAGCTTATCGCGGGCAAAAGTGTTGGCCACGGGCTGATCATCCCATATATCTTCACAAATGGTCAGGGCAATCTTTTTCCCTTTCAACTGCACCAGTGCAAAGCTATCGTTAGGTTGAAAATAACGGTACTCATCAAACACATCATAATTGGGCAACAGCGTTTTGCGAATAATCTGTTTTACGCTGCCCTCCTCCAGCACATATGCTGCATTGAACAGATTTTTACCTTGTGGTGCCGGATTAAGCTCTGGACCACCTACAATGGCAGCAACCCCCACACAAGCCTGTGCAATCTGCTCAATGGCATCGCGACAGCTTTTTACAAAATTTTGACGCTCCAATAAATCATAGGGCGGATAGCCGCACACGGCCAACTCGGAAAAAACCACTAAATCAGCTCCCTGACCCTTGGCGGCGGTAATACTTTCAATTATTTTACCGGTATTGGCTTTGAAATTGCCAATGTGATAGTTCAACTGCGCTACTACAATCTTCATGGGTTCGTATATTGTTACTTCCTAATGTTGTTTATGCTAAAAAATAATGCCAAACTGTATGATTAATCGATTCAGCGTAGCTTTGTCGTCTACCTTATGATCGGTCACATCCATGAAACCGCCATTGTAAATAAGGCCTAACATCATGTAGGTAGAACCGCCCAGCGAATACTCCATGCCACCTCCTATCTGGTAGCCCATATCAAAAAATTTCACCTCGCTATTAATGCTGTTACCGTCACCATCGTTGGTTTTAATATTATATTGGGTAGAGAGGCCAAACTGTCCGTAGTATCGCGAACGATGAAACTCGTTGGTGAGTAGCTTGAGGGCCAGGGGTACCTCGAGATATTTAAGACGGTAGGTAGTATTATGGGTTGCCGGCACTACTTCACTGGCTGTGTATTCGAGCTTACCTCCCGTAGTATTCACGGTTAAACCGGTAGTGAAAGCATAGTTAGGTGCGAAGAAACGATCCATCACCAGTCCGAAATTATAGCCAAATAAATTTCCATTGCCATCAACAGTGGCTTCATCGGAGTTTAACCACGATATTTGGGGGCTGAGCACAAAAGACAGGCGCGTGCGCTTACCGTCCTGTGCATTGAGGGCGTTACTAAATAAAATTAAAAATGTAATGAGTGAGGCAATGTGTCTCATCGAAATATGCATTTAGGTTAAAAAACATTACAAACATAGCTAAATCATGGTTTTCATCCACCTTTTTTTTGCCCGAACTGATTATTTTAGCAGCTTTCGTATTTTTACAGCAAAATTGAACTTTAAGATGAAGAAATTTATTCTTTTTATTGGTCTGATGGGTATAACACTCACGGGCTGTAAATTTGGTACCTCGAGCCCCGATGTAAATCATGTTGAGCTAAGGGTTCAGCCACAAGCTTTTTTCATCGATCTGTTTGAGATAGATGAAACCCATTTGGCAAGCGACATCGACTCCCTGTCAGCTCAATACGGCAGCTACCTGGATGCTTATAGTCAGCAAATTATAAACATTGGAAGCCCCAATCACCCACAATACCCCGAGCGCCTGAAACATTTTTTGAATTACGAAGAAAATCGGGAGGTGTACGCAGCCTGTAAGGCACAGTATGGCAACACAGCCACTTTGCAAGACGATTTGGAAGAGGCTTTTCGTCACTATAAATACTACTTCCCCGAGGCAACTATACCCACCGTTTACCTGCATACTTCCTACTTCAACCAATCCATCGCCATGGATTCAAGCTGGCTGTCGGTAAGTGTGGAGAAATACCTGGGTGCCGACTGTATTTTTTATGAGTGGCTGGCCGTCCCCAAATACCTGCGCCGAAAGATGAGTCCTGAAAAAATGGTACCTGATGTGATGAAGGCCATGGCACTGGGCAACTTCTCTTTTGCCATGAAAAATGAGGACCTGATCAGTAATATGCTTTCACAGGCAAAAGTATTGTATTTCATCAAGCAGATGATACCCACTATTAACGATACCCTACTGTTTGATTACAGCCCTGATGAACTGCGTTGGTGCAGGAAAAATGAGGCCGCCATTTGGGCCAGCATGGTTGAGCAAAAGCACCTGTATAATACCGAACGCATGCTTATTCAGAAATATGTGGGCGACAGCCCTTTTACCTATCACCTGGGACAGGAATCACCGGGTAGAGCCGCTGTATTTATAGCCTATAAAATCATTGAAGCTTATCTTCATGAGCATCCTGAACTGACACTCTCCGATTTAATTGAGCAGCGCGATGCACATGCAATACTGTTAGAGGCACGCTATCGACCATAAGTGCGGACCTGCACCCAACATTAAAAAATCCAACTATGATAGAACAAAAGAAAGCCCTGCGCCGACAGATAAGCACCCTCAAGCGACAGCTTAGTGAAACCGATCGTTTAAAACAGACGGAAGCCATCTTCAGGCAACTGGAAGACAGCCCCTTTTTTGAGACTGCCAAGACCCTTTTACTCTACTGGGCCATGGCCGACGAAGTACCCACACAAGCCTTTATAAATAGGTGGTATAAAAAGAAAGCCATCTATCTGCCGGTGATTGACGGACAGGATTTAAAAATAGTACAGTACCTGGGCGAAGATAAACTGGTGGCCGGTGCTAAATACGGCATACCGGAACCCAATGGCCCGGCACTAATCGACGAATCAATTATTGAGATAGTGGTGGTACCCGGTGTGGCCTTTGATGCGCATAACAACCGCATGGGACGCGGTGCCGGCTATTACGACCGGATTCTAAAGCGTCTGCCCTCGGCCCTGAAGATAGGCCTGGCCTTTGATTTTCAGATGGTCGAGCAGCTGCCTGTTGAGCCCCACGACATAGCGATGGATCAGATTATAAGCGGCTAAAAGATATATAAGAATGCATTCATTGATCGGATCTTTATCTAAAGTCCGCAGATAAAGATCCGATCATTAAATGTTTATTCTTCCTCAGCTTGATTATCCAGTTGTTTGGCCAGGAATTTCTCCATTGCATTGTAAAAATCAAAACGGTTTTCTTCATTTCGGAAACCATGCCCCTCATTGTCTTTCACCATGTATTTGACCTCCACACCGCGTTCTTTCATGGCAGCTACCATCTGATCCGATTCGTCTTTCTTTACACGCGGATCGTTGGCTCCCTGGGCAACAAACAAGGCAGCTGTTATTTTATCCGCATGAAAAACCGGCGAGGCTTCGGCAAGCATCAAACTATCCTTTACCGGATGCCCCACCATTTCGTACAGCATCTGTTTATAAGGCTCCCAATATGGGGGAATCGTATTCATAAAGGTAAACAGATTACTAACCCCAACATAATCAACCCCGCACTTATATAAATCAGGCGTAAAAGCCAGCCCGGCAAGGGTTGCATATCCCCCGTAACTACCGCCATAAATAGCTATGCGATCTTTGTCTGCAATACCCTGGTCGATCATCCAATTGACACCATCGGTAATATCGTTTTGCATGCTACGTCCCCATTGTTTGAAAGACGACTCCCAAAAAGCACGGCCATAACCGGTTGATCCCCTGAAATTCATCTGCAACACAGCATATCCGCGGTTAGCCAAAAACTGTACTTCCGGATTAAAGCCCCATTGATCGCGCGCCCATGGTCCACCATGCGGGTTAACCACCAGCGGTAGGTTTTTTGCTTCCACTCCCAGCGGTAAAGTAAGATAGCCATGTATGGTCATACCATCACGCGAAGTGTATTTGATCGGCTTCATCTTAGCCATTTGATCTTCATTTAACCAGGGACTGATATCAGTAAGGTGGGTTAATTTGTCGGTTTGAGTATCCAAAAAATAATAAGCCCCTAAAGAACGATCGCTATAGGTGCGCACCAGAAATTTATCTTCGTTTTTGTTGGTGCTAACAAAAAACACTTCGTAACCGGGAAGTTCCTTCTCTACCCTTTCATACAATTCCTTCGATTTCTCATCAAAGAAGTGGCGCTCGCGCATATCCGTGGTATAATTTGCGGTTGTAAGCACTTTGCGCTTGCGCGAATAACTTAAACTACTTACATCCACATCGGGATGCCCGAAAAGCACTTCTTTCTCTTCAGCAGTGACAGGATCGAAAATTACGATTTCTGCCTTGTCACGACCAATATTCGAGGCGGCATAAAGCATTTTATTATCAAAAGTAAAAAAGAACGGGGTAAGTGATTCTTTAAACGAAGTGGTTAATATGTTTTTAAATTCATCAGACTCTTTCTCACGATACAGCAAGCTCTGATTCACCATATCGGTAATAGCCAGGGCAGCCCTGAGTTTTCCATTATGATCAGTGATCCACCCGGTAATATTGCCCGGATTTTCGTATAGCATCTCCATTTCACCGCTTATGATATTCAGGCGGTAAGGATCAAAGGCCTGCGGGTTACGTTTATTCATGCTAATAATTACTTCCTCAGGAATATCACGCAAATCATCAATAATGCCGGTACGTACATTTTCAAAATCGGTAAAACAAACCGCCTCTGTTCCATCTATGTTTACACCATAAAGCTTATAATTTTCATTGCCGCCATCGTCTTTCAGATATAGAATACGATTTTCGTTAGCCCAGAAATATCCGGCAATATCACGGTCAGTTTCAAAGGTAATTTGAGTAGCACTATCAGCACCAATCGCCTTAACATAAATGTTCATCCTTTTCTCATAGGGTGCCCTGTAGGAAAAGTGTTTCCCATCAGGAGAGATCTGAAAACCAGCTTTCTCAGGGTTCTTAAAAAAGTCCTCGAGCGCAATACGGGGAGCTTGTTTTTCTTGTTTTGAAGGTAATGTGCAGCCTGCAACCAGCAATACTGCCATGGTAACAGCAATTAACAAAGGGAATTTTTTCATGGAAAATAGAATTTAAAGTATTCTTGTTACCGAAAAATACGAATAATTATAATTTATTGCAATGCAATAAATTAATAATTACGGAAGGATCAGGTATTTAGCTGAAATTACGCCAGGCATAGGATGGATAGCAAGAAAAAGGGTCCAACTCAAATTGAGCTGAACCCTGTTATTTTTAACTTTCACCCATATGAAGATCGCATCCTCGAAGAGGATAAGTTAATAGGACACATTAGCTCATAAACGATCGACATGATCATTCAGCGCCTCCTATTTTATTCAAGAAGCATTCACAGAATCAGGCCTAAGCTCACGCTTAATCAAGGATAAACTGAGCCACCACCTGATTCAATTCGTCAGCCTGACCGGCCAAGTCATCCGCATGAGAAGCCAATTCCTCGCTGGCTGCTGCATTTTGTTGCGCCACGGCATTCATCTGCGTAATGGCAGTACTCACCTGGTTAGCTTCATGCATTTGCTCACTGCTGGCTGCCGCAATCTCCATGGCCATATTGGTAGTTTCGTTCACACCCGGCAGTATCATTTCTATTTGACTAACTGCCTCCTCAGCCTGCTCCAGACTGTCATTACTCAATTGAGTAATCTCGTCGGCCGACTCCTTACTTACCTCGGCCAGCTTACGCACTTCGCCGGCTACTACAGCAAAGCCCTTACCATGTTCGCCGGCACGGGCTGCCTCTACCGATGCATTCAGGGCCAATATATTTGTTTGCATGGCAATATCATTAATAATGGCTATTTTATCCACGATCAACCTATTTGCTTCGGTGGTCTTCACAGTTTTCTCTTTCACGGCAATTATCCCCTGCTCCACTTCTTTTGTAGCTGCCTCTACGAGCTTAGCGTTTGCTGTATTTTGCTCAATATTGGCCAACATCTCCTCAATAGACGATGAAATCTCTTCGGCGGCGGCAGCCTGTTCGTTGGCTCCTTCATTCAAATCTTGCGATGAGCCATTAACATTCTGACTACCCTGATGAACGTTATTGGCAGAGTCAACAATTTTTTGAATTACCTTGTTCAATCGATCTTGCATGGTAATAATGAAATCCTGCACACTGTTGCTCACTATTTTATCCTGTTTTTGCCTCCTTAAATCACCCTGAGATATGCTACCGGCAATGGCCGATAGTTCATAGGGATCAATACCCAACAAGCGGAGCATAGAACGCGAAAAGAAAATACCAAACACAATTAAAAACGCAGCCGCCACCAGTGAAACGATAAAAAGCACCCGCTTCATCAGGGTAATACGGTGGGCATAGGCTGCCATGCCCGTTTTAAAACTTTCTTCTATCAGGCGACTTAGGGCATTAAAGTGTTGACGCGAGGCATTGGCTAGATCTGTAGTCTGCTCGGTATATTGTGTGTAGAAGGAATATCTGTCCGCCGGCGGCAACGCTTTTAGCTGATCGGCAATATCGCGCGCCCCATAAACAAAGGCTAATGCTGCCGTTTTTGCGTCATCAAACAAGGCAGTTTCTTCCTTTCCGGATAGTGAAGCTTCCAGGGTCATAAAGCCCTCTTCAATCTGCTTAATACGATCTTCCAGCTTCTGATAATCACTATCGTAATCGCTGCCCAGCATCATATTGCGAGATAAACGACTGATATAATTCATGTTGGCCGTAATCTTCAGCACTGCAACGTTACCATTTATCTGCGTATCTTTCATGGTCTGGAAATCCGTATCTAAACGCATCAGACTATTGATACTCAACACCATCATAACCATTAGCACACCCACACTGGTTACCACCAATAGCAACAGGCGGCTTTTAAAGCTCAACTTCATCCTATATTTTCCTAAATTAGTAATAGTATAATCCAATCTCAAACGCCTACGCACCCTGTAATGAAGGGTTACACGAATGAATTGAAAAATCGTTAATCGCAGCCTTTTTAGGCAGGTGAAGGGCTGGACTAAAAAAACAAAAGCACGCGAAAAATCTTCACGTGCCTCTTATTATGCAAATGCTTTTAAACGATGATTTCCGTTATAAATGAAACCTAAGCATCGTAATAAACAAAAGTAACTTTTCTACCCTTTCCGTTACTGCCGAATATATTATTAAAAAAAGCTGCTGCAGCCTGCACCTGAATGCGCTCTCCACCCTTTTTTACAACTTCCCAGTAACGAACAATCTCGTATTCATTTTTAATAAACATATCGTGAGCGGTTTTGAGCTGAGCGTGGTTCTCGGGTGGAACAACCAACATAAAACTTTGTCCCTCAAGCTCGCCCTCGGCATAGCCATAAATTTCGTTATATCGCTGATTTACATAGGTGTAATCACCTTTCTCATCGGTCACACAAATCCCCAAATTTACTTCTGCATCAATAATTTCCTGAGCCCTCGTCGGCTCTTCCTCAATGGCCTCTTTAATTTTTTTAGTCATTAAGACATTGATTCGTCCCATACATTTTTATTTTTTAAGCATTAAATGTTGAAAAATAAACCTTTAGCTATGCATCGTATAATTCTTACAGAAGCGAATATAACACGTTTGCGGATTAAAGCAGACTACATTTGTTTAATATTTGCAAAATAAAGTTAAACACATAAAAACTACATTCCACGAACGAAAAAACGCCAATCTTGCACCTGTAAATGGAACCTGATTGGCGTTTATATATATTATTGCAAGCCTTACTTACGGGCTATACCAAATAAATCATAATCTTCCGACCCCGTAATTTCAACCGGATAAAAGTCACCCGGAGTTAAAGCTTCATTTTCATCCTTATGCAACAACACCTCCTGATCTACTTCCGGTGAGTCGTACTCAGTGCGGCCAATAAAATAATCACCTTCTTCCCTATCAATCATTACCTTGAGGGTTTTCCCAACTTTTTCGGCATTTATTTCCTTGGCTATACTATTTTGAATTTCCATGATTCGCTCAGCACGTTCCTGCTTAAGTTCATCCGGCACATCATCCTGGTATTTCTTATGAGCATAGGTGTCGTCTTCGTGTGAATAAGGAAAGACACCCAAACGCTCAAACCGGGCATCGCGCACAAATTGCTCTAACTCTGAGAAATCCTGCTCTGTTTCGCCCGGATGACCCGTAATGAAAGTGGTACGCAAATGAATATCGGGCACCTGCTTGCGCATTTCTTCTATCAGACGATAGGTCTGATTTTTACGTACCCCTCGTCGCATGCGTTCCAGCATCGGATCGCTTATGTGCTGCAAGGCAATATCCAAGTAGTTACAAACCTTAGGATTATCGTTCATTACTTTCAGCACATCCATGGGAAAACCCGCCGGATAGGCATAATGCAAGCGTATCCAATCGATACCATCGATCTTTGCCAGCTCATCTACCAGATGCGGCAATTTATAGCGCTTATACAAATCGTAACCATAGAAAGACAAATCCTGGGCAATTACCTGTAACTCCTTCACACCGGTATCGCGCAAACGGCGCGCCTCGTCCAACAAATCATCCATGGGGCGGCTTACATGCTTACCCGTAATAATGGGAATGGCACAGTAGCTACAGGTTCGATTACAGCCTTCCGATATTTTCAGATAAGCATAGTGATTAGGTGTTGTCAGCGAGCGCTCATTCATTAAATCGCGGCGATAGGTGGCACCGATCTCGCTCACAATGTCTTTCCAGTCGAACTTACCATAAAACTTATCCACTTCAGGCAGTTCACTCTTTAGCTGACCCGGATAGCGTTCCGACAGACAGCCCATCACATAGAGCTGCTTGATGTCGCCCCGCTTTTTAGCTTCTGCAAAAGCCAGGATGGTATCGATGGACTCTTCTTTGGCATCGGCTATAAAACCACAGGTATTGATAATGGCCACCTCTCCTTCGGGCGTTTCAGGGTCGTGTGCTACCGCTATCCCATTGGCCTTAAACTGACGGATTAAAAACTCACTATCCACCAAATTCTTTGAGCAACCAAGGGTTACCACATCCACTTTCTTTCCTTTGCGCACTGACATATTTTATTTCTTACATTAATTCGTAATTGGTTGAAGCATTACGGGTTAATATAGCTACAACATAAACAAGCCACCTCCACAGCCCTCAGCACGTAAAGGTGGCATCCTCTATTAAAAGCGCTGAATGAACACAATGTTCAAATCAGGCACGATGATTATTTAAACAGTGAATCTACAAACTCATTGCGGTCGAAGACCTGTAAGTCATCAATTCCCTCGCCAATACCAATGTATTTAACGGGTATACTAAACTGATCGGATACACCGATAACCACGCCACCTTTAGCGGTACCATCGAGCTTGGTAATGGCCAGTGCGGACACTTCAGTGGCCTTGGTAAACTGCTTAGCCTGCTCAAAGGCATTCTGCCCGGTGGAGCCATCCAGCACCAACAGCACCTCATTGGGGGCATCCGGTACAATTTTTTGCATCACACGCTTCACCTTGGTAAGCTCACTCATCAGGTTTACTTTATTGTGCAAACGACCGGCCGTATCAATAATGACCACGTCGGCACCCTGTCGCTTAGCCGATTCCAGGGTATCGAAAGCCACTGATGCAGGATCAGAGCCCATGCTCTGCTTTACGATGGGCACATCCACACGATCGGCCCAAACTACCAACTGATCGATGGCAGCCGCCCGAAAGGTATCGGCGGCACCCAGCACCACTTTTTTGCCTGCTTGCTTAAACTTATTGGCCAACTTACCAATGGTGGTTGTTTTGCCAACACCGTTAACACCCACCACCATAATTACATAGGGATACTCATTCTTGGGTAACTCAAACTGGCTCACATCGTCCGATTGATTCTCGGCCAATAACTGTGCGATTTCTTCACGAAGAATATCATTAAGCTCTGAGGTACTTAAAAACTTATCTTTGGCCACCCGTGACTCAATGCGCTCGATAATTTTTAAGGTGGTATCCACCCCCACATCGGAAGTGATCAGCACCTCTTCCAATTCATCCAGCACATCATCATCTACCTTTGTTTTACCTACAACGGCCCTGGTCAGCTTTTTAAGTACACTCTCCTTTGTTTTGGCCAGTCCTTTATCCAGACTTTCCTTCTTGGCTTTTGTAAAGCTCCCGAATAAACCCATATTACATTTACATTTAAGCGCTAAAGATATAAAATACTTCAATAAAAAAGCCTCCTTGAGAACAAGGAAGCTTTTCTTATAAGTATTTTTTCAAAAAATTATTTCTTGAAAAATTCTTTTGTCATATCGTTGGTTACAATCTCCTCGCGGAACGAATACGCACCGGTCTTAGGCGACTTTACCATCTTGATCACTTTAGTGTGACCTTTACCTTCACCTTTTTGCAAGGATGCTACTGCTTTCTTTGCCATGGTTAATCAGTTTTATTTGATTTCGCGGTGTAAAGTAACACGCTTCAAAATCGGATTATACTTTTTCAACTCCATGCGATCAGGAGTATTTTTTCTGTTTTTTACGGTAATGTATCGGCTAGTTCCTGGTTGTCCGCTTTCTTTGTGCTCAGTACACTCCAAAATAACCTGAACGCGATTACCTTTTGCTTTCTTTGCCATTTCTACTCCTTATTAATAGTTAGCAATAAATCCTTTTTCTTTTGCCTGCTTCAGGGCGCCCAAAAGACCAACTTTGTTGATCATACGCAATCCTGCAGCTGATACTCTTAGGTTTACCCAACGATCTTCCTCGGGCAAATAGAATTTCTTTTTGAAAAGATTAATATCGAATCTTTTCTTGGTTCTTCTCTTTGAGTGAGAAACATTGTTTCCCACCATGAATGACTTACCAGTTATTTGACATACTCTTGACATCGCTCAACAGTTTTTTTTCGGATACATTTTTCAAACAGAGCGCAAAATACGGCATTTTTATCGGATTTTACAAATACCTAACAGGATAATTAACGTGTTTTTTCATTTTTCTTTTAAATTATTGTAAACTCCCTAAAAATGAATTCTCCATTATTGCACTCAAAGTTAAGTAAAAATAACTTAGCTGCGGTAAAGGGAACGTGTCTTTATGAGCAGCTTGTAAAGAGAGAATCGTTACTTTCGGGCACTAAACCTTCAACTCCTGCAGCAACATGATCATACCCGCCTCCGAAGCTCGCTGTATGTTGCGCGCGCGCATTTTGCCGAAATTAAAGCATTGGCTGCGCACCCCAAAATCGCCCGCGATGGCAATCCATACGGTGCCCACAGGCTTCTCCTTTGTACCCCCATCCGGCCCGGCGATGCCCGAGGTGGCAATGGCGTAATCGGTATTCATTAAACGCCGACCACCTTCAGCCATCTGCCTTACCACTTCCTGACTCACGGCTCCGTACTTTTCCAGCACATCTGGTTGAACACCTAAAACCTTTTCTTTAATCGAATTGTCGTAGGCCACCACGCCGCCCTTAAAATAAGCCGAGCTACCAGCAACCATAGTGATCAGGTGTGCCATATTACCCCCCGTACAACTTTCGGCCACCGCAATGCTTTGACCCTTTTCTTTTAGCAATGTGCCCAGTAACTCATGCACCGGCTTGTCCTCCTCTGCATAGATATGTTGCCCCACAAGGGCATGCAAGGATGCCGTGAGCTTATCCAAATCGCGTAGCGCCAGCTCACGATCATGAGTTTTGGCACTCAACCGCAACCTTATTTTACCCGGATTGGGCAAATAAGCCAGTGAAATATAATCGGGTATGCTCTCCTCCCAATCCGCCAGCTGCTCGGCCAGCACCGCTTCGGGCACATTAAACACTTGTATGGTTTTATGGATGATATGCCCCGTGTGATAGCTCTTTTTAAGCCGTGGCAACACCGCCTCACGCATGGCTGTCTTCATTTCAATGGGCACACCCGGCATAGATACGACCACTTTACCGGGACGATTAAACCACATCACCGGAGCAGTACCTACCGGATTATTGATTACCTCGCAACAGGCCGGCACATAGGCCTGTCCTTCATTCAGCTTATTAATGCCTTTCACCCGTCCCTTCAAATAGGTGGCCATGTTATCGTACGCGCCCTGATGAAACACCAAAGGCGAATCAAATATGCGGGCCAGCGTCTGCTTGGTGATGTCATCTTTGGTGGGACCTAAACCACCGGTCAGTAGCACAATATCCACACGTTCCAAGGCTTCATTAAGCGCCCTTTCAATGGCCGCTGCCGTATCTTGTATGGAGGTGATACGCAACACATCAAAGCCGGCATCGTTAAGTTGCTGCCCCATCCAGGCCGAGTTGGTATCCACCACCTGACCGATTAATAATTCGTTGCCTATGGTGATTATTTCTACATGCATTTTTTGATGAGTTTATGAGTTGAAAAACTGGTGAAATGAAAAATTGAGAAACTGGGGAACTGGTTAATCTGGTTAATCAAAAAACTGATCAACTGAAAAACTGGCAAACCGGTAAACTGTTCATTTGAGATGCTCATATTATAGCTGAATAATCATTGACAACTAAGCACTTTCTTGTTTTCCTTTTATCGCTTTAATTCGCTGCAGCAATGGCGGGTGCGAATAATGAAAAAAGACATACAAAGGGTGCGGCGTCAGGTTACTTAAAGCATTGGACGAAATGGTTTTTAAGCCGCTTATCAGCGCCTCACCCAATCCAAAGCCATTGGCATAAGCATCGGCCGCATATTCATTTTTGCGAGACATTATCGTCATGAAAATACCCGTAATAAATGATACAGGTGAATACATAATACCAAATACCAACAATCCTATGTGGAAATTAGGCTCCTTAACACCCAAAGCTTCTGACAACAAAGGATTACTAACCACCAATCCGAATAAAAACAGGATAATACCCATTTGAATAACCCCAATAATAGTTCCCGATAAGGTGTGTTTCAGCTTATAATGCCCTATCTCATGCGCCAAAACTGCCACAATCTCTTCGGTACTCAAATCCTTTATCAGGGTATCGTACAGTACAATGCGTTTACGACTTCCCAGTCCACTAAAAAAAGCATTGGCCTTGGTGCTTCGCTTTGAACCATCCATCACAAACACATTATCGAGCTTAAAGCCGGCCTGATGTGAGAAAGCTTCGATGGCTGAGCGTAATTCCCCTTCTTCCAAAGGCGTTTGTTTATTGAATAAAGGCAAAATAACAGAGGTGTAAAACATGGTCATAAATATGGTAAACCCACTGATGACCAGCCAGGCATACAACCAAAAATAGCCTCCTGCAATAGTATACAACCAAATAACTAGTGCCATAATTGGTCCGCCAATCGCCACCGAAAGCAACATGGACTTTAACATATCCAAGACGAAGGTTTTTGCCGAGGTTTTATTAAAACCAAAGCGCTCCTCAATCACAAAAGTTCCGTAGATACTAAATGGCAAACTGATGATGGATGAGCCTAATCCAATTATTCCGAAAAATAGCAACGATTGCACAATTACACTGCCGCTTAAGGCTATTACCCATTGATGAATTAAGGCAAAACCGCCTAACGCCAGCATAGCCACCATTATCAGGAAACTTATTAAATCGCTCAGTAAACCAAAACTGTAATTGGCTTTTTTGTAATTCTGCTGTTTTTTGTACTGCTCCTCATCGTAAATGCCTTCCAGTTCTTTGGGAATTACAGAAGTGACATGTTTATGGTTTAGAAAATCTAGCCATTGCTCAAAAATAAATTGCCCACTAACAATGGCAATTATGATGTAAAAAATCTGTTCGGAATTCATAATGTTGTAATATTCTCGCTATGTTCTTTTTATTAATTTCTTATATTTTTACGCAGTTTATCATCCTTTACAAAAGCTCTATCAGCGGATTGGGGCTGATGCATTCCATACCTGCGCCTCTCACAATCCCATAAACTTCTCGTCCAGTGCCTTTTCTTGCACAATTGGAGGCATACAAAACCAATCATCCGCAATGGTATAATACTAACACATATCATGGCTCTGTCGATGCAAACTACCCAGCGAATCAGAAATTTCTGAGTGGGGTTAATCCGTCTAGCCTACATAAAAGCAATAAAATAAAAACAAAGATAGCTTTGTTATGCTATTTCCTGCTCTTTCTTGCTCAGTTCTGTAATGCTCAAAAATAGCAATTCGAGCTAACTTAAGGTTCACGACGAACTTAATCGAAAGGCATCTGCAATTTTTAGGACTACAGGCGGCTGTTAAGCCGATGGTTTAACAGGCTTTTACAATGGTAGCAAAACTGATGTTCTTTCTGATCGATATCCTCGACATAAGTACTGGCCTGCATTACACAGCCGGGAACATGGCAGTGAATTAAGCCAAAAGTATGTCCCAGTTCATGAATAATTTCGGTTGTAAAACGTTGCAACATCAATGCATCGTTACGGCTCAGCCCATAACGTTCGTTACGCAAGCGAAACATGGATGCAATACCAGATCGACCATTTAAATAAGCCTGTCCGTAGATGAATGTGAGAATATCAATGTACAAATCCACTGTAAACAAGCCAACTGTCTTGCTTGTATCAGCAGCATAATCCTTTTCTATGGTTTCAATTAAGCGATTGGCATTATACTGCCTGCGTGCCGAGTCAAAGTACTTACTTAAATCCAAATAGCCATCTGTAATTGTTACCTTCATCAGAAATTCCTGCTCCACATCTCTGGCAATCGTTTCAAGAAAACCTTTCTCTATTTGGCCAAAAGCTATTAAAGTGATTTTGTCAGGATTCATTACTCAGGAGCTTTGTGTTCGAGGCGGCTGCGTGTATTTAACAAGCCCGTTGGTACTAATTGTTGCCAGACGATTACTTTTCGGGACTCAACTGGTATTTTTTGATTTTATTATAAAGGGTTACCCGGTCTACCTTCAGGGCCTTGGCAGCAGCTGTAATATTCCAGCTATACTTGTTTAAAATGGAGAGGATATGATCCTTTTCAATGTCCTCCAGACTTTCGAATGAACTACTGACCAACTCCTTACCAATAGGCAAGTCTTTAAGGCGAATTTTTTTTCCGTCGCCAATAACAATGGCCCGTTCAATCATGTTTTCCAATTCGCGAATATTGCCTGGAAAAGGAAATTCTTCCAGCCGATTCAGTGCGGATGGCTCCACAGTGATAAGCGGCTTATTCATTGAAAGACAATATTTCTTTATGAAGTAATCAACCAACAAAGGAATATCCTCTGTTCGATCGCGCAACGAAGGCACATTAATATTGATCACATTCAGCCGGTAATATAAATCCTCGCGAAAGAGGCCTTTATCGACCATGCTTTTCAAATCCCTGTTGGTGGCACAAATCACTCTGAAATCTGAACAAATATCCTTATTACCTCCTACCCTTACGAAACTTTTGGTTTCCAAAACCCGCAGCAGTTCAATTTGCATTTTAGGTGGGATGGTGGCTATTTCATCCAAAAAAATCGTTCCGCAATCAGCCATTTCAAAACGGCCCTTGCGATTATAAACGGCCCCTGTAAATGCGCCTTTCTCATGCCCGAACAGTTCGCTTTCGAGCAAGCTCTCTGTCAGGGCTCCACAATGGACGATGACCAAAGGAAAATATTTACGCGGTGAATTGGCATGAATAGCGCGTGCAATCAGCTCCTTGCCCGTACCACTTTCGCCCGTTATAATCACTGAAGCATTCGACTGTGCAACGCTGCCAATTTCCTGCATCAGCTGACGCATGACTTCGCTATCGCCAATCAAATCCTCCACATTTTCCAACGAAACCACCTTTTCTTTAAGCATTTCATTTTCGGCCTCCAAAGTAATTTGTTTACAGGCATTCCTGATTAAATGAGAAAGTTCATCCGGATCGAAGGGTTTGGTAATATAGTCGTAAGCACCATCTTTAAGCGCCTGAACAGCCGTATCCACGGTAGCAAAAGCAGTCATAACAATAACAATGGGGCTCGTTTCCATTGATTTAATGCGGCGGAGCATTTCCAGCCCATCCATGCCCGGCATTTTGATATCGGCCAACACAATATCAAAAACTTCGGCCTCCAGTTTAGCCAAGGCCTCTTTAGCACTTACCGCACACTCAACCCGATACCCGTCTTCAATAAACCATTGATACAGCGAATCTCTCACCGATGCTTCATCGTCAACAATTAATATTGATATTTTAGTAGCCATAGTCATTTCTCATTATGTATTAGCTAAAGGTAAGGTTATAATGATAGATGTACCTTTTCCTTTGTCTGAAACAATATCTGTTTTACCATTATGATTTTGAACGATGCCATGCACAATGGCCAGCCCCAAACCAATGCCACTGGTCTTTTCTTTGGTTGAGAAGAATGGCTCAAAAACACGCTGAATATTTGCCTCCGGAATTCCAACACCATTATCAATCACCTCAATACGGATACTTTCATCGTTGGGATTAGAGGTTCGGAAGATGATCTCCCCATTTTCGGAAACAGCTTCCGACGCATTCACCAAAATAGCAATACAAATCTGTTTGATTTGATTAGGACTACAGTGAATTAAGTCATTTCTCGCGCCAAAATCAACCACAAAATCAATCCCTGCTACTTTCATCGAATGGGCCATCAATTCGTAGGTTTCGTGGAGTACATCGTGTATATGCTTGGCTTCAAAGTCATTCTGATCTTTGCGGGAAAAATCCAATAAGCCTTTCACGATATCGCCACAGCGCTTGGTTTCGCTTTCAATGAGTTTGAGGTTCTTTAATAAGGGCTCTTTTTTGTCTTCATCCGCTAAAACCTTTTGCAACTGCTTTTGAATTAACTTGGCATAAACCAAAATGCCAGATAACGGATTATTTATCTCATGAGCTACGGAAAGAGATAATTTACCCAGCGAAGCAATGCGCTCTATATTAATAAGTTCGTTTTGAACCTGACCTAACTCCTCGCTCTTTTTTTGCACCTTATACTCCAGCTGTTTCGACCAGTTTTGCAATTCCTTATTGGCGGCCTGCAAATTATCTAACATGTTATTAAATGCAAGGGAAACAGTTCTGATATCTGACAATTGCCGGGTCTTAATCTCCAGTCGGGTGCTCTTATCTCCTTTAGTGACAGCCTGGCTGGCTCTGATGATGGCATTCAATGGGTTTTCGATTTGTTTATAGGTAAACAAAATAAGAAAGATAAACAGCAGCGAAGACATGATGGCCGCCAAAATGATGTAATCTTTTGTGGAAGCCGACAGGGCATCATCCAGATCCTTCATCGGTAGCTTAATCAGTAAGGAACCGAGCACTTCTTCCTCTTGGGAATGGGCATGACAGTCAGTGGTTGAGCAACTGGGAGAATTTAAAATCGGTGATTTAATTAACAGGTGTCGGCTGTTAAATGGGTTCTGATTCATGCTGCATTCCGTTTCCACATCAATAACTCGGTAAGATTTCTCTTTCTCTTCAAACATGGATGCGAAATCTATATGGCAGCTTTTACAATCCGGATCGCTATGGTGCAATGAATCTCTGGAAATAGAAGTGTAAACAAGGTTGTTATTGGTATCGTACATGTTAACATCGTCAATACCCGACATAGTATCAATAATATCGAGCGTATTCTGAAGCGACTGACGATCATTTTCGAGCATTGACCGATACAGTGCGCCCTCTACTAATGAACCGATATTCATACCCTTATCGTGCAGCACGGATTCAAAGTACTGTTCGTTTAAAGATCTGAATATGACCCAAAAAGAAACAAATAAAAAGACGACTGAAATAAAAATAAAAAAGACCACTCTTCCATAAATGGAAGAATGGAACTTTACATGCGGCTTTAAAACCCGCTTGACAGATTTTCTGTTAAATAAAATATTTTTGAGCCTTTTCATGCCCTGCTTAGAGTGGTTGATTATACAATGGTTATTTACATCATTGTAAAATGCTGATAAATAACCAAAGTTACATGCATCAATTATATGTTATAAAACAGTTACACAATTTATATACACGGTAATTCTTTTTTCTTGCATCCGGGTCTTCAGACTTTATCAATGAATTTGGTTTGAAATTCCTCCCATACCTCAGGATCTAAATCGGCCAAAACATGGTCGTGTAGCTCACCTCCATCTTGCAAAATTATGTGTTGATAGACTGCAGTATTTGAACGGGCGGCATAGGATAAGAATGTTTTCAAACGCATAAACTCTGCTTTCAACCAGGCCTTATAGCTATCTGCCATTAACATACACTGTATCTCTCTAAACCAGTTTAAAGGCTCAATCAGGTACACCCATCCTTCGTTGTAGGGCGAACTATTGATTAGTGTCGAATGGCTCAGAAGCTGTTGGTTCTCCTGCTTGATAACTCCTGTAATGGGTGAATAAATGGTTAGTTGCTTACCCACACAACTTATGGTGAGTAGCTTTTCCCCTTTTTCCACTTTTTCGCCGGGACGCTTTAGCATTACACGAGTGATTTCTCCTGTGATGTGCTGCATAAAATCATCGATACCAATTCGAACTAAACCATTTTTCTCAATAAACGACCAGGTATGGGTTTTATCAAAATACAACCCTTTAGGCGCCACAATGGTGTTTTCGTTTAAAACAGATGAACTATGAATATCTGCGCCAGCCGAAGTGGAGCGTGGCATAACAAGCTGAGCCAACAGATAAATCAAGACGATGGCACCAGCGAGCAATCCAAGTAATACAACCCACCATTTATTAGATGTCTCTTGCGCTACTGTTTGAGCCAACATATGTTCTGGTTGCACTACTAAATCAATATACGCACGTTTCTCAGCTGAGGCTAAATCACTATATCCGTACTCACTCAACAACTGCCCTCCTTCTGAAAGCACCCAAGTAAGAAACTGCACAGTACTTTCATCAACTGGCTTTTGCGCCGTAACAGCATAGATATTTCCGCTTAGCGCTGATGGATATTTCCCAATCCAAACCCCTCTGGCCAAGGCTGAAGGAGTACTGTAAACATCCTCAAAATTATCAATGCGCCGGTTGCCATTTTTGTCAATGGGTGCCAATGAAATGTTTTCAATCCACTCGTTTGCATCAACCTGACGGATTTCGTTCAATCGACAGAATCCAATAGCATACTTATCTTTTTGTACAGCGGCAATCAGCTCCTCTGAGCTTAACACACGCCTGGCATTTATCAGATCTGGTTCTGAGTGGATGAAATTACCAAGTCGTTGAACAATCGATCCATCATCGCATAGGTAAAAATGGAGCGGGTGGTTTGGAACATCATCCAGTAAGGTTGCCCAGTTTTGCTCGGCTGACTCCTTAAAAAGCAAAGCTAATTTTTCAGCAGTTAGCCCCTGAACACCTATCTCCTGAAGCAATGGATTGTTAGAGTTAATGATCGGCACAATGGCATCATGGCCCACTACTACTTTCCAATGCGAGCCTTGTGCAAGGGAATTTATGGTCTCGTCAGACACAAAACTAAGGTGCTTATTATCAGAAGCAAAAGCATCGGTTAATTCATTTGCTTGGATAGCAGTGGGTGTTAAGGCCTGATATTCAACAATCCAGTCCATCACTAAATGATACAAATCAGATGAGTAACGGACCTCCAGAGCCTCTTCTTCTTGCGCCATTCCAACAGCCGGACTGGTCGCACATAGGGTCGTAAAGCTAAAAAAGCAGAATACAACGCCGATAAGGTACAATCTGTAGTTCATGACATTAGGGTTTTAGCATTATTATTTATTATATAATAGATCCTCATTATTATAAGACTACCCAATAATAATACCTAAACCACATAACACGCATGTAACCAGACAATTAACAGTGTGCCCGAAACGGATTGTCAGCGTTGAATTGTAGAATTTCTCAACACTCCTAGTTGAAATGCAATATAGTCACCTGTCAATCAGTTTGTTATATTTATTGTTTAAAAATTCAACACTGTTGAATTTTTAAACAGTGAACGAATTAATGCGCTCAATATCCTCAGCACAATCAACAGCATTAGCAATTTGTAGAAACAGGATAGCTACCATAGAATGGCATTCTTTTCAAAGCGGGTTTGTTGTTCTCCAACTCATCACTTCCTCCAGGCATACAAGGCCGCATTAAAAGCAGAAACAACATGCTTGTAAACCTCCTGATTACCGGCATATTTCTGATTCATCTCAAATTCGATGCCCAGGTACTTTTCTTCCTCCCGATCGCGAAAATAGCGCACGAAACCATCGGGCTTGCCACAAAATGGATAGTTGAAACGAACACGACAATGTGGCAGTCTGTTCTTAAGTTGTTTTTTCCAGAGCAAGGCAAATTGCTTCTCCTCGATGCGCCCGGGATGATACAGAATACCAAAATCAGTTTGTCGCACATGGCCATTCAATTCAGGTGTAAAGGAATGAACAGACAGATGCAACACTGTTTTATTTTGTGACCATAAATCAAAAACCTTCTTTGCAAAAGGCTGCCGGTAGGCATCGTAGTAATCACTCAGGATGCGCTTTTTCTCCTCGCATGATAAAGCCTTGGTAAACTCAGAAAATAGCGTACGCCTATGGTGCGAACGATTCACATCCACAAGTAAACGACTAATCGTAGCAGCCTGACTATGAAAAATATCATTACTTTTTATAGCACAAAACAAATCAAGTGCTCCCAAATCATATCCACGATGAGTCTTCAGCACTTCTTCCGCTCCTTCAAACAAGGTTTTGTAAGAATCGGGCACCGCATTGCCACCATGCTCGCAACTTAACACCACCACTTTTTTTGTTGCGCTCATATCATTTTTTCAGCTGTTGAATCAAGGCTTCCCGATTCATAATTTTCACGCTCTTTCCCCTTGCCTCTATAATATTTTCATTGTGCAAGTCACGAAGGGCACGCCCCAGCGAAGGACGGGCCACCCCAAACATATTGGCCAGCTCCTCCTGACTTTTCGGCAGTATCAATTCACCATCTACCGATCCGGAAAGCTGCAAGAGGTAATGGGCAATTTTGCCACGTATGGTCTGAAATGACAGAAAACGAATTTTATCGGATAGAAACTGCGTTTTGCTGGAGATGATATTCATGAAATTACTCAGAAAGATATCGCTCCGTTGCATAAGAGAGATGACCGATGTTTTGGGCAAGAGTAGCAACTCGGCCTCATTATTGGCCACCACATTCACCGGACAGCGGTTATTCTCACCAAACAAAAAAGCGATGGCCAGGGGTTTGGGTGGCTCAATATCTTCAATTTTAATGGCCTTACCCGAATAGTCAATCATCTCCCCTTTGACACTGCCCTTGAGCATAATCATCAACGAGCGACATTCATCACCGCTTTGTGCAATCATCTGCCCCTTGCCGTATTTCTTTATCTGATAAGGTATTTCATCCAGAATATGTACCATATCACCATAAGTGATGCCTTTAAATAAAGGACAGTTTAATAGTATCTTCATGAATTCAGTAATTTTGTACCAAATTATAAATTAATTCCGATTTTGTAACATTTGTTACAGACATCGTGCTGCCACCGCCTTACATTTGCTACTGTAAAAATGATCAAAAAAAGCAGTACAATGATAAGAGACGTAGTAAAAATCGATGAGGATAAATGTAACGGATGCGGTGTTTGCATACCCTCGTGCCATGAAGGTGCTTTGCAGATAATAGATGGCAAGGCGCGCCTTATAAGCGACCTGATGTGCGATGGATTGGGTGCGTGCTTAAATCATTGCCCGCAGGATGCCATGACCATTGAAAAGCGCGAAGCTGAGCCTTATGATGAGTTAAAGGTAATTGCCATCATGGTGGAAAAAGGCATCAATACCGTAGTTGCCCATTTAAAGCACCTGAAAGAACACAACGAAATTACTTTTCTAAAACAAGCGGTTAGCTGGTTAAAAGAGAATGAAAACAGCCTCAGCTTTCGCGTTGATGATGTAATCCGCCAAGTACACAAACCGCAGGTGTCGGTGATGCAACAAGTACATTCGGGAGGAGGTTGCCCGGGAGCTGCAGCCCGTTCAATAGAGCGCCCAGCAGCTTCAGCTCCATCGAACCCTACAGGTGAAGCCTCATCAGAGCTCCGCCAATGGCCGGTTCAAATGCACTTGGTCAACCCAATGGCACCTTACTTCAGAGATTCAGACATGGTGCTGGCAGCCGACTGTGTGGCCTTTGCCATGGGAAACTTCCATAGTAAATTTCTAAAGGGCAGAAGCTTAGGCATTGCCTGCCCCAAGCTCGATAGCAATCAGGAAATATATGTAGATAAGCTGATTCAGATGATTGACCAGGCTAAAATTAATACCCTAACGGTGGCCATTATGCAGGTACCCTGCTGCGGCGGATTGTTGCAACAGGCTAAGATGGCAGTGGAGCGCGCCTCGCGTAAAATACCGCTAAAACTGGCCATGGTATCCATTGAAGGTGAAATAATCAAAGAAGAGTGGGTGTAATACCTCCCTACTCATTCATCCATGAATGAAACTATTAATTATTAATTCCTTAACTTAAGGAGAATACATTGTGACTCAAAAAAGTTTAAACCATAATCAATAACTTAAATACCGATCATCATGAGTATGTTTTGCTATCAATGTCAGGAAGCAGCCAAAGGAACGGGTTGCGAAATCAAAGGAGTATGTGGAAAAACCTCCGATGTGGCCAACCTTCAGGATCTGCTGGTGTACACAACCAAAGGTGTAGCGCTGCTCAGTCAGCTGGCCGACCAACAAGGGGTGGCGCAGGACAGGGCCAATAAGTACATCATCGATGCCCTGTTTGTAACCATTACCAATGCCAACTTCGACCGCAATAAAATTGTGGCCAAAATAAAGGAAGGGTATGCCGTTCAGGATGAGATAAAGGCTCAAATTGAGCCGCCCGCCGAATTGCATGACTGCGCCGTTTACCGGGGAGCTAATGAAAACGACATGGAGTCAAAAGCCCTGTTAATCGGTATCCTGTCCATCGAAAACGAAGACATCCGTTCTTTGAAAGAGCTGCTTACCTACGGCCTGAAAGGAATGGCGGCCTATGGCGAGCATGCCTGGAACCTGGGTTACGAAGACGAAGCCATCTATCAATTCGCCAAGAAAGCCCTTGTAGCTACCCTCTCAGATAGCATCGCTGCTGATGAATTGGTTCCACTGGTACTGGAGTGTGGTAAGTTTGGTGTGGAAGTAATGGCTCTGTTGGACAAAGCCAACACTGAATCCTATGGTAATCCTGAAATCACTTCGGTTAATATTGGCGTGGGCAATAATCCGGGCATCCTCATCAGCGGCCACGACCTTAAAGACCTAGAGGATCTGCTGGAGCAAACCCAGGGCACAGGCATTGATGTTTACACACACAGCGAGATGCTGCCCGCTCATTACTACCCTAAGTTTAAGAAATACGATAATTTTGTGGGTAACTACGGCAGTGCCTGGTGGAAGCAAACCACTGAATTTGAATCATTCAACGGCCCCATCCTTTTCACCACTAACTGTATTGTACCGCCCAAAGCCTCGTACAAAGACCGTGTTTACACCACCGGATCCTCGGGCTTTGACGGCTGCGTGCATTTCCCCGATCGCGTCAACGGGCAGCCGAAAGACTTCTCGGCCATCATTGAGCACGCGAAAAAATGTTCGCCTCCTACCGAGATTGAAACCGGCACTATTGTAGGTGGTTTTGCGCACAATCAGGTGCTTCAACTGGCCGATAAGGTAGTAGAAGCCGTAAAAGGCGGTGCCATTAAGAAATTTGTGGTGATGGCGGGCTGCGACGGCCGCATGAAGGACCGTGATTATTATACTGAGTTTGCCAGCGAACTACCGCAGGATACGGTGATACTTACCGCCGGATGTGCTAAATATCGCTATAATAAGTTGCCATTAGGCGATATCGGTGGCATCCCCCGAGTGCTGGATGCAGGGCAGTGCAACGACTCATACAGCCTGGCTGTTACTGCTCTTAAACTGAAAGAGGTATTTGGTCTGGATGATATTAACGACCTGCCCATCGTTTATAACATTGCCTGGTACGAGCAAAAAGCGGTGATTGTGTTACTAGCCTTGCTACACCTGGGCGTTAAGAACATTCACTTGGGCCCTACCCTGCCTGCTTTCCTGTCGCCCAATGTGGCTAACATATTAATTGAAACCTTTGGCATAGGCAGCATCAGCACGGCAAAGGAAGATGTTGAGAACTGGATCAACTAATTAAGAGACGAGATTATAACAAAATCAACTGCAAAGCCTGTGCATCCTGTGTGATGCACAGGCTTTGTGCTTGGTAAAGGATTGAAGAATAGCTATTTAGACTAAATATTGATAAGCTATTAACTACCCTTTTATTTGATTCAAGACCATAAGTAAGCTATCTTACTGATTGCTAATCTAAATCAAACGTTTATGCCCAAAAAATTCTTTGATTTCCTGAAGCCCCCCGAACATTGGCGCATGCCCGTTTTACTAACGGCCGGCATTTTAGTTGGACTGGGCTGCTATGTGTTCTATGTTTCAAGAGCCCACTCCTACCTGTCGGATGAGCCCACTACTTGCGTGAATTGCCACATTATGGCACCCCAGTACGCCACCTGGAGCCACAGTGCCCACCGTGAGGTAGCCACTTGCAACGACTGCCATGTACCGCACAACAATGTTTTTAACACCTATTACTTTAAAGCCAAGGACGGGATGCGGCATGCCAGTGTATTTACCATGCGCGCCGAGCCACAGGTCATCTTTATTAAGGAAGAAGGACAAAAGGTAGTACAACAAAACTGTGTGCGCTGCCACGAGTATCTCATTACCGATGACAAGTTACTGGCGCAAGTACCCGATATGCACCAAAACATCGACGACCGTTATTGCTGGGAGTGCCACCGCGAGACACCTCACGGGCGTGTGAACAGTCTCTCCAGCGTTCCGCACGCAAGGGTACCGGTACCCGAAAGCCCCCTGCCCGACTGGCTAAAAAAATTAAATCAGAAATAACCTAAATCAAATGATCTATGAAACCTATTCGTGAACAAATACAAGAAAAACCCTGGTTAGGCTGGGCGCTTTTTATACTAACCGTTGTAGTTGTCTTTTTACTGGGACTGCTGGCTTCATCCGTTATGGAACGCCGTGCCGAAGCCGTATTTGCCTATACACCCAAGGTTAAGCATGCACCTACCGAACCGCGCAACGAAGTGTGGGGACAGAACTTCCCCAAGGAATATCAATCTTATATAAAAACCAAAGACACCACTTTTGCCAGTAAATACAACGGTAGTGCCATGATAGACATGCTGGAGGTAGATCCGCGCCTGGTGGTGCTGTGGGCCGGCTATGGTTTTGCCAAAGACTATAATCAGGGTCGCGGGCACATGCATGCCATTGACGATATTCAGAGAACCCTGCGTACCGGAGCTCCTTCCGCCGATAGTAAGAGTCCCATGCCCAATACCTGCTGGACCTGCAAAAGCCCCGATGTGCCCCGCCTAATGGCCGAAATGGGACCTGCAGAATTTTACAAAGGAAGCTGGGATGAGAAAGGTGCCGAGGTGATGAATAACATTGGCTGTGCCGACTGCCATGACTCGGAGACCATGAATCTGAAAATCACACGTCCTGCACTGGTGGAAGCCTTTGAGCGCACCGGCAAGGATATCAATGATGCCTCACATCAGGAAATGCGCTCTTTAGTCTGCGCACAGTGCCACGTGGAGTATTATTTCAACAAGAAAACACACCCCGGCGTGCCTTACCTGACACTTCCCTGGGACAAGGGCATGTCGGTTGAGGCCATGGAGGAGTATTATGATAATATAGAGTTCTCGGACTGGACGCATCAGCTAAGTCGTGCCCCCATGCTTAAAGCGCAGCACCCCGGCTACGAAGTTTACCTCACAGGCGTGCATGCCAAGCGCGGCGTTTCCTGTGCCGACTGCCACATGCCCTATAAGAGCGAAGGCGGTATTAAGTTTACTGATCATCATATACAAAGTCCACTGAACAATGTGGCCAACTCATGTCAAGTGTGTCACCGTGAGGAGACCACCAGCCTGGTGGCTGATGTATATGAACGGCAAGACCGCATTATCGAAAACCGCGATAAGCTGGAAGAGCTAATCGTACACATGCATGTGGAAGCCAAGAAAGCATGGGACCTGGGTGCCAACGAAGCACAAATGAAAGACATCCTGATGGACATCAGACATGCGCAGTGGCGCTGGGATTACGCAGCAGCCAGTCATGGTGGTTCATTCCACTCGCCTGTGGAAACAAGTCGCGTAATTGCCACCGGTATCACCGTCGCTCAGGAAGGACGCATTAAACTGGCCCGCGTACTGGCCGATCTGGGACACAACGAGCCCGTGCCCTATCCCGATATCACAACCAAAGCCAAGGCACAGGCCTACATAGGGTTACCCATGAAGAAGCTGAAGGATGAGAAAAAGGAGTTCCTCAATACCATTGTACCGAAATGGAAGGAAGAAGCCAAAAATAGAGAAGCCGGTTATATCACCTCAATGAAATAAACCATAGCGTATGAAAATCAAGAATATAATTTGCGTAACAATTATACTATTGAGCTATAGTACTGGCTATGCTCAGTTTAAGCTATCGGCAGAACTGCGTCCGCGTAGCGAATACAGCCATGGCCTGAAAACACCGGCTACAGACGACACAAAGGGTTCTTTCATCACCAGCCAGCGCACGCGCCTAAACCTGGATTTTAAAAATGAAGATTTTGCCATTGGCATAGTGATGCAGGATGTGCGTAACTGGGGCGCGGAGCAACAGCTCACCGACAATGCTAATCGTGACTTATGGCTCCATGAGGCTTGGGCCGAGTGGTTTATCGACCCTCAGTTTTCTTTAAAAGCCGGTCGCCAGCAGCTGGTGTACGACGATCATCGTATGCTGGGCAGTGTAGGCTGGGCACAGCAGGGACGCTCGCATGATGTGGCCGTATTCAAATACAGCGGCCTCTTCAATGCTCACCTGGGCCTTGCCTATAACAACTCGTCGCTCAACAGTAATATCTACCGGGGGCCCGATGCCTACAAAGCTATGCAGTACCTGTGGGTGAATCGAATAGGCGACAGTTATGCCGCCAGCTTCCTGCTTATGAACCTGGCACGCCCCTACTGGGTCGATGCGGAGCAGCTGGATCAGGAGACCACCCAGACAACCACCATTGGTACCCACCTAAAAACCTCCTTAGGGGAAGTTCAGCTGGCCGGTAACTTCTACTATCAGTTTGGAAAAAACCCCGCCATTAATGAAACTGATATATCTGCCTTTAATGTATCGGTGGATGCCACAACGGCTCTTAACGATATTTTTAATGTGGGTGGAGGCTATGAGTTACTTTCCGGAACCGATCAGGAGGGGGCGGATAAGAACAATTCCTTCAATCCGTTTTTTGGAACAAATCACAAATTCAATGGCCTGATGGATTATTTCTTCGTGAAAAACCACATCAATAACGTGGGGCTGCATGATATTTATTTGAAAGCCGATGCCAAGCCCGGGAAAGTAAAATTCAATGCCGCTCTTCATTTCTTCAGTGCGCATGGCGATATGGTTTCAGGCAATCAGGGATTGGGCACCGAGCTTGATATTTTCTGTGGCTACTCGCACAAAGGGAGGGTACAACTCGATTTTGGCTACTCGCATATGTTCGCCGGCGACGGACTGTACGAGGTGAAAGGCGTTGAGAATAACGATGCTGCCAATAATTGGGCCTGGGTGATGCTAACCTTTAAACCTACCCTATTCGAAACTAAAAAGGACTAACTTTTTTGAATATATTAAAGCGCCGCTTTCAAATTGAAGGCGGCGCTTTGGAATTGGTGTAATTGTATTAAAAAAACAGTCTTAAAATTGTATTACATCAAACAGAGTTTCTGCTGGCATTGATATTGCCAAACAAGGAACGCACTACCATGCGCTCATACAGTGCCAGATGCTCATCATTAGGCTCGTCCTGCAGCTTCTGTATCTCTATTAATGCATGCTGCTGAATGGCCAGCAAAGGCAATACCACATTTTCGCGCAGGCGAATACTGTTACGACTCCGTGCATTGTCTTGCAGCAATTCACTATCACCCGACACTTTCAGTACCATTTCGCGCGTCAGTAGGTATTCGTTATGTATAATAGACCAGAACTCACCGAACTTAGCATCGTTTTCCATGTACTTGGTAAGCGCAAAGTTAGCCTTACTCATACTCTGCATGCTATTTGAGATCAAGGCCTTGAAGAAGATAGAAGTGTTGTACAACTCCTTACAGGCAGCCAGGTTACCGGCTTCTTCCTGCTCTTTCAGAGCCGTGCCAAGACCATAGAAACCTGGTACATTCTGCTTCAACTGGCTCCATGCACCCACAAAAGGAATGGCGCGCAAATCATCAAATACCAGCTTATCTTTCGATCCCCGCTTAGATGGACGACTACCAATGTTAGCCAATCCATAATATTTTAGGGTACTGCGCTCCTCCAGGAACGGCATAAACAAAGGATGTGCTTTCAGCGCGGCATATTTATCATAGCCACTTTGCGACATCTGCTCGATAAGATTACGCTGGGCAGCGCTCAAATCAGAGGCAGTGCGGTTGAATAGATTATTCTCAAATCCAGCGGTAAGCAAGTGCCCCAGGTTGTGAGCCGCAGCTTCCTTAATACCATAGTGTGAACTGATGGTCTGCCCCTGTATCGTAAGCTGAATCTGATGGCTATCAATGGTTTTACCCAATGCCGAGTAAAATAGATGTGTATTACCACCTCCACGAGCCGGCGGTCCGCCGCGGCCATCAAAAAAGACCACTTCCACATCGCTCTCACGCGATATGAGCGAAATATCTTCCTTGGCACGATAAATACCCCAGTTGGCCATAAGATAACCTCCATCCTTGGTGCCATCGGAGAATCCCAGCATCACTGTTTGACGGTTATTACGATTGGCCAGGTGTGTTTTATATCGTGGGTGGTTATATAGCACCTTCATGGCATTACCGGCACCCTTCAGATCGTCCACTGTTTCAAATAAAGGCACAATATCCAGCGTTAAAGGCTCATCGCCCCAGCTGCACAAGCGCGCCAATGCTACTACTTTGGCAATATCGATGGTGCCCCGGCAGTTACTAATGATATATCGATGGGCGGCTCGTTCTCCGTTCTCCTTCTGAATGCTACGGATGGCTTTCATCGACTCTAGGGTATCGCGCACCAGCTCATCTTCAAACACAGAAGTATCGATGCGTCCTTTCACTTTCAGGAGCTTATTAAGCTGTTCCTCTTCCGATAGTTGCCACAAATCGGCCGGGAATAACTCTGGGTTTACACGCATCACCTCCTCAAAGGCTTTACCTATAATGCGACTATCCTGTCGCACATCGATACTGGCGAAGAAAAAGCCAAACTGCTTAATCTTACGCTTGAAGGACTGCACTCTTTCAATAAACAAACTTTGGTGCTCTTCTTTCAGTAACTTCTCTACTTTATCGAGCTGACTCATTAGGTAGTTAAGCTCAATATTATTCTCACCCGAAACATTAGTCAGCTCAGCCGTAAACATATTATCCAACTCATCGAGGATGTCATACACTCCATCGAAGCTTAAACGACGTTTTATGGCTTTTAGCTCTTTATGATAACAGGTAGAAAGTGTAAAACGCAGCTTACGTGCCACTTTCAGTGTGGTATCCACATTTACGAAAGGATTGCCATCGCGGTCTCCTCCGGGCCAGAAACCCATGGTAATCAACTCCTTGTTATGATCTATCTTACCGGGGAAAAATTCGTCGATACGATCCATCAGCTCTCCCACGGCAGGGTAAAAAACATTACCCAGATACCAGGTTAAAGCCAGCGCTTCATCATAAGCGGTAGGCTTTTGCTTGCGATAAAAAGCGGTTTTACCCAGTTGCTGCAACAAATCACGTGCATAGCCCACTTCATCGTTAACAATGGCCTGGGTGAGGTCGGTTGATATGGCCAGTACACGCCCGGGATAAAACTGTGTGGGGTGTGCCGTTAAAACGGCACGAATACCAAAGCTATCCAACAACTCATCCATCTGCTCTTCCAGCTTACGGTTTTCCACCTTTTGCTTAATGCGTCCCCAGCTGTCAGAATCACTGATTCGGTGTATCTTTTTATAAGCGGCCTCCTCCAGTGCATCAATCAAGACGATCTGACGCTCAACGTACTGAATAATTTTAAACAGAAACGAAATACGCTCCCTGTCACTCAGTTCGGGCTTATGTTCTTTAAAAAAGTTATTGATAATCGTATTGGGCGACTCGCCATCCTCCAGGCCTTTGGCACAAGCCTTGTTCAGCAATGGCAGAAGCAAGCCTGTTTGCTGCACCGCATCCAGCGGCAAAGTAAGGAACAGGCTGTTAAAGAGCTGATACTTCAGCTCCACCAACTCCCGATAAGACTTTTCAATTTGATCCATTCTAATATTTTAATAAAGTATATTGATATAATTAAATCAACGGTCAATTTTTGATAATTAATAAGCAAAATAGCCGTCAAAAATAATAAATGCAAAGATACGATGTTTTGATAAAAGTAATACTATCAAACATCTCTGCATTTCCTTTTTTTAAACCTTTAAAGACGCATGAGGCATGTTTACCTACTCCCTTGTTACAAGCCGACCCATTATTTGAATAGAAGTTAAGCGATATTATCGGTATTTTTCTACCTTTGTAGCTTGAAATTTTCGCTCGTAAGAGCAATTGAAGAACTTATAAAACTATAGTTGTGCCGGAAACAAGATATGTATTTGTAACCGGAGGTGTAGCCTCCTCGTTGGGAAAAGGAATTATATCAGCTTCTTTAGCAAAATTATTACAATCAAGAGGTTACCGAGTAACCATTCAAAAGCTTGATCCATATTTGAACGTTGACCCCGGAACTTTAAATCCTTATGAACACGGTGAGTGTTACGTTACTGAGGACGGTGCCGAAACAGACCTCGATCTGGGACATTACGAGCGTTTTCTGAACGTTCCCACCTCGCAGGCCAATAACGTAACCACCGGCCGCATCTACCAAAATGTGATTAATAAAGAGCGGAAGGGCGATTACCTTGGCAAAACGGTTCAAATTATCCCTCATATTACCGATGAAATAAAGCGTAACATTAAGCTACTGGGTACCAAACACAAATATGACTTTGTAATTACCGAGATAGGGGGTACCGTGGGCGACATTGAGTCATTGCCCTATGTAGAAGCAGTGCGTCAGTTGAAATGGGAACTGGGCGATCATGCCGCCGTGGTACACCTAACGCTGGTGCCTTTCCTTAACGCATCGGGAGAGCTAAAGACCAAACCCACACAACACTCGGTAAAGCAACTCCTGGAAAACGGAATTCAACCCGATGTGTTGGTGCTGCGTACCGAGCATGAATTATCGCAAGACATACGTCGCAAGGTAGCCCTGTTCTGCAATTTGGACAGCAAAGCCGTTATTCAGTCCATCGATGTAAAAACCATCTACGAGGTACCTGTAAAAATGCAGGAGGAGGGTCTTGACGAGATTGTGCTTAAGAAACTTAATCTGCCCATCACTGAAAAACCGGCTCTTAAGGACTGGAAAGGTTTCTTAAATAAATTGTACAACGCAAAGCAAACTGTTAGAATCGGTTTGGTAGGTAAATACGTTGAGCTGGCTGATGCCTATAAATCAATTATTGAAGCGCTGCATCACGCCGCTACTTACAATAACCGTAAGGCCAAGGTTGAACTGATTCATTCGGAGGATCTGAACGACACCAATGCAGCAGAGATGCTGAAAGGACTCGATGGAGTGCTGGTGGCTCCGGGCTTCGGACATCGTGGCATTGAAGGTAAGCTGTCGGCCATTAAATATGTGCGCGAAAATAATATTCCTTTTCTGGGTATCTGTTTGGGTATGCAATGTGCTGTTATTGAATATGCGCGTAACGTACTGAAGTTGAGCGATGCCAACTCACGCGAGATGGACAACCGCACAAACCATGCCGTGATTGACCTGATGGAAGATCAAAAGAACGTAACCGATATGGGTGGAACCATGCGATTGGGTGCCTACGACTGCGAGCTAAGCGAGGGAAGCAATGCCTACAAGGCCTACGGCAAAACTGATATAAAAGAGCGCCACCGTCACCGCTATGAATTTAACAACGAATACCTGGAGGCCTTTGAAAAAGCCGGCATGGTACCTGCGGGATTCAACCCTGATACAGGACTGGTGGAAATCATGGAGATTCCTAAGCACAAATGGTTTACCGGTGTGCAGTATCACCCCGAATACAGCAGTACGGTACTAAACCCCCACCCTATTTTCATGGCCTTTATAAAGGCCGCTATAGAAGAGTAACTTAACACACAAACTAATACAATGGATAGAAATTCGATAACCGGAATTGTACTCATTACCATTATCCTGGGTTTTTTCTGGTGGCTCAACAAGCCCACCGAAGAACAGCTGGCTGAACAACAGCGCCGACGCGACTCCATAGCCATGGTAGAGCAGGCGCGACTGGCTGAAGAAGCCAAAGCTGCCATTGCCCAAGAACAGGAAAGCAAAGAAGCGGAAGTTGAAAAAGACTCAGCAGCCGTGGCACAGGCACTTAGCAATCGCTATGGCTTATTTGCCGGGGCAGCACAGGGCGAGCAGTCCTTTGTTACCCTGGAAAACAACCTGGTGAAAATGATTATCTCCACCAAAGGTGCCCGCATCTATTCGGTAGAGTTAAAAGAGTATAAAACACATGATGGCCAGCCCCTCGTACTGATGAATGGCGACCAAAACCGCTTTGGCTTTTACTTTACGCACAACAACCGTAACTTCCACACCAACGATTTATTCTTTGATGTGGCGAAAGCCAACAGCTCCAAAGCCGATCTGCTGATCAAAGCTGATGAGGGAGAAATGATGTTCTCCTATACCCTGCCCGACAACAGCTACATGGCCGACTTTAATATTACCACACGCAACATGAGCAGCCTCATGTCCACCCCAACGGGTTCCTTGGGTATTGAGTGGAACATGCGCATGGATGCTCAGGAGAAAGCACCTGACTTTGAGCGTCAGCGCGCCGGTGTGTATTTTAAATTCGACCAGGAAGATGTGGATCATATCAATGCCCACAGCTCCGACTCAGAGAAGCTAAGCACCAAAGTAAAATGGGTAGCCTTTAAAGATCAGTTTTTCTCCTCGGTATTTATAGCCAAAGATAACTTCATGAGTGGCGAGGTAGCCACCGAAGGGCCGGACGATAAGAACGAGCGACTGATTATGAATGCCAGTGCCCAGGTGAATGTGCCCTTTACCGGCAGCGATAACCTGGCCTTCCAATTCTATTTTGGACCCAACGATTTTAAAACCCTTAAGCCCTATGAGGAAGACTATCAGCTGCGCGAGTTAGTGTATCTGGGATGGGGGTTCCTGCGCTACATCAACCTGGGTGTGATTGAGGTATTCCACTTCTTCGAAGGCTTTATCAGTAATTATGGTATCATCATTCTGCTGTTAACCATACTTATTAAACTAATCCTGTTCCCGCTGACATACAAATCGTATGTTTCAACGGCCAAGATGAAAGTGCTGAAGCCACAGATTGAAGAGATTAACAATAAGATACCGAAAGAGAAGGCGATGGAACGTCAGCAAGCCACCATGGCGCTGTATCGCAAAGCGGGTGTTAATCCCATGGGCGGATGTTTACCCATGGTATTGCAAATGCCTATTCTTTTTGCCATGTTCCAGTTCTTCCCCGCATCCATCGAGTTGCGCGGCGAAGCCTTCTTATGGGCCGATGACTTGTCATCGTACGACTCCATCTTCCAATTGCCTTTTGATATACCTTTCTATGGTGATCACGTAAGTCTTTTCTGTTTGTTAATGGCCATCACCAATATTGTTTATACCAAGATAAACCAGGAGATGACACAAAGCAGTCAACAGATGCCGGGCATGAAAGGTATGATGTATATGATGCCGGTGATGTTCCTGTTCTTCTTTAACAACTATGCATCCGGTTTGAGTTATTACTACTTTATCTCTACCCTCATTACCATCGGACAAACATTATTGATCCGTCGTTTTGTGGACGAGGATGCTTTGCTGGCCAAATTAAATGCCAACAAAAAGAAGCCATCGAAGAAGTCGAAGTTTCAACAGCGTTTAGAAGATATGCAACGTCAGCAGGCACTAGCAGCAAAGAAAGGCAAGCGTAAATAATACATTATAACTTGTTAGATTAATTGATATAGAAACGGGCGACCACATGGAGGTCGCCCGTTTTTTTATTGAATATTTTATGGTCACAGTATTTTGTCAAAGATATTGTGCCCGATTTCTCTGCCTTGCTTGTTTCAACGATATCATTCATTTTTGCTGCTACCCGGCAAAAAGCCTTTGGGCAATACGGGTAGTCCGCCAAGTGTGGGCATAGGGGGCAATAACTCCTTGAGCTCTTTAAGCGGTTCCAAGAGGTTCTTGCGAAAATCTTTGGGGGGCACAATCACGCGTAAAGACAAAGGGTGAATCTCCACCACGGCTCGCTTACCCAAATCGGCAGGCTCCCCATCAACATGACCCACAAGAGCTTGATCGCCTTCAATAATGATCTGACGTGCCTTGGTGACCACATCGTAGCGTCGCTGATCAACACTCTGGTCAAGTATACTAATCAGCAGGGAGGGACCATCATAAATCGGAAACTCCTTGATGATACAAACATCAATTAAGCCGTCATCTATTTTGGCCTGTGGTGCTATATGAATATTATTACCCCACTGCGATGAGTTAGCCAGGGTAATCATAAAAGCCGGTAACTCGTAGGTGGTGCCATCTATACTAATCCGGTAAACAGCGGATTTATACTTAGCGTATTCCTTTGTTATTAATTTGACATAGGTAGCGGGGCCGCGGTGTTTTTGCTTCGCAAACTCATGGCTGATATGGCCATCAAAACCAATACCGGCTACGTTTAAAGATATCTGATTATTCACGCGCAAGGTGTCAATATCCCTCATCTCCATGCGGTTAATCACCTGTAAAGCCCTGTTGACACGAAGGGGAATATCCAGGTAACGCGCCAAACCATTACCCGATCCGGTGGGTATAATGGCCATGGCCGTAGTGGTATTCACCAGCGCTGAACCCACTTCGTTTACTGTACCATCACCCCCCACAGCCACCACTACATCATATTGTCCAATGGCTGCCTTAGACAGCTCACGGGCATGACCGGCATAATCGGTGTAGGCAATATCAAAATCAATGCGCTGATGGTCGATCTCTCCTTCTACCGCTTTCTCAACCGTGCGTTGCTTCCCAATGCCCGATATGGGGTTGATAATGAAGAGTACGCGATGCTTATTCATGGCCAATTATTATGAAATAACCTGATAATTACTTACGCTTTTGACCTCGTGTTTTGGGTTTTTTATATTTCGCAGCTAATTTGCGACGGTAAGAACCTCCCTGATTGGTCTTTTTATTTTTATCCTTCTTCTCATGATAGGCGGCACCGCGCTGTGCTGCCACCTTGGGTGTTTTCACAACCAACATGCCGGCCATTACCTCTTTCTCCGACTCCAGCAAACGCTCGCTTACCTTCACCTCATCGGGCAGAGGCGATAGCTGCACCGTTTTCTTCATCAGCTTCTGAATAGACGACCAGATGGCTTCGTCCTTTTCCTCCACAAAGGCCAGTGCCATACCCTCTGCATCGGCTCGTCCGGTACGTCCAATACGGTGTATGTACGATTCAGCGGTTTCGGGCATGTCATAGTTAATCACATGGCTCACATGGCTGATGTCCATACCCCGTGCAATCAGATCGGTGGCAATCAGCACACGTCGCTGACCATTAAGAAACTCCTCCACCATCCGAAAACGATAATTCTGTGATTTATTGGAATGGATAACTCCCACAGCATCCCCCAGCTCCTTGCCCAGCTCATCGCACAATAGATCGGCCATGCTTTTGCTCTGCACAAACACAAGCACCTTATCCATGTCAGCATTATTATTCAGGAGATGAAGTAGAAAATTACGCTTTGTATAGAAGTTAGGCACCAGGTAAGCGCTCTGAAAGATCTTATCGAGAGGAGTGCCCGTGGCAGCCACTTCTACCCTTAGCGGGTCGTAAAACCATTGCTTGATCAGCATTTCCACATCCGGTGTTACGGTGGCTGAAAACATCAGGTTCTGACGCCGATCGGGCAATAATTCTTGTATCTGCTCTAACTGAGTCCGGAAACCCAGATTCAGCATCTCATCCACCTCATCAATCACGAGTTTCTGAATATTTTTAAGGCGCAATACACCGGTCAGACTTAAATCGATAAGGCGCCCCGGAGTGGCCACTAACACATCTAAACCGGCATAAACCAGTTCTTTTTGCGTGTTGATATTGGTACCACCATAAACACCGCCAATGCGCACACTCATGTATTCTGTTAGCTTTCGAAACTCACCCACCACCTGTTCGACCAACTCGCGCGTAGGCACCAACACCAATATACGCGGATGACGCTGTTGTGAGAATTTCAGCTGCCGAAGAATGGGCAATATGTAGGCAAAGGTCTTACCTGTTCCGGTTTGAGCAATGCCCACCACATCGCGGCCCGACATAATTACCGGAAAGGCTTCCTTTTGTATGGGTGTTGCCGTTTCAAAACCCAGATCATCAAGTGCATTCAGCAGCACTGTATTAATATTTAACTCAGAAAATTTCAAAATATCATGCGTTTTAGTACTGCAAAAATAATGGCTTTATTGGTAAAACTATTATCCGGTGTATAAAAGCTTCGTGAATTAAGTAATAAAGACGCAGCTAAACAAATAATTAAGTGCGGCTTAGTTTTTAAATTCAAATAAATTTTCTAATTTTAGTACAGACTTATATTTACTATTAAACCTTTTTAATATGAGTACAACAACAATCACATTTAATCAGCTCAGGAAGATTAAAGATAGTCTGCCTGATGGAAGCATTCACACAATTGCTGAAGAGTTAAACCTCGACGTAGAAACGGTAAGAAATTACTTTGGCGGTGCCAACTATGATCGAGGTAAGAGTGTAGGGATACATCTTGAACAAGGACCCGACGGCGGTATTGTAGAATTAGATGACACAACGATCCTGGAAATGGCCCGCAAAATTATTGAAGGCGAAAAGCCGCTTGCACAAAGTTAATGTTTACAACCAGTATAAAAAAAAGCGCCTGATGGCGCTTTTTTTATTTAATAAACTTCTCGCGGCTCTGCAAGTTGAGTAAGCCCCATAGAGCTGCCACAGCAGCTACAATCAGCCACGTGCGCACATGTTTGGCAATAACGTTTGCCCAAACACTTTCGCTCATACCCGAGGGTAATACAAAAGGATTTAAAAAGATATTCCAGGCACTTGTTTCTAAAAATCCCGAGAACATCCAAACCAATAAGCCAATGATAACCACAATAACAGCGGTACCATTACCATTTTTTACAACAGTACTAAAAAAGAAACCCAGCATTCCGAAGAGCAATACAGGCACCATTAAGCGGAGCGTTATTTCCCAAACCGGCACCTTGATCAATAAAATACTACTCAGGTTAGCCATTAAAAAGATAAACCAGAACACCATGAAAAAAGCCATTACCAGACGCACCAACCATATTTTGTAACGATAGTTAGGTATGCCAAACAGTATTTCAAGGATTCGTGCATCTTCATCATTCTGAATACCATAACTTGTGGGGAAAAAGATAAGCAGAAAAGCGGGGAACATTAAATGAAAATATACCCCTTCGATACTTACCGTGTCGGAAGTAAAAAAATTAATGGATGTAACTAACAAATAGAAAATAAGTGAAGCACCTAAGAAGTACACAAACCTATTTCCGAATACGATTTTAAGATTATAACGGATAAACTGAAGGGTCAGGCGTGATTTTGCCATCAATCTATTACTTTGTTTTTGCATCTTGCTTCTTATTTAGTTTTCAGTAGGCAGATATAAGCATCTTCCAGCACGGCTCCTACACTCTCCGCTCTTGCATCGGGCTTCTCATCAGCTATGCAGCGCACCCTAATTCGGTCTCCTTCGCTCATATGGTGCACAATCAGGCGCTCTTTATTAACTTTCTCAAACTCTTCAGCCCTAATCTCAAATTGCCACACACGGTTATTGGCAATGCCCACCATATTACTTGGTGTACCCCAATACTTCAACTCTCCTTTTTGCATCACTGCCACCTGGTTGCACGAACTGGAAATATCCTCAATAATATGCGTTGAAAATAATACGATTCGCTCACGACTCAGTTCTACCAGCAGATTTCTGAAGCGGATGCGCTCACGCGGGTCAAGGCCTGCTGTAGGTTCATCAACCACCAAAATCTTAGGCAGGTGAAGCAATATCATGGCAATACCGATGCGTTGCTTCATACCCCCTGAGAAGGAAGCAATTTTACTATCTTTCCGCTCCCACATATGCACCGATTTCAGCACATATTCCAATCGTTCCTTTCGGGTGGAATCCTCACTGATGCCCCGCACGATAGCCTGATAATCGAGGAACTCATAGGCCGTCATATTTTCATAGGTACCAAACTCCTGGGGCAGATAACCAATAATGCCCTGCAGCTCTTCGCGCTTTTGCTGGGTATCAAAACCATTGATATAAACCTTGCCGTAACTCTGCTCCAAAATGCCGCAGATGATGCGCATCAGTGTGGTCTTTCCGGCACCATTGGGTCCCAGGAGTCCAATCATACCTGTTTTAAACTCCAACGAGACACCCTTGAGTGCTTTAAAAGGTGTTTTTTGCTTGCCGATGACCGGAATACTGCGCAGCAAACGATAGTAAGAACGTCGCCAAGTGGCAAAGCGACCGCTTATACGTTCAATATTCAACGCTTCTTCTTTTAGCTTTTTGCCAGATTGACTGAGCACCAAAAACAAGTACCATAAAACACCCACTATGATGGCCAGCGGCAACTCCTCCCAGCGAAAAACAAATACCACCATACTCAGCATCGGATAAGTCAAGCGGATGATTCGCCGTAACTGAAGGACGCGTCTGTTTTTAGCATCATCATTCTTGGCTCTGAGTAAAAACCAGTCATCATAAAGGCGCAAGAGTAAGAAATAGTTGAAAATAGTAAACAACATGCCCCACAACTCAGCATCTAAATACCACCAGGTAAAATACACTGCGAAAGCCAGCAATGGCAATTGCCACACCAAGTGTTTGATAAATGCTTTTTGCGAGAACTGCCGCTTGCGTTCTATCGTTTTTTGCTTATTTACACGTGCCTTATATTCGCGCACAAAACGGTTATCCCGGTCATATACTTTCACCAGGTTACGAATGGTAATATTCACTTCTTCATCCTGTGCTACCAGGCTTGTTTTCGCCGTTCGAAGCGATGACTTTATAAAATAGATTACGGCGGGCACTCCACTGATAATGAGCACACCGTACAATAATTGCCAGGCAAAGGACGTATCGCTGTAAAAATACACCAAAGCCAGTCCGCCTGCCCACAGGGCATAGATCAATAGTTTCAGTGCAATATTCAATTCTCGTATCCAGTTGAGTGAGCTGTTCATACCAAAGGCAAAGGTTGGCATAAACACCAGTGTCAGCAAAGTGCTAAAGCTTAAACCACCCACAACGGTAATGGCAAAGGGAGCGCCCAGGGCACCCACATATTCCGATTTGCCCATGGCCAGCGGCAACATAGCAATAATGGTAGTAATAGCCGTAATGGTGATAGGTCGAATACGCGAAATACCGGCATAAATAAGCGCTCTTGCCGGCCGATATCCCTCGCGTTGCAGCTGACGTGAATAATCAATCAATAGAATACCATTATTCACCACCACGCCCAGCAGGATAAGAAATCCGATAAATGTATTGAAGCTCAACAGAGAATTACCCGTAAGCACCAGTGCCAATAAAGAACCGATAGCGGCCAAGGGCACCGAGAAGAGCATTACCACGGGAGCCGTTAGTGATTCAAATACAGCGGCCAGAATCATAAACACCAGCAATAAGCCGATCAAGCCCAAAAATTTAAACTCATCCAGAAAATTATTTTCCTCATGTACTACCTTCATAGATACCCGGGACGATACGGGCACCGATGCCACCAACTCATCCACTTGCGTGCGTGCATCTTCCAGCAGCCTCTTTGAATTATTCACCTCATCTGAAAAACGATAGCTTACCTCTATCTGCTTCTCCTGGTCAACGCGGTTAATCTCGGTTCGTCCCGAGGCGTAGCTGATTTCCGAGAAATCCCGCAAGGGTACAATGGCGCCACTACTGTTGGTGACATTCAGCTCTTGTAAGTCCTCCATAGTCTTGGGAGGTATCTCATCGGCTTGGTTGTCATCTACCGTTTTCATAATGATGTCGTAGGTTTCGTTATCTATTTTAAGCTGACCGCCCGAACTCACCTCCGAGCGAAAGGTAAATAACTCAGACACCACATTAGACGGTGAAATATTCAACAGGCCCATGAGGTAGGCATCCATCCCCAAATGGATTTCAGGACGCTTACCGGCCACTGAAATACGTGCCCGCTCCAGATTTTCAATGTTATTTTCCAGGTAGTATTTAATATCATTGGCCACCATCAGCATCTGATCATAGTCCTCGCCCTTAATCACCACCTTTTCTTCCTGGTCGCCCAGCCCCAGCATGGCCATCATACCCAGTCCCGGGTTGGAGCCAAAACCGCCACCACCGCCCATTACCCTTGTAGAGCTCTGCGTAAGGCTTATCTCGCCACCTTCCACTTCGCTGATGCGCTCCTGTATATCGGCACGTATCTCTGGAATAGTGCGACTGGCAATTGTTTTATAGTTCTCTTTTAAAATAACCGATACCGATGCTTCATCGTCAAACACATGCACCACCACATCTTTCTTCTCCTCCAGGCTTTCCAGGCGGCTCTCAATCTCCCGAACTACCTTATCGGTATTGGTCAGCATGGAACCCGACGACATCTCAACACCAATATTAAACTCACTTGTCTCCACTTCTTCCTGTGAGGATAGGCTCACTCCCAGGCTAAGGATTAGCACCACAAAAAAGACCAGCAAAATACCTATTACGGTTGTCGCCGGGCGCCGCAAAGTCGCTTTCAGCAGCAACATATAATATTGTACCATCCGGTTATGCAAATCCAGTTTTTCCAGCGCTTGTATGCGATGACGCACAATGCCTGAAAGAAACAAATGCGATAACATGGGGATCAGAATCAAGGCCACCAGCAGAGAGACCACCAGGGTAGACACAATGGACACACTGATGTGCTTGGCTACTTCGCGCAGCAAGAGCTCTTCGGAAAAAACAAAGGGCAAAAAGACCGAGATGGTGGTTAATGTAGCCGCAATTACCGAACGCCACACTTCTTTGGTTCCCCGCACTACACTTTCTTCACCGGCATGGCGCTGTATTGAGGCCACCCGATAAATGTTCTCCATCACCACAACACTGTTATCGAGCAACATTCCTATGGCCAGGGCCAAGCCCACCAGCGTAAGCATATTAATGGAGATATCTGTGGCAAAAAAGAAATTAAAAGCACCATATACCGAAAGGGGCACCGACAGCATGACCATGCCCACCAGCGGAATATTGTTGAGGAATATCCACAAAACAAAGAGCGCCAGGATACCGCCGATAAAAGCCAGCTCAATAATCGAATCAAGGTTGCTTTCCATGGTTTCAGCCTGATTGGTGATCACCGTCAATTCTATCGCCTTGGCTTTGTATTCGTCGTTTATCTCGTTGATTAGATCGATGATATTATCCGATAACTCAATCATGTTAACCTGCGCATCTTTGGCTACGGTAATAGCAACCGACTCCATACCATTCACCCGGCTGTAGGAATCTTCTTCCTTAACACTAAAGTTAACCTGTGCCACATCCTTCAACAGAACAGGACCCTCAGCCTTCACCACAATATTTTCTATATCGCTGATGCGTTTATAATCGGCCTCCGCTGTTACATAATACTCCTTTTGTCCCTTAATAACGCTACCAGCAAACATCTTCTCATTTTGGCCCGATGCTATCAGCTGACGAATACTACCAGATGTAAGGCCGTAGCTATCCAACACATCTTGTCGGAGAATGATTTCCACGGACTTCTGACGCCCTCCTGACACCTGAATGGAGGATACTCCATCCACACTTTCCAATTTAGACTTAATCTCCTGCTCAAAAATATTACGAACGCGGTCAACGCCTCCTTCACCCCGCATTTGCAAGGTCATAAACTGGCTGGTCATCTGCTCCACATCGGCTTTAAAAACCTGTGCCATCATATTATCCGGCAGCACATTGGAGGCTCCTTCTACCTTCTCCACCAGCTTCAGGTAACTGTATTTGACATCCACACTGCGGCTGAGGTACACAAAAATCATGGCACGACCAGGTCCCACACGCGTTTCTATCTTTTCAATACCTTCCAATGTACTCACCAGGCCTTCCACCGGTATGGCTCCCTCCTGCTCCATGTGCCTTGGGTCTAACTCGGTATTGGCCTGCACACTCACAAAAAGGAGCGGATATTCAGTATTGGGAATAAGCTCAAAGGACAACTGCCTGTACGAAATCACCCCTAACATGGTTAAGGCTAGAAACAGCATACTGACAAGCACCTTTCGGTTGATTAATTCTTTCATATACCTATGCTATTGGGTTGATTGAAACAGACGGTCGAACACGTAATACACACAAGGAATCACGACCAGGGTTAACAGAGTGGAGGTTATTAAACCACCGATAACTGCAATGGCCATGGGCGCACGCAAGGAGGCGCTATCGCCAAAGCCAAAGGTGAGCGGCAGCAGCGCCAGAATAGTTGTCAGGCTCGTCATTAAGATAGGACGAACACGCTGTTGACCGGCTGCTACAATGGCTTCTCTGAGTTTTAAACCGGCCTTTTTGTATTGGTTAATGGCATCCACTAAAATGATGGAATCGTTAACCGCTATACCCGCCAGCATCACAACACCGATGTAAGCCATGATGTTAAAGGTATGTCCCAGCACAAAAAATGCCCACACGGCACCCACCCCTGCCAATGGGATGGTTAGCAATATGGTGAAGGGATGTAGCAAAGATTCAAATTGCGAAGCCATTACCATGTAAACCAGGATAATGGACAACAGCAAGGCAAATTGCAGGTTGCCAAAGGCATCTTTACGCTTTTCCTCTTCCCCTAAAATAGTCACCTTCGATGTCGGGTGAATATCCAATTGAGCAATACTTTGCTCCAGGTCGGCCACAAAATGATCAAAGGGTCGCTCATCGGCCACCATGGCACTAAGACGAATCACTCGTTTTTGATTGTTGCGTAACACCTCACGTGGTGCCCGACCTATCTCAATGCTGGCTACCTCCGATAAGAGTACATCCTTCTCGCCTTGCGATATTTTTAAATAGGCCAGCTCTTCCAGTTGTACATCAGGTGTTTCCAGTTTAATGTCAGTTAGCTCGCCATTCAGCTCCATGCTGCCCCCCTCTTTTTCCAACAAGTAAGCCGACAAGTTATTCATGATAGTGGATACATCAAGGTTGAAGATACCCGCTCTGACACGGTCAATAACCACATTAACTTCCGGTGCTCCATCTTCAAAGGAGCTTTTCACATTATATATCTCCTTATTACGACGGATGGCTTCCGTTAATACAAGCGCCGACTCTTCCAGCTTTTGAACGTTGTTATCCTCAATTTCAATTACCAAAGGGGCTTCGTTGGTTCCCAAAAGTGTTTGTATGGCCGATTGCTCCTGCACAAAACGCATCTCCAGGCCTTTCACACCTCCATATAAAATGTTCAGTGCCTCCACCATTTGGGTAAAAGAAGCATTCACCTCATCATTCAACACCAACTTGATGTACCCGGTATTTTCACCTTGTTCTGCAGTAGATACGGTCTCGCCCGATGATTCGGGGCCTGCATGGGTATAAATCCATTTTAGTTTATCGCCCCAGGCATCCATCACCATCTGCTCCATTTGTCTTAAGGTAGCATCTGTGCGGCGCAGAGAGGTGCCTGCCGGAAACACCGTTTCAATGGTTACTTCGTTAGACTGCACTTCGGGCATAAATTCACTGCCCACGCGGGGAATAATTAAAGCCGTTAGAGCAATTACAAGTGCAGCACTCATCAACACCCAGGTTCTTTTCTCAAGTACATAATTCAAGAAAATATGGTATGTTTTAAATCCTGTTTCTTTGGGTTGAGCGCTTTGTTTTTTAGCATTTTTAAATACATACTTACTCATCACCGGTATCACCAACAAGGCAACCAGCAAAGATGACAGTAATGAAAACGCCACCGTCCAAGCCTGATCTTTAAACAGCTCGCCCGATGCGCCGTGTAAATAAACGATGGGTAAAAACACCACAATGGTAGTCAGGGTGGAAGCCGTTAAAGCCCCGCCCACTTCAGCGGTTCCTTCAATGGCCGCTTGCTTTACCGGAATACCTTCTTCTATCTTGCGCACGATATTTTCGACCACCACAATGGCATTGTCCACTAACATACCTGCCCCCAGGGCCAGACCACCCAACGTCATGATATTCAAGGTCAGCCCATTGAAATACATCAGATTAAAAGTGGCAATAATAGATACCGGAATGGCCAGGCTCACAACCAGAGTAACCCCAAAGCGTCGCAAGAAAATAAAGAGGACAAAAACAGCCAGGATAATACCATACAAAGCACTCTCCTCCACTTCGCCAATGGCACTTTGTATAAAAGCGCCCTGGTTATTCACCACCTGCAACTTATAACCTGGCAAACGCTGCTGAATTTCCACAAAGGCTTCTTCCAGCTTTTCAACAGCGGCCACCGTATTATAGCGGGTCTCTTTGTAGATGGAAATCCCCAGACAACGTTGACCATTGAGTCGAACAATGCTTTCGGGCTCGCGGTTGGCTAATTCAACTTTGGCCACATCTTTAAGTAATACCGGCGATGACTCCTGAGTATTAGCTGATGAAGCACTTTCGGAAACACGGGTCTGATTCAGTTTTACCACCAGATTTTCAACATCGTGCAAGGCACTTAAGGCACTCAGCCCTTTAATAATGTAACGCTGTCCCATTTCTTCGATGGAACCACCCGACACATTTTGATTAAAGTTAGTGATGGTATTTAATAAGGATGATGTACTTAAGCCGTTAGCCCTTAGCAGCTGCGGGTCGGCCACCACCATTACTTCGGCTTTTTCTTCCCCCGAAATGCGTATATCGGCCACCCCTTCGATGCGAATTAATTCGTTACGGATATAGTTTTCAGCCACCTTGCGCAGGCTGTTCATATCGCTTATCTCATCATTGCTGAATGCCGCCTTAATTACCGCAGTTGCATTGGGGTCGAAGCGAGTAACGTTTAACTCCTCCACATCCTCGTCCTGGCTGACCGGCGTTAGTGCCTTTTGCAAATCCAGAAAGGCCTCGTCAATGTCTTTTCCCCAGTCGTATTCCACCGTAACAACAGCCGAGCCAATACGGCTCACCGACGACACGTTGAGCACACCACTCTGACGCACTGCCAGTGCTTCCACCTGCTCCACAAAACGTTTTTCTATCTCCTCCGGCGAGCGCTCACCCGATACAATCTCGGCATAGATACGTGGGTTCTGAAGGTCGGGGAATAGATCGGTTCCTAGGCGTGACAAGGAAATGATACCCAGCAGGATAATACCCAGCACCAACATGAGTACCGTAACCGGATAATTAACTGAAAAGCGTGAGATTGCTTTCATATTTTGAGTTATGAGTTATTAAGGATAATGAATGATATTGGTATGTGAGATTTTATCACAGTGGCAAATCATCAAAATTATTTTACCACCTTCACCTTGGAACGGTCCTTCAGGGTTTCAAAACCTTTTATTATGAGGCGTTCATTCACCTCTATCCCTTCCAGCACTTCCACCTCACTCATTGTTTCGATACCGGTGCGGATATAACGCTTTTGGGCAGCCGAATTCTTTGCCACAAACACCACTTTGCGATTCCCTTCTGTAATAATTACCTCCTTGGGAATCACCAGAGCACTATCGCGCTGGTCTACCACAATCTCAGCCTTAACAAACATACCGGGCTTCAGTAACTCTTGGTCGTTATCTACTCTCAGACGTCCTTTGAATGTACGTGCTTCGATATCAATAGCCGGTGACAGCTCGGTGATGCGCCCCTTCAACGTATCGTTGGGCAAGGCATAATTCATGATATTGGCCTCCTGATTAATTTCTACTTGCCCCAGCAGATTTTCCGGCATACTCAAATCCATCATCATACTCGTATAATTCATCAGGCTAAGTACTGCTTGTCCATTATCCACCCTGATACCCGGCGAGAAATAGGGTAAATCGGTGATGACACCGCTAAAAGGTGCACGAATGCTAAGTTTTTCAATACTAAGGGCTGCATTTTCATAGGCTTGCTCCGCTGTCAGCAAGGTTTTTTCTGAGTTAACCAGTTCGCGCTTGGTGACACCTCCTTTTTCGTATAAAGCCCGTTGCTTTTCGTATTCCATAGCTGATATTTCCTTATCCAGCTCGGCACCCGGCAAATTGGCATTATTGGTATATTCCTGATCTTTCAGCAGAATTACCAGCTCATGCTGCTTCACTTGATCGCCCATTTTAAAAGGCTTTCCGGTACGTGGATTCCTTTGCAAATGGTAATGCGCCGCCAACTCCGTTTTCAGATTCGCTTGGAGCTCGGGGCTGATGGAGCCCGTTGTAATCAAGGTTTGCTCAATGGGTTTCTTCTTCACCTCCTGAACCGACACGTTAACCGCCACATCGGTATTAAAACTGGTTGCTTCATTTTTACAGGAAAAGAGGTTGATAAGGCCCAAAGTAAGTGCGATGAGCTTTGAATATTTTATGGCTTGCTTATGAATTATCATGGTTGTAGCTATTTAATTTTGGTTAGTATTGATCAATAGGAATGCATAGGGCCGTACAGATTAGATTTATTGAATCATCTCATATTTCATCACATCATCGATGATACTGTTCTGCTGCTCAAAATCATAGAGGGTTTGAAGCTTCATATTCAGCAGCTCCAGCTTGTAATCGATCAAAGCAGCAGTTAAGGCATTTTTTTTCTGGGTTAGCTGATTTTGAAACAGGTTCAGATCCATACTCGTCAGATCTCCATTACGGTATTTCTCCAGGTTGATTTCGTAAGTCAACTGCGCATTTTCTTCGTTCTTTCGGGCAATATCGATCTGTATTAATGCATTGCTAATGCTTCTGTCGATTTGGCGAATATCACGACGGATGGCTTTTTTTTCATCTTCTAAATCATATTCACTAGTTTGTAGTTCGGCCTCTGCAGCACGCATACGCGCTTTCTTTTCGCCCCAGTCGAACAAAGGTATTTCCAGGCTAAAGCGCACATCCTCATTATCGGTAGGGTTATCGTAAATACCCTTTACTTTTTCATTCTCACCAAATAAACCCACCGATACATTCAAGCGGCCTTGAAACTCATTGGTAGCATTGGTTCTGATCAACTTAAACTGGCCGGTCTCAATATCAATCTGTCGCTGCCGTATCTCCATCCTGTTAGACAAAGCAAAATTAGTAGCCATATTTAAATCGATATCAACCGGTAAAACAGACACTTCGGCAATGACCATAATCTCTTCATAAAGGGACATACCCAGCATATATTTAAAGTTATCCTTTATGTTCTCAAGCGTCACTTCACTGTTTTGCACCGCCGACTCACTGGTCATCATATCCAATTCGGCCTGTAGCATTTCTTCTTTAGCCACCAGCCCGGCCTCCACTTTGTTACTGATGATCTCAAAGCTACGTTTGCGATTCTCCCACTCCTCGCGCAAGGTAATCACCTCCATCTGCTTCTGATAAATCTGATAGAAATACTGTGTTATCTGACGTTCCACATTCAAGGCTTCGAGGGCATATCTCAACTTGGCATTTTCATGGTCAAACTCCAGCTCTTTTAGGGTCATTTTGGTTCGGTTATAGGTAAACAAAGGCTGATCTAATACCAAACGCACATTATTACTAAAACCTTCAAATGAGTTTGCAGATAAGGAACCACTATTTTTCTGCCATCCAAACTCGTTTTGCAAGGCAATTACCCCATCGGTCCATATGATGGGCTGACTCACATCAAACACACCATTGCTACTGGTGCTCTCTGCATTAAACCATTGCTGCCTTTCCTCACTATAGCTGCGTCGGTTCGAATATACATAGGGATTAAGGTTAAGTCTGAAGTTAGAACGCAGCGAAGCCCGCTGTGCATTCAATAATTCACGTGTTCGCTCCAGGCCCAATCGCGAGCGCACAATTTGCGGACTGTTCTTAAGTGCCTCTTCTACTGATTGTGGCAATGTCATCAGACGTTGTGCCGGAAGCTGCACAAACCCTGTAAATAAAAGCATTGCCGGGATTATTAGTATCTTCTTCATGAATTGGGATATTATTATCTGATTATTTCTTTATCCATTTTACTGCATCCGCTATCACATAGTCGCTATTGGTTACATCAGAAAGCTTTACGGAAGCCTGTCCCTCTGAGAAATAATATTCTCCCAGATACATCCAGCCGTAATTATCGTTATTCGTCATTACTTTCACCTGTTCCTCGCCGTCATCATGATCAACCACAAAGTTGTAATTGGTTTCTTTATTCTCGCTATTGCGCCTACGCCGGAAACGCTGAACAATGCGCGGCACATAGGCATAAACATCATACCTGCCCGCCTCTTTCAGTTCCACTTTCCAATTGACATAGCCTTCACCGATGCCTTTTCGTTTATAAACAGCAGATTTTAAATACTCACCAAAGAACTGTTCGCCCACAATGGGTTTCCAACTCACGGGATGATTCCAGAAATGCATCATGCCATAGCTTTCATCTTCTTCCTCCTTGTTTTGCATCGCCACCCACCAGTCTTTCACCGTCCGGCTTTCTCCCGTATTAACAATGGTAAAACCACTGTCTTCGTTATCTACAATAACTTCAGATGCTGCCGCATAGCGAAGCGTTTTAGCGGAGGGACGCAGACCTTCAAAGAAACTCACCTTAGTATTACGTTTCACCGCATTCAAAGTGAGATTTTGCGCTGAAGGAATATTGGCTGCCAGAAAAGTATTAACTGTTATATCACGCGGCTCTTCATCGAGTAAAAAACCAAGCTCGTAAGTTTGTCCGGCCTTTAACTGATAGCTCTGTTCGTTACCTTCCTCCGTATTCATTTGAAAACGCGAACGAAAACGGCCCCGTCCGCTCTGTTGCATACCTTCACGCACTGTAAAGCTCAATATCCCATCGGCATTTCCTTTGTTGGCCACCCGCAGGTTCAGGAAGTAACGCACCCGATTACCATCCTTTACTTCAAACACATCCACCGAACTAAAGAGAAAAGCAGCTTTATAGGATTCGTTCAGCCAATTATCATATAAGGCCATAAAATCAGTACGACTGATTTGACTCATTAAGCGCTTAAAATCTTCTACCCTTTGATTTTGAAAACGAGTGTCACGAATTACCTTATCCAATTTCTTATCAAAGTCGGTCAGCCCCACATCAACCTTTAAATTGGAAAACAACTGGCTTCCTTTGGATGCAAATACATTACCCAGAGTATTCACATCTTCCTTCTCAATCAATTCTTTCAGACTATTTTCTCTCAGCTTCAGTATCACTTCATCGTTACTGGATAAGCCTCCAAAATCACGACGTCGTGTTTCGCTCAGGCGCTGATGCAGATAATTTTCCATGGCAATGGTAAGTAAAGGGTAACCCTCCTCTTCTACTCGATTGGCATAGGTAAAGTACAAAGGAAATACCTGGTGACGACCCCAGTTTTCAACATGGCGCTCGGCGGCTTGTCTACGGCCAAAGAAAAAGCGCGACGGACGAATGAAGTTACTGCCCAGGTAGTCTTTCAATACCTCCACCTGCAACTCCTTCTCCGATTGCTCTTCATTGGAGCGCTCCTTTCTTCGGTCCACACGTCGACGAATGCTATGAAGGTCATTTTGCCAGGTTCCGCCTCCACTTTCCGGGAATAGTACCATCTCTGGCATCACACTCTCTGTAGCCAATGACCAGTTGCGAATATAAGTGTAAAAATTAATGGGTGTTTCAACCACCGAGAAGCGCTCAAATGGATAATCAACGCCTAGTTTGCGTTCAAAATCATCTTTAATATTTTTGATAATATGCGGAATGGTATCATTAAGTTCTGTGAAATACTCCTTATAGGCCACGTGCCTTTTATGATGATAGAGATTAAACTCAACACTATCCACCCTGATAGAATGGTGCTCATAATCACCTATTATTAAGCTGTAGGCATTCAGTGGCTTATCATTTATAAAACGATAGGAAGCAATATCCAGACTATCCTTTTTGCCTTGTGCGATAACATCTAAACCGGGAAAAGTCTGAACGGACAGCTTCATATGTGTAAAGGGATAGCTCGTCCAATATTGTTTATCAGCAAGCACCGGGTACCATGCTGATTCGCGCGTGAGCAACACGTAATCATCTTGAATAAAGCTGTATTGCTTGCCTGCGAGCAAAGGATCAAGACGATTCTCTGCCAACTTAACTTCTTCATCAACATCCACATACAGTGCTTCATCAGTAATCGTTCCTTTATATTGCAGTTCCAACTCAAAAGAATCCGTTGGTAAATCATTTGCCTGAATGGTAAGGATATGGGCATCGCGCTTGAAGGACACCTGCTTTGCATTGATTAAACAAAGGTCGACCTTCAATCCCGGATTCAAAACGAGTTTAAGGCTACTGTCCCCGTCATTAACCTTTGAAATCTGCATCTCTGCCTTGCATTCAATAGCTGTAGGATGATGCCTCAGCTCCATTTCATAGGCCACTATTTGATAAGCCGATGGTTTTAATTGCTTGTTAAGCGCTACGATTTTATCCTGAAGGGCACTTCCCTCACTGTCATTTATGTATAATTTACCTGTTAGCAGGGCAGAAACACCCAACAAGGTAAACATTCCTGTTAATAAGATAGGCTTATTGAATTTTTGCTGCTCCAGTCGCGGTAAGCGCCAGATAGTGGCCAAAATAAAGAAAGTACCCAGAAGAAAATATAAAAGACGATGCTGTACTAAGTGAAATACATCCTGAAATCCTGTAAAATCGGAACGCATAAAAGGCGTGAAGAATCCCAATACATCGAATAAACCTAAATACCTATTGCCCAAATAAAACAATGATAAGGCGATAAACCCCAGGAGTAAAACAAAGGTAACAGCCTGGTTGCGGATAAGCGTCATGGTAAAAAATGACAGCCCCAAAATAAACACCAGCGTGGGCATTGAAATAAGAAGCGGATAGGCAATATAGGATATCCAGTCAATGGGTGCCTCGTTGCCAATCAGCATAAATACCAAAGCACTAAGTAAAACAATGGCGTTTAACACCACAAAAACCTTTAATACACCAAAGGTCTTTCCCAGCACATACTCGGTGTTGGTCATGCTTCTGACATAAAAAGCCTCGGTGGTATCCAGTTTTTTATCGCGCCCCAGGAAATCGGCCGACAAAAACACGGCTATTACCGCCTGTGCAATGTTAAGCAGCCACAGATTAAAGTAAGGCGCTGCCGACGGCAATACGCGCCCTTGCCATCCTCCATCAGCTACAGCTGCAATGCCAAAAATGTTAAACATCAGAATAAAAGCCAGTATTATGATGGAAAAGATTCGAAAGAACCAACTTCGAAACAGGGTTTTAGATTCGAAGCGCGCAACAGTAGAAATATTGAAGAAGGAAATCATTGATACTGAAATTTTTCGTTGGCCACATATTCCATAAAATACACATAGGCGTGCTCCAGATTGGGTTCTACGGCAGTCGTTTCCCACCCATTCACTTCGTTGGCCACAAATTCTATTTCATATCCACCGGCACCCGGCACGGAGGTAATAACCGGATACTGTTCGCTAATGAGCTTCATCTGCTCGAATGACACACTGGCTTTAAAAACATGACCCGCTGACTGATTAATGAACTCCTCAGGGGAGCCCTGAAAATGAACCTGCCCGCGATTAAGCAAAGCCATTTGCCGGCAGGTGGATGAGATATCGCCCACAATATGGGTTGACAAAATAATGATGACTTCTTTTTGACTAAGGTTAGATAGGATATTACGAAAACGAATACGTTCTTCCGGGTCGAGACCTGTGGTGGGCTCATCCACAACAATTATCTTCGGATCACCTATCAAGGCCTGTGCAATCCCCAGACGTCGCTTCATACCCCCGGATAGCTTATTGGCATAACGGTTGCGCACATCAAACAGCCCCACCTGTTCCAATAGCTCATCAACGGCTGCTAACCTATCCTTTTTACCTTTAATACCCGCCATTGAAGCTGCATAATCCAGAAACTCCCAAGTGCGTAATTTGGCGAAGAAGCGGAAGTCCTGAGGCAGGTAACCCAACATAGAACGCACCTCGGCACGATTTTTTGATAAAGGCATGTCGTTCACCATTACCTCGCCATGTGTGGGACGCAGCAGGGTAACTAATATCCGCATTAAGGTTGATTTACCGGCTCCATTGGGTCCCAGCAGGCCGAACATACCCGGATTAATCTCAAGGTTAACCTTATTGAGTGCCCGAAAGTCATTTTTATACACCTGACTAAGGTCGTTAATCTGTATTTTCAAAATAATTGAGTTTAGGTTACTTGGCAGCAGCTAAAAGCGTACCAACATAATTATTTCATTAAACAATAGACTTTTAAATATTTAAAAGCTTATTGATAGTGTTCGATTCTGATACAATATGTTCAAATTCGAACACTATTGCATCACTTGCCAACATGCTGCCCAATAACAAGTCTCAATTTACAATAAATATTGTTCACAAACGAACATAGCTAATAACATAATCATGTTGAACAAGCATATGACGCTTCCTGATGCAAATTCCTGCGAAAAAAAATATTCACTTCTTCCTCCTGAACATATGCGATTTAGCCCATCTCAGAGCCCTTGAAAGGAATCCAGCACAAGAAAAAAGGGCATTTTTTATTTGAATAACCGAGTTGAACAACTATCTTTGCATCGCTTTTAAGGAAAAGCACTAAGAAATGGTCCCGTAGCTCAGTTGGATAGAGCAACAGCCTTCTAAGCTGTGGGTCGTGGGTTCGAATCCCGCCGGGATCACTTTTAAGATATTCAAAAACAGTAAAAAGCGCTTAAAATCAATATTTTAAGCGCTTTTTGTTTTTCTCTAAATGTCAAAAAATAGCATAAAATAAGGTATCAATCGAGACTAAATCGAGACCCATTCCAAATCCGACAAAATAGGTCTCGGCAAATTGTAACATTCTGATATTTTGAAATTTAAATTGGTGTGTTTTGATACTCTTTAGGTTTTGAAATAGTAATTCACCTACATAACTTAGAGACCATCAGGACACAGAATTTTTTAACTTTTAAAACTGTGTGTTATGAGAATTACAACAAACTTCCTTTTAAAGACATCCAAACAAAAGAAAGATGGCTCTCACCCATTATATATAAGAGCCACCTTATCTGGTCAAAGAATTGAACTTTCAACAGGCATTTTTATTAAGGCTGAATTTTGGGATAAAGATGGACAGCTTGTAATTGGTAAACATCCCGATGCGAGATTATTGAATAAGCAGCTCAATAGAATAACCTCAAAAGTTCATGAGGTATATTATAAACTAGAAGCTCTCGGCGATGATTTTGACATTTCTACTATAAAAGAACATCTAATTGGTTCTAGTTATTACTATCTATTAGATGTATTTAAGTTGGTTATACAAACAATAGAAAAGAAAGTCGGTTTTGGCTATGCAAACGGTACATATAAACACTACAAAACGACCTTAAAAAGACTACAATTGTTTCTCAAAGAAACCAAGTATCAAGATGACATCCCCTTGCACAAAATTGACTACAATTTTTTGAACGCTTTTGATACATACCTAAAAGTAAAGCATCACGTAAGCGATCATTCTGTTAGCAAATACCACAAGCAATTACGGAAAATTTTAAATGATGCAGTGGCGATGAATCAATTGGATAAGAATCCCTATTCAAACTTTAAAATTAAACATTATAAAGGCAAACGAGATTATCTTTCCCTACAAGAGATTAATACCTTAGAAACAAAAATATTTGATATTGAACGCATTAGTGTCGTTCGAGATATTTTTATATTCGCTTGTTACACTGGGCTTTCTTATTCTGATATTGCGAGCTTGTCAAAGAGCAACCTAATTTCAGGTGATGATGGTGAGTTATGGATAGTTGTTGACAGAATTAAAACAGGTACACGTTGTCGCATCCCAATACTGCCAAAAGCTAAAGCTATTATAGATAAATATCAAAATCATCCAGTAAGCAATCAGAAAGGTAAATTATTGCCAATCAACTCTAACCAAAAGATGAATTCATATCTAAAAGAAATTGCTGATATCTGCCAAATAAAGAAACAATTGACTATGCATGTGGCTCGACATACATTTGCTACTTCGATTACGTTAGCCAATGGAGTACCTATTGAAACCGTAAGTAAGATGTTAGGTCACACCTCATTAAAAACTACTCAGATATATGGGAAAATTATTGATTCTAAAATCAGTCAGGATATGAAAAAACTGAAAACACTGCTTTAAAATTGTTTGGATTTTCACCTCGTTATTTGGGGAACAAATGGCGAGGTTTTTCATTGACTCTCGTAGAGCAAGCATTTCGTTTTTAGGTACCTAAAAACACATCTTGCATCCACTTCGTAAGAGATTAATTTAACCATTGTATTAGCCCAGTTTCAATCTCAGAAATAAAACTTAAATCGAACCCGACTAAACCTGGTAATAACTTTCTCTCTGATATGGATTGAGGTATTTGATATCGCTTAAGCCACCTATTAAACAGGGTTGGTGTCATTTGCAAAAGGAAGCGACTGGCAGCGTATTACAATGGATGGGCATGCCCTCTAAAGGTGTAAAACTTGACTGTATTTCCATAAATCGTCAAAGAATAATCAAATGGCTTATAGACAATGTGAAATACAGCTGTGTTTCACCCGCCTTCTTAGGACATCATGCTCATCCATTGAGCATCAGGCGTCGCTTTTGCTAATCACACCGCCCGTCATATCTTTGCGATTGCGATATCAAAGGCTATGGCTTAAAATACTTTATTAGGCCTCAGCCACCTAACCCGTCTTTCTGTTGAATTGGCAAGAACAGCTTGGCTATGTAGAATGAACGGTGGTGATGCGCTCCATCTAAAACCAAGCATTTAAATGTTTACCAACTTAGCTTTAAAACGCCATGAAAATTATCTCAATAGCAATAAGATGTTCAAAACGTTCTTAGATACATGACTTTAAAGTGGCTAATTTCGTCGCTCCTTCGAATCCTTGAGAACTAACAGGCTAATCCAACGGCTCTAAACGCAAATAAAAGTTTCCACCATCCACATTTGTAAAGTATTTTTTCATTGGGATTGGTCCACAACTTCCATTACCGAGTGCTCCGTGTTCAAAATCAATATTTAAAATAGTAAACGGATTACTTTTAAGCTCGTATGGATGTGAAGCATCATCTAACTCTTTTGTCGTATACCTGCGCATTGAAAAATTAAATGGCATTTTTGATTTGACTGCTAATCCTTCGGAAGTTTTGGTTTTGGCTTCAACCCACCTTATACCTGATTTATTACCATTTTCCTGCGGACGAGCGTAATTAACAAAGTGCTCATCTACATTGGCTGAATAAATACCCAACTGCATTCCGGCATTTCGGTCCTTATATGAGCTGCCAGGCCCTTTTCCATACCACGTACTTTCGGTGATATCGGCAGGTAATTGCACCTCATAGCCAATACGAGGTAAAGTAAAAGGCTTAATCTCACCAAAATAGTCTACTTCAAGATTGATATCAACTGTTCCATTAGAATACACAGTTATCTTTTCAATAGTGTGAAATCCACTATGATTATTCTTCGCCTTGTGCCTTTTGGCTACCTCAATCAAAACCATAGTTTTGGTATGTCTTACATCACATGATAAGACTTCAATTTTAAGATTCAGGAGATCAATGGCATCCCACTGCGAACGCATCTTTTTAATCTTATCATTATCAATGTATGCCCGTGCGAATGAGATGGCACAAGCTCCATCAATCATAACTTTCTCATTTTTAGTTAACTGAATGATTTCCCCTTTCGCTTTATCGAAGACCAATTGACCATCCTGAAAGAAAATATCAATATAATGCTCATTGCGCTTCTTCAGCATGAGCTTTTGACTGAGCTGAGGTACGGGTAAGTTCAATTTTGCTGGCTGTATAACGAACTCTTCCCAAGCTACCAGATGCCCTGCATTAGCCCATAGTGAGTTATTTTTAGTAAAGGCTTTAACCTGTAGTACGTATTCAGCATCAGCATCTTCGATATTATTCCAATTGTGCATCTTAAACACCCCCTTTTCTAAACCAGCCAAATTCACATCCATGTTTCCATTATTCACGGGATAACCATTCCTTAATAACTGCCATTCAAAGGAAAAATTTGATAAGTCCGTCACATGAAATTTATTACATAGTTCCAGGAAGCCTTTTTTACTGTCTAATAATTTGAATGCAATGTTCTGATATACCTTTTTTACTTCTATTGTTTTAGGAGTAGGCGTTAGATCTGACATCATAATGCCATTCATACAGAAGTTACCATCATTAGGTGTATCGCCAAAATCGCCCCCATAAGCCCAATAGTAGTCGCTTTCTGGTTGCAAACAGGCCTTGTGCGCTTCCTCCACATCTTTGATTTGATTACCATAAGTACCATCAATATGTTTTGTTATGCCCTGATCTGCCCAATCCCAAATGCATCCACCGATTATATGGGGATACTTTTCAAATACATCAATATATTCTGGCAAATTGCCAACACTATTGCCCATTGCATGGGCATACTCATTCAGTAAAAATGGCTTATCCAATTCCATTTCACCAATACGAATCATATCCTCAACAGACTGATAGCGACCAAAGCTATGTTTCTTACCTCCTTTCCAGATGCCTCCTCCATAGGTGTCATAAGAAATAGGTTCTTCACTCGAATGGTAATGAGTTGGACGTGATATATCTATTTCTTTGGTACGTTTTTGCATGGCCACCATATTAACACCATTACCGGCCTCATTCCCAAAGGACCACATAATAACACACGGGTGGTTTTTATCGCGGTGCACCATGGCTTCCATCCGCTCAACATGAGCTTTTTCCCAATTGGCATGCTTAGCCGGTGAATTGGCTCCATATTTCATGCCGTGTGATTCTACATTAGCTTCATCAATCACTAATATGCCATACTCATCGCAAAGTTTATAAAAATATGGTGAAGCCGGATAATGTGCGGTACGAACGGTGTTTATATTATTTTGTTTTAAAAGCTTAACGGTTTTTTCGATCCGTTGCTCAGGAATATACTTGCCGTAAACAGGATCATGTTCAACAATATTTACTCCTTTTATGATTAGTGGCTTTCCATTGAGTAACAGTTCATTTTTATCCGAGAAATCTATTTGACGGAAACCTACCTTTGTAGAGATCCGATCAATTTCCAGATTATTTCTTTTCAGCTGTAGATGCAGTGTATACAGATAAGGTGACTCATGCGACCATTGGTTTACATGCTTAACTGATTCCTGAATTGATACATTCCACTTATCATTATTATTGTTTAAGCCTACTGATCGATCAGCATCTATCAGAACATTTCCTGCGGCATCCTTAAGTACATAACTAAGTGTATAATTATTCACGTTTTCCTTGTCTCTGTTCGCTACTTCTACCTGAATATCAATTGCAGTTTCACCATTTTCAAGTTGTGGTGTAGTAATAAGATAATCATACAGATGGACCTTTGGCTTTGTTATCAGGTAGACATCTCTGAATATACCAGACATACGCCACCCATCCTGATCCTCGAGGTAACTACCGTCGCACCAGCGAAATACTTGCATGCGGATGGTGTTATTACCTTCCTTCAGATAGGAGCTAATATCAAACTCGGCTGGTGACCAGCTATCCTGGCTGTAACCAACTTTCTGATCATTAACCCACAGATAAAAAGCCGAAGACACACTCTCAAAACGGATGGTGTAAACCTTATTTTCATTAAATTGCTTCATTGCAATCTCACGTTGGTAAATTCCCACCGGATTTCCGTTCGCACCACTGATATACGGTGGATTCGCATCAAAAGGATAGGTAATATTGGTATAAATCGGCTTGCCATATCCTTGCATCTGCCAGGCTCCAGGAACTTCAATTGAATTCCATTTATCTGGAATCGCATTGCCCGGTACTTGCGAAACATCACTATACCATGCAAAATCCCATTGTCCGTTTAAGGATTCCACATCATCTGATGTGTCGTTATAAAACAGCGTAGAACGAGGTGCCAATTTATTTATTTGGGTTACCTGTTCATTCTCCCAGTCGTTTTGCCCAATAACAGGAAAACAAAACATACAGAACAGAATTATTAGATAGGTTTCCTTGAGCATCGTGGATAAACATTTGAAATGAAACATACTGAATAACTACTCAACCTCAATAGTGATTTGAGCTGCACTTAATTTTTCTGCGGTAGCTTTAATGTTAACAAGCCCACCCTCGCCAGCTTTACTTTTAATAATCAACATACATAAACCATTAAACGCTTTGCGATGATCAGCCTGAAACGGTTCTGTAGTGGCAGCATTTCCATTTCCTACCGCAGCAATACATGCTGGACCTTCCACATCAAATCTAACCATATTATCAGCTAACGGGCATAAATTACCATTCTCATCTTCAACCCGAACAGTAATAAATGATAAGTCATACCCGTCGGCTTTAATTGTATTTCTATCAGGAAGCAGCTTTATTTGGTATGGTTCACCAGCTGTAACAATTATTTTTTCAGCTACTGCTTTCCCATTATTGTATGCCACAACTTTTAGTTGGCCCGGCTCATAGGCAACATTCCAATTCAAACGGTAAGGCGAATCCCATGTTGTTTCCGGCTTTTTCCACCACACGAAATCCGCAGGGATGGTGGTTTTATCTTCTCCCATCACTTTTTTACCAAGTGACTTACCATTTAAAAACAGTTCAGCTTCATCACAATTGGTATAACAGTACACCGGTATTGCTTTGTGAGGTGAATCTTCCCAGTTCCAGTGTGGCAGAATATGCACCATTGGTTTCTCAGTCCAGATACTTTGGTAGTAATAGTAGCGATCCTTTGGAAAGCCACATAGGTCAACAATACCAAAGTAGGAACTGCGCGATGGCCAATCCCCAGTCCATTTGCCGTGTGTCATATTGTCTTTGCCATTATAAGGAGTTGGCTCGCCCAGGTAATCAAATCCTGTCCATACAAATTCCCCCAATGAGTGTGACATCGTTTCCTGAGCATTAGTCTCAAAATCTGGCGGATAAGCCCATGGTGGACTTACAATATCATAACTGGTTACTTGTAACGACTCATGCTTTTCATAGTTTTCAATTGGTAAATGATAAACACCTCTCGAACTCACTACAGAGGAAGTCTCAGAACCATACACAATAAAATTTGGATTATACTGGAGAACATTCGTATACTGAGTAGGCTTATAATTTAAGCCAACCACATCAACAGCATCGGCCAATCCGTTTGTAATACAGTGTGGATACTGACTAAGACCTGCGGTCACAGGACGTGTAGGATCTTCATCATGACAGATATTAACCAGGTGTTTAGCCAATTTTCCCCCGTTCTTTTTTCGCTGCTCTTTTATCTCATTACCAATGCTCCACATCACTACTGAGGGATGGTTACGATCGCGTTTTATCATATCCCGCAGGTCTCTCTCATGCCAATCATCCCAATACTTATTATATCCATTTTCTACTTTTCCGGCTTTCCATTCATCAAAAGCTTCTACCTGAACCAGTATACCCATCTTATCACACAACTCTAATTGTTCAGGCGATGGCGGATTATGGGCCGTTCGAATGGCATTGACACCTAGGCCTTTCATAATTTCCAGTTGACGTTCTGTGGCCCTGTAATTAACCGCTGCTCCCAAAGGGCCTAAATCGTGATGCATGCAAACGCCTTTAAACTGCACTTGTTTACCATTCAGTAGAAACCCATTTTCCTTTGTATATTCAATCGTTCTAATTCCAAAAGTACTTTCATAACTATCGATATAAGCACCGTCTTTCTTAAGCTTGGTCTGAACCTTATAAAGATAAGGATTATCCAAATGCCATCGTTGTGGTTTTTTAACAACCAATTGCTGGTTAACCTCTGCTTGCCTGGCCCCCTCGAACACAACATTGCCTTTACTATATGCCACGTTATGTCCCAAAGTATCAATTACCAATGTCTCTATGGAGAACTTACCTTTTAAGAGTTGCTTATTTTCAATCGTAGTTTGTACATTAAGTAATGCTTCATCCTCATTGATTTGTGGTGTTGTGATATAAGTACCCCAATGAGCCACATGAACTGGATGTTTTATCTCGAGCCAAGTATTCCGGTAGATGCCAGCTCCCGGATACCAGCGTGCCGATAACTCTTCTGGATTAACACGCACTGACAATATATTTTCTTCTCCGAACTTGATGTGGGGTGTCAAATCGACTTCAAATCCAATATATCCAAATGGCCGTTCGCCAACTTTGTGTCCATTCAGATACACTTCTGCATTGTTCATAACGCCATCAAATTCGATGGTTACACAGTTACCTTGCTCCGCTTTGTCAACAATGAAATGCTTGCGATACCAAGCAGTTCCGTATACGGGTAATCCCCCGGTACGTGCATCATTTGACTCATCAAAAGGCCCTTCTATGGCCCAATCATGAGGTAAACTCAGCTTTCGCCAATGGGCATCATTAAATTTACACTGATGCTCCTGACCTGTTTCGCCTTTGCAAAACAACCAATCTTCATTAAACGATTCTCTCGAACGAACCTGAGGTGATGAGCACGAATGGAATACGGTGACCAGCAAACATATTATGAATAAACTTATATAACGCATGTTTATTATCTTTTTACAACGATTTTAGTTAGGGAGTTTTTAGGCAAATGCAGAATTAAACGATCGTCTTCCACCTTGACATCGGTTCCTGCCAGATGGCTTTCTGACATCATCGTATCTACAAAAGATGTCGCATTGACGGCTCCTATCTCATAGCCCTTTATTTTAATACCTGTCGACAGCGATTCCCCTGAATCCTTTTTGTTCAGGACATAAATGATCAATTGGTCATTGACATCATCACGAATTGCGATGTCATAAACATCACTGATCATTGAACGGCATTCAACCTGTTCCCTTCCCATGGCATCGGCAAACAATTCAAACATGGTAACTGAAGGATTCTGACTATAATCATCAGTTGGGTCAAGCAAATATCGATTCACAGTATTTGTTCCTTGTTCTGCAAGTGGCCAGTATGCACCCCAAAAGCAAGCCATGTGCATACCTGCATCTATGTATTGCGAAAACATTTCTGATTGCATTAACGCGGATTCAAATTTAGATGGATGTGAGGCTTCAGATGCTGAAGGACCAATATTCCATTCATTACTTGCCAGCTTGATGTGAGGATATCCCAATGAGTTCATTAACGGTTTAAATGCCATTATTTCATCAGCATAAGAGCCGCCATTATACCATTTGTTTTTAGTACTCATAGGGCTGTTATCTTTCCATAGATTAAAACTTGATTCACCCCATTGCCAGTACCAGTGAACTTCTACTATATCGATATGTTTGCCGGCTGCTTCAATCAAAGTAATCAGCGAATTATTCTCACTTGTAATATTATGTTTCCAATTTACTATAATTTCAATATCAGGATTTATTGCTTTCATCGCAGGCACATACAAATTGATCTGTTCGGCATATTCTGCGGCCGTCATCTTATAGTTGGCTCCATCATGATAAGGTTCATTATCCAGATACCAGTACCTGACAGCATAGCCATGTTCTTCACAATACTTTACTAAAGCCACAGCTTCATCAATACCATCCTGCACACGGTCATATTTCAAACCTGATCCCATATTGATTCCGAGCATTGGTTCTGCATCAATTGCCTGCACATTCATCATGTACTCATCAACATCCATATACTCACGCGGATCCTTATCATTGGCGGTATCGTAGTTTGGATTCCAGTTATCTTTCCATCCTTCCCCGTTTAAGTTATTCCAGTGATAACGGTTAACCAGGGCCCCACCAGGATAACGTAGAATTCCGGTATTAAAACGCTTTAACATGCTTGGCATCATACCTTGTCCATTCTGCCACATCTCATCCTTCTCAAATGAATAGATCGTTCCAAATCCCATGAGGAGTGGGCTGACTCTACCCTTTGGTAAATTGGCATCCACCAGAATATCGTAAATCGTTTCCGTTGTGTCGGGTGTTAAGCTCACATTATTATTACCTTCCCTACAAGCCACAATAGCTAATATGAGTATCAATATGAAACTAATATAGGTAAAGGAATATATCTTATTATCATTCATAATAACAATTTAGACGGTTATAAATACACCTTGAATAAGATGCGCAGCAAAAAAATCATGCCTCCGATTAGCAGGATGACAATCAATGCCTCAATCCAATGTTTATTCACTAAGGTCTTCTTCATACTTTTAAAAAAATTCTGTAGAAACAAACATACAGACTTGCTATTGTTTAGCTTTTCATATAAAGGTCTATTAATAACACATAGGCATCATGCTATATATGTGTTACATCTTGTCGTATTTGTGTTACTCAATTGCATTATACGCTAATTATAAGCAACATACAAAACACCTATCTTCTGATAGTTAGTTATTTTTAAAGTATACGATCGCATATTTACGATCACTCAAAAAATTTAATTAGTTTAACTTAATTCAATCTTTATGAAACAATTTCAACTTTTACTCCTATCTCTTTTTTTTGCAGCAAGCACCGTTTCACTTGCCCAAACAACGTGGTATGTTAATGGTGCAAGTGGAGACAATGGTAATGACGGTCAAAGCGAATCCTCAGCTTTTGCCACTATCTACCACGCAGTTGATCAGTCATCGGATAATGATCTGATAAAAGTGGCTGCCGGTACATATACACACCCTAATATCTTGATTAATAAAAGCATTACCATTAAAGGTGTGGATAACGATGCCAATGCTGTGATCATTCAGGCTCAGGCTAACGAACCTGATTATATTGGTACAGGTGCAGAATCAAATAAGCGAATAATAAGTCTTGGAGCATCAGCCGAAGTAACTATTAAAAACATGACTCTCAGATATGGAAACAGTACCACGGCAGGTGGAGCTATTGCCGTATATGCAGGGCAATCGATCACCATTGATCACTGTAACCTATTAAATTGTTATTCGGGTGCAAATGGTGGAGCTATTATATCATGGGGCAGCATAAACATCACCAACAGTTGCATTGCCAATAACGTATCTGGTGGTTTAAAAGGTGCTGCTATATTTGGACAATCTTCTAATGATACCCAGCTCAATGATATCACGATCAGTAATTCTGTTATTTACAACAATTCTGTAACCGGCTCAAACAAGGATCAGGGAGCCGCTATCTTTTCTGAAAATGCAGATGCCACTAGGGGCACAATTACAATGAACAGCTCAACGCTGGCTTATACGAAAATTATAAATCCGGCAAATAACCCAATGGCTGTAGGTATTCGTTTTATAAAAGGGAAATCACTTACCCTCACCAACTCTATCCTGTTTAATTCACTAGAAAATAAATGGGGAACAGGTCTTGATATTGGTGGAACAGATTCAAAGGTATTTGAAATAACCGAAAGAGGCATCAATCATCACAATATCATCTCTAATGCCTATGCAACTGCAATTGGAACAGACTGCATCGCCGGAGAAAGCGCCACAGAAGCCGCCATTAGCTTTGGCACATTTAGAAAAGGTGCAAATGGCGTTTACACCTTACCGTTGCTAGCAGGTAGTGTTGCTATTGATGCTGCTGATGCCACAACTGCTGTATCAACGGATATATTGGGCACAAGCCGTGGTAGCGCACCGGATATGGGCTCCTTTGAATATACGACTGCAACAACTGTTCAAAGAGAAGCAATGGAAGTATCGATAACTCCTAATCCAAATAATGGTGCATTTAAAGTAAAAATCGCCAATTCAGACAACAGTCTGCTTGAAGTGTTTGCATTAAGTGGCCAAAAACTCTATTCGAGCCAATTGGTTGCCGGAACAAACAGCATTGTATTACCATCTGATATAAAAGGCATCGTATTGGTTAAGCTTATTGCCAATGGACAAACCTGCACTCGTAAAATGCTTATTAGATAAAAGCCTGAAAAGTTAAAACAAGAAAGTCCTGGATGTAATACATTCAGGACTTTTTTTGGGCACTAATAGTTGTGTTTACTTATATTCTTTTGGCGATACGCCATACATGGCTTTGAAGCTTTGTGTAAAATAGGAACGGTGCGAAAAACCAACCATATACATCACTTCACTCACATTTAACTGACCTGCTTTAAGAAGCTGGGCTGCTCTTTTCAGTCTGATGGTACGAATAAATTCTGTAGCAGTTTGTCCTGTCAGCGCCTTAATTTTACGATAAAGATTAGTGTGACTCATTCCCATCATTTCACTCATTGTTTTAACATTGAGTTCAGGGTTATCCATATCTTTCTCGAGCAAGTTCATCAGATCTGACAGGAATTTTTCATCCAACGATGTTACTGTTACCTCTGAAGGCTCCAGGTTGGTTTGCTTTTGATAGACCTTCTTAAGTCGTTCTCGCTGTTGCCACAGATTCTTGATGCGTACCTGCAAATAGGCCATACTGAATGGCTTTTGAATATAGTCATCTGCACCTGTTTCAATACCTTCAGTTTGACTTTCCAATCCACCTTTTGCTGTTAACAAGATAAGTGGAATATGGCAAGTTCTGAGGTCATTTTTAACCTTATTGCACAATTCAATGCCATTCATCTGGGGCATCATCCAATCAGAAATAATGATGTCGGGCACCTCTTTTAATGCCAGCTTATGGCCTTGCACACCATTTTCGGCCGAGATTACCTTATATTGCTTCTTTAAACCGGAAATAATATACTCGCGCATATCATTATCATCCTCAATCACAAGGATAAGTATTTTTCCACTTTCCTGCTCCAGGTTAACTTTAGCGATCTCTTCGGAGGCGTTCTGTTTAGTTTCAACCTCTTCCGCTTCTGCTTCTATTAACTCAATTTGCTCTTCATACTTATCAAACTTATTTCTATCGAAAGGAATGGAAAAAGTAAAACAACTGCCATTATCCGGTTCACTTTCAAGCTTGATTTGTCCACCGTGCATAGTAACATACTCTTTTACCAGTGACAAACCAATACCTGTACCTTGTTGATTACTGTAATTAGGTGAAGCCTGAGTATTGAATCGATCAAAAACATCAGATTGAGCATGTTTACTGATGCCACAGCCATCATCGGTGATGGCGATCTGCACTTCATTCAATTTGCCTGCCAGCTTCCTTGCATCCTTCACTTCAATTCGGATAAATCCGCCATCAGGCGTAAACTTAAAGGCATTGGAAAGTAAATTGACCAATACTTTTTCCAGTTTCTCCATATCGAACCACATCATTAATGATGATTCGCTGGTATTGTATTGCAGCAGCATATTGCGCCGCTCAGCTTCCTCTTTAAATTGACCAATAACACGATCGCAAAAACGAATAATATCGTACTCTTGAACGGATAACTTCTCTCCACCCCTTTCTATCTTACGAATATCAAGTATTTGGTTGACCAGATTCTTAAGCCTGTCGGTATTTCGCTTAACCAACATTAATGACGATTTGATCGGTTCATCAGGCTCCGATGCTAACAAGTCATCTACCGGGCTACTGATAAGTGTTAGTGGCGTTTTTAGTTCATGTGAGATATTGGTAAAAAATCGTGTTTTTATTTCTACCAGTTCTTCACTTTTTTGGCGCTGCATCGTTTGGAATCGAATATCACTGTTCGCTTTTTCCCTAGCTATAAGCAACTTCCTGGATATGACAAACAACATAACTAGAACAACAACATAGAATATTATTGCCCACAAAGACAAGTATAAAGGAGGTTTGATCCTAATAGCTATTTCACGCCATTCATCATTGAATAATCCATATTTATTTGATGCTTTTACTTTCAAAGTGTATTTACCTGGGCGCACCTGTGTATATGACACATAGGCCTGGTTTGGCAAGGTCGTTCGCCATTCTTTATCATAACCATCCAGCAAATACATATAACTACAATCTTTACCATGGCTATATTGCAATGAAGAAAAATCTAAACGGAATGTATTCTCACTGTATTTCAGCTCAATATTCTCCATTTCATTGATACGACGATTGATCACGTATCGGTCATCACGCATTCTGAAAGGTTTAATATCTTCACTTAGTATTGAGAAGTTGGTCCAGTTGACTTTAGGGATATTTGTGTCAATTTCAACATCATTCATATTGAAAGTCACAAATCCCTCTTTCCCATAAAGGACAAGTTTATCATCCTCGAGGATTTCTACATTTAAAATTGATCTAAGGCCTAAATCTGCATTGGGAATGCGCAAAAGTTCGCGACTTGATAGATCAAAGAAGTAGAAGACATTATTTGAAACCAAGTAAACTCCTGATCCCACAACTGCTACAGATTGAATATCAAAGGTAATCTCTTCAACTTTTTTGAACCTTACCTCATCGGTGTCAGTATAAAACAAACCGTGATATGTAGCAATCCATAGTGTATTACTTTTATCAATAAACAAATCACCTACATACTGATTATTCGCATTAGGGATAACATTTAAACGTTCAACTACACCTCTTAATTCATCTATTTTATTAAGTCCCTTACTAGTTGATATCCATATATTATCTTTTTGATCTGCAATTACATCAGTTACCCTGTCCGAATTGATAGAGTTTCTGTTGTCAGACTCGTGACGGAAATTATGGAATTTCAGTTGCCCTTTCCCATCTTTTACCACCTTATGCAGACCTTTATCGTATGAACCGATCCATATTGCGGAACTACTTTGAGCAAGAACATGAATATAATTTGTTTTTAGCGCGTAATCATTATAAACATCAGCCTCATAACTTTTAAAGTCAGCTATTCGACTATCATAAGTATTTAAACCTCCTGGAGTTGATATCCAAAACATCCCGTTATTGTCACAAAGCACATCACTAATTTTATTGTGTAGTAATTTGGGAGGCAAGTATTTTTGATATTCATTATGTTCTTTATTATACTGAATCAAACCTTCCCTGGTGGCTAACCATACATCTCCATTCCTTGTGCCACATAAGCCTGTGACATTTAATTCTCCTTCCAGTACTTTCGACGACTCATAAAACCTATTGAGCAACACCTTACTACTGCGCAGGTACATCTTATCAATTCCATTGTCAGTTGCCAGCCATAGGTTTTTCTGTCGATCAACAAATACCTGGTGAATGACGTTATTTGCTATTGAAAAGGTATTTCTATAGTCGTGGAAATAATTATAAAACCGCTCTTCAGTTGTATTAAACAGATTCAGGCCCAGATCAGTTCCCATCCACACATTAGCTCCATCTACGCAGATTGACTTGATCACATCATTACTAAGGGAATTTTTGCCTTTAACATGCCGGAAGTTTGAATAGTCACCAGTTACAGTATTGAAAACACATAAACCTGTTTCGGTTCCAACCAATAATATACTATCCGAATCCTGATAATGCGGTTGAATACTTAAGATCAAGTTGTTATTTTTTAAACTTGATTCAGGCTGCAATCTGTATTTCTTTACTTCTTTCTTCTTCCTGTCCAGGCAATTCAATCCATCAAAGGTTCCGATCCATATACGCTGATCTTTATCTTCATAAAAGCAACGTACCATATTATGACTTAAACCACTTCCCATTTCGGCCTGGTGAAGATAACGCTCCTGATACCTCCCTTCGTGATCGTAAATAAAAAAACCAACTGCTGTGCCGATAAAAATCTCATCATTCGATCCAATATGGATAGTGCGACACTGAACTCCCCTTAGGTATTCATCATCAATTCGTTTTGAAGTTTCTGTGGTTTTATTGTATATAAAAACACCATTTTCAGTACCAATCCATATTTGCTGCATCTTATCTTCAGCCAGAGCATTTATGGAGCCAAATGACCCTGGTATTCCATCAGATACTAAATCAACCTGCCTTAGGTAATAGGCATCATACATGGCCAATCCGTTGGAAGTGCCAAACCACATAAAACCTTCTGAATCTTCTATCAGGCATTTTACGGTAGAATTAATGCCAGGTGGCAAAACCAAGTGTTCGAAGCGAACATTTTCATTGGCTTTAGATAAAAAACCTATAAGTAATAAGCCTAAACTTACTATGTAAAAACACTTTTTCCCTTTACTCATAATTCAAAAATACCATTTTTAAAAGATAATTGAACTTAAAAAGTCAGGTTGGTGGCTATTGGGTCATCTTATCGGTAGATCACTACTTTTTTACTGACATACTTACCTTTTTCCTCGATACTTAAGATATAAATTCCATTGCGCAAATCAGGATCAATAGTCATCTTCAATTGGTTAAAATTAGGGTTTATATCCATTTCTTTTTGCTGTAACAAGGTTCCTTTTATATCAGACAAAACAAGCGATACTTTTCCTTTTTTTACACCATGCACAGTTACCATCACCTGATCCTCTACAGGATTGGGATAGATAGTCATCGACTCTTCTAAAACTAACTCAAGATCATGTATGCCCACATAGGAATTATTTCGATTATCGGCACCTATATTGGGTACTGAATCTGATACGCCAACCGGATTGCCAAACATATCTACATTGGGTGTGATTGCAATATCCTTGAAAATTCCCTTACCGGCCATTGGAAAAACAGGTTCAGGAAATTGTTTCCCTGCATTAATAGCCGGACTATCATCAGTAACTCTATAGTCTTCACTTGTTAAACCACCTCCATTCACATATAATGGATTGCCATTTACAGGACTACTATCATAATTTTTAAATGTACTGGTAATGTTGCCGTAATATAGGTTATTTGACATGTACAACTGGCTGCCTGGCTCAATTTCCATTGTTACCTCCTGTCCGATAGTAGCAGCTCCGGTAGCTTGAAAAATATTATTATAAACGAATATGTTTTTTCCTACAAAGGAGATATCCGGTGTAATGGCCGCATCCACATATACCGAATTATTATAGATAAAGCTACTATCAGATAAAATGTCACGATCTTTACCGGCATAAGCCGATACCCATAAGGTATTCCCTTTAAAATCTCGAAAACCATCATTCACACTCACATTAAAACGATAGGTTGAATTCACATTGTCGCCCAGTATCTCAACAAATCCACCTTCACTATCCTCGCTATAATTGTACTGCATAATAATATTGCGATTTCCAAAATCGATGTGTTGACTATAGGAATCGGCATAGCCACGAACACTATAGCATTTGTTATATTGAGAGATACCATTGCGACTACTGAAGAACCAAACACTACTCCCCCGGTTGGCCATGCGTGGATCGGCATCTGACCCTGGCTCTTCAAAAATATTGTGTTCAATTAGGCAGTTATAGGTTTTGGTAGGAAGAATACAAGTTCCGCCTGTTTGGTAGAAATGATTGTTGCGAAACACCAGGTTCATATTTCGGTTGATAGAATCATTCCCTACACCTTCATCTCCTCCGGCATGACCGGTTTTTATGCCTAAACGGGTAGTGCGGGCTATATAACAATTCTCAACCAAAACATCCTGAATATTACGTTCTTTACCTACTTCCGTATTTTTGCTTGTAAAAAAGTTAATAGCCGAAACTTTTATAGCGTTAAAATCCTGATTTTCTGTAGTTGGCGCAAAAATATCACGAACGGTCAGATCATGAAAATGATAATTTCGTAGCGTATCAGGACCTGTATTCTGAACATCAATACCATAGGCCAGGTTATCAGACACACCGGCACGAGAGGTCTGACGATCATTGGTAATTTCGAGAAACGCCAATTCAATATTATCATGATTGGTGATTGCAACCGTCGCTAGATGTGCACCACCTTCGGCTAATGCACCATCCAGGACTGGCAAATCTCCTTCACCATATTTTCCAAAATACAAAGGCATGTCCTTTGTTCCGGAGCGACTGATTTGCAACTGACCGATAAAAGTATCCCCGGATTTAAACAGAACCGAATCACCCGGATTTAGGAGTTGATCACTGGCTCGTGCCAGACTGGCCCATGGAGCTTCAGGTGATGTTCCTGCATTAGTGTCGTTTCCCGAAGAGCTACTAACATAGTACTTCTGTGGCTTAAAGTCGCCTGACTCATCAATGAGCACTAACCTGTCAAGCAGTGGCGAGCCAAGACTTTCCTCGGGCCTGAGCAATATGGAATTTGTACCCACCGAAAGCTCTACATCAAAAACTGTTTCGATGGCACTCCCCTGATAACACCAGACACCCGCCGGAAACCCTTTTGTTCCCAGCGAATTACCATTCACCTCTATTACTAGATCCACAGGACTAGCATTAAAATGATAAACCGATAGTTTGTAGTTACCTGCTTTGCTTAGCTCAATATTATTAAAACTAACGGTATTACTGGCTTTATTGGACAACTTAACAAAGAAACCACCCGACGCATTGGCACAGCCTTCAACAACCTCAGTTGCTCCGCTCAATGTTCCATCTTCGGCTTGGGCTTGCCATACCACTGTTTGGGCTGTTAAGGCTAAATAAAAAGTTAAGCCTGCCAATATGAATATACCTTTCATCATCTTATATGTTTTGTCACAAAAATATCCATCTCCAACAATACACATTAACACATATCTGACAACGATTAGCAAATATATGCAAACATCGAGCCCACTAAACAAACCCAATCATCACATTTACAAATACTAAGACACAAACATACATTATTATTCAGAAGTTATATTCAATCAAATTCGATTCATATTGCAATTTTCGTTGCGTATAAAAACAGAATTAGTATTTGATAGTTACAAGGAGAATAGATCAGGTAGATGAATTATTTTACAGGGGTCTTTAAGCGCTATTTCAATTAAAAACAACTCTAAAATAAAACTGGCAACCAAGTTTCCCCAGTTGCCAGTTTACCCTGTTATGTTACAATTATCCTTCAATAACTATATTGATTTGCTTGCTTATTGACTTTCCTGCCTTATCTTTTAATTCAAGAGTCAAAAGGTATTGACCGCCTTTACAATCGGCAGGAATATATTCTTCAAACAATTGGTGGTTGGTTACTTCGTCTTCCTTTCCAGTTAAAGCAATTAGCTCCGGATTATTGACTGGTTCCCATGGATCTGTTATACCATTTGATGATTTAGTCTGATTAAAGCTCAAAGTTATGGTTAGACCTTCTAGTTCCATATCATCAGTAAAAGTACCAGATAAATCCAGACTATTTCCCTTTATTACAGTGGCCCCTTCCACAGGTTTTGTTATTGTCATTTCAGGATTCATAACATCCTTTGGCTCCGGTTCCACTTTGCTACCGCTGCCACCGCATCCTACTGCAATTAACATTACCAATAAGAATACACTGACTTTCAAAATATTTTTCATAATAGTAGGTTCTAATATTTATTTTTGCGTTAATCTATCCACCATTCATCACCCCCAAGTGTCGGAAAAACACGATCTTTCAATTGTGCATTCCACTTTTCCCATTCTTCCAGAAGATGATTTGATAATTCTTCATTTTCGGCTTTTATATTCGTCTGCTCATTTAATTCATTCTCTATATTGTACAATTCTGGCGCATTGTTATCCTGATTATTATTAGCTACCAGTTTATTCATTCCCTGACGTATAGCCATGGCATTTTGCTCCCACTTGCGCCAGAATAGATAATCATGCGGTTCCTCTTTTGATTCACCCGTCAAATAGGGAATTAAATCAACACCATCCAAAGGGCGCTCAGCGCTTATTTCAATGTTGTTTTGTGCAACAATGGTTGCCATAACATCCATTGAAGAAATGGCTTTGTCATAAGTTTGACCAGCACGAATAACAGCAGGCCAACGCATGGCAAAAGGCACACGAATGCCACCCTCAAACAAGTCACCTTTTAATCCTCGCAAAGGTCCGTTATCAGATGCATTATTGTGTGCGCCACCATTATCTGAGAGAAATACCACAATGGTATTATCATTAATGCCTCCGTCTTGCAATGCTTTTAAAACCCTACCAACGCCATCGTCAACGGCACTGACCATAGCAGCGTATGTTTTTCGCTTTTTATCCTCGATATTTGGAAAGCGTGACAGGTACTTTTCTGTGGCTTGCAAAGGAGTATGCGGTGCATTATAGGCCAGGTAAAGCATAAAGTGCTCGCTTTTATCTACTTTTTGATTGATAAAATTGACCGCTGCATCGCTCAACTCATCCGTCAGGTAATCGTCCGTTTCAACCTTTTCTCTGTTTTCAATGATCTTAGTTCGATACCACTCCCATTTTTTTGTCACTTCCGAGAGGTCATTCAGATACAGTTCATCGTGGAAGTAATTGTGCCCACCCGATAGAAAACCATAGAAATAATCAAATCCTCTTTCAAGTGGATGAAAATTTGGATGTGTACCCATATGCCACTTACCTACTATGGCGTTTTTATAACCGGCTTTGCGCAATACCTGAGCCATGGTTTCTTCTTCCACAGGCAAGCCGGAAATAGGATTATTTGGATCAATTGAAGGGTTGGTTGTAAATCCGAAGCGATCCTGGTAACGCCCCGTTAAAAAACCAGCCCGACTTGGACCACACACCGGAAACGTAACATAGCCCTGAGTGAAACGAACGCCTTGATCAGCTATTTTATCTATATTGGGCGTTGGAATATCGGTACAACCATTAAAGCCAACATCGGCATAACCCATATCATCGGTCATGATCATTATTAAATTGGGCTGTTGCTTGCTTGTCGTTTTTTCCGTTTTACACGCCAACAAACCCAATAATAAACAGGAAAGTAAAGCAAATTTGTTCATTTGTATCTAGTTATTATTGAAATCGAAATATCACCAAAACTTTAATGGTACAATAACAGATAGCGAGCAAATATTATCACATTTATAACACTGTTTCAATAGATGAAAGCCACTGCTTTGCAAGTTCTGTCCAGTCTGGCGTGTTTATCGTGTTTATGCCCATACTATATCCGTGACCACCATTGGGAAAAATGTGCATGGTAGTGTTTACATCATTTTTAAGCAAAGCCTGATACATTCTAATACTATTTTCAACAGGTACAGCCTTATCATTGCCCGAATGAACTATAAAGGTTACAGGTGTTGCAGGGGTGACTCTTAATTCATTCGAGAATTGTAACACCAATGCATCCGACGGATTTTTCCCTAATAAACTATTTCTTGAACCCTTGTGTGTCACGCCTTCCTTCATACTAATGACAGGGTAAATAAGCATCATAAAGTTTGGATGCACTGATTCCTGATCAATCACATCTATCGGTTCATAGTAGGCTTCATTTAAATGTGTAGCTAAAGTAGAAGCTAAATGTCCTCCGGCAGAAGAACCAATTACCCCAATTTTGTTTTTATCAATATTAAAACTGTCTGCATTATACCTTAAAAACCTGATAGCACGCTGAGCATCTTGTATTGGTGCCAAATAAGATGTAATAACGGATTCGGCCTGTGGCATTCTGTATTTTAAAACAAAGGCCGCAATTCCCTGGCTATTAAACCACTTTGCATAATCGCTTCCTTCCCAATCATAAGCAACACCTGCATAACCCCCACCCGGACAAATTAACACTGCCATTCCAATGGCATTTTTCTTAGATGGAACAAAGATTTCTAAACTTGGCTTTTGAACATTTTCAATAAAAAGAATATCCCTTTCCGGAACTCGTTCTTCACCCTTTTTATCCTGATAGTTCGGTATCTGATTGGGTTCCCATATATTAACAAGCTGAGAACTAGCCACAGTAAAGTGCATTAAAGTCATAAAACAGAATAATACTAATGGTTTCATAGCATTTGTAATTTGCTCAAATTTATAGAAAACAACATGACTACCAACCTGCTATTTGCTTAATATAATCTTTTCAACATTGTTTCTGTCGATGACTAAATAGTAAACTCCATTGGCAAAACCACTTAAATTCAGGATGGAACCAGATGAGTCTTTAACCATCCTCCCCATTGAGTTATACACTTGGTATCGTGGCTCAATTCCATCACCATCGATATAAAAAATGCCTTTAGATGGATTGGGATAAATCTTAAAATAGGATGCCTTTAGGTCTTTAACAGAGGTATTTTCTTTAATATCCAGTTGCACACTGGTAAATACATCCTGATGTTTGTACAAGCTTGCTGTAATCGTAATCGTAGCATAATCAATTGGAATTAACAAACCCGTTGTTTGGTTGATAATGGCCTTACTTTCATCATCAACACTCCATAAAACAGGTATATCAATTTCCGGATTAAGACTGGCAGATAATTGAATGGGCACATCAACCAACAGTTCTTCATTAATCTCAGAAATTGTTAGTGTTGGATTAATCGCATCATTCCATATAACAACCTCTGTTGTACAATTCACCGACGGATAGTTATTCATAGTTGCAATAATTTTTACAGTCCCGGCAGCTTTGGCTGTCAACAATCCTTTTGTATCGATACTGGCGGAACCCGTCCCCTCAATAAGCGACCACGAATACGATTCCCTTGCAGGAATAACCATCGATTCAAATTGATAATCATTCCCGGCGATTAATTCATTTTCATTAAAATCATTAGTCTTAATCACAAGGTCGGCTGCATAAAAAGCAAAACTGTCAACGGCTAAGGGCTTATTCTGTGCGGAACCTATAAATAAATTCATGGCCACACCTTCTGCCCAGGAATCCTTGTTGGGCCTTAATGGCACAGAAAAAGTATGCCAATCAACACACTGATGCCCAGTAATGGTATTTGGTGTAACGGCTTCCCACGAACCGGCTGTTACACTGGTTTCCGTTCGTGTTGATGCTTCAAAAAAATAAACTTTGCCAGGTGTCAGATCTTTAACGTTTTTACGCATACTGATTGCACTCCCATTAACTGACACATTTAATGCAAATTGGTTTTCTTCTTCAAGCGCCAAAGTTGTTGTGGTAGCTTCTCCGTTTTTTTGCTGATAACCTTTGCTTAGCAAGTCATCTCCTTCACGATAACTTTCAAAGTTATCGTAAAAGAGATATGGTATCGCACTTGTTTTCTCAAAGCTTACTTCTGGCACAAGCGCTTTTAATTGCTCACGCAGTTCTTGCGCTATTGCGGCATATGTCTCATCAAAAATGACATTGTTCCATTCATTCTTATCAGTCGACAGATCGTATAGTTCCTCATCTCCTGAAGGGTAAAGAATATAACGGTAATCTTTTGAACGAACGGCATAATTTTGTTTTCCAATTTCTTCACTTGCAGGGTTAAAAACCGATTCTAAGGCGACATTCGGACCTGACCAAGTCATTGTATTAGGATTTTCCAAAAATGTTCTCAGACTATGACCATCCAGTTCAGCTCCGTTAGTGTTTTTTTTTGTTTCTCCACTCCAGTTACATAAGTCTTTAAAGGTGGGATAAATATCAATCAAGCCTATGGGATGAGTAACAACTGTACCTGCCGAAGAGTTAAAACCAGGGGCTTTAAGTATAAATGGAATGCGTGTACTTTCTTCCCACAAAGTATTTTTTGCCAATCGACACTTTTCTCCCATATGGAAACCATTGTCACCACACAATATGATGGTTGTATTATTGGCAAAGGAGCTGTTCTTTATGACATTATGAACTACCCCAACCAAACTGTCGGCAAAAGCGATACAGGCTAATTTGCTTTGCACATAACGTCGTAGTCCCTCTTCTGCTGTAGCGTAAGATACCAGCAGGGAATCATAGTCGTTAAAGCCGGAAGCACTATAATGATGACCGTAAGTATCCTTTAAATCATTCTTTAATATCTCCGGTATCATAACTTTATCCAAAGGATACATATCAAAAAAACGTTGAGGGACCACGTGGGGTGTATGCGGTTTCACACCTCCATAAGCCATAAAAAAAGGTTTATCACTGCCCTGAGCTTTTAATGTTTCATGTTCATCAATCCATAGCTTTACAAAATCAGCACTCTTTTCATCACACATCTTATCACGTTCATCAGCCGATATATAATTAAAAGCTGAGTTGGCCGTTATATTATTACGCCATCCTCCCGGTGGCACATCTGAGAGCGGGGCAAACGACCCGTTTAATAAACCTACATTCCGAAATGGTTCCGGTACTGACGGGTGACCAATGGCATTGGTTCCATCCCACGCATAAGGTCCCTGGTCTTGTTTCTCTCCCTTTACTTTTGATGGATCATCCCCGCTTCGATGAAATATTTTGCCGGTACTATAAGTTTCATAGCCGTTTTCAGCAGCATACTCCATAATGAACTTGGAATTGCTCAAAACCTCATTATCGGCAATACGGGCAAATCCAAAATTACCTGTTGTTGAAGGATACAAACCCGATAAAAAACTGGCTCTTGACGGTGCACAAATTGGAGCATTAGCATGGGCATTGGAAAAGAACACACCTTCATTGGCCAATTGGTCGATATTGGGTGTTTTGGCCTGGGGATGACCTCCCATTACGCCAATATAGTCGTTCATATCGTCCAGAACAATTAGCACGGCATTCATCCTTTCCTGTGCATTACCGCCCAGACAAATCAGTCCCAATAAAAGTATAAATACGCCTCTTAACATCTTATATTAATTTTAGTTCCTGACCAGTATTTTTTTTGTCTGCACCATTTTATCTGTATTCATATTGATAAAGTACAAGCCATTCGCTAAGCCGCTCACATTCAACATATGTTGACGGACTCCTTCCAGAGTCTTTTCCTTAGCCAACTGTCCGGAAACATCATAAAGCTTTATATAGGCTTTGGGTTCATTCATTTTAAATAAAATAGTGGCCTGTCCGTTCACCACTGGATTAGGATAAACAGAGAAGAAATCAGCCTGCACCAAATCATTATCAAAAATTCCGGTACCTTCCTGGTAGTCTTCAACATTAATCTCACACTCAGCAGATATGTTTGGACTGCCTGTCACCTTAGCTGTTATAATTGCCTGCCCCTGCCGATGTGTTAGCACATGTCCATGCTCATCGACCGTTGCAACAGCCATATTATTGCTGCTCCATTCGATGGCGTAACTACTGCTGGATGAATTAACTTCTGCTGTTAAGCGGGCAGGTTTGCCGGTGGTTAATGTGAGCACATTGTCGGACAGCGTGATGGTACTCGCTTCATCCGGACTACCAACTTTAACAACACATTGCTTAAATACTTGTCGACGATCTACAACCCTTGCCGTAACAATGGCATACCCCTCACTAAGGGCTGTGACCATACCGCTGTCATCCACCGAAACCACAGAAGGGTTATTACTGTTCCATTCGATCACATCATTAAAGGCATCATTGGGCAAGATGGAAGCCTCGAGCTGGTATGTATCATTGCTATTAAGTTCAATATTCTCACTAGACAAGTTCACTTCCGTTGCCCACACCAGCTCATCGTGTACCAAACCTAGAAAACGTGGGTGAATTAAACCCTCTTCCCATTCGGCTTGAATTGCTTGTAATTCATCTCGCTGATGCTTATAATCAGCATTCCAGTATAGATTCTGTCCATCTGCATCGCTTTCACTGATATTGGTATTCAAATTGTATAACCTTGGATTAGGACTTTCAGCCATAAACCGTATGTATTTCATATCACCGTAACGCACGGCATGACGATCCTGATCAAACTTACGGATATGAATTGTTTCATGGGGTCTTCCGCTTTCCTCGCCATTCAGATATGGGATCAGGTTAACACCATCCAGTGGTTTATCAGGATTAACTGGTGATTCTGACAGTGCTGATAAAGTGGCGAAAATATCGAGCGATGATACCGGGAAATCATACGTTACACCACCATCAATCTCACCAGTCCATTGCATGGCAAAAGGCACACGGTAGCCTCCTTCAAACACATCGCTTTTGCCTCCACGAAGAATACCGTTATCTGAGGCATTTTTACTTTCTGGGCCACCATTATCCGACAAGAAAAAAACAATGGTATTATCTTCTATATTTAACTCTTGTAACTTATCTAGTAATTTCCCTACACCCCTGTCAACCGCATGAACCATGGCTGCATAGATTTGACGCTTATCGGTAAGTGATGGAAACAACGCCAGATCTTCATCTTTCGCCTGCATTGGTGAGTGCGGAGCGTTATATGAAAGAAACAGAAAAAAAGGATGATCCTTGTGACGCGACACAAACTCAACGGCTTCATTGGAAAATTCATCCGTTATGTATTCATCTGTTTTTTCCGGTGTATGATTCCTAAGGATCCATGTCAAATAGCTTTGGTCCTCATTTTTTGCAGCATAACTATCCTCAATGGTCAGGTCTTCAGGAAAATACCTGTGCCCACCACCCAGATGGCCATAGAACTCATCGAATCCACGATTGAGCGGGTGATTGGAAATATGAGCCCCCAAATGCCATTTGCCAATAACACCGGATTTATAGCCCACTTGTGAGACCGATTCGGCAATGGTCATTTCATCAAGAGGTAAGCCCATAAACGGATCATCAGTACGATATAACGGGTTTCGTTCAAAACCAAAACGCTGCTGATAACGGCCGGTAATAAAACCGGCCCTGCTTGGACCACACACTGAATACGTTGTATAACCACTGGTAAATGTTATACCGTTATCCGCAATACGATCGATATTTGGCGTAGGAATTTCGGTAGAGCCATTAAAACCCACATCGGCATAGCCCAGATCGTCGGCCATTATGACTATTACATTGGGTTTCGTCTGTGCCTTTATAGTTGCTATTCCTGAAAAGCACAACATACAAAACACCAGAATATGACTATTCTTCACATATTTACTTAGGCTACACATCATGTTATAACGTTATAATTCTATCTGATAAAATTCTTGAATATACCTGAAAGTGATATTTGATTGATTAACCAAAACAAGTCAATAATTACCCAATCTCCATTATAGTTTCGATGATTACATATAAGACCATTGGCTTAATGCTTAAGCCATCTCTTTTTAGGATTAAAGTTTTCATTTTTTGTGGGATATTGCGCATCAACCTCTTCCTGCCATTTTTTTAAATCGGCCAGTAAATCATTAGCTAAATTAGAGTGACTATTGATCAGGTTATTGGATTCACTTAAATCATCTTTTAAATTGTAAAACTCATACTCTTCGGTTTCAAAATTCTGAATGAGTTTCCAATCACCTTTTCTAATAATACTATGAGGCACAGCACCTTGTTGATGGTAATGCGGATAATGCCAGTAAAGGGCTTCTCGGTTAATTGATTCGTCTCTTAACAATGGTGACCAATCAACACCATCCAAAGGGTTTTTTAATGGGACATTTGTTAAGGCTGCCAATGTGGGTAAGTAATCCATAGAAATTACCGGCGTTGAAATTACTTTTGTACTGTCCAGGGTATTGGGCAAATATAGCACCGTTGGAATTCGCGTTCCTCCTTCATACATGGTTCCTTTCCCCTCTCTCAGAGGGGCATTATTGCTTACTTTATGCTTTCCTTTGCCAATAAGCCCTCCGTTGTCTGAAGAAAATAGAATAATCGTATTCTCATCCAGATTAGCATCTTTTAAAGCTTTCAAAATAGCTCCCATTGCATCATCTGTATGTTCAACCATTGCGGCATATGTAGCATTTGTATGGTGAGCGTTGTCGCTAATGAGCTCTTGGTATTTTGCTACTTTCTCAGCCTTGGCTTGCAGAGGCGTATGCACATTGTACAACCAGAAATTAATGAAAAAAGGTTGCTTACTGGATTTCTGTTCTTTTATATAATCACAAACACGTTTAGATAAATATTCGGTGAGGTATTCGTCTTCCTGCTCATCCTTAATATGTGGATTTCCAAATGGCGAAAAATAACCATTGTAACCCAACTGTGTATCCCAACGAGGTGCGCCTTTCGACCAACCACCTACATTTATATCAAACCCATGATTTTCGGGCCAATACTCCTCGGTTTCACCCAGGTGCCATTTCCCAAAATGAGCAGTTTTATATCCGGCCGATTTAAAAGCTTCAGCCATGGTATATTCGTTTGTATCCAGTTTCATGTTCCAATCCGGAACACTTAGCTTTGCCCAGGGATATTTATGTCCTTCAATCCAATCTGTGATATGTAAGCGAGCGGGCGATTTCCCTGTCATGATGCTTGCGCGCGTAGGCGAACATACATTACATGAACTGTAAGAGTTTGTAAATAAATAGCCTTTTGATGCTAATTTATCAATGTTTGGCGTCTGGTGTAAATCACTGCCATAACAAGCCAAATCCGTCCATCCCAAATCATCAACTAAAAAGAGAATTACATTTGTCTGCTTCTTCTCTTTGCACGAAGTCAAAAGAACAAACAAAGCTATAATAACACCGTACTTCATACTTTCTACTTTACTATTAGTTTCTCAACTGCCATCCCATTTTCTTCTCTAATAAAATACATGCCCGAAGACCATGAGCTAACATCAACTCTTTGCATCCAACCATGTACTTCAAGTTTCTTGACCCTTATACCAAAGGCATTAACTATTTCTAAAGAAACGCCTTCTTGATAACCTTTTTTTAACTCAATGGTAATTATCTTGTTGCATGGATTAGGATAGACCTTAAAAACATCATTCATCAAATCATTAATGCCAACATCCTTTGTGGGCAATTCACTTAAATGGATCACGAAGAAACGGGCTGTTCCGGCCGGAATGGTGATGGCAAGCTCATCACTGGTGGATGATAAAGTGCCAATGGCTTCAGTCCCACCTAATTGATCAAACACCTGACAATTGCCATTAATAGAGGTACCAGCCTTTAGTTTCACGACTTTCTCCACAGGCGATAATTCCTCATTATCCATAAGAAAAGCAAAGTAGGTATAAGGATCATCCTTTTGTTGGGTGAATTGCCAAAAACAATCGCCATCTACATAAAAGTCCAGGTTATTACGCTGAGTCAGCACTTCGCTACTTATCGATTCTTTGGCTTCATTCAGTGACATATCGCTCCAGGTATCGCCATTGGTTTGGTAAGCCACATCACACCATGATTTATTCTCTATATCTGAAGCCTGTTTTCCAGGTACAATAGTCACAAAGCCGCCCGGCATTGATGGAAACATGTTTTCCCAACGACGCTTTGTTCCGTATAAATACGAAGTCGCATCTGTTTCCGGTATATCGGTATAGGCATTCCAACAAGCTAAACGGTTAAGAACATAGTTATCGGTCTCGGGCTGATACAAGTAATGGTCGTGATTAATGCTTTGCTCGGTGAGGCGGTTACTTCGATTATAGATACCAACCGAAACAGGAGAAATACCCTTTAGTTGCTCAACATCCGGTGAGTTCGGGTAAACTCCTTTATCAACCAGCTTTAGAAAATTTAAAATTCCTTTCTGAAAGACCTGTGTCCATTGCTGGTCTGCGTCGCTGACATCACCACGTTCGTATAACGGATTAATAAGTGCCGTGATTGATGTTGTACGGAATACTTTTGCTCCGAGGCTATATTGCGATAACATTTGACGCAAAACGATGTGGGCATTTCGCATACCACCCCATTCAGCTACACGGTTAGCCGACAGGTTGTCGCCAATCACGTTACACCCCCAGCCCTCTACATCGCCATTCATCCATAAACCAACGCGCTCGGCCAGACTAATGTCCAATTCGGTCACATTTGAATTTTCGACACCAGGTACCAGTATATCTTTATACTTTGGAAAATAGCTATCAGCCTGATTTTGTGATAAAGCGGTAAACGTTGCACCCTTTGCACATAGCATCACCATCGGCGGTGCCGCACCTATTTGTTCAGCACGAGCCAATAAAGCATCCAAGTGAGGGATGTAAGATTCAAAATCCACAGGTTCGTTTAATTCACGCGTGCGCGCCATCATGTAACATTCGCCATCAACAACAGAAGCCTCATAACAATCAGCCAAATCCTCCGGGTTGATGAAAATATGTGGTCCATGCCCTATTTTCAGGCAGAAATAAGCCCCTTTTTGAGCCAGGGCTGCACAAAAATTCTTAACCCCTTCAGCCGTAATACTTGCTTTATCGCATTCATTAGCCATTCCGTAAATACATGAATTGACGCTCGCTGCCAGGCGTATTTTTGTTGAACGATAGTTCTCCTGTCCACCTATTTTATCATACCATTCCTGCTGTGCATCATACACCTTTTGTGCCTGTACAGCGCTATTTTCAGGTGTCATCTCCCACCATAAGCTACTGGCAAAATAATCGAGGTACCAGATGGGTTCATCGCCTGTGGCTAGGGTTCCTGTAAACTGATCAATCTGATCTGTCAGTTGGTCTAAATTTCGGTCTACCTCACCTAATTTACCTAAACCGTTTATTGTTCGTGCTTGAATTTTCCAATTCGGGTTTGAGAAATCCACCACGTAAAAATGATCATCTCCATTGATAGGGCCGGACAAAACCATTTTATCAGCCCCACCATTTCTATCCTCCAAACAAGCACCATCTGAAAAGTGATACATACTATGGGCCCAGGTGTAAGCTGAAATAGTTAGTGTTTTTGTGGAGGAGTCATACTGAGAAAGAAACAAATCATCGCCATAAATAGTAAACAGCTCGGCTTGCCCATCGCCATCAAAATCACCAGGCACCCCATGTTGCATCAGGTATTTACCTGTTGCAGTTAGATCTACCTTATCAGATTTTTGAAAGCCATGGTTTTGAATTAAGAAGTTCTTTGCAAAAGTTCTATAGGCACTGAGCGGCATTTTTTCATTATCCGCCAACATCGTTGAAAATGTTTTGGTTTGGGGACCATCCTCTGGATGAAAAACACCCCAATGCGCTACCAACTCCGGACTGCCATCACCATCCACATCAAATACGCGAGGCAACTGTTTATCGGTAAAGCCTAGGCCTGACACCACATTATCAGCTACAGGATCGGCATCACCATTCCAGTATGCCGGTCGTTCATATGTAGCCAGGTCGATGATGTCAATAAAATTATTGCCTTCAAAGCTTTTGCGGTTGACAAAAGCAACTACCTCATCTGTTCCGTTTCCATCAAAATCACCAGCCGCCACATGACGCACCAGACCAGACACACCAGCTGCTTTACCAGTTTCGGGGCGAACGCTTTTTAGCAAAACGCCTGCATCATTGAGTATATAAACCAGCCCATCCACACCGGAAGTTACAATGACTTTTTGTCCACCCACTCCTGTGGCAACGGTTGCTGAATACAAGGCACCGGTGCTGATTTCTTTATCCAGCAGCAATTCGCCTGCTGATGATAGTATACGTAGATGTCCGTCGGTACCTGGCAAGAGAATTTCATCGCCGGTATTTTCTGAATACACCTCATCAGCAACAACTCTCAATCCCATGGTTGGAAGAGCTGTATATTCCCACAAACGATTATCGGTTGAAGGATCCGTAATTAGGTCCGGACGATTGAAAGCGATTACCTTTCCCTCTACCGTCATAGCCACCACATAATCTTTTGCACCAACGCCATCGAAATCAGCAGTAGCAATATGAATCAAATTATCACCTTGTGTATTGTATGGCTGAAAAGCACTTTGGGCATTTAATATACCATTAAATGCTACAGCAGTCCAAACCAAAACATAACGTAATCGCTTCATCCTAAAGTTTTAGTTTGTTAATCCTCCCATTTTCATCAAAAGTGAGTTCATCAAAACAGATGGAACGTCGGTAGTTATTGTTCGATAAATCCATGTTGTGATAGAACACGTACCATTTGTCCTTAAATTGAACAATAGAGCCATGCGAGGTCCAGGAACTCACTACATCCATTACCTCTCCTTGAAAGTTAAAAGGACCCATTGGTTTTTTACTTGTGGCATACACCAAAGTGCTGGATTTACCCCAACCATTAGAATATAACAGGTAATAGGTATCCTTACGTTTAAATACCCAGGGTGCTTCACCATAAAAACCCCCAAAATGCTCATTATCGCCTTCTATTCCTTTTATTTTTAATTCCTGTACATCTCCTTTTAAGGCCATCATGCTCTTTTTCAACTTTACCACTTTGGGTTCGCGGCAGCCAAAGTACATATAGGCTTGTCCTTTTTCGATAAAGACAGAAGGATCAATAGGTTCCTTGCCTATGTGTTCAACCTGACCGGTATTATCAATCAAAGGCTTTCCCAATTCATCTTTAAAAGGTCCAATAGGCGAATCGCCAACAGCCACGCCTATTTTAGCACGCCCTACTGGATAATAGAAATAGTATTTGCCATTTCGCTCGACACAATCCGGTGCCCAGGCCCACTTATCAGCCCAATTAATATCATCAAGACTAAAAACAGCTCCATGGTCGGTCCAGTCCACCATATTTTCAGTTGAAAAAACGTGCCAGTCTATCATATTAAAATAAGTGGCAGTATCTTCATCATGTGAGGTGTACACATACATTTTATCATTGAATACATGGGCTGAAGGATCAGCTGTATATAAATGTTTTACAAATGGATTACCTTCTTTTCTGAAATGTACATCCCTGAATGGCTTTAAAGCTGACGGCTCACCCGTTAAGTACCCTAGCGAAATTAAAAAACGATCTGCATCAATCATGGTTTGATAATACATCTCTTCGCTGTTTCCCTTATTAAAGAAAGCGTGTCCATGCCCATCGTAGAAAATCAAATCGCAACGCAGTCCCATGTTTTCCATTTTCTTTTTATAGGCCTTGGCCATTGGGGGCGTAAATAATTTATCCTCAGTGCCCACCATAATAAGTGTAGGTGGTGTATTGACGTGCAGATTATGGTGTGGTGAAAACTGCTTATAAAAGTCACCAACTCTTTCGTAGCCATAACCGTCTGGTCCGTTATTGAGAACAGGATTAAATAAGACGAGGGCTTTAGGTACACACGTTACAGAAGTATCTTCATCCGCTTCATTAAACCCGGCAAGCACAGCCATGGACGCTGCAATATGACCACCTGCCGAACCACCCCCTGCCACTATTTGATCTGCAGCAATACCCAATTCTGCCGCATGTGAATGTACCCAGCGCATAGCCGACTTGCCATCTTTGATACATTCTATAGGTGTAGTGCCATTGGCCTTTTCAGTTCTGTACTGGGCACTAATGGCCACCATGCCTCTCGAAGCAAGATATTGACTCTGTCCGTAAAAATGCTCAGGACTGCCTGACTTAAAGCCTCCACCATGAAAAAAAACAATAGCAGGCTTTGAATCATTCATAGTATGTCCGTCAGGAAAGAACACATGCAGGCTTAAGTCAACATCATCAATGGTTTTATACACAAGAACAGTATCTGGTTCTATAACAGCTGTAACAGCAGAAGAAACCATAAATAGTAAAGATATAATCAGAATATTTTTCATGCCTGTTATGCTCTATCGATATAATACAAAGCGTTCTACCTGATAATAATCTCCCTGAGTAATTCGGATAAAATAAATCCCATTGTTTGCATTCTCGGGCAGATGAATAGATAACTCTTTAATACCTGAATGGATATTTTCTGAATATATAAGCTGCCCCTGTATGGAATATATACTATAGTGAATCTCCTTGTTTGACTCACTTAATTGTATATTTAATTTATTTCGAACAGGATTCGGATAGACATTAAACAAATAACTAACCCTGGTCAAGTCTTCAATGCCCACCTGATGACCGGAATTATGAGCATTACTGGCACCAATATTAGGTATCAGATTCTCAATATCCATGGCATTTCCAAATATGTCCTCTGATGGAACAAGCAGCACATCAGCAAAAATACCCTGACCAGCCATAGGAAATTCAGGCTCTTTAAAAGAGAAGCCTTTATCAATGGCAGCACTACCTGACTGAATATTAAAATTGTCCGGAGCACCATTGGTCGATACCGGATTCACGAAGAGTGGATCTCCATTAACTTTTCTGGCATCCAGGTTGGAGAATGCTGTGGCCACATTGCCATAAAACAGGTTGTTGGATACATTCAGCCCTCCACCATTCTGCATATCTATCTCCACGCCACCTGAGCCTATCTGGGCACCATTCATGGCGTAGAATATATTGTTGTATATATAGGTATCCTCAGCAAAAATTGAAATATCGGGTTTACATTTTGGATCATCCAGATACACAGTATTGTTGTAGATGTAGTTTTCGTCTGAAGGTACCGGTGTTATATCTTTTCCTACCCAACCTGATAACCATATGCTATAACGGTGGTGACCATTGGCACGGTGGCCATCATTAACACTCACATTGTATCGAAATACACTATTCTCGCAATCGCCCAATATCTCAACAAAACCACCTTCGGTATCTTCACTGTAGTTGTATTGAAAAATGGCATTTTTACAATAGAAATCAATATGTCCGGCAGCACCATAGGTATCGCCAAAACCACGCGCTCGATATTGCCTGTTGTATTGCACAATGATGTTGTGTGAATCCCATATCCAGCAACCTTCTCCTCGTCCGTAATATCGATCAGTAGAAGATGTGTGGTCGCCCCAGCCTAAATCGATAAATTCATTATTCTCCACCAGTCCGTTGCACACTGATGCAAACACGACACCATCGCCTCCCAACTGCTCGAAGGTATTGTTACGTATCACAAAATTCCGATTACGGCCTTCTTCACTTACCGGATTATTAGGCGGATTAAGATTTCTGGCACTAATGGCGGTACTTCCCAGGTTGTAGAAATAACAATCTTCAATCAACACATCTTCGAATCGTACTTCTTTAACTGGCGTTACCGTATCATCATTTTTATCTGAATCAAAAAAGATACCCTTGGCATTGTAATAGTCCAAAGTAAATTTGCCTTCCCAGTCAATCATATCATAACCAAACACATCGGTAACCTTCAGATTACGAAAGGTCAGATCCTTACTGATGCCTCCCCATTTATTGGCAATAACCTTTATGCCATAGGACGTATTTGTTCCCCAGGTAATAGTACCGATGTTTTGCCGGTCATTCTTAATCCACAATCCATCCATCACAATATGGCTGGTATTGACCAGTTTAACCGCTTCAATAAAATCACCTGTTGGTATATTGCCAGAACCACTTAATATTGGCAGCTCACCATCACCATACTTACTAATTATTATGGGCTTATCGGGTGTGCCAGAACGGTTAATAACCAACTGCCCTTCAAAGATATCACCCGACCTGAAGAGAATTTGATCTCCGGGTTGAATAAATCCGCCATTTTTATCATTGGCTCCTGCCTCGGATACCTTAGCGATGGTCTTCCAGGGATTTTCCATACTTCCATCATTGGCATCATTTCCATCTGCGCTCACATAGTAGTTTTTTGCCAATAAACCGGCCGGTAATAACAAGATTACTAAGTGTAATATAAAACGTAATTGCATAGTCAAGATCTAATTTATAAACGCTGTAAAATTAGAATGCAACCAGCAATTTAACGGGCAGAAATTGAACAATGCTTAACGTAAATATGCTAATCATGCATTATTACCTCTACATTACATGCATTTTTGCCTTTCAGTCCATTGATGTATAATTGCTTAATACCTGTATTTTTAAGAGCTCCTGTCCATATGCAGAAATCATCCAACAAACCAACGTACCCTTTCATGCCCATTGTTTCAGATAAATCTGTTTTATAAGTTTCAATATTTGTGGCAACAGCCATCCAGTTAGCTTGTGATGTATTGACCTTGACATCGGGTTGAGCACATTGCTTATCTTCAATCAGATTACCATCAATAAATAACTTCAGCTCGCCAATTGTAGCATCTTCGTCAGGCATCACCACTGCCAAGTGATGCCATTCACCGTCGTTAATATGTTGATTATGCGTAGTTGCATATATATCGGGACGCAAGGCTACTTCCAGGTTACCATTATTAATGGATAAATTAAAAAATTGTCCTTGTCCCCAATACGATCCACTATTCAGAATCAGCATTCTTCCTTTGGCTTTGGTTCTTACCCAACATGACAGAGTACGTTTATAACCTTCGCTCATTGGTCCCATGGGCAAAACAAATAGCTTGGATGATTCTGTTATTTCAGCAGCCTGACCTAATATCCCCATAGCTGGTTTGACATTTTCACAAATAAGTGAATAATCGTAATTAAAACCACCGTCATTCAGATATACACATGGATATTGAATTGTAGCTAAAATGGGATTATGCTTTCCCTTCTTGGGAAAGGTTCCTTCCACACTACTTCTATAATTGCTTTTATCCAATTGCTCATCAAAACTCCAATGTATTTGCAAACCGTTGCTAATAATTGGTTTTAATAGACCCTCACCTTCAATAACTGTTTTTACTGATGACTTATCAATTTTAAGACTTCCCAACTCATCACCATTCTCATTCAAGGTACTAATAGAAAGCATATTTGGCTCCACATCTATTAATGTTATATTGGATAAATTATTGCCTCTCGCCACCAGCTGAATCAAGTCTGATTCTGTATCCCTGGTCACCGTATTCATATGCACCTCACCAGCCAGATACAAGTCCACCTTATACTTTCGCAACACATTTAGAATCTTTTCACTCTCTTTTTCATCCACCAACATACCACTGCTGGCATATTTACGCACCGGATAGATTATGGGCAAATGGGATTGAACCACTATGTGTTGAATAGATGGGATTTTCTGAGCTTCTGATAATACTGATTCAAACCACTCCATATGTTTCCTATCAATATCACCATTAATTACACCCTGACTTCCCAGGTTTTTATCCTGACTGTCAAAACGGAACATATCAAGCGTAACGAATAAGACATTCTTATATTGAACGGCATTGGAGGTATGCTCATATATAGTCCCTACCGGACGTGGCAATGCATTACCTATCTTTTGAGTAAATCTCGATTCTTTATTCTCATCCAGAGTAAAAGTATTGGCAAAACCCTGACGAAAGGTTGAAATGTATTTACTGACTTCACTGCCTTTTTGCCAGGGATTGTCACCCAACTCGTGATCGCCCACTGCCATTAAAAAATGTTCGTAACCGCCATCGTGAATAATATCCCACAATCCACTGTAACACAAGCGTGATGCTTCCTGAATAACCTCCTCTGTTGAGTATTGCGCATAATCTGGGTGAGATTTAAACGGCTTCATAAACTTTGTTCTGTACCAATGCCCTCCGTTACAATCGCCCGGCATAATGATCAACTCACCGCCATGTCGTTCCTTCATTTCTTTGAACTGTTCTGTTTGTACTTGAATTCGCTTACTGCGTTCAGGAATATTCTTTGCAAAGCCTTCGGCATTGTGATAATCTGGTATGTTAATAAACCGCCAGGTATCATACTCCTGTGCTCTACAAGTAATTTGTAATAAAAAAAATCCAATGATTATATATAAACAAATTCTTTTCATGAGTATTATTTTTTAAAATCGTATTTAAGCAAAAAGGCTTGAACACTCGCTATCGCCCCAACCCACTATGTTTGACTGACCTGATAGGATAAACACTTTTATTTTTTTCTTCGAACCTGTTTTGTTTTGTGCTTTCACTGCTGAAATACAGAGAAGAAATAGTCGTATTGAACTATATATTTTCATTGGCCTTGCATATTTGGTATCGATTATTATTATTTAGTGTTTATAGATTCTGGGGCCAATCTTATCTCATACATCTGCTCAGCAATTTTTCGACAAGCATCAATGGTTTCCTGATATGGCGTGTCACAAACATCCAGAAAACCAATCTGATAATTCTCTCCATCGCCACGCCCGGTTACTGCCTGTTCGCCATATTGAAACCAATGAGCCCCTACGATAAAAGGATTTTCCAAAGCACCTTTTATGTACTCATAGTACACTCGTCCTCGTTGATCCTGACTTTGCACTGAGCGCAGTCCGGTGTGTAACATGCCGCGGTCCAACGCACCAAAGTGAAATTCACCTATGATGATGGGTTTATCAATGTTAAGATCATGAAAAATTAAATCGTTAGGCACAAAACGATAGCGATTGAAACTGATTACATCGCAGTATTTAGCAGCTATGGGCACGATCCAATGCTGGTGCCCGAGATCCTGAGGATAATAATGGTTGTGAAGACGACTTCCTAAGTATAGCTTGTTTGGTGCCTCGGCCTTAATTACTTCCCGACAGGTTTTGTAATATAGATCAACCATTATTTTTCAAATTCCAGCAAATCACTCACTGCTGTCTTTCCGGTTATGGCTTTGGTAGAATTTAGAAATACTTTCCATGACTTAAAGTCACTGTTCCATGCTGAATTCAGTTGTTCAATGTTATCATACTTATCGCTCAGGTAATTCATCAGCTCAACTTTGGCATTATCTTCTGCAGGTAAAGTCTGCACTGTTCTTCCTATTGATCCCCAGCCATGCAACTCATTATCCACAAAATAGCCAATACAGTAATCATCTTCCCAGGTAACCGCATGTTTTTCAAAGGTCTTCTCCAGATTTGATTTATAATTTGGATGAAATACATTGGGAAACTTTAACTTACCTCCAACTTTTGGCCACGGAAAGTTCACACTGACTGTATAAGGCGTTTTTCGCTGAAGGTAGGTTGTTTCATCCGACCAGTTACCAAAGGTATTCATGCCCCAGCTCCTGAGACGCTGATGAGCCAGCTCACTGCTTATTTGTTGCCAGTCCTCACCATATTTACGATACAGGTTAGAACCTGTAAAGTTATAAGTCAGCACCTTCCCTTTTTCCTGTTTGGCAAATTGCATCAATGGAGTCCCTTTATCCGGCAAGGATGAGAAATATTTTTCACGTCCCTTTATTATTGTAGTGGCAGCAGCTTTTGCCACACCGGTAATACCATGGGACCAGAAGAGGCAGCCTTCCGGATCAATCATCCACCAGCGACCATCAATTTTCTCCACCCTGAAATGCCCCGTAGCTTTGCACTGCTTCCCTAAGGCCCAGCCACCATACTTGTTTCTTCCTTGTGGCGAAGGCTGTGCCATTAAATCATTCTTCTCTTTTTTAATCGCTGCCTGTAGTTCTTCATCAGTATGAATCTTTCCTTTCCAATCCTTATGCATGTATTGCCCATACTGATCCACAAAAGGGAACATGGTCTTTTGTATCTCTTCATATGACTTGGCCAGAAGGTTGCCCTCAGCCATGAAATTTCTGACGGCAATGATGGCAGGGCTCTTCGGATTGATCAGTGATAATTTAATCTTCTTAATATGCGCTGCATCCATTGGTACCCAGTGCCAGTAGTAGCCTCCCGGATATCCAAACATCCCTTTATAAGAGCGGGCCAGCGGATGCTCTTCCGGTAATCGGTACCCTTTGATGAGGATGCGCATCACATTTGTTTCACCCGGATGGATAACCAATACTCCTTCGTTCCAATGGTAATCGCCAATATGCGCATTCAACAGGACGGGCTCATTTCCCAGATTAGTCACCTCAAAGGCAACAGACGAGTGCGAGCACAAATCCCAGCTCTCCGATGGTGAATGTAACTCAACCAAGGGTGCATCGGCTTGCAGCGTAATATATAACACCTCGTCCTTAAGACCGACAGCAGCACCTTTTGTTTTAACAAATTCGGCGACATACGTTTCACTCAGATCAACTAAAGGCGTTTGCCCAATAATGTTGATTGATAAAAATACATGAAGAATAAACAGTATGCATTTCGGGCTTTTCATTAAAAAAATTTTAACCAATTTGTAAAGCACTAAAAGTAACTCACAGAAACAGAACAAACAGGCGCATATTTGACAATGCTTAACTCAAATATTCCAATTTTGACCACCTTAATTAATTTGAACATGACAATCACTTGTTACTGATTGGCGGGGTAAAAACACAAAGAAAAAGCAAAAAGCCCCGATGGAAGCTTATGATCATCCCCTAGGCTGGTATTGTGAGATGGTTGCTATTGCTGATGATAGATTTTGAATCTTTACTCATTGTTTCTTCAATGTTTCTTCAATCATTAGTCAATATTTACCATTTAATTAATGAATAATCATTGACAATTATATCTATATACAATAACTTAAGCTGCATTATCCTGTAGAGCTAAGGTATATGTGCACCCAAAGCTGAATAACCAACTTAATCAATAGAATCATGGCTGAAGCAAAAGATGGTATTAATGGCACGATAAAGGGGAAAGTAGGCAATGCGGTTTTTTATACCATGTATGGAAAAAACATTATTAGATCACGTCCCCAATTATCAAGGCGGAGAAAACCCAGTCTGAAACAACAAGCACAAAGACAGAAAATGGCTTTGATTCAGGAACTTTTAAACCCTTTAAAAGATCTTATAAAAGTCACATTTGCACCTGCAACAACAAACAATGCACCTTATCATGTAGCTAAATCCTATAACCTACTGCATGCCGTAACAGGTGAATACCCTCATCAAAGAATTGATTGGCCAAATGTATATCTCAGTGCAGGTTCTCTTGCCCAACCCGAAAATTGCCATGTAAGCAAAGAAAAAGAAGGATGGCACTTTGGCTGGAATGATAATCAAGGAGACAAAAGCGATACTTTGATAGTGGTGGCTTATATACCAGAAAAAAACTGGATCGATTACCGCTTTACAGGTATTCCCCGTTTTAAAAAAGAATACTTTTGGGACACGGAGCACGACAATCATCTTTGGCATCTTTGGGTGGCCTTTCGAAGCAGGGATGAAACCAATATCAGTAATAGTTTATACCTTGGTGAGATTTAGATTGGGATTTTTGACATTGTACTTCATTCTATTTTGATAGTCTTATTGAGTTAAAACTATCATCTAATACTAAATATGTCCTGAACCAAAGTTCGCCAACTTGTCACAGGATAGAATGTTGAGCATTTTTAAATTTGATTTTACATTCGCCCTCTTTATCATCTTTCACTTCTTAGGTTAATAATTGCTCACGATTCAATTTTCAGATATAAAAACACTCCTGTCTCAGGGTGAGACAGGAGTGAAATGGTTAGTTCGTACGGCCTTTTATTTTATAACTAACTTCTTAGTAATGCGCATACCTGTTTCATCAGTAACTATAAGCAGGTAAGTACCCTTTGCCAGATGGTCAACAGAGACAGTAGCTGAACCATTCTCATAAGCATCAAACACTTGGTTTAATACCAAACTTCCCATCAGATTATAGATCAATAAACTTGTTTCTCCCCATAGACCTTGAATGGTAATATTATCTGATGCAGGGTTTGGATAGACCAGAACTCTATTTTTGCTTGTATTATCTGATAATTCAGGAGTCATCGCTACACTTTTCAGTGTTGATTCGACGATGCTAACGTTATCAAGGTATGCTTGTCCCTGATAGTCATTAGGTGTCCAGAATCCAATTTGCGAATCCGTATCACCGGCATCTGTAGTAAATGATATTGTATGTTCGGCAGTTTGTGTATCAGTAAGCTCTACTTCAAAATATTTTGTTCCTGCTGAGTTCTTCACATGGAATTTTGCTGTTTTTGAAACATCCGTTACCAAGGTAGTAAAAGTAATTTCGTAAGTAGTAGCCCCTTTTGTTTTTATCCATTGGCTTGATCCACCTTTCCCATCAATTAATAAAGAGCTTGTTCCGGCAACAGGACTTAAGGTTTCAATTGCTGTTCCGCCATAATAATCCCATGCGTGTAATCCTTTTTCAAAATCACTATTTAAAATATAAGCAGTTTCATCAATAATCATTTCGTCACAATAAGCATCATTCACACCATTCGCCGGTCGCCAGAAATAAACTTTGGCCGTTACATCGTTAGCTCCGGTGGTAAACATCAGTCTGTGCGCTGTATAATTAGTGTCATAAATATCAATAAAGCCCAAAGCAGTGCCACTTGCATCTTCAACACCTAGTACAACTCTATCGTTTTGAGGATCGCTTACTTTTGCAAAAGCTGATAAAGTATAGGTGGTATTTGGTTTTACATCTACCCATTGGTTAACAGAGCCTTTTCCTGTTAATTTAACGGCCTTACTGCCATATACAGCATCCGACACTATTGTTGGGTTGTTCCATGTATTCCAGTTGGTTAATCCATCTTCAAAGCTAGCGTTAAGTAATTCGGTGACCACCTGAGCAGTAACGGTAATATCAGCCGTTGCAGTAAAACCGCCATCTACAGTAGTTACTGTTATTATTGCAGTACCTTCACTTACAGCAGTAACTAATCCGTTGGCATCAACAGTTGCTACAGAAGTATTGTCGCTCAACCATGTAACACTTTTGTTTGCTGCCTGTGAAGGCATTACTGTTTCGGTTAATTGCAGTGTTCCTCCCACAGTTATCGTGCCGCTCTGAGGAGAAACTGAAACTCCGCTTACAGCACTTGGGTCAATTCCGGAATTGTAGTTATTATCAGCACCTATATTTGGTAACAGATTATTTATATCTACAGCATTGCCGTAGATATCTGTGGCTGCATTCAATGAAATATTCTTAAAAATGCCTTGCCCAGCCATTGGAAAAGTTGGTTCAGGGAAAGTTGTACCGGCATCAATAACAGCACTTCCAGGCTGAATCTGATAACCAAAAATATCGCCTGAGCCTTGGTTTACAAACTGAGGATCAACGCCTGTAATCTTGGAATTATCCAAATTAGTAAATGCTGAAGCAACATCACCATAGAAAAGGTTATTGGCCACCACCAGCTCGCTGCCTGAAGCTATATCAATATCAACACCAGTAGCACCAATTTGTCCTCCATTAACGGCTTTAAAAATATTGTTGTAAACATAAGTGTTTTCAGCCCAAATTGAAATATCGGGTGTGTATGCTTTATCAATATAAATAGTGTTGTTGTAAATATAGTTATTGTTTGAACGAACGGGAGTTTGATCAGTACCTACATATCCTGAGACCCAGATTGAATATCCGTGAAAATCTCGGTACCCATCGTTTACACTTACATTGTAGCGGAACGTGCTGTTTTCGCAATCCCCAAGAATTTCACAAAAACCTCCTGCTGTTTCTTCGCTGTAATTATATTGGAAGATTGCATTTTTACAGAAGAAATCAACATGTCCGCCTGCACCGTAAGTATCACCAAAACCACTGTTTCTTAACTGTTTATTAAATTGCACAATGATATTATGCGAATCCCAAATCCAACAACCTTCTCCACGCCCGTATAATCTGTCGGTAGATGAATTTTTATCTCCCAGACCCAAATCAATGAAAGTATTTTTTTCAACAAGACCATTGCAAACCGAGGCAAATACAACACCATCGCCACCTAATTGCTCAAAAGTATTGTTGCGGATAACATAGTTCATATTTCTGCCTTCCTCGCTTATGGGATTGTTGGCCGGATTTAAATTTCTGCAACTAATGGCTGTACTTCCAAGATTGTAGAAATAGCAGTTCTCAATTAATACATCATTGATTCTTACTTCTCCTAATTCAGGATCATCTGCTGTCGCATCGAAGAAAATACCTTTAGCTGTGTAATAGTCAAGGGTAAATTTTCCTTCCCAGTCAAGCATATTGATACCAAATACATCCGTAATCTTAAGGTTGCGGAAAGTAAGACCCTCACTAACACCACCCCATTTATTTGCAATCACTTTAATACCATAGGCCGTATTGGTGCCCCATGTAATAGTTCCCATATTCTGGCGGTCGTTTTTAATCCAGATGTTGTTAACAAGAATATGACTGGTATTAGTCATTTTTACAGCTTCGATATAGTCGCTGGCCAGGGTAGTTCCCGAGCCTGATAAAACAGGGAGTTCACCTGCTCCATAGCTGCCAATTTCAATTGGACGATCGGCTGTTCCTGAGCGGTTAAGCAAAAGTTGACCCTCAAAATAATCTCCACGTTTAAACAGCACTTTATCACCGGATCCTAAATATCCTCCATTAGCATCTGTGGCTGCTGCCTCATTAACCTTAGCAATGGTTTGCCAAGGCGAACTAACGCTTCCATTGTTGGCATCGCTTCCACTTGTACTCACATAATAAACATTGAAATATTCGCTAATAGCAACTTTGTCAATTAAAACATTGACAGCGGAAGTAGCAGCAATTTCAACAGTATTATTACCTGCTTCCAAATTAATATCTAAGTAGGTAACTTTGGCAGAGTCCTCATAAGCCCAATTGGATGGTTGAAGTGTAACAGTTGATGCCGCAACACCATTTACTGATAACAGAGCCTCAGTACTTATTCCTCCATTGAAAGAATAGACATGTAGTTTATAAGTGCCGGCAGTTGAAACATTGGGCACCACAAATTCCATTTTTCCTTCAGGTGAGGTGTTTTTTAGTTTTACGAAGTTTCCCCCCGAAGCAAATTCTTTAGCTACTAAATCGTAACTATCAGAAAGGGTAGCATTTTCTGCTTCAATAGTAAGAAAGGTTTGTGCATTAGTACGGAGGTTGCTTGCCAGAAAGAGCAGCAACAGAAATGTAAATTTTTTCATCATGACACTTAAGATTTGAAATTAATTAGCAATGTAAATGTATGATAATGTAATATTTAAGAAGAGCAGATAATCTACAGAAACTTAACAGTTTTAACAAATAGACAGTACAAACGAATTTGATTTTTCATGAATAGTTAATTCAAATTTAATTTGTTTGTTTGCGATTGTTGAAAAAGTATAAACGTCAGAGCAGACAGAGGTTATCTGAAGGGGAATCTTGCTATTTTATTTAAACAAGTCACGTTGTTTTGTGCGTATAATTGATAAATATTTGTCGAAAATATGATAGAATTCAAACATGATCATGTTGAGTTCTATTCTAAAAAAACTCCTGCCTCAAGGCGAGACAGGAGTGGAATAAATAGTTAGAAAAACAGTTTATTTTATTACTAGTTTTTTAGTAACTCTCTTACCTGTTTCATCTGTTACTATAAGCAGGTAGGTGCCTTTTGCCAGATGGTTAACAGATATTGTAGCAGAACCATTCTTATTAGCATCATGCATTTGGCTTAACACCTGACTCCCCATCAGGTTATAGATCAACAAGCTTGTTTCACCCAAAAGACCTAGGACGGTCATCTTGTCTGATGTAGGATTTGGATAGACAATAACTTCTTGTTCATTTACATTTTTAATCAAATCAGTTGCTATTTCGGCACTCTTGAGTGTTGATTCTACAATACTAATGTTATCAAGATAAGCACCACCTATTGAACCCGAAGGTCTCCAAAAACCTATTTTTGAAGTTTCATGGTTGGCTTTTGTTTTAAAAGAGATGGTATGTTCTGTGTAATTAGTATTAACGATATCCTGTGTAAAATAAGCCACATTGTTAGCATCTGCCATTGTGAACTTTACAGGAATCGACGCATTATCAACTTTTGCAGTAAAAGTTACCTGATAATCGGTTGCAGGCTTAGTATTAATCCATTGGTTAACACCGCCGTATCCAACAACCTTAAGCGAGGAGGTTCCGGCAAAAGGCGTTGAAGTTTCAGTGGTTACAGTGCCCGTTCCCCATGTGTTCCAGTATTGCAAACCCTGTTCAAAGTCGTGGTTTAGTACATTGACTGCCAACGGATCAATTTTGCTGTTGTAGTTATTATCTGCTCCTATGTTTGGCAAAAAGGAACTCAAATCTATATCATTACCATAAATATCAAATGTAGGATACATGGTTACATCTTTGAATATGCCTTGACCTGCCATAGGAAAAACAGGCTCAGGGAAAGTAGTTCCGGCATCTATTGCTGGACTTCCGGATAAAATAGTGTATCCGTTAATATTCGTTGCTCCCTCATTCACAAACATTGGATCGGCATTCACTGGGTTGCTGTCGTAATTTTTAAATATTGAGCTGATATTTCCACTAAATAGGTTGTTCGATACGATAAATTCACCATCATTCTGAATATCTATATCAACACTTTGTCCGATCATTCCACTTCCGGTTTGTTTAAAGATATTGTTATAGATATAAGTATTTTCGCTAAAAAGAGAAAAATCAGGAGTTCGGTTTGCATCCAGGTAAATGGAATTATTATATACGTAAACATCGTTTGACGGAACCGGCGAATTGCCTGTGCCTACGTATCCAGATGTCCAAATAGTACAACCATGGTTATCTCTGAAACCATCGTTGACACTTACATTGAATCGGTAAGTCACATTGTGGTTATCACCTAAAACTTCACAGAAACCACCTTCACTGTCTTCACTGTAATTATACTGATAGAAAATGTTTTTATTACCAAAATCAATGTGCATTCCGTAGGAGTCACCGGAACCTCTAACACTTATGGAGCGATTATACTGACCGACAACATTCACACACTTAAACACCCACATTCCACTACCACGTCCCGCCAAACGCGTCTCAATACCATCGCTATAACCTGAATGGTCAAAATCATTGTTTTCGACCAAAGCATTATAAACTTTAGAAAGAATAATGCCTGACCCCCCGGTTTTGTAAAAGGTATTGTTACGGATTATAAAATTCGCACTTCGATTGACCGAATCAACCCCACCATCTACACCTTTATGCACCGACCACACTCCGGCTTTACCAATATTGTTAAAATAACAGTTTTCTATAAGTACATCTTTAATACTTACTTCTGTATTCACTTCACTACTGTCCGAATCAAAGCGTAATCCGGTTACATTTAATTCATCGAAATCTGCCGGCAAACTCAAACCAAATACATCGGTTATTTTCAGATCGCGAAAAGTAAGGTTTGATGACACTCCGCCCCACTTGTTGGCATAAACTAAAATGCCGTAAGCATTGGTTTCACCCCATGTATAGCGTCCGTCAACTTGACGGTCGTTCTTAACCCAAAGTTTTGATACTACAATGTTTGAAGTATTAACTAATTTTATAGCCTCAAAATAATCTCCGCCTTCAATGGTACCTGAACCTGAAAGAATTGGTAGTTCGCCTATTCCATAAGAGCTAATTTCGATTGGACGATCAACAGTACCTGAACATTTTACCAGGAAATTTCCTTCAAAAGTATCACCTGACTTGAAAAGGATTTTGTCGCCGGGCAATACAATACCTCCATTGCTTGTTTTGTTGGTAATGGCCGTTGCTTTTGCAAGAGTTCGCCAAGGGGAATCAATGCTTCCATCATTGGCATCGTTACCTGATTCACTAAAATAATAGTCGTTAAAATATTCAGAAACAACAATTTTATCTACCAATACATTTGTGGCAGAAGTTGCTGTTAAAGCAATGGTATTGTTCCCGGCAACTAGATCCACATCCAGATAAGTTACTTTTGCTGAATCTAGATACGCCCAATTGGAGGGCTGAACAGCAATAGTTGTTGCAGCACCACCATTTACAGAAATTAAAGCATCAACAGTTGAGCCCCCGTTAAAGCTAAATACATGTAACTTATAGGTTCCGGCTGAATCTACGTTTGCAACTGTAAACACTAATGATCCTTGTGGGGAAGAATTTTTTAATTTGACAAAGCTTCCTCCTGAAGCAAATTCTTTGCTCACTATCGAATAACCATCCGATAATGTGGCGTTTTCGGCTTCCAGAGTTAGAAGCATTTGTGCATTAATACTCATGTTGCTTGCCAGAAAGAGCAGCAACAGAAATGTAAATTTTTTCATCATGACACTTAAGATTTGAAATTAATTAGCAACGTAAATGTATGACTATATAATATTTAGAAAGAGCAGATAATCTACAAAAACTTAACAGTTTTAAGAAAAAGAGAGCACAAACGTATTTGATATTTTATGAATAGTTAATTCAAACTTAATTTATTTGTTTGCGATTGTTGCAAAAGCATAGACGTAAGAGCAGATAAGATTATCTGAAGGGGTATCTTGCTATTTTATATAAACAAGTCACGTTGTTTTGTGCATATAATTGATAAATATTTGCCAAAAATATGATAGAATTCAAACATAATCATGTTGAGTCCATTTCCATAAATTCCTTCCTCAGGGTGAGACAGGAGTTTATGGATGAGTAGTTTAAACAGCTAATATTTTGACTATATTTTTATTTTCCACACCTCACCCTTTTTCATAGCTCTCCTCTGCTTTTTATACTGATAGCTGATGATACATTCTCCCTCAGCTGATGCGATAACTATTGCATTCAATAGCTTACCACCTTTCCACTCCAAATCAATCTTATACCCTCCTCGTGCTTTTAAACCTTTCACATGCCCATCAGTCCATGCAGAAGGTAATGCAGGTAATAAGTCGATAACATCCGCATGGGATTGCAATAACATCTCAGCCATACCTGCTGTTGCCCCCATATTACCATCCAGTTGAAATGGCGGGTGAGCACAAAACAAATTTGAATAGGTTCCACCTCCAGCCTGCTTTCCCTGAGGTTTCAAAAGACGCCTAATCAATTTATAGGCATGATCGCCATCTTTAAATCGTGCCCAGAAATTTACTTTCCAGGCCAGTGACCATCCTGTACCATCATCGCCACGAGCATTTAAGCTCACTTTAGCTGCTTCAGCCAGTTCCGGTGTAAGTTCCATGGAGATTTGTTTACCCGGGTGAAACGCATACAAATGCGACACGTGACGGTGCTTGTTATTGGGGTCGTCCACATCTTCTTTCCACTCTTGTAATTGTCCCCAACTACCAATGGTTGGCGGCGAAATTAAGTCGTGAATACGCTGGGCCTCCATTTTAAATTCTTCATCCATGGCCAATACCTCACAAGCTGCCATACAGTTGTTCAATAAGTCCCAGGCTATTTGATGGTCCATAGATGCTCCACGCGAAATACCGCCATGCTCAGGCGAGTAAGATGGTGATGACACCAGGTAGCCATTCTCATCTTCTATCAGGTAATCCATCCAGAACAGAGCCGCTTCTTTCATTAATGGATAAGCCATTTGTTCCAAAAACTGTTTGTCCTGGGTAAATTCATAATGCTCCCAAAGGTGCCGGCATAACCAGGCCGCCCCACCCGGGAAAGCTCCCCATGGAAATTGCCAGCCTGGCGATGTATAACCAAAGGGGTTATTCATGGTGTTAACGGCCCAGCCACGTGTATTATAAAACTCCTTCGCTGAGATTCGCCCTGGCTCTACCAAGGTCTCCATGTAATCGAATAGCGGCTCGTGACAATCGCTAAGGTTAGTCACTTCAGCCGGCCAATACAACATTTGCTGATTGATATTCATGTGGTAATCACAGGCCCAGGCTGGATTGGTGCTGTTATTCCATTTCCCCTGCAGGTTCATGGGCATTGTACCAGGGCGTGACGATGAAATCATCATGTAACGTCCGAATTGAAAATACAATTCCTCAATACCTAAGTCAGAGATTCCTTTGGAATAGTCTTCCAGGCGGACATCCGTGGGAATGCTATCCCTAGCATTGTCACCCAGCTCCAGCTGAACTCTATTATATAGGGCTTTGTAATCATTTTGATGCTCAGTTAGCAACTCTTCGTATGATTTACTTCCTATGTTTTGAAGCACCTTTTTATTGTCAGCCATAAAATCATTGCCCGTGTAATCGGGGTACTGGTTGATATAATCGGTAGCGGCCACATGGTACATATTCAAATACCCTGCACCGACTACGTCTATTTTTCCATCCTTATAGTTCACAGTACCATCTGTTTCTATTTTCAGGCAGGTTTCAAACTGCATACCATTATCAGCTACCTCTCCCCGGAAAGAATAAACCATATTGTCGAATGATTCTTTGTTCTTTACATGGGGCGTTTTAAATTGAACCGAATAAGCTGTTGGCTTATCCGCTTCAAAGCGATAAACAAGGGTTTTGGCCGGGTAGGAAGCAAAGTATTGACGCTTGTAATTCGTTTCGCCAATTTTATAGCTTACACGACCTAAGGCATTTTCGATATCCAGTTCCCGTCGATATTCTGCGGCTTCACCTTTGTGATGCACCTCCACAAAGACATCCCCCATGGTTTGCTGCGCCCCATAATTACCAAAAGGAGATTCTGAATCCTGGGCCTTATATATGGAACCAGTTAATTCTCTGTTGGCCAGTCGATGAGCGTCATCCATCATACCGGCATCCAACAAACGACGTACTTCGGCCAGATATTTCCAGGCCTCTTTTTTAATCCCGTAATTGTATTCTTCCCCGCTACCCGGGCCACCGCTCCACAAAGTACCTTCCGTAAACTGGATTTGCTCCTTTTCGATACCACCGAAAAACATGGCTCCCATATAACCGTTACCTATGGGTAAGGCTTCTGATTGCCAGTCGGTAGCTGGTTGGGTGTACCAGAGTGTAAAAATTGGATCTGATAATTGAGGTTGTTCACAGACAAATACTCCTGTCAGCACTAATAATACTGAGATCTTTATGAAGTGTTTCATTGTACATCCTTTCAATTCTGCAATAGCTATAATTTCTGTTTAAAAGCTGAATAGGTTTTACAAATTACAGCTTAGCCTGAGATAAATAGCATTATAAATCTTTTATTGCCCACTCATCCATCCACCGAATCACCGGCTTATCATCTTCAAATTCAATTGGCAACCAGATATATCTGCCATCAATGGCATTCTCAGGCGTCCATCGGTCTCCCATATAAATGTATGTATCCGCTTTACCATGCACAGGAAGAACAAAGGTGCTTTGCGATTGAAAAGTAGTCTTAACCTCTTCTTCGGTACCACGGCAAGGATTACCTAATTCGGTCCACGGTCCCATGGGATGGGCTGCCACTGCCGATCTGGCCGGATTAGGTTTCCAGCCTGTACAACCAGAGCTAATCATATAATACTTACCACCTCGCTTAAATATAGCTGGTGCTTCGTTGGATTTACCCTCTAACACACGCGTATATCGTCCTGTAAAATCGGTGTAGTCATCCGTCAACTCCGCAATATGAAGGGTTTGATTTTCTTCCGAAGAATAAATGTGATAAGCCGTCCCATCATCATCAACAAACAATGTCATGTCACGAGCCATTTGTCCCTGTTCATAGTCACGCTGTAAAAACACGCCTTGTTGTGAAGCTTCCTGCCATTGGGCCGACCATCTTTTTATTTGCTCCAGCTTATATTCTTTGGTTTTCAGACTATCGGCATAATTAAGTGGCCATTGCTTTGCATTCGGGTTAACACTTCGAAGGTAGGTGTATGGTCCAGTTGCCTTATCACTCACCGCCAGACCAGTCATGGCTGCCTTATAGCCCATGCCTTTTAACTCGTGATGAAACCACATGACGAACTGCTTATTTTTAGGGTTGTAAATGACCTTGGGGCGTTCGATAATGCATTCTTTTACAATCAGGCTTGTTGTATCATCCACAACAGCCATGGCAATACCTTCATCTTTCCAGTTACATAAATCATCCGATGAATAACAATGTACACCCACATGGGCTTTGTTGCCAGCCTTACCTTCAATTTTATGCTCGCCAAACCAGTAATAGGTACCCTGGTGAAACAGAATACCACCGCCGTGGGCATTGATGTGAACACCATTATTGTCAGGCCATAGCTCGCCAGGCATGATCGTTTTTGGTGCTTGCTTACAGCCAAAGATGCACAACAAGCATAATATAGTTCCAATGTAGTTTTTACTCTTTGTCATTCAGTTGCTATTAATTTCGAACTGTATTCTTTTATTCTTCTCCAGGGAAATTGCTTTTAACCAATTTAACCACCTCCCCACTTCGTGGGACTCCTCCTTCACAAGGAGGAGAATATTGAACTTGCAATAGTTTTTCGGACATTCAGTTAAGTTATGCGGCCATTTTATCGGTATTATTCAGTTTATCACCAACTTCCATAGGAGTAAGGTAATTTAATTCCGAATGTCTTCGTCTTGTATTATACCATGTTTCTATATACTCAAATAAAGACATATTAGCTTGTTTTCGTGTTTGATAATTG
>CANLLN010000007.1 GCA_947491945.1 uncultured Carboxylicivirga sp. | reverse complement strand
CACTCATAATGATTCTAAGATATATAATTTAGAGCCATATATCTTAACTTACTGTCCTTACAAATGTAGCAGGTTCAACCGATTTCGGCAGAAAGTTAATCTGTGTTCATCTGTGAAATCTGCGAACAGAAATTGAATCCCCCTGAGGCGTTTGAGTTGAGGGTTGCTGATAAATTAATCCCCCTTTGCAAAGGGGGATAATCCTTTTTAGCTAGTTATGTAGCACATAATCAACGCTACAACAGTGACTTCCACAGGAAAGTAATCTGTGTTCATCTGTGAAATCTGCGGACAAAGGTCAATCCCCCTGAGGCGTTTGAACTGAGGGCTGTTGATAGCTTAATCCCCCTTTTCTAAAGGGTATAATCCTATTTAATTAGTTACATAGCACATAATCAATACCATAACACCGATTTCGGCAGAAAGTTAATCTGTGTTCATCTGTGAAATCTGCGAACAGAAATTGAATCCCCCTGAGGCGTTTGAGCTGAGAGCTGTTAATAAATTAATCCCCCTGTGCAAAGGCGGATAATCCTTTTTAGCTAGCTAAATGACACATAATCGAAACTATAACATCCTCTTTCCGCAGGAAAGTAATCTGTGAGCATCCGCGTAATCTGCGGACAGAAGTTCAATCCCCCTGAGCGTTTGAGCTGAGGGCTGTTGATAAATTAATCCCCTTTTCTAAGGGGTATAATCCAATTTAGCTAGTTACACAACACATAATCAAAACTATAACATCCACTTTCTGCAGGTAAGTAATCTGTGAGCATCCGCGTAATCTGTGGACAAAGGTCAATCCCCCGGAGGAGTTTGAGTTGGGAGCTGTTGATAAATTAATCCCCCTTTTCTAAGGGGGATAATCCCTTTTGATTAGCCAAAGATCACATAATCAACACTATAAGCTTCTTTTACTGAAGAATTCGTTTCATTCGCCGTAATTCAACCAATCCGCAAACCTATATCAGAAGCGAAGGTGTGGTATGCGAAAGGTGATACCCGTGGTAACCAAGCCCATGTTACCGTGTCCAAGCTCCAGTAACATACAAACATTGTCGGTTACAAAGTAGCGAACCCCGAACATAGGACGCACATTAAATTTTAGCTCAGACTGCTCTGCGCTATTAAAATGTTGCATACTTTGATTCCACACATCTTCTTCCCTTACTTTTTGCCATTCCAGCATACAACTTAAGCCGGCATAGATATCCCAGTCACCCAGAAACACATTGTAATTAGTCCATTGCTCTATCCAGCCTGCCACATGCACATTGGCTAGCGCGCCAAGGGCAAAATTAGAATAGCGATGCACATTGCTCGCCAGGGTATCGTTCACATACTTATCACGACTCAAGCCCATCAATGCTCCCACACTCAAGAAATCAGTAAGCCCCTTTTCGGCAGCCACAGAAATGGGAGGTACCTTATGAATACTGTATCCATCCCAATCGTTACGATCGCTGTAGTCGGCAAAAGAAATCTTAGGACTAATATACCAGTCCTTATTGCTAAATTGTCCTGCGGCATTTACATAAGCCACCAAAAGAAGCATTAAGACTATTACTCTGTTAATCATTTTGTTTATCTATTTCAACTTTGACAGATGTGCGGCGTACTCTTTCAAAGCGCTAATGTGCTGTTTGTGACAAGCACTTAAGCCCACCGCCGGAAACGTGGCAATACGCCCCTTTATCCGTCCGCAAATTAACAAAGCAGCGCCCACATTACCTAATCCCGCTCTCACTTTCACAGATTTGATGCGATCAACAGGTATCACAATGCGTTTATACTCCCGCCAGAATGGAAACAAACTGTAATATTTCACATCCAGCTTAGCAGCATTACCCTCCACCTCAACATAGCAAAATCCACCTGTGTAATACAAGGCGATCACAATGATAAGAAAGAGCCAAATCGCCATTTCCACCATCTTATCACTCGTCTCAATCCACAAATAGTTAATACCAATGGGCACAATGGCCAGCATTACTAGAATACGCAAGATCGTACTTACACGTCGTGCTTCCTTTTTATTATCAAATTTAATATCCATCATCTCCTTACTTAAAGCTAACAGAACCCCTGTCAACTTTCAATATGACATTTATCACTCTTGTTTAATCACAAATCATCGCATTTTACCAAAGCCTGATAAAAAGATATTTTCAATCGCTAAAAATAACTATTTTTGCAAGCATGGCAGTCATTATATCATTTGTGTTTTACCATTGACAGCGCCAACCTAAGAATTAAAACAGCTTGTATCATCATTAACCGTGTGGCATGTTTCCGTTAGTATCAAAAGAATCGAAGGTATTTATTGCAGAAAATTTAGTGGACGATCTTAAGCAACTGATCAGTGACTACCCTCAGGACAAGGTTTTTTTACTGTCCGACGAAACAGCCTACCACCATTGTTTCTCTAAAATTGAGAGGGTGAGCGCACTAAGTCCGGAACGCACCCTTATCATTCTATCGGGCGACCACAACAAAGGCATCGACTCTCTGTCGAAAGTATGGCAGTTACTGAGCCGCGGTGGTGCCGACCGAAAATCACTGCTCATCACCCTGGGTGGTGGCATGCCCTGCGACCTGGGTGGCTTTGCGGCTTCAACCTTTAAGCGCGGCATCGATTTTATCAACCTGCCCACCACCCTGCTATCGCAAGTTGATGCTTCCATAGGAGGAAAAACAGGGATCAACTTTGAAGGCTATAAAAATGAGGTGGGTGTCTTCAATCAGGCAAAAGCTGTCCTCATCGATACCGCTTTTTTAGACACACTAGATTCAGAAAATATCATATCCGGTTTTGCCGAAATGATTAAACACGCCTTTATCTATTCACCCGATCACTGGGAACACCTAAAGGCCTTCAATCTGAGACAGCCCGACTACCAGCAGTTAAAAAAGCTGGTGGCTAACTCCATCAAGATCAAAGCTTATTTTGTGGAGAACGACCCGCTGGAGAAAAATATACGCAAGGCACTTAACTTTGGGCATACGGTTGGTCATGCTTTTGAGAGTCTGGCTCTGCACGAAAAACGCCCCTTGCTGCATGGCTATGCGGTAGCCTTCGGCATGGTATGTGAGCTTTACCTGTCGCACCTGCGCCTGGGATTCCCATTGGTTCAGGTAGAGACTTTGGCTCGACAGCTACAAGAGATATACGGCCATTTTACATTTAATGAAGAAGACTACGAAACGCTGTATCAGTTAATGACGCATGATAAGAAAAATGAAGCCAACCAAATTAACTTTACTCTGCTGGAAACCGTCGGACAAATAAAAATAAATTGTGGAGCCACGAAAGCGGAAGTATTTGATGCCCTTCGCTTCTACAAGCACCTCAACCAGTAAAATCATCGCTATCATAACCTTCGTTGGGAAGGGCTCATATCATTATCAATACAAAAATCAAAAACATGAAATATCGTTTATCGACCCAAAATACAAGTGGTAAAATAGAAGTACAACTGCCCTCATCCAAGAGCATCAGTAACCGACTCCTCCTCCTCAATGCACTTAGCTATAGCCCCTACGAGATAAAAAACCTATCGGATAGCGATGACACCAAAGCAATGCTGGGCGTTCTCAATGCCAACAGTAATACCTTTGATGTGGGCGCCGCCGGCACTTCCATGCGTTTCCTTACTGCGTTTCTTTCGAAAATAATGGGCGAATGGATATTAACCGGATCGGAACGTATGAAGCAGCGCCCCATCAAGACACTGGTGGATGCGCTCAATAAGCTGGGTGCGAAAATTGAATATATGGAGAATGAGGGCTACCCCCCACTTCGCATCTTTGGCAGCAACCTGGAAGGTGGCGACCTGGAACTACCCGGCAACGTAAGCAGTCAGTATATATCAGCCTTATTAATGATTGCCCCCACTATACAAAATGGTCTTCGTCTCACCCTAACGGGCGACATCATATCAAGACCCTACCTGGAGATGACCCTGGCACTGATGAAGGACTTTGGTGTAACGAGCCATTGGAAGGGAAATGTAATCACAGTACCTGAGGCAGCCTATCAGCCCAAAATTATGACGGCCGAATCGGATTGGAGTGCCGCCAGCTACTGGTATCAGATGGCAGCATTGAATCCCCAGCTGGAAATCACTTTGAAAGGGCTACGTAAAATAAGTCTGCAAGGCGATGCCAACGTAAAGACCATGTTTGATAAGCTGGGGGTTAAAACCAAATTCTCGCAGAAAGGAACCGTACTTAGTAACACCGGTGTACGTCCCACACGATTCAGCTATAACTTTATTAACGAGCCCGATCTAGCACAGACACTGGCGGTTACTTGCTGCCTACTTAATGTTCCTTTCAATTTCACAGGCCTTCAAACGCTGAAAATTAAAGAGACTGACCGTATCAGTGCACTTATCAACGAGCTAAAAAAAATGGGCTTTGTACTGCAAAGTAACCAGCGCGATAACCTAAGCTGGGATGGTGAGCGATGCGACTACGATCAATCGGCACCAGTGGTGATTGATACTTACAAAGATCATCGCATGGCCATGGCCTTTGCACCTGCTGCCTGCTGTTATCCTAATCTGGTTATCAACGATCCCATGGTAGTAAGCAAATCCTACCCCAACTATTGGCAGGATATGGCTACAGCAGGTATCATCAACGAAACGGTGGAAGGATAATTTGGGAACAAAGATTCAATCCCCCTGAGGCATTTAAGTTGAAGGCTGTTGATAAATTAATCCCCCTTTTCTAAGGGGGATAAGCATATTTGACTAGTTACATAGCATATAATCAGTACCATAGCATCCGCTTTCCGTAGAAAAGTAATCTATGTTCATCCGCGAAATCTGCGGACAAAGGTCAATCCCCCTGAGAGGTTTGAGCTGAGGGCTGTTGATAACGCAATCCCCCTTTTCTAAGGGATAAGCATTTCTTAACTTGTTATATCTTTAATGAATAGCACCTTACATCTTGTTATCGAATAAACAATTCGTTTAATTCGCGGAATTCATGATCCTCATTTTTCACTCAGCTCTTCCTGATTTATTGTATTTTATAGTAGACGAGTTCAGAAATACTCATAAATGCACATTTTTTCTTACGTGTAGCAGATTCCACAGCTGTCATATTAAGGCAGAAAAAAAACATTATTAACCTATCGTCATAAAACAAGCCCTTGTTTAATCCTACTCGCACAAGATTATGATTATACGGGCAAGTTACATGTGGCTATTGATTAACAAATTATAGACATGAAAAAGATTATTTTTTGCTTAACGCTAATCGCGCTAGCAGCCGGAGCATCTGCTCAGGATCGTATTGCGCTGGGATTAAAAGCAGGCTTTAACTCAACAAAAATCAACCTAAGCGATGTACCGGATAACACCACCATAAAAAATGAAGCCAAGAGCGGCTTTCTCTTTGGTGCCTATGGTCGCATTCGCTTGGTAGGAAGCTTGAGCTTTCAGCCCGAGATGTACTATGCTAAGAAAAAATCCAATGCCAATGGAATGATTGGAGATAATTCATTCAATAACAACGTTACCTATCACACATGGGATATTCCCCTATTGGCCAACCTACAACTAATTGATCTCAAAATACTAAAGATATATGGTGTAGCTGGTCCGGTAGCCTCCTTTAATGCTAAGACGACATCGGATCTGCCGACATTGGAAGACCTTGACAAAACCAACTGGACCCTTCAGGCCGGACTAGGTGCCGAAGTGTGGCGTCTAACAGCCGATTTCCGTTACGAATGGGGCATCAAAGATATCTCGAAGGCGCAAGTAGGTCAGAAAACCGATGTTCTTACTTTTTCACTGGGCTATAAGCTGTTTGGTATTTAAATACCCTTGAGAAATAACATTAATAAATAATAAAACCGGCATTAACGCCGGCTTTATTATTTATTTTCCTGCAACTGACTTACTAGTTCAAATGACGAAGTACAGTATCAATTAATTTGTCGGCATGCAAAAATATATCATCCAACTTCTCAATTAATACTCGTTCTTCCTTCTTATCCTCATCGAAAAGCCCCAAATACTTTTTACCACCATTTAAATGTAGTCGACAAATCGGCTTACGATTATTATCATCTACTAAGACTCCAAAATAAGATTGGGTATCGCGATAAACCACTCTATCTGCATCAATTTTTGTCCTAACGATTGACCGAACAATATGATAACCCTCTATCTCTTCTTCTGTTGTCTCAATTTTACTAATAGCAACTTCTTCTTGCGACTCCTCAACTAACTCTTCTTCCTTCTTCAAAGCAGAATGTAACCTATCATTCACAAGCTCTTTAATGGATTGATTTGTAGCCTTCTTAACAATTCCCGTCAATTGCTCTATAACTTTTGCAGTTAATTTTCCTGAATATATCTGTTTGCCAAAAAACCTAACAAATTCTTCACTTGGTTCATTTAGCTCCTTCTCTAATATCTCCTTAATTGCCGAAGAATACTTTAACTCACTTGCGCTATCTATAATTTTATCAACATCAAAACTAGCCTTTTGAAACTTTTTTAATTCATTGACTTCATGGTCCTTTAAATTTTCAAAATCAATAATTAGAAATGGTTCATCATCCATCTTATTTGACTCCTCCAAATCTGTATAAAAGCGATACTCAGCGCCGTTTGTTAATAAACCAAAACGAGCCTTACTGACATGAAAATACCTATGAAGCTGTGAGTTATGCACATCCAAATTCTCTTTCCAATGCTTGCACTCAATAATCATTATTGGCGTATTTTCTTGAAGAATTGCATAGTCAACCTTTTCACCTTTCTTGGTGCCAAGATCTGCTATATATTCAGGGATAACTTCCATTGGATTAAAAACATCATATCCTAACAATTGAATGAAAGGCATGATTAATCCATTTTTGGTAGCTTCCTCTGTTTGTAAGTTCGGCTTAAGAGTTAAAACCCTATCAGTAAACGCTTTTAGGTTAGTTTGAAAATCCATTTTTGTCAATTTTTTCGATAAGATTATTTATTTGAAGTTCTAATGTACCAATTTTTTCCTTAAGCTCATCATTATTATCACTTACCATTGCATCTACAAATATTGAATTAACCAAAGATAAGCCAAGAATACCTCCACTTAATACCACGAAAATAAAATACAAATGTCCAAAAAAAGCTTTTGTATGACCCAGACTAGAAACGACAGATTCAGACACTTCATACCACCCTTCCACTGTAAACATTTTAAAAATTGTGTACATGGAACACAATGGATCGCCAAAATAATCAGGAGCAGTTTTCGCAAATACTTGATGTGAAAAAATGCTGATGATGAATATATATACAATAAACCCAATTATAACTATAATAGATGCCTTAAGCGCACGCTGAACTCCTCTTAACAATTGGTCTATTCCAGGAACAAATTTTAAAAACCTAAACGTCTTAAAGACCCTAAAAACTCTTAATATCAAGAGGTAACTAAAGTCAATCTGTGAAATATCAATAAAAATTGTTATCAATGTCGGTAGTGAAATGACAATAAGCAAGAAGTCAAATACATTCCATCTCGACTTAAAATAATTAGCCCCGTAAGTTTGTATCTTGACTAATAACTCCCCGAAAAATAGAATGGTAATAATATTATCAATGCCCCTAATCGTATAATTTTCAGGCGTAAAACCCAATACAAAAATTGTTAGTGCATTAACAAGAATTAAAGAAAGAATAAACCAATCTTGTAAAAATAATCTTTTAATCATGACTCTATTTTATGTGTGTAACTATCTATATTACAAACATAAAAAATCCCACCAGGCATCAAGCAGCCGTAGTGGGATTATTACTATAATTCGTTTATTAGCTTAGTGCAAATTGGCACTGATTATCTTCATAAACTCTTCCCGTGTTGCCAGGTTTTTCTGGAAAGCACCGGTAAAATCGGAGGTGGTAGTTACTGAATGCTGTTTCTGCACTCCCCGCATCTGCATGCACATGTGTTGGGCTTCAATCACCACGGCTACACCCAGTGGGTTAAGGGTATTCTGAATACACTCCTTAATTTGGGTAGTTAAGCGTTCCTGTACCTGCAGACGGCGGGAGAAAGCCTCCACTACACGTGCCAACTTACTTAAACCGGTAATATGGTGACGTGGTATATAGGCTACATGCGCCTTACCAAAAAAGGGCAGCATATGATGCTCACACATCGAATATAATTCTATATCTTTCACCACTACCATCTGCTGATAATCCTCACGAAACATGGCAGATTTAATGATCTCCTCAGGATCCATATGGTATCCCTGTGTGAGAAACTGCATGGCTTTGGCCACACGCAAGGGTGTTTTCTCCAATCCTTCACGCTGCGGATCTTCACCCAAAGCGCTCAATATCTTATGGTAATTAGCTGACAACTCTTGTGTGGTATCATCATCGTACGATTCCACTTTTGTATAACCTTGCTTTCCGTTTAAAGTAAATTCCATTGTGATGTATTTGATTGTACGCTAGCTTGCGCAATGCAAAATTGCTTATTTTCTTTGAATAATCAGACGATATTTTTCTGTTTTAAGCACTTGGGCATACCTTTTATTTAGGGAATAGGCTGATTAGCAGCCCTTCGCTGCTCATAAATGCGTAATATTAGATCCAGTTCGTTACGATTGAGCGGCTGCACACCAACTGCCCGTATTTTTTGTTCACTCTTGGGAAGGAAGAGACGCATCTGTGCCATATTATCGGGTGTGATGCCCAGTGTTTGGTTGGGTGGTATTTGTGTTTTATAAATGGTACTCCAGGTGTGCTCCTGAAGCACCATACGTTGATTCATCTCTGCATCCATGCGCAAAGGCGTTTGTGTTAAAGCCTGCCGGGTTGAGGATCGAACATTATTCGTGGCGTAGGCTTGCTCAGGAGTTATCACCAACGGCATAGTTTTGGCCTGAAGTGCCAGATTCTCATATCGAGGCATTACAATAACCTCCCCAATCTGTATGGTGTCGCGCGCTAAGAAAACCCCCAAAAGGTAATTACGATGTTGCATAGAATCATTAATCTGCACGTAAGTATCTTTATAGCCCAAATGAGAAAAACGCACTACTTCACCCCGCTTGGCCCAGAATGAAAACTGACCGGCTTCGTCAGACATAAAAGTATCGGAATGAAGATTGAATCGCGAATAGGGCAAAACCAGCAAACTGTCCTGCTCAAGCACAACGCCGGTAACACGCACCGAGTCGGGTTCATTTACCTGAGACATGGCCAACAGGGGACACAGTAATAAGAGGGCCGATAAATACTTCATAAACGTGGGTTTTTGAATTGTTAACATTGCCTTTGCATAACTATAACAAGCTAAGAAGCGCATTGTTGGCAAGGTAACCCCACGAAAAAGCCCGGCACTAACATTACCGGGCTAAAAACAAAATTAATCAGGTAATTAAACGATTACATCCTTCAGATCTCTTTTAGGCACATGATGAATCTGATCTACATCGCGCCAATACTTAACATCATCATCCTTCATGGCTTCCAGCTGAACCACCTCTTTGGGCTCACCCAGCGCTATAACGTGCACAATCTTTAGGTTATCGGACAAACGCAACTCGCGATGTAACTGAAGCCGGTTAAGTGATCCTACAATACATCCGCCCAATCCCTTTTCAACGGCACCCAGCAAAATACTTTGCGAGGCTATGCCGTCATCACAGAAGTAGTTGGCTGAGATATCCGTATCATTCAAAAGGATAATATAAGCAGCAGGACGCTCTCCCTTCTGCGGACCCGGCCAGTCTTTCAGATAACCTGCCCACGCCAAATGAGGAAAAATCTTATCGTTAATTTCGGGTGAATTAGACAAGAAATATTTAAGCGGTTGTGCATTACGGGCCGAAGGCGATAGACGAGCCAGATCTACCAGTTCGTGCAAAACCTCCATGGAAACAGGTTTATCCTCATGAAAGCGTCTGTAACTACGGCTCTTACGAATTAAATCTTTCAGCATAAGATCGAATTTTAGTGATTGATATTAGGGTGCTAAAAAGCGAGACTTAATATACAAATAATGTAATCAAGTCTCGCTTATAATTCGCTTATTTTTTTATTGCTTAGTAACGAGCCGAAATGCGCTCCCAATCAAGAATACTAAAGAATTCTTCGATGTATTTGGGACGTAGATTCTGCTTATCCAGATAATAAGCATGCTCCCACACATCACACGTAAGAATTGGTGTTAAACCGTCGCGTAAAGGATTACCGGCATTTCTCTCCTTCACAATGGCAAGACTACCATCCGCTTTCTTCACCAGCCAGGCCCAACCCGAACCAAACAAGGTTGCCGCTGCAGCCGAAAATTCTTCTTTGAAATTATCAAAGGATCCAAAGGATGCATCAATTGCATCGGCCAGTGCACCTGTAGGCTGCCCGCCACCATTGGGCTTAAAAGACATAAAGTAGAAGGTATGATTCCAAACTTGAGCACCATTATTGAAAATGCCACCCTCCGATTGCTTAACGATCGTTTCCAGGTCAGCGTTCTCAAACTCAGTACCCTTCACCAGCGTATTCAGGTTATTAACATAAGCCTGATGATGCTTACCATAATGAAATTCCATGGTCTTCTTTGAGATAACAGGCTCCAGCGCGTCGAGCGCATAAGGTAATTTTGGTAATTCGAAGTTCATATTTGTCCGTTTTAAAGATTTGTCTTTGTGTTGAACAAACTTAACATTTTTATGTTTTCAAAACCCTTAAAAATTCAAAAAGGGAACTCACGTTTGAATTCCCTTTTTCCCAGACAAAATGAACAAACTAAACTTTAAAACGTCTCGTTACTTCGTCCCAGTTGACAACATTCCAAAATGCACCAATATAATCGGGACGTCTATTTTGATAGTGTAAGTAATAAGCATGCTCCCATACATCTAATCCTAAGATGGGTGTACCTTTCACCTCAGCGATATCCATCAAAGGGTTATCCTGATTAGGCGTAGAGCTCACCACCAGCGAACCATCGGTCTTCTTCACTAACCAGGCCCAGCCTGAACCAAACCGTGTGGCTGCCGCCTTGTTAAAAGTATCTTTGAAAGCCTCGAACGAACCGAAAGCCTTGTCGATGGCTGCCGCCAACTCACCACCGGGTGCACCACCCCCGTTGGGTGACATCACGGTCCAGAATAAGTTATGGTTATAAAACCCGCCACCATTGTTACGCACTGCTACCGAATGATTCGACACATTGGCCAAAATATCTTCGATAGGCTGTGTGGCCAAGTCTGTTCCCTCAATCGCGGCGTTAAGGTTATTGGTATAGCCAGCATGGTGCTTGCTATGGTGTATCTCCATGGTACGTGCATCTATGTGCGGCTCGAGCGCATCATAAGCATATTGTAATTTTGGTAATTCAAAAGCCATATTTATTAATGCTTAACAGGTTTAAAATTTGTTTACGATTCAAAAATAGAAACTATTTAGAATTAGTCCAAATAAATTAAAGATATTTTTGTCTTTTATTTAATTTACACCAACACTATGGCCTCTATTAATTACTAACCAGGTAGTTACCAGCGCAGTAGTGAGCTCAATAAGTTTTAGGGAAACGTTCTCTAGCGTATGATGCCTATAAAGAACGATTCCGTAAATACTTAATTAAAGTGGAATTTTCAGAACTTACTACTAGGCAATCAAGAGGATAGCATTTCAAGACATAAAAACTATCTTTGCCGGTTTAAACATACACTATGAATAAAGATATCCTGAAACTGGCGCTACCAAATATATTAACCAACTTAACTGTACCCCTATTGGGCATGGTTGATATGCACCTGATGGGTTATCAGGACAGCTCGGTATTTATGGGCGCTGTAGCACTGGGAAGTGTGATCTTTAATTTTGTGTATTGGGGCTTTGCCTTTCTGCGAATGAGCCTGAGCGGCATGGCGGCGCAGGCATACGGAAGTAACGATAAGCACGAAATGGCCATGATGCTTTTCCGGGGTCTTTTTCTTGCCTTTAGTGCCGGTCTGCTGCTTCTACTATTACAGGATGGCGTAGTGGCGCTAAGCTTAAAAATACTAGAGGGTAGCAATCAAGTAAAAACCCTGGCGAGCGATTATTTTTATGTACGTATCTGGGCGGCTCCACTGGCCATCGCTCTGATGGTGATTAACGGCTGGTTTCTGGGCATGCAAAACGCCATTTATCCTATGATCATATCCATCACCATTAATGTGGTTAACATCAGTGCCTCCTACTTTTTTGTACGGGCACTGGGTATGAAGGTAGAAGGCGTTGCACTGGGATCGGTAGTGGCCAACGGGGTAGGTTTTATCCTATCACTAGTCCTGTTTCTTAGACGCTATCGCTTTATCCTGGGCGAATTTCATCTAAAGACCGTTTTCAAGAAGTCCGGACTGCTGCGTTTTCTCGATGTGAGTGGCGACATCTTCCTACGCACACTGTGTATCATCGTTGTTTTCACCTTCTTCACCTCTAAGTCGGCTGGCACCGGCGACCTCATACTGGCTGCCAACAGTGCATTGCTACAATTTCTATTTTTATTCTCCTACTTTCTGGATGGCTTTGCCTATGCTGCCGAAGCACTGGTGGGTAAGTTCACCGGCGGACGCAACCTCAAGGGCATAAAAAAAGCTGTGCGCTATCTGTTTGGTTGGGGACTGGGCTTTGCATTGATATTCCTTATCGCCTACTCACTGGGCGGTCCATATCTACTGCTGCTCTTCACCAATCAGCCCGATGTTATTGAGACTGCCCTGGAATATTTACCCTGGCTGATGATATTACCCCTCACGGGTTTTGCCTCATACATCTGGGACGGCATTTACATCGGAGCCACCGCCTCGCGATTAATGCGCAACACCATGCTATTGGCCACGCTTATTTTCTTTGTCGTATTCATCTCTTGCCGTCCCAGCTTGGGCAACAACGCCCTATGGCTGGCTATGAACTGCTTTATGCTATCTCGCGGCCTCTTTCAAACGCTTCTTTACAAAAAGTTATCAATTTTTAAGTCCTGAGACCCGATCCATAGAAAATAAATAGATCCCGGCATACCTAATTTTATGGCACTGCCGGGAATAACGTACACCCAACGTTAGATCATCCTCTTATAAATAAAGATTTAATTATGTGTGCAGCCATTTTCGGGTTTTCCTTCAAACGACGGGTGCTATAACCAAACCAATCCTTTCCGTAAGGCACGTATATTCGCATCTTAAAGCCTTGATCAATAATCTCCTGCCTCAATTCAGGCGTTACACCATAGAGCATCTGAAACTCAAATTGCTCTTTAGCAATACCGTACTGCTCAATAATTTTCAAAGATCCTTCCACCAGCTTACGATCGTGCGTGGCAATACCTACATACACATTATTCTTTAGCAGGTACTCCAAATCCTTTAGATAATGCTCATTAACACGCTGATAATCTTTGTAGGCAATCTCCTCCGACTCCACATAAATACCCTTACAAAGTCGATAATTAAGAGGTACATCAGCAGTTTGCAAATCCATTAAAGCCTCCAGATCGCCCATGGTACGCTTGAGGTAAGCCTGAAAAACCAAGCCTACATGCCTGGGATAGTCAGCCTTTAAGCGTCTGAATAAATCTATCTCCATGTCCACACACTTTGAGTCTTCCATGTCGATGCGAACAAAATTATTGGCTGCGGCAGCCCTGTCTACAATCTCACGTACCAGCTCATAACAGATTTCAGGGTCAATTAACAGACCAAAACTTGTAGGTTTCAATGAGTAGTTACCCCGTATTTTATCGTCCTCAAAACGATCGATAATACGCAAGTATTCATCCTTATTTTGTCGCGCCTGATCCAGATTGGTTATGAACTCACCCAGCAGATCAACAGTTACCAGCATCCCTCTTTCATTCAGCTGTTGCGCAGCCATTATGGCTTCGTCAATGGTTTCGCCGGCAATGTATTTCCTGGAAAACAGCCATACAAACTTCTTCGGGAAATAGGGCAGTGTGCGCGCTATTAATTTATTCATCATTGTAGATTTTCATTTTAGTTAGTTCTGAAAAAAGTTGCTATTTACCGGAACATAAAAGCAATAACTGCGTAATACCGACAGGTGTCAATAGCAATGATAAATATTCCCGGGAAGTGATTTTGAATTCTTTAGGTAAATTTTGGAACACTTTCGAAGATAAAAAATGACGAAACTCATCTTTTAGCCAAAGTACATCATTGCATGATATAAATCATCATAATAAGTGCAGCTTATAGTCGTACACAGTGCGAATCAATAATATACACCTGTTCGGCAGAAAATAACAGGGTCATCGTATTAAAATGCTTATGGACGGTAAAATAAAAGCGGTTTTAATAGTATTCGGCATACTATTTTCTTTTTTTCCTGGCAAAGCGCAGGAGTGCAATGTTAATGTACTAACACGTGGGGGAGATTTCACACCACTTAACTTGTGTGCACCTGTTACCATCGAATGGGAACCCTTTTATACGCTGGCCGAAGATATCCAGGGCCGCCAAGTTGAATTTTTATTTGACTGGGATGATGGCTCGGTTGAATATGTTACCGCATCACTGATTGATGCAGCCGCTAAAAAATGGGCCATACCCCTTATTACACACACCTACGACAGTGACAAATGCCATTACAAACCTGCACTTTATATTGTAGTTGACGGAATAGTTTGCGAGAATTCTTTGCGTTCTGAAACCGTGATTGTGTGGGATACTGATGATCGAAATGGGGGCACAATATCCATTAATCCAAAGGTTTTCCCAATCTGTATTGGCAACAGCGGCAGTGTTACCTTTATGGATGAGAGCGAGTGGAATTGTGTGCCGCCCGTTGAAGATGACTCGCCCAATAACTATAAGCGATGGATACAATGGATATATGGGACCAACAATGGATCAGCGAACTTTATCAATAATGCAGAGGTTAACGGAGCTGTGCGTAGCTATCCTTACGCAGGCAGTATTGATGTTACCACAGAGCCCATATTAGGACCTTCCACTCCCTGGAATGAAGCATTGCCCATATATGTTCCGGCCGGACATGCAGTGGGCGATGCATTTGAAATAACGCTCAACAATTGGAACTATTGCAATCCCTACGATCAGGGTTTCCCCCCGGTGAGCTCCACTGCCATCGTACTCATTGTTGACAACCCTGATGGCAGTATCAATCCCTCAGGCCCCCTTTGCGAGAATGATAATCCCATTAACCTAAGCGCGGTTACGCCCGGTGGTCAATGGTCGGGTCCCGGAATTACGGATGAGTGGAACGGCACTTTTGACCCCTCATTAGCCGGCCCCGGCACGCACACCATCAACTATTATGTGGAGGATGGCAATAGCTGTAGCGCCACCGGATCAACCACCATAACCGTATTGGATTCGCCCCTGGCCACCCTAAGCACAGGAAACGAGGCCCATCTCTGCCCGGGTACACAATTGCAAATAACAGCTAATAACACTCAGGGCACAGCACCCTATACGCATTTATGGACCGGTGACACTGCCCCCTTGAGCGAAACAAACATCCACAATCCTGAGTTCCTAAGCATTAACGAAGGCACTTACATGCTTACTTACCGCGTTACCGATGCTCTGGGATGCTTCGATGAACAAACCATTAGCATTGGGGTGGATTCGGTAAACATTAGTTTTACCAATCAACACCTGAGCCTTTGCTCGGGCATCACTCAGTCATTAGAGCCCAAACCAACAGGTGGCTCCGGCACTTTTGTCTATCATGAATGGCGCGGTGATCGTCTGGACTTGCTCTCGGCCACCAATATTGAAAATCCTGTTTTTAATTCGACTACCCCCGGAAAGTATAAGTACCTATATATTGTGCGCGATGAGTACGGCTGTGAAGATATGGACAGTATTTTTGTGGAAGTACACGAACAGCCGGCCAGTCAGGCGGGGCCCAACGCAACGGCATGTGGCCTAAGCTACACCTTAAAGGCAGTGCCCTATGTGGGTAATGGACAATGGCATGTTAGTACTGGTGCCGGTTCCGTTAGCTTCTCCGACATTAATGCGCCCAACGCCACCGTTAGCGTGGATCAGTATGGCGATTACAGCTTTATCTGGACCGAAAACAACAACGGCTGCGTAGATGCGGATGAAGTAACCATTACCTTTGTGGAAATACCCCATCCGAAAGTGATGGCACCCCGCGACACCTGTGGGCTCGAGCATAAACTGCGAGCTACCCATGATATTGGTATCGGACAATGGCAGTTGGTAAACGGCCCCGGTCTGGCCATCATTAACGATGATCTGACGCCGACCACCACGGTAAGCGTGGATACACCAGGTGATTACACTTTTGAATGGACGGAGGACAATGTGGGCTGCCTGGGTAGCGCCGATGTTACGCTCACCTTCTATCCCCTGCCCAAACTACAACTACAAGCCTTTGACAATGAACAATGCGGCCCTTCGGAAATCACGTTCATCAATAACTCGAAGGATGCCGATCAGTATCTTTGGGACTTTGGCGATGGCTACATATCCAACCAAAAAAATCCCAGCCATATCTTTGTCAACACTACAGTAGAACCCATTGACTATACCATTCAACTAAGTGCAAGCAACAGCTATGGCTGTGCCGACACCAGCGAATACAATATACGCGTATTGCCCACTCCTGTGGCTAAGTTTGATAACGAGGACGAGCCAGCTTGCAGTCCTCTGTCTATTGATTTCAACAATCAATCGGAAGGAGCCACACATTACCAATGGCTGTTTGGCGATGGTAACAAAGACAGTACCGAACATGTGAGCCACACCTTTGTGAATGCCGAACACTATGTACAATCCTTCAACGTAAGTTTGGTGGCCAGCAATACGTATGGATGCCGCGATACGATAAACAAATACATTACCGTATATCCAACCGTGAGCTATGCTTTTGATGCAACACCCCTCGAAGGCTGCCATCCCCTGCAAGTAGACATGGTGGCCCAACCCGGCGCCTACACCTACCAATGGGTTTTTGGTGACGGACAAAGTCTGGACGGGGCAAATATCGCTTCCCACATTTTTCATAACAAGAACGAGGCGCCACAGGAATTCACGATTAAGCTGCATACGAGCTCGGTATTTGGCTGCCGCGACTCATCGGAAGCCAAGGTGCGGGTACTGCCCTCTCCCACCAGCCACTTTGAGCTGTCGGATAACGAAGGCTGCTCACCATTTGACGTAGCTTTCACAAACCTATCATCGGGAGGCAACAGCAGCATCTGGTCATTTGGCGATGGCACAAGCACTGAGACAGGCGGAACGGGCAATGCCAGCCACCGCTTTGTTAATTCGGAACTTGCTCCCATTACTTATCAACCCCAATTGGTGGTAAAAAACAGCTACGGATGCAGCGACTCCAGCCGTCATCATTTGAATGTGTTTCCAAAAGTAACTGCTTCCATTTCCGATGGTGGCGCCGGCTGCACACCTTATTCCGAGAGCTTTTTGAACAATTCCATGGGTGCCAATCAGTTTACATGGGACTTTGGCGATGGTAATATATCCAATAGCTTCAACGGACATAACACCTACACCAACAGTAGCTTTGATGATATAAATTACAGGGTGGAGCTCATTGCTGAGTCGCCTTACGGATGTAGCGACACCGCGCACACAAACGTGCTGGTATACCGCCGCCCTGTACCTGAGTTTTCATTGACACCGCAGGAACTGCAAATGCCGGAATCCACCATTACCATTACCAACCAAACACAAGGCTCCAACTGGCAATACAAATGGCAGTTTGGCGATAATGAAACCAGTAATGCTCAGCACCCGGGTACGCACAGCTATGGCGCATCGGGCGACTACGAGGTATGGCTAAAGGCTAGCGGAGAACATTGTGCCGATTCACTGATGCAAACAGTACTGATCTACCCCACCTTGCCGGCGCTTGATTACGGCCCTAATGCTGAGGGGTGCCCGTCTCTCGATGTACAATTTTACAATAATACGGTGGATGCACATACCTATTTCTGGGATTTTGGCGACGGCAATGTGTCATCTGAGAAAGCGCCTTTACACAGCTACCATACACCGGGCAAATACCGCGTTAAGCTGATTGCCGAAGGGCCGGGTGGTATGGTTGAGGCCGATCATGTGGAGGTATGGGTTTACGATCGTCCATTGGCCAACTTTGAAGTACGACCTACCTTAGTTAAACTGCCTGAAACGGTCTCATTTATTAATAAATCAGAAGGGGCAGTGAGTTACCTCTGGGATTTTGGTGATGGTCAGCGCTCCAATGACCATTCGGTGCAATATCTTTATGAGCATCCGGGCATATACGATGTAAGCCTACAAGCCACCAGCAACAAAGGCTGTACTGCCGAGTACATTATGCGCGAGGCCGTAATTGCGGAAGAAGCAGGGAGTATTCTCTTCCCTAACGCCTTTACTCCGAATCCCTCAGGGCCATCAGGCGGACACTATCAGGCAGGATCGTCAGATAACTATGTATTCTATCCCTTTGTACATGAAGGACTAGTAGAGTATGAACTGCGTATTTACACGCGCTGGGGCGAGCTTATTTTTGAGAGTCATGATATTAACATTGGCTGGGACGGCTATTATCGCGATAAGATATGTCCGGGCGGCGTGTATATCTGGAAGGTGAACTGCCGCTTCTCCAATGGCAATATGGAAGTAAAAACAGGCGATGTAACACTCTTCAGGTAAGGAATAGCACAATGAGAAAAGCAATATATATACTATTAATACTAAGCAGCCTAATCGCCAGGGGGCAGGATCCACATTTTTCACAGTTCTATGCCAACCCACTGTACCTAAGCCCGTCACTGGCCGGTGCCACCGATGGGGGGCGTCTTATTGTGAATTATCGCAATCAGTGGCCCGAGGTATCCAAGGCCTTTTCTACCTACGCCATTTCATTCGATAATTTCTTTGCCTCCTTCAACAGTGGCATCGGTTTCTCGCTGATGCAGGACAGAGCCGGCAGTGCAGGATTAACCACTACGCAGGCTGCATTTCAGTATTCCTACAACCTGATGATAACGGATTACTGGCAGCTGGTGCCAGCCATACAATTTGCCTATGGTAATAAAAAAGTGGATTTCTCAAAGGCCATATTCCCCGACCAGCCCCCTTCAACAGGCGGTTCATCGGGCGCCTACAACCGACTTAGTAACGAACAGGTTCATTATATCGACCTGGCCTCGTCGGTATTTCTCTACTCGCCCAAATACTGGGTTGGACTAACGGTTGATCACCTGGCCAAACCCAACTATACCTTTCTCAACGAAGAATCAAAAGCCGAATTGAAATTCACATTATTTGGCGGCATGAACATCTGGCGCGAGCGTAGCAGGCATAAATCCAACCGCGCCTTCTCGGCCAGTTTCCGCTATCAGAAACAAGCGGAATTTGATCAGCTAGACCTGGGTGTATACTGGCACAACGCGCCATTGGAGATTGGTATGTGGTACCGGGGGCTTCCATTAATCAATAAAGTGGAGGGCAGCAAAGCCGCTAACCAGGATGCCATTATCGCCCTTTTAGCCTATGACCTGGGCCCCTTACGCGTTGGTTACAGCTACGATATTGCCATTGGCAGTCTGGGGTGGTCAACAGGTGGAGCCCATGAACTGTCCCTGATTTTTGAGTTTAACCAGCGTAGTCGCCTGCGTTCAGGTGGTCGTCGTCCGGCAGTACCCTGCAGCGAGAGCGCTAACCCACTGAATAGCATCGGCGGGAAATACACCCGTAAGAAGCGTCGATTGTATTAGCAAAGAATTCTATAAATTTTAGGGAGCAGTTCTCTCGCGTAAGATAGTTATAATGAACCGTTCCGTAAATGCTTCATTAATGTGAAACTTTCAGAACTCACCACTCCTCATCATCGTAGTCATACGGATCCACCTCAGAGTATTGCAGATCCAGATCCAGATGATCATATTCATTACCATAGAAAAGGCGATAGAAGGTAAGGGTTACCTTTTCGGTGCTGCGCGAAGAAAGATAGGAAATATAAGCATATTGCTTCTCTATAATTTCCCCGTCTTTGCTTAAGGTAGCACACAGACGCACATCGCATGCAGCCCGGGATCCCTTATTTCGAATGCTTACATCCAACTGCGATCTATTGGACGAAAGGCGCCGCATGTCCGATTGATCTACAACTTCGCAGCGTGCATTATAAAGAGCATCATCAATTATATCCTCGATGATCTGCTCGCACGAAAGCAAAGACAAGCACACAAAAAACAGGGCAAAAAAACTTAGTTTCCTCATAGCTAAATACTGACTTTACTATTTGACAATTAAAGAAGATAAGGCACGTATGCTAAGGGATGCACTTAAAAACAAAAGGCCACCCTAAGGCAGCCTTCCTCTTACATTTATGAAAGAATAGTTTAGAAAATATTGATCATACGCTTGGGCTTCACTTTCGCCTCATCTTTTTTCGGCAACCGGATGTTAAGAATACCATTCTCGTATTTGGCCGAGATCTTTGATTCATTAACCGCATCTTTGGGCAGAACAAAACTGCGTTGAAACGAGCCGTAACCAAATTCATAATGCGAATACTGATGCTTTTCTTTCTTCTCCTCACAACTTGCCGAAATGGTCAGACGATCGTTATCTACCTCAACATTAAAATCCTTTTTATTGTAACCGGGTGCAGCCACTTCAATGGCAAAAGCATCTTCCATCTCTTCAATATTCACCTTAGGTGTATCGCAATTACGAGTATTGGATTCATTAAAAAAATCATTCGCCCACAGGTGATTCAACATGCTTGATGTTTGAGGAAATCCGTTGTTAAATTTTACCAGTCTCATAATATTATCTCCTATTGTTAAAAGTTTAATACTCCTTAATATCTTTCTGGCCTATCTATTTCAATGATGATGCCAACAGCAATAGTGAGTAACTTTGACACAGAAATACCTTACACTACTGACCATTTGTCGCCTAATGAGCTTTAATGCTGTCATAGTGTCACAAATAACCATGTATCTTCTCTATTAAACTTAATATTGTATTAATAAATCCCTAACATGCATTAGGGCGAATATGCTGATATTTGTATTGTCATGAGAGAGTCACTTTCTCTAGACATTTCCTGTGTGCAGAGAGGTTGTTAACAGCAACCTCTTTTTCTATTAGTAGTGATATCCATAGGAGAATATGTTTAATATTTACGCCCACATAAAGAAAAACGCAAAGACTATAGAGGAATAAATTCTGTGAAACATCCCTTTACAATCTTTACGTTTTACTTACTTCACGATGCTGCAGAATTTCGCAGCCGGCAGTATTTCATATCAGACAACGATTAGTAATCCCAGCTAAAGCCCACATTAATACCCAACCAATTATGACGATCGAGCTCAGATGACTTAAACGAGGTACTATAATCAAGGCTCACTGCCAGGCTTGCCCTGAAGTTAATGGGTATTAAAAGGCCGGCTTTGGGTGCCAGCGACCAAGTCCAGCCATCATAACTTGTTGAAAAAAGACCATTATCAATACGCTGCTCCATGTAATAGGTCCCAGCAGCCAAACCCACAAAAGGTCGGATAGGCGCATCATCATCAGCAAAATAATATTTTCCCGTTGCCTGAATGGGAATGGCATTGAGGTAACGATATTGGTTACTGGTGATAGAACCATTATTCAGTGGGTAGGTATCCCGGTCTTTGGCTTCATAAAAGGTATTCCATCCCACTAATATTCCGAGTCCAACATTCGGATTCACAAACTTCTCGTACTCAATGCTAGCGCCCCTGAAACTGGCAGGGTTAATGTAATCCTTGGTATCTGCCATAGGCAGAGCGATTCCATAGAAAACGTTCGTCTTGGTTTGAGCAACTACCCCGACACTGATCAAGGCCAGCGCTGCTATCATTAAATATTTTATGCGTTTCATTACTTTCAGTTTAATGGGTTGAGGAAGTTAATTATTACTGATGACATGCTCAAAAGGCGGATGACTAAAGACCTCGTCGAGACCCCGATCGAGCCGATAGCTGGCGTAATCCTTACTGCCTTGCATCAAACCATCCAGCACACCAATAAACACCAGTGGCGGTTGCTTACTCTCTTTTTTGTTGAAATCAGCGATTTCAACCACTACGGAACCAGTTTTATAATTGTAATACACAGGATACCAGGGATAATAACCACCCCAACCCCAATCGGGATACCAGGGATACCAACCACCCCACCAGCCGCCGCCGGGAATCCAACCCACGCTCTGATTATTCTGCTCAATAATGGTAACCGCCATGGCCAAGGCCGTATCAACATTAGCAACAGCAGGCTGCATACCTTCAATCTCCTCCAGATGATACCTTATCTTAGCCAGGATCGCTTCATCATGGGTACGATCAGGCTTTTCATTTTCCTCGCCATTCTTAATGTGCAAAATTTCATCCGGAAGGTAATAATGCGCTCCATCCAAATTATTCCATCCATAGTCAGGATCGTATTTCGAGATCGATGTATCTAACTCATCGACATACTCCGCCCCGCCGGGATAACAGCTGCTCACTGCTATCATTAGTGCCGGAATAATCATCAACTTCAGTAGTGTCTTCATAGTTCCTCATTTAGTTTAGTATAATTAACAAAGCCTTCTATTCATCATGTTCAATATAATCAGCCTTTTGCAGAAGCAGTTTAACAACAAAAATACGATACTATTGTTTATTAAGTCAAGTATAACTTTCAATTTAATAAAGCATGAGAAAAAGGCTATTCCCACTACTTGTATCACTGCTTATAACAGTTGGCATCAAGGCTCAGAACAGCGATCAGGAAATCGATCTTATAAGTTCTATATTAAAATCAGAAATCAAGGTTTTCTTTGCACAAAATATGACACTAAGCACCCACGAAGCCGAAAAATTCTGGACCCTTTACGATGCCTACGAAGAAAGCCTGAAGCCTTTATCAAATCAACGTATCAATATGATGAAGGCAGTTATATCCGCCGATAAAGATATTAGCGAGGAAGCACTGGATAAAAAAATTATAGAACTCAGCAAAATACAAAAGGCACGACAAAACCTGCGACTAAAATATTATAAACGCATAAAAAAGGAATTGGGCATTCCTATCGCATCGCAGTTTTACCAGATCGACGGCTATATCTACACCAACATAGCCGCTTCGCTGAGCCAAAGTATGCCCATTATCGTGCCGGGAAAGTAAGCGATATTATTTTAATGGGTGCCAGCTAAACGGCACCCAGATCAATCATTGCCTCGGCCACTCGCTGAAAGGCAGCTACATTGGCACCCACCAGGTAATTCACACTACCGTTTTGTTGCACGCCATGCTGCCGGCACAGCTGATGGGTACGTTCCATAATGTTCTGAAGGCGGGCATCCAGCTCCTCATCCGTCCACTGCATCTGCATATTATTTTGTGCCACCTCCAAGGCCGAGATGGCAACACTGCCCACATTGGTAGCTTTGCTGGGCACATACGCAAGCCCCTGCTCGCTGAAAAACTGTACAGCCGCTTCGGTACAGGACTGATCGGCAGCCTCAACTACATAAGCGCAATTATTATCGGCCAGTAAGGACGCCTCATCGCTGTCAATCTCATTTTGTATGGCACAGGGTATGGCAATATCACATTCCACCTCCCAGGGCTTCTTGCCTTCCTTGTAAAAAGTTCCCGGAAACTCCATTGAATAAGGCCTAACCAAATCCTGCGAAGTAGCACGCAACTCCACAAGGTATTCAAGCTTAGCCTCATCAATGCCCTCCGGATCATAAATATAACCATCGGGACCTGAAATGGTAATTACTTTGGCACCCAAGGCTGTAGCCTTTTTAATAACCCCGTGTGCCATGTTGCCAAAGCCCGAAATCGCAATCTTTTTCCCTTGCAGCGTATCGTTATGGGCAGCCAACAACGACTTAAGAAAATAAACAACACCGTATCCGTTGGCCTCGCCCCGGAGCCGGGTGCCACCCCACTCAGGCGACTTACCCGTGAAGCTGCCTGTATGACGGCGACTCAGCTTTTTATACATACCATAGAGATAGCCTATCTCGCGACTGCCCACACCAATATCGCCCCCCACAATATCGCTATCCGATCCCAGCACATCCCACAGCTGAAGCATATAACTTTGGCAGAAACGCATAATTTCCGCTTCTGACTTTCCTTTGGGATCGAAATTAGCACCGCCCATGGCACCTCCCAGGGGCAATGAGGTAAGGCTGTTTTTAAACACCTGCTCGAAGGCCAGCATCTTAACCGTTCCCAGGCTCAGCGCCGGATGAAAACGCAATCCGCCCTTGTAAGGTCCTAATGCATTGTTATACTGAATGCGATATCCTCGATTCACCATTACCTTACCCTGATCGTTCAACCAGGGCACTTTAAATATCAATACCCTGTCCGGCTCAATCAGGCGCTCTAGTATAGCGGCACTGCTCAGGCGAAAATCATCGACCACACGCTCTTTTACCGAGCTGAGAAACACCCGCACGCCCTGCACGAACTCATCCTCATTGGCATTGTTACAGTCTAAATAATGAAGAAATTTATCGAAGTTCATAGTTTATTTTTTAAACGTGTATTTCACTTAGTGATTGAAATTATATAATCCATCTGTCTATTCTGCAATATATTGAAATAACCAGTAGAGCGTTCAATAAGTTTTAGGGAACGACTCTCTTGCTTAAGATGCTTAGAAAGATCCGTTCCGTAAATGGTTTATTATTATGGAACTTTCAGAACTTACTACTTGTCCTTTGCAGCATCGGGCGGTAGCACAACACCAATACCCTTTTGCCCATCTATTTTAATACAACAGGGCGCGGGCAACTGCACATGTCGTATATAATCGTCTTCATAAACAGCAGGCAAGGCATCAAGATAAGCCATATTCACGTATCCATCATTCACGCTGGGGGTTACAGTGAAATATCCTACACGCAAGCTCGTCAGGTTCTGAAAAAAATGGGTACCCTGACTGGGATCCACGCGGTAATTTTCAAGCCCCATCTCCACAATGAGTCTTGCCCCGGATATTTGGGTCCATTTCACCGGAATACCCAGCCATGGATCTTGCGAGCCCCAGCGCCCCGGCCCAATAAGCACATAACCCTGCTGCCGTGCATGAAACGGAGCATTCAACCGATCAAATATGGGCACTAGCTTATGATTATTGGCCGGTTTAAAATTATCGTTCCTCACATATATAATGTCCCTGACATCATCAATAGCACCATTGCCCAAAGCCGACATCGAATGAATTAGCGTAGTTTTCGGTTGAATCTCCTCCAAGTTTTCCTGGATGGTTTCTTTGGAATCAACAATGGGTCTGATCTGCAAAAGATAAAATACCGGCTTTTGACCTTGCGGTACCTGTAGGTCCACAGCAAACTCCACCTCTACAGGCTGGTTCATCTCGCGCTGCCCTATCTCCAGCACTTTATTGATGATGGGAGCCAAAGGAAAGGCATCGTATTTTAACACATTGGCAAAGGTTACCAAACGTAATCCCTTGGCCATTAAACCATCACGAATCATGTGATTATCATAGTCATAAACTGAGCCCAGCCAGCGTAAGGTTCCATGGTCTTCGGCCTGCTTCACATCCATCTTTACAAGATTAACCGCATCATTCACCGAAGGGTGAAAACTAGCAGATTTCATGTCGAGGGCGAAAAAATGCTTCTGCGTTTCGCGCACTGCCATATCGGTGCTTGACAACTGTAGTATCTTCTGTGGGTATTTGGGCGAGAAGCGTAAGGAAGCCCCCCCTTCCACAATGTACTTACCCAGGCCCATGGCCACATTAACGGTAGCATCCTCGGCTTTCTCCGGATCGATAGGGTAGAAATTAACCGAGCGCCCCACCCCCGAAAAAGTTGGGTAAAACACATCGCCATGGCGCTGCCCCACAAGCTCCTGCAGGACAATGCCCATACGCTCTTCATCAATCACATTCATAGTCGCTTCCATATACCGCTTACTTGACTTATAAAAGGCGGAAGCATAAACGCACTTAATGGCATTACAAAGCTGGTCAAGCACCACCTCTTCAGCATCATCATTGGCAATCATATAGGTTGAATAGATACCCGCGAAAGGCTGATAATGGCTATCCTCCAATACACTGGAAGAACGCACTGCTACCGGCCCCCGTGATATGGTGATGAACTTACTGAGGTCGCCGTGTATGCGCTCTGGCAGATGAGCCTGTAAAAAGGCAGCCAGCACCTCCTCATCACTCTGTTCTGACAAGGCTGTGGGGTACAGATTATTACTCTCCATGAACTCTTCAAACACGTCGGTACTCAGCACCACGGTGCGTGGTATGGTTACGATGACATCCTCAAAAGCGTGAAAAGCATTGTATTTCTTAATCAGCAGATTAAGAAAGGCAAGCCCACGGGCCTTACCTCCAATGGTACCATCGCCAATACGGGTAAATGTCAGATACTCATCAAACTTATCGCGATAGAACTTGGCAATAACACCCCGTGCCTTGTTGTATCGAAACTGCGCGATGGTGTCGATCAAAAAGCGCTTAGTAGCATCTAAATTATCAAAATCATCCACACGCAAATGCTTAATCACCTCAGCCACCGAAAACAAGGCACGGGCATTCAGCCACTTTGATACATGGTCGCGCTGGAAATGGTACAGTAAGGACTCATCAGGTATCTGAAACAGCCGCTCTTGCAATTCCTTCAGATTACTTACTCTCCCCACCTCCTGACCTGTTTGTGGGTTGATAAAAACAAAATCGCCAAAGGCCAGGTATTTGTTAATAAAATGTTTGAGACGACGCAGTAAAGAAGAGGAATGTTTATAAAGAAAACCCACCCGCAAATCTTTGGCAGTAGTTTCAAGGCTCCTATTGGATGACTGAAGCAAAAAGGGCATGTATTTATTGCGCTGCTTCACATATTTTGCCAGTTTAATTCCCGCCTCACTATCCTTCACGCCTTCTTTTTCATACGAAACATCAGAGATAATACCCAGGAGATTATCTTCAAACTTATCGTAAACAGCAATGGCTTCTTCATAGGTACGGGCCAACAATATCTTTGGACGTCCTCGCATGCGCATCATCTTCTGATGCTCATTAAGTCCTTCGTCCATAAACTTTTTAGCCTGGGTTAATATGATCCGATAAATCAAGGGCAGATAACTGGAATAGAAACGCACCGAGTCTTCCACCAGCAATATGGTTTGAACGCCTACTTCTTCCACATCGTGCTCCACGTTCATTGTATCCTCAATCAACTTAATAATGGCCAGCATTATATCGGCATTGCCCAGCCAGCAAAAAACATAATCGATGGCGCTTGTGTCTTCGCGTCGCATTCGCACCGATACCTCACGCGAAAAAGGCGTAAGTACAACAATGGGTATTTGAGCATATGAAGATTTTACCTTTTTTGCCATGGAGAAAGGATCCATCCCCCCGATACTGAGCATGGTAATTACCAGGTCTATGTGCTCACGCTCCAGCACCTCCATGGCAGCCTCCGACGTTTCAACATGGATGAACTGAGGCGGATAACGTAAGTTTAAGGAAACATATTCATTAAATAGCTGCTCGTCGATGCGGCCATCTTCATCAAGCATAAAGGCATCATACCCGCTGCATATTAACAGCACCTTGTGTATGCGCCTTTGCATGAGGCGGTCAAAAGCCATTTCTGAAAAATAGCTTCCCTCGTGTATCGTTTGTAATTTTGTCATTCAATATTTATTTAAACCACTCCGCCTTTCATTCCGGCAAAGTAACTACTGCTTTCCTTCTTTTTCCATCCATCCGAATACTAAGGGGGCGATCAAAGCGAACGTGGCGAAAATAAGTGCTTCGCTCCACCTCATGACCCTGCTTCAGCAGCTCCCAATTAATGAAGGATTCGGCTTCGCTGCGCACTACCGAGCAATAGCCCACCTGCATAGTGGTAACATTATGAAAGAAATGTGATCCTCCGGATGCTTCCAATGGAAAATCATCAAGATCCGTTTCTACAATCATTTTAGCATGTCCTATCTGAGGCCATGAAACCGGAATACCAATCCAAGGATCACGCGTACCCCAGCGGCCGGCACCAATCAAAATATAATGTCGTCCAGACTTCTTCATTTTAGCATTGAGTTGCTCAATTTCCTTACTCATCGCTCGTGTTTGCGCTTTATCAAAGGACTCGCTATCAACATAAATAATATCGGAAATATTTTCATTGATGCCGTTGCCCATGCTCTGTACCGATTGCAATAATATCCTGTCTGGATTAATGTGTGCCATATCGATGCTGTAGTTCTGGTCACTCCCCAGTAAGGGCTTAATCTGCAAAAGATAAAAAGTAGCCCGCCCCTCTTTATCTTTCTTCAGATCTACCGCAAACTCAATTTCAACGGGCGCACCCATGGCCTCCCTCACCACATCGAGCACCACCTCCAGCGTCTTCGACAGCGGGATGTAATTGTATTTTAGAATGTCGGCAAAATTGATAATGCGCGGACCACTTGCATCCAGCCCGGCCTGTATGGTATTGTTATCGGGGTTATATACCGAGGCCAGATGCGCTAAGGTGCCATGCATCTCAGCATCATAAATATCCATGCGTTTTAATCCGGCCATGTCGCCCTCCAGCAGGTTCAGCTCTTTCTTTTCCAGGTCGATGGCATAAAACTCAGTCTGTGAATTCTTCAGTTGATCTTTGGGTGCATTATTATCCAAATCGGGATAGGCAGGACAGAAGCGCAAGGCTTTCTCGCCATCTACCACATATTTACCAAAACCCAGGGCCATCACTGCGAAACCATCCTCAGGGTTCATATGGCCAAAGGAATAATAATTATACGACTGTGCCACCCCACTGATGGAAGGGTAAAAAACCTGGCCATACTGATGACCCACGGCTTCCTGTATTACCACCGCCATCTTCTCCTCTTCAATTTTAAAATCAACGGCTTCAGTAAAAGCACGGGCGCTATCGCTGTATACCGAGGCGAACACCAGCTTAACCGCATTACAGAGATCCTGCAAGCGCGCTTGCGGTGTATCGGCATTATTAGGCAGCAGATAGGTCTCAAACACACCTGAGAAGGGCTGCTTCAAACTATCTTCAAGCAGTCCCGAAGAGCGAACGGCAAGCGGCCCGGTAAACAAACCCAACAGGCGCTTTAGGCGCTGAACAAGGCTGGATGACAACTCACCCGCCATAAAGAGCTTCTTAATACGGTGATAACTCAGGTCGCGAAAAGCAACGTCGCGCAGCTTATTACGTTCAATAAACATCTCAAACTCATCGGTTCCCACCACGGTAGTGCGGGGAGTTCGAATTTTAATACCGGGCACGTGGCGCTCAAAATCAAAATTAAATAACAGGGTGTTGATAAAAGATAGCCCCCTTCCCTTACCCCCGAGCGAGCCACCCGACAAGCTTACTATTTTGGTATCATCGATGGCATCCACCTCGTCAAAAGCAATGACCTTGCCTTGGTTCTTCTCTTCGCGATGATGCGTTATTACATCCAGCAGATACGAGCGGATATGTTCAGAATCCTCAAAGTCAGAAATACGATAGGGCGCAATCTTACGGGCAATTTTTATCTCCCCCCGTGCCATCAGCCACAAGGAAAAATGATTTTTACGTGCGTGGTAAACGATGGACTCCACGGGTACAGTGCGCATGGCACGCTCAAACTCTTTAAGGTTACGTGCCACCGCAATGGTTCTGCCGCCCGCATCTTTATACACAAAATTACCAAAGCCCAGGTAACGACTGATAAAAGTTTTAATATCCTGAATAAGGCTGTCGGAATACTTGTTAATAAAAACAGTTTTCAGCTCGTAGGCATCCTGCGAATACTCTATCTTGGCCGACTGAAGAATCACCGGCAAGTCTTTGATCTGTTGCTTGGCATAGCTTACCAGGTCAAAGCCGGCATTCACATCGAGCTTTCCCTCTCGCGAAAACTCCACATCAGAGATCATGCACAACAGGTAATCGCGATATTTATCAATGATGGCCTGTGCCTCTTCGTAAGTGCGGGCCAGTATAATTTTGGGTCGGGCCTTGAGGCGCAGCACCCCATACAACTCATCTTCCTTCACATCATCAATCAGTCGCTTGGTTTGCTCCAACACACTGGCGTACAGCAAAGGCAAATACTTGGAATAATAGGTAACCGAGTCTTCCACCAGTAAAATGACCCGCGCCAGCCCGATAGCCGTATCATTCTCAATATTCACCTGATCCTCAAGGTGAAACACCATGGATGAAAAAACCTTAGGATCACCGTTCCACACATAAATCTCATCGAGTACGCCTAGCTCCTGCTGCCGCTCCTGAAAATAAGGAATATCGGCATCGCTATTAAGCAGCATAAAAATAGGAATGTAAGGATACTCTTCTTTCACCATCTGACTCAAAACCATGGGTTTTTGCTTCTCCACACCCACCATCACAATAATCAAATCAAAGTGCTTCTCATTAAGTTTACTGATGGCCTCCTCGTAGGTGGTAACCCCGGTTACCCGCGGCAGCAGCGAGAGGTGCAACTGATGAAAACCGCCCATCACCTGTTCGGTAAAGCGCCCTTCGTTTTCAATGGCATAAGCATCGTACAGGGTTGCCACCAGCAATATTTCTTTCACCCTGAAGGGCATCAGATCGTGATAGATATCACGAGCCGCATTGTTGTGGTGCATAAAGTTTTGCAGCAGGTGCTTACCGGGCTTACGTCCCTCCTCGGCCGATGTTGCCGACATTTTTCGCCGATCCATACTGCTGTGCGATTTTACGCGCTCCATCAGACGGCGCGCCTCCAAACCATTCAGGTAGCCCACTATTAAATGACAGAGGTTTAGCACCAGGTCATTCTCCTCATTCAGAAACAGCTCTTCGCGCGTTTTGGCCAACTCTTTGAGATAATAAATTTCGACGCTTCCCTTTTTTCCATGTATCGTTTCAAAGGAATGATGCAATAGCCAGGGCGTCTCAGCAAAACCGGGACTCACAAACTCAGCCTCTTCGAAACGTATCCGTGCCACCGAATAATTAGGATACTGCATACCAGCCGGCAGCTTATCAACAACCTGCTGCAGGGTATCGCGGGGCGGCAGTTGCAGCGCCAGTATACGTGCGGTTTCGTTGATGGTATGCAATTCTTTCAAACGCTCATCATGCTCTCGCATTTCACGGGCGGCCAGCCGATCATTCATAAAATCAGTGATGAGGCGCGATAAGGTGATTAACAGGTCGCGCTCTTCAGGCAGAAAAGGATCTCCATTAACGGCGGGGAAGGACTTGGTATAAAATATATCGATGGATCCATGCTGCCCATCCCGTGTTTGCAATCGCTGTGTCTGCACCCATTCCGTTTCAATAAAATATTCGCTTGTATACACTTTGTCCCCCAGCTGAATGCGCGCCACGGTATATTCCGGATATTGCCATCCCTGCGGAGCGATAAAAGCAATCTGCTGTAGCACACCATCTACCGATTTCCCTTCGTTGATGATACGTGTAGTACGATTAATCGTTGATAACTCCTTCAATCGCTCTATGGATTCGGAATGTTGCTGTTGAGCCAGTCCCTTGTTCAGGTAATCACTAATCATACGCGCCACCTGATTAATCAAAGATCGTTCATCGCGTGTAAAAGCACCTTCATCTCTGGGGGCATGCTCATTGCGGTAATAAACATCAATAACCCCTTTGGCCCCATCAATAGTTGAAAATCGTTCGGTGAGACCCGCCATACTTTCCTCAAAGCCTTCGCTCTGGAAGGTTTTGTTACCATAACGAATACGAATGCACACATCCTTATGTGAAAAGCCATCAATCATGCTTTCAACAACGCTTTGCAGGCTGGCTGATACAGCGCCATCCTGTTGTAGCATAGCCAGTACCTTATCCAATGCCAACAGCACGCGCTGCGAACCCGGTTCCGTAGATGATCTGTGAGGCCTTGTCTTTGTCATTATAATCAAGTATAAAATGCATAAGTTACACAAAAAGTTGAAAACACAAGGCCAATTAGCCTGCATTAGTCTTCCGTGAACTCGCTTATCAAAAATAAAATTTCTACCTTTATCATTGCTAACTACTCCTTGTTAATCCCAATATGGGTGATTGATGAGCTATTCGCTGCTACCTGCCTCTTGGCGGTGCAAATCGCCCAATAGCAACTCTTTAATTGCACAATTATGTCACATTCTTCATCACTTGCAACAAATGCCTTTATGGCTGAATTAATTGCAAAAAATCCGGCCGAACCGGAATATCATCAGGCCGTACACGAGGTCGTTGAATCACTCGATCATTTTTTGAGTGAGCATCCTAAGTATAAGCACGCGCGTATCCTTGAACGCATCGTTGAACCCGAGCGTATCATAATCTTCCGCGTTCCCTGGGTCGATGACAAGGGTATGATGCGGGTGAATAGGGGCTACCGCATTGAAATGAACAGCGCCATTGGTCCTTACAAGGGCGGTCTGCGTTTTCACCCCACCGTTAACATGGGCATTCTCAAGTTTCTTGCCTTCGAACAGGTATTTAAAAACAGCCTTACAACCCTACCCATGGGAGGTGGCAAAGGTGGTAGTGATTTTGATCCCAAGGGCAAATCGGACAATGAAGTAATGCATTTTTGCCAAAGCTTTATGACGGAATTACACCGACACATAGGTGCCAACACCGACATTCCGGCAGGCGACATAGGCGTAGGCGGACGCGAAATAGGCTATCTTTTTGGTCAATACAAACGCATTGCCAATGAGTTTACCGGTGTATTAACCGGTAAAGGCCTGAATTGGGGCGGCAGTCTCATACGACCCGAAGCAACCGGCTATGGCAATGTATACTTTGCACAGGAAATGCTAAAAACACGCGGAGAAGACATCAAAGGAAAGACGGTATTGGTTTCAGGCTCCGGTAATGTGGCGCAATTCACCGTTGAAAAAGTCAATCAGTTGGGAGGTAAAGTGCTTACTCTCTCCGACTCCAGTGGTTATATTTATGATCCGGACGGGATTGACAATGAGAAGTTAAAGTATGTAATGTACCTGAAAAATAATAAACGGGGTCGCATTAAAGAATATGCCGATAAATACGGTGTGAAGTATGAAGAAGGCAAACGTCCCTGGGCCGAAAAAGCACAGATTGCACTGCCCAGTGCCACCCAGAATGAAATTAATAAGGAAGAAGCACAACTATTGGTAAGCAATGGATGCATCTGCGTATCAGAAGGAGCGAATATGCCGTCAACACCCGAGGCCATAGAGGTATTTCTTGATAAGGGCATTTTATACGGACCGGGTAAGGCTGCCAATGCCGGCGGCGTAGCGGTATCGGGACTAGAGATGACACAGAACAGTATGCGTCTGAACTGGACCGCCGAGGAGGTAGATAAGCGGCTTCACCTGATTATGCAAAGCATACACGCCACCTGCTGTAAATACGGCAGAAAAAGTGACGATTACGTCAATTATGTGGATGGCGCTAACATTGGAGGCTTTGTAAAAGTAGCAGACGCCATGATGGCGCAAGGCGCTGTTTAAATGCGATCACCCCCAAGATCAATAACCATAAAAAAAGAGGGAAGCGATACGCTTCCCTCTTTTTTTATATCACGATAAATAAATTATCTGTTTTGAACTAATTCAGCAGCTGAATAGTTAAGTTTCAATGCTGCCGCCTTACGCAAAGCCTGCTTAATATCAGTGATAATACCCATTGAACACTCTTTATCAGCTTTGATCGATACAATCATCTTCGATTGGTCGGCTTCCGTCATGTTATCACGCGACTGTGCGATATAACTCTGAATGTCTTCCACTGTTGAAAACTGATCGTTCAGCTGAATACGAGGTTCACTTCCGTATAAAGACTGATACTTTTTGGCCGGCACCCCTACATAAATAAAGGTTACCAACTCTTTTCTTTCAAGCTTTACCAATTCTGTTGCCTGAGCAGGTCTCACTACTACGTTGAGATCTACCTCCTTCATGGTTGTTGATACCATAAAGAAGAAAAGCAACATAAATACGATATCGGGTAACGAGGCCGTGTTAATAGCTTGCTGGCCACCGCTCTTCTTTTTTCTGAACTTTGCCATGCTAGTTTCCTCCTATGTTTTTAGGTTCTGCCTCTGAAATTTTACGCGGGTAAATGGTACGAATAGCTTTTTGCTCTTCGCTCTCGAGCTCCTCGTAAGATTTACCAAATTTCTTTTTAGCAAGATCCTCTCTCAACTCATTGATGGCACGCGACAATTCGTTTTGCACCATTAAATAAGTCTGATATTCAGTATCACGGTCGTTCTGTAAAGATATTATACCTTTTCCGATTTCCACAGTACCAAAGAATTCAACCTCCTTAACATTCTTTTCCGGTAGGTTTTCATCATCGTTTGGATTGACAACAAATTCTTTCACTGCTTCCGTCAGGTCCCTTATCTCCATTGGTTTACCCTCTACCAACAACTGATTCTGGCTGTTGATTAGCACTGTAAATACGTTCCGCTCTTTAACAGGGGGCGTATCTTCAGGCTCTTCTTCCACCGGTGGTGGAAGAAGCGTTGCTAAACCAGTATCGGTATCCATGGTAGTGGTTACCAGGAAGAAGATAAGTAACAAGAAAGCAATATCTGCCATTGACCCTGCATTAACTTCTTGTACTTCTCTTTTTGCCATAGATAATTAATATTTATGATCCCCAAAGGGATCGGGCCATTATTTAAACAGACGCGATAACTCTGTGTACAAAATCGCTGCAACAACGATTCCAAACAAGAGGTATGTTCCATACAACATGGTACCCGCCATGGTTAACATGCTTGGAACGTTATCAGGACCTTGATAACCGATTAGGTGAAGCGGCGTGTCATCAGACAAGCTGTAGGCCACCAATACAATTACCCCCAAAATAGCAATCGATATTAGCGAACGAACTGCATTTTTTGGATTCAGTACTAAGTGGAACACTTCAAATAATACGGATACACCGGCTGCAATATAAATCAACAACTTCGCCCAATTAAGGAACGACTCGGTATACACCGGCGTGTCGTGCGCTACACCGTCTGCCTCTGTTAACCATGGCCCGAAAAAGAACATTCCGGCAAAAACCAAGGTTACGGCTAGCAGCAGGTATAAAACGCTACTTAAGATTTTTGAAAGCTTAGTCATAATGACAATTATTTTTTCATGTTATATTTTACCAAAATATCAAGCAATGAGATAGAAGCATCTTCCATAGTATTTACAATACCATCGATTTTAGATACGATGTAGTTGTAGAATACTTGCAGGATGATGGCTACGATCAAACCAGATACTGTGGTAATCAGGGCCACTTTAATACCTCCCGCTACAGCGGTTGCAGAGATAGTACCCATTGCCTGAATGTTATCAAACGCTTCAATCATACCGATTACTGTACCCATAAAACCAAGCATAGGTGCAAGCGAGATAAATAATGAAATCCAGGTTAAACCTTTTTCCAAAAGACCCATCTGTACTGAACCGTAAGAAATAACTGATTTCTCAACAACTTCGATACCTTCGTCGAAACGATCAAGTCCCTGGTAGAAAATAGAAGCTACCGGACCTCTTGTGTTACGACACACTTCTTTCGCTGCTTCAACACCACCGTCATTCAAGGCGTTCTCGATGTTCTGAAGCAACTTCTTAGTGTTAGTAGAAGCCAAGTTCAGGTAAATAATTCTTTCGATACAGATTGCCAAACCAAAGATCAAGGCTAAAAGTACAAAGCTCATAAACATTGCACCACCTTCGATAAATTTGGCTTTTATCTGCTTGTGAATACCCTTAGGAGCTTCGGCCACATCTTCTTCAACGGCCGCAGCAGGAGTTTCACTTGATGCCGCTTCCTGTGACACCTGTTCTGTAGCTTCACCGGCTACACCTTCTTCTTCCTGAGCGTAAACGGCATTAGCACCGGCACTCAGCATTCCAATTACTGCTAAAAACGCAAATAGCTTTTTCATAGTCTGCTAAAAATTTTGATTTGTATTAGTATTGTTAATACTCAAAATAGTTTAATGTTGTCCCCTTCTCATAGCCCGATAAAACAGGTGAAAAAAGGTTCAAACCCTTTAATTTTTCAGGGTTGCAAATTACAAAAAAAAAGTCAAATACAAACTTTGAACTGTTAATTTTCGTTATCTGCAACATATTGTCCAAGGGCTGATTAGGGCTGCTCGAATTAAAATTACAAACTATTAACTATCAACGCACTAATCAAACCCTTTGCCAATCATTCAATGTGAGGCGCGGCAAAATGGATGTACCTGCTACGCCCCTTGCTTTAAATATGAATCTCTCCCTGTAGCGATTTATTCAACCCAGCCTTCACTTCTTCATTGGACGAGGTATTGGCCAACAGATACATTAGCTTAGTAACCGCCGCCTCGGTTGTCATATCATAACCACTAACCACACCTAACCCGAGCAAATGCACACCCGTTTCATAACGCCACATTTCCACACTCCCGGCCAGACATTGCGTAACATTTAAAATAATTATACCCCGATCCAAGGCCAACTTCACCTCATCTAAAAACCATTGTTTGGTTGGCGCGTTGCCTGAGCCATAAGTCTCCAATACAACCGCTTTTATATTGGGAGCATTCAGTACCGCCTTTACCACATCCTGGTTAATACCCGGGAAAATTTTTAATAATGCTACATTGGTATCCATTTTGGTAGCCACCCGAAAAACTCCATTAAGCGTTGTATACCGAATATATGGATAATTGTATTTAAGGTGAATCCCCGCCTCGGCCAACGGTGGATAGTTATCGGAGCGAAAAGCATGAAAATGTTCAGCATTGTATTTTGTGGTGCGGTTTCCCCTGAATAATTTATCCTTAAAATAAATACACACCTCAGGCACCAGGGCCATACGATTTTTCTGAGCTGCGGCAATCTCCAATGCGGTGATCAGATTTTCCTTACCATCGGTACGTATGGTACCCAGCGGCAGCTGACTACCGGTAAGCACAACAGGTTTTTTAAGATTTTGCAGCATAAAACTTAAAGCACTGGCTGTATAGGCCATCGTATCGGTACCATGAAGAATGACAAAGCCATCAAACAAAGAATAATTTTCTTCGATAAGACCTACCAGCTTAATCCAAACGTCCGGATGCATATCGGATGAATCAATAAGCGGGTCGAAAGAGATACTCTTCACCTGAAAATCGAACTTCCGCAATTCGGGCACATGCCTGGAGATACTTTCAAAATCGAAGGGCACAAGCGAATTGGTCTCCGGATCGATGACCATACCAATGGTACCTCCGGTGTATATGATCAGTATCTTTTTTTCTTCCATCAAAAACTCCTCATTCGTTAAAGGGCAAATAACCGTTGGGCATTCACCGTTGTTTGATTTATCACATCTTCGGTGCTACAATTATTAACTGAAGCAATGGTTTCGGCTATCTTTCCCAAATAAGAGGGTTCATTACGTCGTCCTCGCTTGGGAACCGGTGCCAAGTAAGGAGCATCGGTCTCCAGCACCAAATAATCCATCGGCACCTTCGCAAGTACCTCGCGCAGATTAGTGTTTTTAAAAGTAACCACCCCGTTAATACCGAGCATAAAATTACCATAGTCCATTATACGTTGTGCCTCAGCATCGCCACCGCCAAAACTGTGAAATACACCCCGCAAATGCTCATCGGCATGTTTATCCACCACTTCAAAAACCTCATCAAAGGCATCGCGACAATGTATCACAAGGGGCAAGTTTTTCTGCTTAGCCCAAATTATCTGCTGCTCAAAAGCCTGCGTCTGCTCATTACGGTAGGTTTTATCCCAATAAAGGTCAACTCCCACCTCACCCACAGCTACATAAGGGCGGGTATCAAGGTGTTTTTTAATAATTTGCAAAACAGCTTCATAATTTGCCTTTACCGAGGTAGGATGCAAACCCATCATGGACTGACAATAACCTGCGCTGCACGTTTCCAGCTCATGCATAGCCGCTATGGTTGTCTCATCCACATTGGGCAGCAACAATGTTTCTACGCCGGCCTCCTTGGCGCGACGAATCACATCATCTCTGTCGACATCAAATTCGGGCAAATAAATATGCGTGTGTGTATCAATCACCGTTATTTTCTTTTAGTAAGCTCCAAAAATACCAATGTTTATTGAGTTTTCGTGTGTATCCATAGGTATTTTGCCTCACGCAGGTATGACAAGAAGGCCGCCCCGGGGAGGAGACGGCCTTGTATTTGTTGCATCCTGAAAATATTTAAACAATACCCTGAGCCATCATTGCGTCGGCCACTTTCACAAAACCGCCAATGTTTGCTCCTTTGATGTAGTTTACCTTACCATTGGGTTCTGCCCCGTATTTTAAACAGGCAGCATGAATATCGGTCATAATCTGATCCAGGCGCTCATCCACTTCTTCGCGCGACCAGTTCAGACGCATACTATTCTGTGTCATCTCCAAACCGGAAACAGCAACACCACCGGCATTCACTGCTTTACCCGGCGCAAAAGTAATCTTCTCGCTGGCCAGGAAGGCTGCTTCAGCTGTACAGCCCATGTTCGATGCTTCAGCCAGAATCTCACAACCATTGGCGATCAACGTCTTGGCATCCTCCTCATTGAGCTCATTCTGAATAGCACAAGGAATAGCAATATCTACTTTCTGCTCCCAAGGCTTTTTCCCGGCAAAAAATTCAGAACCAGCAAAGCGCTCGGCATAAGGCGCTACGATATCCTGATTTGAAGCACGCAGCTCCAGCATATAATCAATCTTTTCACCCGAGATACCATTAGGATCATAGATATAACCATCGGGTCCGGATATGGTCACTACCTTAGCACCATACTCAACAGCTTTTAGCACAGCACCCCAGGCCACGTTACCGAATCCTGAAATTGCCACAGTTTTACCTTTCATGCTATCTCCTTTGGCTGCCAGCATTTCGCGAACGAAATAAATAGCACCAAATCCCGTTGCTTCCGGACGAATAAGACTACCGCCGAACTCGCGCCCCTTGCCGGTAAGCACACCTGTAAATTCGTTGCGTAATTTCTTATATTGACCAAACATATAGCCTACCTCACGGCCTCCAACGCCAATGTCACCGGCTGGTACGTCGGTATTAGGACCAATATGACGGAATAGTTCACTCATAAAGGCTTGGCAGAAACGCATAATTTCATAATCTGACTTGCCCTTTGGGTTGAAGTCGGAACCTCCTTTACCTCCCCCCATGGGCAGTGTGGTTAGACTATTCTTAAACGTTTGCTCGAAGCCTAAGAACTTAAGTCCGCTTAAAGTTACACTGGGGTGAAAACGAATACCACCTTTGTAAGGACCAATGGCTGAGTTAAACTCAACACGATAGCCACGATTAACATGCACTTCGCCACTGTCATCAACCCAGGGAACACGGAACATAACAACCCGCTCTGGCTCGCACATACGCTCTAGTATCTTAGCCTTTTTGTAGTGAGGATTTTCCTGATAAAAATCCCATACGGTTTCTACTACTTCTTGCACTGCTTGCAAAAATTCGTCTTCACCAGGGTTTTTTACCCTTACACCATCCATGAATTCTTTCATCTTAGCGTCCATATTGAATAGGTATTAAATGTTGGATCTTGTTAGTTGTAAAATATTATGCTTCAAAAATAGACATTTTTATATAACCACCTTATAATTTGTAAGATATTTTCAATGTCACCAATAAAAACACTAAGTATTGATTATTAGTTACATATATCTATTTTAAACATGTTATTTAGCACTTCCTGACATATATCACCTCAAGCAACATCAATAGATTGTCCAAAATTGTAAGCATGTGTCATTTGTCATGTTTTTAAAACACTCCCAAAGCCTGTATATAACGCAAAAAATACACTTACTATCCATCAATTCGGAAGCCAAGCTACTCCATGGATTATGTATACTTCAACGGCTATTTTAAGGCACGGTATAACACCTGTGCCGGATGCAAGGAACTTACACCTGCTCCATCGCTTATCTGATGCCGACATGAAGTGCCGGCTGCCGCAATAAGGTATTGGTCTTTATGCTTGCGTACTTCAGGTAATAAAACCAACTCACCAATCTTCATGGACAAGTCGTAATGCTTCTGCTCATAGCCAAAGGCACCGGCCATACCGCAACAGCCCGACGGAATTTCTTCAGCAGTATAATTAAGCGGCAACTCCAGCACTTTTTTTGTGAGGCCTGTATCCGAAAGAGCCTTTTGGTAACAGTGCCCATGGAACTTAATTTGTCGGGCTTGCTCTTCAAACAAATGAACATCAATATGTCCGGAATCCTGCTCCCGCACCATAAACTCCTCAAAAGTATAAGTATTCGCCGCCAACTCCTTCGCCGTCTCCCTTAGCTCCGCCCCCACCAACTCAGGATACTCATCGCGAAAGCTTAATATGGCCGACGGCTCAATGCCCACCAACGGTGCTTGATGGCAAACAGTAGCAGACAATTGTATCACATTTTTTCGGGCAATACGCGCCGCTTTATCCAGCAATCCCTTGGACAGATAGGTACGACCACTCACTATATTATCAATCAACCGCACTTCATAGCCCAACTTCTCCAACAACAATATTGTCTCCACACCAACATTTACATCGTTATAATTGGTAAACTCATCTACAAAAAGATAAACAGCCTTTGAAAGACCAGCTGGACTGCTGCGCTTTCGACTCCAATGACTCAGAGAATGATTTGCCAGGAGCGGTAACTGCCGCTTGGCCGAAATCCCTACAACAAGCTGAGCCAATCGTTTAAATAATGTCAGCTTAAGACCACTATTGTATAGGTAGGAAAACGGCATGAGCCACTTATTGATTATTGGCAAGGCGGCAACAAGGCGGGCACTAAGCGGAATACCAAAACGCAGATGATAATGATGCATAAACTCAGCCTTCAGCTTACTCACATCCACATTACTGGGACACTCAGTTTTACAGGCCTTGCATGACAAGCATAAATCCAGCACCTGCTTCACCTCATCATAACCTAAACGATTAGATGGTATGGTACCTGCAAAGAACTCGCGTAACATATTGGCACGTGCCCTTGTGGTTTGCAGCTCATCGCGCGAACCCATATAACTGGGGCACATGGTACCGCCAATAAGATGACTCTTACGACAATCACCCGAGCCTGTACATTTCTCAGCTGCCCGAACCATCCCCAATGTTGAAGACCAGTCAAAAACCACCTCCTTTTCATACGCCTCCTCGGCTTGCTTATAACGCAGTGAGCTGTTCATGGGGGGTGTATCCGTAATTTTGCCGGCGTTAAACACAGCCTTGGGGTCAAAAATGTTTTTCACCTTTTTGAAAAGTGCATAGTTATGTGCACCCACCATCTTTTCAATGAATTGACCTCTCAACCGTCCATCACCATGCTCACCACTCAAAGATCCCCGATACTTCTTAACAATGGCTGCTGTGTCATTGGCTATCTGATAAAACAAATCCACATCATGCGGATCCTTCATGTTTAATACCGGCCTTAAATGAAGCTCACCGGAACCTATATGTGCATAGTAAACACATCTTTTACCATAGCCATCCAACATGGCAGTAATATCTGCTACAAAAGCAGGTAAATCTTCAGGACGAACAGCCGCATCTTCAATCACAGGCACCGGACGCTCATCCCCCGGCATATTGGCCAATACTCCAAGGCCCGCCTTACGCAAACTCCATACTTTACTTATCTCAGCCCCATATAACACCGGATAGGCATAGCCAAAGCCGGCATTCTTCATCTCAGCAATCATCGCATCAGCTTGCTTTTCCACCTCGTCCAGGCTGTGCCGGGCAAACTCCACCAGCAAAAGCGCTGCGGGATCGCCTTCTACAAAAAAGCGGTTTTTATTCTGCAGGGCATTCTCCTTCGTTAAATCCATAATGGTTTTATCCATCAGCTCAATGGCCCCGGGGCGATATTTAAGCCCAATCAGATTGACTTCCAGCGCTTCCGCTAGTCGATTAAAATGCACACAAACCAATCCCTTATGCTGCGGTGGCTTTTCAACAAGATGTAAAGTAATCTCCGTAGTGAACATTAGCGTCCCCTCTGAACCGGCCAGCAAGGAACACATATTAAATGTATCGTCGCCATCGGCAAAAGGATATTGCCTCATTAACTGATCAAGGGCATAACCAGTGTTACGACGATGAATATCAGGATGCGGAAACTCACGACTTATGGCAGCACGGTTTCTTTCATCGCTCAACAATGCACCTAGCGATTTATAAATTTCTCCTTCAAAGGAAGAACGTTGACACTTCTGCTCAAACTCACGCTTATTAATCCGCTCAAAAACTACCTCGTCACCATTACTTAGGTAACCTTTTAGGGCCAGGGTATGATCGCGCGTACTGCCATAAATAAGGGAATGCGCACCACAGGCATTGTTACCTACCATACCACCTATCATGCAACGGTTGGCTGTGGATGTTTCCGGGCCAAAAAACAAACCATGCGGCGCCAGATACTGATTGAGCTCATCGAGCACCACACCAGGCTGCACTTTCACCCATTGTTCCGCCACATTAAGATCCAGTATTTTATTCATATAACGCCCGGCATCAACGACTAAACCATTGCCCACCACCTGCCCCGCCAGCGAAGTCCCCGCGGCGCGTGGTATCAGCGTAATTCCATAAGTCCCTGCAAACTCAATAATCGCTTGCACATCCAGATTATCGCGCGGCATTACCACCCCCAGCGGCACTTCAAAATAAGCCGAGGCATCGGTGCTATATGCAATCCTCGATGTCTGATCAAGCTTCAGATCGCCTTTAATTTTATCAGCCAACTGCTGAAACGGGTATACCTCTTTTACCATTGCGCAATATTCAAAAATTAATCTACACTCGCTATCATCTTAAATTACATCATAGGCACTAAACAAAATTACAGCACCTCTGTTTCGGAGATAGATAATAAACAGACAAATGACGAAACCAAATTTACAAACACGCAACGATATAGAGAAATTAGTGCGAGCCTTTTATAGCAAGGTACAAAAAGACGACACACTGGGACCATTTTTTAATTATGCCATTAAAACACCAGAGGCATGGGAACAACATTATCAGTTGCTAAGCGATTTCTGGGCGCTCAACCTATTGGATCAAAAGGGCTTTGATGGCAACCCGGCACGCGCCCACAGTGGTATTGACAAAGCCTTTAAACAAGCCATTACAACAGCCCACTTTGATCGCTGGGTGCAGCTATGGCACGAAACCATTGATGAATTATACACAGGCCCCATCGCCGACAAAGCCAGGATGCGCGCACAAAACATGGCGCGGGGAATGTATAAAAAAATTGTGGATCAACGCCCGGGTGGCTTTGTACTGCCCGGAGATGCGTCCGGACTTTCATTCGGATAACAATTTAGGTAATTAAAGTACTTCATATTAATCAATACACCCAAACACCATGAATCAAGGGCGCTTGCACATGAACTAATTAAACCAGCTTCATTATCATGAAAACGAAGGCCTTGCTAGATGTAATAAAGCAAGGAATTCGGTATTTCAAATTTTTATTTAATCTTAATAATTACTTATTTTTGCCCTTCCTCGAAGCAAAGCAATTGCTTTTAAACGAAGATTTTTCTGCAATGAACTTAAAATAGGCTTCATTGTTAGATTGACGAACATGAGTTAAAGTATAGTATGGCTGAAGATCAAGATAAAATATTAGAAGAAGTAACCGGAGGGGAATACAAATATGGTTTCTATAGCGATATAGAGATGGAAGAGTTTCCTAAAGGCCTTAATGAGGACATTGTTCGTATGATTTCGGCAAAGAAGAATGAGCCCGAATTTATGCTGGAATTTCGCCTCAAAGCATTTCGACACTGGCAAACCATGGAGCAGCCCAACTGGGCGCACCTGAAAATACCACCCATCGACTTTCAGGATATCATTTATTTTGCCGTGCCCAAGAAAAAACCTGAGTTGGAGAGCATGGACGATGTGGATCCCGAACTGAAGGCGACTTTTGATAAACTGGGCATTCCCCTGGACGAGCAAAAGGTATTGGCCGGCGTAGCCGTGGATGCAGTGATAGACAGTGTATCGGTGAAAACCACTTTTAAAGAGACTCTGGCCGAGAAAGGTATTATCTTCTGCTCCATTAGCGAAGCGGTGCAGGAATACCCCGACCTTATAAAGAAGTATCTGGGATCGGTCGTACCGCATCAGGACAATTACTTTGCCGCCCTTAATGCTGCTGTATTTAGCGATGGCTCCTTTGTTTACATCCCTAAAGGGGTACGTTGCCCCATGGAACTGTCCACTTATTTCCGCATCAATGCCATTAACACCGGACAGTTTGAACGCACCCTAATAGTGGCCGACGATGATAGCTACGTGAGTTACCTGGAGGGCTGTACGGCTCCCATGCGTGACGAGAACCAGCTGCACGCCGCCATTGTTGAAGTGATTGCCATGGATCGTGCTGAAGTAAAGTATTCCACCGTACAAAACTGGTATCCCGGCAATAAAGAAGGTAAGGGAGGTATCTACAATTTTGTGACCAAGCGAGGCATCTGCAAGGGCGACTACTCAAAGATTATGTGGACGCAGGTGGAAACCGGCTCAGCCATCACCTGGAAATACCCCAGCTGCATATTGCAGGGCGACCACTCGGTAGGCGAATTTTACAGCGTAGCGGTCACCAATAATTACCAACAGGCCGATACCGGAACCAAAATGATTCACCTGGGTAAAAACACACGAAGCCTCATTGTTTCGAAAGGAATATCAGCTGGTAAGAGCCAAAATAGCTACCGCGGACTGGTCAAAGTTTCAAAAAAGGCAGAGAACGCCCGTAACTTCAGTCAGTGCGACTCTTTATTACTGGGCGACAAATGTGGGGCACACACCTTTCCCTACCTGGAAACGGCCAATAGCACTGCCATGGTAGAGCACGAAGCTACTACTTCTAAGATTGGAGAAGACCAGATTTTCTATTGTAACCAGCGAGGTTTAAATACCGAGCAGGCCGTTGGACTCATCGTTAACGGTTATGTGAAAGAAGTAATCAATCAGCTGCCCATGGAATTTGCCGTTGAGGCGCAAAAGTTACTCGAAATAAGCCTTGAAGGCAGTGTGGGCTAAGCCCTTTATTAGTTAATCAATTACAAAAAACAAACACAGTACCATTATATGTTAGTCATTAAAGATTTACACGCCAAAATAGATGATAAGGAGATATTAAGAGGTATTAACCTGGAAGTGAAACCGGGCGAAGTGCATGCCATTATGGGTCCCAACGGCTCCGGTAAAAGCACCCTGTCATCAGTATTGGCCGGTAACGATAAATTCGAGGTTAACGAAGGATCCGTTACCTTTAATGATAAAGATTTATTGGATCTTGCCCCCGAAGATCGTGCCCGCGAGGGTGTATTCCTGAGCTTTCAATATCCTGTTGAGATACCTGGGGTAAGCATGGTCAACTTTATGCGAACCGCGGTAAACGAACATCGTAAGTATAGAAACGAGACTCCTTATTCAGCCAGTGAATTTTTAAAGCTCATGCGTGAGAAGAAATCACTTGTTGAGATAGACTCCAACCTAACCAACCGATCAGTAAACGAAGGTTTCTCGGGCGGCGAAAAGAAGAAGAATGAAATCTTTCAAATGGCCATGTTGGAACCCAAACTGGCTATTCTGGACGAAACAGATTCAGGACTCGACATTGATGCCTTGCGCGTGGTGGCCAACGGAGTGAATAAACTTAAATCGCCCGATCGTGCTACCATCGTAATCACCCACTATCAACGCTTGCTCGACCATATTGTGCCCGATTTTGTGCATGTTCTCTACAAGGGGCGCATCGTAAAATCGGCTGGCAAGGAACTGGCACACGAGCTGGAAGAGAAAGGCTATGACTGGATTAAAAAAGAGTTTGAGGATTAATATTTTAGTAGTGAGTGCAGAGCAGTGAGCCATGCTGACTATTCTTGCCCATAAGCCCAATACTTTGTACTTAATACTCAATACTAAATTTTGTGACTATGAATAAAACTTGCCGAATTGTTAATCTGCAAGATGAATACAGCCAGATATATAAGGATAATTTACCCTTCCTTAAAGCCGGTGCACCCAATAAAATGAATGCGCTGCGCGATGATGCCTTTGAGCTATTCAATGTCAAGGGTATTCCGTCGAACAAGGTAGAGGAATACAAATACACTAATCTACAGCCCTTTTTCAAAGGCACTTTCGATATTGCTTTTTCATCCGAATCAGCCATTCAGAACAACGACCATTCGTTTACCTGTGGCGTTCCTAACCTGGATACCCATAACGTATTTTTAATCAACGGATGGTTCAGCAGTCAGGATGCCACCGATAAACTACCGGAAGGCGTTGTGGTGGGTAGCATTAGAGAAAAAGCAGCAGACTATCCTGAGGTATTTGAGAAATACTACGGTGAGCAAAGCAATGATGGTGATGCCATGGCTGCCATGAATACTGCCTTTGCACAGGATGGCGCTTTTATTTATGTACCCAAAGGCGTAGTTGTTGACAAGCCCATTCAATTGGTAAACATCATGATTGGTGAACAGGATCGCTTAGTTTTCCAACGTAACCTCATTGTGATAGAAGAAAATGCACAAGCAAAGATAATGCTGTGCGACCATACCATGTCGGCACAAAAGTTTGTTATCAACAGCCTATCGGAGGTGTTTGCTGCAACAAACAGTGTACTCGATCTGTACAATATACAAAACCAACATAACCTGACGACTCAGGTAGCGAGTGTGTACGTCAATCAGAAAAAACACTCCAACGTACTGACCAACAATCTTACTTTACACTCCGGCATTACGCGCAATAACATACGCGTAACACTGGATGACGAATACTGCGAGAGCCACGTATACGGTTTGTATCTTAACGACAAAAACCAGCATGTGGATAACTACTCTTTCATCGACCATGCCCAACCGCATTGCGAAAGCTTTGAGCTATTTAAGGGTGTGATGGACGACTCCTCTTCGGCAGCTTTTACAGGTCGTGTTATGGTAAGGCCCGATGCACAAAAAACCAATGCCTACCAAAGCAATAACAACCTGTTGCTTACCGATAATGCCAAGATCAACAGCAAGCCGCAACTGGAAATATATGCCGATGATGTAAAATGTAGCCATGGTGCCACTGTAGGTCAGCTTGATGAGGAGGCTATGTTTTACTTGCGATCGCGGGGCATTGATGAAAATGAAAGCCGCATATTGCTAATGTATGCCTTTGCCTACGAGGTGATCGAAAAAATACGGGTAGAAGCCCTTAAAGAAAATATTCGCAGCCTGGTTGAAAAACGCTTTAGGGGCGAATACGACAAATGCGACTCGTGTGTGATTTGTGGTCAGCAAGGTGTGAGCGCAAGCTGCCTGTAGCCAACAAGCCACAATAACACATAAAACCCGAGATCCATCACCAAGACACCAAGGTCACAACGCGTAGCTTACGCCGCTTGTGCTCTTCGTGTCTTTGTGCTTAGAATAAATAAACAAAACATGAATATTAATATTGACAAAATACGCAGTGATTTCCCCATATTGGGTGAGATGATTTACGGAAAACCATTGGTTTACCTCGATAACGCTGCCACAACTCACAAACCTCAGGTGGTAATTGATGCGCTGGCAGACGTATATCAAAAATACAATAGTAATATTCATCGGGGTGTCCATTACCTAAGTAACGTATGCACCCAGGCACATGAAGATGCCCGTCGTAAGGTACAGGACTTCATCAAGGCACAGCATACCCACGAAGTCATTTTTACGCGGGGCACAACAGAGGCCATTAACCTGGTCGCCAACTCATTCTCCGACACTTTCTTAAAGGCAGGTGATGAAATACTGGTAACACAAATGGAGCATCACTCCAATATTGTACCCTGGCAACTGCTCGAAAAAAGAAAAGGCATAGTTGTTAAATACATCCCCATTAACGAAGCAGGTGAGCTAATACTCAACAAACTGGATGAGCTGATCACCGAAAAAACGAAATTGGTTACAGTGGCACATATTTCCAATGCCCTGGGTACCATTAACCCCATTAAGCACATCATTGATACAGCACACAACCATGGCATACCGGTGCTGGTGGATGGGGCGCAGGCCGTACAGCACACACCAGTTGATGTGCAGGCGCTCGACTGTGATTTTTACGTATTCAGCGGACACAAATTGTATGGCCCCACCGGCATTGGGGTACTGTATGGCAAAGAGAAGTGGCTGGATAAGATGGAGCCCTATCAGGGCGGTGGCGAGATGATACATACTGTATCCTTTGAAGGAACCACCTTTAATGAACTGCCCTTTAAATTTGAGGCCGGAACACCCGACTTTAGCGGCTCTATTGGGTTGGGAGCGGCCATTGACTACGTGAATAACATTGGCCTTGACAAAATAGCTGCCTACGAACAGGAGTTACTGGACTATGCCACCGAGGGACTGGCCACCATTCCCAATTGTCGCTTTTTCGGTACGGCGCAACATAAAACAAGTGTTATCTCGTTTTTAATCGGCGAGATACATCCCTTTGATATCGGTACCATGCTCGATAAAATGGGTATTGCCGTGCGTACCGGGCACCACTGCGCCCAACCGCTGATGCAGTTTTATAACATACCGGGCACCATACGTGCCTCATTTGCCATTTACAATACCAAAGAAGAAATTGACAAACTGGTGGATGGAACCAAACGCATTGCACAGTTGTTTGGTTGATTCGCCATAAATTATCAATTTTGGGCATTGATTAATATTACAGCATTACAATGACAATAAACGAAATACAAGAAGAGATCATCGAGGAATTCTCGGCTTTCGACGAATGGATGGATAAGTATGCTTACCTGATTGAGATAGGCAACGATTTGGAAGGTTTTAAAGACGACTGGCGACTGGAACAAAACCTCATTGAGGGCTGTCAGTCGAAAGTATGGGTACACGCCGAGCTGGACGGAGATAAAATCATCTATTCGGCCGACAGCGATGCCATTATCACCAAAGGCATCATCGCCCTGCTGATTCGTGTTCTGTCGGGCCGCACACCGGATGAAATACTGAACGCCGACCTTAACTTTGTAGAGGCCATCGGCCTAAAAGACCACCTGTCGCCTACACGGTCCAATGGACTATTGGCCATGATGAAACAAATGCGCTTATACGCTGTTGCTTTTAAAGCAAAGTTAGGTTAGTTCAACATGGTCTGAGCAAATGAGATGCAGACCCTATTTTTAAAAAAGCATTTATACACAGTGAGTGGATAATTAGCCACAGCTGTGAGCCTTAAAAACAGAAAGATGGGAAATGAATTTTTACAGCTGGAAGGCAAGATTATAGAAGCGATCAAAACGGTTTTTGACCCTGAGATACCGGTCAATGTGTACGATTTAGGCTTGATATACGAGATTGATGTGAATGAGGAAGGAAAAGCCCGTATTGTGATGACACTGACATCACCGAATTGTCCGGTTGCCGAATCACTACCCGAAGAGGTACATGAAAAAGTGGCCGCCATCGATGGGATTACCAGTGTAGAGCTGAACCTGACCTTTGATCCGCCCTGGACCAAAGACATGCTGTCGGAAGAAGCCCTGCTTGAGCTGGGACTACTCTAAAATAAAAGACCTCAAGGCTCTCTTATGAGGGCTTTTTTTATAAGCAATTACATGGAAGGATTATACATTAACCTCATCAAGAAACAGCCGATCAACTACCTGCGGCTCATTGCCGGCGTCATCATGACGGGTGCCGCCCTTTATCTTGCTTTCTTTACACAGCAGGAGCGATTTTCAGCGCTGCACCTCACGCTATTTTGTGCTGCCGGCCTTTATTACGCACTGATGGGCATCGGTCTTAATCCTCTTAACCTTATGGGCAAGGCCTACATAATAGTTAACCAGCAAATGATTACCGTAAAAAAATCAATCTTTACCAAGGCAATTGTCATTGATTGGACGACAATTGAAGAGCTGCAAGTTAACATTACAGCAATTCGAATAAAAAGGAAGAACGGCGAACCATTTTCCTTTGACTATCAGATGCTGGATGAGGACACGGCACATGAACTAAAAACACGCCTTGCCCTAACGGCCAAAAAGCAAGGAATAACCGTAAGCTAATGTCTCTCATCAGCCTTTTACAGGAGGAATCCATAAGAAGCAAAGCCCTGGAACTGGGATTTGCAGATATTGGCTTTGCCCCGATTGAGACGCTCGAAGATGATGCCCGCCATTTGCGTCGCTGGCTCGATGAAGAGCAGCATGCCGGCATGCAATATATGGCCAATCACTTTGAAAAAAGAATTAATCCGGCAGCCCTGGTGGAAGGAGCTCACAGTATAATATCGGTCCTGCTCAACTACACACCACAAGAACTTCAGCAGGATGAGACAGCGCCTAAGCTGGCACGCTATGCCTATGGCAAAGACTATCATTTTGTTATAAAGGATAAGCTTCAGATCTTATTCGATTATATCAAAGCCAACATTGAACCTGAGCTCGAAGGCCGCTGCTTTACGGATTCAGCTCCCGTGCTGGATCGTGCCTGGGCCGTCAAAGCAGGACTGGGCTGGATCGGTAAAAACACCCATCTCATTCACAAAAAGCTTGGCAGCTATGTACTGATTGGTGAACTCATTACTAACCTAAAAGTTAAAAGTGGTAACGCCATAAATGAAGCCTGTGGCGGCTGCCAACGTTGTATTGATACCTGCCCCACCGGTGCCCTTACAGCGCCCTATCGGCTCGATGCCAACAAATGCATCTCCTACCTCACCATTGAACATCGTGAGGATATCCCACCAGCTTTTAAAGGGCAGTTTGAAAACTGGGCCTTTGGTTGCGACATCTGTCAGGAAGCCTGCCCCTGGAACTGGAAAGCTCGCCCCACAAAGGAAGAAGCCCTTCAGCCTCACCCCGATTTATTACAGTTAAGCAAAGAAGATTGGCACACGATGAGCGAGGATCGCTTCCGTGAACTATTCCGTAAGTCGGCGGTAAAAAGAACAAAATACACAGGCCTCAAACGCAACCTTAAGTTTTTAGAATAAGGCACAAAAAAACCGGCGTCCGGCCGGTCTCCCTGTTCTGTTATTTCAAGACTATGCTTTGTCTGGATAATATCCTTTAATGATACCACGCTGCGAATTGCGCACAAACAGAATAATTTCGTCACGCTCTTTTGAAGCAGGCAACTCGGCTTCAATACGTTCAATGGCCTCTGAATTATTCAAACCCATCTGAAACAGATAACGGTAAATATTCTGGATATCACGAATCTGATCGTTGGTATACTGACGACGACGCAAACCAATGGAGTTAACACCGGCATAAGAGATACGCTCACGTCCCGCCTTCACATACGGAGGTACATCTTTACCGATAAGCGTTCCACCAGACACCATAACATGCGCACCAATATGTACAAACTGATGAATAGCCGAAGTACCGCCAATAATCGCGTAATCGTCGATAACCACTTCGCCGGCCACCTGCACAGCATTTGCCAAAATCACATTATCCCCAACAATGGCATCGTGGGCAATATGAGTATAGGCCATCAGCAGACAGTTACTACCCACCACTGTTTTGCCCTTTGCTTTGGTGCCCCGGTTAACGGTAACACACTCGCGTATGGTAGTGTTGTCGCCAATCTCAGCTGTTGTTTCCTCGCCCGCAAACTTTAAATCCTGCGGTACAGCGCCAATAACAGCGCCGGGGAAAATTTTACAGTTCTTGCCAATTCTTGACCCTTCAAGGATGGTAACATTGGATGCTATAGTGGTTCCCTCTTCAATGACAACGTTTTTGTCGATGGTAACAAAAGGTTCAATAACAACATTGGGAGCAATCTTTGCCTCCGGGTGGATATATGCCAATGCTTGTTTCATTTTCTGTTGTTTTAGTTCAAAAAGCCGGTCTGCCCTTTGCAGACCCGCGATATTTTGGGTGGAAAATTACTTATTCTTTACTACTTGTGCCATATACTCACCTTCCGACACTACCTGATCGCCCACGAAAGCTGTCCCTTTCATATTGGCCATACCCCGTCGGAATTCCGATATCAACTCCAACTTAAAAATAATGGTATCGCCTGGCACCACCTTCCTGCGTAACTTCACATTATCAATTTTGAGGAAGTAAGTACTGTAGGCCGATGGTTCATCGAGCTGGCTGAGAATAAAAATACCACCAGCCTGGGCCATGGCTTCAATCTGCAACACAGCAGGCATTACCGGTTCGTCGGGGAAATGCCCCACGAAGAATGGCTCATTCATGGTAACATTCTTCACTCCCACAATCGATTTCTCCTTCAGATCGATAATCTTATCAATTAGCAAGAACGGAGGACGGTGCGGCAACATTTTCTTTATATCATTGATATCATACACTGGTGCCTTGGTAGGATCATAACTGGGCACATTCGGCTTTAGCGCCCTCTTCTTAATCTCTTTACGAAGCAACTTGGCAAACTCTACATTGGCCATGTGCCCGGGCCGGGTAGCAATGATACGCCCCTTAATAGGCATACCGCACAAGGCTAGGTCACCAATCACATCCAACAATTTATGCCGCGCAGGCTCGTTGGTATACACCAGGTCAACATTATTAAGGATGCCTGTAGGCTGTACCTCTACGCGTGGCTGTTTAAACAAATCAGCCAACTTATCCAGCTCTTCCTGGCTTATTTCTTTATCAATGATAATAATGGCATTATCTAGATCGCCGCCCTTAATCAAATTATTTTTTAACAACGGCTCCAACTCGTGCAAGAATACAAAGGTGCGACAAGCCGCCACTTCCTTTTCAAAGTCATCAAGCTTATCCAGGGTGGCGTACTGGTTAGACAAAAGCAGCGATTGATCGAAAGAAATCTTCACATCCAGACTAAACTCATCGTCGGGCAAAGCTACAATCTTAATTCCACGCTCTTCATCTTCAAACACCATCTTCTCCTTCACCTCAAAGAAGCAACGCTCAGCATCCTGCTCTTCGATGCCTGCTTTCTTAATGGCTTCCACAAAAAACTTAGCACTGCCATCCAGTATGGGAGCCTCAGGTCCATCCACTTCAATCAGACAGTTATCAATTTTAAGGGCAGTAAGTGCAGCCAGGCAGTGCTCAATGGTACTTACCTTAGCATCACCTTTTTGCAACACGGTACCTCTTTGCGTAAAAGCCACATTATCGGCCAGCGCCTCAATAACAGGTTGCCCCTCCAAGTCAATCCGTTTAAACTTATAGCCGTGGTTAACAGGCGCCGGCAACAAGGTGAAATTCACTTTAACACCAGTATGAAGCCCGGTTCCATTAAGCGTCACGGGCTCTTTTATAGTTCTTTGTCTTTCAGTCATAGCTTATCACTTCGATCTTACGAAAATGTATTATGAGCGATTACTCCTCTATTTTCTTTTTCAATTCCTCTAACTGTGCCTTTAGCTGTGGCAGGCGCCTAAACACCACAAACGAACGATTGAAATCGCCCATATCCATGGTTGGCGAGCCAAACTGCACAGAATTCTCCTTCTTAATCGACTTATTAATACCGGTTTGAGCACCGGCCTTTGTGCCATTGGCCACAGTAAGATGACCGGCAATACCTACCTGTCCGCCAAACATACAGTCGCGTCCTATCTTGGTCGATCCGGCAACCCCCGACTGAGCAGCTACCACCGTATTTTCTCCTACCTCCACATTATGCGCTATCTGAATCAGATTATCCAGCTTCACACCTTTGTGCACAACAGTAGATCCCATGGTAGCACGGTCAATGGTGGTATTGGCGCCAATCTCAACATGATCGTGCAGCACCACATTACCAATCTGTGCCACTTTTTTGTATTCGTTGTTTGCGTTGGGGGCAAAGCCAAAACCATCGCTACCAATAACTGCGCCGGCATGCACGGTACAGGCCTTACCAATCACACAATTCTTATAAATTTTAACTCCGGCATACACCGTAGTACCCTCGGCGATCTTTACATTATCGCCAATATAGGCATGCGGATATATCTTTACATTGTCACCCAATTGTACATTCTCGCCTATGTAGGCAAAGGCGCCCACATAAACAAAATCGCCCAAACGAGCTGACTCATGTACAAAAGATGGTTGTTCGATACCGGTTTTCTGCGGCTGACTCTGCTCGTACATTTCCAACAACTGCGCCAAGGCCTCATAGGCATTGGGCACACGTATAAGGGTGGCTTTCACTTCACCTTCGGCTTCAAAAGAGTCATTTACGATAACCACATCGGCTTTCGTTGTATATAGGTACTGATGGTATTTAGGATTGGCTAAAAAGGTAAGCGTCTCTGGCTTACCCTCTTCTATTTTCGATACATTCCTTACAATAGCATCTTCATTTCCTTCTACTTTACCCTTGAGTAATTCGGCAATCTGACCGGCTGTAAATTTCATCTATTACATTGCTTTATTAGTCAACCCCTTACCACAAATATTCATCGAAGCCAAAGGCCCCGATGAGATTCATATCTAACGAGCTAAACGTCAAAAAATTTGGTGCAAATCTAGTAAATAAATTTACTTTAGAAAAGTCCGACCCGCGATTGCAGTACGGCTTCAATTTGCTTGGGATAACACAGGTAATGTTTTCTAACGGTTTTACTCAACACCGAAAGGTTAAGCATATCGGAAGCCTTGGCGATATCTTTTAATTCCTTATTTTTATACAAAATTTCAATTTTGTCATCCTGCACACTGTAGGCGTTATTGGTAATCGCATCAGTAAACACCAGATAGTCGGCATCCTGCGCCTTTAATCCATAAGCCTCACAGGCAACAGCTTTCAGTTCCTTAACCCGAGCCATATCAAAAGCCTCGTTCTGCAAATGTATGCGCCATAGTCTGCGATTAACAAACCCTTTGGCCAACGATGACAAAACCACATCGGGATGCAGGGTCCATGCTTTTATCGAGCACATTATATCATCATCATCCAGCAAAGTGAAATTAAGGAGGACATTGGGATCGGCATAAAAGTCGTCAATATTAGGCTTACGCTGCATAAAAAAGAGCAACTGTGGAGGAGCAAATAATTCATGTCCTTGTGCGATCAGGTACTTGGCCCGCTTGAGCAAATGCACCAACATTTGTTCTGCCGCCAATGCTGTTTTATGCAAATATACCTGCCAATACATCAGGCGGCGTGCCACTAAAAACTTCTCGATAGAATAAATACCCTTCGACTCGACCACCAGCTTATCATCCACTACATTCAGCATCTTAATAATCCGATCGGAACCAATAACCCCCTCCGACACTCCGGAGTAAAAACTATCGCGCTTCAGGTAGTCGAGCCGATCCATATCCAACTGACTTGACACAAGCTGATGCAGAAATCTTTTAGGGTAAGAGTCGTTAAAGATTGCAATAGCGGAATCCAGCAGACCTTTAAACTCGCGATTTAATTGCTGCATAATCAACTGGGATATCGCCTCGTGCGAAACCTCTACAAGTGAATGCTCCAGCACATGACTAAAAGGGCCATGCCCTACATCGTGCAACAATATAGCAGCGTGCACCGCCAGGGATTCATCGGCTGTAATCACCTGCCCCTTGGATCGCAAAATCTCAACAGCCGAACTCATCAGATGCATGGCTCCCATGGCATGCTGAAGGCGGGTGTGCATGGCTCCGGGATATACAAGGTGCGTAAGCCCCAGTTGCTTAATGCGCCGTAAGCGCTGAAAATAGGGGTGCTCCATTAAATCGTACAACAAGGCGTGTGGCACCTTAATAAAACCATGTACCGGATCATTTATTATTTTTTTCTTGTTCACCATCGCTCAAATAGCTTAGCTGGCAATATACAAAAAAATGAATCGACCACTTAAACAATACTTTACTGCATTTGGATAAGTGCACTGATATCATTATCTTTGCGCTTGATTTACCGGGTGGAATGACTTAGGGGACCAGTTAGTCCCCTATTTTATTAGACAAAAAACATGATTAAGGAAACGCAAATACAAAGCATAATTGATGATAAACTGGCGGCTGACGGTATGTTCCTCGTTGAACTGAACGTGCGGCCCGGCAATGTCATACAGGTAATAGTTGATCACGACAATGGCGTACCCATCAACTATTGCATCGAGCTGAGTAAACACATTGAAGCAGGCCTTAATCGGGATGAGGAGGATTTTGAACTTGAAGTGGCCTCAGCCGGCATCGGCCAACCCTTTAAAATAAAGCGCCAGTACCTTAAGAATATTGGTAAGGAGATTGAAGTGTTGCGAGCCGATGGCATCAAGCACACAGGCAAACTCATTGACGTAAGTGACGAGGGCTTCAGCTATGAAATTGAAGAGAAGGTGAAAGTTGAAGGCAAGAAACGCAAAGAATTGCAGGTGCGCACGGTAAATTGTAAATTTGACGAAGTAAAACAGGTAAAAGACATTATATCTTTCTAAAATATTCCTTAGGGCATGGAAAATATTAATCTGATAGATACGTTTTCGGAGTTTAAAGAACTCAAAAACATTGATCGTGCAACGATGATAAGTGTGCTGGAAGATGCATTTCGAAGCGTACTGATCAAGCGATTTGGAACAGATGAGAATTTTGACGTTATCATTAACGACGACAAAGGAGACTTTGAAATATGGCGCAACCGCGAAGTTGTTGCCGACGATGAACTGGAGGATGAAAACCTGCAGATAACACTATCAGAGGCCAAAAAAATTGATGCCGACTACGAGCTGGGCGAAGAAGTAACTGACGAAGTGAAATTTCTTGATTTTGGTCGTCGTGCTATCCTAAGCCTGCGTCAAAACTTGTCGGCCCGCATCCTGGAACTAGAGAAAGATAATATATATCACGCCTATAAAGATCGTGTTGGCGAAATTGTAACCGGTGAGGTTTATCAGATCTGGAAACGTGAGATTTTAATTATCGATGACGAAGATAATGAGTTAATCTTACCCAAATCGGAGCAGATCCCTTCGGATTTCTTTCGTAAAGGCGATAGCGTAAGAGCTGTTGTTGTGAAGGTTGAGATACGCAACAACAATCCCCTCATCATTCTTTCGCGTACATCACCTGTATTCCTTGAGCGCTTGTTTGAGCTGGAGGTACCGGAGATTTTCGATGGCTTAATCACCATCAAAAAGATTGTACGTGTTCCTGGCGAACGCGCCAAAGTAGCCGTAGAATCGTACGATGACCGCATCGATCCGGTAGGTGCCTGTGTGGGCATGAAGGGATCGCGTATCCACGGCATTGTACGCGAGCTGCGTAACGAAAATATTGATGTAATTAATTACACCACCAATACTCAGCTCTTTATTCAAAGAGCACTGAACCCGGCAAAGATTACCAATATTAAAATTGTGGAAGACGACAAGCGCGCAGAAGTGTACCTGCGTCCCGAAGAAGTGTCGTTGGCCATTGGTAGAGGCGGCTTAAATATTCGCCTGGCGGGTCAGCTCACTGGCTATGAGCTGGACGTTTATCGCGAATCGGAAGAGGACGATGAAGACGTGAGCCTGGATGAATTTGCCGACGAAATTGATGCCTGGGTATTGGGCGAACTCAAAGCAATCGGATGTGACACCGCCAAATCCGTGCTGGATCTGTCGGTTTCAGACCTGGTGAAGAGAACTGATTTAGAAGAGGAAACAATTCAGGAAGTGAGAGGAATACTAAGCGCTGAGTTTGAATAAATCGCTATATTTGCCCCTCAATGAATTGAATCCGAACAAAAAAAAACGATAAGAAGAGTCCTGTTATATGGCAGTTGGAAAAAGACTTAGTAAAGTAGCACGAGAGTTCAATGTTGGACTTCACACCATTGTGGAATTCCTGCAGAAAAAAGGTTTCAAAGTTGAAACAAACCCGAATACAAAAATATCTGATGATATGTATTCGATTCTGGCACAAGAATATCGTGGCGATTCCCATGTTAAGAAAGAATCGGAAAAACTGGCTAAACTAAAAGAAAAATCAAAGAAAGAGTCCATCTCTCTTTCCGATATCAGAGATGATATTGAGCCGGTTAAAGAAAAAGAAAAACCGGCTGATGCACCGGCTGCCACTAAGGACTCAGGACCCAAAGTTGTGGGTAAGGTAGATCTTGATGCCTTTAAGCCTAAGAAGAAAGAAGCTGCTCCTGCTGAAAAGAAAGCCGAAAAAACGGTAAAAACCGAGAAAGCAGAAAAAGCCGATAAACCGGCGCCGAAAGTAGCAGACGAAGCAAAGGCAAAACCTGCCAAAGCCGAAGAAAAGAAAGAAAAGAAAAAGCCGGCTCCTAAGCCGGAACATATTCCCACCAAGGTAGATCCCGTTGACGAGATGAAGGTAGTGGGTAAAATCGAACTCGATAAAAAACCGACGCAGAAAGACGACAAAGCGCAGGTTACGTCGAAAAAAGACGAAGTGAAAGTAAAGAAAGTAAGCCCCAAAAAGACCGAGGAGGCAAAGCCGGAAGCGCCTGCTAAAGAAGAGGCCAAAACGGAGAAGGATGATTCCTTCAGACCTACTCAGGTGAAGAAGCTATCCGGCCCTACAGTGGTGGGTAAAATTGAACTACCCAAAACACCCTCCAAATCAGATAGTAAAGATGCCAATAAAAACGCCAACAAAAAGCGTAAGCGTAAGCGCATCAAAAAAGATAAAGAGAAGGTTGACATCAACCAGAAGCAGCAAGGCGGACAACAGGGAGCCGGTGGCGAACGTAAAGACCGTCCGCAACGTCAGCGTCCTGCACGCGTGAAGAAGCGTCCGATCAAAGCCGAGGTGAACGAGGAAGATGTGCAAAAGCAAATTAAGGATACCTTGGCCCGCTTAACCTCGAAAGGTAAAAACAAAGGTGCCAAGCACCGCCGCGAGAAGCGCGAACTGCAATCACAGCGTCAGCAAGCTGAGATGGAACAAGCAGACAAGGAAAAGTCAATCCTGAAAGTTACTGAGTTCGTAACAGCGAACGAATTGGCCAACATGATGGATGTGCAGGTAAACCAAATTATTGCTACCTGTATGAGTCTGGGCATGTTCGTATCGATTAACCAGCGATTGGATGCTGAAACACTGGCGCTGGTAGCCGAAGAGTTTGGTTACACCATTGAATTTGTGAGTGCCGAGGTGGTCGAGTCCATCGTAGAGGAGGAAGATAATGAAGAGGATCTGGTAGCACGTCCGCCAATTGTAACGGTAATGGGACACGTAGACCACGGTAAAACGTCATTGCTTGACCACATCCGTAAAGCAAACGTAATCGCCGGTGAGGCCGGTGGTATTACGCAGCACATTGGAGCCTACAACGTAACACGCGAAGATGGTCGTAAGATCACCTTCCTGGATACACCAGGTCACGAGGCCTTTACCGCCATGCGTGCCCGAGGTGCGCAGGTTACCGACATCGCCATCATCATTGTGGCAGCCGATGACAATGTGATGCCGCAGACCACTGAGGCCATCAACCACGCAGCAGCAGCAGGTGTACCGATTGTGTTTGCCATTAACAAGATTGATAAACCGGGTGCTAATCCCGATAAGATAAGGGAAGAACTGGCGAATATGAACTACCTGGTAGAAGAATGGGGTGGTAAATATCAGTGTCAGGAAATTTCTGCTAAAAATGGTGTTAACATCGATGAGCTGCTTGAGAAAGTACTGCTGGAAGCAGATCTACTGGAGCTGAAGGCCAATCCTAACAAGCGTGCCGTTGGTTCTGTAATTGAATCATCGCTTGACAAGGGACGCGGATACGTTACTACCCTACTTGTGCAGACGGGTACAATGCGTGTGGGCGATATGATTTTGTCAGGTTCGCATTACGGTCACGTGAAGGCCATGTTTAACGAACGTAACCAAAAGGTTGACGAGGTAGGACCATCAGAACCAGCATTGGTACTGGGACTGAACGGAGCACCACAGGCCGGCGAACGCTTTAACATTATGGAAGATGAGCGCGAGGCCAAAGACATTGCCACCAAGCGTGAGCAATTGCAGCGCGAGCAAGGCATGCGGACTAAAAAGCACATTACGCTGGATGAGATTGGCCGTCGTATTGCCATTGGTAACTTCCAGGAGCTGAACGTGATTGTTAAAGGTGATGTGGATGGTTCTATCGAAGCACTATCCGATTCATTGATCAAGCTGTCAACGGAAGAAATTCAGGTGAATGTGATTCATAAGGCAGTAGGTCAGATCTCTGAATCTGATATCATGCTGGCTACGGCATCCAATGCCATCGTTATTGGTTTCCAGGTGCGTCCATCGATGGCTGCCCGTCGTATTGCAGAGAAGGAAGAGATCGATGTTCGCCTCTACTCCATCATTTACGATGCCATCGAAGAGCTGAAATCAGCCATGGAAGGTATGTTGTCGCCTGAGATCAAAGAGGAGATTACAGCCACCATCGAAATTCGTGAGACCTTTAAGATTACTAAGGTGGGTACCATTGCCGGTTGTATGGTGAAAGAAGGTAAGATCAAACGCTCCAATAAAATACGCCTGATACGCGAAGGTATTGTGATTTATTCAGGAGAGCTGGGATCTCTGAAACGTTTCAAAGACGATGTGAAAGAGGTTGCTGCCGGCTACGAGTGTGGTCTGAACATTGACAAATACAACGATATTAAAGTGGGTGATGTTGTAGAAGCCTACGAAGAAGTTGAAGTAAGCCGTAAACTGTAAAACAGTTTTACACGATATAGAAAAAGCCCATCCTGACGGATGGGCTTTTTTTGTTGCTACCGACAAGGTACGCCACTCCCTTTTTGCTTGCACCACTAACAGCCTTACGAGCGAAAATAAAAGTGGTAGAAGATGAGTCAGAGAGTAGTGAAAAAAAGGATACGATCTTTATTGTCGTCTCGCAAATAAAGATCGCATCCTTATGTACAACCTTTTAATAATCAATGACTATAGTTGATTTTACGCTTGATTAAATCAATCCTGCCTTTAGTAAATTCTCCAAATCCTCCGGAGTATCAATACCGTGTGACTCTTCTCTTGTCTCTTCTACACGGATGGAATATCCATTTTCGAGCCAACGCAGCTGCTCCAGCGACTCAGCAGCCTCCAGCTGCCCCATGGGTAGTTGAGTGATTTGCATCAATATATCAGAACGATAGCCATACAGACCAACATGGTTATAATAGGGATGCTTCTCTGCCCAGTGGCTTTCTTCTTCCCCACGCAGGTAAGGAATGGGCGAACGACTGAAGTACAGCGCCCTTCTATCTTTACTCAACACCACCTTGGGTTTGTTGGCATTAAACAAATCAGCTGACGAAGTCACAGGTTTTACCAGGGTAGCCAGCTGCGTATCTTCTTGCTGAAAACAATGAGCTACCAAGCCTATTTGACGGGGACTAATAAAGGGTTCATCACCTTGTATATTAATGACTGCATAAAAATCACGCTGCTCCAGTTCCGTTACCCGCTGTAGAGCTTCGGCACAGCGGTCGGTACCACTCTGATGATCTGTCGAAGTCATTACCACACGACCACCAAAGGCAAGAACAGCAGCTTCAATGCGCTTATCATCGGTAGCCACATATACATAATCCAGCTGCTTGCAAGCTTGCTCATATACGCGTTGAATCATTGTTTTGCCACCAATATCAGCCAGGGGCTTGCCCGGAAAACGCGTAGAGGCATAACGGGCGGGTATAATTCCAAGTAAGGTCTTCATAATTGCATCCTTAATTTTTACACAAATGTATATAGTTAAGCCTACTTTTCGCTTTTAAAAGGCAGAAAGATGTAAGCACGCCGCCTACTTTTAACAAAAATTGTTGGCCCTGCATGAAACGAAAACGAAGCAGAATTGTAACTTTGTCAGTTAACACTGCAATAATTGCAGCTTTTTGTTTTAATAAAGCTGATATTGAGATAACTGTATAAAAATGGATTTACAACAAATCAAACAACGATTCGGGATTATTGGCAATTCATTTGGATTGAACCGGGCCATTGATGTGGCCGTTCAGGTAGCACCCACCGACTTATCGGTACTTATTACCGGAGAAAGTGGTACCGGGAAAGAGGTATTTCCACAGATTATTCATCAATCAAGCGCCCGCAAACACGGCTCCTACATCGCCGTTAACTGCGGTGCCATACCCGAAGGCACTATCGACTCAGAGCTATTCGGTCATGAGAAAGGGGCCTTTACCGGCGCCTTGTCCGACCGCAAAGGCTATTTTGAGGAAGCCAATGGCGGCACCATCTTTTTAGATGAGATTGGGGAGCTGCCTTTGAACACACAGGTGCGTTTGCTGCGTGTACTCGAAGCCGGTGAATTTATTAAGGTGGGTTCTTCAAAAGTACTGAAAACCGATGTGCGCGTGGTGGCTGCCACCAATGTAAACATGGAGAAAGCTATTAAAGAAGGAAAGTTCCGCGAAGATTTATACTACCGCCTAAATAGCGTGCCCATCAGCATACCGCCCCTGCGCGACCGTGCCGATGATATCTACCTGCTGTTTCGCAAATTTGCCAATGATTTTGCCACCCGCTACCGCATGCCGGCCATACGCCTGTCGGCTGATGCCAAAGAGATGCTGATGCGCTACCGCTGGCCCGGCAACATACGACAGCTGAAAAATATAACTGAGCAAATATCTGTTATTGAACAACAGCGTGAGATAGATGGTGAGGACATTGCCAAGTACCTGCCCTACCATGCGGGTGATAACCTGCCGGCCATTATTGATAACCATAATAAGGCCGAAACAGACTTTAGCAACGAGCGCGAGATACTCTACAAGGTCTTGTTTGATATGAAAAAAGATATGCACGACCTTAAAAAGCTGGTGCTCGATATGATGGAGAATGGCCATGTTAGCGAACCGGGTGAACATGCCAATATTATTCAAAAGCTTTACCAAGGCGAAGATGGCGATTTTGTTTCGGCCAACAGCAAAGTACCGGCCATGAGTTACTCCTCTCCTGCCCAAAACGAGGCGCAAGGCCCCATTCAGGACACGGAAGAATTTGTGGAGGAATCCTTATCGCTGGCTGATAAAGAAATAGAACTCATAAAAAAAGCCCTGGACAAGTACAATGGCCGCCGTAAACAAGCCGCTGTTGAACTGGGTATTTCTGAACGTACCTTGTATCGAAAAATTAAAGAATATCAAATAGAACGATGAAGATAACAAACATAATAGTGGCGGCTCTGGCTGTCCTTATCATCAGCGCCTGCTCTGTTAGCATGACCATGAGCGGTGCTTCCATCCCGGAAAACATCTCCACCTTCTCGGTGCAGTACTTCGACAACCGGGCACCCCTGATTAACCCGGTGCTCAGTCAAAATTTCACCGAAGGTCTTAAAGACCGTATCTCAAACGAGTCGCGCTTAAAGCTGGTGAATGGAACCGGTAATGTTGATTTCTCGGGTGAGATAACGGGTTACAGTGTACGTCCCATGGCCATACAGGCAGATGCCGTTTCGGCGGAAACACGCTTATCGATGACCATTAAGGTACGCTACAAAAATTACAAAGACCCCAAAGTAAATTGGGAGAGCACTTTTTCAGCCTTCCGCGATTTCCCATCAGATCAGAATATTAATGCTGTAGAAAATGACCTGACGACGGAGATGATTGAAGAGATAACAGAAAATATTTTTAACAAAGCTTTTGCCGACTGGTAGCACAAGACTGGTATTCTGTGTATGAAAAAAACTGACTTTTTTGATTTAGTGGCGCAACCTGCCTTGCTCGATGAATCGTCGTTGCCTGCTTTGCATGAGATTGTTGATGAATTCCCCTGGTTTCAGTCGGCACGCATGCTACTCATAAAAAACCTTCATACCCTGGAACATGTTCGTTTTAATGGAACATTAAAACAGTCAGCTGCTTATATTGCCGACCGCAAGCGTCTGTATGAACTTATTCATACAACAGCTGTGCAGAAAGTGCCCCAGAGCGAAATCATAAAACCGGCAGAACCAGCGAAGAAAACGCAATTGGCAGCGGCTCCTGTTAAAACTGACAAGCCAAGAGCTGGCATGACAGCTAAGGTCAGCTCCGTAAGTGAATATTTTCAAACCGATGATACCTTTGAGACGGAAAATGGTAGTACCATTGACTTCTCTGTGCTCCCCAAGAAAAAACCACTTGAGGAGAAGCCGGCCATGGTAATGCCAAGCGCCGATTTTCTGGGCTATGAATCTTCAGATTTTGTGGGCTATGAACTAAAAGAAAGCATAAATCCAGAGGAAAAAGAGGATGAAAGTCACTCCTTCTCGGGTTGGCTCACCATGCTGCGCCATGCTCCGGCAGAAACCGAGAGCAAACCGGTTATGAAAAAATCACAACAAATTATTGATAACTTTCTACAGATTGAATCGCCACGAATCGTACCCACTCCCAAGGCTCATTCAGATGTAGAAAATACATTATCAGCAGATAACGAACCAGAAAGTAATTCGGGCGACGATTTAATGTCTGAAACATTGGCCGACATTTACATCAAGCAAAAGCACTATGACAAAGCAATTACAATATATGAAAAGCTACGTTTGAAATATCCCGAAAAAAATGTTTACTTTGCACGTCGAATTAGCGATTTAGAAAAATTAACAAATTAAATAACCGAGCAAGATATGTACACTTTTATTTCAATATTAGTAATCTTAGTAAGTATCTTTTTGATCCTTATCGTATTGGTTCAAAACTCTAAGGGAGGCGGTTTGGCCTCTAACTTCTCATCACAAAACCAGGTGATGGGTGTACGTAAAACAACCGATTTCCTTGAGAAAGCAACCTGGACATTAGCCGGTGCCTTATTGGTACTTTCCTTTGTTGCCGTAATGGTACTACCAAAAGGACAAATGGGCGGCGCTGAAATTGATGAGAAACTAAACACTCTGCCTGCACAGCAAGAGATGCAAGCCTTCCCGGCTCCTGCACAAGGTGATGAAGCAGCTAACACAGAAGAGACACCAAGCGAAGATGCCAACTAGGCATATGCTTTAAAAATATAAAAAGAGGAAATCATAAACGGTTTCCTCTTTTTTTTTGCAATAATCCCAAGCTTTGGTATCAGTACTTCCAGGCACTTGCATACTTTGCTACTCTTCCATGCAGCACCCACCCTGCTATTTTGACCCTGTGGCAGCAACCCCCATGTCAGGAATCTGCAAAAAAGTCAGTGAAACTTATAAAAATATGTCATAAATTGCTTTGGCATGCTTTGTGAGTATCAAGCCATCGTAAATTTAAACAACATTAAAAATTAATTGATATGTCAGAATTAAAAGGAAGAATCTTAGCCGGCAAGATACTGGTTAAGCCTCAGGAAGCTGAAACAAAAACAGCTAGCGGAATTATCATTCCTGATTCAGCCAAAGAAAAACCACTACAGGGCCAGGTTGTATTGGTAGGCGATGCTAAGAAAGACGAAGCCATGGAAGTAAAAGTGGGTGACGTGGTTCTTTATGGCAAATATGGAGGTACTGAATTATCCATTGAGGGCGAAGACTATTTATTGATTCAACAATCAGACGTTCTTTACATCCTTTAATTATTAATCCTGAATATTAAAACGAAGAAAAATGGCAAAAGAAATAAAATTCAATATAGAGGCGCGCGACTTACTAAAAGAAGGTGTTGACGCATTAGCTGATGCTGTAAAAGTAACATTAGGCCCTAAAGGTCGTAACGTGGTAATCGACCGCAAATTTGGTGCACCCTCAATCACTAAAGACGGTGTATCGGTAGCCAAAGAGGTAGAGCTGTCTGATCCGTATGCCAATATGGGTGCTCAAATGGTAAAAGAAGTAGCCTCTAAAACAGGTGATGATGCCGGTGACGGAACAACAACTGCTACGGTATTGGCGCAGTCAATCATCAATGTTGGTTTGAAGAACGTAACTGCCGGTGCGAACCCTATGGAATTAAAAAAGGGTATTGACAAGGCTGTTGCTGCTATCGTTAAAAACATTAAAGCGCAGGCTCAGGAAGTAGGTGAACACAGCGAAAAAATTGAGCAGGTAGCTACCATTTCGGCAAACAACGACAATGAGATTGGTAAGCTGATTGCCGAGGCCATGGAAAGAGTGAGCAAAGAAGGCGTTATCACTGTTGAGGAAGCTAAAGGTACGGAAACTACTGTTGAAGTGGTTGAAGGTATGCAGTTCGACCGCGGTTACATCTCTCCTTACTTTGTTACCAACACCGATAAGATGGAGGCTGACCTGGAGAACCCATTCATCCTGATTCACGACAAGAAGATTTCTACCATGAAGGATCTTCTGCCTATCCTTGAACAGACAGCCCAGAGTGGTCGTCCGCTGATGATTATTGCCGAGGATGTTGATGGTGAAGCATTGGCTACATTAGTTGTTAACCGCTTACGTGGTTCTTTAAAAGTAGCAGCCGTTAAAGCCCCTGGTTTTGGCGATCGTCGCAAGGAAATGTTACAGGATCTGGCGGTTCTTACGGGCGGTACTGTTATCTCAGAAGAAACTGGTTTGAAACTGGAAGGTGCAACCATTGAAATGCTGGGTCAGGCTGAAAAAGTAACCATCGACAAAGAAAATACAACTGTGGTGAACGGTGCCGGTGCCAAAGAAGCCATTGAGGCGCGCGCCAACCAGATTAAAGCACAAATTGCCAACACTACATCCGACTACGACCGTGAGAAACTGCAAGAGCGTTTGGCCAAGATTGCCGGTGGTGTAGCCGTATTGTATGTAGGTGCTGCTTCAGAAGTAGAGATGAAAGAGAAGAAAGACCGTGTGGATGATGCCCTGAGTGCAACACGCGCTGCGGTTGAAGAAGGTATCGTTCCCGGAGGTGGTGTTACTTACATCCGCTCTATCGCTGCCCTTGCCGACATTAAAGGTGAGACAGAAGATGAGCAGACTGGTATCGAAATCATCAAGCGTGCCATCGAAGAGCCATTGCGTCAGATTGTATTCAACGCAGGTAAAGAAGGTGCAGTAGTTGTTCAGAAAGTAGCTGAAGGAAAAGATGACTTCGGATACAATGCCCGCTTCGACCGTTACGAGAATCTGCTGGAGAGCGGTGTGATCGATCCTGCAAAGGTAACGCGTATCGCCCTTGAAAATGCAGCTTCCATTGCCGGTATGTTCCTAACTACCGAGTGTGTATTGGTTGAGGAGAAAGAAGAAGCTCCTGCTATGCCTATGGGTGGCGCCCCTGGTATGGGTGGCGGCATGCCCGGAATGATGTAAGCATCAATCTAATAAATATCAAGAGAGGGAGGCTCAAAGGCTTCCCTCTTTTTTGTTTCCGAAATCTTGCTTGAAGGATTACGTTAATTAACTTTTTAGGGAACCGTTCCCTATAAGCGCCTTTGTGTTAGAGAACCGTCCCTTAAAACATCTTGAACGCTCTACAAGTAAAAGGATCGTATCTTAAAATTATGTTGTTTTAGTAAACAATACGCTCCTTTCACCTTGGTGTTTATCTTTAACTCAGCTATGGTCAGGTTTTAATTAATTAAGTATCTTTGTCATCCTTATCTGTTCATTGATAAGCTAATTGACTGAAAGTAACTGTAGATGAAAAATATTCGTAATTTTTGCATTATTGCTCATATCGATCATGGTAAAAGCACGCTGGCCGATCGCCTCTTAGGTTATACTGGTACTGTAACGGGTAAGGCCGCTCAGGATCAGGTGTTGGATGATATGGACCTGGAACGCGAACGGGGCATTACCATTAAGAGTAAGGCCATACAGATGGATTATGAGTTTGAAGGTGAAAAATATGTTTTGAACCTAATTGACACTCCTGGTCACGTGGATTTCTCGTACGAGGTGTCGCGCTCCATTGCAGCCTGCGAGGGTGCCTTGCTTATTGTCGATTCCACCCAGGGTATTCAGGCACAAACCATCTCCAACTTATACCAGGCCATCGAGCACGATTTGACCATTATACCGGTGCTCAACAAAATGGACCTGCCCAATGCCATGCCAGAGGAAGTAGAGGATCAGATCATTGACCTGATTGGCTGTGAGCGCGAAGAGATTATTCGTGCCAGCGGCAAAACTGGCGAAGGTGTAGAAGCCATTCTGGAGGCGCTGATCAACCGTGTACCCGCCCCTGTTGGTAACCCAGATGGTCCGCTTCAATGCCTTATCTTCGACTCGGTATTCAACTCATTCCGTGGTATCATCGCCTATTTTAAAGTTGTAAATGGCAGCATTAAAAAAGGTGATATGGTAAAATTCTTTAACACTGCAAAAGAATATGATGCCGATGAAGTGGGCGTATTGCGCCTGGGTATGGAGCCGCGTAAAGAACTAAAAACAGGTGATGTAGGCTATATTATATCAGGTATTAAAACCAGCCGAGAGGTAAAAGTGGGTGATACCATTACCCATGTTAAAGGAGGCTGCGCCAAAGCTATCGGAGGTTTCGAAGAAGTAAAGCCCATGGTTTTTGCCGGGGTATACCCCATCGATGCAGAGGACTATGAAGACCTACGCGCTGCAATGGAGAAGCTACAGCTGAATGATGCCTCCCTCACCTACGAGCCGGAATCATCAGCAGCGTTGGGCTTTGGTTTCCGATGCGGTTTCCTGGGACTGCTGCACATGGAGATTATCCAGGAACGACTAGATCGTGAATTTGATATGGCGGTGATTACGACCGTGCCCAACGTACCCTATATTGCCCACACCAAAAAAGGTGAAATCATAGACGTACATACGCCATCAGAACTGCCCGAACCCACCATTCTGGAGAAAGTAGAGGAACCTTATATCAGAGCTTCTGTCATTACCAAATCAGAGTTTATCGGTCAGATAATGACGCTTTGCCTTGGTAAACGAGGCACTTTGATGAAGCAACATTACCTGACGGCCGACCGTGTGGATCTGGAGTTTGAACTGCCCCTGGCGGAAATTGTCTTTGATTTTTACGATAAGCTCAAAAGTATCTCCAAGGGCTACGCCTCCTTCGACTATCACCCCATTGAATTCAGAGCGGCCAAACTGGTTCGCCTCGACATACTGCTCAATGGCGAGAGTGTGGATGCACTGTCCTCATTAATTCACTTCGACAATGCTCAAACCTTTGGACGACGCATGTGTGAGAAGCTGAAAGAGCTGATCCCGCGCCAGCAGTTTGACATCGCCATTCAGGCAGCGGTAGGTGCTAAGGTGATTGCCCGTGAAACAGTGAAAGCTGTGCGAAAAGATGTAACGGCCAAATGTTACGGCGGTGATATTTCACGAAAGCGTAAACTGCTGGAGAAACAGAAAAAAGGAAAGAAACGAATGAAGCAAGTGGGTAATGTCGAGGTACCTCAGAAAGCCTTCCTAGCCGTTCTAAAATTAGACTAAACAAAAGACTATACAATTATCATAAAAAATCCCGCCAAGCACTTACTGACGGGATTTTTTTATACGATTGAATTAATTACTCGGCTATAACCCGTTCATATTTTGAAGTAAAACTAATATCATACATCTGTCCGTTATACGCTTCACTAAACGAACCTGTCAGCACTAAAGTCGTATCAGTAAAATTAGCAACGGTTCGCTCGTTAAGCATTCCTTCTTCATCATCGACAACCACTAGGTGAATGGTATTATCGGTAAGGTTGAATAGCCCCTTCTCTTCGGTTATACCTTCAAAGATGATTTCAAAGGTGCCATCCGCATTAAAAATAATGGTTTCATCCAGTTCATTAATCGCTTCTTTTTCACCATTGATGGTTTCAGAACCGCTTACGAAACGCCACTGCCCAACAATATCATTTATAGTTACGTTAATCAGCATCGCTTCACCCTCGTCTTTTTCGCAGCCGGTAAATAACACTGAACTATTAAGTAAGGTTATTAGTACAATTAAAAGTTTTCTGCTCATTGTGATATATTATTTATATAATTAAGGCTGCAAACTTAGAATAAAAAATTACATAATGAAAATACATTATTACTACGTGTGAAGTTATAGCAGGACATGACTTTCAATAGTTCTTTCTCCAACAATAAATTACCAACATTGCAATTTACGCTTACAACATATAACAAAATATAAGGTGCAATACAACGACGATAACAATAATCCTATCAATAGTATTAATACAAAAAAGGCGCAAACCATCACAGCCAGCGCCCTATTCTGAATTTATGATTAATCTATGGACATGTGCGTTTTGCCGGTCCTATCATATTTTCAGGCTTTAAAATTTCCTGCAACTGCTCCTCAGATAGTATTCCTTCCTCCAATACTATCTCATACACGCCCTTACCGGTTTTCAGGGCTTCCTTGGCAATGCGGGTGCTATTTTTGTAGCCAATGTGCGGGTTTAGTGCAGTTACAATACCAATGCTCTTAAGCACCATATTTTCGCATATCTCACGGTTGGCAGTAATACCATCAATGCACTTCGTGCGCAAGGTATCCATGCCACGCATTAAAAACTGTATCGACTCCAGAATACTATGCACCAATACCGGCTCCATCACATTCAGCTGTAGCTGACCCGCCTCAGCAGCGAAGGTCACAGTCAGATCATTACCAATCACCTTGTAACAAATTTGATTCATCACCTCAGGAATTACCGGATTTACCTTACCCGGCATAATGGAAGATCCGGGCTGCATGGGCGGCAAATTTATCTCATTAAGTCCGGCACGAGGGCCTGATGACAAGAGACGCAAGTCATTACAAACCTTCGATATTTTAACGGCCATACGTTTTAAAGCCGATGAGTAGATGACATACGAACCCGTATCGGGCGTCGCTTCAACTAAATCCGATGCCAATACAATGGGGAAACCTGTAATTTCCCGTAAATGCTTAACACAAGCCTCTGAATAACCTTCTACGGAATTAATACCTGTTCCAATAGCTGTAGCGCCCATATTTACCTCCAGAAACAGATTAGCATTTTGTGTTAGCCGCTCAATTTCCTCTGTCAGGGTCATGGCATAAGCACAAAACTCCTGCCCCAATGTCATAGGTACTGCATCTTGCAACTGTGTACGCCCCATCTTTATTACATCGGCAAATTCATTACCTTTCTCTTTGAAAGCATTCACCAAAAGCTGTAAGTGATCAATAAGCACATAATTTTTCCTAATCAAAGCAAGCTTAATGGCCGTAGGATAAGCATCGTTGGTTGACTGCGACAGATTGACAATATCGTTGGGTGAGCAAAACTCATATTGTCCTTTCTCGTGGCCCATGAGTTCTAATGCCCTGTTGGCAATTACTTCATTGGCATTCATATTGGTACTGGTTCCGGCTCCTCCTTGTATCATATCAATGGGGAACTCTTTATCAAAGCGTCCTTCCATCATCTCTTTACAAGCCTGCACAACTGCATTCTTTATCTTGTCATTGACCAGCCCCAACTCATGGTTGGCCTTTATGGCACCCATTTTAACGGCACCCAGCGCCCATATAAAATGACGATAATGGCTCAGGCGAGCGCTTGATATATTAAAATTTTCGACGGCACGTTGTGTTTGCACTCCATAGTATGCATCAACGGGTACTTGCAATTCTCCCAGCAAATCGCTTTCAATACGTGTTGCCATAATGTGTGGTTTTTTAAATGTTTGTCATACAAATATTATTGTTTTTTTCGAAATAGAATGCTGTCATTGGTCACTTTGCAAAGGCAGGCGTAAAGCAGATGCAGGCAGTTTAAAAGCCATCCTAATGCTTTTTCTTTAAACTGCTATAACGCATTTATGGTAGAAGCACAAAAATGATGTTTTACACCCTTTAAGTTTCAAACTGTAAGTTGAGGAGAATACCTGTATTGATATAATTTAGAATGTATATAGATTAAGCTCCTTATTATGTCCAGGTCTATTGGTGATATAAATCGAAAAAAGGAGCCCGTTAAGGCTCCTTTTAAATATGATTACTCGTGAATTTGTTTACTTACTAATCCACATTTTTGTTGACACAAAGTTATCACCATCGTTGCCGAATGCAGCTTGACGCTCCATGGCTGCGTTGATGTGCGCTGTATTGTTCATACGCTCTCTGTCTGGGTAATCCAAACGACGCGGACGAACACCACCAGTTATACCACCATTATGGAATGGGGTTGAGAAGAATGCATCTGGTGTTTGCTCCACACCTGGCTGTGCATCCTTAATGTTTTCCCAGGTATATGCTGGTAAATCAATATCCTTTGAATATGGAATGCCTACTGGAGTTACAGAAACCAGTGACCGGTTCCATAAAGCAAAAGCTTCGTAACCATTGAGGAAAAGCGACTTCCAACGCTCCAAGTGAATTGTTTCAGCCGTTGCCGCCCCTAAATTAGCAATATAAGCAGCTGCCATATCCTCATAAGTGCTTGCATCACCAGTCGTTTCCTTATACATTTCCATGTAAGTAGCAGGTGAAGCACTCTCCTTATAAAGGGCTGGGTACTTGCTCATGTTTAACTCAACAGCTTTTGTCAGGTTAGTAGTAGCATCACCAGGAACACTCCATCCCTTGGCAGCAGCCTCAGCAAGAATGAAATAGGTTTCGTCACCACTAAAGATTACGGTTGGTGCTGTGCGCGAACCTACTGTTTCGGGATTTACAGCACACAGTGTACGGTATTGAGCATAATCAGCATCATACTTATATATATACAGTACTTCTTTCTTATCATTTCTCACTGTATCGTTAACACCAAGGCGAGCAGCATTAACGAACCAGTCAGCATTAACTTCTACTCCTTCAACTTTCATCAGACCTCTTACAGCAGCAGCAGACTCAGCTCCACCTCTCTCTGGATTAAATACCACTGGTTTCCACGCTTCGCCAGGACGGGCAGCTTCTTCAAAAGGATTGAAGTATGTTTGGCCAGTCCATGCTCTGAACTCACCACCCTGACTGATGATTTGACAAGCTGTATAGAATAAACGAGGGTCTTTGTTCTGCTGAGCCATACGCAGGTATTCTTCACCAAGGAAAGCATAGGCGAAACCACCCGCTTTACCATTAATAGCCGAACCAGCGCCATTCTCGTGAATTCCCCACGCACCACCAACTGTGCTATGCTTTAATAAGGCTGCCGATGTTTTAATGTCAACTTCAGTAATGTAACCAGCCGCATTAGCCGCAGCTTCCTCTACAACACCCTGAGCCCAAGCTGCATCAGCAGTAGACGCACGCATACCTATTCTAAGTAACAATGAGTTAGCCAAACGTGCCCAAGCCTCGCGCTGTTCATCAATTGACAGGTGCCCATATACCAAATCATACTTAGAGCCAAATGGAGCGTTCTCACTGCTTAGCAGGATATCTCTGGCGGCTCGTAACTTAGCAACCATGCCTTTGTATACATCTTCCTGCGAATTATACGCGGGGTAGAAAAGCAATTCGTTGAAACCTAAGCCAGCTTCTGAGTAAGGAATGTCCCCGTATAAGTCCGTCAAACGCTGGAAAGAGAGTTCCAACATAATGTCAGACTGTGCCAGTTTGACATCGTTCGAACCATTTTCATCCTTTTCCATTAATTTACGTTGCATATCGCGACCGTCTTTAATGGTGTTGGTGAATAACACTGACCATTTGGCCTCTGAAAAGCCATCTGACAGTCCGAAGCCCTGTCCTGTTGTATAACCACATTGAGTAACCCCAGCAATTGGACCAGTCATGATTAAGTTCCCACGCCACTCTTCATGTCCGTTACCGGCATACAATAACTGTACTTTTCCAAACTGAAATCCAGCGTCCAAATCTTCAACCCGGTTCGGGTTGTCATTAATTTTTTCAAACTCATCGGTACAGGCACTAAACATGGTTAGCACTGCAGCGAATAATAATATACTTAGCTTTTTCATTCTGATTAAAATTTCACGTTAACATTGAAACCAAAGCTTGCTGGTAAAGCCATGTTACCATATTCAATACCCTGACCTCCGTTACTGATTGAGTAAGTGGATTGAGGATCAATATTGTCAGTAGAACGGTAAAGGTATCCTAAGTTTTTACCGAACAAACCTACCGATGCGCTCTTGAAGTACTTAGAGTCTGTAAACAACTGACTTGGCAAACGGTATGACAGACTTAATTCGCGTAACGACACAAAAGAAGCATCATATACAAATAGCTCATCAATTGATGCTAAGGCACCGTAAACATCCTCAGGACGAGCTGTTGTTGTCTGACCTTCTAATTCAGCCGAGCTCCATGCTTGTCCTGCAACGTATTCGCTTCTTCCAAGTGTATTTTCGTGTTTACCCATTGCGTAAGCTGAGGCTTCAGTAGCTGAATAAACTTCACCACCAAACTTAGAATCGAACAGTACGTTTAATGTAAATTGCTTGTAAGTTAAAGTATTGCTCCAACCTAACATTACCGGATGGTAAGCACCACCTAATTTTGTAAACTCGTTAGAAGCCTGTGGCAAACCATTTTTACCGATTACTATCTTACCATTCTCATCACGAACAAAAGTACGCCCCATGATGGCACCATATTCCTCACCCACAGCTGCAATCACATTTACACCAGCTCCACTCATTAGGTTCAACTGAGTTACATCGTCAGCCAATTCGGTTACTTCGTTGATGTTATATGCGAAGTTAAGTGAGGTATTCCATGAGAAATTGGCACTACGGTATGGATTAGCATACAATACAGCTTCCCATCCCCTGTTTTCGATAGAACCTGAGTTAACAATTGCCTCGTTGTAACCTGAAGCATTAGATACATCGATTGGCATAATCTGATCATCAGCTACTGAATTGTAATAAGTTACATCTAAGCCTAAACGGTTATTCAAAAATTTAATATCGGCACCAATCTCATAAGAAGTCATAATAGATGGCTTCAAGGTAGCGTTAGGAATCGTAGCTCCGTCAATACCTGCCACAATATTGTTTCCCCCACCCCATGTTGGATGTGCATTATCATCTGGCTTGTATTGTAACACTAATTGATAAGGATCGGTATCAGAACCTACCTGAGCCCATGAACCACGTACTTTTGCAAAGGTGATCCAGCTTGGCATCTCCACCATTTCAGATACAATCACAGAAGTACTTACAGATGGGTAGAAGTACGAGTTGTTATCAGAAGGTAGTGTTGACGACCAGTCATTACGTGCAGATAAATCAAAATACAACATGCTGCCATAACGGAACTGAGCAGTACTGTAAACAGAATTGATGCGTTTACGGCTATAATCAACAACCTGAGTATTATCGTTACCAAATCCAGGACGTTGTAAATCAGGTAAAGTAAAACCAACAGAGTAAATGCTTAACCCTTCATACTCACGATCCATACGCGAAGCACCAGCATTAACGGTTAAACCAAGTTTATCGGTAAAGTTACGATCATAGTTCAAAAGAAAATCGTAGTTCGACTCCACTTCGTCAGCCTTCATCATACTACCACGACCATCAGTGTAATAAGGTGTTCCAATTGGGTAAACCGACTCGTTAGCAAAGAAAGTCATGTCGCTACCGGCCCTCACCTGAGCGTTTAAGTGGTCTGTAATATTCAGTTTGGCATTCACCAATGACATTACGCGCTTCTTACGATATTGGTGATCAATCTCGTTGGTTGTCCAATAAATATTGCTGTTACCATTAACTCCTAATCCAATTGGCAAACCTGTCACAGGATCTTTATAGTTCCTTAAATCATCAAGCGACACGTTATTAGGCACACCTAACAACTGAGAAGTTGGGTTAAATGGTGTGGCACCCATCATCGCATTCTCAGACTCTTCATCGGTATAAGAAATCTTAGCGTTGATTTCTAAACGGTCGTTAAATGCTTTTGTACCACCAGATACATTAAATGTATTACGGTCGTATGAAGTTCCGGGAACTAAACCATTGTTAGTTGTATTAGAATAAGATAAACGAAGATTCGCTTTCTCTGTATTGTGATTAACAGCTACAGAGTTCGTCCACGTCATACCTGTATCAAAAAATTCGCGTTCATTATCATAAAACTTGTAATCCTTTTGCTGCCCGTTATAATTCACATACGAATTTGTATCACTGTACTTAGCACCCCACATGCTTGTTTGTTCTCTACCTGCATCGATAGTCTGAGGTGCATTCCCTTTGGTACCCTGACCATAAACCTCTTGCCAATTAGAATAAATACGGGCTTTATCGAAAGTAATGTTCGAGTTAAAATCAACAGTAGTACCCTGCTCACCTTTACCTGACTTAGTAGTTACCAGTACTACACCATTGATAGCGCGTGAACCATACAAAGCCGTTGCAGCAGGACCTTTTAGTACTGAGATATTTTCAATATCATCAGCCGAAATACCTGACAAACCGTTTCCTGAGTCAACACCTCCGTTATCCGCGTCATCAGCGTTAGAGAACTGAGTGTTTGAGATAGGCACACCGTCCACCACGTATAAAGGCTCATTAGAACCTGAAAGCACAGCAGCACCACGAATCAGTACAGATGATGAACCACCCGCACCCTGCGATGAAGTATTAATCTGAACACCAGCCATACGACCAGAAAGTGCACCCATTGGGTTAGCATCTTTCATTGTTTCAAACGCTTCTTCACCTACTTCAACAGCCGAGTATCCCAAAGCTTTCTTTTCACGCTTAATACCAAGGGCAGTAACAACCACTTCGTCCACATTCATTACATCTTCCTGCATTGTCACGTCATAAGAGGCATCTGGTGCAACGGTAATTTCCTGACTGGCAAAACCAATAAAAGAATACACAATTACACTATTTGCTGGTACTTCTAAGGTAAATTGTCCATCCAGGTTGGTAATGGTACCGGTTGTGGTTCCTTTAACAGACACATTTACACCTGGTATGCCCATACCAAACTGATCAACAACAGTACCTGATACAGTTACATCACCCTGCTGTACAGCACTCTCATGAGCTGCATCAGCAACAATCACTACCTGATTACCATACAGTTTAAATGTGGCATTTTGAAGCACATCGTTCAGTACCGCTTCAACACTCTGGTTATTGGCCGCTACCGAAACAGTTTGCTGCACATCCACCTGCTCTTCGTTATAAACGAAAACCATTTTACTCTGTGCCTCAATTTCATTAAGACATTCGCGAAGCGTAACCTCGCGTAACTGAAGATTAACCTTTTGCTCTTTCAAACGGATTGCTGCTGACAGCGAATTGGAGCCAAAAATTGTAATTAAACAAGCAATGATGCTTAGCTTAATCAAATTTTTTACCCGAACCGGAAAGAAGGATTTTAATTTCCCAGTGAAATTCATAAATTTGATTGTTTAATTAAATGATTAAAAATTATTCGAAAGGGTGTGTTTTTGACCGAGCGCACCCTTTACTTTATTCTGGTCTATATAATTCTATTCTACTTCCATTTATTTTACATTCAACCCCTACTAAATCACACAAAGCATTTATAACATTCTCTGGTTCTTCTTCCAAAAGAAGCTTACCACTAAGAATATCTGATTCACTAAGCAACTGCTTATCAAAGACTATCTGGTAATTATAATAACACTCTACCTGCCTAATCAATTGGCTGAATGTAGCGTGATTAAGTGTCAGATAACCATCTTTCCAGCTTGTATACAATGCAGGATCAACACTGAATGTACTCATTCTGTTAAGTCCCTTATTCAAGCTTGCCTTTTGCCCAGGCTCAAGCACCACTTTCTGAGCGCTGTTATTATGTTCTATTTGAAGAGAGCCATTAACCAGAACAGCTTCCCCATTTTGCTCACCATCATAAGCATTAATATTAAAAGCAGTACCCAACACAGTATAAGTCATATCATTAGTCAATACTCGAAAGGCCTTACTGGGATTATGTGCCACTTCAAAGTATCCTTCACCTACCAGCATCACTTCCCGCTTATCACTATTTCTAAAATGGTTGGGGAAAATAAGTTGACTCCCTGCGTTTAACCATACCTGCGTTCCATCAGCCAACAATATTTTGGCCGTTTTACCATAAGGAACTTTCAGGGTATTAATGAAAACAGAGTTGCCATTCGGCACTTCATCCACTACTTTATCTTCAACACTCAACTGTTGTCCATTGTGTATCAGCTCAATACTAGCATGGCTTACCGTCGTTTCCATAGTATCCCCACGAGTAGTTGTGATGGTAGTATTCGTTAGCAAATCTTCCTGCTCCATCACAAAAGCAAATAAGTCATTTTCAACAGGTGCCGACGGAATAAGTATATATAGAGTTACTAAAAGCAATATGGAAGCAGCTGATGACAGGAAAATAAGCTTGCGATGACTCTTTTTTTCGTATTGAAAATTAACACCATAACGATCGACAAAACAATTCCATTCATCACCCGCCTCGTGCTCAAGTTCATGCTGGCGGGACAAGCTCTTAAAAATCAACTCGTTCATTTCTGACTGCTTAAGCCATTGACTTAAAGTCAGCATGTGCTGAGCATTAGCAGTACCCGCTAAATAACGCTTTATTAAACTCCTTATATTTTCGCTAACAATCTTCATCCTCTACTACTAATACATGCAAAAGAGCATACCCCCACAAAAAAAATTGATCTTTTTTAATACTAAAAAACAAAAAGTAGTAAAACGAATCCTACTACATGCCGCAACCTAATGCGTAACATTTTATTGGCCAATGTTATATGGCGCTCTACTCCTTTGGTTGTTATATCAAGATGCTCGGCTATTTCGGCGTGGGACTGTCCTTCAATCTTTGCCAAACGAAATACCTCCTTGCGTTTTCCCGGCATTTCATCAATGGCCTTTTTTATTTCATCAATAACATAAAGATCCTGATCCCCAGCTGCTGGCAAATCAAAATCTACTTTATATACATGCTCGATATCCTCACAGTGCTTGGCAAAATCAACAAAGCGAGCATGAACTTCATCTTTCTTCAATACATTTAAACAGGCATTGCGTACTGATCGGAATAACAATCCTTTAAGCGATTGATCACAGTCTATTTCGCTTCTATTGGACCACAATTTAAAAAAAGCCTCCTGAACAATGTCTTCGGCCTCATCGCGCCGAGCCACAAACAGGTTCGCGTAATTTAATAAGCGCTTAAAGTGAGCCATATAGAATTTCTGAAATGCTTTCAGATTCCCTGCTTGTATTTTTTTTGCCGTCTCTTTTCCCCGGATCATAATACACCCTTTAAAAGCATGAATTTAAATAGCTGTTATTTTTACGTTACGAATATAGTCTTCCACCCATCGAAAGGACTCCACAAATGTTCATACTATAAATTACCATCCCATTAAAACACTAAAACCCTCTCCGCCTGATCCTTAAGAGACCTGGCTAAATGAGCATTGTACATTCAATAAGCGCATAAGGAGATGCTTTTAAAGAATTTTAACCCCCCTGAGTAGCTCTTAAAAAGTTAAAAAGTGCAACTTCTTGTGAAGAAGACAGCACAATTTCATTTATTCATCATCAATTATTAGGAGCTTCATAAAGTATTACAAGCCACTGATCAAAAATACATTCGGATCAAATGCAATATAATCAGTTAGATAATCGGCAGACCGAATTACATAAAAAGGCGGCTTAACTATTCAACATTTTAAAACTATCTTTGCAAAAAAAAGAGCCTATGACAACTCGTAAAGTACGCGTGCGCTTTGCGCCAAGTCCTACCGGACCCCTTCATATTGGTGGTGTTCGTACCGCCTTGTTTAATTATTTATTTGCCAAAAAACATGGTGGCGATTTTATTCTTCGTATCGAAGACACCGATTCAACCCGTTTTGTTGAAGGAGCCGAAGAGTATATCAATGAAAGCATGGAATGGTTAGGTATGACCATTGATGAAGGTGTAAAGCAAGGAGGTGACTACGGTCCGTACAAACAAAGCGAGCGTCGAGCCATTTATAAAAAGTATGCCGACCAGCTGATCGAAACAGGCTGGGGCTACTACGCCTTTGATACGGCTGAAGAACTGGATGCCCTGCGTGCCAAAGCCGAGGCTGAGAAAAAAACCTTTGCTTACGATATGCACACGCGTCAGCACCTCAAGAACTCCCTGTCTTTATCGGCAGAAGAGGTGAAACAGCGTATGGAGGCCGGTGAGCCATGGGTGATCCGTTTTAAGATGCCGGAAGATACTACGGTTAAAACCAACGACATGGTAAGGGGCGCAGTTACCTTTAACACCAATACCCTGGACGATAAAGTACTTTATAAAAGTGCCGATCAACTGCCTACCTATCACCTTGCCAATATAGTGGATGACCATTTAATGGAAATTACACACGTAATACGAGGTGAGGAATGGCTACCCTCGGTACCCTTGCACATTATGCTATATCGCGCACTAGGATGGGAAGAAAGCATGCCACTATTTGCCCACTTACCGCTCATTCTTAAACCGACAGGCAAAGGTAAATTATCGAAACGCGATGGTGATAAAGGAGGCTTCCCGGTATTTCCCCTTAACTGGCAGCTGGAGGATGGCATTGCAGCCGGCTACCGCGAGAGTGGTTACTTTCCCGAAGCTGTTATTAACTTATTGGCTTTGTTGGGCTGGAACCCGGGCACTGAGCAGGAACTTTTTACAATGGATGAGCTCATTGAACTTTTCGATATCGAACGGGTGAACAAATCGGGTGCCCGCTTTGATCCTGATAAGGCCCGATGGTTTAACCAGCAGCACCTCGTCCGTAAGTCGGATGATGAGCTGGCCACCCTTTATCAATCAGTACTAAAGGAGCACGGACATACACCGGATACCACTTATGTATCGCAAGTAGTTAGTCTGGTTAAAGAACGTGTTAACTTTGTGAGTGAACTATGGGAACAAAGCGCCTTCTTCTTTGAGGCACCCCTAAGCTATGATGCCAAGGTAGTTAAGAAACGCTGGAAAGGCGATGTACCCGCTTTTATGACTTCCCTGACAATGATTTTGGAGGCCCTGGAAAAATGGGATGCTGAAAGCATAAAGGCCTGCATTGCCGAGCATATTGAAGAGAATGGTCTTGGCTTTGGTTTAGTTATGAACGCCTTCCGCCTGGCTTTAGTGGGTGGTGGTTTTGGCCCCGACCTAATGACCATTGCCGAAATGATTGGTAAAGAAGAAACTATTCAGCGTATTAACAATGCCGTTGAAAAGCTGGCTTAAGAAATACCCATTGATATTTCTTTATTTTTTCAACCACAAATTCCTCAATTATTGGGTTCGTATTGCGAAACTATCTGTTTAAATTGGTGGAATTTGTGGTTCTATATTTTAAAATAAATATTAAAATCGAATTCCCTTATAATTACAAAGTAACACTGGTGATTTAGGGAAACAGTAGGATTTTAGGTGCTTTTCTGAAGTTTAAAACTTTGGAAAAGCAAATATTATTTTCTTCCAAAGTCGGCCGGTATCTCACCCCAGTTTTTGGTATCCCACTTCATAATCTTCACTTGTACCTTATTATTTTTCAGCCACTCCTCGGCCCGGTGTACCAGCTCAAACAGCTCTTTTGTACGAGGTGTCTCTGCCAGCTTTGACTTACATGTTTTTTTCGACACCCAGCCCATAGCTATCTTAGAGTCGGTATAAATGGGCAGATTCAGATTATTCTTCTGCAAATAAGAGATACCATGCACCAAGGCAAGAAACTCACCAATATTGTTGGTGCCCAAATCAAATTTTTTATGAAATAGCTGACGACCATCTTTGGTATATACCCCCTGATACTCCATTACCCCGGGATTACCGCTGCAGGCAGCATCCACAGAAATACTATGCTCCACAATATTCTTACGTGAATTGATGGAAGAAACACCGCCTTTGCTACCTTTGGCGGCTCCTGACATGTATTGCTTATAATCACTGCGAAAAGCTCTTTCAGCCTCTTCCTTACTGGCAAAACCCTTATACTTAGCAGCCGGAAATCCTTTTATCTGCGCCTGACAAGCCGGCCAACTGGAGTATATTCCGGGCATAGCCCCTACCCACACCACGTAAAATTTATTTTTCGCCATAAAATACCGTTTCCTACAAAGATAATTCGATTTCCTATAATCAAAGAATATCCATCTCATCAATCAGGTGGCTGGCGCCTGCCATCTTATCCACTACAAAAAGTACATAGCGTATATCAACACAAATACACTTTTGCAGCTCATGCTCAAAGGCCAGGTCGCCTGTCATGGCCTCCCAGTTACCATCAAAGGCAACACCAATTAAATGACCCTTATCATTAATCACCGGACTACCACTGTTACCACCCGTAATATCGTTGTTGGTAATAAAGCATACAGGCATCTGCCCATTGTCCAGCTGATAATTACCATAATCATTGCCATGAAATAACTCTTCCAGCTTAAGGGGCACTCGAAAATCAGGCCTATCATGGTCATCCTTTTCTATAATACCTTCCAGGGTAGTATAATACTTGAACTTCACGCCATCTTTGGGTTCATAATCACCCACGGTACCGTATGACAGCCGAAGCGTGCTGTTGGCATCCGGATAGACACTGCTATATTGACGCTGCTTAAGGTAACCTTTAACAAGCAATCGCTGAGCTTCATCGCGTTGGCGATTAAGACGATCATGTATATCAATCAACTGATAGAAGTGGGATAGTATTTGATATGAAAAGACGATGGCCGGATCGTCAAAAAAAGCTTCACTATCTCCACTCTCCAACAAAGCAATCATATCTTGCTCGCTTGCCAGTGCCGTCTTTTGATATAAGTCATCTACAAAACGCGACGGATTATCCACATTTTTCTTACCCAGTAAACTTTCCAACTTAGGACGCAGACTTTCATGCGTATTATCCAGGTAATACTTTAGCATTGCCTCAAAAACACGTTGATCAAGACGTGCATCGTAACCCTTGTAAAGAGTTTGTAAGGTATCCAGCGCCTCCTTCATATATTTGGCGTATTGTTCAGATTCCCGAACCTTGGTAAGCTCCATAAATAAGCTGCTTACCTCCAGGGCAAAATTAACAATCTCGGCGCCCTGCAACATGGTCTCCTGGGTTACCGTTTCTGCGTGCGTTAATTTATTCCCTAACAGATAGGAGGCTTCTATCAGCGGCAATACTTTTCCATACTTGGCCCGGCGCGTGGTATCAGCCTGCGCCCATTCACTAAATGCCTGCTCCTTGCTCTTCCGGTTTTGGATTACCGTAAGCTTCTCCAGTGCTTCATTTTGACCAATGGCATACTTCCAGTAATTACTCGATTCTGAATATTTAGCGGCATATTGTATGTTCGTAAAGTCAGAAGCAGCCATAGCTTCCTCCCAAATCCTCTGTTTGATACCGCGTACCTCAGCTACCACAGGGTTAATCACATCCTTTACCTCCTTCACTCCATAGGACGATAGAAAACGCTGTGTATGACCCGGGTATCCCAGCGTCATAGTAAAATCTCCTTTTTGATAGCCCTCCAGACTAATCTGGAAATGCTTTTTGGGTGTAAAGGGAACATTTTCGGGCGAGTAGGGTGCCGGTGATCCATCGGGAGCACTGTAAACGCGAAAAAAACAAAAGTCTCCGGTATGGCGGGGCCACATCCAGTTATCGGTATCTCCTCCAAATTTACCAATGGCAGAAGGTGGTGTGCCTACCAGCCTTACATCTTCATAGGTTTGCGTGATAAACAAAATGTAGGAATTCCCATTAAAGAAGGGTTTTACGGTAGCCTCCAACTGTGTGCGCTCGTGTGCTTCCTTTTCAATACAGGCACTGATACTGTCAACCAGTGTTTGACGGGCCTCTCCCTTCAAAGTATCCAACTGTGAAACAATCTGACGGGTAACATCATGTGCCTCCACTAAAAGAGTGGCCGTTTTACCAGGGTTGGGCAGCTCTTCTTCTGGCGAAGCCGCCCAGAAACCATTCTCCAGATAATTATGTTCCACACTACTGTGTTGCTGTATTTCGTTATACCCACAATGATGATTGGTCAGCAACAAGCCCCTATCACTAATAAATTCTCCGGTGCAAGAGCCTTGGTCCAGCGACACCACAGCATCTTTAAGGGAAGGCGCATCATGACTATAAACGGATGCAAAGGGGATATTCAAACCCTTTTGCTGCATCATTTCCAGCTGGGCATCACTAATCAGGTAAGGCAACCACATGCCCTCATCGGCCTTCATAGCAGGCGACAACAGCATCGTACTTAGTATAAAAAAGAGTAAACGCATTGAGTTAGCTATTTATCAAGAATTGCGAAACTACTAGATTATTAAAGGGATTACTATGACCCGGCCGGTATTTAAGCTATTTTAACAAAATATACATCCTCAAACTAAAAGGGCCGTGCCTTAATGCGCTTTGCACAAAGACACGACCCTTAAGCCTTAACAATATTATGACTGGTTATTTAACCAGTGTCATTTCGTCAATTAGGTTAGTAGCACCTGCAAATTTATCAATAATGAACAGCACATAGCGAATATCCACATTGATACACTTTTGCAATTCTGTTTCAAATGCAATATCACCACTCATGGCCTCCCAATTACCATCGAAAGCTAAACCAAACAGGTGACCCTCAGCATTGATAACAGGACTGCCACTGTTACCTCCGGTAATATCGTTGTTAGAGGTGAAACACACAGGCATATAACCTGCTGCATCGGCATACTGTCCGTAATCTTTATTTTTCCACAACTCTTTCAGTTTAGCAGGCACTTCAAACTCAAAGTTATCCGGATCTTCTTTCTCCATAATACCCTCAACCGTTGTGAAATGCTTATACAACACGCCATCGCGTGGCTCGTAATCACCCACCTTACCATATGATAAACGCATGGTAAAGTTAGCATCCGGATAGAAAACTTTCTCGGGCTGCATCTCCATCAAACCGGCAATAAACAAACGATTATTCTTATCGATGGCCACTGCACTTTCGGCTTCCTTATTCTTTATCTCGCGATATTTATCAATGGATGAAACACCACCAATAAAGGCTAAATCTTTCCGCAGTTCCTTCAATGATGGTTTTTCCAGGAAAGCGTTAAAACGAGCCTCGTCCATAAACAGTGATTTGTTATACAGATAATCAGCAAACTTTTGGAAATCACCCTTAAACTTCTTATTGATGGTCGCATAGAATGAAGGATGATATTGGGCATCAATGTCATCATTATACATCTTCAGCAAAGCACCAATTACCTTACGATCGGTTTCCGGGTAGTAATCTTTGAAGAAAGATTCTCCGGCTGCTTTCAGGCTGGCCACCGCCTTATCAATCTTCTCCTGATCTTCTTCCTCCAGTGCCTTCTCCAAGGCTGTAGCACGGTAGGCAAAATACAAGGCCTCGGCACCGCGCAATTGACACTCGGCAAGGAAAGAAGTGGCTTTTACATAATCAGCACGCTCTGCATAAGCCTTCTCAAGATTGCTGAGTACATTACCGTACTTAGCTTTGCGGGCCGCATCAGCCTTTACCCATTGGGCAAACTCGGCTTCCAGCGCACGCTTCTGCCCCAGCACATCAAGCTTCTCCAGACCACGGTTCATACCAATACTGTTTTTCCAATAGTTTGAGCTACGGGCAAATTTTGAGGCATACTGAATATTCACCTTCTCATCGGCACGCATATCGGCCTGCCAGATATCTTGCTTCACACCGCGTGGCTTAATGCGGGCATGGTTAATAATTTCCATACGCTCGGCGATCCCCCACGATGTAAGGTAACGCTCCGTACTACCGGGGAAACCAATAGTCATGGCATAATCATCCATCTGTACACCCTTTAAAGAAACAGGCAGGTGGTGCGCCGGCTTGTAGGGCTTGTTATCCTTTGAATACTCAGCTGGCTTACCATCAGGTCCACAATACACACGGAACATACTGAAGTCGCCGGTGTGACGGGGCCACATCCAGTTATCTGTATCAAATCCAAATTTACCGATTGACGATGGTGGCGCACCCACAAAACGAATATCCTTAAATGTTTCATAGGCAATCAGGAAGAATTGGTTGCCCTCGAAATAATCTTTAACACTAATTTGGTAGTCATTACCTTTCCGAGCCTCTTCCACCAAAGCAGCAGCCACTTCTTTAATTTTAGCCGCACGAGCCTGCTCACTCATATCATCCGTAAGTTCGGCATTGATGTCGGCAGTAACATCGGTCATATATTTGAGGAAGGTAACCTTAAGCCCGGGAGCCGGTAGTTCCTCCTCATGACTCTTAGCCCAAAAACCATCCTTCAGGTAATTGTTCTCCACAGAGCTTAACTCTTGTATCTTACCATATCCACAGTGGTGATTGGTCAATATCAAGCCCTGGTCAGAAATCAACTCACCGGTACAGCCACCACCAAAAATAACAATGGCGTCTTTCAAACTGCTATTGTTGATACTGTAAACTTCCTCGGCAGAAAGTTTAAAGCCCATCTCCTGCATCTTCTCAATGTTCAACTTATTAATCAGTGGCAATAACCACATTCCCTCATCGGCCTTGGCCAACGGGGCAAACCCCATAACGGCTACAAGCAAAATCGCTGCTATTCTTCTCATTCTGTTACTATTTAATTTTTATTGTCAAAATCAAGCCTAATACACTATATACAAACCACTTGTCATTATATATAAACACCTGGTTTCACAACCTTAATCGTTATATTTTCTTACTTCGCTCAAAGATATAATTTTTGATGAAAAGAAATGATGACTCCTAACACCTACATACCATAGAGAAACACAGGGGATATATTTTTGTTGAATATATGACAAAGAGAATTACTAAGCTGACATGCAAATAAAAATCAATGACTAAAAGATACTTTTATCGCACAATACTCTGTTTTAAAAAATTGTAAAATATTATTTAATATATATATTTGTACACGAATGTTTTAATCTAAATCTAATTGAATATGAAAAAAATTGTTGCAATGATTGCCGTGATGGCAATGGTATCCGTGAGCGCATTAGCGCAAACTTTTGGAGTAAAAGCTGGTGTTAATATCGCCAACATTAAGTATTCGGGCAGCGGCATGAACATCTCTCCTGACTCAAAAGTTGGTTTAGCAGTTGGAGCTTTTGCCAAATTCGATATTACCGAGGCTTTTGTAATTCAACCAGAATTGCTCTATTCAGAAAAGGGTGCGAAACTTGATATAAGCGAAGGTGGTGAGAGATATAAGTCAACTATGAAATTAAATTATTTATCAATTCCTGTAATAGCTAAGTATTACGTAGCAGAAGGATTTAGCCTACAAGCAGGCCCACAGTTTGACTTTTTATTATCAGCAAAAGAAGATTGGGATGCGACTATTGGTGGAATGTCTGAATCAGGTGAGGATGATATTAAAGAAGATGTTACAGGTCTTGATTTCGGCCTTGCCTTAGGTCTTGGTTATGAATTTACTTCGGGTCTTGGTATTGATGGCCGTTACATCATTGGTCTTTCTGAACTGGCAGATAATCCGGAAGAAGGGGTTGACACAAAATCAAAAGGGTTTCAATTTACATTGAGCTACTCATTCTAATAAAACAATGAATACTTAAAAACCGGCGCAAGGCCGGTTTTTTTTATTTGAATAAACTCATTTGCTCATCCAGCAGGCGAAAGCTTTTACGGTGGATCGGTGTGATACCATGCGCCTTTATGCCCGCACGATGAGCCTTTGTGGGATAACCTTTATTTTTATCCCAGGCATAATGTGGATATTGCTCATGCATGGCCAGCATAAATTCATCGCGATGTGTTTTGGCCAACACGCTGGCTGCCGCAATGGACAGGTACTTGCCATCACCTTTAACAATGCAAGTGTGCTCAATGCCTTTGTAGGGAATGAAGCGATTGCCATCAATCAGCAAATGCTCAGGCTTTGTAGTAAGCTGATCAACGCTGCGGTGCATCGCCACATACGAAGCCTTGAGGATATTGATCTCATCTATCTCCTGATGATCGACAAAGGAGACCGCCCAAGCCACGGCTTCCTTTTCAATAATAGGGCGCAGCGTCTGTCGTTGTTTTTCCGTTAGTTTTTTTGAATCATCCAGCAGCGCATGACTAAAGTCGGCAGGCAAAATTACGGCCGCAGCCACCACCGGGCCGGCCAAACACCCACGACCGGCTTCGTCGCAACCGGCTTCCATCACATCACTATTTAAAAAAGGCAGTAGATTAGCCATTATAAAATTCCTTACTAATGATACTTCTCAACACTGCTTACTCACTGTAAATAACTTCCAGAACAGTCTGTCCAACAGCTTTCAGCGTATTTTTATTAATATTATCCATGGTGTCGTTGTGCGTATGCCAGTAATCGCCAAAGCCATGGCGCGCATCAGGATTGTATTGGATGATATTAACACAAGGAAAGTTACGCAAGTTGGTCACATAGACATGATCATCGGTAATCCACCCTCCACGATCCTTTTTAAAGTGATAACCATATCCCAGCTGATGCGCCGTATCCCATATATACCTAACCAAGCCGGGATCATAATTCATTGAATGCTGTTCCTGATAAAAATAAGCATCGGGTGCCCCCACCATATCCAACAAGATTCCATAGAGCGCACGATAATCGGGGGTATGGGGATGCTTGCCCCAATACTGCGAACCTAAACACCAGGTATCGTCCTTGGGTGAAAGATTCAGGTGAGCAGGCTGCCCATAGTCTTCGGCATCGAAAAAGATAATATCGATACCCACATTGACGGGTTGCTGCTGCAGCTGACGGGCAATTTCCAACAGCACCCCTACTCCGCTTGCTCCATCGTTGGCGCCGTCAATAGGTTGATTGCGCCTAGCGGCATCCGTATCGTAATCGGCAAAGGGTCTGGTGTCCCAGTGAGCACAAAGAAGCACTCGCCTTTTGGCTCCCGGATTATATTGTCCAATAATATTTTTGGCATGCAACACCGTATTGTCAAAGGCAATTACCTTGGCTTCCTGCACAACCACCTCTGCACCAAAGCGGCGCAACTGCTCACTTAAATAAGCAGCACAAGCAGCATGCTCCTCGGTGTTGGGCACGCGCGGTCCAAAAGCCAGCTGCTCAGCAATATAATGATAGGCCGAATCACTGTTGAAAACCGGTGCTGCTACTTTGGTAGCTTTAGTTGACGCCCCTTGTTTCGTATTATCGCCCTTTAAGAAATCACAGCCCGACAAAAATACTCCGGCCAACAAGCCACAAACTAATAGTGCAGAAGTTAATAGTTGCTTCATATCTTTACTTTATGCTCCATTCGAAGCCATCTTTTGTATCTTTTATTACCACACCCAAGGCCTGTAGCTCATCACGAATCTTATCGGCAGTGCCCCAATCCTTATTGGCCTTTGCATCGTTGCGTAAATTCAATAACAGATCAATCGTATTGGATAAGAGGGCATCGTCTCCACCATGTCCGCTCTCTGTTTCTTCTACCGACAGCCCCAGCACATCCACTACCATGGTATGTATCAACTCTTTCAGGTCTGTCACATCATCGGCTGTTAGGCTCGCCGTACCTGCCACAACACTATTGATGCTCTTAACAAGCTCAAATAAGTGAGCAATCAATATGGGTGTATTCAAATCATCATTCAGCGCTGCATAGCACTTGTTACGCAGCTCATTCACACTAAAAGATGAAGCGGCAGATGCTTCGAGCTTATCAAGCTTGCGGTAGGCCTCCATTAATCGTCCCAGCCCTTTTTCTGATGCCTGCAATGCATCGTTGGAGAAATCCAGCGTACTTCGGTAGTGCGCCTGCAGGATGAAGAAACGCACAGTCATAGGACTATAGGCCTGCTCCAACTTTTCATGATTACCGGTAAATAGCTGCTCCAAGGTAATAAAGTTACCCAACGACTTACCCATCTTTTGACCATCGATAGTAATCATATTATTGTGCATCCAATAACGCGCCGGGGTGTGACCGTGCGCCACTGTGCTTTGCGCTATCTCACATTCATGGTGAGGGAACAAAAGATCCATGCCTCCACCGTGAATATCAAATTCCTTACCCAGATATTTGGCACTCATGGCCGAGCACTCGAGATGCCAACCGGGGAAACCATCGCTAAAACGCGAAGGCCAGCGCATGATATGTTCAGGAGCTGCCTTTTTCCAAAGGGCAAAATCGAAACTGTTTCGTTTCTCAGTCTGCCCATCCAGCTGACGTGTTGTACTCAATAGATCTTCAATATTACGCCCCGAGAGCCTACCATAATGATGACTCGAGTTATATTTCTCAACATCAAAATAAACGGAACCATTGCTTTCATAGGCAAGCCCCTTGGCCAATATATCTTCTACAATCTGCAGTTGCTCAATAATGTGTCCTGAAGCACGCGGTTCAATACTGGGCTTTTCCACATTCAGCAAATCCATGTAATGATGGTAGCGATCGGTATAAAACTGCACTACCTCCATGGGCTCCAGCTCTTCTAGGCGAGCTTTTTTACCAATCTTATCTTCACCGCTGTCGGCATCACTCTCCAGGTGACCCACATCGGTAATGTTACGCACATAGCGTACCTTATAACCACTATGCTTTAAATAACGAAATAATACATCGAAAGTAATGGCCGGACGTGTATGTCCCAAATGCGGATCACCATACACCGTTGGACCACAAACATATAAACCCACATGATGGGGGTTAATGGCTTGAAACTCTTCTTTTTTTCGGCTTAGGGTGTTGTATATAAATAACTTATTCTCCATTGGGTTGAACCATTTTTTAAACAAGCCGCTAAATTACAAAATTCTAACGCTTAATGGCACCCAATTGTGGTTTAAATAGTCCTAAAGCTTATCTTCGGTTTTCACAATGTCACCATTCTGATAATGCACAACTTTGATGAGCTGATGATCCTCATCATAGAACGAGTGCGTGCCAGTAAAAATTTTACCATTCACAAAAAAGCCTTGCTTTTCAGCCTGCCCTTTCAGGTTGTACACTGTGTGCTGCCCGGTACCATTAAACTCCGCTACCGTTCGGTCTACGGCAGCTACCTGCTGTGGGGCGCGCTCATCGGTAAGCACGGTCGTCGTTACCGCCACATTTTCCCGAAACTCGCCATCATCGTACACACGCTCGGTAATCAGGCGTCCTCCGTCATCATATATTCTTAAAGTACCTGTGGCTTTACCCTTTTTCCAAACACCCGAGTATTTTAAGGTTCCATTATCATGATAGTATTTTTGTGCACCACTACGCTGCCCATCCTCATCATAATTCCAATCGTAGGCCAAACTGCCACTTATATTGTAAAAACGGTAGTTGCCCTGCCAATGATCGATGTGCCAGTTGCCCTCTTCCGACAACAAACCATTCTCGTAATAAAACTGAGCAGGACCAATGGCCTTACCTCCCTGATAACTAATCCTATGTTTTACATTACCATTGGGATAATAAGTAATCCATAAACCCTCTTTTTGATTACTCACAAACTTACCTTGCTCCACAATCTTATCACCCTTATCATTAAAAGAAAGCCACAGCCCCTGCTTTCGATTTTGGTGATCAACAACATTAATGGTATCTCCCTGATAAAGCACAAATGATTGCGCACTGACACCAATTGTAAAAAACAGAAATAGATTTATAAAAGCGTATCGCATTCTCATATTTTGGATGTGGTGTAACTTATGTTCTAAATCTTTTATACCGTAATAAGGGCAAAAAGGTTATCATAAAGGCAATACAATTTGAAACCAAATTAATTTTATACCTTTGATTAATTAAAGCGGCAAATTGTGTTCGCACCTGCGAAACTCTTCAAATGCATGCCTAATCAAACCCATCCTAAACAAGAATAAAAAGACAATGGGAAAAAGCAAAAAGAAAAAACACTCACGTAAAAGTGAGCTTCGACAATTAATACAGGGACTATTTTTCAATAACCCCAAACGAACTTATAATTACAAACAGGTATCCACCACCTTGGAGGTAAAAAAGAAGACTGGGCGGCAACAAGTTCAAATCATTCTTAACGAACTTTTTGAATCGGGTTACCTCACAGAAGTTGCGGCCGGCAAATATAAGTTATTAAGCCGCGGTTCCACCCTAACAGGTGTGGTTGACATGACCGCCTCAGGCTCGGCATACGTTGTTCCGGACGAAGAAAACGAAGGTGGCGATATCTTTATCCCCCGCAATAACATGAACCATGCGCTAAATGGCGATCATGTAAAAGTATTTATGCATGCTCGACGACGCAACCGACAGCCCGAAGGAGAAATCGTTGAAATATTGAAACGCCGCCGTGAAACGTTTGTGGGGGTAATGCAAGTTTCGCGTGGACTGGCATTTCTGGTTGTTGACGACCGTGTGATGCCGCATGACATATTTATCCCGGCGAGAGGACTAAAGGGCGCTAAAGATGGACAAAAAGCCGTTGCACGCATTGTGGAGTGGCCCGAACGTGCCAAAAACCCCATTGGCGAAGTAGTTGATGTATTGGGTGATGCCGGCGACAACCAGGCCGAGATGCATGCCATTCTGGCTGAGTTTAACCTGCCCTACCGCTACCCTCAACAGGTAATTGATGAAGCAGAAACCATTGATGCCACTATCTCGCAAGAAGAAATAAAAAAACGCCGCGACTTCAGGCAAGTGACCACCTTCACCATCGACCCAGCCGATGCCAAAGACTTTGATGATGCCCTATCGGTACAAAAACTGGATAACGGCAACTGGGAGGTGGGCGTTCACATTGCCGATGTAACCCATTATGTGGAGCCCAAGACCTTACTTGAACAGGAAGCCTTCGAGCGGGCTACTTCGGTTTATCTGGTAGATCGTGTGGTACCCATGCTACCCGAGCGCCTGAGTAACTTCATCTGCTCACTTCGACCCAATGAAGAAAAACTATGCTTCTCGGCCGTGTTTGAGATGGATGACAAGGCCAATATAATCAACAGTTGGTTTGGCCGAACAGTAATTAATTCCGATCGGCGTTTTACCTACGAGGAGGCGCAAGAAACTATTGAAACAGGAAAGGGTGACCTGTCCGATGAGATACTCACCCTCGACAGGCTGGCCAAAGCTCTGCGTGAAGAACGCTTCAGAGCAGGATCGGTTGGATTTGAGCGGGTTGAAGTTCGATTTAATATTGATGACAAGGGTAAGCCCATCAGTGTATTCTTTAAAGAATCGAAAGATGCCAATAAGCTGATAGAAGAATTTATGCTCCTGGCCAATAAACACGTGGCTCAACTCATTGGCAATAAAGAAATGGACAAGGGGCGCCGCGGAAAAGCAAAAACCTTTGTTTACCGTGTGCACGACGTGCCTAATCCCGACAAATTTGAAAATTTTGCATCCTTTGTGCGACGCTTTGGCTACGAAGCCCTACCCAAAGGTACAGAGTCGGTGAGTGCCTCGCTAAACAGGCTACTGGACGAAGTAAAAGGCAAGGGGGAGCAAAACATGATTGAGACCCTGGCCATCCGCACCATGGCCAAAGCCATTTATACCACACACAATATCGGCCACTACGGACTTGGATTTAAGCACTATACCCATTTTACATCACCCATCCGTCGCTACCCTGATATGATGGTGCACCGCCTGCTACAGCGCTACCTGGATGGCGGTCGATCGGTAAATGAAGATGACTATGAAGATATGTGTGAGCACAGCTCGGATATGGAACAACGGGCTGCCGACGCTGAAAGAGCATCCATCAAATACAAGCAGGTGGAGTTTATGAAAGACCACATTGGACAGGAGTTTACGGGGGTTATCTCGGGCGTTACGGAGTGGGGGCTCTACGTTGAAATCATTGAAAATAAATGCGAAGGAATGATACCCATTCGCGATTTAGACGATGATTTTTATGTATTTGACGAAGAAAATTACTGCATTGTTGGCCGCCAATACAACCGCAAATATCAGTTGGGCGATCAATTAGATATTGTAATTGCCAATGCTAATCTGGAGAAAAAACAACTGGATTTTGCTCTGGCTGAAAAACAAAGCGATTCGACTAATTAATTCGACAATCTGTAAGTAGTATATAGTCAAGTAGGTGACGAATTGTTTTTTAGAACCTATTATTAAAATGGTTTTGATTCCGCAAAAAGTATTTTTAATTTTGCGGAATAACCACAAAATAAAAAAATCGGGATGACAGTAGGTGTAGGGTACCCTTCGGAAACCAACAGCGATGGCATGCGTGTTGCTATCATTGAATCGGCAAGAGAGTTATTTGCCAAGTTCGGTTACAAGAAAACAACCATGGAAGATATAGCGAATGCTTTGCGCAAAGGCAAGAGTTCGTTGTACTACTACTTTAAAAATAAAGAGGAAATTTTCCAGGCGGTAATTGAGCTGGAAAAAGAAATGCTGTTTAATCAGCTGAATCAAGTCGTAGCCTCCGATCTACCGGCCAAAGATAAGATGAAAGAATATGTGGTAACCCGCATGAAAACTATCCATCAGCTTGAGAATTACATGAAGGTACTGAAGGATGACACACCGGGTGCCTATAATTTCTTCGACAAATTAAGAGGGAAAGGAGAAGCAGAGGAAACACAGCTGCTCACCCGCATCATTGAAGAAGGACAGATGGATGACAGCTTTTTGGTGAAAAACGTTCAGATGGCTGCCGTAGCCATTGCCATCGCCCTCAAGGGTCTGGAAGGCCCACTTTTTAAGGCCATGGATCACTTTGACGATTTCATGGTGCAGATCGATAATATTTTGAACATCTTATTTTTTGGCATCGTTAAACGATAAACATCAAAAACATTAACCACCACACAAGATTACCACGCTATGCCAATTAAAATACCCGATGCACTGCCGGCACGCCATGTACTGGAGAGTGAAAACGTATTTGTCATCGGCGAAACAAGGGCCTTACATCAGGACATAAGACCACTTAAAATACTGATACTAAATTTAATGCCCCTTAAAATAGCCACAGAGACACATCTACTAAGGGCGCTGTCCAACAGCCCCTTACAGGTAGAGGTGGATTTCCTGATGACCTCCAGCCATGTATCGAAAAACACGCCGCGCGAACACCTTTATGCATTTTATAAGGTATTTGACGAAGTGCGCAGCAATAAGTACGATGGCATGATCATCACCGGTGCGCCCGTCGAGCTTATGAACTTTGAAGACGTTAACTACTGGCCTGAACTGACTGAGATTATGGACTGGAGTACACAAAATGTAACCAATACTTTCCATATTTGCTGGGGTGCACAGGCCGGTTTATACCATCACTACGGAATTAAAAAATATGAACTGAGTAAAAAGTTATTCGGCGTTTTTAAACACACGGTTGAAAAACCGCAAGAACCCCTGATGCGCGGCTTCAATGACGTTTTTCATGCCCCCCACTCGCGTTATACAAAAGTAGGTGAAGAAGAAGTTAATCAGCATCCGGGGCTGGAAGTTTTGTCGCACTCTGACGAGGCGGGGGTTTACATTATTCAGTCGATAGACCGACGGCAGGTATTTGTTACCGGCCACTCAGAATATGATGCCTTAACATTAAAGGAGGAATATGAGCGTGATCTGGCAAAGGGCTTAAACACTGCCCTCCCGGTCAACTATTTTCCCGACGATAACGCGGCTAATGCGCCCCAGGTACTCTGGCGAAGTCATGCCAGCCTACTTTACTCCAACTGGTTAAACTATTATGTGTATCAGGCCACCCCTTTCCGGCTTGATTAAATTGAGGAATAATGAAAGAGCTTTTTGCAACTGATTTGGACGGCACCATACTCGCCCGTCAGGCCGACTTTAACACAGCCGATGTGCAGGCGTTAATACAGATGGGCGAACGCGGCATGATTCGTATAGTGGCGACCGGACGCACCCTATGCTCTGCCCTGAATGTATTACCTCACGACTTCCCCATCGACTACCTGGTATTCTCTTCGGGAGCCGGCATCTACTGTTGGAAAGAAAAAAAACTGCTCCTAACCAGACACCTGGGCTATGAGAAAACATGCGCGGTGGTGAAAGTATTTCAAAAACATCATATTGAATACACCCTGCACCATCCCATACCGGATAACCACCTGTTCTTTCATCCGGAAGGTAATGACCCGCATCCTGACTTTGAGCGCTATCTGGAATTTAACCAACCGCATGCTGAGCTAATCAACGGAAGCGTGCCCCTGCTCGACTATACACAAACACTGGCTTTTATTCCCAATATGAATACTTTCAACACCATTGCTAAAGAACTGAAAGACGTTAAAGTAGTAAGAGCCACCTCACCCATTGACAACACTAGTATTTGGATGGAGTGTTTCCATAAGGATGTGTCGAAAGCCAGCGGAATAATGGAAGTATGCTATATTGAAGACATCGACAAACATAACGTCACCGTGGTGGGCAACGACTACAACGATCTGGATATGCTCAATGCCTTTGACAATTCCTTTGTTGTTAGCAATGCCCCTGATGAGTTAAAGGCACAATACGATTGCCTGGTGAACGTATGGGAAGCTCCCCTTGCCCATTGGCAGAATCGATTTACTATTTAATCTCGGCCGATAAGGGATATCGGGTATTGACAGCATCTACAAATACAGCCTTCACAGAACCAATCAGAATTTTGGCTTCCACAACAATGGGAATACGGTTGGCATCGTCGGTTACCCAAACCGTCATGTCTTCACCACTTTTAAAAATGGTACCCTCAACCAACAAGGGTGAAAACTTAAGGCAACGAAAACGACGGCCGTCGCGGTTTTTGATAGTTTCCTTACCAAGATAGCGGATATAGATATCATGAATTTCACCATCCACCACCATGCTAATGGGTATTTTCTCATTCTCACGGTATTGTTCGTAGTCTATATTGCGGGCTTTGTACACCATGGTTAACAAATCGAAGGAGCAATCTTTCCACAGCAAGGTGGTATCTCTTTGGGGCTCCTTTTCCTTTTGTATGCTAGCGACTATGCTACGCTGCTCACGATTAAAGCGATATAAATAATTGGCATGATAGCTTCCCTCATTGGTCACCCGCTTAAACTCATAGGGCTCCAGGTGCAAAGTATCCACCTTGGTTTCAAAAGTATCCCTTACCTTAAACAAAAAATCGTAGGATTTATAAGTGGCTCCGTGTGCTTTCAAATGGTAGGCCGGAGAGGTATCCACCGTAGTGGGCTCCACCTCAAAAGACACCTGACCGGCATTAATCCAGATAAACCCCCAATTATAATAAGCATGGTAACGCACAAGCTCACCCGCTTTAAAGGCTGTATTTGTATCCTTACACTGCGCACCAACATGCATGGTAAGTACCATTAGAAGAACTGCCGTAATCAACTTCTGCATAAACTATTATTTAGGCTGCCTTCTAATCAAAAACAATGCCTTTTTCTGAAAACTCCAACTTTTCACCACTATCAGCATCTCCCTAAGCGATGAACTTTGTATAATTAAATCACTAGTTATTTATTCACCTTCCCTATTTTGGTCTCTATCGAGGCAATTTTACCTGCCATGCGCTGTCCTTTATCTTTTTGCGCATCAATAGTGATTGAACAATAAATACGATTGGAAACAGGCGCTAGTATATCATAGCTTTCCTGCACCACCTTTAGTGCCTCGGCCATAGTATCTGCCTCAATGGTAGTACCCATGGGATTTAGCTTATAATTAAGACCACTGTCTTTAATATGAGCGATAACCTGGCTCACATATTCACTCACGCTGTCGCCCTTATCGGTGGGAAACATGGCAAAATTAAGTAGTACTGACATTACTCTTCTTTTTTCTTAGGTTTGCGAAACTGTTTCGAGAACTGATCGACGTTAAACGATGTTGGATCCCAAGTCTTATAGTCTTCCTCCCAGTTTTTTCTAATCTTCAAGCGCCGTGGGAAATACATCATCGCCTCTGGCTGTATTCGTTCATAGTAATCACCGCTATCCCACCTTCCATTTTTATTTTTATCCACTACGATACGCAGCATGTACTCACCAGGATTAATATAACGAAAGCCAATCTTACCACTTTCGTTGGGTATGTAAGTCTGCTGCACAACAGCCTCCTTTCGATTCAATAGCTGCACTAACCAGTCGTCCTGTGCATTTAGTATCTGAATTCGTATCAATCCATAGCTATCCAGTGATTTCACCGAAAACTGCAGGTTAATGGAATCATTGTTCAGCCCATAAATATCGTAGATAGCTGCCGAATCGATAATCATCTCATACTTAACACCCGGCTCCCACTCATTTCTGATGGTGTAATCAAGAATGGAACGCTCGTCATGAATCAGTTCAAAATCTTCCTGCTCAGGAATGGTGTCCTTGTGATTAAACAGGGTAATAGCTTGCGTATTGAAACTTGTTGCTGGCGCTGGCAACGAAAAATGATACTCCCCAAACACTTCCAGCTTACTCTTTACATTGCGCAGTTGAATAGTAGGAACCGGCTCAGGTGCGTCATCCTTTTTTCGCTTCTTCTTTTTGGTATCTTTTACTTCAAAGAAATACATGGCAATGGTATCCGTCTTTGTATAAAGCTGATCCAACGAATCACACATTGAATAGCTTAAAGACACGGACAATGAGTCCTGATTGTAAAAGCTGCTATCGGCCACCCAAAAAGTAACGGTATCATTATTAAGCGACCGGTCCATAATAAACACATCCTGCTTCTCCTCGTGTCCGGTCAGTGCCAGGCGAGCATCATCCTCAAGCGGACGGTTAAAGTAGTAGGTCAGCTTTGCCCGCTCTTTGCGCTCTTCGCTCAGCAGGTACTGTTCCTTATAGTCGTGCTGAAACTTAAACAGCAGAAGACTATCCGGCGTGTAAACCAGTTTTTCGTAATAGTGTACTGAATCTGTTTCCAGTGAATCAACACGGATCGTATCGGCGAACTGTCGATACTCAAAGCCGGGCTCTACAATTATTTCAGACCAGGCCATTGATTCACCGGGCTGATCAAACTTATGATTCCTATTGGCATCATCCAGGGCATAGATACGATATCTACCGGGGCTCACATTGCGAATATTAAAGCGCCCCTGCGCGTTCGTTTTGGCCATTCGGATAGGCACTAACTTCTGAATAGCAGTATCGTTCAGGTTATTGTGCAGATATACCAGCACGCCTTCCGAGGGTGACAAGTCATCGGCATCATATAAATTACCAGACACCTGAAGCGAATCGATGTATTCGCCTGTTGAAAAAGAAAAAGCATAGTTTTCAAGCACATTCCCTTCGTTATTATCCACAATGGCATCGGCAAAATCAAGCGTGTAAGTAGTATTGGGCTGAAGATCCTCTTCAAAAGTCACCTCCAGTTTATTACCCCTTGCTTCCACAATAGGCTGCTCATTAACCGGTGGCGACACAATAAATTTGCTCCGGTAATCCTTCAGCTGAATCAGCTCATCAAACTCTATGTAAATGGTTTTCTTTTTGTAATTAAGTGCATTGGCGCTAGGTATGGACTTAACTACACGCGGGGGTGTTTCATCCTTTTCGCCCCCGGTAGGCATACCTACATTGGCGCAATACCAAAAAAGTTGCGATATGGCAATAAGCACTACGAGCTGAAATATCTTTTGCTTCAAAACAGAGATTTTAAAATTCTTCACAAATTTATAAAGATTATGCATTATCACGACAATAAAAAACCCCACAGACTATTCCTATGCCAAATAGCTAGCCAACAAGGCCAATAACGCACATTGCAGAGCCGTTAAAAAATAATAACTTTGCGCATTGACTTTTTAGAAGACGCTTGATTATGGATAATAACACGGGAAAGCCTACATCGAACAAATTAATTTACATCATTGGTGGTATCGCTCTGGCGATCATTGCCATTTTGTTGTTCTTATTTCTCTCTAACAGGCAAGAGTACAAGGCAGTGGTTGAGGAAATGACGGAAGAAAAACTATTGCTAACCGAAGAGTTTCAGTCATTGGCAACTGACTATGATTCCTTGCACAGCAACAACGACACCCTTAACCTGATGCTTGAACAGGAACGTGAAAAAATTACACACCTCATCGAAGAGATAAAAACCATCAAGGCCACTAATGCCCATAAAATAAGGGAATATAAGAAAGAACTATCAACACTGCGTGGCGTGATGAAAAACTTTGTGGTGCAGATTGATTCGCTCAACCGACGCAACGAGGAGCTGGTACAGGAAAACATCCAGTACCGTAAGGAACATCAAAAAATAACAGAGTCCTACAAAGAACTGGAACAGAAGAAAAAGAAGTTGGATAAAAAGGTTGAAATTGCCTCGCAACTTGAAACACGAAATATTGAAGTAAGCGGACTCAATGCCAGGGGCAATGACACCAAAAAAGCCCGCAACGTTTCTAAAATTCGCGTTTGCTGCACCGTAGAAAAAAACATAACAGCACAGGTGGGCATGAAAAGCATCTACATACGCATATTGCGACCTGATGAGGCACTTCTTCTCACCTCCCTCGACAATGTATTTGAGTACGAAGATGAAGAAATCAACTACTCGGCCAAGCGCGAATTTGAATACGGAGGCGAAGATGTTGATGTGTGCATTTACTACCCAGCTGCCGATGGCGAGTTACTAAAAGGCATTTACACCGTCGACATTTTTGTTGATGGCTTTAACATTGGCACCAACACTTTTGAATTAAAATAAAATTAACAAGGAACGATCTCATAAAAAACGGGAAGCAGTGCTTCCCGTTTTTCTTTCCTGACAAGCAGCGATTGTATTCCACTTGCCTTCTCTTATTTGTGCCGGCTATGCCAGCTTTCGCTTCTTGTAGTAGAAGCTCTCTTCTGACTCGGATGTGATATACTCTTTTTTCCGGTTGGCCTTTGGGGTAGCTTTCATCGAAGCTGCCGGATAATTCAGGAAACCCTCGTAAAACTTTACTTGCTCAAAATAATTCAACCTTAGCTTGGTGGGGCTCATCAAATACTTACGCGTCCAAAAATTAAGCGGCTTTTGCACATCCACCACCTGCAAGCCCTTTATCTTTAAGAAGTAATCCAACAACAAAACATCATTATATTTATTTTTTGTGATTACTTGCAAACGGTGCATAATAAAATCACGATCCTCTTGTCCATTGGGAAACAAAATTGCCTCCAAAGCTTGTGAACCCCAATGTTCAGCAAGCTTTACTAATCCCTTTTTCCAAAACCAGAGGGCAAAGCCCAAAACAAGAACCAATAATATCGTTAGCGTCATCTTATTTTTTTATTAATCCGTAACTCTCTTCCGGATTGGGTTATGAATAGGTTCAGCAATTGACGTATGAACATTTAACCGATATGTTTCATTTGACAGATGCTCCGCTTACTAATACTCACACAAGCCTTAAAGGTTACAATTTTATTGATGAGGCAATATATTCTGCTGACCAAGTTGGAAAAAATGGGTTTAAGCTACTCACGCTTAGTTGCAGGCAGGTAAATCGGGAAGACAAAAAACACTTTTAACATGAGAACTGACCACCTTCGGCTGCGTAAATAAAATATCACTGAGCGAACAATCCTCTATGGCATCCTGCTGCATCCAGCGAAAACCAAAATAGAGGGATGCACGCCTTGCCAGGTACTCCTGCTCAAATTGCCCGGGGGTAGGAATCAACAGGGCTCGTTTATTGCACACCATCAAATCCATAAGGGTGGAATATCCCGACCGACAGATAATATGTTCACTATTACAAATGAGCGACTTCAATTGGGCAGAATCGCAGTGTGGCAGGAAAATAAGGTTGTCCTCGTGCTTAATACTGCGTTTGGGCTGTCCACAGAGTATCACCGCTCGACGTCCCGTGCCTTTAAAGCGGGCTACCAAAAGATCCTCCAGCAGGCTGCGCTGTGGCTCGGGACCCGACAGTATAAGCAATACATCGGCTTTTATTACCGCGCATTTTGCAAACATCGGCACTTGCAATCGCGAGACAAGACCCACATACTGAATGGAAAGCCCTACAAAACCGCGGGACAGATCGCCCGATAAATTATTTGGCGGACTAGCATCCGGCACCCAACACGCATCGAAGCGTGATAACAAGCAACGGCTGATAAAGTTGGTAATAGGCCGAAGAAAGGCCAGCTTTTGACCCGGATAAGGTCGGGTTTGATGAGTGATAATAACAGAACTGACCTTCCCGCTACGAAAACCATAACGATTATCAGAGATAATAAGGTCTATATCATACTCTTTAACAATGCGTTGAACCTGCTGATAATCCCTAAGCATAAACTTCAAGAACGACGGAATCTGCTTTATCAAAACAGGCCACTGCCGCTGCCCTTCCGCCAAACGAACCTGAAAGCCTTTTGTTGGGATGCTGAGCAGCGAGGGGAAAACTTCTTTCAGAATATGCAGAGAAGGTTCCTCACCGGCCAGCAATACCGTATGCCCCTGACGCAGCAAGCCATCGATCACCGGAACAAGACGTGTAGCATGCCCTAGTCCCCAGTTTAGAGGACTCACCACAACGCGACGGTATGATCCAGAGATGCTCATTATTTTAAAAAGTCTTGACTAGCTTAGCCGGATACAGACACCTCAAGTCCCAATGCCTCCACACGGGCAGCAATGGCCTTTAGTTGCTCAATCGCTACTTTTCTGAGCCCTTGATGCGGCGTGTCACGTTCTATAGTATAAATCATTACTTTACGCGGCTGTATCCTTTTTAGCACCGATAACCAGGCCTGAATATCTGCATCACCTGTATTGTCAATGATCTGACCATCTACCTCGCCCAGCACAAACATGGTTTGTATAATCAATCGCCCCTTAAAAGCACAGAGCTGATCTAAGGTCTTTTCCAGACTAAAAGGATAGTTGGGCTGATCCAGCTGCTGAATGGTTGTTTCAATACCGGCATCGAGCTTTAGAATATTATCATCCACTTTATTCAAAGCCTCCACAACATCAGGCCGATCTAACCTGGATGCATTGGAGAGTACCGCAATGCGCGCCGCTGGACAGTGTGCATTACGAAGAGCAATGGTGTCGTCAATCACAGCCTTAAATTCAGGATGCAGGGTAGGCTCACCATTTCCGGCAAAGGTAATCACATCAGGCTTAACCCCCTCCTGCCCCATGGCCTTTAACTTCTTATCCAATGCTGCTTTTACCGCCTCGCGGGTGGGCATCTCACCCCGCTTATCCCCCAGCTGCCCGTTCAAACCGCACTCACAATAAATGCAGTCGAAAGAACATATTTTCTTATTAACCGGCAGTAGATTCACACCCAGAGAGATACCCAGTCTACGACTCTTCACCGGCCCAAATACAATTTCATCAAACAGAAAAACAGACATGCGCTAATTTTTTATGCAAATCTAGTGTATTGGGTGTTAATAACATGGTCAGAAGCCAATGATTTGAGTCATTGCTAGGATCTTTTTACCAAACATGGGGAAAACATCAAGGCATTTCTCACAACCAACTAAATTATTATCTTTGATCACTTGAATTTTAGGTGACTTCATGAAGTTTAGCGAAGTAATAGGACACGAACGAGTTAAAAAACATTTGATAAGCATGGTGCAGGAAAACCGCGTTAGCCATGCACAAATGCTATGCGGCCCCAGCGGTGTAGGAAAAATCAACCTGGCATTGGCATTTGCTCAATATCTGAACTGTCAGCACCGGCACGATAATGATTCCTGCGGCGAGTGCCCGGCATGCCGTAAGTATTCTCGCTTGGTGCATCCTGACTTACATTTTGTGTTTCCGGTGGTAAAAAGCACCAAGCATAAAAACCCGGTGAGTGACACTTACATCAACGAATGGCGACAATTCGTCTCATCCAGGCCCTACTTCAATATCCGCCAGTGGTTTAATTATCTCGACGCCGATAAGCAGGGCTTGATATACAGCCAGGAGAGTCAGGAAATTATAAAAAAGCTCAGTCTAAAAACTTTTGAAGGCAAATACAAAGTAATGATCATCTGGTTGCCTGAAAAGATGCACCTGGCAGCAGCTAACAAACTGTTAAAATTACTCGAGGAACCGCCTGAAGGGACTGTCTTTCTGCTGGTATCGGACAATCCCAACGATGTATTAGGCACCATACAAAGCCGCGCACAGCGCCTTAACGTGCCCCCACTGTCGAATGAAGAAATTGCCGGGGCGCTTCAAACACAACATGGGGTAAGCCCCGATGAGGCTGCCAACTTTGCCAAGCTGGCGGGTGGCAATTACGTGGCGGCATGTGAAATTGTGGAGCAGGATGAGGAACGCACTTATTTTTTTGATAAGTTTGTAAGTATGATGCGTTTGGCATACGGCCGCAAACTCTTTGATTTGATTGATTGGTGCGATGACATGAACCGGCAATCAAAGGAGCGTCAGAAAAATTTCTTTGACTTTTCCCTGCGCCTCATACGCGAAAATTTCATGATGAATATTCAGGAGCCGGAACTGTTGTACCTCACTCCTGATGAAGAAAATTTCTCAGCACGTTTCGCTCCGTTTATCAACGATGGCAACGTGCTTCAGCTATGCGAAGAATTTAGTTTAGCCCATTCTCATCTTGAACAAAATGGGAATGCACGTATTATATTAATGGATTTGTGCCTAAAAGTAATAATGCTGCTCAAGCAGTAAGGTGCGATTCACAAGGCCACAGAGCCTTTTATTTTTTTATATATGGAAGAAGTTATTCAAGATACAGAAAAAAAGGGCTGCTCCAATTGCTCAAGCCGCTGTGGTAAACTGAATGTTTACGACTGGCTGGAGGATCTGCCCGACAGCATCAACAGTACCGATATTGTAGAGGTGCAATTTAAAAATACACGTAAAGGCTACTACCGTAACAGCAATGCCTTACGAATTCAAAAAGGCGATATTGTAGCCGTTGAGGCCTCGCCCGGCCACGACATCGGCACCGTTACCCTCACCGGCGAACTGGTTCTGTTACAAATGAAGAAGCACAATATCAACCTTGATACTTTTGAATTTAAGCGTGTTTACCGTAAAGCCAAGGCTGCTGACATTGAAAAATGGGAAGAGGCGCATAAGCTGGAGCACGAGACCATGCTGGAGTCGCGTCGCATAGCCGAACGCCTGAAACTGAATATGAAGATTGGTGATGTAGAGTATCAGGGCGATAAAACAAAGGCCATCTTTTATTACATTGCCGATGAGCGTGTTGATTTCCGTCAGCTCATTAAGGTACTGGCCGAAACCTTTCGGGTGCGCATTGAGATGCGTCAGATCGGAGCTCGTCAGGAAGCCGGTCGTATCGGCGGTATTGGCCCCTGCGGACGTGAGCTGTGCTGCTCTACCTGGATGACCAATTTTGTATCGGTCACCACCAACGCTGCACGCTATCAGGAAATTTCCCTAAATCCGCAAAAACTGGCCGGACAGTGTGGGAAGCTAAAGTGCTGTCTCAACTACGAACTGGATGCCTATATCGATGCTCAGCAAAACTTTCCGAAAACCAATATTGTGCTGGAAACAGTGGATGGCAGCTATTACCATTTCAAAACCGACATCTTCTCAGGTACCATGCAGTACAGTACCGACAAGGATATACCGGCGGGTATTGTTACCGTATCGGTAGATCGCGTAAAAGAAGTGATTCGCCTCAACCGGAAAGGAAAAAAAGTTGATAAACTGGTGAATGATGCACCTAAGCTGGCGGTGAGTGAACCCACCTACGACAACGTAATTGCACAGGACAGCCTTACGCGTTTTGACGAGCAGAAACGAAAAAAACGCCGTCCCGGCAAACGGCGCAATAATCCGCAGCAAGAAAAAAAACAAGCACCAAAGCAAGGTGATAAGAAACAGCAGGGAGCCACAGCACAATCACGCAATGGCAACAAAGCATCGGGCAACAAACCCAAGCGTCGCTATAAACCCAATAATCAACGTAAACAACAAGGGGGCAATGGGCAAAATAAGAAACAGTAGTCTCATCATAACGCTTGTGGTGGGTCTTATTACCTTCGCAAGCTGCGATCAGAAAGCTGTGTTTGATGAGTATGTAACCATACCGGCAGGCGGATGGAATCTTGACTCAATGGCAGTATTTAAGGTGGATATTGAAAGTGCTGCGCAGCAATACAATGTGATTGTTAATGTGCGCAACCGTTCTAACTACCCCAACAGCAACCTGTGGCTCTTTATCGATGTCATCAGTCCATCGGGACAGGTCGTGCAGGATAAGTTGGAGTGTCGCCTGGCCGACGATGCAGGGCGATGGCTGGGAGCCGGATGGGGTGACCTGTTTCATGTACAGGTGCCCTATCAGACGAATGTGAAATTTGCGGAAACCGGGCAATACACCTTTCGTATTGTACAAGGCATGCGCGATATTGATATTAAAGGCATACACAACATTGGCTTACGAATAGAAGAAGCCGAAGCTGCAAAAGAATAAGTTAAAGTGGGAAAGAATAAGTTGAAGAAGTTTGCCGAGATGGCAACTTATGATCATGTATTTGAAGCTGATTATAGCGACCTAAAAGGTGAATCCTTTTTTCAGAAAGGGAAATGGCACCAGTCATTTTTTAAAAATAACAATCCGATAGTGTTGGAGTTAGGATGCGGAAAAGGCGAATATACAGTTGGCCTCGCCGAACTTTTTCCGGATAAGAATTTTATCGGAATTGATATTAAAGGAGCACGCATGCATCGTGGGGCTACCGATGCCAAAGATAAGGGCCTGAAGAATGTGGCCTTTGTGCGCACACGCATCGAATTCATCACAGCGTTCTTTGCCGAGAATGAAGTGGATGAGATATGGCTGACTTTTCCCGATCCACAAATGAAAAAGGTCAATAAGCGCCTGTCGTCCACGCGCTTTCTTCAACTGTACAAGCAATTTCTAAAACCCGGTGGATTAATACACCTGAAAACCGATTCACATTTTCTATATACCTATACGGCTGCCATGGTAAAAGAAAACCAACTGCCGGTAGAAGTTAACGAAACGGATTTATATGGTTCGGGCTACAATGACCCCATCCTATCCATTCAAACCTATTACGAATCCAAGTGGATCAACCATGGCTTATCTATCAAATACCTTCAGTTTCATCTGGATGATCGTGATAATTGGATAGAGCCCGAGATAGAAATTGACTTTGATGATTATCACAGCGCCGGCAGGGGTGTTAAGGTAAAAGCGTCACTCACACGTCATGCTGATGCCCGCCGCAAGGGAAAATAAAACAGCATGGCCAATTCAGACTTCTTCCATCGCGTGTATCAGGTTGCGGAACTAATTCCACATGGCAGGGTAACAAGCTATGGCGCTATTGCCAGGTATTTGGGCAGCACACGGGGCGCTCGCATGGTGGGTTGGGCCATGAATAAATGTGGCAGCTGGCACCGTTTTGTGCCAGCTCACCGCGTGGTCAACAGTAAGGGGTTGCTCACCGGCAAGCACCATTTCCCCGGCGGTGAAACCATGAAAGAGTTATTGACCAACGAAGGCGTCTTAGTGAAAGATAATCAAATCATCAACTTTGCAGATGTATTCTGGGATCCATCACTGGAATTGCTGTAAAGCATCTATAATACAAACCTAAAGAGAAAGCAATTTCTCTTTTTTTTTATACTTTTGAGTCTAATTTTTACAAGGTTTAAATAAAGATAAGCAATGGAGTACTATCCAAATCTCATATTAGACGCCCTTAAGCACGTAGTGCATCCGGGCAAAGGGAAAGATATTGTGTCGCTGGGAATGGTAGAAGACGACCTTCGTATTGACGGCAAGCGCATCAGCTTTAGCCTGTTGTTTGAACGGGCTAACGACCCCATGGTAAGTGCTTTGAAAAAGGCCTGCGTGCAAGCTATTAAAACCTACGTGGATGACGCTGCTGATATTGAAGGAAACATTTACGTAAAAGTAAAACCTAAGCAAAAACCGGTGGAGACACAAGCACTGCCCGGCGTAAAAAATATTATTGCTGTAGCCTCGGGCAAAGGCGGTGTTGGCAAATCAACTGTCACCTCTAACCTGGCGGTGGCACTGGCCAAGGCCGGATATGCGGTAGGACTGCTTGATGCCGACATATACGGCCCTTCGGTGCCCATTATGTTTCAAACAGAGGATGCCCGGCCAGTCTTAGAAAAAATTGACGGCAAAGACAAGATTCTTCCCGTTGAGAAGTATGGCGTTAAGATGTTAAGCATCGGCTATTTTGTAAACCCCGATGATGCACTTATCTGGCGAGGCGCTATGGCTACTAATGCCATCCGACAGTTAATCAACGATGGCAACTGGGGCGAACTCGATTACTTGCTCATAGATCTGCCCCCGGGAACAAGCGACATTCACCTTACTATAGTTCAAACCATTGGTATTACGGGTGCTGTCATCGTATCTACACCTCAAAATGTAGCGCTGGCCGATGCGGTTAAAGGCGTTAGCATGTTCCAAAGCAAAAATATACAGGTACCGGTACTTGGCCTGATAGAAAACATGGCATGGTTTACACCGGCGGAATTACCAGATAATAAATATTACATTTTTGGAAAGGATGGCGGAAGCAAGCTGGCCCATAAAATGGGCATTCCGTTACTGGGACAAATCCCACTGGTGCAAAGCATTCGCGAGGGTGGCGATGCCGGCGAGCCCGCTGCCTTAAATGAGCAATCCATGACCGGCATTGCCTTTGCCAATTTGGCTGAAAAAGTAGTGGTGCAGGTGGAACAGCGCAATGCCTCCATGCCCAAAACAAAAATTGTAGAAATTAAAAACAAATAAGCCATGGGAGAAGATAAAGCACAGGTACTCCAGCAGGTTGAGGCAGCTTTGGAGGAAATTCGTCCTTACCTTAAAGGAGATGGTGGCGATATAAGTCTTATCGACATCACCGATGATTATGTAGTGAAAGTGCGCCTTGAAGGATCATGTGATGGATGCCCACTAAGCATGCAAACCCTGAAAGGTGGTGTGGAAATGGTGGTGAAAAAATCAGTGCCTCAAATTACCGAAGTGGTAGCGGTAGAAAACTAACAGTAAGCTTTGTAGCTTCTATTAATTAGATACTTAAGGAACGGCTCTTTGCATGTGTAACCTGATAGAGAACCGTTCCTTAAATCGTTTTTCACTCGGCCGACCAGCTCCGAACAATAGTTGCTTCACCACTTGAAAAAGTGTTTTCACGATCCAGCTCAGTTTGTGTCTCAAATTCATCACCAAACTCCTCATCCATACTCACAAAGCCAAAATCTTTGTCTTTAACTTTACGCAAAATCTTACCAATAGCGCCCAGCGCATATTTAGATACCACCAGCCACGGAGCACCTGTAAGCCCCAGCACATCTGTAACAACACCCACAGCGTCGCTACCCAGTTCCTTTTGTATCTCACCCAACATTTCGCCGGTATCGCGCACACTTTTGCGGGTATGCCGCAGGTACACACGCACGCTCATCCGACGGTCGGCCGGCATATCACGCTCAAGCACAAAAAAGCCATCAGTACTCTCGCCCTTAGGCTCAAAATGAAGCACATTACCCTGTGATGGGCGCAGGCGAATAATATCACTTGTAGGTAAAGTGGTAATTACCATTTTATCCGCTTCAGTAGGATGTTCTGCCACAATAACGAAGTACAGTTTCCAACGCTCTTTGGGGCGATGAATGGTCAACTTCTCAAATTCTAATCGGATTTTTGTCATAATATTCGAGTTTACATCTGATTAATAAATACATTTTCACAGAACAACATCCCTACAGCTATTCAATGGTCTGCTTGCGGTTAGCATTGACAAACAAAATGTCACCCATATCCTCATAACCCACAAACACATCAGATCCTGAATGCTTGGTCTGTTCTTCGCGGAAACCGATAATCGTCAGACCGGCGCCGCCCGATCGCTCTTTTATCAGGTGCTTCACCGAAGTAGTTTCATCTTGCGGTATAATTTCGATATTGGAAAGCGTGATGGGCAGGCGTCCTGTTTGCACCAACTCACGCAACTGCTGACGCATAGCTTTCACTTCTTCTTTATTGCAGATGCTAAATATTTTTACAAACCCCTTTTTCCAATCGGGATGAGCCAGAATAATAAAACCCAGCAGTATCATCAAGTTGGCGTTTAAAATATCGATGGGACGAATCCAAATATGAATACCATTTTTAAAACGTGTATTTTTATTGGCATCGGAAAATACGCATACATCATAATCGCCGGCTCGCGTAAGGCTAATATTATCCAGTATTGCCTCTATTGCGTCCGGCTCGTTGCGACGATATTCAAACACAATCATATTATTCTCCATACCACTGATACTAGGGCTCTGAATAGCCTGCGCAATAGCTGTGGTGTAGGAAGGCGATATCATGCAATCAACAAATAAGCTACTTTCGTCATCGTGATGCTCACCAATTAACTTATCCACAATCACCCTTGCCTCAGCATGAGTATTTTTTGAGTAGTAGCCTTTCAGAAAGTGAAAATATGTACCAAAGCCATGTTTGTAGGATATCCACTTCATCAAATCAAACACCTTACTGTGTGTAAATGAGTTAGAAGAGATACAAATGGCTGCCGGCCGCCATTCCTCGTCATCGGCATTACGGCTTCTGTTTTTTTGCAGGTAAAGCTGAATACGCCGGCTTAACTGAAACAAGGCACCTAAGAATATCTTTTGCAGTCCACCCCGCTCCTTATGAATATGGTTAAGATAAATGTACAAAAGAGTAATAAAAACATAAGCCACGATGGTATAAACCGCATCTATTTTAAACATGATCCATACCGAAAGGAGGAAGCCGATGAGGGAGATGCCCCAATGCGATTTAAACTGCGGACGATAAGATGGGGAAGCACCAAAGTGATTTAAAAAGGAAATAAGACACAAAGATCCATAGGTAATCATAAAAAACATGGAGATGATGCGCGCCACAAAATCAACTTCCCCCATTAAAACAAATACAAGGGCAATACCGATGGTGAGCAAGGTAGCATTATAAGGCTCGTTCTCGTCGCCCTTACCCTTTGCCAGCCAATGATTAAAGCGCCTGCCTGGAAAGCTCCGGTCGATGGCAAGTGCCTGAATGGTGCGCGGAGCAACCAGTACCGAACCAATGGCCGATGAAATAGTAGAAGCACCCAATCCTAAAGGTATGACAATGGCTCCCAACACAGCCACATTCACCATGGCCAGTTGTGACTCACTTAGGTCCTCAGGAGATTGCGAAACAGAAAATTTATAAATGATAAACACATAAATAAGCATTCCGATCAGCGTGCCCCACAGTGTACCGCGAGGTATTGATTTCTTCGGATTTTTAAGATCACCGCTTAAACCAACGCCGGCTGTCATACCGGTGAAGGCTGGGAAACAGATGGCAAACCAAACAAAAAACTGATTCCGGTTCGAAAACACAAAGTTAGCGCCCGGATCTCCGCTGGCAAGAAAATCGGTTTGCCCCAGAAAAAACATTGTGATGGAAATAAACAAAATGGCAACCACAAAATAGAGCGTCTTTACACCCATATCAGAACCCTTTTTGAGCACGATAAAAGCCAGTACCAACAATGCCGGCACGCTAATCACCTGACGCGGCAAATACAAGGCAAAACGACTATTCACCCAGTTAAACAAGGGCTCAAAGGCCTCAGTAAGAGCAATCACATAGAAGGCCACACTGATAGCCTGCGAGAAAAAAAGAGCAATCCCAATGGTGGCACCAATATTTAATCCAAACGACCGGGATATAATAAAATACTCTCCTCCTCCCTCAACACGTGTATTGGTAGCAATTTCTGATATGGCCAATGCCGTTGGTATGGTTATCATATGACCTAGTACAACAATACCCAAAGCTCCGTAAAAGCCCAAATTACCAACAGCCATACCAAAACGAAGAAATAAAATAGCACCCAAAATAGTAGAGATGGCCGTAAAAAATACCGGTGCGGTGCCAAATCCCTTTTTTCCCTTGTGTGAACGCATAAATAACGATTGCTAAAACATAATAAGGCGTTTTCCCATCATCAATAAATCGAAAGTGGACATCACCTATACAAAAATAAAAATAGGAATTATTTCAATAACATTCATTAATTTTATTAGGCAAAAAGACGATACAAACAAGCAATACAAGGATTGATAATTTAAACGCTTCGTTTATTTTTGTCACTCTAACACATTATGCACGATGGATACATTTTACATTGACTCGCTGGATAAGATAGATGCTGTAGCAGCCGACTTTTTAGCGAAATACAAAGATGACAGGGTAATGGCCTTTTACGGTCCTATGGGGGTTGGCAAAACCACATTTATCAAGGCCTTGTGCAAAAGCCTGGCGGTTGAAGATACGGTGAACAGCCCCAGTTTTGCCATTGTCAATGAATATCACCGCACGGACGATCGCATCGTCTATCATTTTGATTTTTATCGATTAAAAGAAGAATCGGAAGCCTACGACATGGGATACGAAGACTATCTGTATTCGGGGCACCATTGCATGATTGAATGGCCAGAGAAAATTGCTTCACTCCTGCCGGATGGACGCCTGGAGCTGCGTATTGATGAAATGGAAGATGGAAGGCGACAAATTTTAGTGGAGAAGAAGTAAGACACTCAATAACTTCACCATTTTTTTACTATCTTCATGCCACTATATTATCCGAATAGCCAAAGCCACGCGCTTAATCCCGTTCGGAGCCGGTAAACAAACAACTATGATGGGTGACAAAACCTCTTATTTTCCGCTGGGTCAGGCCAATTTACTGCCACGCGAAGAAATGCTTGAAGTAGGCAGGCCCAAAAAAAAGCTGTCCATTGGCATCCCCAAGGAAACTTCGCAGTTCGAGAATCGCGTGGCGCTGACTCCTCAAGGCGTGGAATTGTTAGTTGCCAATGGACACACCGTAATTTTTGAAACGGGTGCAGGTGACAGAGCCCATTATTTCGATCATGACTTTGCAGAGTGCGGAGCACAAATAGTCAGTCAGAAATCAGCAGCATTAAAAGCTGACATTATCCTTAAGGTTTCATCTCTTACCAATGATGAGCTCGAACAGCTCAGTCCCAATCAACTCATCATCTCCTTACTCAACCTGCATAACCAATCGCGCAGCTCCATTCAAAAAATGCTTGACCGACGCCTAAACGCCATTGCCTTTGAACTTCTGAAAGATGACAATGGCTGTTACCCGGTAATACGCAGCATGAGCGAAATTGAAGGTACCACAGCCGTAATGGTAGCCGGTGAATACCTAAGTAAGGCACATAACGGCAAAGGTGTTTTACTGGGGGGTGTTACGGGTATTTCGCCCTCCGAGCTGGTGATACTGGGAGCCGGCACCGCAGCTGAATATGCTGCCAAGGCTGCCATAGGGCTGGGCGCCTCCGTAAAGGTGTTTGATAACTCCTACCACGACCTGCGCGAGTTGGAGCGTAATGTAGGTCAACGAATATTTACTTCGGTACTTCATCCGCAGGCACTAAGTAAAGCCTTACAAAGTGCCGATGCCGTTTTAGGTAATCTGCGCTATTTACAGCCGGGACGTGCCTTTATTATCACAGAAGAGCAGGTGGCGCAAATGAAAAAGGGCTCCATCATCATCGATCTGAGCATGGATGAAGGCGGGTGCTTTGAGACAAGCCGCTGCACCAACCTAGATGACCCGGTATATATCCGGCATGGCATTATTCACTACTGTGTGCCCAACGTTGCTTCGCGGGTATCGCGCACATCATCCATTGCCTTAAGTAATATTTTTGCTCCAATCATATTGCGGCTTGGCGAAGCTGGCGGAGTCCATCATCTTATTAAGGAAGATGTAGGACTGAGTCATGGCATGTATCTGTACAAAGGAATATTAACCAATAGTCATATCGGCCGTCATTTTAACCTCCCCTACAAAGATATTGGATTGTTAATGGCTGCATTTTAAAACCGGGGATTGGCTAGAGAATAGTATTAAGTTTTGAAAATTCCACACCAATTAACCATTCACATCAGTGTTGTTTTTGATACGCTTTCACCACGTTTGCGGGTTTTCTGAAAAGGGATGACAAAACAAAACTGCGCTCCCCCTGAGTAGGCAGTATCCAGCCATATTTCACCCCCCAGCGTATCGATGTATTTCTGCGATATGGCAAGCCCTAAACCGTTGCCTCCAAACTCTCGTGTATGGGAGGTTGAGACCTGTCTGAACATATCAAAGATAATTTCCTCCTGCCCCTGCGGCACTCCCCTTCCTGTGTCTCTCACATAAAACAACAGGCGATCATCCGATAGAGTATACCCAAACTTAATCCATCCCTCAGCCGTGTATTTAACCGCGTTATCAAGTAAATGATTAAGCACCTTAAGAAGTCCCTGCTGATCAGTTATTATATCGTCGTCTTCATCTTCAAAGCCCTTTTCCAAATAAAGCTTAATGGGCTTTTGCATCAGTTTCACCTCACGCATATAATGCATCAGCATATTTTCAAGCAGTTCATTCAATCGAAAACGCTTGGGACCTTCCTGAATCAAACGTGTCTGCAATTTAGAAATATCGATCAGGTTATCCATAACCTTAAGTAACTGCATGCCATTAAGATTAATAATACCAATATACTCCTCCCGCTCTTCCCGGCTCAGTGATTCTGTCCGCAGCAATTCAGAGAAACCAAGAATCACATTCATGGGCGTCCTTATCTCGTGACTCAGGTTGGCTAAAAAAGTAGATTTAAGGTGATCATTCTCTCTGGATTTTTGCTGTGCCTCGCTGAGTTTTTGAAGCGACACATCCAGTTCGTCATTCTTTCGTTTTAACGTCAAATGCGTTATCTCCAGCTCTTTATTTCGAACACTCAACTCCTCCTTGGCCTTCAGGTGCTCTATTTCACTACTCATCCGAGGCGTAAACATATAGGCCAGCGACTCCACCACTTTGGCATCTTTCAACGGCTTTTTGTACAACGCAATAAAAATTCCATTGGGCTGATAGCCGGCATTAAAGAGTGGAATACCAATGTAACCTTCAATCTTATGCTCACCAATCAGGCTATCACTAGGAAACTGCTTCCAGGCATCCACACTTATGCGACAGGAATTTTTACCAATCACATTTTCACACGGCGTATTTTTCAAGCTGTAATGCGCTTTATCCAAAACCTTTTTACCATCAGTAAAAGCAATGGATTCAACCGCGTTCTCATCGGGCAGATAACGCGCAATAATAATATAGTCGGCCTCTACAAGCCTGCATAACTGAAGAGCTGCAGCATCGAAATAGGCCTGACCAATATGCCGATTAACGGGCGTAACAATATCATGAATTATCGGAGCGACTCTTTTAAATCGCCTTAAGAGTGACTTTTTGTTAAAAAACAAGTTCTTCAACTGCATACCTTCGTTCATTATAAGGTTTTTAAAGTACAGAAAAAGACGGGACCGTTAAACATTTTTTTGACAAATGGTTTACTTTAAACGTTTGATGCCCTGTTCTGCCCAATAAAAAAAGACTGGTTAAGCACAAACAGACAGCCCAGCATTGATTAATTATTCATCGCAATCCTAGGCAATGGCCAATCGACTTTCGGGCTGATTCAGATAATCATAAAAAATCCCTAACAGTAAGTGATGATCCATCTCCGGCGATATAGGAATCACCAGATCGGCAAATGTATCTTTAAAATTTACTTGTAATTCGTTTTTACGGGGAAACTCAATTCCAGCTACCTTCTGATGGGTTCGAATTTCGCCAAATGCCACAATTAAATTAAAAACCATAATTCTTTCCTTTATATTTTACTATTTCTCCCTATTCAATGTCGAATTGGAATAGCACTCATAACCACGTTTAGTTTTGTACCGTTCCCCTTACTAAACCTGATCGTAGTAACACTACAACAAGTGCTTTTACCAATGGCAAAAATAGATGCCGTCACAGAGCTTGCCAAAGTATTTCAGGCCAATTCCACGAGCAGCCATTTCCTATTGTCCAAAGCCATTTTCCGGGTTACGAAATGCACGTAACCCTTGTGAATAGCCCGTTTTTAATGACTAATCAAATATTGCCCTGAGAATACAAGTCAAAAACAAGCTTGCGATCATCATTACGTTTAATAAAATCAGGTTTGACACCGCTTAATACCTTAATTCTAATGAGAATTTTTACCTTTGCTCAACTGAATTTTTATACTGATGGCAACGGAAGAAAAAGGAATAAAACTAGTTGATAAATTACGACACAAGTATCGATTAGCCATATTTAATGAACAAACGTACGAAGAAGTTTTTGGCATGCGCCTATCGCGCCTCAATGTGTTTACAATCGTGGGAGTAAGCCTTGTGCTGTTAGTGGTAATGGTCATTTTTTTAATTGCCTTTACCGGCTTACGAGAATATATACCGGGCTACCCCGATGGTCAGCAGCGCCGCCTAATTATTCAAAACTCGCAGCGCGTTGACAGCTTAATACTTGAGATTGAGCGACGCGACAATTTCTTTCGAGACATACGCGCCATAATGGCCGGTGAAGTGCCTAGTGGAGCCCTGCCCGAAGATGTAGAGGACGCCCAAGGACAAAGCACCAAAAATAACGTGGTGTTCAAAAAATCGGAACAAGACTCTCTTTTTCGCGAGCAGGTTGAGAAAGAAGAAAAATTTAACCTGGCCGTATTTGATAACAAAGGTGCCAAATTCGAACTGGAGCACAGCTTTTTATTCACCCCGCTTAAAGGAGTTGTAATAAATAAGTTTGGCGAAACACAAGGACATTATGGTGTAGACATTGTGGCCACGCCCGGAAGCCGTGTCAGCGCCATCATGGATGGTACTGTTATTTTTACCGGATGGACCGTAGAAACAGGCTATGTTATTCAGATACAACACGCCAACAATCTCATATCACTCTACAAACATAACGAAAGCCTGCTGAAAAGCATGGGCGATAAAGTACAGGCGGGCGAGGCCATTGCCAACGTGGGTAACTCGGGCGAGTTAACCACTGGTCCACACCTCCATTTTGAGCTCTGGCACAATGGGGTGCCCTTGGATGCAGAGCAGTACATAGCTTTTGAATAAGGATTGAAATACACAAGCGAAGATTAATGTCAAAAAAAATAGCGATACTGGGCTCAACAGGTTCCATCGGAACCCAGGCTCTTGAGGTAATCGATGCCCACCCCGATAAATTTCGGGTAGAAGTGCTGACGGCCTACAACAACGTTGAACTGCTAATTGAACAGGCACTTAAATACGACCCCAATACAGTTGTAATTGGTAATCAGGAAAAATACAGTGCTTTATGTGCAGCCCTGGAGAATACCGACATCAAGGTATATGCTGGCGACGAAGCCATTGCACAGGTTGTTCAAATAAGTACAATCGATATTGTGCTAACGGCCATGGTTGGCTTTTCGGGGTTGATACCCACCATAAAAGCCATTGAAGCCGGCAAGCAGATTGCACTGGCCAATAAAGAAACACTGGTAGTAGCAGGCGATATCATCACACAACTGGCCTTGAAAAATAAAGTAAGTATACTGCCGGTTGACTCAGAGCATTCGGCCATTTTCCAATGCCTGGCCGGCGAATTTCATAATCCCATTGAAAAAATTATCCTCACTGCATCAGGAGGCCCCTTCCGCGGTCGCAAGCTCGACTTTCTGCGTAAAGTAACCCGCTGCCAGGCGCTTAATCATCCCAATTGGAGCATGGGCGATAAAATCACCATCGACAGTGCTTCACTCATGAACAAAGGACTGGAAGCCATTGAGGCGCGCTGGCTATTCAATGTACAGCCCGATGATATTGAGGTTGTCGTTCATCCTCAGTCCATCGTTCATTCACTGGTACAGTTTCAGGACGGTTCCATTAAAGCACAATGGGGATTGCCCGATATGCGCCTACCCATACAGTATGCCATGACCTTTCCCGAACGTTATCAGTCCAACTTCCCCCGCTTTAATTTTATGGACTACCCCGAGCTGACCTTTGAAAAAGCCGATACCAAGGCGTTTCGCAACCTCGACCTGGCCTATCAGGCCATGCGAAAAGGCGGTAATATGCCGTGCATCTTAAATGCCGCTAACGAAATTGCTGTGGATGCTTTTCTAAAACAACGCATTGGCTTTATTGAGATGTCGGAGGTAATCGAAAAAACAATGATGAGGGCCACAATGATTGAAAAGCCTTGCCTCGACGACTATTTGCAAAGCAATGAGGAAGCAAGACGAATAGCCGATGAAATCATTAATAAGCTGTAGGATGCTAACAATTTTCGGATAAGGGTGTTATTTGATAGCATGCTTGATTGCCCGTGCTGTCATCATACTATGTTATTAGCCCGAAAAGAATATATTTGTTGCCGAATTAAAGAAAACAAACTAGTTAATGGAAATATTTATAAAAACAGTACAGTTAATACTCAGCCTATCGCTGCTGGTTGTTCTGCACGAATTTGGTCATTTCTTCTTCGCCCGCCTGTTTAAAACGCGGGTCGAAAAATTCTATCTCTTCTTCAACCCCTGGTTCACTTTGTTTAAGTTTAAAAAAGGTGAAACAGAGTACGGTATTGGCTGGCTGCCTTTTGGTGGTTATGTGAAGATATCGGGTATGATTGATGAATCGATGGACAAGGAGGCGCTGGCACAACCGGCACAACCCTGGGAATTTCGCTCCAAGCCGGCATGGCAACGCCTAATGATAATGATCGGAGGCGTATTGGTTAACTTCATCACCGCCTTCTTTATCTATTGGATGGTGCTTTACACATGGGGCGAAAGTTACATTCCCATCAAGTCGGCCAAACATGGGCTTTACTATCACGAGGTAGCCAAAGAGATTGGTTTGCAGGATGGTGACCTGGTATTACAAGTAGATGACCATATTGTGGAGGAGAGCAGCGACATTGCCCGCTTTATATTATTGGAAGATGCAAAACAACTCACCGTACAACGCGGAGAGCAAACCCTTATGTTGAGTATCCCCGAGGGATATGACCAACGCATGATATCGCAGGAAGTCCGCCTTTTTGCCGAGGTGCGCTACCCCGTTGTAGTGCAGGAGTTGCAAAAAGGCTCGATCGCCGATGAAGCAGGACTGATGGCCGGCGACAGCATTGTAAGTGTAAATGGGAAACCGGCGGCTTTCTATAATGAATTTTCAGCAGCACTGGGAGATAACATTGAAAAGCCCATCGAGCTTGGCCTTATTCGTAATGGAGCCTTGACCGCCTTAAACATGACCGTTCCCAAAACGGGTAAGATTGGCTTTTATCTGGTATCACCCGAAAAGTACATTGAAGTACAGCGCCATCAATATGGCTTTTGGGAAGCCTGCCCCAAAGGCATCACCAAGGGGCTGGACATATTGGTTGGCTACGTGAAGCAACTGCGGCTCATCTTCACCAAAGAAGGTGCCAAGCAAGTAGGTGGCTTCGGTGCCATGGGTAAACTATTTCCCTCTACCTGGAACTGGTATGTCTTCTGGTCTAATACTGCACTTATTTCCATGATACTGGCGTTTATGAACATCCTGCCCATTCCGGCACTGGACGGTGGTCACGTATTGTTCCTGCTCTATGAAATGGTGACAGGACGCAAGCCGGGTGATAAGTTTATGGAATATGCGCAGATAACCGGTATGATTCTTTTATTGGGTCTACTTTTATTTGCCAACGGAAATGATATCTTTAAAGCTTTCTTTAAATAAGCAAGATTATTAAATTTGTATTAATAAAACTATTTAGATATGAACAGTTACGTTTTACTTTGGGCACTGCCCGGCGGACCCGAATGGATTCTTATCATTCTTGCCTTATTACTTTTATTTGGCGGGCGAAAAATACCTGAGCTCATGAAAGGATTAGGTCAAGGCATGAAAGAATTTAAAAAGGCGCGTAACGATGATGACAAAAAGGAGGCTGACGACAATAAGAAAGAGGCCATCGAAGATTCATCGAAGTAAGAAATATTCGTTTACCGTACTATAATGCGAAGGCCGAACCTCATTGAGGATTGGCCTTTTGCATATTATTTACACTTATAAATCAGTAAATAAATGATGCGCTTATTACTAATAACATTTTGCCTATCGGGGTTCGCAGGCATCTTTGCCAAAGGGCAAATAATAAACAGGCATCCGCATTATCCGCAATGGATGTATGAGAAACGCCTGGGCGAACTCGATAAGGGCACAGTAATTAAGCTGGATTATAACAGCAAGGTGCAGGCATTTATTGATGTATACACGGTTAAGCGACGCGATCATTTATCCAAAATCATTGGGCGTGCCGAGTATTATTTTCCACTGTTTGAAGAATATCTGGCCAAATACGAGCTTCCCCTCGAACTAAAATACCTGGCCATTGTGGAATCAGCGCTTGAACCCAGGGCTAAATCAAGCTCCGGTGCCATGGGCCTGTGGCAATTTCTCTACCATGCATCGCGCATGTTCGACCTTAAGGTGGATAATTACAAAGATGAGCGTTGCGACCCCATAAAAAGCACAGAAGCGGCCTGTCGCTACCTAAAATATCTGCATCACAACCTGAATGACTGGCAGTTGGCACTGGCAGCTTATAACGGAGGCATAGGAGTAGTGCAAAAAGCCATTGAACGATCGGGTGGTAAAACAAACTTTTGGGAGTTGCAACCCTACCTGCCCAAAGCAGTGCAAAGTTATGTTCCGGCATTTATCGCTGTTAATTATGTGATGAATAATTACCGGCGACACGAGGTAGAAGCCACACCTCCCCCACTTCACTTTCAGGAAGTGGATACGGTCTATATCCATAAGTCATTAAGCTTTGAACAAATACAAAGAGCATCGGAAACACCTTTGGACATTATACAATGGCTTAACCCAGCGTATACAAGGGACTATATACCCGTAAGCGAACAACCGGCATGCCTGTTTCTGCCCAAAACTAACATCCTTAAGTTTGTGCGGGCCGAAAAAGAGCTGAACGAAGCAACACCACCCTTAAGCAGCACGCCTCCTATCGGGGATAAAACAGGGCGTCAGCGCACAGTACACAAGGTACAAAAAGGCGAATTTTTCCATAAAATAGCCATTGATAATCATTGCAGAATTAGTGATATTATGCTGTGGAATAACTTATCAAGTAAAAACCTTTTCATCGATCAACAGCTGGTGGTTTGGACACCCTACCAAGAAGAGAAATTCTTTTTTGTAACACAGCAAGCTGGTGATGACAAACCCATGTTGCACATTGAAAATTTGTACACCAACAACCCAATCGATAAACAATATCAATGAAAATAAAATTTTATACTACCATGAAAAACTATAAATATTTGTTGGCAGCACTAATGATGCTTACAGCCTTTGCTTGTAAAAATAAGGATACCGGATACAAACCCAATGTGGGCGGAAAAGCCGGCGAGATGCTGGTGGTAATGGATGATAAAATTAAAACATCGCCCGGCGGTGAGGAATTGCAAAAGCTGCTGCGCGAAACCTACCTGGGTCTACCACAGGAAGAGCCTCATTTTAAGATGAGTGTGGCGCCCCACCGCTCATTCTCCAATTTCATGCGTACTATTCGTAATATTGTAATGGTACGAATCAAACCCAACACCGAGGAAGAGACGGTAAAATACTATCGCGACCGCTGGGCACGTCCGCAGGCGGTAGTGGTAATGACAGCGCGAGACACAGCAGGCCTGAAGCGACTTGTTGAAGGCGACCAACTGAAAATTCTTAGTTTTTTCAACAAGGCGGAGCGTGAGCGTTACATCACCTCGTATAAAAAATACCCTAGCGATGAACTGATCAAACAGGTAGATAGCACCTTCAAAGTACGCTTATCCGTACCCAATAGCCTGAGCAGCAAAAAAGCGACTCCCTCTTTTCTGTGGATGAACGAGGCGGCCAACTGGGGCTTTCAGGGTATGTTTATGTATGAGTTTCCCTACGTTGGCGAAGGTACATTCTCAAAAGAATACCTGTTAAATAAACGCGACTCAATACTGAGAAAAAATGTACCGGGACCATCAGAAGGATCATTTATGACGACCGAACACCAGTTTCCCGTGCTGTATAAAAAAGCAACAATCAACGATAATGAAGTGGTGGAGCTGCGCGGCCTGTGGAAGGTACAAAATGACTTGATGGGTGGCCCCTTCATCTTGCAGGCGCATCATGACAAGAAGAACAATCGTGTAGTGGTAACCGATGGCTTTGTTTATTCGCCTGAAAAACCGGATAAGCGTGACAAAATACGACAGATGGAAGCCCTGATGTACACCCTTAAGTTTCAATAATAATATGCTGCCCAAGTTAAATAGTCAGGCCTTACGGCAAGCCTGCGGTCGCGAAGACCTCATCAGAAAAACAGCGGCACAGATCATAAAAGACTTTGCTGAGTTTGGCTTTGAAGTAAGCTTCTCGGGCGAGGTAGCAGGCTTTTACGATGAAGTGTTCCAACAAATGAAGGGGCATGTCGCAGAGATTATGACGCAGCATTACTCCCGCTTTCTAAACTTTCTGTACCGCATTGATGTTACAGAAGCACAAGTAGCCGTGTATCAGCGGGAAATGGGTGATGCACCCTATGAGGATGCACTCACCGAGTTAATTATTCATCGGGAGATGAAGAAAGTAATGATACGAGAATATTTTAAAGCTCAACAATCGGATAACACCGACCAGGGTGAGCTTGCACAATAAAAGAGCAATCATGACGCAATTAACGATCAAACATACCCAAGAACGCCCCGAAGGTGTTCGCAATATTTTTCTGGTTAAAACAACCGATGCACTAAAAGACTTTGGTTTTAATAAGGATGCACTGGCCTACGTTGAGACACAGGCCAAAGCCAAGGAAACACTCATTACCGTGCGAAACTATAATATAGCTTATTATGTGCGCATTGTAAAAGATAACGAGTCAAATGATCAAGGCTGCGAGGCACTGCGTAAAGACGGCGCTTTGATTTATGCCAACTGCAAAAAAGATAAGCAACAAGCTGTATGCATTTATGATTTGGTGGGCAACAAATCCTTTAGCCTGGCGCTGTGCGAAGGCCTTGCCTTATCGAGTTACACCTTCGACAAGTATAAAAGCGACAAGGAAAAGGACGCCAAAAGATTCGATATCTGGCTGGCCTCATCAGCTATTAACCAGGGTGAACTGGACGAATTACGCCAGCTGACTAATGCAGTGTTCATAACGCGTAACCTGGTAAATGAACCCGTATGCACCCTTAACGTGGAAGAACTATCGGAACGCATCAGCGAGCTGGGAGCTATCCATGGCTTCGAGGTTGAAATCTTCAATAAAAGCAAGCTTGAAACACTTAAGTTTGGCGGGCTACTGGGTGTTAATAAGGGAAGTATCGACCCTCCTGCCTTTCACATCCTTGAGTGGAAGCCCGAATCAGCCACCAACGATCAACCTGTTGTGCTGGTGGGCAAAGGCGTGGTGTACGATACCGGCGGCATCAACCTGAAAACACCTCCGGGAAGCCTGGACGATATGAAGTCAGATATGGGAGGAGCAGCAGCTGTAGTGGGCACAATGGTAGCAGCAGCCTCCAACAAACTGCCCCTTCACATTGTGGGTTTGGTGCCGGCTACTGATAACCGTCCGGGGGGCAATGCCATTGTGCCGGGCGACATACTAACCATGCATAATGGTAAAACAGTAGAGGTACTGAACACCGATGCCGAAGGACGACTAATTTTGGCTGACGCCCTATCTTACTCAAAAAAATACAATCCACAGTTGGTCATTGACCTGGCCACACTGACCGGTAGTGCCGTGATGGCATTGGGGCAATATGCCACCGTTGGCATGGGCACAGCCGACGAGGAGGTATTTAACACCCTGGAAAAAGCAGGCAATGCTGTTTACGAACGGGTGGTGCGCTTTCCCTTTTGGGAAGAATATGGTGAGCTGATAAAATCGGAAATTGCCGATGTGAAAAACCTGGGACCCCGGGAGGCAGGTGCCATCACTGCCGGTAAATTCCTAAGCCATTTTGTAGAGAGTCCCTGGATACACCTTGATATAGCCGGGCCGGCCTTTGTAAAAAAAGAGGACAGCTACCGAGGCAATGGTGCATCAGGCGTTGGCGTTCGCATGCTATACGATTTCCTAAAACGTAAATGCTAGTTTTTAAGTTGATTAAACAGTGGGCAAAAAATGCCATTCGGCCAACAGCATTTGTTTCTAACAAAAAAAGATGCCTCGTTCAGGCCTAAAGCTAATCAACAATTACTATTTTAGTGGTCATCGCAGCAACACGACGTGTGTTGTCAGAAAAAAAGAACAGAATGAGTGAAGAAAAAATAAAGGTGGGAATCACCCACGGCGACATTAATGGTATCGGCTACGAAGTAATTTTCAAAGCCCTGTCCGACAGTCGGATCTACGATTCTTTTATTCCCGTTATCTACGGATCATCGAAAGTGGCAGCTTACCATCGTAAAGCACTTAACATCCCCAACTTCAGCCTTAACAGCATCAACCAGGTAGAGGATGCCCACAGCAAACGGGTTAACATTATCAATTGCCTGGATGATAACATCCGTGTTGAACTGGGCAAGTCAACGGCCATAGGTGGCGACTCAGCCTTTAAAGCGCTGGAAATGGCGGTGAAAGATTTAAAGGAAGGAAAGATTGATGTTTTGGTAACGGCGCCCATTAATAAAGAAAATATACAGTCGGAGTCATTTACCTTCCCGGGACATACAGAGTATTTGCAACAAGTAGCTGACGAGGGGGACGCTCTGATGCTGATGGTATCGGATCATATGCGTGTCGGCGTTGTTGCCGGCCACGTGCCCATCAAAGAAGTACCCAATAAAATCAATGAGGAGAGCATCCTCAATAAGCTTCGTACACTGAACCATACGCTCAAAATGGATTTCTCCATCCGCAAGCCTCGCATTGCTGTATTAGGCCTTAACCCTCATGCGGGCGATGGAGGGGTGATTGGCGATGAAGAGCAAACCATTATTATCCCTGCCCTGGAGAAGGCAAAGCAAGAGGGCATAATGGCTCTTGGGCCCTATCCCGCCGATGGTCTCTTCGGCAGCGACCAATTCCGCAACTTTGATGCTATATTAGCCATGTATCATGATCAGGGCTTGGCACCCTTTAAAACACTTACCTTTTCAAAAGGAGTGAACTATACTGCAGGATTGCCCTTTATACGCACCTCGCCAGATCATGGTACAGCCTTTGAGATTGCCGGGCAAGACAAGGCCAATGCAACATCTTTTAAGGAAGCTATTTATCTGGCCATTGATGTATGTCGCAATCGCCGCATGAATACCGAACTGGGCAGGAACCCATTAAAATCATATAACATCAATAGCCTGGAGCAAAAAGACTAGTAGATGTATAAATAACAGCACTTATCGCCTGACTGAGTATATATTTGAGAACCAGTCAGGCGATTTTTATTATACCTAACTATGGGCTGGTTATTTTTAGGTTTTAGGTTACGGTTCTCTGTGATAAACACTAATAAAAAACCGCTCCATAAATACTTGATTAATAGGAAACTTTCAAAACTTACCACGCGTATTAACCAAGCTCATTAATTAAGCCTTGTATAAGGAACATAGAACACTACACGGGTACCCCGCCGGCCATATTTCGATAAATCTTCAAGCACCAGGTTAACAGCATCGACTCCTGAACATTTATTCAGCAATCGCAGGCGCTCACGTGTCACCTCAAGCGCCATCGATTTATGCGCTTTGTGCTTGCCTTTATTAGCTGCCATCGCCCGGTCAATACCAATGCCATTATCTTCTATGGAAAATTCCAGACAATTATCCTTACGCCGCAAATCAACGTGGATATAACTATCGCTATGGGTAAGCTGCCCATGCTCAATGGCATTCTCTAAAAAAGGCTGTGTAAGCATGGGAGGTACCAGCACTCGCTCAAGATCAATCTGCTCATCAAAGTCGATGGAATAATTGATCCGGTTATCAAAACGACGATTTTGCAGCCGCATGTAATAATCCAATATCTCCTTTTCCTTTCGCAAAGTAATTTGTTCCTCTTGGGCATATTGCAGTACATGACGCATCAAACCCGAAAAGTCGGCGACGAAATCCACTGCATCCTCGCGGTTGTTCTCCATGATAATGCACTGTAATGCCGATAAAGAATTAAAAATAAAATGTGGATTCATCTGCGTACGCATCACTTTATGTTCCATACTCAAACGCCGCTGTCGCGCTTTGAGCTTCTGCAGATAAACTACAATTATAGCCAGTACCAAAAGCAGGATCGCTAACATAGACAAAACCAGCAAATACATGCGATCACGCTCTTGCTCGGCACGCAGCATTACCAACTCCTTCTGATTCTTTTCGCTATGATACTTTTGCTCTAATTCCAGCAGTTTTTCATATTGCTCCTCATCAAATATAGAATCCTTCAGCGCATAAGAGCGTTCAAGCATCTCATTGGCCTTCTTATACTCCCCAAGACTTTTATAAGCTAAATATAATTCCTGTAGATTATTGAAGCGCACCTGATTAAGACCAATAGCTTCATTGTATTTCTCAGCTATATTGTAACATTTAATCGCCTTGTTCACTGCACCACTCTTGAGGTACATCTCCCCCATCATGTTGTAGGTATGCACGAGGCCAACCTTATCATCTAAACGCTCAAAAATTTCCAACGCGCTGGCAAAATATTCATTGGCACGTGATGTTTGCTTATCCTGAAAAAATAAACGCCCCAGGTTATAGGCTACTGTAGCGAGCTTTCCTTCATCACCAATGGCTTTATAGGCTTCAAAGGCCTCTTTGTAGTGAGAAAAACCCTGCTCATAATTACCCATACGAACGGCAATAACCGCCATATTATTATGGATATCCGCTACTTGCAAAGAATCATTGAGCTCTTCATAAACATGTAAGGCATGATTGTAATACTCAAATACCTGATCGTAGCGTTCCCATTTGCCATAGATCATGCCAAGGTTCTGATACGATTGTGCAATACCTATTTTATTATCACTCAACAGCTCTAGCTCCAGCGATTTATTATAGGCCTGCAAAGCGCTGCTGTAGTTGGCTTGCAAATAATGAATCAGACCAATATTATTGAATAAAACAGCCAACTTACTCGAGTCCTTAGCTGCCACAAAAGCCTTAAGTGATGCCTGGTAGTCTGCTAATGACTCATTAAATTCCTGTTGATAATAAGCATACTCTGCCTTCAACAGATGTGCATAACCCTCTTTCTGAAGGAGGCTACCGGGACACTTATCGATATGATCATGGGCGACAAGCACCACACTATCGCCATTAAGGGGCAGCTCTTGCAAAAGCTCACTAAGGCGTTGGTTCCAATTATCCAATGCCGTAGAATCCTGTATTCCGGCTACAGTGATCCGACCAAACAGTACACAGATAAAAATTAGGGATAGGGCTTTCTTTATCATTTCTTCATGTATAAGCTCATCAAAATTAACATATTTTTAACTCAAACGAGGGCTTCCACTAAACTATTTGAAGGCAGGCTGCCTATTTGATCCCTCTGAGAATGCTTAACTTTTTGTTACTTTGTCGTAAAAAATTAGACATGTTGGCAAGCACGCCCCACTTAACACTATATAAGCAAGCCTTTGACTTTGCGCTTCCCCGGAAAATGCCGAATCCCTTTGCCACGCACCCGCATGAAATTTGTCAGTTAACAATGAAACAGCTTGAAGCCCAGCTTCCCAACCCGGAAAATATGGTTAAGGGCAAGATGTTTGGTATTCTGGCTGTGCAAACTGCAGATGGTCAATATGGTTTCCTAACAGCTTACTCGGGCAATAGCTTAGATATTGAAAGCAAATTGTGCTTTGTACCTCAGGTATTTGACATCAATCATCCCAATGGCTTTTTCAAGTACGAAGAAGAACAATTGAACCGCATCAACCGGGAAATTGAGCAACTGGAAAAATCCGATGTCCTAACCTGTCTTCGCAAACAACTTTCTGAATTAAAAAATAAAGCCGAAAAAGCACTTAAACAGGCAAAACAAAACATGGAGCAAGGAAAGGTTCGGCGGGCTAAGGTGCGCAAACATACTCGTGACAATACTGTACTTGAGTCACTGATTAAAGAAAGTCAGACAGAAAAAAGCCGCTATAACAAACTCCGAAAAGAATACAAGCAGCAACTTACTATCCTGGAAGATGAGCTTCATACTCATCATCAAAACATTGCAGCCCTCAAACAGCGGCGTAAGCAACAGTCAGCCAAGGTACAACAACAACTTTTTAACAGTTACATATTTAGCAATGCCCGGGGCGAGAAAAAAAGCGCCTGGGAAATATTCAAGCAAAGCGGCTCACAACTGCCCCCTGCTGGAACAGGCGATTGTGCGGCTCCCAAGCTGCTTCACCATGCCTTCAAGCACAACTTGCGCCCAGTAGCTCTGGCTGAGTTTTGGTGGGGACCTGCCCCCAAAACCGAGATACGTCAACACAAGCATTTCTATCCGCCTTGCAAAAGCAAGTGTGAAACCTTATTAGGATTTATGCTCCAGGGACTCCCTTTGGAGCAGGTTCCTAAACCTAACAGACAGTCAATCACCCTAATCGATGATGACCCTTACCTGGCAATTATCAGCAAGCCCGCAGGCCTGCTTTCCGTACCGGGAAAAACAGAGGAAGAATCCGTCTACAAACAGGTTCGGTGCTTGTTTCCGGATGCTGAAGAACCCATGATCGTGCATCGCCTCGATATGGCCACATCCGGTCTGATGCTGATCGCCAAAACAAAGGCTGCACACGCAGATTTGCAGAAACAATTCCTGAATAAAACCATTGAAAAGCAATACGTGGCACTCCTGCATGGTTCTCTAAAGGCAAGGTCAGGAGAAATCAACCTGCCCTTGCGAGTTGATATGAACGATAGACCCCGCCAGTTGGTGTGTTACACTCATGGTAAGCCTGCCCATACCAAGTGGAAGTGTATCGCACAGTGGCAAGGCATCAGCAAAGTATTGTTTTATCCACAAACAGGACGCACACACCAACTGCGGGTACATGCGGCTCACCCCGACGGCCTGAATGCACCTATCGTGGGTGATCCCCTTTATGGCAAAACGCACAATAGACTAATGCTGCACGCCAGGCAAATGCGCTTTCGCCACCCCCACACGCAAGTAATTAAGTGCTACACCCTTAACGAGGATGAAATGCCCGATTGGCTGGAACCATAAACAGCCGGACGAACTACTTTATTTATTATTTATATTTATCTTCGCGTTTTAAAATAAACAGAAAAAAATGCAAAGGAGTCTTATTTTTATTGTGTTACTATTATTTATTAACACAATCAGCCCTCAAGCGCAAGAGTATGAAAGAGGAATTAGCAATCCGGTATTTATGCCCAAAGGTCAATGGATGCTGGGCGGTGCTCTATCATACAAATCCAATAAACAGGACAATTACAAATTTTTGCTCATTGAAAACTGGGAAGGGCAAAGTTATAATATCGGCCTCACCCCATATGCCATGTACACTTTTAAAGACAATACGGGCGTAGGTGCAAAATTTTCGTACAAAAGAAATTACCTTGATATTGGCTCATTCAATATTAATATCGATGATGAAACATCATTGACACTGGAAGATTATGAATCGATAAACCAAATGTTTTACGCCACGGTTTTTCTGCGTAACTACCTGGCCATTGGCGACAGCAAACGCTTTGGACTGTTCGTTGATAACGAAATATCCTATGGCTATGGACAAAGCAAAATCATCTCGGGAACAGGATCAGACCTCGATGGCACCTATGAAACCATTAATGAATTGGGCATTGGCGTAATACCGGGCCTGTGTGCATTCATCAATAATACTGTTTCTCTGGAAGTAGCTGTTGATGTGCTGGGTATTAATTTCCGAAAGGTAGATCAGGAGTTTAACCGCGTAGAAACCGGATCGCTAACCTCATCGGGTGCCGATTTTAAAATCAACCTGCTGACGCTGAAATTTGGGGTATCCATTTATATTTAAAAATGATAATCAGAACTTATGAATAAATATAGATTTATAAAAATTAGCGTCTTGCTAATCACTGTATTGATTAGCGGGTGTATAAAAAACGACATACCCTACCCCACAATACCGGGTGAGTTTCTGTCGTTTGAAGTGGAGCACCAGGCAAGCACGCCGGATATTAACCTGGAGGAGCGTACAATTAACATTCAGCTGAATGAATTAGGTGACATCACCAAAGTAAAGGTACTGAACTATTCCATTACGGAAGATGCCAGCATTACCCCGGCCCTTGACTCGGTGATTAACCTGAGCGACAGCCTGGTATATACTATCAGCACCTACCAGGATTATGAGTGGACCATTAAGGCTTCGCAAAGTATCGAGCGCTATTTCACCATCGACCAGCAAGTGGGTAATCAGTTAATTGATGCGGAAACCCAACGTGCCAAAGTGTTTGTGGCCAAGGAGGCCGACCTGAGTAAGATCATGATCACAGGTCTAAAGTTAGGACCGGAGGGAGCCACCTACTCTCCTGATCCATCAAGCATCCACGATTTTACAAGTGATGTAAACATATTAGTGAGTTATCGTGATATTGAGGAAGAGTGGACACTGAGCGTTGAGCACGGCGAGGGCATACCGGGATTGAATGACGCTGATATTCTTTCCTTTACCCTGGCCGAACAAGTCAGCATGAGCGAAACCAGCATTATCAAACATACCCTTGGCGATATTGAAGGTTTTATCGATGTAAACGTAAATACCACCGAGCTGTCGGCATTAAGCATTGCCAACATACAGCTTAGTGCAGGAGCAAGCTGCGAACTCAGCTCCTCCGAAACAATCGATCTATCTGCACCTTACACGGTGGTTGTAACATCCGGATCGGGCATTACCAAAAAATGGCTGATACGTGCCCATACGGCCGAAGCCCTGAAAAACCGCTTCTTCAAAGAATGGCATTTGGATAATAAAGTGTGGAATCCTTACCTATCGAGCGATCCACGCTACTGGTGCACCGGCAACGAAGGCGTAGTAACTTTAAAAAACAGTAATACAACACAACTGGATGAAACCACCGGAGGCGCGCGTCTGGAAACCGTTGATCTGGGCTTCCTTGGATCAATAGGAGGCACGCCCATTGCCGCCGGTAACATATTTATCGGTGACTTTAAGACCAATATAAGCCAACCGGCACTGAGTGTTAAGTTTGCACGACCCTTTACCGGACGTCCCCGGCAAGTTAGCTGTACTTACGGCTATACGCCCACTGTGAATGAACAAAAGAATCGCGATGACATACCCATGAAGAATGGAGATATGGACAAGGGACACATTTGGGTGAAGGTGCTTCATTTGGAGAACGAAACCGGTGAGTTTGATAATGTAACTCACTTACCCAAGGGCGCCGTTGTAATAGGAGAAGGTGAGTTTGTAATTGAGGGAGAACATGCCGCGGGCAGTGAACAAACCATAGCGCTTAACTATCATAAGGACCAACTGGATAAGGCGCCTACACACTTAGCCATTGTTGCCACCTCAAGCTATTATGGTGAGTTCTTTATTGGCGGGGTTGGCTCAATACTGACCATCGAAAACTTCGATTTGAAATACTGATAACACAGCCTTTAGCACCACCCCGCTTAAGGGATGAAGATAAGCAATAAAAAAGCGCTTAACCGATTAATGGTTAAGCGCTTTTTTATTGTTTCTCGATTGGTGCTTTTCATCAAACTACCATCATAGGCAATTTGTTTACAAAAGTGGATAATTCCATTTTTCAAGCGCAAATTTCCAATTGGCATTTACTTTCTGTATGGTATCGGATGCGTAAGCATAGGCATTTTTCTTATGCCCCTTTTTGTTATCAATATAGGCTTTAATAGAATGCGAAGCCGCATCGAAGCCATCAATGCCCAGCTCGGAATAAATCGATTTCGTTAAATTATAAGGATCCTTCTCAAAATCCTCGAAGCGCAACTCAAACAAGTTACCATGGGGTATCAATTGCTTATCTTTTTCATAGGCCTCGGCCATCAGCTGATAAACACGAAGAATATTTTGCTCCAGCTCGGCATCACTAAACTCCTGAAGTTTAAGGGGCTTAATCACATTACTGAAATAGTCGCGCGTTGACTCAAACACCGTGTAGGGGTTGCGTACCAGATAAATAAACTTGGCATTGGGGAAAATCTCAAGCAAATCTTTTACGCGCCCTGTGTGAGGCGGATTCTTGGACAAGAAACGTTTTCCGCCGGTATTGTAGAGCGATGTTTTTATCAATCGGATAAACTCTGTTTTAAACTGCTCTTTCTCATAATCAGTAATATCATTAAACAACAGGTATTTATCACAATAATTCATGGTCTCCCGTGGGAAAAACCAAAAATTATAGAAGCTAACCGGCATCACATTGCTAAAGGCAAACTCCTCCTCTTGTGGCTGATCAACCTTTAGCTCCAAGTTGTCAGTGGGGCGCCGATCAGGCATAATTTGCTTCATTATGGCCTTAAAAAAGGGCTGTCCCCACACCATGGCATTGGTAAAGATGGTTTGGTAAGTAGTGTTGTAACCAAACTGTGGGTCTTTTGCCAGCACATTGTGCAAAAAGGTAGTGCCGCTGCGCCAATGACCAAGGATAAATACGGGATCATCCTCCAGCGCCATGGGTTCAACCTTTTTCTTGTAATAGTAATTTTCGATTGGATAAGTAATACTCAGCAAAGCTGATATACCACGACTGAGTACATACTTCAGACGATAAGGCTTATCAATCTGCTGATGACGGCATACAGCTTTAAAATTAGCCAGGCGACTACCAAAGAGAGGGGTGACCGGCAACTTATTAAAATCTAACTTAAACATATTTATAATCTGATATTTCGACTTATTAAAAAAACAATGAGCAGGCTTAGCTCATTAAAATTACAAAATATTGCACTCTATGCTTATACGAATCTCATTCAACAAAAAACTGCTGATCAGTTATATACTAACCTTACATTATCAATCCATAACTTACTATCGGGCGCACCAATGTAGGCACCGCCCTCATAACTGGCCGAAAAAAGAATAATAACATGCGTTATGGCCTCTTTGTCATCGCTCCAGCCTTCCTCAACATACGAAACACTTTGCCCCCGGCTATTGAGCGCGTAATATGGATCATCATCTCCGATCAAATCCATGAATGGGCGGTACGTCACATGCTGCCTTGCATCTCCATAAATAACTGGCATACGGTAGTCATTCACCCAGCCATCAGTGGTCTTCTCCAGGCGCTGCCAGGCGGTACCAACGCGTTTAACATGCAGCTTACCATCACTGTCTTCCGTGCGGCTCTGTAATATCATGTACACTTCGGCACAATCGGGTCCGGCTACTTCTCGCACTCGAAAACCACCGGTAGCCTGCAAACGCTTTTGACCGGCAATCAACTTATAGTCAAAAGATAAAGCATCGGGAGCACTCGTAAACGGTATACCCATCAGTGTATTGTGGCGCGGATCATCAGGTTCAGTAATCGGGTCGACCATACGCCCTGTAAACAGACTTCCTGAGGCTATCGCCTTTACGTTGACAATACCCAGTACCACCACCTTTTTTAGATTCGTCTCCAGTCGGGCGCAATATCCATTACCCCGGGGCTCATGAAAAACAGACTGATTTGCAGCCGTAACACCCACTTCGGCTCTTACATTGGAACTGGCCCAAGGCGTAAGATGCTCAATGGGCTGATCACGTTTTTGATAAGCCGCATCATCGGGACCCGGCTCGTAATAAATTACCTCTGCCCCCCCTATAAAACGCGACTCCCTGACGTAACGCGACCACCATGAATCCATATCTCCATATTGCACTTGCTCCCCTGCTTGTTGCTGTGCAAGGCCAAGCTGCATACTAGCGAAGCCTGTTAAACACCATAAAAAAAATTTCAAATTCATATCAAATCATTACTTCAAACCATTAGCTCCCTTAAAAATATCATTTTTTCGGCTCTTATTCTGAATTATATTAAACATACCAAATGTTAATAAAGATCAAAGCAAGCCTTTAAGATGCCTCAGCTCTTTGGTTACTGAAAGACATAGCTGCCCCGAACTTCAATAATTAAGGATGGAATGAAGAATGACATACTTGAAATGTAATACGAAAAAAGTGAAATTTGAGTGTCACCTTCACTTCATCTAAAAAATGTTAACGACTTCATGTTGGTTTAAGCAGTAAGCTGGCTGACAACAATTATCAAAAGCCTAAATATCCAAAGCAACAACTAAATGATCCAATAGCTGGCATCTCATTCTCTACGCCCATTACTAGCACGCAGGAGGCAAAAAAATACACATCTTATGTTGCTTATAATATGCTAATTACATCGCAATACTAATAACGGAGTAACAAAACAATAGCTTTAATTATACTAATTGGACTTAAATTTATGGCCGAAAACAACACATAATTCAAGAAAATGGAAAATAAACATGTAGGATTAATCAGTTTAGGGGGCTACCTTCCTGCTAAACAATTAAAAGAAAATCAAGCAGAAAAGTTAGTGCAATACTTAAGGAAGCATACCCAATTGCACCCTGATTACATAAGCGATATCGAACGCAGCGGCCAGTTACCCGGCACCATTGAAACCAACTACGACGGTTGGGAAAGCAAGCCATGGTATGAAGCCTGGGTAAAAAGTCTGCCGGAAAAAAAACGCTCCAATCCTTTCCAAGGAACTACTGAGCGCCGCCGTGTGCCTTTGGATCCGATTTCCGTAAAGGAATCTGTAGTACCCCATCCCATGCTACCATCAGACGCAGAAACCATTGCTGGTGCACTAGCGATCATCAATGCGGGCATTGATCCGGATGAAATTGATCTGGTTCTTTCTCACTCTCAGGTACCCGATCGACCTTTGCCCACCAACGCCTCTTTGATACAGGAGAAGCTTGGACTGCGCAATGCTGGTGCCTACTCGATAGATACCTGCTGTTCCACTTTTGTAACCATGATGGAGGTAGCAACGGCTTTGGTGAAAACCGGAATCAAGAAAAAGGTCTTGATCGTTAGCAGCATCCTCGATAGCATTATCAACGATAAATCAACCTACTGGAGTGTTGACACCGGCGATGCTGCTCTGGCAGGTATAATTACCAATGTAGATGAAGGCGAAGGCTATTTAAGCTCCTTCTCAAACAGCCACGGCGACCGCCATGATGGAGTTGTTTTTACCGAGCGCTCACCCATGCTATTTAAACGGGCTGAACTGGGATCTGACTGCAAGCAACATTTTGTAACTTTTCTGAATCAGGATGCCCTTAAAAGCATTGCAAAAAATGCACCATCTGATCTTAAATACGCTGTTGACCAAACACTTAATAAAATCAATTATCAAATTGATAATATTGACTTTTTTGTTACACATCAACCGGTAGCCTGGGCTGGGAATGCCTGGCGCGAGGCCATTAATATTCCTGAGGATAAGTTTTTCCAGACCTTTGAAAAATACGCTAACATAGCCACGTGCAGCGCCGGCGTTAATTTACTTGAAGCCATTGAAAATGGAAGAATCAAGGCTGGTGACAATGTACTAATTGCCTCATCCGGTGCTGGAGAGAACCACATCGCTTTAGTGATGAAAATTCCAGCCCAATTAATTACCAACTGCCAATAAAAAATCACGGGGTGTTATCTGGCCGGTAGCACCCCATTATATTTAAATGCACCAACGCATGGCTAAACTTGCCACGGCCCAATTGGACCCAAAGTCAGACAGCATCAGATAATCGCCTTTATTTAACCTTCCTTTTCCAATAGCATCTTTTATAATAACAGGTATACTTGCTGTTTCCAGGCAGGCTGTAGTGGCAATCGTATCATGTACCCTATCGTAATCTATACCTATGTTACGAGCCCATGCCTCACTAAGCCCTTTAAACTTCTGACCAAAGACAAACAAATCATAGTTCTGTGCCTCATGCCCCAGGTGCTTCAATACTTTTTTCACCGATTGCGGAATATACTTCTCGGTGCGTGCTTTGTGCTTTTCAAAACTACCCTCTCCCACGGTAAAAAACGGTTTAATACCATAGCCTTTGTCAAACAAGCTATTGCATCCACCCATCACCTTCACGTATCCGGCCTCGTCATCAACCTCCCATGAGCTAAGATGAAAGCCCTGAATACCAAAACCTACGTCTGCGCGTTTTAGCAAAAAGGCACCTGCCCCTTCCCCCACCAATAAGGCTTTCATATTATCCCCAGGCGTGTTTTTCAGAATGGTTTCTGACGCAACCACCAGTACAGTTTGATAAAAACCACTTGCAATGAAAGAAGCTGCTACACTAAGTGTGTAAATCATACCGGCAAAGCCCTGATCTATATTCATAGCGGCAGCCTGAGCTGCACCAATTTTTGTTTGTATAAGCGTTGAGTTAGGCGGTGTTAATCGGCTCATATCCTTTGAAACACCTGTTACCAATACTAAATCTACATTAGCCGCATCGGTTTCACTGTGCTGCAAAGCATCCATTGCGGCTTTAACAGCCATATCATTTATATCTTCATCGGCTGAATAATGCCTATTTTTAACACCGGCTATCTGATCAATAAAGATTTTTTCAGCAGCACTTAGCCTAAGCTGTCGAAAATCATCATTCCCCAAAATCATTGGTGGCAGGTAAGCCCCCACACCATATATTCCAACAGGAATCTGGGGCACAACAACGGGCGCATCAGATAAAGTTATTTTGCGATCAAGCTTTTTCATCCTTTGGTTTTTAAAATACTTAACCATAAAAAAATCCTGCCCTTGGGCAGGATTCTGCAACCATCTTTAGTTCTTCGTTTGTGCATCAAGCCACGCTTCGGCCTCTGCATAATCGGCAAATTCCATCTTGGGCATGTTTGAACTCTTTGTCACCTTACCCAACTGACTTTTTGCGATAGCACTTTGTGGCACAATCTCTGCTACCTTAAACATACCGGCTTGAGCCAGTGCCACCTGAGTTTCTTGCTGCTTAGGCACCAAGTCCAAAGGCAGTGTTTTCAACTCACGCATATCGGCCACCACAGTAAAGCCGCTTTTTACCTGACTCAATGCAGTTGCCTGATCGGCAGCGTATTGATCAACCACTTCCGCTTTTGCCCAAAAACCTTTGCACAAAATGTATAGGCGATTCTTCTCTCCATCAACGCTAAGCTCATAATTGGCGTTGGACACAACTACTTTCTTCATCTTTATAGTTTTTAATTCCGTTCGGGCTATAATACACCATTTATAACTTTTTGTTACACTGAATGAGCATTTTTTTGATAATTAAAACATGACAATAATCACAAAGATAAAGAATAAAACATTCTACATCATTTTGATAACCTTTCCTTTACCGATCCGTATACATGGCCTGATATAAACAATCAACAACAAAATAATTAAAACAACCATGTTTGGAAAACATTTTAAAGGAAAAGAATCACCATCAACGGATGTGGGTAAAAAATCAATTGCCAAAGGCATCACCAATAATGCCATACTGCTATTTAGCATCTCCACACTGGCTATTCTATCGGTAACGCTTTATTTCTTTCGGAAGGAAATTATGCACAGCAGTGTTATGTACGGTGATTTATCACTAAGAAATGGTGCCGCACGTATTGAACACCACCTATCGAAACAATATGTAACGATGCAGGAGTTAAGTCAGGCCTTTAATTACCACCTGGCCAATGACCAGGGTAAGAATGGTGGTGCCGTATTTTTTATGGATTATCTGGATAAACTGATGAAACGCACCGATGGCATTGATGCTGTATTTGCCATACTGGAACCGGGCACCTTTGCGGATAAGCCGGATAGACAGGGAATACTTCCTTTATCAGAATTTTATACTGAAACAGGGCATTTTACAAGCTTATTGACCAAGCAGCAGAACAAACGGATGGATGACTTTTCAGAAGCTCTCTATTACCAGCAGCCACGCTCCACACTCAAGTCATTTGTTTCAAACCCTTTTACATACAGTCTTAACGATCGGCCCCAACAGCTATACAGCATCGCTTTTCCTCTGATCATCGATGCTGAATTTAAAGGTGTAATTGGCTGTATGATTAACCTGCAAACATTAACCGAAGAAAGTGACAAAATACATATTTATGAAGGAAAGTCCAGCGTAGCCCTACTCGACAATAAAGGCAACTACCTAACTCACAACCATCAGCCCGAACTCATTGGACAAAACCTGAGTGTAAACTGCCTCAACCCGGAAGAACGCATCGAAAACCTTCAGAAAGGACATGTTGACAACTGGTTTGAAGGCCCGGTAGGATGCATTACCAATCCCATAAGGCTAAACGAACACCAGCTGCCCTGGCAGCTACAGGCTAAAGTGCATGCCAAGTATGTATTTAAAAATGTGATTGAAGCCGCCTATTGGATTATCCCCATCATCTTTCTCTGTATCACCATGTTTTTTGTCCTGATCCGCTGGATGATTAAGCGCGACATTAAACCCCTGGCCCAACTGAGTCTGATCAGCGAAACCATTGCACAAGGCGATTTAACCCAGCGTATGGAGATCAACTCGGAGAATGAAATTGGCGTGCTGGCACATAGCTTTCAGACCATGACAGATAAGCTCAGCGTATTTATACGTGATGTGCAAACCGGTGCTGAAAACATAAATAATGCATCGCAGCAAGTGAGCAGTAGCAGTCATACACTAAGCTCATCCACCACCGAGCAAGCCAGCGTGAGTGAGGAGATTAGCAGTAATATGGAAGAAATGGCTGCCAGTGTTCAACAGAATGCCGATAAGAGTCAGGAGTTTCGCCAATCCACCAAGGATGCCAGCAACAAAATGAATAGCATAAACGAGCAAGCGAAGATTGCCACTCAACTGCAACACGAGGTAGTAGCCCAGGTAAAAGTCGTAAACGACATTGCGCAAAATATTAAGATACTGGCGTTAAATGCCGCAGTGGAAGCGGCTCGTGCGGGCGAGCATGGTAAAGGTTTTGCTGTGGTGGCGCGCGAGGTGCAAAAACTAAGCGAAACAACGACCATCGCCTCTGCACAGATCAGCGATAAAATACAACTGAGCGCCGCGTCAGCCGTGCAGGCCACTGCTTTAATACAGGAGATTAGCCCAATGTTGGAGAAGCTAAACGAAGGTAGTATTGAAATTGATGCCGCTTCGCAGGAGCAATCGCAAAATATTCAACAAGTAACCAACGCAGCCCAGTTGGTGAACAACACCACCCAAAGTAATGCGGCCTCAGCGGAAGAACTGGCCAGCACTTCGGAAGAACTGAACGCACAAGCGGAACGTTTAGCTGAAATGGTAAGCCACTTTAAGATTTAAACTTAGCCACGGTCTGCAAACCCAAAGCGGCTGCCCATATTGGACAGCCGCTTTTTTTCTATAGACCTTATCTTTTCCAATTTTTAAAACTTTGGAAAAGTTATTTTCATAGGCTTGATGTTAGTCCAAAACATGATAGAGCCATGACTAACAGAACCATCCTAAGCAAATGTTTACCTGACTTTTACCCTTTAATGGGCAGATCGCCCTTAACCGCTTCGTCAGCTGCTTTCGCCATCTTCATAATTTCTTTTACCACTTTAGGATATTTGTCAGCCACATTGGTATTTTCTCCCACATCACTTGTAAGGTCGTACAATTGTGGCGTATCAAAGGTACCGGTCCAATGTTTACCGGGTAATATCAACTTCCAGTTTTGATAACGAACACTCATCAAACCACCGGTAGCTTTAAAACCATAAATCGCCTCATGTGGTGATTTCGCACCAGCTTCACCTTTCATCAGGGGTAAGATATTCTTACCATCGATTACACGGTCTTTGGGTATTTCAGCGCCTGCCAGATGTGCAAAAGTAGTGAACAGGTCCATGGCCGCCACGGGCTCGTCACAAGTAGTTCCGGCCGGTATCTGTCCGGGCCAGGTCATGATGCATGATACCCGGATACCGCCGTCAAAACGCTCCTGGTATTTACCTCCCCGCAGCAGATGTTCGCGATTGGGATCGGTAAAACCAAAGCGTCCGTAACAATTTTCCAGCTCTTCATCCTTATGGATAAGCGGTCCGTTATCCGACGAAAATACGATGATGGTGTTATCCTCTATCCCCAGGCGCTTCAGTGTTTTCATGATAATACCCACCGAAGTATCCAGATATTCCACCGCATCGCCATAAGCCGCCGCTTTACTGCGCCCCTCAAAACCTTTAGGTACAAACCAGGGCGTATGGGTTTCGATATTGGCATACTGCAGATAAAAGGGCTTTTGAGTTTCCTTTACCGAGCGGTAGATAAATTTGCAGGCCTCACGGGTAAACAGCGCCGGCAGCTCAGCCAAATCATTATTATCGCAACGCTTGATTATTTGAGCCTGTTTAATCAATGGAATAGCCGGATCACTCACGCCATTGGGGCGCCAACCGCTGTTACCAATTCGTTCGGGGCCATGATCGTTGGGATAAGGTATACCCAAAAACTCATCAAAGCCATGTACACAGGGCAGGTACTGGGGCAAATGCCCCAAATGCCACTTACCATATAAACCCGTAGTATAGCCCTGCTCTTTCAGCAACTCCGTAACAGACACCTCCTGCTCATCCTCCAATCCATGTTTTGAGTGGGGAAACAAAACATACAGCCCTTGGCCCTCATTAATACGCGGTGCATATCGCCCGGTCAGCAAGGCTGCACGCGATGGTGTACAGGTACCGTGCGGCGCATAGAAGCTGGTAAACTTCATTCCTTTGGCTGCGAGTGCATCCAGGTTGGGGGTGGAAATATCTTTAGAACCAAAGCAACTTAAGTCGTCGTAACCCACATCATCGGCTAAAATATGAATGATATTGGGTTTTGTATTTTCCTGTGCCAACACCTGTGTACACAGAAACAATGCTGCAAATATTATTAACTTTCCCATCTTATTAATTATTTTATTTCAATTGACTAAAATCGATTTCAGGTTGCATACCCTTTGGCGCTCTTTCGAAATACTGATCGAAAGCCACACGCTCGCTGAAAAACCCACAGTTTTTCATAAAGAATTTACCTTCGTGAACACCTCCGGCATAATCCAGGCGGGCATCCTTGTGAGCCGTAGCATCAGCAGTAAACCGGGCCTTGGTCAGCTCTTGCCACTGACCATCGGCATTGCATACCCATTGATTGGTATAGTAAGCCATGCGGCTGACATTACCCATCTGCGTCATAAAATTCTCAAGAAAGGAATGAGGACGCTTGATGTAGGTCGATGTCTTTGGACGGCGAAAGCTGGCAACCAATTGCCACTCATCGATCTCCGGATCCATAAACCAAGCCGTGTAATCGGTACTATTATTGACAGATGGTTGCGCCTTCAACAAAAATTTATAGGTTTGACCGGCTTTCCAGTTATATCTGCGATAACTTTGACCTCCCGAACCTTCATTCCCAAATTTACCGGTATTAACACCCTCACCTTTCTTAAGCAGTTGGATGCGCTGACCTTCGGGTATCTCGTTGGGATTATCGGTTTTATAAGGACTCCACACCGAAAATAAGATTCGCCTTTCGGTGGGTGAATTCACCTGAATGCCAAAGTAACCTTCGGCAAAACCATTGGCCATAAAGTACGAACCCAGAACATCCTGTCCCTCGGGTACGGTAATTTCATTATAAAAGTATTCGATGTCGCCAAACCCTTCAGGCACTTGATAGCCCAGGTGAACCGAAGGTCCCCGTCGGCCCCAATAAAAACTATCCTTCACATAATATACAGAATCACTTACGGCTTCACCAGCCAGCAACAGATCCTTCAACAATACAAATGACTCACTTGACTTATCAACACCCTTCAATACTACTTCATGATAGCCGGGTTCTGTTATGGTAAAAACTCCCGCATTACTATTATGCCAGCTGGTATCAGAAAATGTCAACATCTCCTCCTCTCCTTTAAAGCACAACTTAATTTTTGAAGGGCCACCTGTTGATTTAGCATTCAAACCAAGTTGAATTTCGCCTGTTTTTTCGGTGCGAAAATAAATTCTGATCCCGCTATTTTCATCATTCATCCGATATGAGCCATCCTTATCGAAGGGGGTTCTGTAATGACCAACTTCATCGCCAATTTGCCAGGCATTTCCCTGAAGTGGAACACTTATATTATAATTAATTACCTTTTCTGGAGCACAGGATAAAATACTTATTATCAAGGCCAGGGTTGCAACATACTTTTGTTTCATGTGTTTAAATGTGTTTTGATTAGTCACATGGAACTCACCAAATTGTCATCCTACTGTATGAGAATCTACCGCATGGATCGTTTCATATGACTTATTCGTTAGCATTTTGAAATTGAGATTATTATATAAGGAGAGACAGCTGATATTGATTCATATGCAACTCCCTCTCCTTAATCTTTCCAATTTATTTATCCAGTCGAATGGATTCAATAGCAAAGATAAAATTCACCCAATGGGGCTTTTCACTATCGAGTACCTGACTGATCATTTGAATAGCCACTAATTAATTCGCTTAACCACAAACCTGCCATCGTCGCCGATCTTAAAATGATCGGTTTTACCCCCCCGGATGCAGTACGCACCCTGCTGACCAGGTTGTCCCATAATTTCAGCTTTTAACAGATGTCCATCGGCCCATTGGATGTCGACCGTAAAATTACCCCTGGCCTTCAAGCCTTTGATATATCCATCTTTCCATTGCTCAGGCAGAGCGGGCAACAAATCAATTCGATCGGTATGCGACTGTAAAAGCATTTCAGCGAGGCCGGCACAGCCACCCATGTTACCATCCAACTGAAAAGGCGGATGCGCGCATAATAAATTATTATAAGAGCCACTACCGACAGATGCCTTGCTCCCTGGAACAAGCGCCGGCTTTAACAACCTGCGAAATAAAGCATAAGCGCGATCACCATCTTTTAAACGCGCCCAGAAATTCACTTTCCAGGCCAAGGACCAACCGGTACCTCCATCGCCACGGGCATTTAAACTGACCTTAGCCGCTTCGGCCAAGGCCGGCGTTTGATCGATGTTTATTTGTTTACCGGGATGTAAGGCATATAAATGCGAAACATGACGATGTTTACTATCCGGATTATCCACATCCTCTTTCCACTCCTGCAACTGTCCCCAACTGCCAATCATAGGCGGGCAAATACGATCTCTAATAGCTTTAGCCTGCTGTTTAAAGTCCTTATCGTCGCCCAACACATCACAGGCCTCGATGCAGTTACTTAAAAGGTCCCAGGCCATTTGATGATCCATGGAAGCACCAGCTGAAATACCACCGTGCTCGGGCGAATACGACGGGCATGAAACCAGATAGCCGCTCTCATCTTCGATCAGGTAATCCATCCAGAATAAAGCCGCTTCTTTCATTAAAGGATAACCTGTCTTCCGTAAAAAGTCCTCATCCTGGGTAAAGCAATAATGCTCCCACACATGCTGACATAACCAGGCGGCACCACCGGGAAAAAATCCCCAGGGTAGACCCCAGCCCTGGGCTGTGTATCCAAACGGATTATTCATGGTATTGACAATCCAGCCACGGGCGTTGAAAAACTCCCGGGCAGACACCTGACCAGGCTCTACCAGGCTTTCCATATAAGTGAACAAGGGTTGATGGCATTCGGGCAGGTTAGCAACTTCGGCCGGCCAATACAACATTTGCTGATTAATATTCATATGGTAGTCGCAGGCCCAGGGCGGATTGGTACTGTTATTCCATTTCCCCTGCAAATTAAGTGGCATTGTTCCCGGCCGTGAGGCGGAAATCATGAGGTAACGACTATACTGAAAATACAAGGCTTCGAAAGCCAAATCTTCGCTTCCTTCGGCAAAAGCCTGCAAGCGAAGGTCCGTAGGGATCGTATCGCGCTTATTGGCTCCAAGGTTAAGCTCTACCCGCTTAAACAAATCCTGGTAGTCGTTACGATGACGTTCTCGCAGTTCTTCATACGTCATGGTGGCCAATCGATTTAGCACCTCCCTGTTTTGGGCCCGGTAATCGGCACCTTTATAATGCGGATATTGCAATGTGTAATCGGTTGCCGCCGTATGATAAAGGATTAAATATTCGGCATTGGTAACCCTTAGGGTACCTGCCTCATAACTAACATCGCCATCTGATTCAACCTTTAAGCAGGTTTCGAAGGCCATCTGATTATCTTTCACATGTCCTTTCCAAAAATAAATCCCATCTGTGAATTCTTCACCCTGCTTTACATGCGGTATTTGCAGGCTTACCTGGTAATCCGCCGGGGCATCGCTTTCAAATTTATAGGCCAACACTTTTTCCGGATAACTTCCAAAATAAGTTCGCTTATACTGCACATCATCCACCCGATACGTCACTCTACCTTCTGAATTGGCAAGGTCTAACTGTCGTTTATAATCAACCGCCTGATTCGCATGCTTAACCTCAACATACAAATCGCCCATGGTTTGCTGGGCACCGTAATCGCCAAAAGAACCACTGCCATCGGTAGCATGAGTTACGCCGGTAAGATGTTTTTGTGTTAAGCGATGAGCAGCCTGCAGATCGCCCGCTTTCAGTAAACGGCGTATTGCATCCAGATGTTTCCAGGCTTCCTGACGATTTCCTCCATTGTAATCAGGATGTGCCCCGGGACCTCCGCTCCATAGCGTTCCTTCGGTAAACTGGATCTGCTCGCGATTGATATCACCAAAAAACATGGCCCCCATATAACCATTTCCTATGGGCAACGCTTCCGTCATCCAATCCTTTGCCGGTTGCGTGTACCACAAGGTAAGATCGTGGTCCGCGTTATGATCCGGCTGACATGCTAACAATAGCAGCACGTAAAATAAAATTACAAGTTGTTTCATGTGTCCCTAATTTGTTACGCTATTACCAAACAAAAAGAGCCAACAAAATTGTTTTCCTAAGCGCGAAAACCTTCCGATGGCTCGTTTCATTTAATTATTGATATTTCATTTTAATGATTAGTATCTGTTTCATTATTTTTTTATAGGATTTAAAGCCCATAATATTAGCCATCAATTCTTTACATTCACACGCGGTAACACAAACTTCTGATAGGTGAACCTGCCATTTGCCAGGTCGCCATTACACTCCTTAATTAAAATCGCTTTAAGCTTCTCCACTTTTTCAGGATATTGGTCAGCCAGGTCATTTTCCTCCCGGTAATCATCCGGTAAATAATAAAGCTGGAAAATATTTTTTGAATATAGGTTACGCAGCTTCCAGCCGTCTTTGGTGATGATGGTTCCCCCATGCATGGATGCATTAACCACATAGTCGTGCTCCACCTTCGACCTCCGCTTCAACAACAAAGGCAACAAGGATATACCATCCTTATCTTCCTCCAAATTAACACCGAGCATATCCGCCATGGTTGGCAACAAATCGTAATTAGCTACGAGATTATCAATTACTTTCCCCTCTCGGATTTCACCGGGCCACTTAACGATCAAGGGCACTCGTAGTCCGCCTTCCCAATTACTATATTTTAAGCCAGCCATACCATCGTTGCCGTTAAACACATCCCCTCCCAATTCTGAATAATACTTTGTGGTAATGTTATCAAAAAATTCACCAGTTTGCATGTTACGAACAGGTTTCAGTATCCTTCCTTCCTGGGAGTAATAGATCTCATGGCCATTATCTGAACTAAAGATCACCATGGTATTATCCTCCAGTCCTATTTTTTTTAGCTCCTGCATGATAATGCCCACATGGTCGTCGAGCAATTTTACCATAGAAGCATATTCTTTTTCGATCTGCGTCAGTCGATCATCAGACTTGTAATCGGCATGCACTTCTGGAATAGCCACCGGTCCGTGCGGCAATTGAGTAGGATGAAACAAAAAGAAAGGCCGGTGTTTATTTGTACGGATAAAGTCGAGCATTTTTTCAAGAAACAGATCCTGCGAATACACGCTTTTACCTTCCATGTTCCACCTTTCTGCATAGGTTTTAGCCGTTTCCCGCTCTAAAGATTTACCACAGTTTTTACGGGTGTTGCCAGGAATATCCACTTTTTTCCCATTTTCGTACATATAAGGCGCATAAAAACCATGGGCCATCACATGATCGAGGTAACCGTAATAATAATCCCAACCATGTTGTTCCATTTCCTCAAACGACACCGAAAAGCCCCACTCCAATTTACCTACCTGCCCGGTTACATAACCAGCCTGTTTAAATACCTCTGCCAAGGTGGTTAACTTGGGGTCTGCATCCTTTGTTTGATGGTAAATAGCTGCCGAAATATCATCTGAACTAACTTCACCTGAATAGGCCTGCATATAGGCTCCACCACCCGTTATTTTCCATTTATTGGCGTGGGCATCGTGATAGCCGGTTAACAAACTGGCCCTGGCTGGGGCACAAAACATACTGCCACGAACGTTATCGAATCGCAAGCCTTCATCGGCCAAACGATCGATATGGGGTGTTTTTACAATTTCCTGACCTTCGTGCGACAGCATGCCCCGCCCCAGGTCATCGGCATAAATAAACACGACATTGGGTAAGCGACGCTTTTGTGCCGCCATATTTTCACCCCCTAAAAGCCCGACTAAACTCAGCAGGCATATAAATAATTTCTTCATAAAATTTAGCTTAGCAATATATTTAATAACAAGTAGTAATATTCCATACATTACCTTTTCCGGAGCAAATGATATTACACTTATCATCAAGGCCAGCATTACAATGTATCTACTGTTGACTATAAGAATGTTTTATTAAACTTTAAAGTTGGCATTACTCTTAAAAGAACCCATATACAGTTTACAACCGTATTATCACATTGCTTAATATCAAGTGTTATTCACAATTTTATTTTCAAATCTCCAAACAACTTACCAGAAATGACAATTACAGATTTTGCCACTGACACCCAAACAATAAAGTCTGAATATGAATATCTAAGTAACTGCATATGTGTACTATAAAAGCCTAACTACAATTTACTCAACGGACAGCATGTTTTATATTTTACAACGCCGTCCTTCTCACGGATCCAAGTATCAAATTTCCGCTGGTTCTGTTTTAAAACGACCACCCTAACTCCATTAGTATGATTACCGTATGTGTTAGTACCACCTGAAAAGCGGCCATAGCCCAAAGCTATTCCATTATAATCCCCCACAAAGTCATTTACATGGTCGTGCCCTGCAAATACACCCATAACATCACCCTGCAAAAGCATAGCGGCATACATTCCGGTATTCAATTCAGGTGAACATATCTTCTCATCTCGAACTCCCACCGGTTTGATAGTTTCATTCTCCCAGGCAGCCTTATATTCAGGCAAAGGAATATGAAGATAGGCCAGTGCCGGGAGTGGCACATCGTCATTGGACTTAATCCACTTATCACTCATTTTCTGATACCATCTTATCTGATCGAAAGCAAACCATCCATACTTCCCAACTCCTTTTTTCTGTGCATACTCCTGAGAATCCAAACAATATATTAATGCTGCCACCTTAGAATTATTTTTATTCCAAACGGGTAAGACATAATTACCCATACCACTCACCTTTTCTTTTCCACGCTCAGCTATACAGTAAGGTATTTCATCAATGATATCAAAAATTTTCTCTTTGGTAGCCCATCGCTCGGCATCATGATTTCCTAAAACAAAAGTCCATGGTATCTGATGTCTCACAACAGGAGCAGTAACCTTCTCCCAGGCCAGTGACATATCACTGGACATAGCAATATCTCCAGTAAAAACAACTAAATCCGGTTTTTCAACATCAAGCACCTGCTCAATCATTTGAATGGCGAGATCACATTTGGGATTCTCATGATTATAATGGGTATCCGTTATCTGAACTATCTTAAATTTGCCATCCGCATTAAAACAGAGTTGCTTCTTCTGCGCCTGTAATCCTGAAAGAATAATAAAAGTTAATCCGACCAGAAATAAACTCTTCATACTCATCAATTAAAATTTATACACTTCTGATTCAACGTGAGCTTCCTGCATAATCAACTTCATTTTGGTAACTATCTCAGGGTGCTGGTCTGCCACGTTATTTTCTTCGCCCACATCAGTGCTTAAATCGTAAAGTTCAATGGGTGCGTTGGGGTCTTTAGAAACTCCGTATTGAACGGCTTTCCACTTGTCCATGCGCACCGCTTTACGACCGCCCCAAACATGAAACTCCCAGTAGAGGTAGTCATGCTGGGGCTGCTTACCCTTATCCAGTAATGTTGGCACCAAAGAGATACCGTCGATATTCTCTGGTGTGCTGGCATTAGCCAATTCCGTAAAGGTAGGCAGCATATCCCAAAACGCAGATATATGATCCGACTCGCGTCCTTCTTTAATCATGCCGGGCCAGCTAGCAATAAAGGGCACACGAATACCTCCTTCGTATAAATCGCGCTTATAACCTTTCAAGGGGCCGTTACTATTGAAGTAATCAGGCTGCGCACCTCCCTCGAGGTGAGGGCCATTGTCAGAGGTGAAAATAATGAGCGTATTATCGGCAATACCCAATTCTTCTACTTTGGCCACAATATCACCCACCTGTTCGTCCAGAAGATGAATCATGGCAGCAAACGCAGCATGCGATTCGGGCTGAGAGCAATACCCTCCTTTTCGGAAACCCGGTCCGCCATCCGTCCCTTTGTAGCTATGCTCAGGATCAAACTTACCACGATACAATTCCATATATTTCTCGGGTGCCAGCAACTCGGCATGCGGAATAATGGTAGGCACGTAGCAGAAGAATGATTCTTCTTTGTGTTGCTCAATAAAATCCAGTGTACGCTCATGAATCAGTTCAGGCGCATAAACGCCACACTGTTTACCGGCATTGGCCTTCAGAACAAGACTATCCTGATTATCACGTAAAAAATAAGGGTAATAATGATGACCCAACATCTGACAGTTGTAACCAAAAAAAGTGTCAAAACCCTGATTATTAGGATCCCCCTCCGATCCTGGATAACCCAGTCCCCACTTACCAAAGGCACCGGTAGCATAGCCTGCATCTTTCAATAATTCGGCCAGTGTTACTATTTCACCTTTCAAAGGGTGCTGCCCTTCAGGACGACGCTCCTTATTGCCGCGGATATAGGTATGGCCGGTATGCTGTCCAGTCATCAAAGCCGAACGAGAAGGCGCACAAACCGTGCTGCCCGAATAATGCTGGGTAAAACGGATACCCCGCTCGGCGAGCTGATCAATATTGGGCGTTGAAAACTTTGTTTGCCCGTAACAACTCAAATCACCATAGCCAAGATCATCTGCCAGGATGTAAATAATATTAGGCTGTTGCACCTTCTCACTTTTCTCACAACCTGCCATTACTGCCAACAGCATAAGCATGCACAAAAACATTAGTCCCTTAAATTTCATTCTTACTGTCTCAATTAGTTAATATGTTAATACATTTAAAAAACGAATGTAGCTCAACTATTCCATCAAACTGCCATTTGTAGTAGAAAAAACAGGCCACTTTACACAAAGGTAAGGCAGCCTGCTTGGTTTGTCATAAATAATACTATCTTATTTTAAAGACAATTTTATATAGTCGTTCTTCACCATATACCGACTTCACTGTATAAAAAACAGGCTCAGAAAAGTCTGCTGGCGATCCCAGCTCGGGCGAATCCTGCTCAGGACGTACACTCCCACTTCCTACTGAAAGGGTTACCCAGGCATCGGACAGGCTGAAATTAGCCTGCTGTGCCACTTCCGATTTAATGAACACCGAATCGATAATCATATTTGGATCGAGGTAGTCATACTCAGCCATTTCCGACGCGATACTAACTTTACCATGGGTTGTATTGCTAACATCCGGATTATAATAGCCGATATTAATCCCTTCGAGGAAGGTTGATTCTGGTGCAGCCTGTTGCACATCATAATCGTTACAGCCAACCATTAAGATTGACGCACAAAGTAATAAACTATATACTATTTTTTTCATTATTATCAATTTAGATACAAGTCAATAAAAATGTTGATTAGTAATTGTCATTTTGTCCCAACTTGGGCGATAACTTCAACTGTTTGCTAGGTACCGGCCATAAATAGTCACGCTCCGGATTAAAGGCGCGCTCAGTATCCAGCTTTACCACTTTCACCTCACCATTTTCTACATAGCGCATTCCTTTAACATATCCTTTCATAAGATCTTCGGCAACTCGCCATCTTAATATATCGAAATAACGAGTCCCTTCAAATGCTAACTCAATAGTCCGCTCAGTACGAACAGCTTTACGCATAGCATCGCGATCGCCTGTGTTAACACCTGAATCCTGCAAGCGCGGTAATCCGGCACGCATGCGTACCAGATCAATATAGTCGGCAGCCACCTGCTGATCTCCACCTGTCTCAATTATACCCTCAGCAGCCATTAGTAATACATCGGCATAACGAATCAACATTACATCAATACCGCCATCACCCGGGGAGGCATAATCCTGAATATCAAGATACTTTTTAATGTAGAAACCTGTTGGCGTTGACAAGTCAGGTGTTAGCACATCGTCCAGACCACCATTGCCAGGTGTCATATTCAGGAAAGGCTGTGCCTCAGGATAATCTGGATCACCGTGCAAGTTATATAGCGGATCGCCATTAACAAACAATGAAGCTATCATGCGTGGATCTCTATCAACATAAGGGTTAAAAGGATCGAAACCCGAGGCATTGTTAGTGATAGGCAAACCATTAAGCATGGGATACATATCAGCAATTCGCTTTGTGGCAGAATAATAAGGGTTACCATTTTTCAATGACTTTGGTGCTCTATTGCTAAATGAGTTACGATTGTAGGTACCACCTCCAATGTAGGGGCGAACAAGTACTGTTTCATTGCTTCCTTCTCCTGCGTATTTAAACAAGTCTTCATAATTGCTATACAAGCTGTAGATATCTAAATCGATTACTTTTTGGGCAGCCTCGGCCACTACTGAATAATATTTGGCATCGAACTTAGTGGCCATAAGGGCGGCTCTTGCTTTCATGGCATAAGCAGCACCCACAGTTAAACGGCCATAATCGGCATCGCCATACTCATTTTCCAGCTTATCAATGGCTGCATCATAATCGCTAAATACATGCTCCCATACCTGATCAACGGGAGTACGCTCCACATTCATGGCCTCATCGGTTCCCATGCTGTAGTCAATATAAGGCACATCACCAAAGAAAAAGGCCAGGTAGGTATAACAGTAAGCTCTGAAGAAATGAGCTTCGCCCACCATACGATCCAGCATCTTCAACTCGGCTTCATCGGTAGTTTTTTCAATTACGCGATCTACATTCTCAAAAAAGTTATTGGCAGCTCGTACTCCTTTAAATCGGTTTACCCACTGCGCATTAAAAACACCTAGATCCGACTGATGGATACCTCTCTGCATACGCCCATGATCACTGTCGTATCCATAATTATCCACCAGAATATCTGAATATAAGTCATAACCAATTTCATCACCATTCAAAAATGTATACAAGTAATTAACTGCATATTCTGCATCCTGAATAGTCTGCCAGTAATTTTCATTGTTCAATCGATCATTCGGCTCCGTTTCGAGCAGATCAATTTCAAGGCATGAACTTGATAACAATGCGATAGAAAACATTGTCAGCACTATCTTAATTTTATTCATCATCTTCATTTTTTACACGTTCTTAGAAACTAACATTAACACCAAAAGTAATTTGTGAAGTCTGAGGGTAGAATCTCAAACGACCATCATACTCATTAAGTACCTCCGGGTCGAGTCCCCAGTCTTTTGTTTCGGAAATGTACCAAAGATTGGTGGCACTTACATAAACGCGTACTTTGTCCACATTAATTTTTGAAGTATAAACTTTGGGCACTGTATACCCTATCTGCACGTTCTTAAGCTTTAGGTAAGATGCATCTACCACCCACCAGCTACTTGGTTCGGTGTTCTTATTACCTTTCTTGTCCGGCCTTGGGAATCGGGCATCGCGGTTATTAGGAGTCCAGTAATCGGTTGCCATATCTATAGTAAACCCTTCCCAGTTACCGCCTTCTATGAGTGCACCCTGAAGAGCCACAGAAGCATCACTCACGCCCTGAAAGAAGACTGAAGCATCAAAACCTTTCCAGGCACCATTCAGGTTTAAGCCATAGGTAAATCGTGGCAGTATAGTACCCAGGAATGTAGCATCGCCATCCTTAGTAATACGGCCATCACCATTGATATCCTCATACATTAAGTCACCCGGGTAAACACGGTTATCTTTTGGCACCGGCAAATGGGACAACAGCATTCCGTTGGCATCAAAGTCAGACTCCTGATAAGTTCGATTCACCTTATAGCCATAAAGACTGTTAACGGGCCATCCTTCTTTATTTACACGATAGTTTTTCTCTGCACTTGTCTCATAAAAACCTGTACCCACCAAATCTTCAATTTTATTTTTAGTGTCAGTCATATTAAAGGCTACATCCCACTGAAATTGAGATGTATGCTTACTGGATAAATTAAGAGCCAGCTCCCAACCTTTATTGCTCACCTTACCGGCATTCTGGTAATTGGCATTTAAACCAACCACTCCGGGTATTGGCAGACGAAGCAAAATACCTTCGGTTAGCTTATCCCAATAATCAAATCCAAGACTTAGGCGATTCTCCAGAAAACCGGCATCCACACCAATGTTCCACTGTGTAGTGGTCTCCCACTTGAGGTTCTCATTGGGGTCGGTTGACTGATAATAAGCATCAGACAGCTCACCACCGAAAGGATAAGTCCCTTTATTTAAGGTTGGATAGTAAGAATACAAACCTACTGTTTGCGAACCAACCTGACCCCAGCTACCACGCAGCTTCAGGTTATCAACATACGGACGAACGACCTCGTAAAAGTCTTCTTCAGAAACCCTCCATCCGGCACTGAATGAAGGGAAGTAACCATAACGGTTATCCTTGGCAAAACGGCTTGATCCGTCAATACGCATATTGGCTTCAAATAGGTAACGCTCCTTGAAGTTATAGTTTAAACGACCGAAGAAAGAGCGAAGGCTCCAGGTAGAAAATGCACTGTTGTTAGCCTTGGTATCATCATTGGCACCTAAGCCTAAATCACGCAGGTCATTGTTATAAAAATCACGACGACTACCCTCCAGATTATCATAGGTATGCTTGATGTCGTGATGACCGATCATTGCCTTCACGCCATGGTTGGCAAAGGTATTGTCATAGGTCACCAGGTTAATTAATTCCGTCTGGCGTGTCGATGCCTTAAGAATGTAGTAGTAGTTATGCACCGGATCAAAACCTGAAATTTTACGGCCTGTTAAAGGATCCCAGTACTCACCTTTATTGGTAAACTGCTCTCTTGTTAACTCTGTATCTTTATTACTAAGCTGCAAAGAATAGTTTAACTTATCAGTAAACTCATAAGTACCCTTCCAGTTGAATATATATTCAGTCACCTGATCCTCCACAGTACCAGATTTCTCAAGCCACAGCAGTGGGTTCCTGTTTTTATCTCCACCACCATAGGAACCATCAGGAAACTTAGGCACAGCCCATAATGTACCATGTAGCAGGAAGTGCATATTGTCACTTACCGGACGTACATCTTTCTTATCAAGCATTGATGCCTTAAAATTCATCTTTAGCCGGTTAAAATTCCAGTTCACATCCCCACTTACGTTGGTACGCTTAAAATTATACACAGGCATAATACCATCCTGATCGGTATAGTTGGCCGAAAGGCGACCATTTAACCGGGTATCACCACCACTAACCGCCATAGTATGCTTCTGCATAGGAGCATCATCAAACATGGCATCGTACCAGCTATGTACAGTAGGGTAATTGTAAGGATCTTTACCGTGCAAGGCCGAATAGGCACCTATGATGGTATTGATGTCGCCATTATAGGCCGGATCAGTGCTGTCGAACTTACTGTTACGATCCAATATATTTTTAACCGCTGCCTCGCCATCAATACCATTGTTTCCATAGCTTACCAGCTGAAGGTTCAGGTAATCCTCCAAACCCATTGACTTTGGGTGATTACCAATTTTCTGATTAGTATAGGTATAAGTGTAATTCACATTTACTTTGTCACTTACCTTTCCTTTCTTGGTAGTAATCAGAATAACCCCGGCAGCAGCACGTGATCCGTAAATAGCTGTTGAAGCAGCATCTTTCAATACGTTATACGACTCAATGTCAGAAGGATCAATATCGCCTAGACTACGCTCAACACCATCGATCAATACCAAAGGATTATTAGCATTACTCAGGGTTGTAGTACCTCTCACGCGCATTTTCAGGTTTTGATTACCCGGCGCACCACCATAGTCGACAATTGTTAAACCCGGAACTTTACCCTGTAATGACTGAACCGTGTTGGCATTGACACTTTTCTCCACCGCCTCAGCCTTAACAGTACCGACGGCTCCGGTCAGATTAGCCTTCTTCTGGGTTCCATAACCCACTACCACAACCTCATCCAAACCGGTTGTTTCTTCCACCAGGGTAACATTGATAGTACCACGTCCGGCCACTTCAATCTCCTGCCCCTCGAAGCCTATGTACGAATAACTTATTGCAGCATCAGCCGAACTAACTTCAATACTATAATTACCATCAATGCCGGTAATTACTCCGTTGCTTGGGTTCGACTTTTCAAAAACATTTACGCCGGGCAATGGCTCTCCTGTCACATCAATGACCTTACCGGTAACTCTGTGCTCAGCCTGCTGTACATTAGTGAATGACTCGCTTGCCTTTTTTGTTAAAATAATACGCTGATCAATAATGCGAAACTGCACATCGGTATTCGCAAATATATGGTCAAGTATCTTATCCATTGTGTTGTCCCTTACCTCGAGATTGACAACACGCTCCACATCAACCAGGTTATCATTGTATAAAAATGAAAACTCAGTCTTCGCCTCCAGCTCATTTAATACCTGCTTTACCGTTGCTTGTCGTAAGCTTAAACTCACCTTAGTGTTTTGAGAAACCGTGGGGAGTGAATAGATATTTAAAACCCCCAGAAACAATAGAAATACACTTACTTTCATAACGCGACACCATTTAAGGACACTGGAATATTTGTGGATATTCCATGCGTTTACTAACATTTTTTTCATAAACTTGTAATAATTTTGACTTAAAAATTAGAACTCAAGACCATGGGTTCTCATTTTTTAACGGGAAGGTGTTGGCGCACCTTTCCGTTTTTCCTGAACCCCAGCCTCATTACCACTTACTTTTCTTTTAACAATACCTTTTTCACCATACGCTTGTCATTTTTTTCAATTTTAAACTCAATAGGCGAAGTTAAGCGTATAAGTTGTAGCACTTCCTGCAGTGGCTCACCGCTAAACTCACCCGTTATTTTGTATTCTTTAATGGTCTCGCTTTCAATATCAATATCTATTTGATACCACTCTTCTAACCTATGGGCAACTTCGGCAAGGGGCGTGGCATCAAAAATAAGTCGCCCTTCCTTCCAGGCTGTGTAAACAGATACATCCGGTTGATCAATTACCTTTAGTCGATTGGATGCATAGTGATACACGGAGCGCTGATTAGGCTTGAGTGTTTTTAATACATTCACATGTCCATTTTCTTCATGTTCAAGCATTACAGATCCTTCTACCAGTACAGTTTCCACATAGTCCTCATCCTGATTTGCCCTTACATTAAAAGAAGTACCCAACACCCTAATATTCAACCCATGGGTTTTTACGATAAATGGATGATCCGTTTTATGGGTGACTTCAAAAAATCCTTCGCCCACAAGTTTTACACTACGGTGCTCTGAGGAAAACACCACGGGGAAAGTAAGTGTACTGCCCGAAAAAAGATGCGCTACTGAACCATCGGGTAATTGCAATTTAGTGCTACCGCCTGCCACAGCCCTTACCTGCTGCATAGCCACCGTATCCTCCTTAACGGTCGATACTGACAAATCCAACGTTTGATATAGGGCAGCTAAACCTACAGAGATGATAAGTACGGCTGCCACCTGACGGATGATGCGCCAGTAAAGCTTATTAACAGTATGCAACCTCAAACGGCTTTTAGTAGCCTTCAAAGCGGTTTCCAGGGTTTGGTCATCGATGAATGATGCTTGTGCAGCCCTATTCCAAAGCTGCTGATAATGATCGAAATGCCGTTGATTATCTACCGAACTGCTGCGCCATGCTTCCACCTGCTCCTTTTCATCCGGAGTCACTTTATCAGCAAAATATTTTGCCAGCAATTGATCTATTGTATTATCCATTATTTTCGCTCTTCTACTTAACAGACGAAACCTACCCCCACATACCCTATATAAAAAATTAACTTTTTTTTAGTTGGATTGAGGATGATAAATAGATTATAGGTGTATGATACTGACTAACAATAAACTAAGAGATACGCATATTTTTACAAATTCACACTGTAGTACATCTTTTGAAACTGCACGAGCAACGAGTATGCCTTAATGAAATTTGCTTAATAGCTAGACATGCCGCTTCGCGCTTGCAGTCAACAGGCTGGATGGCTTCCTCAGGTTAATGGCGTGTTTGACACAAGAAGATAATTGGCAATTAGGCCTTTACTTAATAAACAACAGAACAAAAAGCGGAAGGTAATCTATCATTTCGCGCCTTAACAACTTTAAAGACCGACCGATTAAGGCTTCCACTGCCTTAACCGATATATTCATGTTAACTGCAATTTCTGAATAGGTCATTCCTTCGAAACGGCTGTACTGAAAAGCCTCCCTACAGCGATCTGGCAACATTGAGATAGCCGTCATCAGTTGCTCTTCAAATTCAAGGGTGATGGCCATATTATCGATAAGGACTTCGCCCTCCGACACTTTTAAGGCATCAATGAGCTTGCTCTCCGAAGCTTCCTTACGCAGAAAATCTAATGCTTTGTTGCGCACCGCGGTTGCCAAGAAGGGATGCAGTTTTTCAATCGTACCCAGGGAGTGACGCTTTTCCCAAAGACTGACAAAGCAATCCTGCACAATACTCTGAGCCCGATCATTATCTTTAATATAAATAACAGCCCGTGCGCATAGCAACTTATAGTACTTTCGAAAAACAGCATCAAAAGCCTTTTCGTTTCCCTGAATAAACTGCTGCATCAGGAACTTTTCGGATATATCATCAGATTCTCTCATAAAACCGGCTACGAAGATAATAACTATCGTGACAAACAGAATAGTTCAATACAAGATGCTACTCTGAACTTACATATCGGATGACTTGACAGTTGTTTGTGAGATTAGGGATCTTATAAGTGTTGCAACATTATAATACCCTTCGCATACATAGGGGCTCCTATGGGTTCTGTTCATTTTTGCAAGGATCGAAGCTTTTGAGATCTAAGAAAGCACTTGCTTCTTAATCGCCTTGCACATTCTTCCCTTTGCCCTTGAAGGCAAGGGGAAGTACGCTGCCATGGCAGTGGGATGGGGATCATTAACACCGGATCGCAGCTAATTCTGTATAATGTAAATCAGATGCGATCCTTAAAATAACGGAACGGCTCCTTATGCAAATCTTGCTTCTAGGGAATCGTTCCTGATATTCAACCCACTCCGGGGTTGGTGAATATTGTAAGATGAACACCACAGGTTGTCACCTGTGGCTATAGATATTTGAACCCTTCGGGTTCTGAATTAAGATCTACTAACGCATACTCAAGATTCTCATTCATTGATATATGAACCGTTCCTTATTCACTTTTAAGTCCTTCGGGGTTTAAGAAAAGCTTTTACTTCATAAGCGCTGTGTGCATTCTTCCCTTTGCCCTTGAAGGCAAGGGGAAGTGCACTGCCATAGGCAGTGGAATGAGGATCATTAAAACCGGATCGCAGCTTAATCTGTGTAATGTAAATCAGATGCGATCCTTAAAGTAACGGAACGGCTCCTTATGCAAATCTTGCTTCTAGGGAATCGTTCCTGATATTCAACCCACTCCGGGGTTGGTGAATATTGTAAGATGAACACCACAGGTTGTCACCTGTGGCTATTGATATTTGAACCCTTCGGGTTCTGAATTAAGATCTACTAACGCATACTCAAGGTTCTCATTCATTGACATATGAACCGTTCCTTATTCACTTTTAAGTCCTTCGGGCTTTAAGAAAAGCGTTTACTTCATAAGCGCCGTGTACATTAGTAGATGCTTGTGAGGTTAGTCATCCGATAAGTGTTACCAAAAAAGGGTGCCCTATGTAGGACACCCTCACTTATTTTCGAACAATTCGCTGTTACAGTTTGATCATCTTTACACGCCCCACCTGGCCAGTCTTCAGCTTACACTCAATACCCTTCAAATGAAATGACACATCTTCTGTTACCTCTTGAACTACGCCATGGGTCAAATGTCCTGAACGCTCATCCTGCTTTTGAAGAATTGCTACTTTTGTTCCCTTCTTAATGTTTTTTCTTTCTCTCCCGTCCATTTTTACTCTATATTCTAAATTTTATTTCTACATCTTCTGTCACACTCCATCATGCGACACCTGACAGCATTCATGTTCCCCTGAAAAAAACCGTCTGGTATATCAACTATTGCCTACTGCATAATAAAAAATGAATTCCTTAAAAAAGGCATCTAAATAAAAAGGATGACTTTCAGCTTACTGAAAATCATCCTTTGTTTTAATCTGAGGTTCCTGGCGGACTCGAACCGCCGTACCTGGTTTTGCAGACCAGTGCCTAGCCACTCGGCCAAGGAACCCTTTGTCTTTCGGCTTGCAAAATAAGCAATAAATATCTTTACTCGCAAATTTTTATTAGCTCTTTTCACTATAAATCTTCAAACATACAGGACACAGGCAGCTGTTGTATTTCGCTGCCAGGCGCTTAAGATTTTCGGGCGAGATAAAAAAATCTTCGCACCAACATTTCTTTTGGGACCGGGCATAGCAGACAAAGCCCTTACCACAGCGCGGGCATGTTTTGGCAATCTCGTCTTTTGCTTCCATCGTTAACGGCTAAAAGTAACACTTACACATTTCATTTGTCCTCCCATCGGAGGGTTCATCTTCGACACCTTCACGGTGGCTTTCAGCAACTGTGGGAAGCGTGCGTAAATACCATCGATAATGCGCTTATTTAGATGTTCCAATAGGTGAGACTTCTGCATGATTTGCTCACGCACGATTTCATACACGCGTACATAATTGAGGGCATCATTAATATCGTCACTATCGGCCGCCTTACTACAGTCAGTCTCCAAAGTTACCTTCACAAGAAAACGATTACCCACTACCTGCTCCTCTTTAAAACAACCGTGATAAGCGTAAAACTCCATTTCTTCCAACTCAATAACACCAATCATTTGCTTTTGCTCCATGCTATTTTATTTTTTTGGCGAAAATAAGCTTTTAAGACCGAATCATCAGATTTTTAAGTCGAAAAACTCTTACTTTTGTAGCTGATGTGCATGCATCAAAATACGTAAATTCGATTAATTACAAAACACGAGCAGATGGAATTGAACGAAACGCCAAAAACGAATTTCATTCACCAGGAGATTGATAATGACTTAAAAGAAAATAAGAACGGAGGCGCTGTTTTAACACGTTTCCCGCCTGAGCCCAACGGCTACTTGCATATTGGGCACGCCAAATCTATCTGCCTGAACTTTGGCCTTGGTAAGCACTATAAAGGCGGTACCAACCTGCGCTTTGACGATACTAATCCCACCAAGGAAGATACCGAATATGTGGAGTCGATCAAGGAAGATGTTAACTGGCTGGGGTTTCAGTGGAACGAAGAGCCCAAGTTTACCTCCGACTATTTTGAGCAGCTCTATCAATGGGCCGTTCTTTTTATCAAAAATGGGAAGGCCTATGTAGACGATCAGAGTGCCGAAGAGATAGCCGCCCAAAAAGGAACACCGACGACACCCGGTCAGGAAAGTCCATACCGCAATCGTAGTATTGAAGAAAATCTGGATTTATTCGAGCGTATGCGCAAAGGTGAATTCCAGAATGGCGAGCGTGTGTTGCGTGCCAAGATAGATATGGCATCGCCCAATATGCACATGCGCGACCCCCTGATGTATCGCATCATACATGCTGATCATCACCGCACAGGCAGCACCTGGTGCATCTACCCCATGTATGATTTTGCACACGGTCAGGGCGATTTTATGGAAGGTATCACCCACTCGATATGTACACTGGAATTTGAAGTTCACCGTCCACTATACAACTGGTTTCTCGATCAGATACTAAGTTTTCAACCCGAACTAAAGGAACAGGCACGCCCCCGTCAGATTGAGTTTGCCCGCCTCAACCTTAACTATACAGTGATGAGCAAACGCAAGCTGCTTCAGCTGGTAAACGAAAATTACGTGGCCGGATGGGACGACCCACGCATGCCTACTATCTCGGGCTATCGCCGCAGAGGTTATACACCGGAGTCCATCCGTAAGTTTGCCGACCAGATTGGTGTGGCCAAGCGCGAGAATGTAATTGATGTGGCGCTCCTGGAGCACTGCATACGCGAAGATTTGAATAAGAAAGCACCACGTGTGTATGCTGTTCTAAATCCGGTAAAAGTCATCATCACCAACTACCCAGAAGGACAGGTGGAATGGATGGAGGCCATCAATAACCCGGAAGATGAAAGCATGGGTGCCCGCAAACTGCCATTTAGTCGCGAGATATACATTGAGCGAGATGATTTCATGGAGAATGCGCCCCGTAAATTCTTCCGCATGGATGTGGGCCGTGAGGTACGCCTAAAAAATGCCTATATCGTGAAGTGCGAAGACATCAAAAAGGATGAGAACGGTGAGATCGCAGAAATCTACTGCACCTACGATCCGGATACTAAGAGTGGCATGGAAGGCAGTAACCGCAAGGTGAAAGGCACGCTGCACTGGGTAAGCATCGAACATGCTAAAACCATTCAGGTGAAGCAATACGATCGCTTGTTTATGGATGAGTCGCCCGACGGACACAAGGACAAGGACTTTCTGGAGTTCCTGAACCCCAACTCTCTGTCGGTGATTAACACCGCCTATATTGAGCCCAACTACAGAGATGCCGGCGCCAAGTTTAACGATGGCATTGAACGCTATCAGTTTCAGCGACTGGGCTATTTCTGTATCGATAAAGATTCTACGGAGGATAATGTGATATTTAACCGTACTGTGACTTTGAAAGACTCCTGGACAAAGAAAAAGAAGTAAAGAGATAGTATTTATATGCGCCATGCTCCGCCACCAAGAGGAAGGAGTTGACGCTAGCTCAGGATAATTGAATCCCTTAAGGACTCAAAAATAATAACATTTTAATAAGCCCCGGATTTGATCCGGGGCTATTTTAGTTAAACCACATTCGTGGTTTATATTACAAATCTGTGGTCGGCTATATTGCTGAATCCCCATCCCACCGCCCGAGGCGGCGTACTTCCCCTTGCCCTTAATAGCAAAGGGAAGAAGAAAAATATGATTCTTTCAGATTGAACAAATATTGACCCATAATAAAAATCCCGCACCTGATTCAGATGCGGGATTTTTTGTATTTATTCAGCGCATGTCTTAGTCAACCAGCACCGACCACTCGCCAACACTGGCGTAGAAGTTCTTATTCACTTCTTCCTTAATGGTTAAACGGAAGAATTTAGCTTTAACGGGCTTTTTGAACTTAGCCGTTTGAACCTTGGCACTGTTCTCAAAACTACCCTTCTCAATCACCGTAATCCAGTTTTTACCATCCAGGCTTAAGTCAAACTGATAAGTGCCGATACGCCCATTTGTGTTTCCTTGACGCGGTACATACTTAATACCACTGCAGTTTAACACCTTGGCCATATCAACTACCACATGATGCGGCATAGCCTCATCGGATTTGGTCCAGTCGCTGTGCCAAAAACTGTTACGATTGTCGTCAATCATGTTTTCAGCCTCGAAATGCGGATGGGCGCTGCTGCGTTCAACTATCGACCAATCATTTTTAAGGATGTCATAGTCGTAATGCACCGGAAAACTATTTCGCATTCCCTTACGTACCGACCATGCCGCTATACTACCACCATATTGCAGGTCGATGGGCTTCGTGTAGGCCTTTTTCTTACCGCCATTCAAGCTGTAGTAAATAGCTGCTTCGCCCTGCGTAGAAAGTGTTACTACCCCTTTATCCGAACGAAGAGCCTTCACGGCAGGAGCAACGCGCAACAAGGGTAACACTTTTTCTGCTGTGGCAGCCGCCTCGTCAAAGATATCCTGCTGCTTCAAATCCACTGGCTTTAATACCATCTTAAAACGATAGGCATTATCCGTCACCACATAATCGGGCAATACACCGGGACCGCAAGTGGCTGTTCCCAGTCCTGCCGACTGGTGATCGAGGTTAAGCGTTATAAAATCAGCCTCATCAAGTTCATTGATATGACGTGCTTTATCGATCGCTGCATCGGCATAAGGATAGGCACTGAAGTTAAAATCTTCGTCAGCAGTAAAGAAGAAACCCTGCCCCTCTACGTTGGTAATGGCTCCCCATTTCACACCACTGCGGTTGGCATTATCCTGTGGCACTACCAGATTAGCATCATACAGTTCTTTGGCACTCGCCTCGTAATATCCCAGCTGTCCGGCTGCATCGCGGTCGGCATAGGTAGCAACCGGCCCCAAACCATACCAGGCAGCCTGATCAACCGCTTTATTCAACAAGGCTTGATAACCCACCTTGGCCAGTGCTTTTACCTTGGCGGGCAACTGCACAAAAGCACTCATTACTACGGTTCCATCGGCATACACATCATACTGCTGTATGGCCTGAATGGTGGTGTTCGTTTCTTTATTTTCTATGGTCAAAGGCAACTCCAGGCGTTTGTGACCCTCATTCACCGTAGTGATTTCGATATCGCCATCCAATCGCTGCGTCAGCTTATTCAATCCGGCTTTCAACCACTCGCGCTGTCCATGATGATCGCGCACATCGTTCTCTGTTGCCGGACGATAAAAATTCAAAGTCGGCCCCTGCTCAATAAGCGAACGACCCCCGAATAAGTAAGTACTGATCACACCACTGGTCTTATCCAGTACAAGGCTGAATGAAGCACCCGACAAGCTGATAGATGCTTTATCCTGCGTAAGTGACAAGATGCCGGGCTCAGCTGACTTAGTTACCTTCGCTGCTTCGACAGGCAATACAAACTGCTCCCACGCCAGTTCATGACCGGCTTTCACCAGACCTTTGCGCTCCTTGCGAACGAATGAGAAGGTAAGTGTATAATTCTGTCCGGCTTTTAAGGCAGGTAGCTTGCCTACATTAAGCGATATCTCCTTTTTTGTCTGAGGCGCCACCTCCACATTCAGGGTCTGATGTGCCACAACACCCTCGGCATTGGCGATGCGCCAGATCATATCAAACTCATTCAGATTGGTAAAGAAATACTTATTCTGAATCTCAAATACATACTGAGTAAGATCTTTGGCAGTAATCGCTACGTTCTGATATACCTTTTTTGTTTCGTACAACTGAGGGTTAGGCTTACGATCGGGGTTCACCAAGCCGTTCAGACAGAAACTGTCATCGCTGGGCATATTAGTACCATAATCGCCACCAAAGGCATAATACATACGGCCATTAGCATCCACTTCGCGTAGTCCCTGATCTACCCAGTCCCAGATACAACCACCCTGAAGCGCCGGATACTGCTCTATGGCAGCCCAGTAATCGGCCAGACCACCACAGCTGTTACCCATGGCATGGGCATATTCACACTGAATGAGCGGACGGTCGGGGTTGCCCTTGGCATAGTCCACCATGTGGGCAATGCTGGCATACATCGGACAATAGATATCGGTATTCTCTTCCAGGCCTGAACGCTCGTACTGCACAGGGCGCGTACTATCCTGCTCTTTCATCCATTTATAAGTGGCCTGAAAGTTAACGCCGTTACCCGCTTCGTTACCCAAAGACCAGGTAACAATACTGGGCTGGTTCTTATCGCGCTCGTACATGCGCACCGTGCGTGCCATGTGTGCCGCTTCCCACTCAGGATCTTTAGCCAGGCTGCGGTCGCCATAGCCCATGCCGTGCGATTCAATGTTCGCCTCGTCAATCACATATAGACCATAACGGTTACAAAGCTCATAAAAACGCTCATCGGTAGGGTAGTGACAGGTGCGCACCGTATTGATATTATTCTCCTTCATCAGGCGGATGTCCAGCAACCTACTGGCCTCATCAATCACATGTCCTTTATCCGGATCATGCTCATGGCGGTTCACTCCTTTCACAAGCACAGGCTGGCCGTTAATCAGGAACTGACCATTCTTCACCTCAGCCGTTCTGAAACCCACATCCTGAGTGAGGCTCTGAACCACCCTACCCTTTTTATTTTTTAAGGTGATAAGGGCGCGGTATAAATTGGGCTGCTCGGCACTCCACTTCAGCGGATTCTCAATGGTTTTTGTTTCGAACGCCACTTTGTTACTTCCTTCGGCTGCCTTGATGCTTTGCTTCATAGTAAGCAACTCTTCCTTACCATCCCAGCTACGAAGCGCCAGCTCCAAAGTGTGAGCCTGCGCCTTAGCCGTGTGGTTAAACACCTCAACGCTCAGATCAAACACACCGTTCTGATACTGCTCATCCAAACCGGCAACAATCTTAAAGTCGCGAATGCGTGTTTTGGGGCGTGCCCACAGGTTAACATCGCGCTCGATACCACTCAGGCGCCAGAAGTCCTGACACTCCAGATAGCTACCATCCGACCAGCGATACACCTCCAGCGCAATAGTGTTTTCACCCGGTTTTACATAATTCGTTAAATTAAACTCAGCCGGCAGTTTGGAGCCCTGGCTATATCCTACTTTCTCGCCATTTACCCATAGGTAAAAAGCCGACTTAACCGCGCCAAAAGTCACAAATATCTCACGTTCGTTCCACGATGCCGGAAGCTCGAAAGTACGCTTGTAAGAACCCACCGGATTATAACCTTCGGGAATCAATGGTGGCTCAGGTCGTTTACGGGCAATGTCCCAAAACGGATAAGTGGTATTTACATAAATGGCCGTATCGAAGCCCGCTACTTCCCAGTTGGCCGGAACCTGAATGTTGTCCCAATCACTTACATCATAGCTTTCTTTGTAGAAATCGGCAGGACGCTGCTCCGGTGTCTTAGCCAGGTTAAACTTCCAGGTTCCATTGAGGCTCTGGCGATAAGCAGAGTTAGCTGCAACGCCATCCCAGGCATCACGCTCCGATTCAAATGGAATAAAATGGGCAGTAGCTGCCTCCTTATTAATCTCAAATACTTTCGGATTTTGCCAATCCGGCAAGGCCTCCTTATCCTGTGCCTGCGCGTTACCTAAAGCCAATGCTCCGGCAAGTGCGGCAGTCAACAAGCGCCTTGTCTTCAACTTGTTTGTCATCTGTTTGTGTTTGTATATGATTATTAGTTGTTAGAAAACAGGTGTTTGGGTTTAGGTCTTAGAACTTACGTATTAGCTTACAAAGCATTGCAGGAGCTGAATTTTAGAAATTCGATACCTGAAGCAGTAAAGGCATAAGCCAATTCTAATCATTAAGCTCCGCGCACGAAAATAACTTATTTTACAAGTATTCACTACCCCAGGGGCTGATGATGACAATTTTTAACATCCCCCGACGATTATTGTGCCTTTATTCGATTATTTTTATATTGAAAAAGCGGGGGTTTTTGAATAAAAAAAGAGGTGCCTGTCAAGACACCTCTTCCTTCTTTTAATCATTAACGTGTATTTAGTAACCCGGATTATTAGGCTTCAAATTCGGGTTTTTATCAATAGCATACTGCGGAATGGGCAGTAAATTATTTTTAGGCGCTTCAAACGTTCTTGACTCAACCACAATCGGTGACTGATCCATAAGTACATTATAATCACCATTCTCCATTTGAGTATCAAGCACCACTCCTTCGCGTACTCCTGTCATGTTAATATTCATTACATCGGAAGCAATGCCCCAACGAATCATATCATCGCGACGCAGCCCTTCCATGGCAAACTCCACTCGACGTTCGTTGCGCAACAGCTGTCTGAGTTTATCAACCGTATTATACTTATCACGATCTACAGCAGGCATACCGGCACGCTGACGCACATCATCAAGCGCTGAATACACCTCATCATTAACATTACCCAACTCTATATTTGCCTCGGCAATGGTTAACAATACCTCAGCATAACGGAAGATGTAAATATCGGCACCGGAATTCCAATAAGGGGCATCGGGTGAAGCATCCAGGTAATTCACATATTTACGGAAATTATAACCCGTTTTTGAAGCGTTGTTCGCAGTTTGATAGTGGTTGGCATCTCCTTTTTCGATGGAACGGTAAGGACTGCCCTGCCACACCTGGCCAGGATAAATAATACTGGCTCTTAAGCGTGGATCACGATCTTTATATGGATTCTGCGCGTCGTACTCACCGGCCGCTGCAGCCTCTTCAATCGTAAGGCCATTGGCCATTTCGTAACAATCAACCAATTGCTGGGTTGGCACTACGGACGACCAACCACCACTACCGTTGGGCAAAAAGGGTGTGTAATTTAAGCTGTACAAGTCAGCTGTGTGCTGCACTGACATAATAACTTCACTATTCTGCTCGTTTTCAGGATTAAACAAACCTGCAAAATCAGGGTGAAGCGAGTAGCCTTTTATACTTTTTGCTGTTTCCAGCGCATCAGAATATTCACCATAATACAATTGCATGCGCATGAGGAGCGCCTGTGCTGCCCCCTTGGTAGCCTTACCATAATCGGCCGCATCATATTCAGCAGGTAAAATATTAATAATGGCATTCAACTCATCCTTAATAAATTTGATCACATCCTCCTTAGGGTTGCGGGGCACCTTGGCATCATCGGGATGTTCGTAGTTAACAGTAATTAGAGGCACATCACCATAGTTCACTACTAACTGATAGTATTTATAGGCCCTTACAAAACGCACCTGTGCTTCATATATCTCCAGGTCAGCCCCGGGGATATCTGCCTTGGCGGCATTATCCAAAAACTCATTACAGCGATAGATAGTGGAGTAACCAAAATAGCTGCTTCCAGGGTTGGCAGCCGTTAAGCTACCGTTACCAATATTAGTCCAGCCTTCCCAGGGGAAGTTATTATAGCCATTATCCGAACCACATTCGCGATACATCAAACCGGCACCTCCCTCAAAATCATTATAACAACCTGTCAGTGCAAGCTGAACATCATTTTCGGTCTTCCAAAAGGTAGAAGGGGAAAGCGAATCGTTTGGTGCCACATTCAAAAATGACTCGCTACATGACATGACCAATAGGGCCAATGCAAAAGGAATTATATATTTTTTCATTGTCTGTTTCGTTTAAAATGTAACATTTACACCAAAAGAATTAACCATCACCACAGGGTAGCCACTTCCGCGTCCGGAAGGTGCTTCAGGATCGAAGCCCTTAATAAAATCGGTGATTGTAAACAGGTTGTCGCCACTGTAATAAATTCGTGCTCTGGATATACCCACTTTCTCAAGGATATGCTCCGGCACGTTGTAACCTACTTGCAGATTCTTCAAACGAAGGAAGTTCGTACTTCTCAACCAATATTCAGTGGTTTGACTTTGTGGCATACTAACCCCATATTCTGAATCGGTAACGCGTGGTACCGAAGTATTTGTGTTAGTAGGTGTCCAACGATCTTTCCACATCGCTGAAGGCTTGTTAGAATCACCACTAACACCGCCAATGGCACTAAAATCCATGTATCCATATCCACCGGCTGTTCCCTGGAAAAGCGCCATTATATCAAAGTTCTTATAATCAGCTCCCAGGTTGAATCCATAGATGAAATCAGGAGTTGACTTACCCAATATGGTACGATCATCGCCATCCACCTTATTATCACCGGTTACATCCACATAACGCAGGTCACCGGGCTGTATCTTAGAGGGAGCATACAGGGTGTTTTGAGCCCAGTCGGTTATGCCTTGCTCTGACTGATACAAGCCATCAGTTTTGTAGCCATAGAACACATCTACCGCCTCTCCTACACGACGTAAGTAACGACCATCGATCAACTGATTTTGACCAGCCAATGCTAATAGTTCGTTGGCATTATAGGCCAGGTTACCGCCAAAGTTAAAGCCCACCTGACCGAACTTATCATTGTACTGGAAAGTAGCTTCAATACCTTTATTTGACATTTCACCCACGTTATCGTAGAAATCTGATAAAGCAAAGGTTTCAGGCGATGGCACCTTCATGATAATATCGGTTGTATGACGATCGTAATAGTCGAGTGACACATTTACTTTGGATAGTAAAGTCAAATCCACTCCGATACCCCACGAGGTAGTTTTCTCCCACACTAAATTCTTATTCTTGGCCTGTACAATAGCTGCACCCGAATTAATTTCACTGTTAAAAGGATAATCCTTTCCTAACGACAGTGTTGGTACAGTTGGATAGTACTCATTCAAAGCATCCTGATTACCCAATACACCCCATGAAACGCGCAGCTTCAGGTTATTAACGGTCTCTTTCAAATCAGCCATAAATCCTTCTTCTGACAAACGCCATCCGGCTGAGAAAGATGGGAATGCACCCCAACGGTTATCTTCATGGAAACGCGATGAGGCATCGTAACGCAAGTTTGCCTCTAACAGATACTTACTATTCAAATCGTAGTTAACACGACCAAAGTAGGATAACATATTCAGCTCACGCGTATAACCTTCACTCACCATTCCTTTGGTAGCACCACCATTAATATCGCCCAAAGAGGTACTTGGGAAATTCTCGCGATAAGCTCTTGTCCGCTTATAATCGTAGCTTTCGGCATGATAACCGGCCATCAGTGCCAGGTTATGATCGCCAAAAGATTTCACGTAATTAGCCACAATATCACCGGTGATGCGCTCTGAACCCGTGTGATACTGATTCATTTTTGTAGGACCATGATACTTAGAAGGATTGTACTGAATCTCTATATTCTTTTCGTTATTATCCTCATTATAAGTACGAATAGAAGCTGTACCCTTTACTGTAAGCCCTTCGGTTAAGGTAAAAGTTAAGGAACCTACACCCAGGAAGAAGTTCTGCTTTTTATTGATTTGCTCACCTTGGTCGAGCCATGCAATGGGGTTACCATCCGAAATTGTACCATAGGTACCATCTTCATTCTTATAAGGTATCCAGGGCGAAATACGATAGGCCTGACGTATAATCTGATCGATACCACCTCCTACATAAGCATTATTAGGCTCTGTTAGTGTTTGACGAGTGTATGATAAATTTACATTACTCGTTAACCACTTATAAGGATTACTGGTAATATTGGTACGCACATTATAACGATCTTTTCCGGTATGCTCAATAATACCTTCTTGCTTCTGGTAGTTAACAGAAGTGCGGTAAGTGGTATATTGAGTACCACCCGATAAAGAAATGTTATGGGAGGTTTGAAAACCTGATCCGGCATACAACATATCCAGCCAATCGGTGTCGGGGTGTCCGAAAGGATCAGTCCCATTTCTAAAAAGCGCTATGTCTTCATCGCTAAAACGCTTTGACTTACCTTCATTCTCCAGCGCCTCGTTATAAAGCTCAGCATAATCGGCTGATCCTAAAAAATCGGGCAGAGCAGTAGGTGCCTGCCAACCAAAGTCACCTGAATACTTAACTACTGGTGCACCTTCTTTACCCTTCTTTGTAGTAATCAGAATAACACCGTTAGCGGCCTTTGATCCATAAATAGCAGCCGAGGCAGCATCTTTCAACACTGAAATAGAACCAATATCTTCGGGCGATAACTCGCTCATACTTGACTCAACACCATCGACAATTACCATTGGTGATGAATTGTTTAGCGTACCCGTACCCCGTATACGGATGGTTCCTCCATCGTTACCCGGCATACCACTACTTTGCTTTACATAAACACCTGGTAGCAATCCGGACAAACCGGCCGACACATTGCTCATTGGACGGTTATCCAGCATTTTACTATCTACAGTCGCAACCGACCCTGTTAGGTTCACCTTCTTCTGCACACCATAACCTACTACCACCACTTCATCCAGGCCGGTTGTTTCTTCCAGTAGCGTGATGTTAATATTGTTACGACCAGCTACTTCAACGGACTGACTCTCAAATCCGATGTACGAAAAAGTAACCACGGCCTCGGGCGAACTTACTTCAATGCGATAGTTACCGTCAATACCCGTAATTACCCCGTTGGTAGGATTGGATTTTTCAAACACGTTAACGCCGGGCAGCGGCTCGCCATGCTTATCCCTTACCGAACCATTCACTGTCAGCGTCTGCTTTTGGTTACCAAGCTGTTGAACTTGCTTGGTTAGGATCACGCGGTTATCGATAATACGATAGTTTACATCACTATTACCAAACAGGGCATCCAACACTTCTGACATGTTCTGCTGCTTCACATCCACGCTAATGGTTTGTTCCACATCGATACTTTGGGGACTAAAAAAGAAGGTGTAGCCCGATTGCTTCTCCAGCTCGGAGATTACATCCAGCATCTTGGCTTCTTTTAGTTTCAGGCTCACATTCTTATCCTGCGACATACCTGTTACCGCGTAGGCTTGCATGATACCTACTAACATTAAAACACTTAAGACCTTCATAATGCGTAATTGTCTGCTCAGGGAATGCTTACACCATTCCCATGGTTTCTGCTTTTTTTTCATAAATTTGTAATGTTTGTGGAGTAAAAATTTAACTGATTCTACACTCTGCATTTATCAACAGGATCGTGTGCCAGCACTTTCCTGTTTTTATTTTTAATGATTTATTTTTCTTATATACACTTTTGTCTTTGTAAATGAGCCATCTTTTTGTGGCATTGCCTTTTCGATACGATAGTCAATGGGTAAGATCAACTCAGTAAGGTTCAACACCTCCTCCAATGTTTCATCATGTATTTTTGCATAAACGGGCATTGTCTCCAACTCCTTATCGAGTATGATAATGTCAACACCATAGAATTTCTCAAGCGCCCTCGCAGCCTCTTTGAGCGGCTTGTTCTTCAGCAATAGTTTTCCTTGCGTCCATGCCAGGTGCTCTTCTTCAAGGCCTTTACTTACCGAATAAGCACCATGTGCCTTATCAAACAGGTACTCATCACCGGGTTGTAATATCACTTGCGGGTAATTATTGGCATCCAGCATCTCCACACGTCCTTCTTCGAGGTACACTTTGGAGAAGGAAGCATCGGGCTGGGATACCACGTTAAAGCGCGTACCCAGGACGCGTACTTTAAAATTGTCAGTCTGCACCACAAAAGGCTGCTCGGCATTTTTTGCCACATCGAAATAGGCCTCTCCCTGAAGACTCACCAGGCGCTGTTGCTCCTCGTCCAGCTGATACTGAAGGGTAGAATTAGCCTGCAACCATCCAACAGATCCGTCCGGCAGAAAAAAACGTGTTTTAGCATCGCCGGGTGACTCAATATTTAAAACCAGTGAGGGCTGCTCAGTAGCCGATTGCTGAGCCGTAAAATACCAAAGTGACAGGAATAAAACGGGCAATAGTAAAATCGCGGCAACGCGTTGTACCCACAGGAAGGTCTTTCTGTATCGACGGATTTTAGGCCTATCGGAACGCATGGCCTCGTAATGAATCTTATAAAACAGTTCATCGGGCTGCTGCATGGTTAAAGAAGCATCATTGCACAACTGTGCCCAATGCTGCTGCAATAAATCCCTAACAGCCATCTCGCTATTGGCATTATCCAGCAAGGCGCTCAGAAGCGAATAGTCTTCATCAGTTAAGGACTGTTTGCGCTTTAACTTATCTTGTATATTCTTTAGTTCTTTCATTAATCAGAGCTGCTTACACCTATACAATCCCTGACAAAACCAAAGGTCCTATTCGATTTTAATATTTTTTGTGATTTATTTTAAAAAGAGTGTTAATCAGTGTAAAAACTGAAAGAGAAGTACCAGTGCCAACACATCCTTTAGTTCCTGACGTAGAAAGCGATAAGCCTCAGTAAGCTGATTCTTAACGGTTTTTTCAGAAACCTGCAAGTAAGCGGCTGCCTCCTGAACACTTAAGCCCTCCTTTTTGCACAGTCTGAATATCTCCCTGCGCTTCTCGGGCATGGCTTCCACCAAACGATTAACTTGCTGCATTAGCGTCTCGTAGTCCGGCTGTATGGCTCCATCAGTTTCATCATAGAACAAACCGGCATATTCTTTTTGCAGGCCAGCTTCACGCTGCTGCTTTACAAAGCGTTTTTTAATGGCATTATAAGCAATGGTAAACAGATAGCTTTTGAGTGACTCGTTGGCCTTAAGGTCGTGTCGCTTTTGCCATACTTTCACAAATACCTCCTGTACAATCTCCTCAGAATCGTCCTTACAGTTCAGGTAAGTTCCCACAAATAGCAATAAACGCCGGGCATATTGCAAATATAACTGCTCCAATGCGCCGTGATCATCACCCCTCAACCCCTTAATAATCAATTCATCTGCCTGTTTGCTTTGCACAACACCCTATTTTTTGATGTAGCTAAAATTAATGAATTTATGCTGAATAGTTAAATCCCAAGATCTCCATCTATTATTAGTAAGCTAATTTTATGTACAGTAAAAAATCTTACTCAGCAGTTTAACATGACCAACAACACGACATGAAGCAAAAAAAATCGGGTCAACACCCTGCTAAGCAGTGGTTGACCCGATGCATTTATGAAAAAAAAACAATTTCCTGTTTATCGCTGCCCACACACAAGCGTGCGTGTTCCGTCAAATGCCACGGCTTCTATGCGTGTTGAGCTTTCCGGATAGGGCACCTTGGTGCTTGTATTATCGGCACTACCCGTACCCACCATGGTGATGTGGGTCAAAACATCATTCGCATAGGTTTCGAACACAGTTACGTTTTGCCATACGGAATGATTGATTTGCTTTACTATTCCCCCAACAAGTCCGGCATTGTATTGCCCTACAACAGCCATTTTGTGTTTATAAGCCTTATAGCTATTGCCACTAATGTAATGGATATAGTCATAATCCAATTTTGGATACTGAGCAGCATAACTAACCACTTCATCAACCATGCTTTGTGTGATGGTTTTTTGCGCGTTCGAATAATCCCCAAAGAATTTATCTACCGGCTGTAGCATACCTATACGCTTAAAAAAATCAGTGAGGTCGTACTGCACTGCATCACACATATTCTTAATAAAATTAACCTGCATTTCACCATGTGTGAACCCTTGCTCATCGGTATTACGTACTGCCTCAAACACATCACCATAAAAATACGGACGATACCATTCATTACCCTCGCCGGCTACGTGAAAGTATAATTGCAATTGCCACAGCGGACATAGCTTAACAAAGTGGTCGCCGCCCCATGTACCATCATTTCCGGGGCCATAGCCACTATCTGGGCCTCCTTGTAATCCCCATTCCTGATTATTAACAAAAGCATTATTCAGATAGGCATTGAATCTGCCCCCAATGCTTCCTCCTACATTTTCATGTTCCAGGCGTAAATTATTCGGCGTGTAGCAAAATTGTATCCAGGCCGAATAAATATTGTTTGTACACTCTGTAGTACCCACCCATTTCATACCGGGTCGTACCTGATTAACATGACCAAACTCGTGAGCAGGACCCCATATCGTATTCTTTAAGCGCTCATAATTTGCAATTGATTTCAGGGTATTTATATTAAAAGCAGCACCAATACCATCGGCATGCATGAAGCCATTCCAAATAACACGACCAAACATTCGGTTTTTAGGTGTACGCTTATACTTTTCCAGCCCCATTATTGTGTGTTGCGATGACACAATGCTATCGTAAACAAGGGTAAGATCATACAGGTTTTCATAGCAATTGGTGCGCAAAGCATCCACACTATAGGCCAATTGTACTTTTTTACCTCTGATATCCATTATTTCACTAACTGCATTCTCCAATAGACTTGTGCCATCTTCATTGCTATGCTTAGTGACATCAAAGTAACCATTTACCTGACCTGATGCGATATGGATTTTTACATCCTGTGCTGTTTTATAATCAGGCGTATAATAGCTGACATAACCATTCCCCTGCCCCTTCATCGTAATAACATTCAGCCCCTTAGATAGACGATAGCTATGATCATCACCAGACGGCCCCCAATCTCTAACGCGAAGGTTAAGATCCTGACCATTGGGATCAGCCATAAAAATAATCACTTCGTCACCGGTTTTAAAATACATGCCGGTAGGATTCTCAAACTGGCTATAACTACTGGTTTTAAGCTCCCTGGCCAAATCAGCCACAGGACGATAAGCCTCGTAGTTTTGCACCCGGTAGGTGGCATCGTAACATCCTGCCAATAGATAGGCAGCTATATTCTGCAAAAAAGGATTTTGAATGCGTGATAAATCCTGCACCGTAAACCCGGGATGTAGCACTGAGAAAGTTTCATCGGTAAAAAACTGCTGGTCTTCGGCTAACGCGTTGAGCGATTTGCTTTCGTAGCATTCCAGCTCGGCCAGGGACACATAATATTTTCCAACATCGTGGGCATAAGCATCCGTTACAATAATTTTGAGCGAGCGCGGCGCAACAACGGGTGCATCAAAACGAACAACAAAAGGATTATTACTATCAGGCGCATCAATGGTGGCCACCTGCTGATAAGCGGAATTTGCCTCGGTAGTAACCCATACGCTAGCGGTTTTAATAATGCCATTAGATCCACTTTTGCGGGGTTGGAGCACCAAATAATTTAAGATTTCGGCATTGGCATCAAAGGTATATTCAAGTGTAATATCCGTATCAGCCGGCATACCCGACCAGGGGGAATGATACAAGGTGTTGTGATCGCCATCAATGGATAATTCAATTCCCTGTCCACTCTGAAATTTATCGGCTGGAGAAAGTGATGCAGAGGCAATCGTTAATTTCTTATCTTTTTCAAAAGAGTCGGTTGATTCGGGTTGATAATCTTCTGAAGCCACAAGCGCCTGCTTAATCTGCATACTATCTTTATAGGTGCCCTCGGTATGGTGAAAGTAGATCCATCCTGAGCGGCCGGCTTCGGAATCCACTGCCGCTACCTGCAAACGGAAGGAGTAGCTGACCGGATCAATGCTTACCGATTTCAAATCCGCGGCATTCTGTACCCAAGGCACCGCATCGCATACTGCCACAACCTCAACATTGGACATAACATCCAACTCCAGTACCTGCTCTTTAAAATCAATTTCCACAAGGCGTGAAGGCAAAAATATCTGTGGTTTTACACCAAACTGCATTACAGTAATAGTAGCTTCACTACTTCCGGCACTTAGCTTGATGGTACATTCGCGACTCTCTAAACTGGGATTCTCTTCAACATTAATCGTAAGCACACCACGGTCGGCATTAAAGATAGCCTGGCACCATTCATACTGACTAGTAATGTTTATAGCCTCGGCATTGGTTTTTACACTCACATCTTTAGTCGAAGCGTGCACCTGAAAGCCCAATTGTGTATTGCCTTCAGCAATTTCCAGGGTGGTAACTCCAGGGCTTTCACCATCATCGCTACAGGCCGGCAGGGCGCAGGTTAAAAGCACGCTTAGCAAAATAAGGATTATTGATTTCATATTCATTGTATATTTTTCAAAGGCCAATCACATGACTGTTGTAAATAAATTGGTTCAAAATATTCATCACACGACATGAACGTGCTTTCAGCTTGAAATATCAGAATGTAAGAAACCTTTGAACAGCTCATCAGATGAGCCGGTTAGCAAATAAGGATTAATTGACAACGCTGAAATTGAATTAATAGGGTCGTCGGAAAGAAGGCTTGAAATTTGGCAGGCAGGAAGGTCCTGCCTGCCAAATAACTAAATTTTATTGAATTAAGATTTAATAATTCTCCTCAGCTACTTCCTCCAGGTCGGTAAGCTCCTCACCCAGAGACAAAACCTCAATACCACTCAAATAAGTCCATTGGCCATTGGCGGCTGTTTCGATAATTCGAATACGGAAATACTTAGATTCGAAATTTTTGTTCATATTCAGTGTAAACTCATCCGTCTCCGGAGCAATGGGCAAGTTAGGTGCTGATACCCAAACTGTCTCCCAGGTAGCGCCATCCTCACTCACTTGCAAATCAAAACGCTTAGGATCATGTTGATCGTTTCCTCCCTGACGAAGCGTATAGTTAAAAGCACCCAGCTTGGTTGGCTCCTCAAAATTAATTTGAATATGGTGGGGTAAAGGAGCCTTACCCGATGACCATGCCGAGTGCCAGTAGGTATTAATGTTATCATCTAACAAGTTCTCTTTTGGCCCTTCGCTTTGCTCCTGGGTATAAGTATCAATCATATCAGCAGTCAAAGGAACTTCCACTGCATCATCAAGGCTATAAGTAACTTCAATGGGACGTCTGATAGGACGTACTTTTTCAGTATGCAGTATTTCGCCTCCTACTTCATCGGCATTATATGTCTGCAAGGAAAAATCGTACTCAAACTTATTTAACAGTCCTTCCACCAAAATACTATCGCTATAAACGCTAGCGAGCTGCTTTACCATTGATTCCTTTTTCTCAAAACGAGCTGCCACATACAGGTAATTAGAGTCGGCTGGCACATTCCAAAAGATAGCCGCACCTCCCACGCGGGGTTCCACACGCACTTCACTAATAGCCGATGGCGGCGGTGCCACGGTCTCATCATCATCGGAACAGCTGACGGTCATTATTGCCAGCAAAACGGATAAAAAGCTAAAATATAATAGTTTCATTCTACAATCTTTTTTGTCAATTAATAACCGGGGTTTTGAACTAGGTGCTCGTTTTTATTAATCTCACCTTGAGGAATAGGCATCAGGTAGAAGGCAGGCGAACGGAAACGACGCTCAAACACAACCTCCTTAAGCTTAAAGAAATCAGCATCGGTAGCGCCCTGAATATTTAGGCCGATTGCCTTTGTATTCAGGTAAGGCTCAGCAATCATCCAGCGACGCAAATCCCAGAAACGCTTATTCTCCAGATAAAACTCAATGGTACGCTCATCTCTGACGATACGACGCATCACTTCGCGCGTGCTCGCTCCGCCAACCGCTGCCCAAGCCTCATCAACAGTAGGTACGCCTACACGAGTGCGAACTTTGTCGAGATACTCCTTGGCGATGGCAAACTCAGCGGCACCTCCATACTCCACCAATGCTTCGGCATAGGTCAGATATAACTCGGCCAGTCGAATAACAGGCCAGGGGTACTGCTGACTAGGCGCCTGCAAGCTAGGCTGCTCCAATTTGGGGTGTACCGCTTTTTTATTCAAATATCCGGTGGGCGAATAGTTTCCTGAGCGCGATTGAATGCCGCAGTTATCATTCTTACGAAACTTGGCCACTATGCGCTGCTCTTCATCACGAATCACCTCATAATAACTGTTGTGATAGGCTATCCAGGCATTGAAACGTGGCTCACGATTCAGGTGCAGCTTCATGGTCGTACCTAAAGGACCAGTGGCAATTTCGTAACGATTCTCGTAGTCAAAATCGGGATCCACATCAATGGGCAAGCCATTCTCAGTATAAAATGCCTCCACCATCGTTAGCGTGGGAGCAATACCGTTCCATGCCCGGCCTTCAATAAATGGAGTTGATTTATTTTGAATTCCATACATTCCTTCCTTACGCGTATCTCCCCAAATAACTTCTTTGCTGTAGCGATCAATAAAGGTATAACGAGCATTTCGCTCATACTCATCTTCAGGAAAAGTTTCCCCTTTCGACTCATCATATACATACAACTCATGACCGGCCTGTTCAGCTGCATCAATGGCTTCCTTGGCAGCCGCGACAGCACGCTGCCACTTTTCAGGATCGTAAGATGTGCTGATCAACAGGTTTCCTTCTTTATCGGTAAACGAAGTGTAGAAACTTGTTTGATCTTCGCCACCACCATTAAACAGCGGCGAGGCAGCCAACAATAAAGCCTTTGCCTTCACGGCTTTGGCGATTACACTGGTGGCACGTCCATAAGCCGATGGGGAAGCATGCTCAGCAGGCAACTGAGGAGCACATTCATCAAGGTTTGCAACGATGAAATCAATTACCTCATCAAAAGGCGCACGACTCGGGAAATCATCAAAAGACATACCGATATCAGGCACTGATTCCACGATAATAGTAGGCCCGTAGTTCTGCGCCAGCAGATAATGATAATAAGCAATTAAAAAGCGAGCTTCTGCCTTGTAAAGTTTCTTGTTGGCATCGGACAAATCGGGCGTCTGATCCACGCCCTCTATTAGCAAATAACACTGACGAATACCTTTAAACAGGCTATTCCAGTAGGATATAACCGGGTTGGAGGCCGTAAAGTTACCCTTAGGGAACTGAGCAAAAGTTTCATGCTCAAAAGCCGTCACCACCTCGTCTGAGGTCATCAAATCAAGAGACTCATCCCCCTTACGTGGCTTAGGCAAATAACTGTAGCAAGAGTAAAGATAATTCTCTGCCGCATACTTATTTTTAAAAGCATCTTCTTCTGTTGGCCGCTCATCGGGCACCACATCCAAGTAATCGGAGCAGCCCACGAACATAACGGCTAATATTAAAAACGATAATATTTTAAATTTCATCTCTACAATAATTTTTACAATGACAATTGAACACCGATATTAAATACGCGCTGGGTTGGGTATTTCAGCCCGTTTCCACCTCCCATTTCAGGATCCCATAAATCAAACTCTGAAAATGTTAAGAGATTCAATCCACTCATATAAACACGCAGGAACTTATGCGTATAACCAATCTCCGCATTTTTCAGTTTTAAGAAGGCACCATTGCGCAACCAAAAGCTTGAATTTTGGGTATTGTTAGGATGATCCATTTTGCTTAACCGTGGGTAGGCTGCATAAATATTTTGGTTATCCTCTGTCCAGTAGTCCTCTTCAATAAAGCTTAACACATTACGAATTTGACTGGTACCAAAAGGATGAAAACCGTTAATAAAGAAAGAAGTATTGGCTACACCCTGAAAGAAAAGTGAGAAATCCAGCTTCTTATATTTGAAAGAAGGACCAAAACCATACACTATTTCAGGCACTGTAGGATGGCCCATAGCCATACGGTCGTCACTGTTAATCAAATTTAACTCGTCGATAGCAGCCGTAATGTCAGTGTATTTAATATCACCGGGCAACACCGTACCGCCAATCTGTTGCAAGGCACTGTTATCAATCTCAGCCTCATCAATAAACAAACGCTCGGCCACATAACCCCATAACGTATGAACAGGATGCCCAACAGCCGATAAGTTCGGATACTTTGAGAAAGCCGGTTCGTCTTTAGCCAGCACTTCGTTGCGGGCAAAGGTAAAGGTACCCTTCAGCTGCATGCTGAAATCCGGGCTAAACTCATGGTTATAGTCCAGGGCCAAATCAACCCCCTGGTTTTTCACCTTACCCAGGTTGCCAAAGATATTTGTACCATCAGTACCAAAAGAAGTGGGTATTACGGCACGTTTCAAAAAGATGCCATCGCGCACCTCACGATAAAAATCGGCTACCAAATTTAACTTACCATTAAAAAAGCCAATGTCGGCACCCACGTTAATCTTCTCTCCAATCTCCCAGGTAATATCGTTATTGGCATAGCGATTGTAAACAGGACCTTCGCGATAATAGTTCATATCGCGACCGGTAGTATAACCGGCGCCGGTCAAATCGATGTCCGACATATACACAAAACGCTTAACCTCATTATCAGCAATAATCTTGTCATTACCGACCTTACCCCACGATCCACGTATCTTCAGGAAGGATACAATGTGGCTCAGATTTGTCCAATAGTCTTCGTTACTCATTACATAGCCCAAAGAAACAGACGGGAAGAAACCGAAACGATGACCCTTGGCAAAGTTTTCGCTACCATTGTAACCAAAGTTCACTTCGGTTAGGTAAATATCGTTGTAGCTATAGGTTAAACGACCGGCCAGTCCTTGACGGCGTTTGGGTAAAGACGGAATCAAGCCATCGGGATTATTAACCAGGTACTCATCTTGCGAATACAGTAACATACCCGAGGTGCGGTGCAAACCGAAGCTACGATTGTACTCCAACTGTGTTTGGAAATACAATGAACGATCACCTTTAGACTCTGTTTCTGTACCCAAAGTTGGATTTTGCACCGTACCCACCATGTTAAAGTCATAATCATAACCTCCCTGATCATTGGGCACAATGTTACTAGCCTCATACTGGTTGATACCACCCACACGCTTAACGGTTGTATTGCTCCAGTTCTTAAACGATGCCATGGCTTTAAATTTAAGACCTTCGGTTACAAAATCTAGCTTTTGCTCACCATCCAGGGTAGTAATTAATGTACTCTGGAAGCCTTCACTGTATCCTTTTACCATTTCGGCAAAGGGGTTTACGTAGCCATTATTAATAAGCCCTCCAGACTTACCACCAAATGGAATATGGTCTAGTTCAGGCTGATTTTCTTCACGAGGGATGTATTCATCAGGCCATAGCATAGGAAAATCCACTGGGTTGGCCTGCATTACATTCCCAAATACGTTTTTAGCACCAATGGCCGGACCATTATACTGACGCAAACGGGCATTCATTCTTAATGAAACACGCGTAGAAGGTGTAAGCTGTGCATTAATATTGTTCTGAAAAGCATAACGACGTACCTTAACGTTACTATCATATGACATCAGATCAAAATCTTTAAGAATACCATTGTCCAGGTTAGCAGATACGTTCATGAAGTAATCCATCCTTTTTCCACCGCCCAATACGCTCACATTGGCGGTTTGATTCATGGCCATATTCTTGAACAACTCATTGTGCCAATCTACATTAGGGTATAAATAAGGATCTAAACCAGCTCGTGTTCCTGCTATTTTATCGCGCGAATAAGGAATATCACCAGTGTTTCGCCCTGCAATAGCCTCATTGTACATCTCCATAAAACGCGGACCATCCACAAAATCAGGTATCGATGTAGGCATAGACACCGAGTTCTCGATACGCACATTTACTTTGGCACGCTCCATATCTTTACCGCTTTTGGTGTTCACGATCATCACACCGTTGGCACCACGTGTACCATACAAGGCAGTAGCCGTTGCATCTTTCAATATCGAAAAGTTTTCGATTACTTCAGGTGGCAAAGCATTTAAGTCAGCCTGCGACACTTCCACACCATCTACGATAATCAGCGGATTAGTGGCTCCACTAAAAGTTGAAATACCACGAATATAGAAGTTAGCACCATCGGCACCAGGCTCTCCGGAACGCTGAAAAGCAATTACACCAGCCAGTTTACCGGCGAACGAAGTAGATATATTACTGGAAGGTACACGCAGGGTAGCCGGCTCAATGGTTTCGATTGATCCGGTAACACTTACCTTACGCTGCGAACCATAGCCTACCACTGTTACTTCCTCCAAACCTTGAGTATCCTCGCTCATCACCATATTAATGGTTGTCTGATTTTTGTAGTCTACCTCCTGTGGTTTCATACCAATAAAGGTGAAAACAATCACTTCAGCATTGGCCGGTACTTCAAGGGTATAGCGGCCATCAATGTCGGTTATGGTACCAATTACAGTGCCTTTAACACTAATATTTACACCGGGAATAGGCTGACCAGAAGTATCAGTAACCTGACCGCTAATCTCTTGCTTATCCTGCTGTACCAAACGACTCTCCTCATAGCGTCGCTTCGAGATAATGACTTTATCTTCCACAATAGCGTATCCTACAAGTTGATCTTTAAGAATGCAGTTAAGTACCTCTTCCACACTAACGTCTTCAAAAAGACCATTTACCAGTGCCTCTTCGTTCAGTTCGTCGGTGCTATACATAATAGTCAGCTCCGAAGCCTTACTCAACTGATCGAGCACCTCTGTAATACTGTTATTTTTTGCCTGTATGGTAACCTTGGCCTTCTGCGAGTACGAATCGGCAGCACTCACCATGAAGATGTTCACCAGGAGCAAAAAGCTCGTAATCTTCATAACTTTAAACAGTTTTCCCCTACACCGCATTTGTCCCCAAACGCGGTCGAAATGAATTTTTTTCATAACTTTGAAACTAGTTTTACACTTGATTTAATTTTCCTTCACTGCAATGAAGGATTGAATGAATGATTTGGAGGATCCTGCAAGATCCTCCATTTTTCTAATAATTATTTTTCTGTTATAAGTATATTATCATTGTTGATGTTATAGTTAAAGGGCAGCCACTCCTGTAAGTTGGCCAACACAGTTTCCAACTTTTCACCTTCAAATTCCCCCGTGAGTCGACGCTGGGAAAGCTCTTGCCCTTTCAGCAAAATATCCACGTCGTAATAACGTTCCAGCTCTTGGGCAATATCGCTAAAACAGTCATTTTTAAATGAGAGCCGTTTTTCGCGCCAGGCCAATTCATGATCCAACGCTACCGTCTTCACCTTATACTGTTTATTGTGTATATCGAACAGGCACTTCTGCTTGGGTTTCAGCACACAGCTAGCTGCTACATCATCAGCTTCGTTTTTCATCAACACCTCCACGCTACCGCTTACCAACACCGCTGAAAAGTTAGGATCGGACGGATAGGCTTTTATGTTGAAAGATGTACCTAATACCCTAACATCGGAATGTATGGTTACTACTTTAAAAGGCTGATCAGGTTTATGAACAACATCAAAAAAGGCTTCTCCACTTAACTTAACCAAACGCTGGTCCTGAGCAAAATCACAAGGGTAGGAAAGCTTGCTGTCAGCCGCCAGTAAAACACATGATCCATCGGGCAGCACCAAATCCTTTTGTTGCCCGCGGGCTACAGCCACAGTAACCCACTCTTTCGCTTCACCCCCATTGGGTTGCAACCAAAATAAGGTAAGCGATGATGCCAGCATAAGTGCTAAAACAGCGGCAGCTGCTGTCCATATGATTTTTCGGGAACGGCGGAAACGAATGCGCTGCTGGATAGCCTTTAAATCTTCCTTCATCCAAGAAGATTCTTCCTCGGCCTGCATCAGACTCTTGGCTTTAAGAAGTTTGTCAAGATAACGGTAACGTGCCGATGCTCTTGAGAGCCATTCGCCAACCTCCGCCTCCTCTGCAGCTCCAGTCTGCCGGAAAAGATACTTGACAAGTAAACCGTGGTTAAAATTCTTTTTCTTCATGCTTGCTTATTCTACTCCTATAACGAGGCAAGCAGGCATAACCCTAGTGAGAATATTATCTTTTTTTAAGATTTTTTATTGAAGAAATGTTAATTGCCTAGTAGTACGATAAGTAGCGGCATATATTCCTTCAATGCGAGTGCCAAATATTTTCGGGCCTTGGTAATATGAAACTCAACGCCTTTCACCGACAGATTCAAATCCTCGGCAATATCGGCATTACTCATACCCCCCAATCGGCTCTTCTTAAACACAAGGGCCGTCTTTTCAGGTAACTGATCGAACTGTGTTTTTATCTTATCCACCAGTTCCTTCATCTCCATCTCACTCACCGATTCTTCACTCTGCTGAATCAAGGCCTGTAATATTGTTAAGCTGGTACTCGGATTGGATTTCTCCTTACGCAGATGGTCAATACAGGCATTTTTAATGCTCCGGTACAAATACTTTTCAAATTCCGTTTGATTTAACTCATATAGCTTGCGTTCCCACACCTTCACAAAAAGCTCTTGTACAATATCACGACAAACATCAAAATCAGTCACAAAACCATTTGCATAATGCACAAAACGCGCGTAATAGCAATCATACAGGTCTGCAAACACTACATCTGCCCCCTTCTGCTTATCATGACTTTTGCTAGTAAATTTGACGCTCATTAATAAAGTTGTATCCTTAATCGACGGTTGTTATCCTGCAAACCTAACAAAACAATAACAAATCCCATGAACATAGGCTCAGTATTGCAAATAAAACAAACTGTGATTGCTTGAACTAACCTAGCGCCCCTCCATCTGACGGCGCTTTCGCCATGCCCAGACAAAGAAACCGGGAGGTGCAAAAAGAAAGGTAGGTATCGTACTGATAAAAGGCTCAGGAGTACCCTTTAATGAATGAACACCAAAGGTTAGCGCCGAAGTAAGAAGCGTAGGAAGCAACACTGCCAATAGCAATGCTTTGGCACGATGAGTAATGTGGAGAACGATATTCTCGGTCATCTTCGTCATCACACCTCCAATAAAAAAAGTATAAAGTGCCTGCTTTGATGCCGCCACAAGACCCGGCTCCCATCCATATCGATAATTGACCGCAAACACGATGGCACCCAGAAACAGGGCACCTGCACTTCCCATCTTAACATCAATTACCTTACTATTCAAAATGAAGTTGATCAAACGCATAGAACCCCTAAGATAAAATAAAAAAAGACCTTTAAATCATACGATTCGCAGGTCTTTATAAAAGCTTTTAAGTGACCCCGGCGGGAATCGAACCCACATCATAGGAACCGGAATCCTACATTCTATCCATTGAACTACGGGGCCGTAGCGGATCACAAAGGTAAAAAATTATTTCTATGCACCAACCGCGTCATTGCCAAAAGCCACCCCGAATTGCCGTAAGAATCTATCATTATGAGCAATAAGATGGGACAATACTTGTATTTTTAGTGACAAGTTTGCATTTTAAATGAATAGTAGAAGTCCAATAAATAACAAATCAACCCCATGAGAAAACAAATACTCATCCTGTGCCTTGCTATACAAGCTGCTGCACTGGCCCAAAATGATAAATTAACACTAAGCAATGGTGACTATCTCGAAGGTGAGATAAAAGGCATGAACAGAGGCGTACTAAAAATTGAAACAGACTACAGCGACAGTGACTTTGCTGTTGAGTGGGAAGGCATTGCCAGCATTACCACCAGGACCTTCTTTTTGGTATCGCTCAGCAATGGCAACCGACACAGTGGAACACTGACTACTCTCAACGATCAAAAAGTAGAGATAACCAGCAGCGAGGGAAACAGTATTTTAGTAGATGCGCAGGAAATCGTATTTATGGAATCGGTAAACCGGGATTTTTGGAGTAAAATAAACGCCTCCATAGACTTTGGCTGGGATCTTACCAAGGCCAATACATTGCGACAAGCCTCACTGCGCAGTAATATCGGCTACCAGGCAGAGCGCTGGGCCATCAACACCCATTATAACGCATTTGCCTCCAATCAGGACAGCGTAGAACGTGTTAGCCGTGACGATGCCAGAATTGGCTTCCGTTATTATTTTCAAAAGCGTTGGTTTGGGGGCGTTTCAACTACCTTCTTATCCAATACTGAACAAAAGCTGAGACTAAGAACCAATGCTCAGCTGGGGGCTGGCACCTACCTTTTGCACACCAACCAAGCATATTGGAGCGTATCCCTTGGACTTTCATACAACAGCGAACACTACGTAACAAGCAGCGATGACCGCGAGAGCATGGAAGGGGTTATCGATACCGAGCTAAACCTTTTTGACACGGGCGACTTAAGCCTCCGGATCAAAGTCACTGCTTACCCGGGACTTACTCAGTCGGGTCGTTGGCGTTCGGATTTTAATACCGATGTTAAATACGATCTGCCGAAAGATTTTTACATTAAAATAGGATTGACACTCAATTATGACAATCAGCCCGTAGCCGGAGCATCCGATACTGACTATGTGTTTGCCACAGGCTTTGGTTGGGAATTGTAACAACCTCAAATCTGTATAATATGAAGAAGATGCGATCCTGAACATACCGCATCAGTTCCCTATACACATCTTGCTTCGAGGGAACTTTTCCTGATATTCAACCCACTCCGGGGTTGGTGAATAATGCACGATGAACACCACAGGTTGTCACCTGTGGCTATGGATATTTGAACCCTTCGGGTTCAGAATTAAGATCCACTGACGCATACTCAAGGCTCTCATTCATATATGAACCGTTCCTTATTCACTTTTAAGTCCTTCGAGGTCTAAGAAAAGTACTTGCTGTATAAGCGCTGTATACACTCTTCCCTTTGCCTTTGAAGGCAAGGGGAAGTATACTGCCATAGGCAGTGGGATGGGGATCATGACGGTCTTTCGCAGCAATCGATCGCAGCTCTATCTGCATAAGGGAAATCAGATGCGATCCTGAAAATATCGGAGCGATTCCTTATGTGCATCTTGCTTTTAGGGAACCGTTCCTGATATTCAACCCACTCCGGGGTTGGTGAATAATGTACGATAAACACCACAGATTGTCTCCTGTGGCTATAGATATTTGAACCCTTCGGGTTCGGAATTAAGATCTACTGACGCATACTCAAGGCTCTCATTCATATATGAACCGTTCCTTATTCACTTTTAAGTCCTTCGAGGTCTAAGAAAAGCATTTGCTGTATAAGCGCTGTGTACATTCTTCCCTGTGCCCCTGAAGGCAAGGGAAGTACGCTGCCAAAGGCAGTGGGATGGGGATCACAACGATCTTTCGCAGCAATGGATCGCAGCTCTATTTGCATAAGGGAAATCAGATGCGATCCTGAAAATAACGCAACAGTTCCCTATGCACATCTTGCTTCGAGGGAACCGTTCCTGATATTCAACCCACTCCGGGGTTGGTGAATAATGCACGATGAACACCACAGGTTGTCTCCTGTGGCTATAGATATTTGAACCCTTCGGGTTCAGAATTAAGATCCACTGACACACACCCAAGGTTCTCATTCATTGACACATGCACTGTTCCTCAATTACTTTTAAGTCCTTTGAGGTCTAAGAAAAGCATTTGCTTCATAAGCGCTGTGCACATTCTTCCCTTTGGCCTTGAAGGCAAGGGGAAGTACGCTGCCATAGGCGGTGGGATGGGGATCATAACGGTTTTGATCCGCAATGGATCACATTAAAACGTACGTGCGTCCAATACAAATAAAAAACACCGAAGAAATTATTCTTCAGTGCTTTACCTATTCTTAGTAGTAGCGGGGGCCCGACTCGAACGGACGACCTTTGGGTTATGAGCCCAACGAGCTACCAACTGCTCCACCCCGCAAT
>CANLLN010000006.1 GCA_947491945.1 uncultured Carboxylicivirga sp. | reverse complement strand
AAACAAAAAGGCTAATCAACAAAGATTAACCTCATATATTGTTCTTCATAAGTATCACTTCTGAAAGTGCCTATTTACACCAAAGACAAAGCCGATACAGCACGAATCTTCATCACGTTGGCCGAACAATTGCTGAATAGCTCAAATCATTATATTCGCCAAGGCTACAAACCCAAAACATTACAAAAACAGCAGCTTTACTTCCTCTCAGGCTTGCCTTTGGTTGGCTTCCAAACTGCAAAGGTCTTATTAAAGCAATTCAGTACAATTGAGCAGCTAATCAATACCTCCACTGAAGTACTGAAGCAGGTGAAAGGCATAGGAAAGGGAAAAGCAGAAGCAATACGTGAATTTAATATGCGGAAGTACAAGTAAATTCACGCAAGAGAAGATAAATACATTAGCCAGGCGCGCTTTTACACCTCACAGGTCTTGAAGACCTGTAAGATGCAAATACCTAGACCTAGACCTACAACACACCTTTTGTACTGGGCAACTGATCGCTATACGGATCTTTTCGAATGGCAGCACGGATGGCACGCGCCAAAGCCTTAAATATACCCTCAATCTTATGATGCTCATTGTTACCTTCGGCTTTAATATTCAGGTTACAAGCAGCAGCATCGGAAAAGCTCTTGAAGAAATGCATAAACATTTCTGTGGGCATGTCACCAATTTTTTCTCGTTTAAAATCTGCCTCCCATACCAGCCAGGGACGGCCACCAAAATCCAAAGCCACCTGCGCCAGGCAGTCATCCATGGGCAGACAAAAGCCATAGCGTTCGATACCCCGCTTATCACCCAACGCCTTTTTAAAGGCTTCACCCAACACAATGGCAGTATCTTCCATAGTATGATGCTCATCAACATGCAAATCGCCTTTTACCTCGATGGTTAAATCGCAACCCGAATGACGCCCGATTTGCTCCAGCATGTGATCGAAAAAATGCAGACCCGTAGAAATATTACACTGCCCCGTACCATCCAGATTCAGGCTTACCCTGATAATTGTTTCGGCAGTTGAACGCTCAATAGAAGCACTGCGCTCCGTTCTGAATAAAAAGGCGGCCACCTCGTGCCAAGCGTCCGTTATTAATGCACATACCTCACCCAGGCCCTTCTCTGCAAGCATCTTCTCCCCTTCATCTTTATTTCGAAGCAAAATCGCTTTACAGCCTAGGTTATAAGCCAATTGCACATCCGTTATCCGGTCACCAATCACAAAAGAGCCTTCCAAATCATAGTCTCCCTGCATGTATTCGGTGAGCATAGCCGTACCCGGCTTTCGTGTGGGAGCATTCTCTTCGGGCAGGGTAGGATCGATATGCACCTTATCAAAACGAATGCCTTCATTTTCCAACGTCCTCATCATCTTATCCTGCGCCGGCCAGAAGGTTTCTTCCGGGAAGGATGCCGTACCCAGGCCATCCTGGTTCGTAACCATAACGAATTTATAGTCTAGCAAAGCCGTCACCTTTGACAGGTTCTGAAACACACCGGGATAAAACTCCAGTTTTTCCAGGCTATCCACCTGAAAATCAACGGGCGGTTCAAGAATTAAAGTGCCATCGCGATCTATAAAGAGTATTTTTTTCATAATTTATAAAGTATCAAGAACAAAGGTAATTTACTGCGGCTTAATCATTATAACGCAGAAACGCTATTCCTTTACATCGCTGTTTTTATTTCTGCTGACCATACGAAGCAAGCGCATCAAGCAATAATCTGTTTTCCCCGGGCTGACCAATGGTGATGCGCAGACATCCGGCACAAAGCGATACCGTAGAACGGTTGCGAATGATAATTTGCTTGCCCACCAAAAAACTATAAATAGCATTGGCATCATCCACTTGTACCAATAAATAGTTAGCATCGGACGGATACACCTTGCTAACAAACTGAAATTGCTCCAACTGCTGAGCCAACCAGGACCGCTGAGCCAACAATACCTGCACCCAGTCCTCCTTATCCGACTCACGCTCCAGCAGCTCCATAGCTTTTTCCTGTGTCAGCACATTAATATTATAAGGATATTTTATTTTACTAAGCACCTTCACTATTTCGGACGAAGCAAAGGCCATACCCAAACGGATGCCAGCCATTCCCCATGCCTTGGAAAAGGTTTGCAGAATAACCAGATTCGGGAATTCCTGAAGTTCCTGAAGCAGGCTCTTCTGTGGACAAAAATCAATATAAGCTTCATCCAACACCACAAGACCTTCAAACCCGCGGATAAGGGTCAGAATATCTTCCTTAGCAAAGCAATTACCCGTAGGGTTATTGGGCGAACATATAAACAGCATTTTGGTTTTATCATCGCAGCATTTGAGAAGCGCCGGCACATCCAGTTCAAAATCATCGGTCAGCAAAACCCTTCGCACCTCAATGTTATTGATATTGGCCGCCACCTGATACATACCATAAGTAGGATCAATGCTCACCACGTTATCTTTTCCCGGTTCACAAAAGGCACGAAACAGTAGGTCAATGGGTTCATCGCTCCCATTACCCAGAAAAATCTGAGCGGCATCAACCCCTTTCAGGCAGGCAATCTTATCTTTTAACACACGCTGATTGGGATCGGGATAACGGTTATAGGGTTCATTGAACGGGTTTTCATTGGCATCGAGGAATACAGATGCTGCACCCGTAAACTCGTCCCGAGCCGATGAATAAGGTTGTAAGTTAAGGATATTGGGTCGTAATAACTGCTTTATTGATTTCATATAAGATAGTCAGTAGTGAGTAGTGAGTAGTAAGCAGTGAGTGACAATGCACACAATACTTACTAATCAGTACCGTTGATTTATAAATCCATTTTCTTTAACCGAACACTAACCGCATTTTTATGGGCATCCAGTTGCTCAGCGGCAGCCATCACTTCAATGGAAGGACCGATTCGCTTCAGTCCGGACTGTGTAATTTTCTGAAACGTAATTTGCTTCATATAACTATCCAGGTTAACGCCACTAAAAGCGGTAGCATAGCCATGAGTAGGCAGGGTGTGATTGGTGCCCGAAGCATAATCGCCGGCACTTTCGGGCGAGTAATTACCCAAAAACACCGAACCGGCATTCCTCACCTTTTGTGCCACTCCTTCTTCATCGTTCATGGCAATGATCAGGTGTTCCGGTGCGTATTCATTACACATTGCCACCATTTCATCCTCACTTTCCAACACTATCATACGACTGTTTTGAAGGGCTTTGCTTGCCACTTCCTTCCGGGGCAAGCTCTCCAACTGAGCCGTCAAAGCCACTTTCACCTGTTGCAGTAATTCTTCACTTGTAGCCAATAGCACTACCTGACTATCAGCACCATGCTCTGCCTGCGATAAAAGGTCGGCAGCAATAAACTCGGGCACAGCACTATCATCTGCCATAATCATTACCTCAGAGGGACCGGCCGGCATATCGATGGCTACGTCTTTGAGGCTCACCAGCTGCTTAGCGGCCGTAACAAAGCGATTGCCAGGACCAAATATCTTGTCCACCTTTGGCACACTATCGCTTCCATAGGCCATGGCACCAATGGCCTGAATACCACCCAGCTTAAAGATGCGCGTGACCCCAACCAATGAAGCGGCATATAAGATAGCCGGATGCACTTCTCCCTTTGCATTGGCCGGCGTACACAGCACAATCTCGCTGCATCCTGCAATAGTTGCAGGAATACCTAACATCAGTACAGTAGAAAAGAGAGGAGCCGTGCCTCCGGGTATATAGAGACCCACCCGATCAATGGGCACGCTCTTCTGCCAGCAGCTAACACCCGGCATGGTCTCCACCACAGTATTTTGACGCTGTTGCGAACGGTGGAAAGCTTCAATATTCTTAAATGCCATCGAGAGTGCTTCTTTCAATTCGTCGCTTACCTGCCGGACGGCTACCTCAATTTCATCAGGCCTTACTTGCAGACCTTCAGGTGCCGCGCCATCAAACATTCGGGTATATTTAAGAAGTGCCTCATCGCCGTTGCGCTTCACATCACCCAGTATACCACGCGCCGTATCATATACATCATCAAGCCCATTATCGGGACGTGCCAGCAAGGCACCCCATTCTGCTTTGGAAGGATATAAAATTTTTTGCATAACTTCACTCTGCTTATAGCTATCGGTTTTTAACCAATAGCTACTCCCTGTGGGATTATTTCTAATTAAAACCCGATATTAAAGGATCATTTTCTCAATAGGCACCACCAATATTCCTTCTGCACCCAAACTCTTCAGCTGATCAATAATCTCCCAAAACTTCTTTTCCTGAATCACCGAATGCACCGAACTCCAACCCTTATCGGCCAGGGGCAACACTGTTGGACTTTTCATACCGGGCAATACTTGAACAATCTCATCCACCTTATCGTTGGGTACATTCATCAGTATGTACTTATTGGAGTTTGCCGCCATCACAGCATTAATACGAAAGATCATGGCATCCAGCAAAACCTGTTTCTCATCACTAAGATTCGGTGCCGATACCAATAAGGCCTCCGACTGCATCACCACCTCCACTTCTTTGAGTCGATTAGCTACCAACGTACTACCGGAACTCACAATGTCAAAAATTGCGTCAGCCAAACCAATCCCCGGCGCTATCTCCACAGAACCCGCAATTTCATGTATTTCAGCATTGATACCTTGCTGCTTAAAGAATTTTTTAAGAATAACAGGATACGAAGTCGCTATCTTCTTACCTTCAAAATAATCCAGTCCTGTATATTCCTCGGCTTTGGGAATGGCCAACGACAGGCGACACTTGCTGAAACCCAGACGCTTCACCACCTTTAGATCAAAACCCTTTTCAGCCATCTCGTTCTCCCCAACAATACCAATGTCGGCCACAGAATCGGCCACCGTTTGTGGAATATCATCATCGCGCAGGTACAATACTTCGATGGGAAAGTTGGGCGATGCCGCCACTAACTTGCCGCTGCCGGAGTTGAACTTAATCCCTGCTTCTTTCAGTAAATTCATAGAGTCGTCGTTAAGGCGACCTTTCTTCTGTAATGCAATGCGTAATTTCGTTTTCATGCTAAGCTATGTTTTAAGAATCAAAAAAGGCTTACCCAATATCGGATAAGCCTTGTATTTTATCAATAACAGATATACACAATCAGCTCATCCGCCGGATAAGTAATGATGATGAATATGAAAGTGAGTTGTTATCATTGTAATAAAAATAAAAAAGGCTTACCATTTCTGATAAGCCTCTGTTGATATTGTAAATTTTTATACACCAATTGCCGCCTACCAGTTTTGCAGGATATCATGATGACGATGATGAATAAAATTTTGCATGTCGTAATTGTTAATTCGTTACAAATGTAAGGGCAATATTTTCAAATACAAATAATAGAAGCCATTTTTTAATTATAATGGATTAAAAATGCGTATTAACTGACTTTACCTGAGGTATAAAATTCCCTATATTGCTTAGTCAATAAGGAATTAGTTTGTTTTAATATTCCTCAATCAAAACGTAAGGTATTTAAAAAAAAGGATTATGCCCATATACATGGATCGTCACGACTTGCCTGGAGTAACAGCTCAGGATGTTGCAGAAGCACATGGGCAGGATCTTAAAGTTCAGCATCTGTATGATTGCAGAGCCTTAACCTATTGGTTTGATGAAGAGAGACAAACAGCCTTTTGTTTAATTGAAGCTCCCAACAAAGAAGCAGTGACGATGTTGCACAAAAATGCCCATGGCCTTGTTCCGCATCAAATCATAGAAGTTAATAAGCAGATTGTCGAATCCTTTTTGGGGCGCATCAAAGACCCTGAGGGCAGCAAGCCGGATTCGTCAGGGTATCTAAGGGAGTCGGCATTACGCTTTTTATTAACTTTTCGCCTTAATTTTATTGAACAGCAACCCATCAGACACAATCAAGAAGAATTAGCGCGCATCAATAAAATCCTAAAGAATTACAATGGACGAATGGCAGAAAGCATTGGGCAGGTTTTGATTTGTTCATTCACCAATGCTACGGCCGCTATTCAATGTGCATCAGAAATGCGTCAAATGTTGCTTACGAAAGTAAGTTCCGATATAAGCGATAAAGAAGTAAAATTGGGTCTTTATGCCGGCACCCCGGTGGATGAGAATAATGAGTTGTTTGGCCAGGCTGTCAATATATCCGGCTACTTATGTTTTATCTCCTCTAGTAATACCATCGTCGTATCGCCCTCTGTAAAGGAATATTGTGATCATAAAGGTATTGAATGCTGGAAAGATGTTACGGATATTAAATTTTTGACACAGACCGAAGAGCATTTTCTGGCTCAACTGATCATCAATATGAAACAGAAAATTAGTTCTACAGAATTTTCGATGGGCAATTTAGCCCAGGTGCTCGGATTGAGTCAATCTCAGTTATATAGAAATGTGGTTGCACTGAGTCATAAATCACCTGGTGCACTTTTTAAGGCACTTAAATTAGACCATGCTCTTTCGCTTATGAAGCGGCAGGATCGAACCCTTGCTGAGATTGCTTTTGAAAGTGGATTTGGCAGTCCGTCTTATTTTACCAAATGTTTCAAGAAGCGTTTTAATATTTCGCCTTCATCCTATCTCGAGTCATCGCTGCATTAAATTTACCAGTTTTTGAATAAAAATTATTAGGTACTGATGCCTTATTGAGGTTATATTGGATAAAAAGATATAAACATGCACAATTCATTAAAAAGTTTAAATCCCTCTATAGTAGAAGAATTTGCTAATCAATTAAGAGGAGAAACAGTACTACAGACCGATGAAAGGTATGATGAGGCCCGGCGGGTATACAACGCGATGATTGATAAACACCCGGGTATGCTTGTATACTGCCACGATGTAACGGATGTAAGCGCCACAGTAAATTTTGCCAGAGAAAACAAGCTGCTGTTAGCCATTAGGGGTGGCGGACACAATGGCGGCGGGTTAGGTATATGCAATGACGGCATAGTGATTGATTTATCAAGGCTTAAAAATGTAAGGGTAGATACAAGAGATCAAACGGTGCGAGTTGCCGGTGGTAATGTTTGGGGAGAAGTCGATCATGTGACCCATTCTTACGGTTTGGCAGTTCCGGCAGGCATTATCTCAACAACGGGTGTTGGTGGTTTAACCCTTGGCGGTGGGGTTGGTTATTTGAGTCGAAAATTTGGTTTAACAATCGACAATTTGCTGGAAGCGGATATGGTTTTAGCCGATGGATCCTTGGTTACGACTGATAAAGACCATCATCCCGATCTTTTTTGGGCGATTCGGGGTGGCGGTGGCAATTTTGGGGTGGTTACCTCATTCAAGTTTCAGGCCCATCCCTTGGCAACTGTCATAGGTGGTCCAACATTATGGCCCATTGAGCAAACCGAAAAGATAATGGCGTGGTACGATCAGTTTATTCACGAGGCACCTGAAGATTTAAATGGCTTTATAGCTACCATGGTTATTCCGGGCGATCCATTTCCACCGGAATTGCATAACAAACAATTTTGTGGCATAGTATGGTGTTATACGGGTGATAAAGATAGGTTTGAGGATGTGTTTAAAGAAGTCCGTTCAAAGCACCCGGTGTTTGAAATGGTAGGTGAAATGCCGTATCCGGCTATTCAAACTCTTTTTGACGGATTACTGCCACCCGGACTACAGTTTTACTGGCGAGGTGATTACTTTAAAGACTTGGGGCCGGAGATACGGGCGACTCACTGCAAATTTGGCTCTATAATACCTACCCCCTTATCTCAAATGCACTTATATCCCATCAGTGGGGCAGCTGCTAGAGTTGGAAATTCGGATACCCCCTGGGCCTATCGCGATGCAAAATACGCTGGCGTAATCGTTGGTATTGATCCTGATCCGGCAAATGCGACCAAGATAACCCAATGGTGTAAATCGTATTGGGAAGCCCTACATCCTTATTCGGCTGGGGGTTCTTATTCTAATTTTATGATGGAAGAAGGTCAGGAGCGCGTTCGGGCTTGTTACCAGCATAATTATGCACGTTTACTACAAGTTAAAAAGAAGTACGACCCGGATAATCTCTTCAGGGTGAATCAAAATATAAGAGCCAGTTAGGCAAACAGATAACATTTACTAACCCTGATACTTGGTGGTAATTTGTTTAATAAAAAGTGAGTATTATGAAAATTGCAAAAGAAGATGTACCGGTAAAAATTAATTCAGCGGCAGCAATTGCCCGACAGAAAACAGGATTTGGCGATGCAACGGGATATGGTAAAATTAGTGGCGAGTTTTTTACCCTAAGCAAGGGCACTGATATTTCGCCATTGCTCGAGGGATTGCATGAGGATAAGTGTCAGTGTCCGCATTGGGGATATGTGCTGGATGGGAAGATTAAAGTAGTGTATGCCAATGGAACGGAAGAAACCGTAGTAGGCGGCGATCTATTTTACTGGCCACCAGGTCATACGGTTATTGCACTGGAATCGTCAAATATGATTTTATTTAGTCCACAGGATGAGCACTCGCATGTTATTGGACATATCGTGAATAAAATGTCACAATCAGTTGCTGATTCATAGTTGGTTATATGAATTGTGTAGAGCGAGTTTATGCTAAAGCTGCATAAACTCGCTCTACACAATTTCTTATTCCTTAATCAATAAGCTTCTATAGCACTTTTAAATTTATTGCTGGCTACTAAAGGCAGCATATTGCTGGTCGGCTCCCTTTATATGCTTAATAAGCCAATCCTTCAGAAAATTGGTTACCTCAAGAGATAAAATTAGCTTACCACTTTTAAGACGGTCATAATAGCCATTAACCTGCTCCACAAAATTTTCATGCAACTTAATGTGTGCATCAATACCTGGATAATTCAAGCTACGCATGTATTTTTCCTCATTGGCGAAGTGCGTTTTCGTGTAATTAACAAGTCCCAGAATCAACTCTTCCAAGCGTTCTTTAGGTGAGTTATCCTTAATACCCTCATAAAACTTCTGAATAAGGTCGAACAGTTGCTTGTGTTCGCTATCAATAACCTGACTACCCACCGATAAATCATTTGTCCACATAATCGTTTTCATTGTAATCGTAATACCAAAATTTAGCGTACAAAGATGCGAAAAACAACGATTATCCGATAAGCTTTTGATAATATTACCCTACAAGGTAAGACACTTTGCACGAAGCTACTGACAAACAACAGCCTTTTGCCAAAAACATAAACTTATTCAAGCTTATCCTTCCCAAATAAAGGGTATCAAATTTTGAAACTCTTCCCCTTTGCTTTACTTTCGACGAATATTTTTAAAAACTGATAGGTATGAACGTCAAACAGCACATCCCAAACTTTTTAACCAGCCTGAATGTACTATGCGGTATATTGGCCGTATTCTTTGCCCTTAACGCGCGCATCGATCTGTCGATATGGCTGATTTTTGGCGGGGCGCTCTTTGACTTTAGTGATGGTTTTGCGGCACGTGCGCTGAAAGCCTACAGTGCCATGGGTAAGGAGTTAGATTCGCTGGCCGACCTGATTAGTTTTGGTGCCGCACCGGCAGCCATATGGTCCACCCTAATCAAATATCAGCTGAGCGGAAGCTACGCCACCAACTTCTTTGCCCTGAAGGGGGCCGAGCAGGTCATGGTGCTTATCCCTTTTGTGATGGTTGCCTTTGCCGCCCTGCGCCTGGCCAAATTTAATATCGACACGCGTCAAACCGAGAACTTCCTAGGCTTAACCACTACTGCTACGGGCATTTTTACCGCAGCACTCGCCTACTCCTTTCTTAGCAATCCCGATGCATTCAAATGGCTAACACCAGCACCCATCATTATACTTATTGCCTTTTTCAGTATCTTGCTAATCAGTGAAATACCCATGTTTTCACTTAAGTTCAAAAGCCTGAAGTGGGGCGAAAATAAGGAACGGTTTATTCTGTTGCTTCTGGCCATTGTGTTGATAGCGCTGCTGGGCGTGGGAGGAATAGCCGCCGTCATCTTATACTATATTGTGATATCAACGGCCAAATGGCTGCTGGGCATTAAGTCCTGATCCAAACATGAATAAATATGAAAAATCCCGGCACCTGAGCAGGCACCGGGATTTTTACTTAAAGACTCCTATCCTTCCTCGGATATCTTTGCTTCTTCGTCCTTGAGCTTCTCAAATTTTTTAAGCCCAAACATCACTGCATAATAACTAATCACAATGGTTAAGGGCAGCGACAGATACCATAGTATTTCGTGTAAATAACTCATCTTTTAAAGTATCTAGTATCAAGGCAAAAGAGTTAAGATCACCTCTCTTCCCTTGATGATTAAAATTAATAAACGTGAATATCCTCCGAATTCATCTCATCCTCATCGATCGGCTTATTGTTCATGGCCTTCCACACGTACCAGATATAGGCGAATACAAAGGGTACCATTAAGGATGCATAACTCATGGCTGTCAGGGTAAAATGACTGGATGACGCATTCTGAATGGTTAATGAGCTCTGCAAGTCGTGGGTGGAAGGATAAAATGAGGTATTATTGAAACCGGCCACCAGTAATAGGCTAAGCACCGTAAGCACCGTACCGGCGCCAGCTGCCCATATTCCTTTGGTACATTCTTCGCGCAAGATGCTTGCCCCAAGCCCCAGCAAGACGCCAAGTACACCCAACAAAAACATAACCAGCACCACCGGCATGGCCATCAAGTTATTGAAGTACTTAAAAGGTTCCATATACACTGCTTGCGTATCGGGGTTAACGGCAAATCCATCGCGCACAAACAACCAAATAACAAAGGTAAGAAAGAACACCAGAAAGGGCACTCCATTAATCACCAGCTGCTTTTTAGCACGTTGAAAAATGCCTTCATGCTTAATACTATTCATAAAATAAAGGGCTCCCAGCACGCGTGCCAGAAAAAATACAGCCAGTCCCAGTGACAGGTTATGGAAATTAAGCGCGGCCTCCAGTCCATGCGACTTAAGCGCCCACTGCGACTGATTCATATCATTTACCGAGAAGGCCGAACCCGTGAAAAAGGTAGCCACGGCAGTACCGATTAACACCGTACCCAACAGACCGTTGATCAGCAGAAAGGTTTCGTAGGTGCGGGCTCCAAACACATTATTGGGGCGTGTACGAAACTCATAGGCAATGGCCTGAATAACAAAGGCAAACAAAATAATCATCCATACCCAATAGGCACCTCCAAAGCTGGTGCTGTAAAACAAAGGGAAGGATGCGAAAAAAGCACCTCCAAAGGTCACAAGGGTAGTAAAGGTAAACTCCCATTTACGTCCCAGGGTATTCACAATCATGGTACGTTCCACATTGGTTTTTCCGATGGTGTAAATCAGCGTTTGTCCGCCTTGCACAAACATCAGAAACACCAGTAAAGCGCCTAGTAAGGATACGATGATCCACCAGTATTGTTGTAAAGCTAAATGTGATAATTCTCCAAACATTACTTATGCCCTCCTTCTTTTGGTCCGTTTTTAATTTGTTTCACCATGATTTTTACTTCGGCAATGGCCAGCCCCACGAAGGTTATGGCGAAGAGCCAGAAGGTGATCATCACCGAGCTGGTGTCTATTTTCGACACGGCTGTCATAGTCGGCATCAAATCCTGAATCACCCAGGGCTGGCGACCTACCTCTGCTACAATCCAACCGGCCTGACTGGCAATATAGGCCAGTGGGATTGTCCACAATGCCGTGTAAAGTACCACTTTGTTAGACTGTAACTTGCGACGGTAAATGAGCCACAACAACACCATAAACAATAGCATAAAGTGTCCGCCAAGAATTACCATAATATGGAAGGCATAGAACGACAAAGATATGGGCGGAACTATTTTAAAGGCGTTCAACTCCAACTGCTCGGGATCCGGATCGTAATAATTACCGTAACCAAAGTAACGGAAGTAATTATCCACCCATTCTTTATCATCAAACTTGGCCCTGAGCCGCTCGTACTCAACATCATCAACCCCTTTGGCATCCTTAAAAGCTCTGAGGGTTTGCTGGGCCTCGTAGCCCCGGCGTATCTTTTCTTTGTACGACATGATATTGTGCTCCTCATTACCCAACACCAAATCCTTTATACCGGGTACAAAGGCATCGACCTCAAGAAAGGCGAGGTAAGAAAGCATATTGGGTATCTCAATCTTCATCAGAAACTCCTGATCCGAATCTCTGTTCATGGGGTCATCATGCTCTTTGCCAAACATGCCGATGGCAATCAGTGGCGCCTGTCGCTGCCCTTCGTACAACGATTCCATGGCGGCAAATTTCATGGGCTGTGTCTTGGCCACATCACGCGCTGAACCATCGCCCGTAGCCACCAACATAACCGAAGCTACCAATCCAAATATAGCCGCAATAACAATACTGCGCTTAGCAAACAATACGTGACGCTTTTTGAGTAAAAACCAGCTGCTGATACCCACCACAAAAATGGCCGCCAGCACATACCCCGAAGTGGTCGTATGCAAAAATTTAGTGACGGCGGTCGGCGAAAGAAAAACATCCCAAAAATTATCCATCTCATTACGGGCTGTTTCAGGGTTGAACTTCATGCCCACCGGGCGCTGCATCCAGGCATTAGCCACCAAAATCCACAGGGCCGATAAATTGGCGCCTACGGCAGTCAGCCAGGTAGCCGTCAGGTGAAAACGCTTGCTCACCTTGTTCCAACCGAAAAACATAACGGCTATAAAGGTACTCTCCATAAAGAAGGCCATAATGCCTTCAATGGCCAGCGGCGCGCCAAAAATATCACCCACAAACCAGGAATAATTAGACCAGTTGGTACCAAACTCAAATTCAAGAATAATGCCAGTGGCTACCCCGATGGCGAAGTTTATGCCAAACAGCTTCATCCAGAACTTGGTGATACGTTTCCATTCCGGATCACCGGTTTTTACATAGATGGTTTCCATAAAAGCTATGATAAAACTGAGCCCCAAGGTTAAGGGGACAAACAACCAGTGAAACATAGCCGTAAGTGCAAATTGTGCCCTCGACCAATTAACGAGTGACAAATCAATGTTCTCTAGCATTTTTGAATTTTATGTGTTATTGACTGATTAATTCTTCTATTACATGATTAGCCCGCTCTTCATCAGTAGAATACCTGTTTTTTAAGGTATCGCGAAAAAAGAACAAGCGAAAAACCGCAAACATGATAAACAGTTTAACCAAAATAATGACCCAAAGCGTGCGTGCATAGGGCGACAGGTTTTTGAAACCATCCAGGTAAAATTGATATATCTTTTTTATCATCGTATGAATCTCCTTTGTACCGCTGTGTTTAAACAGCAAATTAATCACTTTGTTTGAAAAGAAACAGGATAAAAGTCGTCTTTTCAAACTCTATGCATGAACCTTCAACAATAATAATTCTTTTAAAGTTTTATGGATATTTCTTAAACACTTAAATAATATTTTAGACCCCCTCATTAACAGCTCTTTACAGGCCTAGTAACTTACATTGTGTCGACTAAAATTGATTAAGGCATGGCGCAAAATATTAAACACATTTGGTAGTTAAATCTATTTTATCCATCTTTACTTTTGTATTTGAGTATTTCATTACTTTATTTCCTATTTGTTATGTAATGCTGATATTCAGTTGCATTAGTGATTATCATTTAGTAAATTATAATTTTTTAAAAATACATAAGCTGTAATACACCCATGCAGCCGTATTGATCAAACTACGAATTGTTAAACAAAAACCCTATAAGATGACCGCAGAACAGTTTAACCATCGTTTATTGGGGCTTCAACACAAAATGTTTAGTTATGCCCTGTCGTTAACTGCCAACGAGGAAGATGCCCACGACCTTGTGCAGGAAACTAATTTTAGAGCCCTTTCGTCACGCGAAAAATTTGTGATGAACACGAATTTTTCGGCATGGATGCACACCATCATGCGCAATTCATTTATCAACAACTACCGGCGTAAATATAAAATGCGTCAGGCCCCCATGTTGGTTGATGAAGTAAACTACCTATCGAACAAGTACTACACTCACGACACGCCGGACGTGATCCACTATACCGGCGAAATACACAATCAAATGAATCGTCTGGAGTGTGAGTTTAAACAGCCGCTAACGATGCACATGGAAGGCTACAAGTACAAAGAAATTGCCGAAAGACTGGAAATGCCAATTGGCACCGTGAAAAGTCGAATCTTCTTTGGCCGTAAGAAACTCCAAAAGATGATTGAGTTGGCGATTGATTAACAAGGCAAAAAGAAAACGAAGGAGGGAGAGACAATAGAAAAGCAGCATAAGTTATGGAAGGATGTAGAAGAATATACAGCCTGCATCCAATAAGAAAAATGCAAAGAGCGCAGTCGTGAAAATCAATTCAGTGACTTGCGCTCTTTGTGTTATCGCTTTTAAAATTCTATTCAGGATTCCCCTAGTTTCTGTGCAGCCTCATGGGCCTGCTCTATCATGGCATCGATGGAGATGTCCTCACCCAATCCTGCCTGCATCCATGCATTAGGCGTTACCGAGCCAATCTGGAACAAACGCTCTACCTCAGGCGCAAAATCAGCCGTTTTAAGATATTGCTCCACCTGGAACTGTATGAGATGACCAAAGGCATAATTGGATAGGTAAATGGGGCTATTCACCATGTGTGAATAGATGGCGAGTATAGGTTGATCCTTCACACCAAAAACAGGTGCGTAATAACTATTCCAAATATCCACTGCCAGGGTCTGAACAGCCTCTTTTAACTCATCGGCTGTCGCCTGAGGATGATCGTAGAGCCACAACCAGGTGCGCTGATCGAGCAATGATACGCCCATGATCTCGTAGGTTGACCAGAAATTATCCAGCACCTGAAGCGCTTCTTTTTGCGGGTTATCATCCTTCATACCCAACAGCTCCAGGTCGCGCTTTTGAAAGATAAAAGCCAAGGCCTCGGTAAAGGCGGTGTTAGGTACACCATTCAACAGATAGTAATCTACATCATACAAGGAAATGGTCTGCTCCACATTATGGCCAAACTCGTGAATAGCAATATTATAGCCTTTGTAATCCATGCCGTTTTTCGGAATGCGCGTACGCAGGTGGGCAGTTTCTCCTTTCATAGCAGCACCCCAGGCATGACCCGATCCGCGCGCCGCATCCACATCGATGCGCTCAGCCAAAATGGCAGCTTTCTCCTTTGTAAAACCCAACTTTTGTAACATGCGGGGCAAATCATTATCCAGCGCCTGTGCATTGGGGTAACGGGCACGTGTGATCTTATTCAAGGCCGCCTCGTTAATACTGCTGCGTGCCTTAAATCCATCGTACCAGATATCCCAGGGCTTAAGGTCACGCCCCAATCGCTGCGCAATCAGTTGCCCCACTTCTTTGGCTGCATCTGATGACAGGAACTTAATAAATAGGGCTTCGGCATCAGCCTGTGTAATTTCCATACCCCCCTCGAAAGCGCGCTTAACAGCCGTATTTAAGGGCGAATAAGCATCCATTCGGCGCATGGCATGAAAATTATTTAGTATCCGTTGATAACGATCGTTTCCTTCAGCCTCCAGACTTACTTTCTGTCCTTCACTGAACACATCATTGGTCACCGGATTCCACTGATAAGCTCCGCTGTTAATAACATCTTTGGGTATGCTTTGGTCGATGATGCGCTTCATAACGGCATACACCATGCCTTGCAGCTGCTCGCCCTCATCGCCACGGCTGTAATGCGATTTGATTTCATCTCGCAGATTCCAGTGAGATAGCAGCACCATGTCTTTGGGAAAATGAGTATTCATCTCCTCATCTACCAGATGCCCCATAAAGATATTGTAATTGGCAATGTACATCTCAGAAGCCGATCCCACCTCAGAAACTTCCTGCAATATCTCGGCAGGCACACGAGCGGTGAACACATCACCCATGCGGGCATACGCCCACTCCTGACGTGTCCATTTATCGGCGTTGTGCTCCTTCTCCACCAAGGTGTAAAACGGAAAGTTTAAGGCAATGGTAAAGGCCATTTTATTGCGATACATATCCTCGATGAGGTGCGCACCGGCGCTGTACCCCCCAAAAGCCTTATCAATTTCGATTATGTCGCCCATGGGTTCGTGCAAAGGCCGCTGAAGATCAAGGGCAATTTTATTGAAGTGGCCATAAAGAATCTCCAGGTTACGACTTACCTTTTCAAAAACAAGGGCTTTTTGCTGGCTGTCGGCAATGAAATTATCCTCGCAGAAACGCTGAAAATCATCTTCGCTGCCATCCACATTACGCCATAAAGAGGCAGCATGACGCACACCCCGCTCAATCATTTCGCCATTGGCATGGGCATGCTTTTGACGCAGTCCGGCAACGGTTGCTGCCACACAGGCCGAGCTGATATTGGCCACCTCATCCTGCCCGTTACTATTGTTACACGGTGCCTGACAGGCCATAAAAAGACCGGCCATCACCATCATAATAAGATATTTCTTCATCAGTCTGTATTTTATATGATACGGATTATTTTCGCTCAAAACTATAAAAATCAGATGGATAATAACAGGACTTTTGGCAGCGTTTCAAGCGCATACCCTCACCATATCCAAGGATTTGCTAAAGCACTACAAGAACTGCTGACACCAGCTTTCGAACTGCGCCACCTGATGATTGCCGTGCTTACGCATGGCTTTTATGATCTTATCAATGCTCTTGGCCTGCCTTAATGATCTGCTCTTACTGTAAAATTTATCGGCAAAACAGATGATTTGCTCTTCAATGGTCAGAGGTATCATATTGCGCTGCGGGATGGGCAAACCCTGACTTTGTATGTCACTAAGAGACAGCCCTGTGCCGGTATGACGCTCACATACAAGCGCATGAAGGGGATAACCCTCTTTCTCCAACAACTGACGACCCAGATAGCCATGGCAGATATAGGGATACGTGCCTGTGCAGTGCAAATCAGGAGCATGTGTCATAAAAATGCCAATATCATGTAGCATGGCGGCCTCCGATACAAAGTAAGCATCGGCATTGAGCTCAGGGTGCCTGGCTACAATATCGAGTGCCTTGTCGCGAACTGCCTTACTATGCTCTGTTAAAGTAAGCCAAAGCGGACTTCCCTCACAATAATATTTATTGATGATATCCAGCGGATTCATAGAAACTATGACTGTTAGTAATTTTAGATGTCGGTCTCAAGGAACGGTACTTTATAAAGAATCCTTCCTTGAGACCCACAAAACATTTTTTTAAGCTTTGTGTCGGCTTTTCAGTTCATGTACAAGGTCTTCGATACGATATCCTTTATGAGTCAAAAGCACAATGAGGTGATAGAGCAAATCGGCTCCTTCATACAGAAAATTCTCATCATCGTTGGCCATGGCTCCAATCACTGTTTCAATGGCCTCTTCACCCACCTTCTGCGTAATAGTTCTTACCCCTTTGGTAAACAACTTGGTAGTGTAAGAACCTTCCGGCATCTCTTCCTTGCGCTTATCGATAAAATCCTGTAAGGTCTTTAAAAACATCAGTTCATCGGCTGTATTATCCTCACCCCAGCAGGTATCTGTACCTTTGTGACAAGTTGGCCCCTGCGGATTAACCTTTATCAACAAGGTATCCTCATCGCAATCCACCATCATGGATACCACATTAAGGTAATGTCCCGACGACTCACCTTTGGTCCATAGCCTTTGTTTGGTGCGCGAATAAAAAGTCACTCTTCGCTCCGCCTTCGTCTTTTCATAAGCTTCCTCATTCATAAAGCCCAACATCAGGACTTTGTTCGTAAGGTTATCCTGAATAATTGCCGGCACAAGGCCGTTGTTTAGTTTTTGAAAATTCATGCTTCAGCTATTAGAAGCTAGAGGCTAGAAACTAGCTCCCAGCAATTAATTTATATTTGAATTATTTTTCTGATACTCTATTAATTAAGCCTTGAATCATTCGACATTCTTCATCAATTATATTTTGTAGATCATCAAGCTCATCATCAAAACCTTCATAAAGTTCCTTTATTACCTCACATTGGGTATCCAATTCGAAGCTACTTCCTAAGGCAATTTGCAGAAAGCGATTAAAATCCTTCTCACTTTTCCGGCTGCTCCCTTCTGCGATATTAGATGGAATAGAAACCGAAGCTCTATTCATCTGTGCAACCAAATTGTACTTCTCCCTTTCGGGTAACTTATTTGTCAACCAATAGGTCTTTTTAACGATTGTTATTCCTTGTTGCCAAATCTTAAGTTTTTTATAGTTCTTCATAGATGTAGTTATATTCAAGCTATCCTCTAGTTTCTAGCCTCTAGCTCCTAACCTCTAAAATCTTATAACCTTATCCCAACCCCTTCCCTATCCAAATACCTTTTCAGCTCGGGTATAGAGATTTCGTTAAAATGAAAGATACTGGCAGCCAGGCCGGCGTCGGCCTTTCCCAAGGTAAATACATCCTTAAAATGCTCCATGGCACCGGCTCCTCCCGAGGCAATCAGGGGAATGGTGAGCTGATCGCTCAATTTTGCTAGGGCGGCATTGGCAAAACCCTGCTTCACGCCGTCATGATCCATGCTGGTGAAGAGAATCTCACCGGCACCCCGCTTTTCGCACTCGTCAGCCCATGAGAAGAGTCTTTTATCGGTGGCAATGCGCCCTCCATTAACGGTTACAACCCAACCCTCATCCTGCTGATGCTGAGCATCGATGGCCACCACCACAAACTGACTGCCAAAGCTATTGGCCAAATCACTTATCAGCTTCGGATTACGGACAGCAGAGGAATTCACCGACACTTTATCGGCACCGGCATTTAGCAAGGCATCTGCATCGCTTACGGCACTGATACCTCCCCCCACAGTAAAGGGTATATTGATGTTACGGGCAATGCGTTGCACAAGATCGACAAAGGTTTTGCGCCCTTCGTGACTGGCGGTAATATCCAGAAATACCAGTTCGTCGGCACCCTGCTCAGCATAGTGGGCAGCCAACTCCACGGGGTCGCCCACCTCCTTAATCTCAACAAATTTAACGCCCTTAACGGTCTGACCGTTTTTAATATCAAGGCATGGTATTATTCGTTTTGCTAGCATAATTAATTGTTAGTTATTAGCCATTAGGTGTTAGGCAGTAGATAGTGGTCAGTTGGTATTAGCGTTTATCAAACTCCATATTTTACAAAAGAATGAAGAAAGCATTTTTGTTTCTACTAACTACAATACAAACTTCTCTAAATCCTTAAGGCTGATCTTTCCTTCGTAAATAGCTTTTCCGAAAATAACGGCCGGTATTTCCGCCGCTGCCAGTGCCTCAATATCGCCAATACTGCTAACACCGCCACTTGCTACCAGGTACAAGTTGGGCATTTCCGTAAGCAAGGTCTTATACAAATCGATGGCAGGCCCCTGCAGCATCCCATCCTTACTGATGTCGGTACAAATTACTTTCGTAACGCCCTTCTGACGGTAAGCCTCAATAAAAGGAATCAATTCCTGATCAGTCTCCTCGAGCCATCCCCCAACAGCAATCTTATTGTCTTTGGCATCGGCACCCAGTATAATCTTATCGGGACCATATTGCGTAAGCCAGCTCTCAAATTCATCGGGATTTTTAACCGCTATGGATCCTCCGGTGACCATTTGTGCACCCGACTCAAAGGCAATACGCAGATCGTCGGATGTTTTAAGGCCGCCCCCAAAATCTATGACCAGATTGGTCTTTCCGGCCACCTTTTCCAGTACTTTATAGTTGATGATGCGTCCGGCACGGGCACCATCCAAATCCACCAGGTGAAGCCGTGAGATACCGCTATCCTCAAATTGACGCGCTACCTCCAGCGGATCCTCATTGTAAACTTTCTTCCTGTCATAGTCTCCCTGACTCAAACGCACACATTTACCATCGATAATGTCGATGGCTGGTATAATATCAATCTTTCCCATACAAAAACTATATCCAGCTATCCTGTCAACTGTGCCAGGACGCTTGCTTGTGATTTATAATGATAAAAAATTAGCGAGTATACGATCTCCCACCGAACCACTCTTTTCGGGGTGAAACTGTGTGGCGAAAAAATTATCTTTCTGCAATGCCGCACTATAGGGCAAAATATAATTACTGGTAGCCGCCGTGTGCTCGCCCAAAGCCACATAGTAGCTATGCACAAAATACACATAACCACCTTCCAATGAGGAATCAAACAGTGGTTTCTGCACATTGGTAAGGGTGTTCCAACCCATCTTCGGTATTTTTATATTATCCGGGTTGGGTTCAGGCAGCTGAAACTTACGCACGCGTTCATTAAAAATATTCAAACACGCCACATCTCCTTCCTCCGAATGACTGCACATCAACTGCATACCCAAACATATTCCCAATACGGGCTGACGCAGGCTGACAATGAGCTCATCGAGCCCCGTACTGCGCAGGTAAGCCATGGTATTACTGGCTTCACCCACACCGGGAAAAATCACCTTATCAGCTGCCCTGATCTTTATCGGGTCTGCTGTAATTTCAGCCTCACACCCCAGGCGTGCCAAGGCGTTGGCAACCGAGCGTATATTGCCGGCATTATATTTTATGATGACGATTTTTTGCGCGTCCGAAGTCTGCAGTCCGGAGTCCGAAGAATCGTTAATATTTTGAAGCATAATTATCTCAATTTTGACTTTAAACCTTTAAGCATTTTGTCAACCTCTTCTAGTTTAAGAGTTAGCCCCTCAAGAATGTCCCCATCCAAATAACCTATATTGAAAGCTATTTCCAGCTGCGTTTGAACTTCATAATTGAACCTATCGCAATAGAGATAAACCTTGAAAAATCACCATCTGAATTTCTACCATACCCCTCCGCAATATTGGAGGGAATAGATACTGAAGCTCTCCGCAACTGATTTGTCAGGCCGAACTTTTCGTCGTCGGGAAAGGACTTTGTTTCATTATAAATCTCAGTAACAATGCCCATTGCCTTTTGCCAAACTAGTAAATCTCTAAATGTTTTCATATCAGTTTAGTTTCAAATGCATACCACCATAATTTACCATGTTAAAACATGAAATATGGACTCCGGGCTTCGGACCATGAACTTCGGACTTCGACGATAGTCGAAAACCTTAGTTCACCTCCTCCCCAATCCTTTTCACCAGCGCTTTAAACTCATCCTCGTTGAACAGGCGTGTTAAAAAGATGATCTTGCCGGCTTTGTCAATGAGCACATTGCGGGTGACACCGGACTTCTTATCGGCAAATAATCCAAAAATATCGGCATTATCATCCAAGGCCATGGGATAGGTAATACCGGTTGCTTCGATCATCTGCAGTGCCTTCTCCCTGGGCTCGTCACGATCTACACCAAACACCTTAAGCCCCTTACCTTTATAAGCCTGCCATATCTCTTTCTCGATATGTGGCATCTCCTTACGGCACACGCCGCACCAACTGGCGGTGAATTGCAGCATCACCACATGTCCCCGCAGATCCGACAGGCGGAGTGTTGAGCCATCGGTCAGGGTCATCTCAAAATCAGGTGCTTCCTGCCCAACTTTCACAATGTATCCACGATCATCGGGTGTCTGCGAAAATGCCGTTAGGCTTATGATACTAATCATTAATGTTGTTAATACACTTTTCATGTAAGTACTGTATTTAATTACTAAATAATTTTCTTTGGTGCCAACTGCATCCACTCGTAGTAAGCTTTGATAGTTCCGTGTTAATAGGCCACTTGCGAAAAGATTGTTTGTTAATATCTTCCCTGAGAACCCTTCCTTAAAACCAATTAAACGCTCTACAAGTGTCTGACGCATGTTTTAAATATATTCATTTCTGCTTGCCAGCGATGATATCATCGAAAAAAACATCAAGGCATCTTAAACATTCTTTGCTGCGCCTCCCCTAATATCTTCAATAAATTTTTTAATGCGCTCGGGGTCAACACCGAAATCTGTAAGTAACTTAACAAAGGCACTTCCGATGATGGCTCCTGAGGAAAAGCGACAGGCCGTTTCAAAAGTGGCCGAATTACTAATGCCAAAACCAATGAGACGGGGTGTGCTCAGCTGAAGACCATCCACTCGTTGGAAATAATCGAGCTGTGTTTGTTCCACGTCTGCTTTGGCACCCGTAACTGACGACGATGATACCTGATAGATAAAGCCTTTGCTATGAGTATCTATCTGTGCAATGCGCTCGTCGGATGTTTGAGGCGTTATTAAAAAGATATTGACAATGCCGGCGGCTTCAAACATAGCCTGATACTTACTGCGGTACTCATCGAAGGGAAGATCTGGAATAATCAGCCCGTCCACACCCACTTCTTTGCAGCTATTAATGAATGCCTCCACCCCGTATTTATAAACCGGATTAAAGTAACCCATTAATACAACAGGCATACTGATGCTTGGCCGGAGATCCTTAATTTGCCCGAATAACACCTTCAGGCTCATCCCGTTATCCAGTGCCTGCTCGCTGCTTGCCTGTATGGTTGGTCCATCGGCCAGAGGGTCGGAAAAAGGCATACCCAGCTCCACCAAATCCACACCGGCATTCTCCAGCGCCCGCAACACCGGCAGCGTGTCATTAAGCTGCGGATAGCCCGCAGTAAAGTAAACCGAGCAGATGTCTTTCTTGCTGCTAAAAAGTGCTTGTAATCTATTCATATCGTAAGCGGCTCCAGGAGCACGATTTCGTTTATAATTCAAATTGCTTCATATAGGTATCCATGTCTTTATCGCCCCTCCCTGAAAGGGTGATGACCACAGCATCGTCAGGAGCAAATGTCATCTTCTCCAGGGCGGCCAATGCATGAGCCGACTCCAGTGCGGGTATGATACCTTCCAAACGGGTACACTGCAATGCGGCTGTCAGCGCCTCCTGATCGGTAGCTGCCATAAAACTCGCTCTTCCGGTATCGAACAGATGCGCATGCTGCGGCCCGATACCCGGATAGTCAAGACCCGCCGAGATGGAGTAGGGCTCGGTAATCTGCCCGTCATCGCTCTGCATCAAGTAGGTCATGCTACCATGGATAATGCCTTTATCACCCAGCGCTATTGAAGCCGCTGTATGGTCGGTTTTAACACCCTGCCCGGCAGCCTCCACGGCAATCAGTTTTACTCTTTCGTCATCTAAAAAGTGATAGAAGGAACCCGCGGCGTTGCTTCCGCCCCCCACACAGGCAATGACATAGTCGGGGTGCTCCCTATCGGTCTTTTGCTTGATTTGCTGCTTTATCTCCTCACTGATAATGGCCTGAAGACGTGCCACCATATCAGGGTATGGATGTGGCCCCACCACGGAACCAATGAGGTAAAAAGTGTCGTCGGGGTTGCATATCCAGTCGCGCAAGGCCTCATTGGTGGCATCCTTTAGGGTACGACTACCCGATGTGGCAGCTTTCACTTCCGCCCCCAGCATCTTCATGCGGGCTACATTGGGTGCCTGCCGTTTGATGTCCACTTCACCCATGTACACAACGCACTGAAGCCCCATAAGCGCGCAGGCGGTAGCAGTTGCCACGCCATGCTGACCGGCTCCCGTCTCGGCAATGATACGTGTCTTACCCATTTGGCGGGCAATGAGTATCTGCCCCACCGTGTTATTGATTTTATGGGCACCCGTATGGTTCAAATCCTCCCGTTTGAGATACACATTGGTCTTATATTTGGCCGATAAGCGTCCGGCGAAATAGAGTGGCGAAGGCCGACCCACATAGTCCTGCAACAGCATCTTATATTCCTGACGGAAAGCCGGAGAATCAATAATATCTTTATACACAGCGGCTAAACGCTCTATATTAGGATGTAGCATCTCGGGTATAAAAGCACCGCCAAAACGCCCGTACATCCCCTTATCATCTACCTGATAATTTCTTTTACCACTCATTACTCAATTTCTTAAATTACTTTTCCCCTCGCAGCGCCGCAATAAATTTTGCAAGCTTATCAATATCTTTCAAGCCGGGTTTTATCTCAAACTGACTATTCACATCAATGGCTTTTAAATTAAGCCCCTGTATTTGTCTTATGGCCTGCACATCGTTGGGACCTATGCCTCCACTTAAAAACACCGGCCGGTCATTATTATACTTTTCCAGCAATTGCCAGCTAAATTTCCTGCCGCTACCTCCATAGCCTCTTGTAGCCGTGTCGAACAGAAAAAAATCACAACAGTCCTGATAAGGCAAGGTCTGATGAAAATCAAAGCACTCATCCACCTGAAAGGCCTTCATCACCTGTGCTCCCGACTGCCTTAGCAAGTGGCATAGTTCAGGCGATTCTGAGCCGTGCAGCTGCAGCAGATCGAGGCCAAAGCGCACCCTCTGCCGATCAATTTCCTGCTCGCCGGCATTGACGAATACCCCCACTCTGCGAATCGAAACATCCTGCGGCAGCACAGGGACCTCTGTCACAAAACGAGGTGAATGCCGATAGAAGATAAAGCCCAGATAATCGGGCTGCAAGGCCATCACCTGTTCAATATTAGCACCTTGACGCAAGCCACATACTTTTATCTCGGGTACACCATTCATCGTAACTGATCTATTAAATTTACACATGAGCCCCGGCCTTCAAGGCTTTTGCAAAGCGAGCAAAGGCCTGTGCCGGGTCGGCTGTTTTCATAAAATTTTCCCCTATCAAGAAGCCATCGAAACCACTTTTCCGCAACATCAGTGCATCCTGTGGATCATGAATACCACTCTCCGATATCTTAAGCATCCCGGGCGGCAGGGCAGCAGCCAGCGTAATACTCTGCTCCAGGTTTACTTCAAAAGTTTTTAGATTACGATTATTAATGCCCACCACATCTACGTAAGGATTTAATCGATCTATCTCATCGGGAGCATGTAATTCCATCAGCACTTCCATTCCCAGGTAATTGGCCAGTGCACCCAGCTCTTTGGCCTGGTTAATATCGAGTATGGCAGCAATCAGCAGAATAGCGCTGGCGCCAATGGCTTTGGCCTCATACACCTGATAGGTATCAATTATAAAATCTTTACGTAAAATGGGCAGGGTGGTCACGTGCCTGGCCTGCACCAAATCCTTGTTACAGCCACCAAAAAACTTATCATCCGTAAGAACACTAAGAGCCGACGCGCCGGCCTGCTCATAGCCCTTTGCCACCTTCTCGACCTGAGCCGTAGCGTTAATGATACCTTTGGATGGCGATTGGCGCTTAAACTCTGTTATGATGCCCGATTTTTGGGGGTCAAGGAGGGCTTTTCGCAGAGAGGGTCCCGTTGAGTTATAGAACGGTTCATCCATCAGCTGCTCAATCGGTGTTTCAGCGCAGGCCTTTTCGAGCATTGCCTTTTTATACGCTACTATATTATCCAGAATATTCATAGAATGTGTTTGTGTCTTATGCGCACGCTTACTGAATACTTAAAAGCCGGCTCATCACCTCTGCGGCCTTGCCACCCAGCAAGGATTGTCGCGCTGCGTCAATATTTTCATTTAGTTCCCGCTCGGGATAATAACAATTCAATGCCAGTCCTGCATTGGCAATCACCACATTATTCTGTGCCTCGCTTCCTTCTCCTTCCAATACCTTGATGAAAATTTCAGCTGCCTGAGCCACCGTATCACCACCAAATATATCATTGGGCTGAATCTGCTTCATACCAAAATCGGCCGGGGTGAACACCTGCTCTCCTCCATTGCCTGTCACCTTAAAATCACCTGTAAGCGACACTTCATCATAGCCGTCCAGAGCATGCACAATACTAAACTGCGTGCTGGTTTGCTGATAAATATACTGATACACCCTTGACAACTCCAGGCTAAAAACACCCACCAACTGATGCGTTGGAAAAGCAGGGTTAACCAAGGGGCCCAGCATATTAAAAAAAGTTTTTAAGCCCAGCGACTTGCGGATGGGCGCCACTGTTTTCATGGCCGGATGAAACAAAGGAGCGTGCAAAAAACAGATGTTGCTTTCCCTTAGCTGTTCTCTCAGGACATCCTCATCGTTGGTAAAGCGATAGCCCAAATATTCCATTACATTGGATGAGCCACACGAGGATGATACACTGTAATTACCATGCTTGGCTACCTTGGCTCCTGCGCCGGCTACCACTAGCGACGAAAGGGTGGAAATGTTAAAAGTGTTTTTCCCATCGCCTCCCGTACCACACATGTCAATGGTCTTATCAGCGTCCAAACTAATACACAAGCAAAGATCCAGCAGGGCATCGCGAAAGCCCGACAGCTCATCAACCGTGACAGGGCGCATCATAAAAACGGTTAAAAAGGCCACTACCTCAGCGTTGTTATAGCGTTCGCGTGCTATATTAATTAAGGCCTCACGAGCCTGCTGACGCGAGAGTGTTTTGTGGTTGACCAGTTGTTGGAGTATGGAGGTAATATTCATATGATTATATTTTATTTCACTTGCCATGGGGAACTCGCCAGGGAATAATCATCCTCCTGTGTGAGAAACATTAAATCATGGCTCGTTCCATCTGTTCTAATTTATTTTTCCTTGGTCAGATGTAACACTAATTTCTTAAGGTCGCATGCCTACAACCGATGATTATTCTTACTTAACAGCTTTGGCATCATGCTTCAACCAGTTACGAATCATCTGCTTACCATGCGCTGTCAAAACCGACTCGGGATGAAACTGCACCCCATGTACATCGTATGTTTTGTGCATCAATGCCATCACCTGCCCCTCTTCTTCTTTGGCGGTAACCAACAGCGAATCGGGCAAATCATCTTCATTAACCACCCAGCTGTGGTAACGACCCGCCTGAAAGGACTTCGGTAGTCCCTGAAAAATATAATCATCTGATCTGATGATACTCACCGGAGTGGCCACCCCGTGATACACCTTATTGAGGTTGCGAATACTGCCGCCAAACACCTCTGCAATGGCCTGACAGCCCAAACAGACTCCCAGGATACTTTTGCTGTCAGCATAGGTAGCTATCAAGTCTTTTAGCACACCGGCCTCGTCAGGTACGCCCGGGCCGGGCGACAACAATATCTTATCGTATTGAGCCACCTCAGCAAGGCTGATGGCATCGTTGCGATATACATCTACCTTCTCATCCATTATCTCCTCGACATAATGCACAAGGTTATAGGTAAATGAATCGTAATTATCTAAAACAAGAATTTTCATTTTCTTTTGCTTCTAGCTGCTGACTAATAGCTAATGGCTATTTTCAGCTTGGTTATTTACTTGTATAAAGGGCACCTTTTTTTCACTCTTCATCAACTGACGAATCACTACTGACTAGCTTTAAAACTCTTCGGCTAGCTGAATAGCCTTCTTCAGGGCACCCAGCTTATTATTGACCTCCTGCAATTCATTTTCTTCTTTTGACTCACTTACCACACCTGCACCTGCCTGATAAAAAAGTGTATTGTGCTTACTCAAAAAAGATCGTATCATAATGGCTTGGTTGAAAGAGCCATCGAAGCCAATATTACCGATACATCCGCCATAGTAACCGCGATTCTGGTTCTCTATACTATCGATCAACTGCATCGCTTTGTATTTTGGAGCCCCGGAGAGGGTACCGGCGGGAAAAGTATCGGCCATCACGCGGGCTGCGGTGGCTCCTTCCTTTAATCGCCCACTTACTTTCGATACCAGATGAATCACATGGGAGTAGAACTGCACCTCTTTATAGGTATTTACCTCCACCCTATCGCAATTGCGACTGAGATCGTTACGTGCCAGATCAACTAGCATTACATGTTCGGCATTCTCCTTTTCATCTTTACTCAACTGAAGAGCAAGCGCCTGGTCTTTAGCATCATCGCCCGTGCGTTTAAAAGTACCCGCAATGGGATTAATGGTGGCGGTCTGTCTGTCAATAACCAGCTGCGCTTCGGGTGATGAACCAAATATTTTATAACTGCCGTAATCGAAGTAAAAGAGGTAAGGTGATGGGTTGATATTACGCAAAGCACGATACACATTAAACTCATCGCCCTCAAATTGTTGGCGATACTGACGCGACAGCACCACCTGAAAAACATCGCCCCGAAAGCAATGCTCCTTACCCTTGCTCACCATGGCCTTATACTGCTCATCCGTAAGGTTTGACAGCTCGGCACCCGATGCCTTAAAGCGGAAATCAGGAATACTGCGCTTGTACAGCTTCTGAATAAAAGCCTTACTGCCGGCCTCCTCTCCTTCATGCAAGTTCTCAATCAGAAACATTTGATTGGTAAAATGATTAAAGGCAACAATGTATTTGTAGAAGGTATAGCGCAATTCCGGAATGGAATGCTTCCCTTTCTTACGGGCATCGAAGGTAAGCGTATCGAAGTACTGAACCGCATCGAAGGTAGAATAACCAAATAAACCATTGACCTTGATGGGACAGTCACTGTGCACCACTTCAAAGCGCTTGATGAAAGCATCCAAAAGTGCCGGAACATTGTTCTTATCACAAATTGCTACGGGCTGCAACTCTTTATGAGCTTCCCCCTGTAGTACCTGCCCCCCATCGGCAATAAATTCGTAAAGGGGCTTAAAGCAGATAAACGACAAGGAATTACTATTTCCATGATAATCACTACTCTCCAACAAAATAGTATTCGGATAGGTATCTCTTAGCTTTAGGTACAGACTCACGGGTGTAGTGACATCCGCTACCTTTGCCGGTATGGGAGTTGCAATGCTATTAATCCTTATTGTATCCATGCTACGCTTAATTTACGAAATAAAAAAAGGCTTACCGAGAGTTTCGGTAAGCCTTTTGTAAATATCATTTACATATACGACGGTTGCCCTTAACTCTCATAGGAAAGATAAGTATGATGCCACCAGCCTTTATGTACTAAAGTCAAATTCATATTCTGCAATTGTGTGACACAAATATTTGAAATAAAATTTTAAAATTCCAAACATGAATTTACATTTTTCTTGTGCCTGGTGATAATTTAATGCCGATTACCTGATTGTACTTTCATTTTACAACAAACACAAGCAAGCTATAAGCAAAAAGAAACATGGCATAGATTAAGAGATAATCAATGGCCAAATATGCTCACTGTACTTATTTGCTATATACTGCACAAAGGAAGTAGCAAAATAACACCAGATTATGCTATCAGAAATAAAAGTTATACTTTGATGCTAAAGACAAAGTCGGGTTAATGAAAAGTTGTAATTTTGTTGCTATAAAGTTTTACCATTATGCCGATAGGAATTAAAATTAGCTTGAACCCCAAGCTATACCTGCGTGATCCTCAGGAGACTGCCCTTGGTCAGAAAATTATTAAGCATAGCATTTTACTGATTGATAAAATTGGTTTTGAAGCTTTTAACTTTAAAAAGCTGGCGAGTGAGATGGGCTCCACCGAAGCTTCGGTGTACCGTTATTTTGAGAATAAACATCTGCTGCTGCTCTACTTAGTATCGTGGTATTGGGAGTGGGTTAGCTATTTAATCGATATCAATACGAAAAACATCGAATCAGCCAAAGAGCGATTAAATATTATCATCAGCACCCTGGTATTTGCCCACAAAGAAAATCCGGCCATTGACTATGTGAATGAAAGCGTATTACACCGTGTAATCATTGCTGAAGGCACCAAGGCATATTACACTAAACTGGTGGATAAGGAAAATACAGAAGGCTTTTTCTCCAACTACAAAAAGCTGTGTGAAAAGGTAGCCGGTGTAATTACCGAGATTAATCCCGGGTTCCCCTATCCGCGGGCACTGGCAAGCAACCTGTTTGAAATGGCCAATAGTCACAGTTACTTTGCCATTCACCTACCCCGCTTAACCGATGTAAGCATAACAAATAATAATTACCACGAGGTGAAAGATATGCTGGAACATTTCACCGATACCTTGCTGAGCAAACCCTAATCTGGCAAGACGAACCATACACAAAAGTTAGGTCTAAGCATAAATCAGGAAACTGAGAAATTGATGAATTTCAAATAAGGAATTGTATGTATTTCGGCGCGTTTATTGCACTTAAAAGGCCGCTTCCCAATCACTCGGGAAACGGCCTTTTCTTGTGCTTACTCAATAAATAATTATTTTACATCCCACACATCACCTGCATTAATCAGGTCATTGAAGGACTTAATATTTGCTTTCTCCTGCACGGCAGCCAGCTGCTCTTCTACACACTGATCATATACCGGAGCCTTCACAGAGCGAATAACACCTAGTGCTACAGGATAATCAGGATACTCCATATCGGCCAGCTTCAAATGCATGGAAATATCCTCGCAATGCGCATCGTGCACTAATATATCGCTCTCTGTAACACCATTTTCACCCAGCGTCACTACCTTAAGTTGTAAGCCATCCAACACCAGGCCTTTGTTGCGTTCTTTACCAAACAACATGGGCTTGCCATGCTCCAGCTTGATGGTACGATCCTGCGAGTGTGCTTTATCGGTAATTGCATTATGTGTTTTATCGTTGTATATCACACAGTTTTGCAACATCTCAACAATGGATGTTCCTTTGTGCAGAGCGGCCTCTTCCAATACGCCAACCGAATGTTTAATGTCAGTATCAATACAGCGGGCAAAGAAATGTCCACGGGCACCGATACACAATTCAGCTGGTCGGAATGGTGATTCAACCGTTCCGAAAGGTGATGTTTTAGAAATAAAACCACGCTTCGAGGTAGGTGAATACTGTCCTTTAGTTAAACCATAAATCTGATTGTTAAACAATATTACATTCAGGTCGATATTGCGGCGTATACCATGTATGAAGTGGTTACCTCCAATGGCCAGGGCATCACCATCACCCGTTATCTGCCACACTTGTAACCTGGGGTTTGCCACCTTAACGCCCGATGCCACAGCAAGGCCCCGTCCGTGGATGGTATGAAAACCGTAGGTCTCCATGTAGTAAGGAAAACGTGACGAACAGCCGATACCGGATATAACAGCTACTTCTTCCTTTTTATAGCCCAAAGAAGCCATGGCTTTCTGCACGGAGTTAAGAATGGCATGGTCGCCACATCCGGGGCACCATTTTACACTTTGGTCACTTTTAAAATCTGTAAATTTCATTTGACAATTTTCAGCCATCATTTATTCCTCCAGCAATGTTTTAAAGTGTTCTTTCAATTCTACAACCGTAAAGGGTTGTCCCTGTACTTTGTTAAAGCGCTGTGTTTGAATATCCGGGAAATTCATAGTCAGGTAATCAGCAAACTGTCCCATATTCAGCTCACACACTACAATCTTTTTGTAACGCTTCAATAGCTCGTGGGTGTTACGTGGCAAGGGTTTAATGTAGTTGAAGTGTGCCAGGGCTATCTTATGTCCTTCGGTAATCATCTCATCCACAGCTGTAAATAAATGACCAAAGGTTCCGCCCCAACCTACCACCAGGGTATCGGCTGCTTCATCGCCAAGCAACTCCAGTTCGGGTATCACATTCGCTACCCGCTGTACTTTATCCTCACGTATCTCCACCATGCGCTGGTGGTTCATAGCATCGTGCGATACAGCGCCTGAGTGTTCATTCTTCTCCAGGCCTCCAATACGGTGCTCCAGTCCGGGAGTACCCGGTGTTGCCCAGTAACGCGATAACTTCTCTATATCGCGCTTATAAGGGTGCCAGTCTTTATCATTCACATCGGCTTTAGGCACGTTAATGACAGGCCATTCGTCCATATCGGGTAGTCGCCAGGGTTGCGTACCATTGGCAAGGAAACCGTCGGTAAGCAGAATCACCGGAGTCATATGCTCCACCGCCAGCTTAGCAGCATAAAAAGCATAATCAAAACAGTTGATGGGCGAACTGGCAGCCACCACAATAGCAGGACTCTCGCCATTGCGGCCATACAGCGCCTGCATCAAATCCGACTGTTCGGTTTTAGTAGGCAGCCCTGTTGACGGCCCCCCCCGTTGCACATTCACAATCACGAGCGGCAACTCTGCAATCACAGCCAGACCGATGGCCTCACCCTTCAAGGCCAAACCCGGACCTGAAGTGGTGGTAACGGCCAGGTTACCGGCAAAGCTGGCTCCTATTGAAGTACAAATACCGGCAATCTCATCCTCTGCCTGAAAAACCTTAACACCAAGATCTTTGCGGGCACTCAGCTCCTGCAATATTTCGGTAGCCGGGGTAATGGGATAAGAACCCAGGAATAACTCCAGGCCACTCTTTTCAGCAGCAGCCAAAAGTCCCCATGCAGTGGCCACGTTACCACTTAAATTACGGTAGCGCCCCTTTTTAATTTCAGCAGGACTAATATGGTACGAGGGAGTCATGGCTTGTATAATATTGCCATAATTATAACCATCCTCAAGCACTTTTATGTTGGCATCTACCACCAGCTGTTTCTTGGCAAATTTCTTCTTTATATATTCTTTGGTGTGATCCAGGGGACGATCAAATAACCAATACACAAGCCCCAAAGCGTACATATTCTTGCTACGAAGAATACTCTTATTATCCAGTCCCATATCTTTCAAGCTCTCCTTGGTAAGCGTGGTTATGGGTGCCTTTACAATATTATAGCTACTAAGTTTGCTTTCAACAATCGGATCATCGGTTTCATAACCCGCCTTGCGCAGGTTTTTATCATCACAACTATCCACATCCAACACCACGGTACCCCCGGGCTTCATCCATTTGGCATTGGCTTTTAATGCGGCCGGATTCATCGCCACCAGCACATCGCAGTAGTCGCCCGGCGTAAACACTTCAGTATGTCCAAAGTGAACCTGAAAACCCGACACACCACTGATGGTACCCTGCGGTGCACGTATTTCAGAGGGATAATCCGGAAACGTAGAGATGTCGTTTCCGAAGATTGCTGAAGTGTAAGAAAATAAAGTCCCGGTTAACTGCATCCCGTCACCAGAGTCACCTGAAAACCTGACAACAACTTCATCTCTTTCAATAACTTTTGACCTTTTACCCATAATTGATAAGGTTCTGATTTATAATCATATAATAAAAAACAGTTTGCACATCAATAAAAAGGAAATCAATGTAAAATACGCTATCGATTCACATTAATTTCCTCGTCATTGTGAAGGTAAAGGTAGAGATATGGGCATGCCTTATAGTTGATATTTATCATGTTTAAGCCTTTTACAGGGTGTGTTATACAACACATTTCTTAAACATATTTACAAAATTTTAAATCATCGAATTAAGCCTTACATTATCCGCCGGCAAAAGTCATAATTTGAAAAGTTGATGCTATTTTTGTTGGCAGAAGATAAAAGACTTATAAGTTATGGCACTAATAAAAACAGTAAGAGGCTTTACGCCCAAAATAGGAGAGAATGCCTACCTGGCAGAGAATGCCACCATTATAGGCGATGTAGAGATCGGTAACGATTGCAGTATTTGGTTTAATGCCGTGCTGCGCGGCGATGTTAACTCCATCCGTATTGGCAACAAGGTGAATATACAGGACGGTTCCGTATTGCACACGCTCTATCAGAAGTCGGTGGTGGAGATTGGCGATAATGTGTCCATCGGTCATAATGTAACGATCCACGGCGCCAAAATCGAGGACAACGTACTGATTGGCATCGGTGCTACAGTACTCGACCATGCGGTTATTGGCAGCAACTCCATAATTGCCGCCAACTCCCTGGTACTAACCGGCACCATTGTTGAACCCAACAGCATTTATGCGGGAGTACCCGCTAAGAAGGTGAAAGATATTGAACCCGAGCAATCGCGCGAGATGGTTCAAAAGATTGCCAATAACTACCTGATGTATGCCGGGTGGTTTAAGGAAGAAAATGAAGAAAACAAATAAACCCCAAAGCTATCAGCTGTTAAACAATGGCTGATAGCTCATTATTACAAAGCCAGATGCTCAACATTGAGCATGCCATCAAAAAAGAGGCCGGCCGTTTGCTTGAATTTAGCCACCTGCTCAGTGGTATAAAACTGAACCCGCCCTCCCTTTGAGCATTTACTTTCCATTTCGGGGTGTCGTTTCAGATAGTCCTTCAGACTGTGCCCTACAATATCGCCCTGCTCAATTAAACGCACATTTTCGGGAAGAAATCCCTTAATCTTACGGCTAAGTAGGGGATAATGGGTACACCCCAAAATAATGGCATCTATTTGCGGATCATGAGCCATCAACTGCCGCACATGCTGCTCCACAAAATAATCAGCACCTGCCTTATCAAACTCATTGTTCTCCACCAACGGCACCCACATAGGACAGGCCTCCTGGGTGACCTGCACTTCAGGAAATATCTTTTTAATTTCAATGGGGTAACTCTCGCTTTGTACAGTCCCCACAGTACCCAACACCCCCACATGCTTACTTCGGCTGTAGCCGGCAATGGCCTCTACACTGGGGCGTATCACACCCAATACACGCCGCTGCGGATCCATCCCGGGAAGATCCTTTTGCTGAATATTGCGCAATGCCTTGGCCGATGCCGTATTGCAAGCCAGAATAACCAGGTGGGCACCCATACTAAAGAGCTTTTGAACAGCTTGAAGCGTATATTCATACACCACCTCGAAGGAACGGGTACCATAAGGTGTACGTGCATTATCTCCCAAGTACAGATAATCATATTGGGGCAGGTGCTGCCTGACCTTATTTAAGACGGTTAAACCGCCGTAACCAGAATCGAAGATAGCTATGGGTCCGGGCTTATTCATAAGGCTATTAAATGAGGATTAAAGATACAAAAACGGGTGACTTAAAATAGTCACCCGCTGAAAAGATATTGTTAGATGGACTTACTGAACGCCCAACTTAGCTTTAACTAAAGGAGCACAATCAATGCTCTTATTGGAGTGGTAAACCACTACCTGAGTGCTAATATCAAAAATGTAAATCAGACCGTTCTCCTGTCCCACTTCATCAATGGCCTTTTGCACCTTGGTGATGATGGGTTGCAAGAGCTGACCTTCTTTCTGACCCAATGTCTGCTGCGCCATTTGGCTGTATTGCTGCATGCGCTGCTCATAGTCCTGAATTTCCTTTTCTTTGGTGGCACGGATCAAATCAGGTAAAGTATCACGCGAAGTCATGTAGTCGCTGTATTTAGCCTGTAAATCCTTCTGCATCACCTGCAATTGCTCTTGCAACTTAGTGGCTTCAGCCTGTAACTGCTTATCGGCCGCTACCTTATCGGGCAACTGCTGCACTAGCTCCTGAATATTAACATGTCCGAATTTCAATTCCTGCGCCTCAACTTTCCCTGCGAAAGCTACGGCAACCACAATCACTATTAGTTTAATCAGTTTCATATCTGTAATGCTTTTTAATCGTTATTATTGAATTCCTAATTTGGCCTTTACCAATGGTGCCACATCAATGCTCTTCTCCGACATGTACACAGGTAAACGACTTGTGGTTTCAAATATATACAAAAATCCTTGTTCGTCACCCACTTCCTGAATAGCGGCTTTTAACTTTTGTATGATAGGCGCCTGCAGCTCATTCTGCTTGGCTTGAATTTGCTGTTGTGAGAGCATGTAGAAGTTTTGCACTTTCTGATTTAACTCCATCAGTTCCTGCTCCTTAGTACTACGCTCGGCAGCTGACAAACCCTCAGCAGTTTGCTGATAGGCTGTTTGCCTGTTCTTCAGCTCTTCCTGCATACTCATGAGCTGACCTTCTTTCGCTTCAAATTCGGCCTCCATCTGTGTCTCAACAGCCTTAAGCTCAGGCATTGCCTGGAGAATCTCAGCAGTATTTATATGGCCAAATTTCATTGGTTGCTGTGCCTGCAGGGCACCTACTGTTACCAAGAGGAACACAACCAGTGGATAATAAATCTTCATATTTCTGTGTTTAGTTATTCGCTTTTGTATCCTAATTCAATCAATACATCATCGCTGATATCATACTTGCTATCGACAAACATAATACCCATGCCTGATGCCTTATCGAACACGGCGGCAATATTATTTTCGGATGCAATATCGGAAATAGCGTTAAATATCTCGTCCTGAATAGGCTTAATAAGGGCTTCGCGCCGCTTGAAGAGCTCGCCATTTTGCCCAAAGTAGTTTTGTTGTAATTGCTTGGCTTCTTTCTCTTTAGCCACAATCTCATTCTCACGCTTAGTTTTCATCTCATTGGATAAAAACACATTTTCGGCCTGATAATTCTTATAGAGCTGAGCAATTTCTTCGAAACGTTGCTCTACTTCACCCTGCCACTTGGATGAGAGTTGGGAAAGCTGCTCATTGGCAGCCTCATAAGCCGGCACGTTACGCAGGATATATTCCGAGTCGACAAATGCATACTTCTGGGCAAAGCTAATTTGCCCAATAAACAATAATGATAATAATACAATATTTCTCATAGCTCACTTTTTAGTATGCCAATACCTACAATAACTAAACCAAACTCACATAGGCCTGATTATTAAAAGCTTTGACCGATAACAAAATGGAACTGACTTCCCCCGGCATTATCCCGGTAGAAACTGTCGTCAAAACCATACCCCCAATCGATTCCCATCAAGCCAAAAATGGGCAGGAATATTCGCAGACCCACACCGGCAGATCGCTTGAGTTCGAAGGGGTTATAATCTTCGTGTTGACTCCAGGCATTACCCGCCTCCAGGAAGGCAAGGGCAAACACGGTGGCCGAAGGCTGCAAGGCCAAGGGGTACCGCACTTCCATGGTTAACTTATTATAAATGTTACCATCATACGATCCATTGGTGATCGGGGTGAGTGATGAATTCTCATACCCCCGCAACCCTATAGTCTCACTACCGGCCATACTAAAGCCGGACATGCCATCGCCCCCAAGGACGAACTTCTCAAACGGAGACTGCAGGTCTTTATTATAGTAACCAAGGAAACCCATTTCCATTTTTCCCATCACTACTAACTTATTGGCCAGGTCGACAGGTTTGTAAACGGCACCTTTGAAAGTCCACTTGTGATATTCGATGCGTTGATATTTTTCTTCCTCAGTGGCACTCGCCCAATCTTTGTCATCCTGGAACCTCGACCAGGGTGGCGTAAATTCGAGGCCGACCGAAAAGTCACTTCCCTGACGCGTGTATATCGGGTTATCAATGGATCGCCTACTTAACATTACTTTAAAGTTAAGGTTATTGGAAATTCCATTTTGCATAATGAAGTAGTTCCAGTCGAGCATATCGTAACGTTGGTAACTCACCTCGGTGTACAGCGAAAAGAAATCGTCCGGCCAGCGAAGTCGTTTTCCAAAACCCACTGAGATTCCGGTGATCTTCATATGTTGGTCAATGTCGTCCGGATCCTGATAACCATATCCTCCACCGTAACCACCATAACCTCCGTATCCGCCATAACCACCGTAGCCACCGTAACCTCCGTAGCCACCATAACCACCACCGTAACCGAAACGCGGATCGTAGTATTGAGAACTTACTCCGGTTTGTATTGAGTGATAAATGGAGAAACTCAGCGAATTAGGTTTTTTACCTCCCAACCAGGGTTCTGTAAACGACAGACTGTAAGACTGATAGAACTTACCATTGGTTTGTGCACGGAGCGCCAGAGTCTGACCGTCACCTGATGGAAGTGGGCGCCAGGCTTCTTTGTTGAAGAAGTTACGCATTGAAAAGTTGGTAAACTTAAGTCCCAATGAACCTACAAACATACCAGCACCCCATCCGCCGGATAATTCAATCTGGTCGTTGGCCTTCTCTTCTAACTGATACACAAGATCAACGGTACCGTTATCTGGATTAGGCTGTACATCAGGCACGATATTTTCAGGATCGAAATGCCCTAGCTGTGCTAGTTCACGCACAGTACGAATCAATTCTGACTTACTAAAAAGCTGTCCGGGCTTGGTACGTACCTCACGACGAACAACATGCTCGTGCGTTTTGGTGTTACCACGGATGATTACATTATTAATGGTAGCCTGCTGACCTTCGTAGATACGCATCTCTATATCAATGGTATCCCCACGTACTCCTGTTTCTACAGGGGTGATATTTGAGAATAGGTAACCATTGTCCATGTAATGGCTGTGTACTGCATCCTCATCATTAATCAAGCGATCATCCAGGTAGGTCTGGTTGAATATATCACCTTTTTTAATGCGTAAGTTATAATCAAGAAACTCAGAAGGATAGATAGTGTTACCCACCCAGCTGATATCACCGAAATAATATTTATCACCTTCTTCAATTACCAGCTTCACATCCACTGTGTTATCATCAAGGTTTTTGCTTACCTCTTCAGAAACAATGCGTGCATCGCGATAACCCAGCTCGTTGTATTTAGCAATAATTGCGGCCAAATCCTCCTCATATTTCTCCACTACAAACTTCTTGGTACGGAAAAAATTAAGGAGCTTGCCTTTTTGGTTCGTTTTCTTCATGGTTCGGTTAAGCTTGGCATCGCTTAACACCGTGTTACCTTCAAAGGTTAAGGATCTGACTTTCACCTTGTCCTTCTTATCCACGTTAATTTCCAGAATCACGTGATTGGCTTTCGAGGGATCGTCTTTTTGCACAATGCTAACCTCGGTATTATAAAAACCCTTGTCAACAAAGTGACGTTTAATATACTTTTCGGCACGGTCCACCATAAATGGTGTAACCTGTGAACCCCGCATCATAGCCACCTTCTCTTCTACGGTCTCAATCTCATTTTTCTTTAAGCCAGTAAAGAACATCTCCGACAGGCGGGGACGCTCTTTGAGGTATATTTCCAGATAAATTTCGCGACCTTCTATTTTGGTGGCTTTGATTTTGGCATCGGAGAAGAGCCCGTGCTGCCAGTACCGACGGATGGCCTCCGACACCTCATCACCGGGAACCGTAATCTGCTGTCCCACTTTTAAACCACTGATATTGACTAATATTTTGGGATCCAGGTTTTGCACACCCGTCACCTCTATATCCGCAATGATATATTTACGTGGGGTTCCTGAATATGATATATTAGGTACTTCGCTTGTTTGCCCTTTTATATTTAAAACAGAACATATAAATAGAAAAACAATTAATACTTTATTCCGCATATTAGCTTCCATGCAATTAAATAGTTTGTTCATTTTTGGCTTGCTTACCCTTCATATCCCCATCCCGCACTATCACCATTACTTTTTGATTTGTTCGCCAGTTTTTCCAAATCGTCTCTCACGTCCCTGAAAATCAAGCAAAGCCCGATAAAAATCGTCACGCCTGAAATCGGGCCATAAAACGTCGCAGAAATATAGCTCAGAATATGCTAACTGCCAAAGCAAAAAATTACTTATTCGATGCTCACCGCTTGTTCTTATCATGAGCTCAGGATCGGGTATGCCAGCTGTTGCCATGTAACCCGATATTAATTCGGCATTGATATCGTCTACGGCCAGCTGATTATCACGCACATCAGCCGCCACCTTTTTAAAGGCCTCTATGATTTCCCATCGCGAGCTATAGCTCAGCGCCAGGGTCAGCGTCAATCCAGTGTTGGAAGCTGTTTTTTCAATACAATCGGCTAGTTTAGCCTGCACCCCTTTGGGCAAGGCTTGTTTGCAACCAATCGCATTGAGCTTCACGTTATTTTTCATCAGGGTGGCCGTTTCGGCACTAATGGTGCTTACTAAAAGGCTCATCAAAGCATCCACTTCAGACTTGGGGCGTCCCCAGTTTTCGGTACTAAACGCATAAAGGGTTAAGAATCCTACACCCAACTCGGCTGCCGATTCAGTGACTTCCCGAACCGCCGTTACCCCATGCTTATGACCAAAAACACGTGAATTCCCTCTTTTCTTTGCCCAACGTCCATTGCCATCCATTATAATGGCCACATGATTGGGTAGTCGATCTTGTCTTAGTTCGTCTTTTAACGACATGCTTTCAACGAGTCTATTATTTTATACCATCATTACATTTGGTCTTCCGTTTCAACATACTTATTGTCACGTAAACACCGGCAAACGATATCCAATCGTTATTGTGGGCAAGGGTGCTTTCTCCAAATCCATAAGGGTCAGAAGGATCGATACTCCCAGGACCTATATAATCCAGATCGTCAACAAATGTTTTTCGAAAGGTCCACTCGGCTCCGATCCGAATATATTTGTTAATCTTATACTTTGCACCAATACCGAACGGCAAAGATAATATAAAACTTGTATTGCCCGCAGAATTTTCAACTTCTGTATCAATTCGGTTATAAATAGTTGTTGCGAGCCCCACTGAAACGTATGGCGTAAAGGTGGTTGTTGAAATAAACTTATGATCGTAGGACATGAAGTTAAACTCCACCTGTGCAGACACATCGCCAATGCTTCGACTAAAAGCATAATTCTCATCACTGCTTGTTGGATACACAAGGTCTTGTCCCTGATAATCACCACTTATCTTACCAAACAAAGCCATGCCCTTTAGCGCTATTCGGTCGGTAAAAACATAGCGGCCAATACCCCCAAAGGCCAGGTGCGAATTGGCAAATGGCACTCCTTTGCTTAAATCGCCGAAGTAATAGGAGGTGCCGGCAAAAGCACCCAACTCAAGCCGATCCTGCGCCTGTCCGGTCTGCGTGATACAAAGCAGAAAAGCGAAAATCAACCAACGGCATGATTTCTTCAATAACCGTAAGCTTTTATTGTCAGCGATTGTAGTCTTTTGCATATAAAATTATGATATGATATTTACACATCTCAGCATCTTTCCAAACACAATATTCTCAAAAATATTGTTCTGAAAACACACATTAATTGCGCTTATCAACACCCCACATTAATTTATTACGCAAGGTGGTAAAGAAAGAATGCTCTGCCAGCTCAATGACCTTCACGCTAAACGCGGCCTTTTTAACCTTTAGGTGAACACTATTCTCAAACACCTCACTGCGCGAATCCAGCGAAGCCAGAAATTTGGCATCGCGCCCCTCTACTTTCAGGGTCACCTCCACATCGTTGGGTATCACAATGGGGCGTACATTCAAATTATGCGGCGCAATGGGTGTGATGACAAAACTCTTACTGTCGGGGTGCAGAATAGGCCCTCCTACACTTAGCGAGTAGGCAGTAGATCCCGTTGAGGTAGCAATTATCAAACCATCGGCCCAAAAAGAGTTGAGGAATTCATCATTGACATAGGTATGTACAATAATCATGGCCGAACTATCGCGCTTACTAACTGCCAGCTCATTAAGGGCAAAATTACAATCTCCGAAATGACGCCCCTCAGTTTCCAAACTCAATAAATCAAGCTGCCTAACACGGTAACGTCCATTGAGCACATCGTGCAGAGCTGCCTTCATCTCTCCTTTGGATATATCGGCCAAAAAGCCCAGGCGTCCACTGTTAATACCTACGATGGGAATACCCTTATCGCGCACATAGGTAACCGCCTCCAAAAAGGTACCATCGCCCCCGATGCTAAAAACCAGATCGACACCATCAAAATCGGAATGCCCGGTAAAGAAACCATCCACATCGGGTTTCATCTTTACATCCGAAAGCAAAAAATCGTAAAAAGGCTTGTGAATAACAAGTTCTACTTCATCCTCTTTCAATATCTGGAATAAGCTTTTGCAAGCGCTGTAAAAGACCTCTCCAAACTGTTTCCCAAAAATGGCTATTCGCATATTAGTAGACGTTAAAGTTATTAAATGGCAATATTCAGATGCACAAAGAATCCATGCTGACGATGTTTATTCATCGAATAATTAAAGCTCCACACCATATCATAAAACGTAACAAAATCGAGCCCAACACCATAGCCATACTGCCAATTATTAACAAAGGTATTGCTTATTGATGGATTATCGTGCCACACATAACCGAAATCGCCAAAGGCTTTTATATAGAAAGCGTAGTTAACCTTGGCAAATTGAGTAAGTGGCATAAAACCCAGGTTTTTAACACGGGGTTGCAAAAGGGTGAACAGGAGGTAATTTTTCATACTTGCCTGCCGCGTTCCATCCATCACATACAGCTCATAACCATTAAGGAATGAGTCATAGCCACTTCCTGCATTCAGCACATAGGGCAACGAACGACTACTATTATATTCGCCATAGAGCAGACTGGCCCAGTGCCAGCGATTCTCCAGCTGCCAGTGTTTATCTATACGAGCGGATAGCTTAAAGTTATTCAACCCCTCCTGCCAGATGCCCAAGCCACTCTGCACCGCAGTGCCCTGCATGCGGGTACCCTTTAATGGATATACCTTGGCATCGCGTGTGTCATAATCATACTCGTAGCTAAGCTCCATAAACTGCAAACGAGTGGCATCCGGTGTCAGGTAGTTTGGGTTCAGGTCGATGATCGAATCGCTAACGCTGTAATTATGATAGCCCAGCTCCAACTTATGCCGATGATACAGACCGGAACGGATGGAGTAATACACGGAACCAAAATAGGTCACCTGTGCCATCTCAGTCTCCAATGCTTTATAAACCTGTTGGTTGTTTTTGGTAGTATAAGGCAGCTGATCGTGCATGCGAAAATCAAAGAAAACACCCCAACCTCCCCGCCGCTTATATTCGGGTGAGAAATATCCCAGCAATACCTGCTTGGTAAATCCTAGTCGGATACGAGCCATGATTTTTTCATTACGCCCTCTAAAATTATCGCGCTTGAGGTATACCCCGTAGTTAACGCGCGACCAGTCACCACCATTAAAAAAGGAACTCAGATTACGATCGGCCACCTCAAAGATGGGAAACACCCACCAATACCAGCGTTCATCAACACGTACATAAAAAATAACAGTATTATCGGCCTGCAGTGTGTAACGCACGGAAACAAAATTAAACAGACCCGTATTCAGTAGATTATGCCGACACCGCGTGGTGACCTGTCCCAGGCGATTCACCATTAACACATCACCCTTGTTAAAAACCAATTCATTAAGAATGACCCGCGAACGGGTTACTTTATTACCGGCAATAACTACCTGCTGCACTCGCACGTACTCATCTACGATTCCGACATCTGCAGCTTCCTCCTGCGCCCTTATGCACATAAAACCGCCAATGCCCTGCAGTACTAACCACAGACAAACTATTTTTAGGGCGTACCAGCAAGCCGTTACCATATAAACGTGTTTACAACTACATATTCAGATAGCGCATTAGTGCTTCGTAGTTCTTTTTCACCGTATCGTCATAGGCATGGTCGCCCACATAAGTAGTTTTTACCGGGTAGTTATAGCGGTCGAAGGCATTGAGCACCGGCTGCACATCTTTTCGGTTCAACTTAATAGCAATGCACAACTTTTCCTGCCCCGGGGGTTGCGACACATAAAGGCTCAGTATCTTGGCATCGGCATCTTCAACAATGCGGGCTATTTCGGACAGGGCATAATCCTGTGGTAACAATTCCAGCTCAATGATACCACCCGAGGTATGAGCCGCTATCAGGTCAGCAAATTTGTGCAATAAATCGCTCTGGGTGATTAAGCCCAAATACTCCTCATTTTTATCCAACACGGGCACAACGGTAAGTTTCAGGCGCGATGCCACCTCAATTACATCGTAGATATGCTGATGCTCGAACACATAAGGCCGCGCAAAGGAAAGTGGGTGATTACCCAGGGGCTCTTCGGCACGGTTTAAGTCATAAATATCCACATCGCTTATGAGTCCTAAAAAAGCCAGGTTATTGACAATGGGAAGATGCGATACTCTGAACACCTCCATCCAGTTGAGGGCGTCAAGCCCCGTGTCTGAGGTTTTCAGAGAAGGTACCACTTCCGATATTAATTCTTTTGCCAACATAGATTACTTTTGGAAATACTTACTAATTTTGCGCGACAATACAGAACCCTTTATTGACGTAATTGTTTGAAAACTAAAAATACGGTCAAACTGTATAACAAACAAAAATAGGGGATAGTTTATTTAGTAGTTAATCACTCTCAAGAGGGTATTCATCAATAAAACAGCAATGACGAAACTTAGTGTTAACATAAATAAAGTGGCCACACTGCGCAACTCACGGGGTGGCGATACGCCTAATGTATTAAAGGCTGCCATTGATGTTCAGCTTTTTGGTGCCGATGGTGTTACGGTACATCCACGACCCGACGAGCGCCATATACGCTACCAGGATGTTTATGACATTCGCCCGGCCATTAAAACGGAATTTAACATTGAGGGTTATCCGTCAAAGGAGTTTATGGATCTTGTGCTGGCTGTTAAGCCCCATCAGGTAACCCTGGTACCCGATCCGCCGGAAGCACTGACTTCCAACGCAGGCTGGGACACCGTTAAGAATCAGTCATTTCTGCAGGATGTGATTGGCCAGTTCAGTGAGGCAGGCATCCGCACTTCCATATTTGTGGATACTGAGCTGAAAAACATTGAGGGCGCTGTGAAAACAAATACCGATCGCATTGAACTTTATACCGAGCCATATGCGGCCCAGTATGCCAAAGACCGGGAGGCTGCCATTGCACCCTTTGTTGAGGCGGCTAACCTGGCCAATAAAATTGGCTTGAAGATCAATGCCGGGCATGATTTAAACCTGGATAACCTGAAATATTTCAATGAGTGTATTCCTTTTTTGAAGGAGGTATCCATAGGACACGCACTCATCAGCGATGCCTTGTACATTGGATTGGAAAAAACCATTCAGCTGTACCACCAGCAACTACTAAAGTAGCCTAGTAGAGCGCCCAATAAGCTTTAAGGAACGGTTCTTTGTGATAAAACACTGCTAAAGAACCGTTCAACAAATACTTGATTAATAGGAAACTTTCAAAACTTATTACTAGTATGCAATTGTTTTATCGTGAATATGGTGAGCAGGGGCCCACGCTGGTGATTTTACACGGACTGTATGGTGCATCCGACAACTGGGTGTCAATTGCCCGCCAGCTGTCATCGGATTATCGCATCTTTTTGGTAGATCAGCGTAACCACGGGCAGTCGCCCCACCATGATACTCACGATTACGAATGCATGACGCAAGACCTGTTGGAATTTCTCGACAATCAAAAAATTGACAAAGCGCATCTGGTGGGACATTCCATGGGTGGCAAAACCGCCATGCGCTTTGCCCTTGAACATCCCGAACGTATCCATAAACTGGTGGTGCTCGATATTGCACCCAAGTCCTACGCCACTTTTAGCAACTATGCCCAAATCACCAATAACCACGAGCATATTATCAACAGCCTCCTTGAATTGCAACCGGAAAATGCAGAGACGAGGCAGGCCATTGACCAGGCGCTGGCACTGAAACTACCCAATGACGAACTGCGCCACTTCTTGCTGAAAAACATCGAGCGCACCAAAGACGGACACTATCGCTGGCGCCTGAATCTACCGGTGATAAAAAAGACGCTACCCATCATCATGGATGGCTTCTCGCACCTGAACCCGGACGAGCACAAAACAAACATCCCTGCTATTTTTATACGCGGAGAGAAATCAGACTATGTAATGGATGAGGATAGTTTGATTATTCGTAAGTTGTTTAAAGATGCTGAGGTAGTAAGCATCCCCAATGCGGGCCACTGGCTGCATGCCCAACAGCCGGCACTGTTGATTAAAACTCTGGCTTACTTTCTACTAGACTGATTTTTTCAACAACTCACTGATCAGCTAAGAGTTTAGAAATTGATCTACTTATGAACGATTTATGTATTTACGATTTATCAATGCAGCATATTATGCATGCTCAACAGCCTCTTCATCGATTAAATCCTCGCCCTTAAAACGCAGAAACAGCTGCGCCGTGGCCAACACGTCTTTTTCGCAATAACGTGCAATGCGTTCCACATCATGCTCCTCATAATACACGGCGGCCACCTGACTGCCATCAATATCATCCTTAGGCGATGGAATATTAAAAATTGTGGTGAGCAAATTCAGAGATGTATAGTGCTTATAATCACCAAACTTCCACAGCTCCAGTGTGTCGATAAACTTCACTTCCCAGGGCTTCTTACCCGCCACATCTAATATGGGCGGCAGCTTAAGACCGTTGATCAGCATGCGGCGTGCAATGTAGGGGATATCAAATTCCTTGGCGTTGTGCCCGCAGATATTCTTATTTACATCTCGCGCAAACTTTTTGAGCATATCAGCAAAATCGCTCAGCAGCACTGTTTCATTATCCCCTGCAAATGACTTCACACGGAAAAGTCGCCTCCCCCCTGTTGTTGTGATTAAGCCCACCGAGATACAAACAATTTTACCAAACTCGGCATAAATACCGGCCCTTCCATACACATCAGCGGCTGTTTGATCGTCCTGCCTGAAGTAGGCTGATTTTTTCTCCCACAGCAACTGCAACTCAGGACTTACCTGATCAAAGGCCGGCAACTGCGGAACCGTTTCTATATCGAGGAATAGTACGTCTTCGGCTTTTACATGGTTGAGCATAGCAATTAATTTAGACTGCTTAAGTTACGTTCAATGAAATGGCGCAATATGTTAATGGCAATTTTATTATTCCCTCCCTGTGGCACAATCAGATCGGCATATCGCTTAGTAGGTTCAATAAACTGCAAATGACTAGGTTTCACTGTATCATCGTAGCGTTCTAACACCATATTGACCGTTCGCCCCCGCTCCTCGATGTCGCGCTTAATAACGCGCGAGAGACGATCGTCAGCATCGGCATGCACAAACACCTTGAGATCCATCAGCCGCCGCAATTCACAGTTACCAAGAATAAGAATGCCCTCCACAATCACTACATCACGTGGTGCCACCGTGATGGTTTCCTGCGCACGAGTGCAAGTAAGATATGAATACTGAGGCATCTCAACACTGCGCCCGGCCTTCAATTCCCCAAGATGTTTAATCAATAAATCCCACTCAATGGAATTGGGGTGGTCAAAATTTATCTTCTGACGTTCTTCCAGGGGCAGATGCTGACTGTCCTTGTAATACGAGTCCTGAGGTAATACCGCCACCTCGCCACAGGGCAGCTGCTCCATAATTTTTCGCACTACGGTGGTTTTACCCGAACCGGTGCCACCGGCAATTCCTATTATCAGCATTTTACTAATTTTGCAGTCAATTATCACAACAATAATAAGTAAATTATTTCATTATGATTAAACACATTGTCCTATTCAAGCTAAAAAAGTTCGATGACGCAGCATCCAAGACTGCTAAGCTGAATGAAATAAAAACGGGATTACTGGCACTGGAAGATAAAATTGAGGCACTTAAATCCATCGAAGTCGGTCTCAACTGTAATCCTGACGAAGACTTCGACATTTCATTAAGTACCACTTTTGATGATATGGAAGGATTGGCAAGCTATGCCCAGCACCCCGATCATCTGGCTATTGGCAAGATTGTTCGAGAGGTACTTGAGGCACGATCATGTGTGGATTATAATTTTTAAGCACTGCGCACGCCGAATTTATTTTCAAATTCGGCTACCAGTTTTTCCAATTCAATCTTGAAATAATTCAGGTAATTATTGAAATAAATATCGCCACTCTCGCGCGAACCATCACTAAATTCAAACTCAAGGTCGATATACCATGTTCCGGATCCATCATCTTGCTGCCTAGCAATGGGTTTCACCCTGGCCAGGATAGTATAATTAAGGTAACGAATATCCATGATGGCATGAGTATTAAGTGTGCCAGCCAGGGCAGTAGCATATTCCTCGCTTCCCTCTTGCAGCTGCATCACTTTCTCCAGCTCGTTATACACAGCACCACTTCGGGCTCTTGTTTTAGCCATAATATTCTTTAACACCAGCTTATTTTCGATATCGTCCACCGGCATAAAGGTGTTATGCTCATTAAAACGAAGGCATAACTCATGTTCCAGAATACGAGCCGAGTTATTACTAAAGGTCCAGCGCCAAAAACCCTCACGATCCTCTTTTTCAAGCTCCCCATTAAGGTTAAATGAACCGGCGTTGAAGGTGAGTGCCACATCCTTAAAATGGCCATCTTCAGCAAAAGTGCTAAGCAAATTACTGGTCAGCAACAAATCGCTACCTACCTTGATGTTACAATAAAGTCGTTCAAGTACCTGATCAACTATCTGCCCACTGTCCTGCTCCTCGCCTTTACCCGGGAAAACGCCACCGTAGAAGGCAAGGTCTGACACGGTAAGCACAGCGTCAGCGGCTGTCGCATCATCAGCGGAAGGAAAGATAAAGACAATTTTATCATCACAATCTTTTACTTTTTCAAACTGCCCCAACTCTTCATTCCACTGCCATTGGCCATATCCATCGGCCAGCAGTTGCGTGCAGTAATAGCCACGATCAAATACCAGATCCATCAGAGCGGCAAAGTAACAGTCCTCGCCAGCTGTATTGTACATCAAATTGCCCAAACCCATCATGGCTTGCACAAAACGTGCATTTCCTTCAACATCTTTACCGTCGAGTCGTTGACTCATGGAGTGACACAACGTGGCAAAAGGAGTTTTTCCCAGCGCCTCCAACTGACTTTGTAAGGCATCCACATTGTCATATAATACGCTTTTATCGTGGTCAACACCATAACTACTATACCTATCGTGTTCATACCCTTTGTCACAAGCCGTCATTAACACTATTATCAACAGCACGGCGCCCTTCACTAAAAACCTCATCGTAATTTTCTTTCCTTTTAAAGTACTTTCCTGTTTCCGGTTTATGTGACAAAGCAACAAAAGGTTACACGTATTAAAAAAAAAGCTGCCTCATTTCTGAAACAGCTCTTTTGTTTGATCTGATAATAAGTTTGTTACCCTTAATTTTTTTGTAAAAAGTCATGCACATTTTTTGCAGCTTCGCGTCCGCGGGCGATGGCAGTTACTACCAAACTGGCACCACTTGCCGCATCGCCGGCTGCAAATACACCGGCCATACTGGTGTGAAACTTATCATCCACCTGAATATTTCCACGATCATCGAGTTTTAGACCCAACTCTTTCACTAAGCCCTCATGCACAGGACTTACAAAACCCATGGACAGCAATACCATATCCACCTCCATTAATTGAGTAGTATCAGGTTTTTCGTGCATCTGCCACTGCCCCTTATCATTCTTGCTCCACTCCACCTCAACAAGTTCTACCTGTTTGAGCTTACCTGTTTCTCCCAGGAAACGTTTTGTATTAAGGCTCCATCGGCGGGTACAGCCCTCTTCATGCGAGGTAGAAGTCTTGAGGGTACTGGGCCAGTATGGCCAGGGGTTATCCGCACTCCGCTTCTTTGGAGGCTGAGGCATTATCTCAATTTGAGTCACTACTTTCGCCTTCTGGCGAATGGCCGTTCCCACACAATCGGAACCCGTATCGCCACCGCCAATTACCAATACCTTTTTACCTTTGGCCTCCAGGCGCTCACCCTCGATTACAAGGCCGCGGTTTACTTTATTCTGCTGGGTTAAATAATCCATGGCGAAATGCACCCCCTCCAGATCGCGTCCTTCCACAGGCAGATCGCGGGGCTTCATAGCACCAATACTAAGCACCACTGCATCGAAGCTACTCAATAACTCATCCCCTTTGAGGGTATCACCCACAGCCGTATTTGTGCGAAAGACAATGCCCTCCTCTTTAAAAATGGCTATACGCCGGTCAATTACCTTTTTATTAAGTTTAAAGTCGGGGATACCATAGCGCAAAAGCCCACCTACTGCGTCATCCTTTTCAAATACCGTAACACTGTGACCTGCTTGGTTTAAAAGATCAGCCACCGATAAGCCAGCGGGTCCTGAACCCACTACAGCCACCTTCTTGCCACTACGTACAACAGGAATACGTGGTACGATGTACCCTTCGTTAAAGGCCTTCTCCACCACCGAACATTCGTTTTCGCGGATGGTTACTGCCTCCTCATGAATGGCCAGCACACACGATTTCTCGCAGGGATTGGGACAAATTCGCCCGGTAAATTCAGGAAAACTATTTGTGGAATGAAGAATGTCGCTGGCTAACTGCCACTCTCCTTTATAAACGGCATCCTGCCACTCGGGTATTTTGCTGCCCACCGGACAGGCCCAATGACAGAATGGGATACCACAGTCCATACAACGCGCCGCCTGCAAGGTACGGTCGGCTCCATTCAGCGTTTGCTCCACCTCGCCATAATCGTCGACACGCTCGGCTACAGGACGGTATCCACCTTCTTTACGCGCATATTTTATAAAACCTTTCGGATCTGCCATAATCTACTGTTTTAAAAACACCGGGGCGGCCTTCGCAAGCGTTGCTCATCCTTATCCATCCCCCGGCAATCCATTTTATTGAAGCTTCCAGCGCTACACTTTCCACTTATGATTTTTTTTACTTTATCGTTTTTTTTGTGCCCAAAATCACCTCGTTATTCGCGCAGATAGGGAGCATCTTCTGTCTCACGCAACTTCTGCTCCAGCTCTTTAATCTTCTGTTCCTGCAGTACCTTTTTGTACTCAAAAGGAATCACCTTCACGAATTTAGGCAGATAAGTAGTCCAGTTAACCAACACCTCTTGCGCCTTGCTACTGTTAGTATGCAACAAATGCTTATTGAGCATAAACTGCAACTCCTGCACATCGGCGGCATCCTCCACCGGCGTTAAATCCACCAGGCCTTTGTTGCAGTAATAATCCAGCTTACCGGCTTCATCCAGCACATAAGCAATACCACCGCTCATGCCCGCAGCAAAATTGCGTCCGGTAGACCCCAGCACTACTACACGACCACCGGTCATGTATTCGCAGCAGTGATCACCCACACCTTCAACCACAGCATGGGCACCGGAATTACGCACCGCAAAACGCTCGCCGGCTACACCCCGCACATATAGATGCCCTTGGGTGGCTCCGTATAGCACCGTATTACCGATGATGATATTTTCTTCGGGGGTGAAAGTACTGCCTACAGGCGGCACCACGATAATTTTACCACCGGAGAGTCCTTTGCCCAGGTAATCATTGGCATCGCCCTCGAGCCGGAAGCTTACCCCTTTGGCCAAAAATGCCCCGAAGCTTTGCCCGGCAGATCCCTGAAAGGTACAATTAATGGTATTCTTGGGCAGTCCGCTCTCGCCGTAACGTTTGGACACCTCACCCGACAGCATGGCACCCACTGCACGATCGGTATTGATAATATTATCTGCCATCCACACTTTCTGCTGATTAATCAATGCGGCCTGTGCCTGCTTTATCAGGTGACGATCCATCACTTTATCCAGCTGATGATCCTGCTCCATCGTGTTACGCAAGGGGTATTTCTTTCCTTCTTCGGGAAAATATAATAGACGACTCAGGTCTACCCCCTGCGACTTCCAGTTACTAACTTCTTGATCCTGCTCCAGCAGATCGCTGCGTCCAATGACCTCATCAAGCGATTTGCAACCCAGCTGCGCCAGGTATTCACGCACCTCTTCGGCAATGAAATAAAAGAAATTAACAACGTACTTATACTTACCAATAAAGCGCTTACGCAATGCCTCGTCCTGTGTAGCAATACCGGCCGGGCAGGTATTAAGATGACACTTACGCATCATGACACAACCCAGTGTAACCAATGCCGAAGTGGCAAAACCATACTCCTCGGCACCCAAGAGTGCCATTTTTATAACATCGAGGCCTGTTTTAAGCTGTCCATCGGTCTGCAACTTAACACGTCCCCGCAGATTATTCATCACCAATGTCTGTTGTGCTTCCGACAAGCCAATCTCTACCGGTAGCCCGGCGTGTTTAATAGAGCTGCTGGGGCTGGCTCCCGTACCACCTTCGGCACCACTGATCACGATTAAATCGGCATGTGCCTTTGCCACCCCGGCGGCAACCGTGCCTACTCCATTTTCCGAAACCAGTTTCACACTGATACGTGCCGAGGGGTTGGTGCTCTTCAAGTCATAGATCAGCTGCGCCAAATCCTCGATGGAATAGATGTCATGATGAGGGGGCGGTGATATCAGTGTAATACCTGGTGTTGAGTTACGCAGGCGGGCAATAATCTTATCCACCTTAAATCCGGGCAGCTGTCCTCCCTCACCAGGCTTAGCACCCTGTGCTATTTTTATCTGCAACTCATCGGCATTGGTCAGATAATTATTAGTGACCCCAAAGCGGCCACTGGCAATTTGCTTAATGGCGCTGCGGGCCGGACTCTTGAGGCGGGCAGCATCTTCACCCCCTTCTCCCGTATTACTTCGTCCACCCACTTCGTTCATGGCAAGTGCCATGGCTTCGTGCGCTTCTTTGGAGATAGAACCATAAGACATGGCACCCGTTACAAAGCGTTTCATGATTTCGGAGGCAGGCTCCACATCGCTTATATCGATAGGCTCCCTCTTCTTCAGCTTCATAAGCCCACGGATAAAAAGAGGTGCCTGATTATCACTATCAACCTGTCGACTATACTCCTTGTATATTTGATAATCACCACTTGACGTTGCCCACTGAAGCAAACCGATGGTTTCAGGGTTCCATCCATGCTTCTCGCCATACTTACGATAGCTGTAACTCCCTTTCGTATCGAAAGGATTACCCTGAAAAGATGGTTGAAAAGCCTTTTGCAGATCCATCACACTTTCCTGTGCAATCTCTTCGAGACCTACACCACCAATTTTACTTGGGGTACCTGTAAAATACTTCTCAATGAGAGCTTCGGAGATGCCAATGGCTTCAAATATCTGTGCTCCATGATAAGAACGCAAGGTGCTGATTCCCATCTTTGACAATACCTTCAGCAAGCCTTTATCAACGGCTTTCATATAATTCTCACGTGCCGTAGCATAGTCCATATCAATCTTGCCCTCCTTCACCATTTCATTAATGGTGGCAAAGCACACATAAGGATTAATTACACTGGCTCCAAAGCCCAGTAAAAGGGCAAAATGCATTACTTCACGTGCCTCACCGGTTTCAACCACCAGCCCCACCTGCATCCTCTTTTTGGCTTTAATAAGATGATGATGCGTAGCCGCTACCGCCAGCAAAGAAGGTACAGGCGCCTGGTCTTTATCAATATCCCGGTCACTCAGAATAATGTAATTCATACCGTCATCAACGGCCTTTTCAGCAGCACTGCAAATACGGTCAAGCGCTTCCTCCAGCCCCTTGCCCCCTTTATCGGCCGAAAAGGTCATGGGGATATTAACATGGGTGAACTCATCACGCCTGAAATCCTTAATCTTCCCTAAGTCGGTATTGGTCATCAGCGGACTCTCAAACTTAATGGATCGACATTGAGCAGGAGCCTCGCTTAGCAGATTTTTGGGTACCGCACCAATGTAACTGGTCAGTGCCATTACCAAGCCTTCGCGAATGGGATCAATGGGTGGATTGGTTACCTGAGCGAACAACTGCCTGAAATAAGAGAAAAAGCGCTGCGGCTTATCCGATAACACAGCAATGGGCGTATCATTACCCATGGAGGCAATGGGCTCACCACCAGTTTTGGCCATGGGCGCAATAATTTGTTCAAAATCTTCGCGGTTATAGCCAAAGGCCTTCAGATAAGTATCGTACTTATCGCCCAGTTGGGAAGGCACACGTTGCTGCACATCAATATCATGCATATTAATACGATTCTCCTTTAGCCAGTTAGCATAGGGATGACGACGTGCCAGTTGCGACTTAATCTCCTCGTCGGGTATGATCACTCCAAGCTGTGTATCCACTAACAAAAGCTTACCTGGTTTTAATCGTCCCTTCTCCTTAATTTGTGTGGCTTCGAAAGTTTGTACTCCTACTTCGGACCCCATCACAATCATATCATCGTGCGTGATGATATAACGCGAGGGACGCAGTCCGTTACGATCAAGCGTACCTCCTACATAACGACCATCAGAGAATACTATGGAAGCCGGCCCATCCCAGGGCTCCATAATGGTAGAGTGATACTCATAATAAGCCTTTAAGCTATCGGGTATCGGGTTCTTACTGTTCCATGATTCCGGCACCAGCATACTTAAGGCATGGGGCAGAGATCGACCCGTGAGAAATAAAAACTCCAGCACATTATCCAACGATGCCGAATCACTCATATTAGGGGTAACCACCGGAAAGAGCTTTTTCAGATCATCACCAAACAAGTCGGATGCCAGCAAACTCTCGCGTGCCTGCATCCACAGCCTATTCCCTTTGATGGTATTAATCTCACCATTGTGCGCCATGATGCGGAAGGGCTGTGCCAAATCCCAGGTAGGAAAGGTGTTGGTACTAAAGCGCGAATGCACCAAAGAGATGGCACTCTGGATTCGCGCATCCTGCAAATCGAGGAAATACTGCCCCAGCTGAGCCGGTGTCAGCATTCCTTTATAGATAAATATTTTCGATGACAAACTCGGCAGATAGAAAGCCTCTTTTTCGAGGAGGGTAGTATCGCGTATGGCATTCTCAGCCTGTTTGCGCGCCAGGTACAAACGGCGCTCCAATGCATCCTGTTCAAAATCACCAGTCACAAAAACTTGCTCAATACGTGGCTCACTGCTTTGGGCGATCTCACCGATCACCTCACTATCTACAGGCACCTGACGGTAGGCTATTAAAGTCAATCCCTCGACTTTCAAATAATCATTGAGAATCTGCTTGCAATGGTCAGCCTCATCCTCGTTTTGCGGCAAAAAAACAAGGCCAGTGCCATACTTACCGGCAGCTGGCAAATCAAAGCCAAAGGTGGAGAAATAGGCGTGTGGCACCTGCATTAAAATACCCGCGCCGTCGCCGGACTTGTTATCGGCACTCTCGGCACCCCGGTGCGTCATGTTACACAGTACCTCCAAGCCCCGCTTTACGATTTCGTTGGTTGCTGTGCCTTTAATATTAGCCACAAAACCAATCCCACAGTTATCACGCTCGTTTGCAGGGTCGTACAAGCCCTGCGCTTTTGGAAATCGTCTTGTCATACAGTTATATGCTTTTAGAGAAAAATCAACAATATTTCCTGCTCAACAGGAAGTATGTTGTCGCCACTGGATTGAAAAATAAAACCACCTACTTACGTTTAGTAAGTTTTTAGCTAGTTTTTGTTGTGTTGTGAAAGCAAAAGTAGCTATTAAATTTATATTCTCCAACTAGGCGAGCATATCAGCGATAAAAAACATGACTTTTGACACTTTTCTGACACTTCGTTTATTGCCCATTAACAACAAGCATCTTACTGTATTTGAAGAATACAACGAGTTAAATATCAATCATTAACCTCATAAAATTTGCACGTCAATTTTGATCACATGAAGAACAAAGCCACTCGTTTGCTTATCAAACAATAAGCCCCGTTCTGCAGGGCAAAACGGGGCGCTAATGCATTTAAAGAATGCTGTAAAGGCTAGAAAATATCAGCTAAAAAACTCATTATGAATAGCATCAATAGCCATATCTCGATCATCGCGAGCCACCATGAAGTAACTGGCTACAGCGGAGGCTCCTGAGACAATCATCTGTATGTTAATATCCTTTTTGGCCAAAGCCATAAATAAGCGACCGGCCACACCGGGGCGATCCAAAATACCCTCACCCACAATGGCAATTGTGGAAATCTGTTCACTGGCTATAAGCTCCGTAATAGCGGAAAGCTCAAGTTCTTCCACCACCTTATAAGCCCGCTTGATATCTTTTGCAGACAGCAATAGGTTAATAACAATTTGCGATGTGATTACCGATTTAATGTTAATCCCTGCTCTATCCAAAGCTACTGTCACCTTGGCCAAAACACCCTTTTTCAGGCCTACGCCAGCACCCCGCATCTTTAGAATACAGAAATCATCACTGTAAGTCACACTCTTCACGATGCAGTCACTTACTGTTTCAGCAGCATGCACAACAGTACGCGGCGCCACACTACCCATAAAGGCATCAATATTACCAATATGAATGGGTATTCCTACTTCCTTTAGCGGCTCCACTGTTCGCGGATGCAGTATACTCGCCCCAAAATAAGACAACTCGGCAGCTTCGGCGTATGATAAATGAGTGATGCGTTTTGGCGACTGTACCAGCTTAGGATCAGCACTCATAAAGCCATCCACATCCTTCCAAACATCCAATGATTCGGCATTGAGACAACGAGCCAGCGCTGCTGCCGAATAGTCACTGCCTCCCCGTCCCAGCAGGGTAACCTTACCCTGTTGCGACACACCATAGAAACCGGGCACTACATATACCTTGTCGCCCGCCAGGCGTTTCTGCACATTGGCCGCCGACAAATCAAAATCAACAGTTGCATTACCAAATTCACCATCAGTAATTAAGGGCATCTGCTCGGGCAAAGCCTCTTCCGCATCAATCCCTTTGCTTTGCAAAATAGCAGTGAGCACCAAGGAGCTAAGGCGCTCGCCATAACTTAATATCACATCTTCAACAAACTCAGGCACATCACCGATATAGTGAATACCCGTAAGGTAACGACTCAGCTCCTTTATGCGTGACTGTACCGCATTAAGCGTGCGGTCCTGCCATTCTTTATCATCAAAATTCTCTATAATTGCCTCTTCCTTAAGCTCTCGTAAAAAACGAACCAGCTTCTCAATATTGGACTCATCCTGTTTGACATCCTCCATCGCACGAATAAGATGATTGGTAATCCCATAAAAGGCTGACACAACAATTACCAGTGGTCGATCATAAGCCCTTATCACATTAACGAGTTTCTGAATGTCTTCTTTTTTCTTTAGATTGGATCCTCCAAACTTGGCAACTACTTTCTTCATTATATTTACTACAAATAGGATGGCATACCGCCGTTAGTATAACTCAAACATCTGCTGCAGCGCATCAGACCAAGTACAAACTTATACGAATGATGTTAGATACACAAATACTCAACTCACTGGAAGAATTACCAAAGCGCCTCATTTTCCAGCATTGCCATTAAATCAGGATGATATAATTGTATGCCCAGTTGTTGCTTAACCTTTGCATTGGATATAATTTTAAACCCCTCGCTATCATGGATAAAATGTGGTATTTCACGCCCCTTGAGCTGTGCGGCACGTGCATAAAAATCAGCTTTGGCAGGATGCGTATCGGCCACCCCATTAAACACCTCACCGTAGCAGTCCTGCTGCAAAATGGATTCAATAATCAATAGACAATCGTCTAAATGAATGAGGTTAACCGCTTGCCGAGCTCCACTCACTGCACGATCGGCCGTAAAAAATCGCCCGGGGTAACGCGCACCCCCCACCAGTCCGCCAAAACGAACAACAGTGCAACGTGACGGTAACTTTTGAAACATACGTTCGATGGCCAAAAGCGGATGGGCATCATCGCTCATCTGGTTGGTATCGTCCTCAACCACCTCGCGATTAAGCAGGGGATAAACCGAGGTTGAACTGATTAGAATAAGATTTGCCGGGCCCTCTTGTTTGATGACTTCCAGTAATGGCAGATAAGCACGGGGTTGCCTGAGCAAGCGCGTTGGCGGAATATTTACCAGCAGTGTATCCGCCTTGAAAAAATCACGATCCCCATCTGACAGCTTAGTAATATCGATACAGTACGGCTCAATACCTGCACGACTGAGGGCCTCCATCTTTTGAGGTGTGGTAGTGGACCCCTTTACACGCCAGCCTTTTTTATGCAATGATGTAGCAAGCGGAAATCCCAACCAGCCACAACCCAAAATACTAATTGTACCATTCATATACTACTAACCGCTACGGTGTTCAAATGTTTCAGTAACGGTTCATGCAGTTATTATGCAGCATACGAATAAAGCTCTTACCACGCTTCAGCTCTTTATAAAACGAAGAGATATACCGGTATATATCTTTACGATCTCCTTCATCAAGATACTCAAAATCAAGGATAGTAGCGTATATCTGCTCCTCAGCCGCCAGAAACTCTTCAATCAGAGTCAGGTAATTATCATTATAGCTTCTACAGCGGCCGATATAATCACGCTCCGTCACCTTCGTGGCACGTGACCATTCCGATGGCTTGGCATAGGCGGCATTGATCAAGCCGGCATGATCAAAATCGTAGGGAATGGCAGTGACCTCTTCGCGCCCCTGCTCCAACGACTTGATAAACTTAATATTATGAGCACTCTTAATGCGCCAATCCGTATTTCCAATCATATAATTAAAAAAAGCAACCCGGTCGGCATCCAGCTCATTAATTACTGCATCGTTAAAATATTCGCCTTTCACCTCCGCGCTGTTAGTACGTTGCGCCATCATATACATGGGTTCGATAATAAAGGCAGCCACCCGGTAGTGTTTCCCCTTTTTACCTTCATCAAAATACTGCACATCGAGCAAGCGCGTGCGCAGCGCATAAGGACTCAGCTGTTCCCACAGCTTATAAACTAAGTACTCTTTGTACAGATATTTAAGATATGCTTTAGAATTTACACAGTGACTCACCAGCTTCATCTTGGTAAGGTAGCCATCGGTGGTAAAAAGAGTATCGGGCTTAAAATTAAGCATCACAGGTGGGAAAAAGCAGTTGTCCCTGCGATAATTACCCCGCGCCTTACAGCGTACTTTATGACGTACCGAATCCCCTTTGGCATCGTAAACGACAATGGCTCCATCACTATATTCTTCACTCTTACGAATATGTTGACTGATATCGAAGTACAGACTGACCCTAAGCACATTATCACCCTCAAAAAAAGAAGGATAAAATGTAGTGTCGGCTGTTTGCCCATGCAGGCACAAGGGCATTGTAACTAATACAACTAAAATATGATAGCGACTTATCAACATCACGATTGTTGGTTTTTGTAAGAAATTACAAAAAAAAATAGCAGTAGTAAAAATCGGCTTGATATTGAAAATATTAAGTCGTAGTTTGAAGTTTTAAAACTAAGTGATTATGTATCGATTTGCCATTGACAACGAGGAAGAACTGCAAGACGGAGTAACACGGGTTTTACGCGAGCAATTCACCTTTATCGAACACCTGACAACTATTCCTGACAACATAGATATCACAGTTCATGAAATCCGCAAGGCGCTCAAACGAATCAGAGCCATCCTGCGACTTGTCCGCTGGGATATTGGCGAAGAGCTTTATCAGGAAGAGAATATGCGCTACCGCGATCTGGCACGACAACTATCCAGCCTACGCGACTACCATGTCATCATCACTTACCTGGCCGAAAACTTTGAGGCCGATGAGTTAAAGATTCCTGAGACAGTATTTATCCGAATAGTTGAATATTTGAACACACGAAAAGAGGCCGAACTTAAGCGACTGATCGACAATCAAACCCTGGAAACCATTCAGGAACAGATGATACTTTCGAAGCAAGGTCTGGAAGAATACCCCACTAATTTCCTGGGACCCCACACGATCCGTCAGGGGGTTACTAATTCGTATAATCAGTGCCTGAATAAAATATCTGAAGCACAACTAAAACTAGATGATCATCCCTTGCATGAATTGCGTAAATGTGTAAAGTACCTGCTTAATCAGATGATATTGATCCGTGAGGTATGGCCCGAGTTTTTCAAACACTATGCATCCTCGCTAAAGCAAGCATCTGACCTGCTGGGTGACGACCATAATATTGCTGAAACCATTCAAATTATTAGTAAATTGCCGCTTGCTGTCGTAAGTGCGGCAGATAAAGAAAGCCTCATAAAATCTTTAGAGGCCGAACGCGAACATATCCATCGTGAGATATGGCCCTTGCTGGGTAAACTTTTTACAGAAGATGCCAAGTCTTTTGTTAAACGCATCACCTCGTACTGGTTAATCAGCAGAGAGTAGACTTTTGCAATACCAATTTAGCCTGGAATAAAGAAGATGGCCGTCCGTAAGAACAATTAATGTGTGAGTATGTTTCTTTCTTAAAAAAAGAAAATATGTACAACGGACTTTTACATCTCCACAGTGGCCTGCGTTATATCATTCTGGCCCTTTTTTTGGTTACCCTCATCATGAGCCTGAACAACTGGCTTAAGGAACGAAAATACACCCATAAGCATCATTCCATTGTCAAGCTGCATGCAATTGTATTTACCATTCAGTTTGTGGCAGGCGTGGCGCTCTATGCCATCAGCAGCAAGGTGCTGTTTGATGCCGGCATGATGAAAAGCACCCTACTGCGTTTTTTTACGCTTGAGCATCCGCTTATGATGCTGATTGCGACTATATTGATTGTACACAGTGCCGCCAAAGCCAAGATATACAGCAATTACACCACCCATAAACGTCTTTTTTGGTACAACCTGCTGGGTCTGCTGCTGGTGGTGGCCTCCATCCCCTGGCCCTTCCGCGAGCAACTGGGTGCCGGCTGGTTCTAAGCCCCTATTTTATAGTACTCATAAAAAGTACTATCTTCATGCGCCAAACAAATAAACTAAGCTATGATGTTTCTGGAAGCTAAACAAGTGGTTAAAAAATATGCTAACCACCTGGCGCTTGATTATGTGAACATGGAGGTGCCCGAAAACAGCATCTACGGCTTGCTGGGACCTAACGGAGCCGGCAAAACCACCTTGATACGCATTATCAACCAAATCACGGGTCCCGACTCGGGTGAAATACTATTAAATGGACAAGCACTGCGTGCTGATGACGTGAGCCGCATTGGTTATTTACCCGAAGAGCGTGGGCTGTACAAAAAAATGAAGGTGGGCGAACAAGCCATCTATCTGGCCCGCATGAAAGGACTCACCCGCAACGATGCCATTAAAAAACTGCGCTATTGGTTTGAAAAATTTGAGATACAACCTTGGTGGGATAAGAAAGTAGAAGAGCTTTCCAAGGGGATGCAGCAAAAGATTCAATTTGTGGTAACGGTATTACACAACCCCAAACTACTGATTTTCGACGAGCCTTTTAGCGGTTTTGACCCTATTAACGCCAACCTGCTAAAACAGGAAATAATTAAACTGAAAGAGGAAGGCGCCACCATTTTATTTTCGACCCATAACATGGGATCGGTAGAGGAGTTGTGCGATCACATCACACTGATTAACAAATCAAAGACCATCCTCAATGGCCCCATCGACACCATCCGTCAGAGTTATAAAGACAATCTGGTTAAACTGGAGTTTGCAGGCGATAGTAATCTCATCCGCCAACAACTGAGCAACGACTTCCAGGTAGAAAATATTGAGAAGACCAACGGACACCACACTGCATATGTAAAAATGCTCAACAATGCCTCCATCAATCAACTGTTATACAGCGTGATTGATGATGTGAAAATCTATGGTCTGCATGAAGTATTACCCACTATGAACGACATCTTTATTAAAGTTGTTGAACACAGTAATCAAACCGGAAAATAATCTACTATGAGCAAAATATCATTAATCATACAACGGGAATATTCCACCCGAGTTAAGAAAAAAAGCTTTATTGTAATGACCATCATCGGCCCCATTCTGTTCGCCGCCATGATGGTACTGCCCGGTTGGTTTGCCTCCATGGAGGATACTGAAGAAAAAAACATAGCCGTTATTGATGAGACCGGCCTTTACACCAACCGCATTAATAGCACCGAGTTTCTGAAGTTTAGCTGGCTGAAAACGGAAGATACGGAAGGGCTGGCTGAAAATTACCGGGAAGAAGGCTACCACGCCTACCTGGTGATAGAAGATAACCTGCTGAAACGCCCTGATGCCGTTAAAATCTACTCCGAGACACAGATCACCATTGATGTGAAAGACCATATATCGCGCAGTCTTGAACGCTATCTGGAGAAAGAAAAGCTGGGCAGCTACCAGATTGATGGTCTGGATAACATCATCAAGGAAATCAACAATGTAAAGATTGACCTGAAGACCATTAAGCTTGCCGAGGATGGCTCTGAAAAAGAAAGCTCTACAGAGCTGGTAATGATTGCAGCCATCGTATTTGCCATGATGATCTATATGTTTGTGCTGGTGTATGGCATGCAGGTAATGCGGGGTGTGATGGAAGAAAAGGTAAACCGCATTGTAGAAGTCATTGTGTCATCGGTAAAACCCTTTCAGCTGATGATGGGAAAAATTATTGGTATTGCCCTGGTGGCTCTTACACAATTTATGCTGTGGATCGTGTTAACCATCGCCATTGTAGGGGTGTTGCATACAGTTTTTGCTGCCGATGTAACCTCATCGGGAAAAGCAGAGCAAATGCAGGTTATGGCCGGCATGGATATGCAGGAGGCAGGCGACAGCAATCAGGCCGCTGCCTTTGCCGATGGCTTTAATAATATTTTGGATCAGGTGATGTCACTCAATCTGGTGGGCAGCCTGCTACTATTTATCTTTTATTTCCTGGGCGGATACCTCCTCTACGCTAGTCTGTTTGCAGCCTTGGGCGCTGCCCTTGATAACGAGGCCGACAGTCAGCAATTTGTGATGCCCGTGATGATGCCCCTCATCCTGTCCATCTACGTAGCCATGGCGGCTTTTCGCAACCCGGCCGGCGATTTGGCCTTTTGGTTTTCGATGATTCCTTTTACCTCACCCGTGGTAATGATGGCCCGCATACCCTTTGAGCCTCCCGTATGGCAAATGGCTCTATCCATGACCCTACTGGTTGCTACTTTTGTTTTCACCACCTGGTTTGCAGGGCGCATTTATCGTACCGGCATACTAATGTACGGTAAAAAAGTAACGTATAAGGAGCTATGGAAATGGTTCCGTTATTCGGGTCGCTAGTAGAAAGAGATAATTAGATAAAAGGGCTGCTTCCATTTTTGATGGACAGCCCTTTCTTTTATGTATTTTATTATCTTTCGAATCGGATAGAAAATCATAATATGAGAATTGCAATAATTGACTTAGGCACCAACACCTTTAACCTGTTGATTGCCGAACAAACGGAGAATAGCTACACCATCTTACTTGAGAATAAATACCCGGCCAAGTTGGGAAAAGGCGGCATCAACGATAAAAAGATTGTTCCCGAGGCAATGGAAAGGGGCCTTCTTGCGCTGAAGACCCACTTAAACACCATTGCACAATACAAGGTGGATAAAGTGGTGTGCATGGCCACCGCCGCCATACGCAGTGCCTCCAACGGACAGGACTTTGTTGAGCGGGTAAAACAGGAACTTGGTCTGGACATACAGGTGATAGACGGACAAAAGGAAGCCGAACTGATTTTTGACGGCATCAAGCAGGTGGTGCCCATTGGCGAGGAGCGCGTTCTGATACTCGATATAGGCGGTGGATCCAACGAGTTTATTATTGCCAACAAAGACGGCGTAATGTGGAAGCACAGCTTTGATCTGGGCGTGGCACGTCTGCTCGATCGCTTTCAGCCATCCAACCCTATTAAACAGGAGGAGATTGACGCTGTTGAGCAATACATAAAATCAGAACTCACCCTGCTATACGAAGCACTGAGCAAATTTCCCTGCTCCACCCTTATTGGATCCTCTGGCTCCTTCGATACCCTGGCGGCAATGTTGGCCGGAGTACACCATCCGCATCTCGACATGGAAAAGGTAATGACCTACCGAATACTTATTGACAGCGCACAAGCACTGCATGAACAGTTTCTGCGCTCCACCACGGAGGAACGGCTTAACATGAAACGCCTGGACTCGCACCGTGTTGATATGATTGTATTAGCGAGTATTTTTATTAACTTCATCGTTAATGAATTTAATATTAAAGAAATCTGGCAATGTGCCTTTGCCCTCAAAGAAGGCACCATCTACCAAATTGTGAATAAGCAGCTATAAGCAAAATAAGATGGCAAAAATTTTAGTGATTGACGATCAGCGAAGCATTCGTAACACCCTGAAAGACATACTTGAATACGAAAGTCACACCGTTGAGTTGGCCGAAGATGGCGAACAGGGGCTCGAACGCTTTAAAGCCGATAAGTACGATGTTATTCTATGCGATATCAAAATGCCCAATATGGATGGCATGGAGGTGTTGGATCACCTGCATAAGGAAAACTCAGATACACCGGTTATTATGATATCGGGGCACGGCAATATCGATACTGCAGTGGAAGCCATCAAAAAAGGAGCCTACGATTTTATTGAGAAACCCCTGGACCTGAATCGCATGCTGGTAACGATTCGCAATGCCATAGAGAAAAAAGATTTGGTTACAGAAACCAAAGTGCTCAAGCGCAAAGTGAGTAAAACGTATGATATGATTGGCGAGTCGGAGCCCATCCTACGTGTTAAGACCATGATCGATAAAGTGGCACCCACCGATGCACGCGTGCTGATTACGGGTGAGAATGGAACAGGTAAGGAGCTTGTTGCCCGATGGCTGCATGAGAAAAGTAACCGTGCCGGTAAACCCTTTATCGAAGTAAACTGTGCCGCCATTCCCTCCGAACTGATCGAGAGTGAACTATTCGGTCACGAAAAAGGTGCCTTTACCTCGGCTCACAAGCAGCGTAAAGGCAAGTTTGAACAAGCCAACGGGGGCACTATTTTTCTGGATGAGATTGGCGACATGAGTTTGCCTGCACAAGCCAAAGTATTGCGTGCCTTACAGGAGAATATTGTAAGCCGCGTGGGCAGTGACAAGGACATTAAGGTGGACGTACGCGTATTGGCCGCCACCAATAAAAACCTCAAGGAGGAGATTGCCAAAGGCACTTTCCGCGAAGATTTATACCACCGCATCAGTGTCATATTAATTCATGTGCCGGCGCTCAACGATCGGAAAGATGATATTCCACTGCTGACCGATCACTTTAAAACCATTATCTGTGATGAACTGGGCATGGTACCCAAAAACTTCACCGATGATGCCATTGAAGAACTACAAACGATCAACTGGACCGGTAACATACGAGAATTCAGAAATGTGATTGAACGCCTGATTATATTGGGTCAGGAAACCATTACCAAAGCGGATGTACTGGCCTACGCCCGCCCCATGAACTAGACACCATGAGAACAGAGAACGATTTTTTAGGCTCCCTGCAACTGCCCGATAATGCCCTGTACGGCATACACTCGTTACGTGCTGTTGATAACTTCCCTGATCAAACACGCTTCTCGTTCGCATGGTACAAAGCATTGGGTACGGTCAAACTTGCCTGCTACCGAAGCTACCGTAAGTTTAAAAATGCTGCCTTGCAGAAATATAAAGCTGAGCGGCTACCGCTCTCCTTTATCAGTGATGAGCAGCTGAATGCCTTGGAGAAGAGTGCCACTAAATTAAGTGGCGGCAATGCCTTTGAGCATTTTATTGTACCCGCTATACAAGGGGGCGCAGGCACCTCCATTAACATGAATATTAATGAGATCATAAGCAACCTGGCGCTCGCTGAAATGGGAAAAGCACCGGGTCAATACGACCTGATTGATCCCTTTGAGCAGGCCAATGTATTTCAATCAACCAACGATGTAATACCCACAGCACTTACCGTGGCTGCTATGCAGCTGCTCAGTCAGTTAGAGGCCTCCATTAACGAACTGCGCCAGTCGGTTGAACAGCAGGAACAAAAACACCGCAATGTGCTACGGCAAGGCTATACACAGATGCAAGCTGCCGTTCCCACCACCTACGACCGCCTTTTCAGTACTTATAACAATGCCTTGTCGCGCGATTGGTGGCGCGTATCCAAATGCCACGAACGCATTAAAGAGGTGAATCTGGGAGGCGGCGCTATAGGCACCGGCATAAGTATACCGCGCTACTTTATTATGCAGGTGGTGAGTGAACTACAACACCTTACCGGACTGCCCCTAACGCGCAGTGAAAACCTGGCCGATGCCACCCTTAACCTCGATCGTTTTGTGGAAGTACATGCCACCCTTAAGGCCCACGCCGTGAATCTGGAAAAAATGGTGAACGACCTGCGCATACTGGGTTCCGACCTGATGGCAAATCGTGAAGTACAACTCCCCAAGTGTCAGGTAGGCAGCTCTATAATGCCGGCCAAGGTCAATCCGGTGATACCCGAGTTTGTAATTAGCGCCGTTCATAAGATCTACGCTAACGACCAACAGATAAGCAATCTATGTGGGCAAGGATGCCTCGATCTAAACGCATATATACCGTCCATTGGCCATGCTCTGCTCGACACGCTGAATCTATTGATTGCCTGCAACCAAACACTCCTTAAAAACTTGTTTGCAGACTTGCAAATCAATCCCAATTCCGAAGAGTTCCATCCAGCATATTCGCAGCCGGCTATTAGTACGGCATTGATACCCTATATTGGCTACCATGCAGCGGTGCGCCTGGCACAACTCATGCAAACGGAGAAAATCAATATTTTTGCGGCCAATGAGCGTCTTCAACTAATAAGCAACGATAAGTTAAAGAGTATCCTGCGACCCGAAGCCCTGGTTCAACAGGGCTACAGCCTCAATGATCTTAAATAACTATCTGAACCTCAAAAATATGCACTTCCATGCTTTAGTTTCAAACATCTTTCCTATATTTAGCGTCATAATCGCACTTAACAAACCCTTTAATAAGCATTTACAACCGTGAGCCAAAATGCAACAGAGGATAAAAAACTATCTTTTGATAAGCCCAAAAAGATGAAACTACCCTTTCAGTTCACCTACGAATTAGTGGGCGTTGGCCAGGTAGCAGGCGCAATCAAAGCCGACAATCAAAACGTGATTTTCACCCTGAGCAATAACAGCAACCCCCTCCACGATTTGCTAAAAGGAATGATTAACCTGGTATTCGAGCCTTCCCATATTTGGGGTGAAGACAATACAAGCTGGGTGGATTGGTATGAAGAAACAGGTGGCCTCAAATGGGTTTTATCAACAGAAGACGGACAGGTGGTACGTGTGAAAATAATTCGTTATGACGACTTTTTCGACGAAGCATCGGGCAAGGTAGTGCTTGATACAGCCATGAGCCTGCTGGACTTTTATTATGGCATTACACAAAGTCTGGATGTATTTATTAAGCAGCTGGGACTACTTAACTACGAGCAAAAATGGCAAAAGGATGAATTTCCCATCACCTATTTTCTGCTGCTGAAAAAGCACTTGATTGAAAAAGGCCACTGGATACCCACCAAAGGACGATTGGGCACCCTCAGTGATGAAATTGATATTCTACTGACCTAACTATTATTCAGGAAGACAACAACCCGAATATAAATAATACTCCTCAACACAAAACTACAGTGTATTGAGTGGTTTCAAAAAAAATAAGCCAGCACCGCTGCGCATGTGCTGACTCATTGTAGCTTGCTATTAGCAATCGTTCTAAACGTTTGTATTCATCACTTTCTGATTGCTGGAGATACTTTTATAAACCAGCTCGGCCAACATTTCATATGACTCACCACTTGGATAAACCGGCTTAAGAAATTCAACACTTACCTTTTTGAAAGGGCGTGGAAACTTAGATCCGCGTGGTAAAGCATTAACGGCGCCTTTGATGGAAACCGGCACGATGGGCACATTCAGCTCGCGGCTCAAAATAGCAAAAGTCTTTTTAAACTCACCCAATGAACCATCAAATGAGCGCGTACCCTCAGGAAATATAATCAATTTCTTTTTCTTTTTCAGCGCTTCACCCATCTTCTGTATCGACTCTTTCAAATCCTTATTCAGATCCATGATGATAATATGATGACGGTTGGCAAAGAACTTCATGAAACGCGATTTAACATGCTTCTCTTTCGCGTAGAAGTAGGTATTGCGAATACTATTCCTCTTCAGCCACGAAGCCACAAACAAGCCATCGAAGTAACTCTGGTGGTTGGGTGCAATAATGCAGGGACCATCGGGTATGTTGGCAGCACCCTTACCGCGAAACCTGAAATAGACGTGAAAGAAGTACTTCGACATTTTTAGGAAGAGCGCTCCGGTAAGCCAGGTACGTGGCAGCTGTAACGTAACTTTCTCCTTCAATATCTTGGACCAGTTGATTTTCTCAACAGCCATTTTAGTGCGTTTCTCAGCAATAAACTCACTCAGCGCCAGCACCGATGGAAAGGCGATCAACTCCTCCACTTCCATCTTAATGCCAAAAGTAGATTCGATAAACACCAGCAGGCCTACTTTGTCGAGCGAGTCAAGTGCCAGGTCATACTCAACATGATGGTTGGGTCGCACGTTACAGTTTTTCTCATTGGCTATAAAATCAGCCACCAGCTTATATTCTTCAAGCTTCACCTCCTGCACAGGCAATGTTTCCTCCTCACGGGCAGCTGCAAAATCTTTTAGTTTAAACCGTTGCAGCTTACCCAGGCGCGTACGCGGTAATTCAGCATCGGTAAGCGAGAAGTCCATAATCTTTTTGTAAGGTGCCACCGACTGATTATACTCATTTATTACCTCCCACCGCAGCTTCTCTTCCATGCGGACTTTATCCATGCCTGCAAACTCAGCTTTATTGGGTACCACAATGGCTTTTAACTGATCACCATCGGCATATACTCCTATTTCCGCCACACAAGCCGCACGATTCTCTATTTTAGCTTCTACTTCCGATGGGTTAATATTCTTACCGTTAGACAGTACAATTATTTCTTTTCTTCGCCCGGTGATATACAGATAACCATCCTCATCCAGACGCCCTAAGTCACCGGTATATAACCAACCCTCCTTCAGCACCTCGGCCGTCTCTTCGGGTCGGTTAAAATAGCCTTGCATCACATTGGGGCCTTTCACCACAATCTCGCCGTCGCGTATCTCTATCTCGGCCACGGGCAACACTTCGCCGGGACTACCTATACGAACGCGTCCGGGTCGGGTAAAGGTAATCATGGGAGCTGCTTCGGTCATACCAAAACCTTCCAGCACTTCAAAGCCCAAGGTTTTAAAGTCTTGCCCCACCTCAGGATCCAAAGCGGCACCACCACATACCATGTATTTTACGGCACCGCCAAATTTCTGATGCGCCGACTTAAACAGTGTCCGCGAGAAGCTTTGCGAATTAATACCTTTGGCCATTTTAAACAGCATTCGAGCCACAGGGCTTCGATCTATTTTTGCACGAATACCCTTCCGAATGGCGGCATACAAACGCGGCACCCCAATGATGATACTCACCTTATTTGCCTGCAAGGTTTTAATAATATCCTCCGACGCCATAGACGGAGACACAGCAATGGTACCTCCCACGAGCAAAGGAGCAATCATAGTACCCATCAATGGAAAAATATGGTGCATCGGCAACAACATCATCACCACATCGTCCTCCGTATAAATATTAATCTTCTTCGATACCGCTTCCACATTGGCCATCAGATTTTCAAAGGACAGCATAACTCCCTTGGGACTTCCTGTCGTGCCCGAAGTATATATGATTACAGCTGTTTTGTCCTTATGGGTATCTATCGGCTTCAACTCCTGGCTATCACATAAAGGCAGCTGATCACACTCTTCAATAACAAATACTTTTGTGTGAATACCCGCCTTGGCAATGGCCGCTTCCAGCAGTAACTTCTTATCCTTCGAGGTAAAAATGGCCTCGGGGAAACAGTCTTTCAGAATGTAAGCCACCTCATCTTCCGATGACATAAAGTCAATAGGTACAATGGTGGCATTGTTGTGCCAGCCGGCATAAAATGAATATATCCAACCCACCTGGTTCTCAGAGAAAATAGCCAGACGGTTTATGCTTAACTCTTCAAGTAATTTTGAATAACTTGCAATATGCTGTTTTAATGTATTATAGCTAATCTTAACATCGCCACAGGAAATGGCGGTTTTTTCTCCAGCATTAAAAATCATATCTTCTACTTTGCGTTGTTTCAATTGACAAACCTAATTATTTTTTTTTATTCAAACGCCTTTGTACAACTGCTATAAATAATCGGCAGCATCCTGCACGGATGGCCGTACAAAAGGTTCTATGGCACGCCGGTAGATTCCCTGCACATAGGCAATGGCCATACCATAGTTGGTGATGGGCACCTGGCTGGCCACTGCGGGTCCCAGGCGGTTAATTAATTGCTTTCGCGTAATCATGCATGCCCCACACTGAATGAGCAGAGCATAATCACTAATGGGGCGCTCCACTTTATCTAGTCCGGCTACCACATCATAGTTCAGTTGCTTGCCTGTATACGCACTTAACCAACGAGGTATTTTAACACGTCCAATATCATCGCAGGCAACATGGTGCGAACAAGACTCCAACAGCAGCACACGATCTCCATCTTTTAGGGTATCGATACGGGGTGTGCCTTTTAGATAATTCTCAAAATCGCCCTTAAACCTGGCTAGTAAAATACTAAAACTGGTAAGTGGGATATCCTTGGGCACCGAAGCATCAGCTTTAAGGAATATCTGACTATCGGTGATGGCCAATGCCGGTCGTATATTCGATTTCTTTAGGAAGGCATCTACTTCTCTCTCTTTCAATACGATGCACACAGCGTCGTTATCAAGTATATCGCGAATGGCTTGTACCTGTGGCAAAATAAGTCGCCCCTCGGGAGCTTCAATATCAATAGGGGTTATCAATAATACAATATCTCCATACTGTATTAAATCGCCCACAAGAGAAGCACTTGTATAAGCTGATTCGGGCATTGCATCGCGGATGGCCTGTACCAAATTTTCGGTATCGCCATTTTGCTCGTTGTAAGGCAACACACGATAACAGCCTGCGTTTAAATACTGTTTACTTTGCTCCGGATCGAGCAGTTGAAGATCAGTTTTATTATGCACTATAATAAATGGAGTATCGGTTTCGCGAAAGGCTTCCACCAGGTCTTTTTCAGGCGATTCCCACTGATTATCAACCACCACAAGAACGGCTAAATCTACCGTTTTAATGGCTCTGCGGGTGCTGGCAATGCGTTTGGCACCGAGCTCTCCCTCATCATCAATACCGGCTGTATCGACCAATACAACGGGGCCAAAACCCGTTATCTCAAACGACTTTTTCACCGGGTCGGTAGTGGTACCAGCTTGCTCCGATACGATGGCAATGTCCTGACCAGAAAGTTTATTAATGATGGTACTCTTTCCATTATTACGCCTCCCAAAGAGGCCAATGTGTGGTGTGCGTTCTCTACCCATCCCTGATTACTTAATCCAATACAAATTTAGGCAAATAATATTAATTCAACACTTCACCAACACACTTGTTCAATGGCACTTAGGTAAAATAGACTTTAGGAAAAGCTTAAAAAACGCAACAAAACAGCAGGTCATACTTATTATTACAAGGAATTACTGATGCCGAGAAATGAGGCAGTCTGTTTTTAAGATTTAAACAGCAAATCCCGTTATAGTTTGCTGCATATAAATGCGATAGGTTAAGGTATCAATTTGCTTAAAGGGCAGCACTGCCATCTGATCGCGCTGCAGCTGCCATTCAAAAGGGCGAAGCACATCATCTACCGCCTTGGCATAATTAGGGTAACGGAGTTTAAGTTGCCGACAAATTGCACGCACAATTTCAATCTTAATAAAATTTTCTTCCTGAGGTGATGTCAGTTCAGCCAGCCGATTATTGACAACTTTTAATACACTCGCCTTGTACTCTATCCCTGCATCAATATCACTCCATACACTGCATACTTTCTCTATTAAGCCACTGATTACAATATGCTTCATTTAGGTTTGGTTATTGGGTTTCTCTATAAGTTAATACCCACAACCACAAAACGTAACACATTTTTTTTGAATCTTAACTCAATTAATGCATTATATTACTCATCATCAACAACTTAATGTAGTTACCATAATGTACCTACAGTTGGATTCCCATAAACAATACATCATCGATTTGCTCCAAATGTCCCTGCCAGTTTTCAAAGTTTGATTTCACACGCTGATATTGTTTATCGCCTGACAAATCATGAATCTCATTGATCATATTTTGTACGCCCACTTTCATAAACTTTTTGCCGAGCGGACCACCAAACTGGTCGGTATAACCATCGGAAAACATATAGACCTTATCGCCTTTATGGCAGTTATACTCCACATTTACATAAGGACTCAGCAACTCCTCATAATGATCACCAATGCTTCGGCGGCTTCCTTTATACAAGGTCATCTCGTTATCGATAAGCAGATAAACCGGACGCTTGGCCGATGCCAGGCGCACCCGGCGTGTGGGCAGGTGCACTTCCAGTACCGAAATATCCATACCATCAGTACTTTCATTTCCTTCAGTTTTTTGCAGCAACTTTTTCACCTCTTCATCCAGCCGCTCCAGCATGGCTGCCGGCGAGTCCACCTCGGGAAGACGAAAGATGTCATTAAGGATAGTGGTACCAATCATGGACATGAAAGCACCCGGCACACCATGACCTGTACAATCGGCACAGCAAGCCACAAAATAATCCTTGGAGCGGTTAAACCAATAAAAGTCACCACTCACAATATCACGCGGCTTAAAATAAACAAAGGATTCGGGAAATAAGCTCATCAGGTCCTCCATAGCCGGTAATATGGAAGACTGAATTTTTTTTGCATAGTTGATACTATCAGTAATCTCTTGGTTTTTAAGTACTATTTCAGCATTTTTCTCACGCAAAGCCACTGTTTTAGAAGCCACTTCACGTTCTAATATTCGCTGAGCGCGCCGTTGCGACCGCTCCCGAAATCTGATCAGCCCCCAGATACCCATACTAATGATGACCAGTACAAGGGCATAAAACCAGTAATGATTCCAATAGGGCTTGGCTACCGACACATGAATGGTTTTCTGCAGACTGGTCTCCACACCATCGGCATTAAAAGCACGTATACGTATTTTATAGTTGCCCGCTCCCAGGTAATCAATTTCCTTACGATTAACATTCCCGAGCTGACTCCATTTCTTAACTTCATTATCGGCTCCTTCTTCTTCTATCTTCACCTCATAATGAACACCATTGGGGTTTTTAAAACTGATGGCACGAAAAGTCAGTTGAAGATTATAATGACCCACACCATATGGATATTCAAGATTGAGATGGGAGCTCAAGGGCTGCACCACATCATCCAGCTTTATTTCAGTAATATTGAGGATAGGCGCCACCGTATTGCGCCGGTCATTCACCGGCAGATAATTAACCACACCATCATTAGAGGCAAACCAGAGCCCTCCTTTGTCATCTCCGGTAACCTGCACGAACTCACTTCCCAAATCATCGCTATAGCCAAAAGTTCGGATTACGCCGGGTTGATCAAGACTAATGCGCGAGAGACCGCCATCGTGACACACCCACAAGCGATTTTTGATATCCTTTTGAATGCCGTAACAGAAATCCTTCTTTAGCCCATCCCCGGTGGTATAATGATAATGGATGGCTTCGCGTGAATAACACATAACACCCTCACCTTTAGTACTGATCCACAGCTTTCCTTCATCATCCTGTGTCATCCCCGTTACATCAACGGCTTTGTTATTGATCACCGGGTGACGCTCAATGCGGTCAAGCTGAATATTGATATTACAAAGCCCCCCATCCTTAGGTCCTACCCATATATTATCGCGCTGATCAACAAACACAAAATTGATATTATTGTGCGATAAGCCATCTTTAATCTGATAATTTTTAATAGCATTGGTTTTCAGGTCGAGGACAAACAATCCCCTTTGTGTTGCCAGCAACAGGGTATGCTGATAGGCCGCCAGTCCGTTGATACGCAGCGCAAGCTGATCATTGAAGTACTCCTTCTTTTTAAATCGCGTATGGCCAGGATCTTTAAAATACAGTCCACTGTTAGCCGTAGCCACCCACAAGCGATCATCCTCTCCTTTGTACAAGGCAATCACCTCATCATTGGGTATCCCACCATAGCGAGCATCATAGTACTTTACATCGAAGCACAACGGATCGGTATGAATCAAACCCCTATCAAGACCGATCCACAGATCTTGTTCGTCGCTCAGCACAGCACGGGCTTTGTACTGAAAACCAATTTCATTGAGGTTGTAATACACAAAATACTGATTAACAAGCAATGACACCCCACCTCCGTTGGTTCCAAACCAATAGTTGCCTTCCCGGTCGCACAATATATCCAGCACATTGTTGTTACTAAGGCCATTGTTGTTGGAATATTTAAATGAGTCGTTAAACTCACCACTCAATGGATCGTAGATAAGACGTATAACACCACTGCCAATAGTGGCAATCAGGAGGTGCCCTTCTACCTCCTCGTAAATATCGGTTACTTCTTCATTTTCCACATTAAATTTACGACACAGCTTATTGTCAGTAACATGCCGTACATCCTTATTGCCAGCACCTTCGTGATAACTGTAAAAACCTTTCTCGCGTGTTCCAATCCAATAGTTATCGGCTTGTATGCTCTTTTCTATGGTAGTTATCCACACATTAGGAATTCCACTTATCTTTTCAATGTCCACACTTTGAAAATCCTGGGAAAAGGAGAACAAAAAGACTCCCTGCCGCGCAGTGCCCACCAGCAATCTGTGTGTTGATAACAACTGAAGAGCCGTATAATTCTTACGCCCAAACATTTTACGATCGAAAAAGGTAGTGACTACTCCGTCCTTATCGATGCGGAAGAGTCCACGCTTTTGATCGATGCCCCATACATTGCCCGCTTCATCGTTGGTAAGATCAGCGATAAGTTGTGTGGCACCCTCAATGGCTAGCTTGTGAAAAGTACCGCCTTCCAGATAGCTCAATAAGCCATTTTTATGACCTATCCACAAACGCCCCTGGGGGTCGAAGTGCAGACAGTTGATGTAATTATGCGCCAGTGAATCATTGGTGGTATACACTTTATAGTCAATGCCATCATAACGAATAAGCCCTTCGTCAGTGGCCATCCACACATAGTCATTTTTATCTTGCTCCAGTGCTATAATATCATTATCTGCCAGCCCATTGGATGTATTATATACCTTAAAATCAAAGGACTGTGCAAAACCTGACAGGGACAATAGCAATAAGCCCAAAAGGCCACTTATGAACTTCATACTGTAATCTGTTTTATGGATGTATTCCCAATGCAGAAGCATACAAAGGGCATTCTTCTTTTACAATTCTTCAGCTTCTGGCTTCCCTTTGTACTTGGGCACTCCCCCAATGGGCACACTGTAGGATTTAAGCAACTCGCCATACTGGTTTTCAAAATAGATGACGACATTATTGTTGCGTATGCTACCCGAGGGATGCTTCTTCATCTGAATATCCAATGAAGTATTGTATTCTGCTGGCTTAATAGTATACAGGCTACTGATCCACTCATCGTCCTTCGATATCTTCATCATCTGACCTGCCGTTGCAACTGACCGTACAATAATCCACCCATCGTTGTCCCAATCGAAATTGGTTTGCTTGATGGAGACAATACTCGAATCGTTGACATAAGGATAAATGTGTGACAACTCCCGCGGATTATCATGCAAACGAATGGTGTATTTATAATAAAAGGCATAGCCGCCCTCTACTTCACTCAATTCATCCATTTGGGTACTCATAAAAAGCTGATACATATTACCGTCATCGCCCGACAAGCCCTCTACAATCACTTTAAATACATAGCCCCCTTCTTCAGGCAGATACTCGCCTTCCGACGGGTTGATGGGACCAAAGGTGTACCATGACCTATCATATTCCGGCTCATCACCAAAGGTTTTTGAAGCCAGCAGCGTTCCTTCATCATAGTCACCATCCAGATTAAGCTTTTTGGCATCTTCGTTGGAGCAACTACCCTGTCCCCCATAAATACTAAAACACGTAGACGTATTCCACACGCCCTGTAACTCATCGTTTTCACCTCCACAATCGGGGTCATATACTTTAATATAGATGGGCGCAGTATGACTTTCGGGCACTGTGAAAAATATAATCTGACAAAAATTAGGGTCGCCCCATGATGTTTCGCCATCGGCACCAAAAGTAATCAGGTTAGGAATATTCTCATCGTCACCGGGCACTGGCTGTGCCTGAACCAAAGCGGTGGTCAGCAACATAAGTACTAATAGCTTGAGTAGTTTGGTCATCATTATTCAATTACATTAATTTCTTTGTATGTACACATCTTCTTATTGGGGTCATCTGCACTTATGGTACCACACCTGATGATCTGCTTTCCCTTTTTTCGAAAAATATGCTGAATAGTTACACCTTTTTTACGCGATCCGTCGGGCAACTCCCAGTAATAGCCGTTGGGAACAAATTCGCCCAAGTGCGACTTACGCGCATCCAAGGTTACTTGTTGTCCTACACGCAACGTATCGGGCACTGCAATGAAGACTTGTACTTTCTTCTTCACCTCCTGATGAAAATCGTTGAGCACAAACAGCTCCTCATTTAGCAGCGTGTCCACCAGCACAGACTGCACATGGTAGCTGCCTGGCGCCTTATACTGATGAATCACGGTATCGCCTTCGGCTTTTTGTCCATCACCAAAATACCACACATACTTAAGTGGTCCATCTCCTTTTCCACCGAGCCGGTCGTAGAACCGATACCTGAAGGTATTATCCTTTTGCTTTTGACCGGGTCCAAATACCGGAAAATATTGGATAAATTCAAAAAGATCATCATCGCCATGCCGGTTGGAGGCAAAGTACCCCTGCAGCTCATCGTTTGATATATAACAGCTAAACTCATCGGCAACCGTGTTGATACCACTATCAAGGGGTACCGGTTTCATCCATCCCTCCTTTGTTTTCAGTGTGTAGAATAGGTCGTAACCTCCCTGTCCGCCCAGACTATCTGAAGCAAAGTACAATTTGCCACTTTGATGACAGAAGGGAAAAATTTCATTGCCTCGTGTATTGATCGTAGCCCCCAGGTTAAGCGCAGGTCCCCATTCATCGCCCTGGCGCTCCGAAACGTAAATATCGGCACCTCCGTACCCCCCTGCCTGATCCGATACAAAAAACAGGTAGCGCCCATCGGCCGAAAGGGTAGGATGCCCTGTGTTATAACTGCGACGGGAATTAAAAGGCATGCTACGCGCCCGTGACAAACGGTTACCGTCCAACTGCGCACTATATACTCCCTGTTTATTCTCCATGCCTTTTTGCAGACGTTTCTTATCCTTGTAATGCGCCTCGGTAAAATATACAAGCTCCCCATTGGGCGAAAAGGATATGGTTGATGTATGAAAATCGGAGAAAAAGTCACTTTCAAAAGCTTGCTCATTGAACCAGGCAGAATCAGCAGACTGCTGCACCGTAAACAGATTATAGAAATTACGACGCTTATGATCTGTCAGCTTATTCAGCCAGTTAATATTTTTATCAGAGCTAAAAAATAAGAGTGTGTCTTTCTTGTAAGGAGCAATTTCACTTTGATTTTTACGACAGAAAGGTAGTTTCTTTACGTGCAAACCCTGCGCTGTAAGACCGCTGAGACTTGTCAGTAGCAAAACACCAATTATAAACACACGCATATACATAGGCTCGGTTTAGAAAAATTTAGGACTAGATGACTTTACACGAAAACCAAAATCATACTGAATGGCCAGTTCGTGGGAGCCATGGTTATAAGAGCTAATATGGCCCGTGCTATAATCATAGCTGTAGGACAAACGAAACTGAGGCGTTATCTGGTAACCCATCATTGCCGTTAAGTCCTTGGTGCTGCGATAGCCCACGCCCATCCATAGTTGATTATTATAAATTACAGAGGCGTTTACATCCACGAAACTTCCAAACTCAGGGTTCACACGTGCCAAAACACTGGGCTGTAAATGCCATTTTTGCTTCAGACTAAACAGGTAACCCGCGGTGAGCAGATAGTCGGCTCGCTCCAATGCAAAAGTATTTTCACCCCCTTGCGAGTAAGGATCGAAGTAAAAAAAGTTGGGTATGGAAACACCCAGGAAAAAGTCATGGGCATACCAGGCAGTCCCAAAGCCAATGGCCGGTGCAAAATTAGATTCATTGGCTGCAAACTCCGGATCATCGTTGCCTCCGTTTGTTCCGGGATAAACATCCACATCGGTCCACTGTGCGTTATAAAAAACACCTCCGCCATTGATACTGAAGGCTAGCTTTTGCCCTTTCGGCATTTTTAAACGGTAAGTATAAGCCAGTGAAAAGCCGGTTTCTTTATTCACTCCATACTGCTGATTAAAGACTTGAAGCCCCAGTGCCATTTGTTCCTTTTTAAGTGCCGTGTGCATACTAAACAACATAGAGCCAGGCGCCCCATTGAAGCCCAACCACTTTTGACGATAGCCTCCATATAAAGAAAGCACCTCGCGATTACCTGCAAAAGCGGTGTTAACAGCATAGCGATTGTGCATATACTGACTCATCACTACATCTCTTTGCCCCTTTGAAGGGAGTGCAACAAGCAGCATAAAAACGGTCATTAATATCAATTGACTGACTCTCATCATGGCTTGCTTCCTTTAATAATTAGGTAATTCTTAACAGGCTCAATTTCGTCACCGGTAAAAACATAGTAATAAGTACCGTCCTCTATCTCGCCATCGTTGCGAAGTCCATCCCAGCCCAACAAAGTATCATCCGTCTTCATAAAGTCGTGCACCTGATACACGACCTGTCCGGTTACATCAAACACCATTAGTTTATTATTGGTCACATTTTCGGCCCCGCCAATGATAAAAGTATCATTAATACCGTCCCCATTAGGCGAAAAGCCCGTGGTGTGAAAGATGTCATTATTTGTTAAGGAATGCTCATCCCAATCAGAAGCACATATGCCATTGCTCACGGTCCAGCGAAAAGTGTATTCTCCCATCTCCATGCCTTCCACGGTAGTCTCAGGGCTATTGGGCCTCACCAGATGAGTACTTGTTGATGGCGCTTCCTCAATGGTCCATAACCCTTCCATTCCCTCGGTAATATCACTGGCAGTAAGGCTTATATTTTTCTTAAAATAAAACTCTGTTTCTTCGCTAATAATCTTACTTTCCGGCGGTTTGTGAAAGTTTATTGTCACCCTGTCGCTATCCACACACTCCTTATTATCTGAATTGATCTCCGTCCATATAAAATCATACTGCTCCCTGGCCAGCTGATCCCCATAATTAAGCGCTATTTCTGTTTGGGCAGCTGATGGATTATCCACCTTTATTCCGGAACCTTGATGATCATCCACCAAGGTCCAAAAGCCGGTGGATTCTATGCCAGCTGTATAATTGGCTTGCAGCGTTGCCTTCGAATCACATATGGGTGTAGAGAAAGAAAGAGCATTGGCAAATGGTGTGCGATCTACCTGTATCTCAACCACCTGATTAATTTCACTTACGCAGCCCTCCTTATCGGTATAGGTGTACACCTCAAAGCGCTGATGATTTTGCAATTCAGGTGTTAGCAATTGGAAGGGAGCCTGCTGAAAAGTGCGCACTCCTTCGCTCCATGCCACCGTAATAGGAAAACTTCCTTCCACTTCCAGTTCAATGCTAGCCGGCGTACCTGAACAGGTCGTATCCATAGCAGACACAGGACCCCCCGAAGGACTTGGGTTATCGATGGCCTCCACCACCATCGGTGTTTCCGTTGTACAAACTCCTTGTTGCTCAATAAAGGTTAGGTGATAACTTCCTTCGGCAATGGCGGTAAATATGGGACTTAAAAGACCCGCATCGTCCAGCGTACCATCAGCCGGATTCTCTAAGCGCCACCTGCCGGTGCTTGTTTCAAAGTTTGGTAGGGCATTTAAGTGAACATCCAGATCGCAGTTTCTAAGTTGGCTAATTGATGCAGGCCCGGGCTTTTTATCTACAATAATGTTGATAATGCCATCAAACTCCTCTCCTGTGCGGCCATCAATCAGAATACCCGGCACGCCATCCTCTATCCGATAGTTATCGTCATAAACATAGGATACCTTGAAGGCTCCATTGCCGGTAAATGGAAATGCTAACACGGGTCGAAAGAGGTAGCCATTAAAAGTAGGTTCACTCCTCTGCTCAAATACTCCATCCCCATCTTTATCAACCTCGTATCTAAAGTCAAACACCCCGGAACCGGTAAATTCAATCTCAAAAGTTGTGGTACCCGATTCGCAAAAATGCGTTTCGCTGGGGGTAACAGTTAAAGTGGGTTTAGCAACCTGTCCGTAACTTAAGGCCACCCCTACCCAGCATATCAGCAATACAAATAATACTCGATATTTTTTCATTCGAAAAAACTTATTTTCAAAGGCTCAACAGCATAAGGCGCACATTTATAGAAAGCCTGCCTAAGCTTCCCATTTATGAAGTCATATATGCGGATTCGCGCCGCCTTCGTCATATTGTTAGCAATTGTAAAAAGTCCCCAACTCTGCTCAACAACAAATTGTTATACGCCTGACTATTAATAATGTTCCATCTACTACAAACATAGTCAAAAAAATGCTTAGCATAGATTTCCTTTGCCAAGCTACCCACGGCATTAATGGCACTTTTACCTCCTTTAATCAAAAAAAAATAACACAATAAATAAATAACCCGCACAGCATGCCATTGTTGGCCCTTTTACGAAAGTATATCCCGGGCAAAAGGCGAGAATATTTTGCTGATATTGGCGAAGCATCGAGGTCAGATTCCTAGCTCCTCCCTCTTAATGCCCATTAATGGCGCGTGGCCATAAAGAAAACGTCTAACTACTAAGGAAGTACTACCAGATGAAATTACATCAGTAAAACCAAGCAGCTAACAAGCTATCTAAAAAAAGAAAGAGACCAGCTCGGTGAACTGATCTCTCGTATTTATGCTTAATATTACTCAATATTTACAGTGCCGTACGAATATTATTGGCGATGGCCGCCATTTCATCGGCACTCAGCTTCAGCTTGGGGTTTCTGAAGTTAACATCGGCTTCGCTATTCATGGGTATTAAATGAATGTGCGCGTGCGGCACCTCCAAACCTAACACCGCCACCCCCACGCGCTTGCAGTCAATTACTTTCTTTTGTGCCACAGCTATCTTTTTAGCGAACACATTCATGTCGGCCAGCAGCGCATCATCCAGGTCGAACAAATAATCTGTTTCCTGCTTGGGAACCACCAATGTATGTCCTTTCGCCAAAGGATTAATATCCAGAAAGGCAAAAAAACGATCATCTTCCGCAATTTTATAACAGGGAATCTCCCCCTTTATAATTTTCGTAAAAATGCTAGGCATGGCGACAAGATTTTTAAATGGATATCTCAATAATTTCGAAAGTCATCAATCCCGAAGGCACTTTTATCTCCACCTGATCGCCCACCACTTTACCCAACAGACCTTTGGCAATGGGTGTTGAAATGGATATCTTACCTTCTTTAAGGTTAGCTTCACTCTCAGGCACCAGCGTATAAGTCATGGCAGCACCGTTCTTTAGGTTTTTAATCTTTACCTTATTCAACAGCTGTACCTTGGAGGTATCAATACGCGACTCATCAATGATACGACTATTCGCAACGGTATCCTTTAGCTTCGCAATGCGCATCTCAAGAAGACCCTGTGCTTCTTTGGCAGCATCATATTCGGCATTCTCCGATAGATCACCTTTATCGCGTGCTTCTGCAATTTGCTTAGATATGGAAGGACGCTCATAAGTCTCAAGCTGATGCAATTCCTCCTTCAGCTTCTTTAAACCGGCTTCTGTTATATATTTCATGCTTTTAAATTTATTGAACAAAGGCTATCTGTAACGATCATAAATAAATCGTTATCCCTTTGTTTTGTTAATCAACAGGACATCGATTTATTATGAAGTAACAACTAACCAATTTCATTTACATTACTAAACCAACAACCAGTTACAAACTACATTGGCAAGCCAACACAGGCAACTGGCAGTTTCTTAATTATTAATTTTATAAGGTATTAAAAATAAAAAGAATCCCGACTTGCCGAGACTCTTTGTTACAAATATATGAAAGTTAAATAGAAAATCAAAGAACAGGATAGCAATACCGCTAAATAACTACCTGATAGACGCTTGGCTATTCGTAAGGCCGTTTTAATATTTCGGAGTAAATCACTGCCTGACGAAGGTCTATCTGCTCCTGCTCATACACCTCATCATCTTCAATCAACCGTATCGGCTCTTTCTTTTTAACCATCACTTTGGGTTTACCCACCTGCTTTGTAAGATCCTTCTCAAAACGCACCGGCTCCTTCTTGACTGCAGGCCTTACTACGGGCTGCTCCTCTTTGGCTTTGGACTGAAAAAGCTCCCGCAATTCACCCATAATATCATCCTCAGCCATGGGGTCAAATTCCGGACGCTCCTCCCCGGGAACTGGCGGTGATTTATCTACCTGCTTTTTCTTCTTCAGCGCACTAAATACAAGAGCAGCCAACATAGCCAGTACATATAGTATATTTCCTAAATCATCCATAGCAGTAATTTATTTAATGCACCAAATTACCAATTTAAAGTCAGATATTATAAAAAAACTCAATTCCAATGTAATAAATTTGTTAGCTTAAAGATTGCTGAGTCCTGCCCCATAATAATAAAATATAGCGATCAACGTTTTTCTTAAAAATGAATGACATGAAACGTTTTACCTTTGCCATATTAATTTCTTTAATGGCACTTAGCTGCGGCAAAGATTCTGAAATTATACCCAATGTACACTTTTCAACCACCATCGATATTGTGCCGCAATATGCAGGAAAGAGCCTTTTTGTAATAATGCGTGGCAGCAACGGACGCGTGCCGGGCGTTAATGGTGTAATCGTGTGGAGTGCCAGCAGTGACCAGTATTATGCCTTTGACCGTACCTGCACCTACCAGCACGAAGATGGCCGCTTGCATTATGTGGAAATTATTGAGGAAGGCAACCCCATTGTTAAATGCCCCCAATGCGGATCTGAATTTCTGGTAGCTACCCAATATGGTGATATTATCAAAGGGCCCGCTGTTTACGCCTTAAAATCATACTACACATCTTACTCAAATGGTCAGTTAACCATCCGCAATTAGCAATTATTAAGATGTGACTCATGACCCGCAATCGTGATTGATTGGCAGTTTTTTTATATTAAACAAAATACTTAATTAGCCATTGCAGCGATAAACTCTATTTGCTCATTACTTGAATTTGAGTTTCTATAATCTGTTGTACTTTAATGTGCAAATCAGGTCTTAAACTCAAGGATTTATTACCTACTTCATAGTGTTTTGCCAAATCGTCATTTAAAGGAAATGGAAATCTACCTGCCCAAATCATAAATGGCTGAAGTTCCTCTATCATAAGTTGCTCGTGCTCACTTATATCTATCTGATAATAATCAAGGATATTTTGTATTACATGTCCATTCTTACCCCATTTCTTTTTGAGTTCATTGTAATTATTAATTTTTCCAGCCTCTATATTCTCTCTTTCCTCATATAAAGCTCTTGACTTGAATATTAATTCGACAGCCAAAGCATAAATCAAGTTTGTAGTCCTAAGTAAACCTAGTTGTCTTAATCTATCGTCATAACCTTAAGAGTAGATAAAATTCTTAAACATCTTGAGATTCTCATTACCTGCCAATAATAAACTTTTAGAATGATCTATATACGTATAAAAATGAAGAGATTCTCGCATTACTTATTTGAAATTTGGACAAAGACAATTGCATTATTACCAGATAAATTATTTTGACAAGTTGATATTTTACTAATTACTTCATAATTCAATGAATCTTACTTATGAGAAAAATACTAATTTAACTAACTGTCAAAAGCTTTCCGCCTCATCATAATTAAGAAAAAGGAAGGTGCGCAAGATCAACATTACCACCTGACAGAATGATACCCACTCGCTGCTTCCTGAAAGCCTCTTTATTTTCCATAACAGCAGCCAAAGGCACCGCAGATGAAGGCTCCACAATAATCTTCATGCGCTCCCAGATAAGGCGCATGGCCGAAATAATGGATGCCTCAGAAACAGTATAAATATCATCCACTTTCTCGCGGATAATGGCAAAAGTAAGTTCACCCAATGAAGTACGCAGGCCGTCGGCGATGGTTTCGGGCTTATCAACAGGGTGTAGTACACCACTGTTAAAAGACCGATAGGCGTCATCGGACATAAGCGGCTCACCTGCTAATACCCTTATTCCGGGATACTTCCCCTTCAAGTAGGTAGCCGTACCACTCAGTAAGCCACCTCCACCCACCGGGGCCATAACAGCCTCCAGATCGGGTTGTTGTTGCATTAGCTCCAGTGCCGCTGTTCCCTGACCACAAATTACCTCCCATTGATTATAGGGATGCACAAGAATGGCACCGGTTCGTGCCTGAACAGCTTTCAGTGTAAGCTCACGATCGCGCTGGGTGGGAGCACAGAAAGTAATTTGGGCGCCATAACCTTTCACGGCCTTCTTCTTTATTTCAGGTGCATTGTCCGGCATCACTATATAGGCCGGAAGCCCATTTTCGCGAGCTGCCAAGGCCAGTGCAGCCGCATGATTGCCCGATGAATGCGTGGCCACACCCTGCGCTCGTTGCATCGCATTGAGGCTCAATACAGCATTACTTGCACCCCGGTATTTAAATGCTCCTACTTTCTGAAAATTCTCACATTTGAAAAACAAAGTGCAGCCCATCATATCATTGATACTGCTACTGCTCAAAACAGGCGTTTGGTGCACATAAGACTTAATGCGATCATAAGCGATCACAACATCATAGAATGAGGGGTAGTTCATAAACGCTATTTCTTAAGCTCCTTAACAAACGTCTCCACAATGGCACGTGCACGCACTTCATCTTTTAGCAACACGTATAAGTCCACAGAAGTGGCCGACCCGGCAACAAAACCAGCCGATACACCCGATTGAAAATCATTTTTCACCATGGCCTCGATACCTTTGTCCGCCAATACATTTTTCAGATGCATAACGGTTAATTCGGTGTCGGAATAAATATTTACGATATCCTTCATAAGCAGCGACTTTTAAAAAGTTAAACAAGCTAGCTCACTAAAGATATTATAAATATTTGATTAATGGATTGTTGTAATGCAACAAATCGCAACCCCATTGCATTATGCAACCAGGATGCGATCTGCCTGTTCTATATTGTCTATTTACTTCTTGCTTGCTTCAATTTTTGCAATCAGCTCATCGAACAAAAATTCCGTATCGGTAGGTCCACTCGATGCTTCAGGGTGAAACTGAGTAGAGAAAAATGGCTTGGTTTTATGCTTAATTCCCTCATTAGTCTGATCGTTAACATTTAAAAACAATGGCTCCCACTCATTACTTAGTGTATTGTTATCAATGGCGAAACCATGATTTTGGCTGGTGATATAACAAGTATCGGTTCCCACTTTAATCACAGGGTGATTATGGGCACGGTGACCATATTTTAGCTTATAGGTAGAAGCACCCGAAGCAATACCCATGAGCTGATTACCCAGGCAGATGCCAAAGATTGGCTTACCAATAGCCATTGCTTTTTTAATATGCTCGATCGTAACTTCACACATCTGGGGATCACCGGGACCATTGGACAGCATAATGCCATCATAATCCTCTTGTGTAAAGTCATAATCCCAAGGTACACGAATAACTGTAGTGTCGCGTTTTAGCAGACAACGCAAAATATTGTTTTTAGCACCGGTATCGACCAGCACAACCTTATGCTTACCTGATCCATACACTTTCTTCTCTTTGATACTCACCTTGGCCACAAGATTTTCTTTGTTGGGATCGACAAAATCGATGGCTTCACCTTCCACCTCAATCTTACCCAACATCGAACCCTTTTCGCGCAGAATCATAGTCAAAGCCCGCGTATCGATGCCAAATACACCCGGCACCTTATTCTGTATCAACCACTCGCGAAGGCTATTTTCTGCATTCCAATGGCTGTATTCAAAAGAATAGTCCGAAATAATTAATCCGGAGATATGAATGCGATCCGACTCATGGAATTTTGGTATCCCGTTTTCGGTATCGTTTTTTGGCACACCGTAGTTACCAATGAGAGGATAAGTAGAGACAAGGATTTGCCCTTCGTAAGACGGATCCGTCAAACTTTCGGGATAGCCGGTCATGGCTGTATTGAACACTACTTCACCCGCTACCGACTTGTGGTATCCAAATGATTTTCCTTCGAAGACTGTTCCGTCTTCCAACACTAATTTAATCTTTTGTACTTCAGGCATACCTTCTGATACTTAAATCATTTACACTAATCTCGACACAAAAAATGCATTTACTCATAACGCTCTGAATAAATGCATGCACAAGGCTTCCCTTATGCGGCACAAAGGTAATAATTATTTGCCTCACCTCCGAATTTTTTTATCTGTTCATGCATAATTATAGACCTCGTCTTCAGTTGCTGCATATTTATACAACAACAAGCACTGATTAGACTAAAAATGAGGGACCGTGCAAATCTCCCCTATGCACTGATCCCTCATACCCAATCAACAAAAATATTTTTTTTTACTAACGCTTGTCCAGGTCGGTATAAGCTATTCGTTCGGACACATTTTTATAGGCAGGACGGATAATCCGGCGACTTGAGAAGGTCACCTCTTCAATACGATGAGCACACCATCCGGCAATGCGCGATACGGCAAAAATAGGTGTATAAATCTCCTTGGGTATCTGCAAGCAATCATAAACAAAACCACTGTAAAAATCAACATTGGCACAAATCACCTTGGCATTAGCTCCCTTAAAATCGTAAAACACTTGCGGTGCCAGGCGCTCGATGGCCGCATATAGATTAAATTCATCCACACGATCTTTTTCCACCGCAAGGGACTGCGCCTTTTCCTTTAACAGTACAGCACGCGGATCGGAATTGGTGTAGATCGCATGACCGATACCATATATCTTACCCGTATTATCAAAAGCCTGTTTATTCAATATCTTCAACAAGTAGGCCCTTATCTCGTTCTCATCGCTCCAGTCCTTCACATTCGCCTTAATATTATTCATCATATCCATCACCTTCAGGTTAGCACCCCCGTGTAACCCACCCTTCAGCGAACCAAGAGCAGCAGCAATGGCCGAATAGGTATCGGTCTGAGCCGAACTCACCACACGTGTGGTAAACGATGAATTGTTACCACCACCGTGCTCAGCATGTATCACCAGCGATAAATCCAATAAGTCAGCCTCGAGCTTCGAATAGTTTTTACCCTTGAGCATGTATAAAAAATTCTCGGCAGTACTTAATTCGGGCTGCGGATGGCGGATCACCAATGATTTCTTTTGATATGAATGACGCATACCAAAGTATGAATAAGCCACAATTACCGGAAACTTAGCAATCAGGCTAATGGACTGTTTAATTAAATTCTCAGGCGATAAATCTTCGGCATGATCGTCGGCCGTATAAAGCCCGAGAACAGAACGCGCAAGCATGTTCATGATGTCACGCCCCCGCAAGGAGAGTATCATGTTTTTTGAAAAGAAAGGGGGTAGATGACGCTCATGCTCCAGCTCTGCCGTGAAAGCTCCCAGCTGCTCACGGTTGGGCAGTTGCCCTGAAAGCAGCAAATAAGCCGTTTCTTCAAAGCCATGTCTTCCCTGCGACTGAAACCCTCTGGCCAGATCCTTCAGTTCAACACCGCGGTAAAACAACTGTCCATCACGGGGAATAAGCTTCCCCTCTACCTTATCGTAACCCACTACGTCTCCTATGGTAGTTAAACCCACCAGCACTCCAGAAAAATCGGCATTACGCAATCCTCTTTTAACGCTAAATTTATCAAATAACGATTTATCAATATCACTCGACATCACAGCATCCTTTGCCAACTTCTCATGTATTGCCATACTTTATTCCTTTTGTTAATCGTTCAAACAGTTATCAATAATTCTCTCACTTCAGCAAGTCGGCAAGGGTCGTATTAACCTGCCCAAAACCAAATTCCTTTATAATTCTATCTTTCTTTTCCCTGATTTTTTCGTTGCATAAATTGCCAATGGAACCTTCGTGCGTATGCTGCACCTGAGCATCAGTATTAAAGGTACCTGCTTCAATGGCTAACCCCACCTGTTTATAGGCATCACGGAAAGGCACACCACTCAGCACCAATTTATTTACCTCTTCCACACTAAAAGCCAGTTTGTATTTTTCATCCTGCATTACATCATGGCGCACCTCCATATTTTCAATGGCGAAGATGGCGATCTCAAGACAATCCGTTAATTCATCAAAGGCGGGCATAAACACTTCTTTTATCAGCTGGAGATCCCGAAAATAGCCGGATGGCAGATTAGCGGTCATCATTCCGATGGATTCGGGCAGCGCCTGTAGCTTATTGCAATGCGCCCTGAGCAATTCAAATACATCAGGATTTTTTTTATGCGGCATGATGCTTGAACCCGTGGTTAGCTCATCGGGCAACTTAATAAATCCAAAGTTTTGACTGGTATACATGCAGGCATCGGCCGCCAACTTACCCAGCGTTTGTGCCACCGATGACATGGCATAGGCCACGGTTCGCTCCATTTTACCCCGAGCCATTTGAGCATATCCCACATTGTAGTTAAGGTCTTCAAAGCCCAATAAGCGCGTTGTGAGCGTTCGATTGAGTGGAAAGGAGGAGCCATAGCCGGCCGCTGTTCCCAGCGGATTTTGGTTGGCGGTGCGCCACGCAGCCTGCAACAACAGCAGATCATCGGCCAAACTCTCGGCGAAAGCACCAAACCAGACTCCGAAAGACGATGGCATAGCCACTTGCAAGTGCGTGTAACCGGGTATCAGAATGTCTTTATTTGCCTCACTCTTCTCCTGCAATACGGCAAACAACTTTTCGATATTCTGCACCAAGGCCTCAATGCGATGACGGGTGTATAATTTAAGATCGACCAATACCTGATCGTTGCGCGAGCGCCCACTATGAACTTTTTTGCCCACATCGCCCAGTTTACGTGTTAGCATAAGTTCCACCTGCGAGTGAACATCTTCCACACCTGCCTCTATTACAAAATCTCCGGCAAGCGCAAGACGATGTAAAGCTTTTAGTTCCGTAAGCAGTACAGACAATTCATCTTCTGACAACAATCCTACACTCTCGAGCATGGTAATGTGCGCCATGGTACCCATAATATCGAATGGTGCCAACAGCACATCCAATTCACGATCACGCCCTACAGTAAAATCTTCTATCCTTTTATCAACAGAGGTGCCTTTATCCCAAAGCTTCATATCTTAACGTTTTAGCTGTTAATGGTTTTATGGCCAATCCAAGGAAGTTACTATCTGTAACATTTTAAAACTTAAGCCTTTCGATTTGGCAAATATATTCACTTTTAATTTATAATTAAGCAATTTTAGGTGATTTATATGACTTTTATCACATTTTACTCATCCTAAAAACAGGGTTAAATACCTACAAATCAAGATCTGCCAACAGTTTGATATAAGTAGCTATACCTTCTTCAATTTCCGACAAATAAATATATTCATCGGGCGTGTGTGAGCGCGCAGAGTCACCACAACCTATTTTCAGCGTTGTAAAATCCATCAGCGCCTGATCGGAAGTTGTGGGTGATCCGTAATGCGACAAGCCCAATGCCCTACCCCGCTGCACCAAAGAATGCTCAAACGGAATAAACGAACTGTTCAAGCGATAGGATCGCGGCGTAACATCACAATCCACATGCTGTTCTATTATGGCATGCAGCTCCTTGTTTCTGTAGCACTCATTCAGACGAACATCCACCACAAAACGGCAGACATCGGGCACTACGTTATGCTGACTGCCGGCTGTCACCTGTGTAACCGTCATTTTAACAGCCCCCAGGTGAGGGGATACATTTTCAAACTGATAAGTTCGAAACCACGAAATGGCCTCCATGGCTTTATAAATAGCGTTCACTCCCTCGTCACGCGCGGCATGCCCCGTTCTGCCATGCGCCACGCAATCCAAGACCATCAGTCCTTTCTCGGCCACGGCCATCTGCATCTGCGTTGGTTCGCCAACAATACCCAGGTCAATGGATCCCAGATGAGGCAATACAAGCGCTACACCATCAGCACCGGACACCTCCTCTTCAGCGGTGGCAGCAAAAACCAGATTATAGGGTAATGCCTCATCTTTTAAACAGAGAAAAGTCGCCATAAGAGCCACCAATGGACCACCGGCATCATTACTCCCCAAACCAATAAGCTTATCACCCTCCTGATAGGCTCCAAAGGGATCATAACTCCATTTATCCGAGGGCTTTACCGTATCCAGATGAGAATTGAGCAATATTGTCGGTTTCTGCGGATCTTTCTCCTGCGCCCAGCACCACACATTATTACTCTGTCGCTTCACATCCAACCCTTGCTCTTTCAGATAGCCGGCCATCATATCGGCCACAGCGCCCTCTTCCCGACTAAAGGAAGGTGTTTTTATCAAACGCTTCAACAGGGCAATGGCCTCACGCGTGTACTTTTCTTGCTTTTGTTCCATCTATTCATTCCTGTGATAATCGGGTTCCGGAGGCAAACCCATTTTTGAGTCCCTCAATATTTGTAATGCAAACCTGCTCAACCCCCTGTTGCAAGGCGGCAAAACCATTGTCAAGCTTAGGAATCATACCGGCATTGATCACTCCGCTCTCCTTGTGTTCGGTGTACAAACTGGTGCTAAGTTCACGAATCACGGAATCCTCATCATCAGGATTTTCCAACACTCCTTTTTTCTCGAAGCAATACACCAGCTGCACTCGAAAATCCCTTGCCAAGACCTTGGCTAACTCGGCCGCCATGGTATCAGCATTGGTATTGAGCAGCTGCCCTTTCCCGTCATGTGTGAGGGGCGCCACCACCGGCACCACACCCTGACGCAACAGTTCCACCAGATGCTCAGTATTAACAGCCGTAACATCGCCCACGTAACCATAGTCGGTATCCACTACAGGTCGTTTGACGGCTCGCACACAATCCAGATCAGCCCCGGTAAGACCAACGGCCTGCTTATTGAGCGCCTGAAGCTGTGCCACAATATTTTTATTGACCAGTCCTCCGTACACCATCACCACAACTTCCAACATTGCCCGATTGGTAATTCGACGTCCATCCACCATGGTAGTTTTAAGCCCCAGGTGCTCGGCCATTGCAGTGGCCGATCGTCCTCCTCCATGTACCAGAATCTTTTGCCCGGCAATACCGGCAAAATCCTGAATGAAAGACTGCAATGAAGCGGACTCTTCGACCACTTTACCTCCTACTTTTACAATTGTTAGTCGATCGTGCATACTTCTCTATTTTAGGGTTTCCAAAACGCGTTTAATCACCACCTGAGCAGACACTACTCGATTGGCGGCCTCATCAATAACAATACTATTGGCACTGTCAATCACTGCATCGGTAACAATCATGTTACGACGCACCGGCAGGCAATGCATAAATTTGGCTCCATTGGTCAGTGCCATTTTTTCTTCATCAACCGTCCAGCTGCGATCGTGGTTAGTCACCTTACCATAATCGTTGTAGGACGACCAATTTTTGGCATAGATAAAGTCAGCCCCTTCAAAGGCCTTGTTCTGATCATATTCTACCTTTACGCCATCGGTAAACTCAGCGGCCAACTCATATCCTTCAGGATGCGTCACCACCAAATCCACATCGGCAGTTTTCATCCACTCAACAAACGAATTGGGCACAGCCTGCGGTAAAGCACGCGGGTGTGGTGCCCAGGTAAGCACCACCTTGGGTCGTGCCTTCTGCTTGTGTTCCTCAATGGTAATCAAATCGGCAAAGGCTTGTAGAGGATGACGCGTGGCCGATTCCATGCTAATAACCGGCACACCGGCAAAATCGATAAACTGATTTAAAATCTGCTCCTCATAATCGGCTTTCTTATCACTCAAAGATGCAAAGGAACGTACTGCAATCATATCGCAGTAACGACCAATCACGGGCACAGCCTCACGCAAGTGCTCAGGTTTATCACCATCCATCACCACACCAAACTCCGTTTCCAGCTGCCAGCCATCCTTATTAACATCCAGCACAATCACATTCATACCTAAATTCATGGCCGCCTTCTGAGTGCTCAGCCGCGTGCGCAAACTGGAATTAAAAAACAAAAGTATGATCGTTTTATTTTTACCCAATGTGTCCCAGGCATAGGGATTCTGCTTCACTTCAGCTGCCTCTTTTAATGCCGCCTCTAAGTTTCCAATATCATCAACCGTTAAAAATCTCTTCATTTTATATCGTATTAAGCTATTTTATTATTAATCTGCGTGGGCGATTACCTTATGCCGGCCGAACCTGCCCCTGCCCTTTCACAATCCATTTATAGGTAGTAAGCTCACGAAGACCCATCGGTCCGCGTGCATGCAGCTTCTGTGTACTAATACCAATTTCAGCTCCTAAGCCAAACTGAGCACCATCGGTAAAAGCGGTACTGGCATTCACATACAAGGCAGCAGCATCTACCCCATTAAGATAGCGTTCAATCACCTCCTTATCCTCTGCAATAATCGCTTCACTATGCTTTGAACTATAACGTGCAATATGATCCAATGCCTCATGCAGACCACTCACTGTTTTTACAGCCAGCTTCATGGCCAGAAACTCGGTTCCGAAATCATTTTCACCTGCCTCAAATAAGATAGCATCCGGATAATTACCCTTCAACTGATAATGAGCAGCTTCGTCGGCATACACCGCTACACCAGCTGTTGCCATGGGCGCAAGCAAAGCAGATAAATCACTCAGACGGCTGCGATGTATTATAAGGCAATCCAGGGCATTACACACACTCACCCTACGTGTTTTAGCATTTAAAAGTACCTTTTGTCCTAACTTGACATCACCTGACTGATCAAAGTAGGCGTGGACAATACCGGCACCGGTTTCTATAACCGGCACTTTAGCCTGATCGCGCACCGCATTGATCAACCCCTGCGATCCTCTGGGTATTAACACATCCACCTGATCGACAGCTCGCATCAAGGCCTGAGTGGCAGCCCTATCGTTGGGTAGTAGCTGCACCACATCGGGCGATAGACCATGCCGCTGCAACACCTTGTGCAGGATGCTCACCAATGCTGCGTTACTATCAGCAGCATCGCTGCCTCCTTTTAGTACACACGCATTGCCACTGCGCCAGCAAAGGGCAAACACATCGATAGTAACATTGGGTCGTGCCTCGTAAATGACACCCACCACCCCTAGGGGAACACGCTTTTTTGTGAGCTGCAAACCATTGGGCAAGATTCGCTGCTCGAGCACTTCACCCAGAGGGCCGGGTAAATTCGCTACTTCTTTCACACCTCGTGCTATATCATCGATACGCTCAGGACTTAACAGAAGACGATCATAGCGCGGGTCGCTTCTATCCATACGCATTAAATCCTTATGATTGGCACTTATAATCATTTCTTTGGCAGCCAACAATGCTGCACTTAAATCAAGTAATACAGCCTGCAGTACCTCATCACTAACACTTGTCAGCTGTCGCGATGCGAGTTTTACCTTATCAAAAAACAACTGATACATAGATATTTGTTTGGTTTTATAAACAATAAAGGCTTACGCTAAAAAATCAGGAAACACATATAAGTAGTCGTAGTGCACCAAGGGTTTATACTTTTCGTCGCTCCGGTGCTTTTGCGCCTTTGCACTACTATATGCCGCCTTACCTATACCCACAGTTTGCTTTTGCATGTTGCAGATGCGAATAAGATCGCCTTTTTCAAACTCATAATCAATAGCATGAACACCCGCTAACAACAAACTTGTTGCTTTGGCTGAGCACAGGGCTAGCGCCGCCCCATCATTAATGCTTACCTGTCCTCGGGCAAAACCCGCGGAATGGGATATCCACTTTTTCACTGCTGGATAACCACTGCCGGCCTTAAAATGTGTATGGTGCACTGCTTGTGGCGATGTACACAACTGCCTAATAATATTATCGTGTTGCCCATTGGCTATGTGCACATGAACACCCGACATGGCAGCCTTTTGTGCCACCCGGCATTTGGTAAGCATCCCCCCCCTGCCAAAATCTGATTTAACACTTGAAATATAACGGTGAAGATCCTTTTGCTCAGCGTCTATCTCAGTAATCACTTCCGCACCCTCATCATCGGGATGACCGTTGTAAATACCATCCACATTGGTTAATAGCAACAGTGCATCACAAGCCATCAGGGTCGCCATCATACCGCTGAGCTCATCATTATCGGTAAACATAAGGGCCGTTACTGACACCGCATCATTCTCATTCACAATGGGTACAATACCATTTTCCCACAAGGCAGTGACACAATTTTTCATATTCAGATAATGCTCACGCGTACTAAAGTCCTGCTTGGTAACCAGCACCTGTGCAATTTGAATCCCATGCAAATCAAACAAATCAGCATACAAATGCATTAATCGAACCTGCCCAACCGACGATAAGAGCTGACGCTGCGACACACGGTCACACTTCTTATCGGGCACAACAAGCCCACGGGCTGCTGCCACAGCACCGGAAGAAACCACAATGATTTTTTTACCCGAGCGATGAAGGTCAGCCAGTTGCATCACCAGCTGATTAATATGCCGCTTATTGAGTCCTCCTGATTCGCCAGCCAAAACATTCGACCCAATTTTTATACATACTTGCTGATACATACGCTACTGACCTTTTTGAATTTTATTAAACGAGGTAAGGAGTCCTTTAATAAGGGCAGAGCTAAAACCCTGATGCTCCATTTCATTCAATCCTGAAATGGTAACTCCGCGCGGAGTGGTTACCTTATCAATCTCATCCTCGGGGTGTGTTCCTTTCTGAATAAGCAGATCAGCGGCCCCTTTAATGGTTTGAGCAGATATTTGCGCTGCCAGGCGAGAGCCAAAACCTATTTCAATGCCACCCTGGGTTGCCGCCCGAATAAAGCGCATGGCATAGGCTATGCCACAAGCCGCAAGCACTGTTGCTGCCGCCATCAACTCCTCGGGAATGATCAGCGCCTGTCCCATTTGTGCAAACAACTGCACTACTTGCTCCTCTTGCGCCTGTGTGGCTTTATAGGAAGAGATACAAGTCATGGACTCACCTATTTCAATGGCCGTATTGGGCATGGCCCTGAAAATGGGTAACTGAACACTACAGTATGATTGCAAGGTGGTGGATGCCACACCGGTAGCCAGAGAAATTAGTAAAGTATTCTCCGTCAGCACGGGCGCAATTTCTTTTAAAACTTTTTCAACCTGATAGGGCTTGACACCCAGAAAAACAACCTGGGCAGCTGTGGCGGCTTCAGCGTTATTATTAGATACCCATAATCCTTGTGCCTTAAGATCGGCCAACAGGGCAGTGCGGCGGCGTGTTATGGCAATTTGCCCGGGAGTAAACAGGCCCTTGCTTAGTAAACCCCGCGCTATGGCGGTGCCCAAATTACCACCGCCAATAATTGCAACTTTTGAAACTTTCATGTAGTAGGATTTTCTATGGTTATTGTGTTAAGATATAAGCAAAAGCAAATTAGAACTTATAAATCTACACAAAAACCGTCGAAAAACCTCAATGCAAACTACTTATCTTCCATCACCGGTACATCCACTTCTACATGGCTCCAGTTCTCGCCGGATTTAATCCGGTATAGTTGCATCTCACTGATTCCAAATTCGCGTGCTATTAACTTTAATCGCGTTTTACGGTTGGGGTCATTTATTTTCTTTTTCAAGCGCATCACCTGGGTAGCGGTGAGCTTATGACCCTGTTGTGTTTTTCGTCCTCGTTGCTTTTCGCGAGCCTCCAATACCGACGGGTTATTTTGCTGATGAGCAAACATCTCACTCTTATTCACCCAGCGCAAATTATCGATATAATTATTGGATTTGTTATAATCCAGATGAATGACGTACTTCTGATCGGGTGATGTCTTAGGCAGGAATAATTCAGCCACAAGCTTATGAATATAAAAGGTCTTCGACTTTCCAAACGGCCGCAAGGGCAATGTAGGATATCCCCTCAACTTACCTCCTTTAATGTAGTCGCCATCGTTCATATTTCCGATGTAACTAATTATTCTTCCATAATTGGAAAGGGCATAACGCTTCTTAAGTGCACCCTCTTCAAATTCAAGCTCCTTCCACTCTTCGTTCCAGTACGATCTAATCATATTTATTTGGATGTTAACTGCTGTCTACACAAGCCTCCAATCTGGACATAAAGGTGTCAATTTGACCCCTTTGGAGTGTCAATGGAGGCAATAACCTCAATGTATAGGTGCCGGAAATGCCCGTAAAAATATGATTTTTAATTAACAAGTCATGCCTTATGGATGCAATATTTTCCTTCATTTCAAGGGCCAACATCAGTCCACAACCACGTATCTCATTAACTTTCTTTATGTTATTTAGACTTTTTAAAAAGTATTTTCCATTAGTTTTTACCTGATCCATTAGTTTCTCCTGTTCCATCACCTCCAAAACAGCAAGACCAGCTGCACAGGCCAGGTGACTGCCACCAAAAGTGGTACCCAGCATGCCCTTCTTGGGCTTTATGGCAGGGGAAATAAGGACACCCCCAATGGGAAAACCATTTCCCATCCCTTTGGCCATGGTCACCATATCGGGTTCGATATTAGCATGCTGAAAGGCAAAAAACTCGCCGGTTCTGCCGTAGCCCGACTGTATTTCATCAAGGATAAGCAAAGTACCATAGCGTCTGCACAGCGTCTGCATATCTTGCAAAAAGGAGGCCGACGGAATGTGTATACCCCCAATCCCTTGAATACCTTCAATAATCACAGCGGCCACATCTCTTTTCATTAGGGAAGCCTCCAACGCCTCCAGGTCTTCCCAGGCCACAATCTCTACCTGGTGCCCCTGATTATAAGGTGCCTGAATACGGGGATTGTCAGTCGCCGCAACAGCGCCGGATGTACGACCATGAAAGCCCTTCTCAAAGGCTACCACCTTGGCCCGTCCGGTTTGAAAAGAAGCCAGTTTAAGCGCATTTTCATTGGCTTCGGCACCCGAATTGCATAAAAAAAGCTGGTAATCATCCATTCCACTGAGGGCACCCAGCTTATCGGCCAGTTCCTGCTGCAAAGGATTTTGAATTGAGTTACTGTAAAAGCCAAGCTGCTTCAGCTGACTCGATATGCGCTCGATATAGTGTGGATGACTGTGTCCGATGGAAATAACCGCATGACCTCCGTATAAATCGAGGTAACGATTCCCTTTATCGTCCCAAACATAGCAGCCCTCACCCTTTACGGGCGTTATATCAAAAAGCGAGTATACATCAAATATATTCATATTGTTAATCTTTTCTATCTGCTGTCAGATAAGTGTATCTCAGCGGTAAGTGGATGAAGCACCACAGGCATAATACCTGTGGCACTCTAGAACAGTTGGCCTTCATACAAAGAAGAATGAACACCTAAAATTTAAACCAAATAAACTATGACAAACCGATTCTTTAACCGGCTAAAAAGCCACAGATTTTAAGCGAAGGCCTGCTGCCTCATCCAAACCAAATAAAAGATTCATATTTTGAACAGCCTGACCTGATGCCCCTTTCAAGAGGTTATCGATCACACTGACAATGTGCAGTTTCGATCCGTGCTTTTTCACACAAACCAATGCTTTATTAGTATTTACCACCTGCTTCACATCAGGATTACTTACCACAGTGTGCGTGAAGGGATGCTGCTTATAATAACTACCATAAAGACTCACGGCCTCCTCTTCGCTTAAATCGGAATCGAGATAAACCGAGGCCAGAATTCCGCGAGGATAATTACCCCGCATAGGCACAAAATTAATATCCTGCGCAAAATCCGGCTGCAGCTGCAGCATGGATTCACCGATCTCACCCAAATGCTGATGCTCAAAGGATTTGTATACTGATGCATTGTTATTACGCCAACTAAAATGCGTGGTAGGAGAGCAAGCCTGCCCCGCTCCCGTCGATCCCGTGATAGCATGAATATGCACCTCGCTAAGTTGCTTTGCTGCCGCTAAAGGAAGCAAGGCCAACTGTATGGCTGTGGCAAAGCACCCCGGATTAGCAATGTATTTTGCCTCTCTGATGGCAGCACCATTTAACTCAGGTAAACCATAGACGAAGCCATCAGCCAACTCTTTAAGGCGGAAGTCATGACTCAAGTCAATAATCTTACCTGCATAAGTAGTGGGTATATCCTTTACAAATTGTCGTGATCGACCATGGCCCATGCATAAAAACAGCACATCCACCGAATAGTCAATTTCCCCGTCAAAAACAAGATCCGTATCACCTACCAGATCAGTATGAATGGCCGTTACCGGCAGTCCTGCCTGGCTTGTACTCTGCACAAAACCAATTTGAGCCTTGGGATGTTGCAATAATATGCGCAATAATTCTCCTGCCGTATAGCCGGCACCTCCTACAATTCCTACTTTAATCATCACCTTCTTTTAAGTCCAGTTGCCCCTTATTGACGGCATTGTATATCTTCAATGGCGTAGACATAATGGTGGTAAAACCTTCTACATCCTGGGCTGTCCAGGCTTTATTCATCTCCCCATACTCGCCAAAAACATCACTCATCAGGTCGTGCTCCGACTCAATACCTACTACCTCAAAACGGTAAGGCATTAGCTTGATGATGACTTTACCTGTAACATTCTGCTGCGAACTCTCCAAAAACTTTTCAATGTCACGCATCACCGGCTCCAGATACTGCGACTCATGCAGGAACATACCATACCAATTGGCCAGCTGTTCTTTCCAATGCATCTGCCATTTGGTAAGTACATGTTTCTCCAGCACCCGATGGGCATTAATAATCAGAATAGGAGCTGCTGCCTCAAAACCTACACGCCCCTTAATACCAATAATGGTATCGCCCACGTGCATATCACGACCAATGGCATAGGCCGCACCCAACTGCTCAATATACTTAATAGCTTCTACAGGATCATCAAAAGCAAAGCTGTTGATGGTTGCTATTTCACCCTTTACAAAACCAATCTCCAGAGTTTCTTCCCCGTCCTTTTTCAACTGACTGGGATAAGCATCGCTCGGCAGTGTTTGGTTGGAGGTAAGCGTTTCTTTACCCCCCACGCTGGTACCCCATAGTCCTTTATTAATGGAATACTCCATCTTGGTCCAGTCGCGCACCACACCCCTTTCTTTCAGATAACTAATCTCCTGCTCACGTGACAATTGTAGGTTACGGATAGGAGCAATCACCTTAATGTCAGGCGCTAAAACCTGGAATGTCAGGTCAAAACGAATTTGATCATTACCGGCTCCAGTGCTACCATGTGCAATATATTTGGCACCAATGGAACGGGCATAATCAACAATTGCTAATGCCTGAAAAATACGTTCCGAACTAACGGAGAGTGGGTAAGTGTTATTCTTTAACACATTGCCATAAATCATATAACGAATGCAGCGGCGGTAGTAGCGTTCAGTAACATCGAGGGTGGCATGGCGGGCCACACCCAACTCATAAGCTTTCGCTTCTATATCCGACAATTCCTCTTCACTAAAACCACCTGTATTGGCAATAGCAGAGTATATTTCCAGGTTTTTCTCCTCGGCCAGATACTTCACACAAAACGAAGTATCCAAACCTCCACTGTACGCTAAAACTACCTTTTCTTTCATCGTTAAATAATTATCGTATGCTAAATTATATGCTTAAAACAGAGCTGTCAGGCCTTTAAAAAACCGACCGCCTTTGGAATCTCTTTTCTTTACGGCACTGCGCAGTCGTGACAGCATACCAGACGCTGGCTTTGATGTCTTTTGCGATGCACGCATAGGGTCGTACAGCATGCCGGTACACAAACAATGCTTACGCTCGGTACGCAGCAAAATATCGTAATTAACACAGCTCTGACAGCCCTTCCAAAACTGCTCATCATCAGTAAGCTCTGAGAAGGTGACCGGCCGATAACCAAGGTCGGAATTTATCTTCATGACAGCAAGACCCGTGGTAAGACCAAAGATTTTAGCCTGCGGATAACGCTTACGCGACAATTCAAAAGCCTTTGTTTTAATGGCCTTAGCCAATCCATTACCCCGAAATGAGTCAACCACAATAAGCCCCGAGTTGGCAACAAATTTATCGTGCCCCCAGGTTTCGATATAACAAAAACCGGCAAACTCACCCTGATGAAGGGCCAAGATTGCTTTCCCCTCTTCAATTTTCTTTTGAAGATATTCCGGATTACGCTTTGCAATACCTGTACCACGCACTTTAGCTGCTTCCGCTATCGTATTCAACACCACATCCACATAACTTAGATGCTCCTCCGTTGCCACAAAAATGTTAAACTTACTCATAGTCCTTTGTTATAATACCGCTGCGATGCACGCTTCACAACCGGCCCCTCACACTTTCATATCATCTGCTTACAGCAGTCAGACTTCATCACCCTCACGCTATAATATACTAATAAAGCGGTGCTTATGCCTAACAAAAAGCAGACATTTTATAAACTCTTTTCCTTTAACCCCGGCATAAATAAAGACAAAGCATTGATCACGTCTGACTTTGAAACCCCTTCACGACTAATCAATAGAATGGTATCGTCGCCGGCAATACTGCCGAGTATTTCATAAGGACCATGACTATCAATAACCGAGGCTATTCCGTTGGCAAAACCAGGCCGTGTTTTTATAATGGCCAAGTGTCCGGAAAATTCAATGGACTCCACACCACTAACAGGAAACTCCTCTTGTACGGGAGCCTCATCCTGTCGTTGAGTCGCCTCAGGCACTATATATTTATAGCCTGTTTCAACATCGGGCACCTTGGCAACCTTTAAATACTTGAGGTCGCGGGACAAGGTAGCCTGTGTTATCTTATAGCCCTCTGCTTCAAGCAGCACCACCAGCTCCTCCTGCGAACTGACTTTTTGAGTGCTGATAATTTGCTTGATCGCAATCAGTCGTTTTGCTTTAATCTTCATTGGGTTCTTCTTCTTTGATAAATGTATATTTATACATCGTCGATGCAAATTTATTCATTAATTATAAATTTCAAAGTTACTTTTAGTAAAAAAATTGTATTTTTGCGCGACAATAAATTCAAAACCGCATAAAACAGCAGTCGCAAGTGACTATTTTTGAATTGCATATACTCTTATCTGCATTAGCTCGTTACGGGACAAGCACGCTGTTTTTCATTTATTCTTTCTTCGCCACTCACATCACAGTTGCCCATAGGCAAACAGTAGCTATGGCCTGCGTTAAAACGCAGAAAAGAGAGAGCGCATGCAACATCATTCTAATAAAATCAAACACGGGGTCGCATAATTATGGCCAAAAGATGTTAAATTTTTTAACTCAAAAGTGCAGCGCACGGGTTGTTTATTGTCCAATATGTTTGGAAATTGCTTAATGAAGCGAGGCAGATTACAACAAAAAGGAAACAACAATAATAAAATAACATGAAGAAGCACGTCAAGAAGGTAGTTGTACTGGGCTCAGGCGCACTAAAAATTGGTGAAGCGGGCGAGTTTGACTACTCGGGTTCACAAGCCCTGAAAGCCCTTAAGGAAGAAGGTATTGAAACGGTATTGATCAACCCCAACATTGCCACGGTTCAAACATCGGAAGGCATTGCCGATAAGATCTACTATCTGCCGGTAACACCTTACTTTGTTGAGCAGGTGATAAAAAAGGAAAGTCCGGAGGGTATTCTGCTGGCTTTTGGCGGGCAGACAGCCCTTAACTGCGGAACAGCCTTGTACGAAACCGGCATTCTGAAGAAGTACAATGTGGAGGTGCTGGGTACTCCTGTACAAGCAATTATTAACACCGAAGACCGCGAAATATTTGCCAATAAGCTACGTGAGATCGATGTTAAAACACCGGTTAGCATCGCTGTTACATCGGTTGAGGAGGCTTTAAAAGCATCGGACGAGATTGGTTTCCCCATTATTGTACGTGCCGCTTATACACTGGGTGGTATGGGCTCGGGATTCTGCCAGAATAAAGAAGAACTGATTGAACGTGCCGAAAATGCCTTTTCCTATTCAAACCAGATACTGGTGGAAGAATCACTGAAAGGCTGGAAAGAAGTAGAGTACGAAGTAGTGCGCGATGCTTATAATAACTGCATCACCGTGTGTAACATGGAAAACTTCGACCCACTGGGTATCCACACCGGCGAGAGTATTGTAGTGGCACCTTCGCAAACTCTATCCAATGCCGAGTATCATAAATTGCGTGAGCTGGCCATTAAAATCATCCGCCACATTGGCATTGTGGGCGAGTGTAATGTGCAGTACGCCTTAGATCCTTACTCGGAAGATTACCGTGTAATTGAGGTAAATGCCCGCCTATCGCGCTCCTCAGCACTAGCCTCAAAGGCAACCGGTTATCCACTAGCCTTTATCGCTGCCAAGCTAGGTCTGGGTTACAGCCTTCACGAACTGAAAAACTCAGTGACCAAAACAACAACGGCCTTCTTTGAACCCGCGCTGGACTACATCGTGTGTAAAATACCTCGTTGGGATTTGGGTAAGTTTAGCGGTGTATCCAAAGAGATTGGCTCCAGCATGAAGTCAGTAGGTGAAATCATGGCCATCGGCCGCAATTTCGAAGAAGCCATTCAGAAAGGGCTGCGAATGGTAGGACAAGGCATGCACGGCTTTGTGGGCAACCATCCTTTTACAAAAGACGTGAAGAAGGAACTGCAAGAACCCACCGATCAGCGGGTATTTGCCATTGCTGAAGCGCTTCAGGCCGGATCTACGGTAGATGAAATTCATCAGCTGACACGCATCGACAAATGGTTCCTCGAGAAGTTGAAAAACATTACCGACCACGCTGCTATTCTGCAACAACACAATTCTCTGGATAAACTGCCGGACGAAGCGCTGTTGGATGCCAAGAAAATGGGCTTCTCCGACTTTCAGGTAGCACGCATGGTGCTTAAGCCCGATAATATGGAGGAGGGTCTGCTACAGGTTCGCAACTTCCGTAAAGCCCATGGCATCCTTCCTGTGGTGAAACAGATTGACACCATGGCGGGTGAGTTTCCGGCAAAAATTAATTACCTGTACCTGACCTACAGTGGCACCACACACGATATTGACTATGAGAAAGATGGTCATTCGGTGATTGTACTCGGCTCAGGTGCCTACCGCATTGGCTCATCGGTAGAATTTGACTGGTGTAGTGTAAATGCCCTCAACACCATCAACAAGCAGAAGGATCATCGCTCGGTAATGATTAACTACAATCCCGAGACGGTAAGTACCGACTACGATATGTGCGACCGCCTATACTTCGATGAGTTAACACAGGAGCGCGTGCTGGACATCATCGATCTGGAAACACCCAAGGGTGTGATTGTGTCGGTAGGTGGGCAGATACCCAACAACCTGGCCATGAAACTGCATCGTCAGCAGGTGCCTATCCTGGGTACTTCGCCCGAGGACATTGACCGTGCTGAGAACCGTCAGAAATTCTCAAGCCTGCTTGATGAACTGGGTGTTGATCAGCCCCGCTGGAGCGAGCTAACCTCCATTGACGACATCTTCACTTTTGTGGATGAAGTAGGCTTCCCCGTGTTGGTGCGTCCTTCGTATGTACTGTCAGGTGCCGCTATGAATGTGGTATCCAACAAAGACGAGCTGGAGCATTTCCTAACGCTGGCCGCCAATGTATCCAAAGAATTTCCGGTGGTTGTATCGGAGTTTATTGAGCAAGCCAAAGAGATTGAGGTAGATGCCGTAGCCAACAAGGGCGAAGTGGTGGGTTACGCCATCAGCGAACACATTGAGTTTGCCGGTGTACACTCAGGCGATGCCACCATTGTTTTCCCTCCTCAGAAACTGTATGTGGAAACCATCCGCCGCGTGAAGAGGATTGCCCGTGAGATTGCCAAGGGACTGAATATTACCGGCCCCTTTAACATGCAGCTACTGGCCAAGGACAATGATATTAAGGTAATTGAGTGTAACCTGCGCGCCTCGCGAAGCTTCCCCTTTGTATCGAAGGTACTAAAAGTAAACCTGATTGACCTGGCTACCCGCGCCATGCTGGGCTTGCCCGTGGAGAAGCTAACCAAGAGCTCTTTTGAGCTGGATTATGTGGGTATTAAAGCCCCTCAGTTCTCCTTTGCCCGATTGGCCAAGGCCGATCCGGTACTGGGTGTGGATATGTCATCGACCGGTGAGGTAGGTTGCATCGGCGAAAACTACTACGACGCTGTGCTTCAATCCATGCTATCAGTGGGTTATCGCGTGCCCGAGAAGAACATTCTTATTTCATCGGGTCCTGCACGCTCCAAACTCGAATTGCTGCAAAGTGCACGTATGCTAAAGGAGCGTGGCTATAACCTATTTGCCACGGGTGGAACACATAGGTTCTTTGCCGAGAATGGCGTGGAAACAACCCTGCTGTACTGGCCCAACGAGGATCAAAAGCCCAATACCATGGATTACATCCGCGAGAAGAAGATTGACCTGGTGATTAACATCCCTAAGAATCTGAGCAAGGATGAGCTGAAAAACGGCTACCAGATTCGTCGTGATGCCATTGACTTTAACATACCGCTGATTACCAACGCCCGTTTGGCGAGTGCCTTTATTTATTCATTTTGCAAGCTGGATATGGATAAAATAAGCATTAAGCACTGGGATGAGTATAAATAGACAATAGACTTGTAGAAAGTTTAGACACTTAGAAAAAGCCCCACATCCATGGATGTGGGGCTTTCTATTGGTAATGGATGATATTCAAATTATGAATTTACTTCTTTATCTCCACCAAAAGGAAGGAACGAGGACCGACCGTAACCTTATCTCCGGCAAGCGACACAACGCTACCACTGATTACATCCGTTCCTTGTGTTGCCGTACCAATCACCTCATCTTTAAAAGGCAGGATATTTACATCTTTGGCCTCAGGATTTTTATTCATCATGAGCATCACCACCGACTCATCGTCATAACGAAACAAGGTATAAAGTCCGTTGGCATGATTGGGTGCAAAGTGCTTTAGATCACCCTTATGAACCGCATTGGAGGTCTTGCGCCAATTGAGCAAGGTTTTTACAAACTGCTGCGCTTCCTTTTGCTGAGCTGTCAGTCCTTCGCCTGTAAAGGCGTTTACCTTATCGCCCGGCCATCCACCGGGATAATCCCCCCGTATCTCGCCATGTGAGTCGGAGTTTGGGTTGGTCATCAGTATCTCGGTTCCATAGTAGATTTGCGGAATACCGCGGGTAATCGCAATGTAGGCCATTCCCATTTTAAATAAATCAAAATCTTCATTGATCTGAGTATAAAAACGACTCATATCGTGGTTATCAGGGAAAACCACCAGCTGCGTGGGGTCGGCATACAGATGATCATTGGCCAACATACCATATAACTTGGGCAGGCCCTGCCCCCACTGGCTGTCATCTTCATTCAAAGCCTTTACCAAAGCATCTTGTAAGGGAAAATCAAATACACCGGGCATATACGAAATATAGCCGTCAGAATTATGCTTTCCTTTTTGCCAATACGATACGATTGCCGGATTGGTGCTCCACTCCTCACCCACGATATTAAAGTAAGGGTATTCAGCCATTACGCGACGCGTCCACTCACTCATAAACGCCTTATCAGGATAGGGATAGGTATCCATGCGAATACCATCCAAATCGGCGTATTCGATCCACCAGATAGTGTTATAAATCAAATAATCGGCCATTAAAGGGTTTCGCTGATTGAGATCGGGCATAGACTCCACAAACCAGCCATCGGCATGCCTGCGCTTATCATAATCCGATGCATAAGGATCCATATTGGTTTCGCGCAAGTGGGTAGTTACCTGCCAGCCCTCCTGAAAGTTCAGCCAGTCGTCGGCCGGTAAATCTTTCATCCACCAATGATGGGAGCCACAGTGATTCATAATCATATCAATCACCAGCTTCATATCGCGTTTCTTCAACTCCTCCGACAGCTTCACATAATCCTCATTGCTCCCATGCCGCGCATCGGTCTTATAAAAATCAGTGATGGCATAGCCATGGTAGGAGCCTTCAGGCATATCGTTCTCCATCACCGGATTTAGCCACAAGGTGGTATAGCCCATCTCTTCAATATAATCGAGCTTACTGATGACACCCGCTAAGTCGCCACCATGCCGGCCAAACTCGGCCGACCGGTCAAGCCCCTCTTTCATGCCCTCCACTTCATCATTGGAAAGATCTCCATTAACAAAGCGATCGGGCGTAATCAGGTACATCACATCAGAAGTATTGTAACCCTGCCGCTGGGCAGAACCCTCACGACGCTTCTTTAACTCATAACTGTATTTTAGCTGTGCTTTATTCTTTCGATTAAAAACGATATCAAAACGCCCGGGTTTGACATCTTTATCAATTTTAAGGTACAGAAAAAGATAGTTGGGCGATTTCACCTGTACGCTTCGATCCAAAAGAACCCCCTCGTAATTAATACTGGGCCGCAAATCGGAAATATTTTGGCCATAAACCAGCAACTGAAGATTTTCATTTTCCATGCCAGCCCACCAAAAAGCCGGTTCGACGCGTTCAATTTTATAGGCGGCCTGAGCCATTGCAAGGGTTACCAAAAGGGTAAAACCCAAAAGAAAAAAACGTTTCATAAGCCTGACTTTCATTAGTATTGCGTTGATACAATACGAAGATAGCCATTACATTTTAATGTTCAAGTCGCGCCCCAAACGCTTCAATTCCTTACCCACCTTTTTTCCGCCTCTTTCAATTTCCTTGCCCAAAGCACGCATATCGTCCTTAAATTCATCAGTCCAGATATGGTGTTTAAACTCGGCATGCCCCTTTTTAAATAGTTTTTTCACATCGCTGTAAAAAACACGCTCCCGCCTCTTCACGCGCTTACTTCCCTGTACTGTTTCCACTTCCACTTCACCTTCATCCACCTCCACAGCCAGGCTCTCCTCGGTGGTGGCCACAGCAAAACTTGTACCCAGCACGGTAACCGACCCGTGGGCCGTATGCACTTTAAAAGGAATTCCGGTTTTATTAACTTTAAAAAAGGCATCGCCCTGAAGCGTCACATCACGATGCTCATCGTTGATCTCATACTGCAAAACAGAATGCTGATTAAGTACTACCTGGGATCCATCGGACAGTTTAACTAACTGAGCCTTGTCGCCTGTGCGCACCGAAGGTGCAGAGCAACTCAGGCACACTGCCATGAGACATACATTGATAAAAGCGATAAAAAATGATTGTTTCAACATGAATGCAATTTAATTTCGTTCTAATAGAAAATATTCAACGCATTGAAATACGCATAAACCCAGGTTTTGTTATAAAAAATATGCCCTTACAAAAGCTGGCCCCTTTTTTCTATCTTTGCTGCAAAATTGAATAAGCATGACAAGAAAGGAGCTTACCCGGGTTTTTGGTGCATTTGATACGATGAACGTATTAATCATTGGTGATGTCATGATCGACTCCTACCTATGGGGCGATGTGAGTCGTATTTCGCCAGAGGCACCTGTGCCCATCATTGCCACCACCGGACGCGAAAACCGACTGGGCGGTGCTGCCAACGTAGCGCTGAATATTCAGGCACTGGGGGCTACACCCATTATGTGCTCGGTGATTGCCAAAGATGAGGCCGGCTCTATTTTCATGGATCTTCTGAAGGAGAATAAACTACCGGCACAGGGTATTATCACTACCGGCAAGCGACAAACAACCGTAAAAACCCGCATCATCAGCCAACAACAGCACCTGCTGCGCATTGATGAGGAAGCCAATACCCCACTTGACGAATCATTGGAGGGTAAGTTGCAGGCCCATATCGAAGATTTGCTGAATACTTATCGCATTGATGCCATCATATTTGAGGATTACGACAAAGGGGTGCTGACACCGGCGACCATCGAGTATACGGTTAAGTTGGCCCAGAGCAAAGGAATACCCACCCTTGTTGATCCCAAGAAACGTAATTTCCTGGCCTACAATGAGGTTACCTTTTTTAAACCCAACCTAAAAGAGTTTAAGGAGGGGGCCAAGGTGGAGATCAACGGCAACGACCGCGAAGGACTGCTGAAAGCGGCTAAGGACTTTGCAAAACAGCAAGGAATCCGTCATTTCATGCTCACCATGGCCGAAAAGGGCGTGCTGATACTTAACGAGCAACAGCACCATTTTATACCGGCTCAGGTGCGAAAAATAGCCGATGTGTCGGGTGCCGGCGATACAGTAATTAGCGTAAGTGCCTTATGCCTAGCGGGCGGACTGGATCAAAAGCATGTGGCAGGCATCGCCAATATGGCAGGCGGACTGGTGTGTGAGTACTCCGGTGTGGTACCGATCGACAAACAGGCATTACTGGACGAATGCTTTGAGAAATTGACCAACGAATAGATTAAATAATTGAAACCTCAGGTATTTTTGTCCGTAGCTAAGCTATATATTTGAGAAAATTTTAACTTTGGCTTTTTAGAATAAAATAACCATTTTGTAACCCTTAACCTCATTCACAAAAAAAACCACAATATGGCAAAAGTAATTGCGTTGGCAAATCAAAAAGGAGGCGTTGGAAAAACCACCACAGCCATTAACCTGGCTGCAAGCTTAGCGGTACTGGAGTACAACGTTCTTATTGTTGACGCTGATCCTCAGGCCAATGCCACATCAGGCCTTGGTTTTGACTTAAGGGAAGTTGAAAATAGTATTTACGAATGTATCGTTGACGGCACCGATCCGCGCGAGGCAACCCTTCAGTCCGAAATTGAGCATTTACATGTACTGCCTTCACACATCGACCTGGTTGGTGCTGAAATAGAGATGCTGAATCTGCCCGATCGGGAGAATGTACTCACCAAGGTATTGGATAAGGTACGCGATCAGTACGACTTTATTTTAATTGACTGCTCGCCATCACTTGGCTTAATCACGGTGAATGCCTTAACGGCTGCTGACTCAGTTATTATACCGGTACAGTGCGAATATTTTGCGCTTGAGGGACTGGGTAAACTACTGAACACCATTAAGATAATCCAGAGCCGATTAAATCCGGAGCTGGAAATTGAAGGCTTCCTGCTAACCATGTACGACTCGCGCCTTAACCTGTCCAATCAGGTGGTGGAGGAAGTACAGCGTCATTTCCAGGATATGGTATTCAAAACACTCGTATCGCGCAATATTAAGCTAAGCGAGGCACCCAGCTACGGTAAAGCCGTAGTGATGTACGATGCCACCTCTAAAGGTGCAGTAAATTACCTGAACCTGGCACGTGAACTCTTAAAAAAGAATAACCTGTCGGAAAAGAAATAATCCTTTCTGACGTATAGATATTTGACCAGAAGAATAAACGATAAGTAAACAATGGCTAGAAAAAACGCTTTAGGACGTGGACTGGGTGCATTAATTGAAAATGCCGATGAGGTAACTCACAAAAGGGAGACCAAACCTGCGGCATCAATTAACGAAATTGAAGTTGATAAGATTGAGGTCAATCCCTGGCAGCCACGAACCAAGTTTGATCAGGAGCGTTTGACCGAGTTATCGGAATCCATCAAACAGATTGGTATTGTACAGCCATTAACGCTACGCAGGGTTGGACCCGACAAGTATCAACTGATTGCCGGTGAGCGTCGTTTCAGAGCCTCCAAAATGGCCGGCCTAAACACCGTGCCCGCCTATATTCGTACCGCTGATGATGAGACCATGCTGGAAATGGCACTGGTGGAAAACATACAGCGCGAAGATCTGGATCCCATCGAAGTAGCCATCAGTTATCAGCGTTTGATCGAAGAGTGTAAACTCACGCAGGAAAGCATGTCGGAAAGAGTGGGAAAAAAGCGATCGACCATTGCCAACTACCTGCGATTGCTAAAATTACCGGCTGAAGTACAGCTCGGCTTGGTTGAAAAACAAATTGGTATGGGCCATGCCCGTGCCATCATCAGCGTTGAGGACCCACAGGCGCAGTTGATGATTTTTGAAGAGACCATAAAAAACGACCTATCTGTTCGTAAGGTAGAACAGATGGTGCGTGACCTAAATAATGGCGTGAGCCAGGAAAAACCTGCCAAAAAGAAAAAAAATCTACCGGAAGAGTACGAGGCATTGAAATCTCAGTTGTCAACGTTCTTTAGAACCAACATTCAATTTTCACGAAGCGATAAGGGGAAAGGCAAAATTGTTATACCCTTTACGTCCGATGATGAATTGGAAAAAATCATTAGCATACTGGACAAAACAAAATAAGTCCATTTAATTGCTTGTAAAAGAACATATTTTGACCACAAATACACATCATAAATGGCTGTGGTGTCTGCTGGCCTTGCTTAGCACATCCTTTTCGCTAAAGGCACAACTAAGCGACGCAATGATCACACAGGGCGATACGGTAGTGCAACAGGTGCCGCAGGTAGGGGCACCCGTCATAGAAAAAAAACACTCGCCCCATAAAGCCTCTTTTTACGCGGCCATATTACCCGGCCTGGGGCAGGCCTACAATAAAAAGTACTGGAAAATACCTATCCTGTATGCCGGCATTGGCGGTGTGGCCTACGCCATACACTTTAACTCAAAATATTATAAAAAATACAAAGCCGCCTACCGCGATTTTATCATACGTGACCCCGGTAACAAAAGCTATCTGGAGTTTATTCCAACAGGGCTGGAGGAGAAGGACATCTATGGTGAATACGAACAATGGTTTGAAGAGGCTTTAAACAGTAAGAAACAATACTACCGTCGCTATCGCGATTTAAGTTACATCGGCATGGTAGGTATTTATGTCATTCAGATTGTAGATGCCGCCGTAGATGCCCACTTCTATAACTTCGACGTGAGTGATGATTTAACAATGCAGGTAAAGCCCTCGATGATGGCACCGGCGCCCGGAGATTTTGCGGGCCTAGGTCTGCAATTGAAATTCAAATTTTAGGACTTGATTATGCAAAAGGTGAAGATGGCATTATTGGCCAGTATGATGATTGTTGGGGTGTTTGCAAAAGCACAGAGTGAAGTGGATTTAATCCTGGAAAAGGAAACGCCGCCTTATCTTGAAGCATGTTTAGACAGCCTCGTAAACCAGTGGTACATCAGCAAAGCTGACGATCGCTTATCGCAGGATACAACAGCAGAAACCCCACTCCCCAAGGTAAGCGACTCGCTTTATATTGCGCGCCTGGCCGCCATTAACTCTCCCATGCCTTACACCTACAATACCATTGTAAAAAGCCACATTGAGCTGTATACGGTGCGTCGTCGCGAACTGGTGCAAAACATGCTGGGACTATCGAAGTATTACTTTCCGATGATTGAGCAGGAGCTTGATGCCCGGCAGATGCCCATGGAGCTTAAATATCTGCCCATCATTGAGTCAGCGCTCAACCCCAAAGCCTACTCGCGTGCGGGTGCCTCGGGGCTATGGCAGTTTATGTATTACACGGGCAAACAATACGGCCTTACCATCAACTCTTACGTGGATGAGCGACGCGATCCCTATAAATCAACCGTGGCCGCCATTAACTTCCTCGATGATTTATATGCTATTTATAAAGACTGGTTTCTGGTGATCGCAGCCTACAACTGCGGCCCCGGCAACGTTAATAAAGCCATACGCCGATCGGGCGGACACCGTGATTTCTGGAAAATATACTACCACCTTCCGCGCGAAACACGGGGTTATGTGCCGGCCTTTATTGCCGCCACCTATACCTTTATGTATGCCAAAGAGCATCAACTGTATGCTAAACCCAACAGCCTGCCGATGGTGACCGATACCATTTCCGTCAGTCAGCCCCTCCATTTTAAGCAAGTGGCCGAAATGCTGGATGTGAACGTGGATTATATTAGAAGCCTTAACCCGCAATACCGCAAGGATCTGATACCTGCCGGCGATGATTATGCTCTGCGCCTGGCCCTGGCTGATGCCTCCAACTTTGCAGCACAGGAAGACTCCATCTATGCCCACAAGCGTAACACCTATTTTGTGGATGGCAAGAGCACGGTGAAACCCCAATACACGGCCTATACGCCGGACACACCCAAAAATAAAGCCACGGTGTACTACACTGTTAAATCGGGCGATGCCGTGGGCCTTATTGCCGACTGGTATGATGTACGCACCTCCGATCTGCGCTATTGGAATAACATACGCCGTAATATTATTCGCGTTGGACAACGACTGCGCGTGTATGTACCTAAAAACAAAACCGACTACTACGGTCGTATAAACAACATGACCTTTGCGCAAAAGCAAAACCTTAGCAGCAAAACGGTGACAGCCAATGCCCAGCCAAAGGTAAATGCACCTATGGATGCCGGCTTCGAATATTACACAGTGCGCTCAGGCGATAACCTGTGGTCCATTGCAAAGAGATACAGTGGCATCTCCAATAAAGACCTGATGCAGCTCAACGGCCTGTCTGAAAAATCCAAACTATGGGTAGGCCAAAAACTAAAAATCAGGCCTAAGTCCTGATATGATCATCAACACATCACAGGGGTGCGTATTATTCGAGGATAATATTCACCCCTGTTCTGTTTTTTAAAAGATATTTCCTATTTTAAAGCTTCTATTAAAATTCTATGAGCCAACAATTTCGCATTTTACTTTATGTACTTCTCATAATTGCGATCGCAATGGTTCTGCATCATTTTCTACCGTTTCCTATTAAACCGGATCAGTGGAGGCTACACAATCATGAAGAGGTGGCCATAAGCAACCTGGACAGCACAGAATCAGTACCCCGCATCCCACCCGACACGCTGCTTCAGCCCCCTGTCGAGCCGATCCGCGATACGGTCATTACCAGACATTTCCTGAGCTACACATCAACTTTCTGTCAGCAGCTAAATTACTTACACGCACGCTTGCAGGAAGCTGCCGCATATCACAGAAATATTCGTATCCTACACTACGGCGACTCACAAATTGAAGGAGACCGCATCACAGCCTACCTACGTGAGGCTTTTCAGCAACGTTTCGGCGGCAGCGGACCGGGTCTCACCACCGTTTATGATCCCCAACGCATCAACCCCTCGGTATGGCTTGACAGCGAGGGTGACTGGCGCATACACAGTGTTTATAACCGACGACGCTCCCTGCCTGATAATACCTACGGCCTGATGGGTCAAACGGCCTCCCTGTCAGCGAATTCACCGGGCTATTTTCGCCTGAATGCCTCACCTTGGGCCGAAGACCACGCCACTCGCTATCAAAAAGTACGTTTGTTTATTGCGCCCCACACCGATACCCTCTTCATAAAAGGACACATCAAAAAAGCACAAGTGATCAATGACTCATTGCCCCCCTCGATCAATCTGACCGAGATAAACTGGGAGTTTGAACAGGTGTCACCGGCCATTAGCTTTGAACTACGCAGCCATGATGATGTGCACATACTGGGCTGTGCGCTGGACAGCACCGCCGGTGTGTCGGTAGATAATATTGCCCTGCGCGGACAAAGCACGCCTCTGCTACACCGAACTGATGAACAGTTATATAAAGCCATGGCCGAACAACTCAATATCGGCATGCTGATCTTTCAGTTTGGTACCAATATAATCCCCACCATTGCTCCTAACTACCGCTTCTATCAGGTGCAGTTAGCCCGCCAGTTCGACCTCATCAAAAAATTCTTCCCCGATGTACCCGTGGTAGTGCTAGGTATTTCCGATGCCGCCCACCTACACGACGGACAGCTGCAAGCCTATGATCATCTCAACCGCATTAACGAAGCACAAAAGGCCATTGCCCTGAAATATGATTTTGCATTTTTTGATTTGTACGAAGCCATGGGAGGCGGCGGAGCTATCATTGAATGGTCGCAAAAATCACCACCGTGGGCGCTTAGCGACTATATCCACTTTTCGCGGCGAGGTGGCAAAGAAGCAGCGGGTTATCTCACAAAAGCCTTGTGGGCACAATTTAACGAAATGGAGAGCGCCGATAGCAGCGCGATAACATTAAAAAGGGAAGCATGGCAGAGTTACTAAAACAATTAACAGGACAGTCCGACTTATTTTTGTTTACGCACCTGGCTTTCTGGGTATTTTTCTCAGTGGTGCTGCTCTTCAACCTTATCCTGAAGGACAGGCGATCGCTACGCATCAGCTTTCTGCTGCTGGCCAGCCTTTTCTTTTATTACAAAACTGGCGGCTACTTTTTTAGTTTACTGCTGCTTTCTACTGTGCTTGATTTCAGCATTGGTCTGGCACTGGGAAAAACAGAGAGGACGCTAGCCCGTAAACTACTGGTGGCACTCAGCCTGCTCATTAACCTGTCGGTGCTAATCTATTTTAAATACACGCACTTCCTGGTCGATCTGGTGGCATCGTGGACCAACACCCCCTTAACGGCTCATGACTATCTGGCAGCCTTTGCCAACAAAGTACTGGGAACCTCCTTCTCAATTGCTGACATAACGCTCCCGGTGGGCATCTCGTTTTTTACTTTTCAAACCATCAGCTACACCATTGATGTTTACCGAAAAGAGGTGAAACCCCTGCGCAACATTATCGACTTTGGATTTTATGTATCTTTCTTCCCACAGCTAATAGCCGGCCCCATCGTTAGAGCTAAAACCTTTATCCCACAGATACACCGGCGACTGATACTATCCGAAAAATGGATATGGTGGGCCATCCTGCTCATTACAGGAGGCTTGTTTAAGAAGATGCTTATCTCGGATTTTATCTCCGTTAACTTTGTGGATCGCGTGTTTGAGCACCCCATTGCCTACTCTGGTTTTGAAGTACTTACGGCTGTTTACGCTTATGCCTTGCAAATCTATTGTGACTTCTCGGGCTATACCGATATTGCCCTGGGTATTGGCTTGTTATTGGGCTTTCGATTACCAAAAAACTTTAACCACCCCTACAAGGCAACTTCCATCAGCGATTTCTGGCGTCGCTGGCACATGAGTCTCTCGTCATGGCTTCGCGACTACCTTTACATTCCTTTGGGTGGCAGCCGCAAAGGCAAAATACGCATGTTCATCAACCTGATGCTTACCATGCTGATAGGGGGACTATGGCATGGGGCAGCCCTTAAATTTATAATATGGGGAGGTATGCACGGATTGGGGCTTATCATCAACCGCCTGTTGAATAATATCATCAGGGGTAAAAACAAACTGATTATGGGTATTGGGTGGTTGCTCACCTTTCATTTTGTTGTATTTACCTGGATAATATTCAGGGTTGACTCCATACGTAATGCCCAGATAATGCTTGATCGAATGATCCACTTCAAGAATTTTGGCCAGGTGAACGCTATCATCGGTTCCATGCCCTACATCTTCCTTTTGCTAATAACAGGGTTTATGATTCACTGGATGCCCGAAAAATTGCGCTTAGCCATTAAAATACGCTTTATCAAGAGTCCGTCATGGCTAAAAATAATATTGACAGCAACTACACTCTATATTATTTATGCCCTGCACCAAAGCACTCTGTTGCCATTTATCTATTTCCGTTTTTAACCGATTCCCTCGAACACTAACCAATTTAAAGTAAATATACCGGGGGCTATCAAAAGGAATTTGTTATGCTAAGGGTAAAACGGTATATTTAGCTAACAATAGAAGATACATGAAATACCGCCTATTAATACTCATACTTCTAATATGTCTCCTGCCCCATACAACTGTGGCACAACATTTCCATTTTAAGCAATATGCACTAGAGGAAGGCTTACCCCAATCGGAGGTAAACACCATGGCACAGGATCAATTTGGATATCTATGGCTGGGCACCAACGGAGGTGGGCTTTGCCGTTTCAATGGCAAAAATTTCGAAGTGTACACCAAAAAAGACGGACTCTTTGACAACCTGATACTGGGTATTTTTCACGATAAAAATTACAAGCTATGGATAGCCACCCCCAAGGGTATTCAATGTTATGACGGCTTGCGGTTCAATTCAGTATTAGCCTCTGATACCACCTGCTTTGTGGACAATGTAACATTTTGCGAAACACAGAATGGCACCATTTGGGGCATGGCACGCATGATTTCGGGAGAAAACCGCCTTTACAAAATTGAGAACAAGGTAGCCACCAACATGACGGAGGCGCTTAAAGAAAGCTTGCAAGGAAAAGGTTCTCTGCTTCGAATAGCTCCGCATGGAAGGAACGAATTACTGCTTTCTACTACTGAGCAATTGTTTGTGCTTAAGAAAGATCAGATAGTGGAATATGATAAAAGGCAAGTGGCACCCAACAAGAAAGGTCTTCGCCTCCCCCTTCTGCGTGATCGCAATAAAAATCTGTGGATCAGCTTTTTTGAAGATAATGGCACCAACTCGCTGATCATGCACACTGATGGCGAGGGCGACAACATTATACAATTGCCACAAAATATACGACAGGAAAGAATTATACGAGGCTATCAGGATCGGGAAGGCACCTACTGGTTTATCCTATACAACGCCGGGGTATTGAAATACAGCCCCAAAGAGGGCTGGCTCCATTTTAATAAAACCAACGGTCTGCCCATTAATACGGTGGGAAATATTTTGCAGGATGGTGAAGGCAACATATGGCTGGGCACACTGGGGGCCGGGCTCGTTCGCTACAGTGGTGACTTATTCGTGTCCCTCAGCCGCAATAATGGCCTTACTGACGATATTATTCGCGTTATCTATCAGGATAGCCGAGGCACCTATTACTTTGCCGATGGTGAAGGAGGGTTTTCGACCCTGAAAGAGGGCAATATAAAACGTTATCCGAAGCAGGAACTGGAGGACATGCGGGCGATACGTGCCTTTTATGAATTACCATCAGGCAAAATACTAATGGCCACCATTAATGGTTTGTGGGAGTTTAATGGCCATACGGTAAGCCCTGTCAACGAACGCTATGGCCTTGCGCATTCAGTGCCCATTAACGACATTGAGGTGCAGAAAGATACTTTTTTCTTTGCCTCATTTAACTACGGACTCATAAAAAGCCACCGAGGGCAGGCCATCTACTATGATAAGTCCAATGCCAATATGCAGGACAACAATATTTTAAGCCTTTTTGCTGATAGTAAACAGCGATTGTGGCTATCAACCGGTAGAGGTATTATACAATATAACAAAGGTGCCTTCACTCCCTTTCTTGAAGGAAAGGATATTCCGGCCGCCTATATCATACAGGCTGCAGAAGATAAAGCCGGCAATATATGGTTTGCCTCCTACACCGATGGACTTTTACGTTACGATGGTAGTCAGTGGCAGGTATTTGACACGAGCAAAGGGATGTCGGCCAATAATATTTACTCTGTGATAGCCGATGCTGAAGGAAATATCTTTGCCGGCGCTCAAAATGGAATTGATAAATTAAGCCTGTCATCGCGTGGCAAGCTAATCGACATCACTCACTACGACCGCTACGACGGCTTTATAGGCAGTGAAAACAATGGAGCTGCCAACTATCTGGATAAGAATGGACGCCTGTGGTTTGGCACCATCAAAGGTGCTATCCGTTACAATCCTATGGAGAAGCGTACCAACTTTTTGGCACCCCCCGTTTACATCCGCAATATCAAGTTGGCCTACACACAGGCCGACTGGTTGAGTGAAAACTATCAGGATAATTACAACGACCTCGTGCCCTGGTTTGGCATACCTGATCAACTGGAGCTTTCCAGCGCCAACAACACCATCTCCATTGGCTTTGATGCACTGTGTTACTCGGTGCCTGAAAAAATAAAATACCGCTGGCGCCTTGATCCCATCGAAGACGAGTGGGTTGAAGGCAATATAAACACTGTAACCTATCCCTCGCTTCCATCAGGCGACTACACCTTTCGGGTGATTGCTGCCAACAACAGTGGCATATGGAATGAGGAAGGTGCAAGCTTTCAGTTTAGTATACACCCAGAATGGTACCGCACTACCTCCTTCAGAGTATTGGTAATTATGCTAATCATTGGGCTTATCAGCAGTGTGGTAATCACCTGGCAACAACGCACCAAAGTGTTACGATTTGAATTAGAGACACTTATTGCCGCCAAAACAAAGGAAATAAACAAACAAAGAAAAGAGATACAAAACCAGAATGAACAGCTTAAGAACCAGCACCTGAAGATTGAGAAACAAGCGAAATCCATTAGTGATGCATTAAACGATTTGGAGCGCCTGACCGACATCGGTAAGATCCTTACCGCCAACTTATCGGCCGACAGCATCTTTAACCTCGTGTATAAAGCAGCAAGCGAAATGATGGATACCTATCTTTTTGGCATTGGGCTGTATGTGCAGGACACCAACACCCTGAATTTTAACAACGTAATACTGAACGGGGAGCGCATGCCATTCATTACTTTTCCACTGGATGATGTGGAGCGCTTATCTATTCACTGCCTCATAAAAAATAAGGAGATATACATCAATGATTTTGAGCACGAGTATAAAAACTACGTGCAGGAGATACGTCCGGTGCCTGGCGATATAAGCAGTCAGTCCATCATCTACATCCCACTGAAAGTCAGTGATGTGCCCTTTGGTGTAATCACCGTGCAGAGTGCCAGCAAAAAAGCCTACACAGCCTATCATCTCAACTTTTTGCGCAACATTAGCATATACACCAGTATTGCACTTGAAAATGCAAGGGCCTTCAGTAAGCTGGAAGAGCAACGCCTATCGCTGGAGGAGGTTAACAAAAATGCCTTTGAACAGAATCAGCTCATCCTGAAACAACAGGCCGATGTAGATCGGCTCAACAAGGAAAATGATCACCTCATCACCCTTTTCACCCAGGAGATGGAACGCCCCATCACTTCATCAGTCGGCCTCATTGGCAGCATCAAAAATGAAGATGACGTTGACGAGAAGGAAAAGGATGAGGCTCTGCAATATGTTTTTGATGCCTTGTGGCAAATGAAAGAAATGGTGAACCAGGTACGAGAGATCAAACGCCTTGAGAGTGGACCATTTGCCCTGAATAATACAACCTTCAATCTTTTGGCGCTCATGCGCGAAGTGGTGGCGCAACATACTGAACTTTTGGCAGAAAAAGAGATTGATATTGCCTGGCAGGCAGAGGATGAGCGCATCGTAAGCGATTACACACTACTGGAAAAAATTATTACGAACCTCTTGTCCAATGCTATCAAATTTTCGCCCATAAGCGCTACTATTACCTTAAGCCTTAAGCCTGAGACGGATCGTCTGATCATGAGCATTCGCGATGAGGGGCCTGGCATAGAGGAAGATGTACTCGCCAACTTATTTACCAAATACACAAAGGCGCAACATGGCTCCGGGCATCGAGCTCCCTCATCGGGTCTGGGGCTGTACATTGTAAAACGCTACCTGGATGCAATTGGCGGCTCTATAAGCTGCGACAGCACCCTTGGCCAAGGAACCACATTTAATGTTATACTGCCAAAGTAAAAATTGGCAGTGTTTTTGATAGGGTATTGGCCTAAACTTATTAACTATGTTTTCACCAGTTTTACTTTTAATTTTTGCGGTCTTTGCAGTCCTTAGCTTTGTGGTAAGCTCGCGACTGAAAAGCAAGTTCAAAGCGTATTCGCAGGTACCAATGAATTATGGTATGACCGGCAGGGAAGTGGCAGAGAAAATGCTACGACAGAATGGCTTAATGAACATTCAGATTAATTGTGTACAAGGGCAGTTAAGCGACCATTACAACCCTGGCAACCGGACGGTTAACCTTAGCCCCGATGTGTATAACGGACGCAGTGTGGCGGCGGCAGCCGTGGCGGCCCACGAAACAGGACACGCCATTCAGCATGCCAATAGTTATGCTTTTCTGGAGTTTAGATCGGCACTGGTTCCTTTACAAAATGTGAGTGCTAAAATTCTTAACTTCATGTTTATCGCGCTGTTTGTTGGTGCGATTGCCTTACCGGGTTTAATCAGCTATAATCTGGCACTGCAAATCATTATTGCCTGTTATGCCATCTTCACACTGTTTGCCTTTATAACGCTACCGGTGGAGATTGATGCAAGTCGACGCGCACTGGCTTGGCTCAATACAGCCGGTATTACTACACAAGATACACATGGCAAAGCCAAGGACGCGCTTAACTGGGCAGCCTACACCTACGTGGTGGCAGCCTTGTCATCGTTGGCAACACTAATGTATTATGTAATGCTATTTGTGGGTAACCGCGATTAAGGATAGGCATTCAGCGAACACAAACGAGTCAAAATAAAATATTCTTATCAACAGATAATGAATAGTAAATTTGACTCGTTTGTGTTACATAAAAACAAACCATCACTTAGCGATGGTAAAAATTATAATCTTTTAGGACAGTACGCAAAAAATCGCCGGCCGTTTGCGTTGGTTCCACATTCATCTTTCTGCTGACTACTTCCGTGGTTTTAACGACAAGTGGATCCGAAGCATCCCCATTTCGATTGGATCGAGCGCTTTCGACCCGATTCAGCACTTCCTTAATAGTAAGCACATCGCGCTCACTTAGCACAGCCACACTGGCATATTGCGGAATATAATCATCTTCCACTTCAACATAAGCCGTTGCCTGCAAGCCTACATTTGCTCCTACTTTAATTACGGTTGTTTTGGCCACAATATCGCCTATACGCTGCCCCTTGCCCCCGATAATAATTGTGAGCAAACCTACCAATGCCCCCCCTATGGGAAGATTAAAATCAACGATACGAAAAATCCAGCGCAGGAAACAATCAATAAAACGCAGCTCGCTCCCATCAATTTTAGTGGCTTTTATTTTCATCATCATCTTACCGAAACTTTGACCATTTAAAAAGGCTTCGCAAAGCAAATGATAGAACATCAGTGGCAGAAATAAGAGCGCAAGCCACCACGATTCAATACCCAATCCTACAATAAAAATAAGGATGATAGCCACCACGGCAAAGATTTGAATAAAGCCGTCGATGATATAGGCAAAAATACGATCGCCCACGCTGGCCAGCTGATACTCTATATTTACATTTTGCGTGGTTGAGATATTTAAATACTCCATAAATGCTCGAAGAATTGATTAGAATCCTGATGTAATCAGCCAAAAATAGCAAAATAAGTTTTTTATCTGCCGAAAAATTCATTTATTCGTAATGCTCATGCAGCTACCCCATGAAGGAGATTACGTTTATCAACCGCAACAAAACACGCTGGGAGACCTTTGAACAGCAACTGAGAAAACCCACACAAGTAAGGCCCGACAGCTTGGCTGATCAGTTTATTCAACTCACTGACGACCTTGCATACGCCCGTACCTTTTATCCGGGCAGTCACACACTGGCCTACCTGAATTCCTTGTCGCAAAAAACACATCAGGAGGTATATCGTAACAAAAGAGAGAAGGGTAGTCGCCTGCCCCGCTTTTTCAAAATCGAACTGCCGCTGGTATTGCACAGTGCCCGTCCCTATTTCCTTATTTCGCTACTTATTTTTATAGCTGCTTGGACTCTGGGTGTCGTCTCCGCACTTGACGATGCTGGCTTTGTAAGGGCCATACTGGGCGACAGCTATGTAAACATGACACTGGACAATATTGAGAGAGGCGATCCCATGGCTGTGTACGGACAAATGGGCGAATTACCCATGAGCTTTTACATCATTTTTAACAACGTAAATGTGTCATGGAACGTTTTTCTATACGGCTTTCTAACACCACTGGGGGCTGCCTATGGTCTGTTTCAGAATGGCGTTATGGTGGGTGCCTTCCAAGCCTTTTTCTACCAAAAAAATTTACTGGCCGTATCTACCTATGCAATCATGATACATGGCACGCTGGAGCTTTCGGCCATTGTTTTAGCGGGTGGCGCCGGCATTATGCTGGGCAGATACATGCTGTTTCCGGGTACTTATCCCCGCAAGGATGCCTTTATCTACGGCACCCTCAAGGGCGTGAAAGTAATGCTACCCGTTACCCTGCTATTCTTTACAGCGGGCATACTTGAAAGCTTCGTTACCCGCCATTACAACAGCATCAACCATTGGCTGAACATACTCATCATAGCAGCATCGCTGCTTATCATCATCGGATATTTTTTCGTATATCCCAGCATCGTTTATTCAAAATTTAAAAACAAATGACCCAACTCAAATTTGCACAACGACGAGATTTTAGTGGCGTAATTAATGCCGCCATGGAATTTTTTAAACAAGAAGGATTATTTTTCATCAAGGCCATGCTTACTTACACAGGCATACCTGTTATTGCCATGATAGCAAGTCTTGCCTACATGGTGCTGCAGTTTATCAACGGAGGTTTCGAAAGCATCACCAATTCACCCGACCCCATGGCCATCATCAACTTTTTCATTCCCCTATTCATTTTTCTGCTGCTGGCCATTGCGGTGCAAATTGTTATTGTGGGCGCCAGTTATGGTTATATGAAGGAGTATCACGAAAAGGGCGCGGGCAATTTTACTATTTCGGATGTGGGTCATCATATTACTCGTCGCTTCTTCCCTGTTATTGGCTATGGCATTGTCATCACCATACTGATGATGATCGGCTTTGCTTTTTTCATCCTACCGGGCATCTATCTTGCCATTACACTCAGTCTCATCTTTCCGGTTATGTTTATTGAGAATAAGGGCTTAGGTCAAAATCTGAGTCGCTGTTTCCAGCTGATTAAAAATAACTGGTGGATTACCTTTGCCATCCTATTAGTAGCCAGCCTTCTGGTCGGATTTGTCAGCAGTATTATCAGTGTTCCTCTTCAAATATATATGCAGCTAAAAATACCCACTCTAATTCAATCGGGCGATTGGGCGCAACTTAACGCTGCCTTTGTAATCACCTCCTATATTTTACTGCTTGTACTAAGCATCTATCTGAAGGCTTTTGTATATGTTGTAACCGGCATTCAGTATTTCAACCTCAGTGAAAAAGACAATGCATCCACACTACTGGATCGCATTAACGAGATTGGTACATCCGATGCAGAAGTAAAGCACGAATAAGAAGCCTTGTGAGCCCCATGAAGCACCTGATTATCATCCTATTTTTGACCATTAGCAGTCTGACACACGGACAACATACCGATGTGTCAGATACTGTAATACCCTGGGATAACACACAGGTTGATTACCGCTGCCCGGCACCGGATACCATGAGTAGTTACAAGGCACTAAGCGAATATAGCTATGAGCTAAACACCGACCTGCTCAACCTATGGCAGAAATTTCAGCGTTGGTTCTTCTCCATGCTGCGTCTCAGCAATGGTAAGCTCAACTTCATCGGGTGGCTTATTCTTGCGCTGGGCATGGCTGCGGTCGTTTTTATGGTTATCAAGCTACTGGGCATTCCCGTAAAGGGGCTCTTTATTTTTTCAAAAACAACCAAAGTCACTGACCTCAACTTTGGACTGGATAATGCCGGCTTTGAGGATGACAAGCTGGAGGACCTATTACAGGGTTTTGTGGAAGGGCGTGCCTTCAGAACCGCCACCCGAATATTATTTTTACTGTGTCTGCGCGAGCTGAGCCGTCAGAACCATATACAACGTTACGCCTATAAAACTGACCGAGAATACTATTACGAAATCGATAATGGTGTGGTCAAAACAGCATTTTTCAGTCTTATGCAACAGTATGAACGGATTTGGTATGGTAAGTTTAATATCGGTGAAGCAGCTTTTACTCACTTAAGAAAGGAGTTTAATCGCTTTTTTAAACTGATTAATCCTAAACATGATAGCCAATGAAAGGGCCTTCATACAATAAAATACTGCTATCGGCCACCCTTTTTGTGGTGGGGCTAATGGTGTTGATGATGGCCGCAGCCCCCCAACCCATCGACTGGTCGCTTAGCTTTTCAAAGCAGGACACGAAACCCTTTGGCAGTAAACTGCTCTACAGGCTGCTGCCTGAGCTGTTTAACTCCTCACCCATCACCACATCACACAGTGCGCTTGCCTCATTTTTCTCGGCTGAAACACCAACGGCAACCAACATCATCATCATCAACAATGAATTTGCACCCGATGCGGACGATATCATCCAAATAAATGAACTGCTTAAACAGCAGAATCATCTGTTTATGGCGGCATCCTCCATAGGCGATTCACTGCGCCAACAGCTCGGTATTGAGTACGAACAGCGCCACGGTATCACCTTAATGGGCGATTCAGTGAGTTTTAACCTGGCCAACAGAAAACTAAAAACCCACCTGGGCTATTGGTATAATAAAGGCATAAGCAATAACTACTTTACCCGTTATGATAGTACTCGCACAACGGTGCTGGGCTTCAACAACAGCGGAAAAACAAACTTTATTAAGATACAGCAGGGAGGTGGCCAGGTCTATTTAAACTTAAACCCACAGGCCTTTACCAATTTTAACCTGGTGCAGGGCGACAACTACGAGTATGCTTTTAAATGCCTGTCTTACCTACCCAATCAATCCACGGTATGGGACGAGCATTACAAATACAAATACGGAGCGGGTGCCCCTGCAAGTGAAGGGCAAGGATCGCTCCTCGGTTTTATTCTAGCACGCACACCCCTGCGACTGGCCTGGTACCTGTTGCTAATAGGTATTTTCATATTTCTCTTATTCCAGTCGGCACGCCGGCAACGCGCCATACCTGCCATTAAGATACCGGTAAACTCCACGGTAAATTTTATAGAAACCATTGGTCGCCTATACTTTAGTCGCAAAAACCACCTGGATATTGCCAGGAAACGATTCAGCTATCTGCTTGCCTATGTACGAAACCGCTATTACCTGAATACAACTGCGATCAACGATGAATTTTATCAACAGCTGGCCGATAAATCATCCGTCTCAGTCAGAACCATTAAACAGCTATTTGAACTTGGCCTAAATCTGGATCAACTACAACGCATCAGTGAAGAAGATCTTGAGCAATTTAACCGCCGCATAGAATATTTTTACGACCACTGTCAATAAAAAACAATAAATATGGATCAACAGACAAACCCTCCTTTTGAAAATCGTCTCCCCCTTGAGGATCTGAACAATGCAGCCTACCGCATTCGCAATGAGATTAACAAAGTAATTGTAGGGCAGGAAAAGGTACTGGACTTGCTGCTAACAGCCCTCATTGCCAATGGCCATGTACTTATAGAAGGGGTGCCCGGCGTTGCCAAAACCATGATGGCCAAGTTACTGGCCAAATCCGTATCCTCAGGTTTCTCTCGCATACAATTTACTCCTGACCTGATGCCCTCCGATGTGCTGGGAACCATGGTTTTTAACACCGGCAAATCAGCTTTTGAATTTAACAAAGGTCCCATATTCTCCAACCTGATACTAATTGACGAGGTAAACCGCGCTCCGGCAAAGACACAGGCCGCCCTTTTTGAGGTGATGGAAGAGCGACAAGTTACCATTGATGGCACCACCCGCCCTATGTCTCCGCCCTTTATTGTGATGGCCACCCAAAACCCTGTTGAACATGAGGGAACTTACCGCTTGCCCGAGGCACAGCTAGATCGTTTCCTGTTTAAGATCACCATTGATTATCCCAGCCTCGATGAGGAGGTATCCATCCTTTCCAATGCCCAGGACCGACAAGAACGTGATCCTTTAAGCTTGATCAATGCCGTGCTGAGTGCAGAAGAAATAACCGCCTACCAAGACCTGGCAGCGCGGGTAATCGTGGAAGATGATCTGCTGCGTTACATTGCACAAATTGTTGATAGAACACGCAATAACAACGCCCTGTTTTTGGGAGGCAGCCCACGCGCATCATTGTCTATACTCCATGCTGCCAAGGCCTACGCAGCCCTTGAAGGCCGGGATTTTGTAACGCCCGATGATATCAAGTTTGTGATAACCCCGGTGCTGAATCATCGACTCATCCTCACCCCTGAAAAGGAGATGGAAGGCGCTCAAGCAGAACTCATTATTCAACAAATTGTGGACTCTGTTGAAGTGCCCCGATAAGCATACAAACTATGGCTATCAGAATAAGAAATCACGTATACTTTACGCCCCTCTTTTACTATTTACTGGGTGCCTTAGTTTTTTTTCTGGCGCTGGGTCAGTTTGGAGAGTTTATTTTTCTGCTCAGCCTTATGGCGCTGGGACTGTTTGCTGTCTTGCTGGTAACTGAGTGCCTGCTTCTTTTTGCGAGGCCTAAGCACCTATTTACGGCTCATCGATTCCTCGATGAGCGATTTTCCAACGGACATGACAATAACATCAAACTTATATTCACCAACGATTTTCCTTTTCGTGTACATATTAAAGCCATTGATGAGTTGCCGGTGCAGTTTCAAAAACGTGACTTTAGCATAAAGAGGAGCCTAAGGAGGGGCGAAACAGCCAGGGTTAGCTACACAGTACGCCCACGCGAGCGAGGAGGATACTGGTTCGGCCACCTCAATGTATTCATCAAATCACCCCTGCAACTACTTGAACGACGATTGCGATACGGGCGTAACACAATGGTAAAGGTGTATCCTGCTTTTCAGGAGATGCGTCAGTTTGAGATGATGGCCATCTCTAACCGCCTGACAGAAATGGGCATTAAGAAGGTAAGACGCCTGGGGCATCAGATGGAGTTTGACCAGATACGCGAATACACCAAGGGAGATGACTACCGCACCATTAACTGGAAGGCGACAGCACGAAAGAGTCACTTGATGGTTAATCAATATCAGGATGAAAAGTCGCAGCAGGTAATTTCCCTGATTAACATGGGACGCACCATGCAAATGCCTTTTGAAGGCATGACGTTACTGGATTATGCCATTAATGCTTCACTGGTATTGTCTAAAATAGCCATGCTCAAACACGATAAAGCCGGCCTGATTACCTTCAATAATAAGGTAAGAAGCATAATTAACCCCCAGCGAAACAGCAAGCAGCTGCAGTTGATAATGGAAGCCTTGTATAAGCAGCGCACACAATTTGAGGAGCAAAGCATGGATGCCTTATACAGCGCTGTGCGCCGACAACTGCACCAGCGTAGCTTATTGGTGCTATTCTCCAATTACGAGAGCCTCAGTGCCGCACGCCGTCAGCTACCCACCCTAAAAAAGATGGCACGTGATCACCTGTTGGTAGTTGTATTTTTTGAAAATACGGAATTAACAAAACTGACCAATGAACGGGCAATGGATATTGAAGGCATCTATATTAAAACCATTGCCGAAAAAGTTGCCTACGATAAAAAGCGGATTATACTGGAATTTGAGCGCTATGGCATACATGCAGTGCTGACACCACCAAAGGACTTAACAGTGGAAACGCTCAATAAGTATCTGGCGCTGAAAGCACGGGGCTACATCTAAGGGATAGAGCCTATTTAAAATATTTGGAAAAAAGGTGTGTTCTACTACGTATGCAGCTCATTTAGTTTGTCGTATTAACGAAAGATTAACGATAAGCTAAGGTCGCCATAACGGGGTAGACACAGTGCTGAGTATCTTTGCCATATATTAACTTTTGACGAAAAAAGCTATGCAAATACTTAACTCAAGCCTTTCCTCTTTTTCTGATAAAATTGAGCTCGATGATGTGGTGAATCACGAATTAATTGCCTTGATGACGCAAAATCCTATCCATCCGGATGACTTCTACCTTACCGGTTATGAAACCATCAGCTTTAAAAGAACCCGTGAGTTTGCCCTTGAAACTGTATTATCCTCCGTGGTGCCATTGGACAAAGAGCTGCTGATTATTGCCAATAATTACGATGATTTGCACTTGCATAAATTATGTGAAAGCTATGAAGTAAGCAGCAACATTGTATCTTTACCCACGGCAGATGATGCCCTACAGGGACTTATCCATCAGTATCATCAACTGAATCTTTACTCGCATATTCTTATTTCGTGCGATGTAAACGATCCGGTGGAGAGGATGCAGCTCAGGCAAATAGCAAGCGCACTGCAAAAAACCACACTGCGCCTTATTGTACACTGCCGACGCAACCCCTTGAGGCTGCATGAGATCAATGAGCTAAACATTGCCTACATGGTGTTCAATGGCACAGGGCGGTATATCAGTTCTGTAGTGGTGGCCAATCGCAGTCAACTGGTACAAACCGAGGGCAGCTCAAGAAGCGATAAGATGGATTTGCATGAATACTGGCAAAAGACCTTACAACGACGACATGCCGCCATAAAACCCATGGACGTATAGGCTCATCACCTTTTATACAGGGTCTTAACCCTTACGTTCCAGGTTCTGATAGCGATAATGCAACTTGGTCTTTTCATCAGTAAACGGCCCATCTTCAGCTACTACTGTCCATTCATCTGCCGCTATTGTCGGAAAAAATACACTTGCCTCGGCAAAAGCATGATCAATGAGGGTCAAAAACAAAGCTTTGGTTTGTGGCAGCAAGGCGCGGTATATCTCACCACCTCCAATCACAAACACCTTCTCATCTTTTTCACAAAGGCCAAGAGCCGCCTCAGGGGTATTCACCACCACGGCACCGGGTGCCCGATAATTGTCCTGCCGTGTTATTACGATATTACGCCTGTTGGGCAAGGCTCCTTTAGGCAAGGCCTCATAGGTTTTGCGCCCCATTACTATAGTGTTACCGGTCGTCAGCGCCTTAAAACGCTTCAGATCAGCAGATATATAAGCCAACTGATCATCACCTTTTCCAATGCCATTATTCTTGTCAATGGCCACAATCATTGATAGGGTCATGGTTTTTCTTTAATTATTAATAGTGAACAGATAATGCACCAACCTAAAGTAACTTTACACAGAGATGGCTCCTTTGATATGTGGATGCGCCTCATAGTTAATCAGCTCAAAGTCTTCATAAACAAAATCATCGATATCCTTTCGCGCAGGATTTAATTTGAATTGAGGCAATGCCTTGGGTGAGCGTGTCAGTTGAAGTTTCACCTGCTCAATATGATTAAGATAAATATGTGCATCACCGAGTGTGTGAACAAAAGTACCGGGCTTCAGACCACATACCTGCGCCATCATAAGGGTCAGAATAGCATAGGAGGCAATGTTAAAAGGCACACCCAGAAAAATATCGGCACTGCGCTGATACAGTTGACAGCTAAGCTTGCCATCGGCCACATAAAACTGAAACAGGATGTGGCAAGGCGGTAACTGCATTTCATCGATGGCGCCCACGTTCCAGGCACTCACAATATGACGGCGCGAATCGGGGTTTTGTTTAATATCATCAATCACCTGCTTAATCTGGTCGATGTGTCCTCCCTGATAGTCGGGCCACGAACGCCACTGATATCCATAGATTGGTCCCAGCTCACCATCGTCTTTGGCCCATTCATTCCAAATGCGTACGCCATTATCCTGCAAATACTTCACATTGGTGCTACCCTTTAAAAACCAAAGCAACTCATGAATAATGGATTTCAAATGCAGTTTCTTAGTGGTTAACAAGGGAAAACCCTCACTCAAATCGAAGCGCATCTGATGACCAAAAACGCTGATAGTTCCTGTTCCCGTGCGATCCTCCTTCTTTGTTCCTTCCTCTAAAACCCGTTCCAGTAAATCTAAATACTGCTTCATCGCTTTTATTTTTATAATATAAGCACGTATTAACTTACGTGCTATTCTATGTTATACTAATGATTGTCCGCTTTCTTCCATGCCTGGAATCACTCAATAAGTCAGAGTAATAATCCCCATACAATCAAGTCATTAACACTACATCATGTTAAAAATGAGCATAAAAATAGGGAAAATAAACGCATCAACCACACGGAGGCTGAATATCCTTTAAAAAATGATATTTAACTGCCTTCCCGGTCATCCACCATTTCCAAATCACGAAGCTGCTGCCCCCAGATCAATGGTAGTGAGGATTGGGTAATGGTCAGACAAATCAAGTTTCAGACGTCTGAAATTATAGGACTTGAATGCTTTGTCGTGAAATATAAAATCGATTCGAAACGAAGGCAAGGGACCGTTATAAGTACCACCTACGCCCCGGCCCGATTCTACAAATGCATCCTTTAAAGTACTTCGCATAATCCGATAGACATAAGAAACCGGCGTATCATTAAAATCACCGCAAACAATCGCAGGATAAGGGGAGTTAGCAATGTATCGACCAATCTTTTCCGCCTGCCGGGCCCGCTGATCAAAGGCTGTGCTCAGTTTGCTCCCAATGGCTTTGATCTTTTCGTTACGCTCTTCCTTGTTCTGAAAATTCAAACTATCCAGAAAATTCAACTGCTGTCGGCTGAACTTAATGGATTCCAAATGATTGTTAAAAATACGGATACGCTGTTGATTCACTTCCACATCGGTGTAGATGCTAAAATTATTGGAGTCCTGAAACTTCAGGCTATGCCGTTCCACAATGGGATACTTGCTAAAGGTTACGAGCCCATAGTTACGCTTATTGTTGTGGCCTGACCGGTATTCAATATGCCGGTGATGAAATTGACTAAGGCGGCGCAGAATGTAATGCTCACGATAGTCGCGACTTTGGGTTGTAGTAAAAAACTCCTGGAAACAAAGTATATCAGGATTCTCTTCACGTATCAAATCGAAAATCTTCTCATTGGTATTTTCCCCCTTCCACTCATAATAATCCAGCATGCGCACATTGAAAGTCATCACCTTTAAAGGCTGACTCATCTCTTCTATGGCTTTGTGCTGCCCTTTCCATTGAAAAGTATGCTGCCAATGCCCCCAGGTAATGATTATGGCCAATAACGGAATGAAAAACTGCCAGCGCCGTTTGATTAACCAGAATGCAAAAAGCAAAAAATTGATGACCCACAGCGGCGGAAAAACATAGCCCATAAGAGCCATCACCGAAATATGGGCAGGACTTATATAGGCTGTCAGCACCGACAGGAGCAACAGCCCCGTTGCTATCAGACTAATAATAGTTACTATTGATTTAAAGAATCTTCGTATCAAGCTTACCTATTTACTGGCGTCAAATAAAATTCTCTTCTCCTCTTTGCTGAGACTATCGTAGCCACTGGCTTTTATTTTTTCCAGAATCCGATCTACCTCCTTCTGCTTGGTGGCCTTACGGGCATTAAACTCCATATCGGTCATGGGCCGACGATGGGTGACCGTCATTTTAGAACGTGACTTAAACAAACCGGCCAAACGATCCATTACCCGATTAAATCCAATGGTTACATCGCGTCCGGCAGAAATACTGCCGCCATAGAAGTAGCCAAAAGCGGCTCCTCCCAAGTGCGTGATAATGCCACCTGTATTTTGTAGTTGCGGCATGCTTATCAAATCAAGCAGCAAGGCCGCCAGGGCAATGTATTTCAGGCGTACGCCACCAAAAAATAAAAGGTAAATCTTGTGTTCGGGGGCATAGCGGGCAATAGCAAACAGGATGGCCATCACCGAACCGGATGCACCCATTAATAAGGCATAAGGCACTTCACCCTGAAAGATGGGAATAAGATTATAGCTAACAATATAAAACAACACTCCGCTTAGGCCGCCAAGAAAATAGACACCCAGCAGCTGGCGAGGATTTAAAAACTCAAGAAAAATGCGGCCAAACCAATAGAGATAAAGCATGTTAAAAAGAATGTGCAAAAAATCGTAATGCACAAACATATACGTCAGTACCGTCCAGGGTTTCAATAGCAGACTGCCCAGATCGGCCGGGGCGGCTATCCAGTTTAGCAGCGGATAATCCATAAGACTCCCCGAACCACTCGAAAAGCTGAAGAAAACCTGTAACAGACGGATGGCAATAAAAACACCTATATTGATGTAAATCAACTTAGTAAGAGCACCACCCTGTCGGTACGATAATTTTATTTCATCCAGTATTCCCATATTATTGAGCTGATAGCTTCCAGCCAATAGGCATAAGCAATTTACATTAAAATAATCACATCTCACACAGAAACCCCATCCATCTCATCTGCTAAATCCCCTTTTTATCCCAATACTTTATCAGGATGAAACCAAATACCATACCGCCCAGGTGAGCCCAGTGCGCCACATTATCCATCGAGAAGTTAGCTACTCCCATAAACAACTCAGCCACTCCATATAGCATCACAAAATATTTCGCTTTGATGGGGATGGGCGGAAATAAAAGCATTAGCTCGGTATTGGGAAACAACATACCAAAGGCCAGCAAAATACCGAAAACAGCACCCGATGCTCCCACCATGGGAATATTCAGCACCAAATTGAAATGAGCCATATCGGGATTGGTGAAGTTCTTGAACTCACGCAAAGCCTGCGCTCCCTGTTCATACACGATGGCAATCTCCTGTTCATTAAGGACGGAGATCGCATTGTGGTAATCGATATACTTAAATGCCAGCTGAAGAACAGCAGCTCCAACTCCCGTAATTATGTAATAAACAATAAATTTCTTGGGGCCCCAATAGGTTTCCAATACGCGGCCGAACATAAATAAGGCAAACATATTAAAAAACAAATGCATGAAATCAGCATGCATAAACATGTAAGTACCGAACTGTGCGGGATTAAAATTTTCAGACAAGGGAAAATATAAGCCCAGAAAGCGTGTCAGATCCAGACCAAAAGTAGTTTTCACCACCCAGGTGGCCAGTAAAAACAGTCCGTTTATAATCAATAAGTTTTTTGTTACCGGCGGCAATCCTGCCAACGGTGATGGTCGATAGTTCATCGGCTCAATTTTAAAATTAAGACACTGATCAGGACAAGATCAGTGCCAATTCGTTTTCACACACTAAATAAACGCAAAAGCGGCAATCTTTGTTAAGCTCACCATCAACAATCTGTCATATTGACACCTTAGCTAAAGCGTTTATGCATCTCCTCCATGTCCATAATGGAAATAATAGGCTTACCCGACGGTGAAAAATTGGGCACCATGCAGGCAAAGAGCTGATCAAACAATTCGCTCATTTCCACAACTGTTAAAGCCTTGCCATAGGGCACGGCAGCACGTCGCGCCATAGAGGTGGCAATTTGCTCGGTTACTTCCTTTTGCAGATCCACCTCGCCGTCTCTAAAATCTGTAAGTATACCATCGATCAACTGCGCTGCCGACACATTATCCAGGCCGGCAGGTGTTGACAGTACCTGAAATTGTCCCTCACCGGACTTTTGCAACTCCAGCCCCAGCGTCATAAGGTCGGGCAATAATTCATCGACCATGGCCATCTCCTGCGGTCCAAAATTAAGCTCCTCGGGAAAGAGACTTTTCTGCGACAGAGAAGCACCACTTTGCAAGGTGCGTATGAAGCCTTCAAAAACGATGCGTTCATGCGCTCGTTTCTGATCAATCATCATCAGGCCAGACTTAACCGATGTTAATATGTATTTGTTCTTCAACTGAAAGAAACGACTGCTACTCACCGCAGCCTCATTTTGCGAAGATGACATGAAAGTTTGCTGTACCGGGGGCTGCTCAGGCGTCTCAATGGCGGCTGACTGATTTCCCATTTCGGCATTGGCCAATGCCGAAAAGTCGGGCAAAGCGTTATTGTCCTTGTCATCATATAGCTTCTCCCAATCGCCGGCCGAAGCCTTAGAGCGAAACGTAGCCGTGCCCCCTCCCGTATTAAATGAAGATGCCGTTTGTCGCTGCTCCTCCTCAAAAGGGTTGTAAAAAGGATTGACTTCCACACTGGGCTCCACAAGTGCATCCTTTCCGCCCGATACAGGAATATGGATCTGATCGGTTGTATCAAAGTCAATGGAAGGCATCAGGTTGTATTTACCCAAACTCTCACGAATGGCGGCACTGAGAATTTGCCAGATGGCACGCTCATCCTCAAATTTAACCTCTGTTTTAGTAGGGTGAATATTCACATCTACAATCTGCGGATCCACCTCCAGAAAAATGAAATAGGCTGGTATGGTGTCAGGCTGCAGAATATTACTATAAGCATCCATCACGGCACGGTGCAGGTATGGATGCTTCATAAAACGGTTGTTCACAAAGAAAAACTGATCGCCCATGGTTTTCTTAGCCGACTCGGGTTTTCCAATAAAACCGGTGATTTTCACCATCACAGCATCCGTATCTATGGGGATGAGGTTGCTGCCCATCTGCTTACCATTCATATTAACCACACGCTGCTTAATGTTACCGGCGGGTAGGCTGAACATGGGCACCTCATTATGCACCAGGGTAAGCGCTACTTGTGGATGAGCCAGTGCCACACGCTGAAACTCATTGATGATATGGCGTAGCTCGGTAGAGGTCTTTTTCAGAAAACGACGTCGCGCCGGAACGTTATAAAACAGATTTTTGATACAAAACTGACTGCCAACAGAACACTGAACGGGCTCCTGAGACTCCAGCTGCGAACCGGCAATATTGATTTGTACACCCAAATCCTCGTCGGCACGTCGTGTCTTAAGTTCCACCTGCGCAACAGCTGCAATAGAGGCCAGTGCCTCACCCCGAAAACCCATGGTACGCAGGGCAAATAAATCATTGGCTTCCCGTATTTTTGAGGTAGCATGGCGTTCAAAAGCCATGCGGGCATCCGTTTCGCTCATACCATAGCCGTTATCAATGATCTGAATCAGGCTTTTGCCGGCATCTTTGGTAATCACTTGAATATTGGTTGCTCCTGCATCAATCGCGTTCTCCATCAACTCTTTCACAACCGAGGCAGGCCGCTGTATCACCTCACCGGCAGCAATCTGGTTAGCCACCGAATCCGGCAATAACTGTATTATATTTGACATCTGTTATGTATCTTCTTTTTTTTGATTTATTGAATTTAGCAGGTAGGGCTTGATTTAGTATAGGGTACAATTCTTATTCGGCAAAAAAGGATTCCATCCAAATCATTCCTTCCTGAATAAGATACATACCGAGGATCATAAGCAGGATAAGGATGATTACCAAGCGTAGATTTGAGCGGCGTTTCTCGCTACGGTTTACTTCGTAGTGCGATTTCATGCGGCGACGCATTCCTCCCCGTATACGATCGGCGTAGCCCTCCTTGTCTTCATCGGTGAGTAATCCCAACTCCTCTTTAATACGACGCTCTCGCTCCTCCCGCTTTTCCTTCTGCTCATCGTAATAAATTGGATCGTGTTGAAAGACACGATGACGCGCAACTTTTGAAAATGTAAACTTCATCTTGCTTGTTTTTAATATCAGGATCAGATATCAATGATAACTATAAGCTATCTGGCATCCATTGCCTGATGGTTATGCAATAACAGGTTTGCATCCGTACCTATGCAAAGATAACAAGTAATCGCTAAATATTAAGCAGCGGAGGAATATAGGCATCAAAAACTAACATTAAATAGCTAGCCTGATGGACAATACTATTTACTAACAAAGACTGTGGAGAAAAACATGATAACTATTCCCCCAGTGGATTACCACAGTATTTACAGTAAGCAGCCTCATGATCGTGCCCTTCTTTATGACAGGTCGAACAGGCGCGCCTACTGCTGGGCCGCAGACTTTCCTTAACCAGCTCTCCGGTCACCAAACCGGTGGGAACAGCAATAATGGCATAACCTATAATCATTATGCAGCCAGCCACAAACTTACCCAAGGGCAACTCGGGGGCTATATCGCCATAACCTACTGTGGTGAGCGTTACAATGGCCCAGTAAATACTCTGCGGAATACTTTTAAAACCAGGGTTATGCTCATTCTCAATAATGTACATCACAGTACCCAGTATGGTTACTAGAATTAGCACCACAAACAGAAAGACTCCAATTTTACTGCGCGCAGTTACAAGGGCCGACCATAGGGCACTGGCCTCCTTCACGTAACGCGTGAGCTTAAGCACTCTGAAAATGCGTATCAGACGCAGGGCGCGCACTACGATAAGCATTTGTGTACCCCCAAAAAACAAGCCCAGGTAAGTGGGCAGGATAGCCAGTAAATCAATAATGCCAAAAAATGAAAAGATGTAACGACGAGGCTTCTTAACAATCCATATGCGCAACACGTACTCTACCGTAAATAAAAAAGTGACTACCCACTCAGCCAGAATCAGCCACCCGGTATAGTTGGGCAACACCTTGGTGTCGCTCTCAATCATAACGATCACAATACTGAATACAATCAATAGTATGAGGAAGAGATCGAAGTTTTTACCCGCCTTGGTATTAGAACCAAAGATGATGCGATATAAATTTGTTTTTAAGGAATCCATAGCGATATGCTTCTACATTCAAAGATAAAAACCTTTGCTTGAAAAAAAATTTTAAGTTTAGAAAAGCCATTGTACTTTTACGGTGTAAACAAGGAACATGACACGAGAAGATATCATCCGGGAATTTAGTGAGGCACAAGCTGTGCTGGAGCGTTTTATGAGCGATGACAGTAACTGGGACAAGATGCTTGCTGCTGGCAAACTAATGGCGGAAGCCATCGCACAGGGAGGCAAAGTCATTGCCTGTGGTAACGGGGGCTCCATGAGCGATGCCATGCACTTTGCCGAGGAGCTAACCGGCCGCTTCCGCAATAACCGCAGGGGTTTGGCAGCGGTAGCCATCTCCGACCCCACCCATATCACTTGTGTGGGTAATGACTATGGTTTCGATTATATTTTCTCGCGCTACGTGGAGGCAATGGGCAACAGCGGTGATGTGCTGCTGGCCATTAGCACAAGTGGCAACTCACCCAATGTACTGAACGCCGCCCGGGAGGCAAAGAAAAAAGGCATTAATGTAGTTGCACTAACCGGCAAATCGGGCGGTTCAATGGCCGACCTAGCCAACGTAGAACTGCGCGCACCCCACAATGGCTATTCCGACCGTATACAGGAAATTCACATCAAGATTATTCATGTGCTCATCCAATACATCGAAGCAGCCGTGCTGACAAAAGGCGAATAAGAATAACCTAAGACAGAAAAGTACAAAGGATCGAGATTTAAGTATCAAGATTCTATTGGCAGCTTGCTTAGTATCGCTCATCCAACAATGAACTAAACACCTGATGCACAACGCTAATAATTGATAACACTAGGCCGGATCCACGTCTATTTGAAACACGACGTAACGAAAGGCCTGCTGCGCCTGTAAGCTAAAAATCACCTCCCGCATTAAAGACTTAACCTTAGCCGGTGAGGCGCTCTTCTCCAGCTTCATCAATATCTTTTTGATATACAGATTCTGAATACGATTCACTACCGGTGCCTGAGGTCCCAGCACACGACTGCCGAAAACCACTCGCAGCTGATTAGCCAGCACCACAGCTGCTTTATTGGTCACTCCTTCACTCTTGTGCTTAATCGTAATGTTAATCAAACGAAAGAAGGGCGGATACTTAAATAGCTGCCGCTCCTCGAGCTGCGTAGCATAAAGGTTCTGAAAGTTATGGTTGATGACATCCATAATGACAGGGTGCTGCGGATTGGAGGTTTGTAAGATCACGAGTCCCCGCTTATTTTTTCGTCCCGCACGACCACTCACCTGTGTCATCAGCTGATAACTGCGCTCAAAAGCCCTGAAATCGGGATAGTTAAGCATATTATCGGCATTAAGAATACCCACCACACGTACATTATCAAAATCCAGCCCCTTGGATATCATCTGCGTACCAATAAGGATATGTATCTCACCCCGCTCAAACTTACCAATCATCTTGTCATAACCCGATTTGCTTCGCGTAGTATCCAGATCCATACGGGCCACCTTATAGTTGGGATAGAGAATACGCATCTCCTCTTCTATCTTCTCGGTGCCGAAGCCCCGTGTTTCAATGGCAGGACTATGACAGGCCGGACACACTGTTGGCAGTGGCATGCTGTGGTTACAATAGTGACACACCAGTTGGTTCAGATGCTTATGATAGGTCATGGACACATCGCAGTTGGTACATTTCACCACAAAGGCACACTGTCCGCACTCAATAAATGGACTAAAGCCCCGCCGGTTCTGAAATAAGATTACCTGCTCACTATTCTGCAGTGCCTCATCTATTTTTTCCAGCAGTAAGGGCGTAAAGTGCGAGTTCATCTGTTTCTTACGACGTGCTTCACGCACATCAACCGCCACAATCTCGGGCATCTGAATCCCCTCGTAGCGCTGCAATAGTTCCACCAGGGCATACTTCCCCTCACGGGCATTGTAATACGTTTCTATGGCCGGGGTAGCAGTACCAAGCAATACTTTGGCTCCAAATAACTTAGCCAGCACTATGGCGGCATCACGGGCATGGTAGCGAGGCGCCGGGTCAAACTGTTTATAAGTATTCTCATGCTCTTCATCTACAATGACCAAGCCCAGTTTATCGAAGGGCAGAAACACCGACGAACGAACGCCCACAATAAGCTGATAGTTCTTTTTCTGCAACAAGTTATGCCATACCTCAACACGCTCGGCATCGGCAAACTTACTGTGGTAAATGCCCATCTTATTGCCAAAATGCTTCTGCAAACGAGCCGTAATCTGGGTTGTCAAAGCTATCTCCGGCAAAAGATACAACACCTGCCTTCCCTGCCTCAACTGCTCCTCTATCAAATGAATATAAATTTCGGTTTTACCCCCTGAGGTAACACCATGCAGCAGCGTTACATCATGCGTTTCAAAGGCACTCTTTATGGCTGCATACGCCGTTTGCTGCACCTCACTGAGTGCATTTACCGTATGCACTTTAGTTTCCTGCAAATCCAGCCGGTCCACGTTCTTCTCCTGCTCCTGCAAAATATTTTTGCTGCATAACTCTTTCAAGGCTGCCGCACTGGCATTGGCTTTTTTGAGCAACTCGGCCTTGCCCACAGTTTTATGGGTGATGGCAGCCGTTAATCCGCCCAGCATCGACAGCAGCGTCATCAAAAGTTCCTGCTGCTTAGGTGCCCGGCTCAACTGATCAAACACATCCTGCAAGGCAGCTTCGGAGTGACAGGAAGGGTGCAAAGCAATAACCTTCTCTGTTTTGGCCTTGTAACTCTCCTTCAGTCGCTCATTCACAAACACGGCATTACACTCAAGGAGTCGTTTGATCACTGGCAGGCTATTTTTAAGGCCACTCAACTGATTCAGATCATTGATGGAACAAACCTTTTTAGCGGCAATAATATCGAGCACCATGCCGGCTCGCTCATCCAATGGGGCATCGGCAACAAAGTCAGCATTATAAATAATACGGGTCTCACTCTCCATCTTCAACCCTGATGGTAATGCCGCCTTATACACCTCGCCCAGCGTACACTGATAATATTCGGCAATCCAGCTCCAGAATTTCAGCTGATAGGAATTTACTACGGGCGCTTCATCAAGCACAGAAATGATATCTTTAGTAGCATATTCGTCGGGCTTATTATAGTGCAGGGAAAACACAATGCCCGAATACACTTTTTTCTTTCCAAAAGGAATGGCTACACGCATACCAGGCACCACAAACGACCTTAGCTCTGCAGGCACGGCATAGGTGAACAGGCGCGGTAAAGGCACCGGCAAAATAATATCGGCAAAAAGGGCTTTGTTACTCATCCGTATAATTTGAAGGCCTAAAGATAGCTAATCCTTTGTGAGTTTTTAAGCATAAAACAGCCACGATCAACCCTCGTTTGAAAACTACTTACTACTTTTACACAAAGCAAAAAACATCACGCAAAATCAAAATACCACGCGTAATTTTTTGCACAGAAAATTATTACTGTCCTATGAAACTGCGCACACTCATTGATAATAAGCAAAGTAAAAAACAGCTAAAATGTGAGCACGGCCTTTCCTTCCTCCTGGAAACCGACGAACATATCATTCTGTTTGATGTAGGGCAATCTGATAAATTCATCAGCAACGCCCAAAAAATGGGTGTTGATCTGACAAAGGTGGATACGGTAGTGCTCAGCCATGGTCATTACGACCACACCGGCGGTCTCCCGCATTTCTTGCGTATCAATAAGAAGGCCAGAGTACTCATTCATCGGTCTGCTTTTAAAGAACGTTTTTCCCGGTCGGAAGTCATGATTAAGGAAAATGGCATTCCCTGGCGCAAAGAGATGGATACGTTCAAAGATCGTTTGCAGCTTATTAATGAAGATACCCAACTTGCACCGGGCATTCGTCTCCTAACGAATATTGAAGCTGTAGACGGCCACGAAGTCAGTAATCAACGCCTAGTGGTTAAGAAAGATTCAGACTACGTGCCCGATGATTTTGAAGATGAGATTATCCTTGTGGCACAGCAGTCAGATGAAACAATCGTGCTGTGTGGATGCGCCCACAACGGCATTGTCAATATACTTAGCACCGTTAGTAAGCGTCTCAACTGCCACAAATTTCGATGTGTAGCCGGCGGCCTTCACCTCAAAGGTCAAAACACTGACAGCATCAAACATGTGCTGCAAGGCATCACTGATTTTAAGGTAGAACAATGGGCGTTGAACCACTGCACCGGCGATAAGGCCTTTGAACTGTTTGAAAACACACAAAGTGGCACCGTTACCTATTGTGGCAGCGGTTACTCGCTGAAATTATAAAGGCTGCCAATCATCCTTAGCACAAAAACTTAGCGTAGCTATACTATCCTGCTAATTATTTTTTACTTAACTTCCGTATAAAATAAATTAGCATGCTCGTAAAAACCTTTGGTTCTGCCGTTAGTGGCATTGATGCCTACACCATCACAATGGAGGTAAACATCTCCAAAGGCATCCGTTTCTTTTTGGTTGGACTGCCCGATAATGCAGTGAAAGAAAGTCAGCAACGCATTGACTCAGCCATAAAAGTATGTGGTTATAAATGGCCCGGCCACAAAATCGTTATCAATATGGCACCCGCCGACATCCGCAAAGAGGGTGCGGCCTATGATTTACCCTTGGCCATAGGCGTGCTGGCGGCCTCATCGCAGATAAGCTCACACAAACTTGGTGACTACCTGATTATGGGTGAGTTATCGCTCGATGGCAGTTTGCAAGCTATCAAAGGAGTTTTACCCATGGCGTTGCGCGCCAAAGAAGAAGGTTTTAAAGGCTGCCTCTTACCCCTTGAGAATGCACGCGAGGCAGCGGTGGTGAACGACATCGCCATCTATGGCTTTAAAAATATACGCGAAGTGATTCATTTCCTGGAGAATGACGATGTAGCAGATCCGGTAGCCGTCAACACAGAGGAAGAGTTTGAAAAAGGCACCGAAGCGGTAGATTTTGATTTCTCCGATGTGAAAGGGCAGGAGAGCGTGAAGCGATCGCTGGAGATAGCGGCTGCCGGTGGTCATAACCTGATTATGATAGGCCCTCCGGGTGCCGGTAAGTCAATGCTGGCCAAGCGGCTGGCAAGCATACTACCACCCCTTACGCTGGACGAAGCACTGGAGACGACGAAAATTCATTCGGTAGCCGGTAAAACAGGAAATAATACGGCGCTGATCACCCAACGCCCTTTCCGCAGTCCGCACCACACCATTAGTGATGTAGCCTTGGTGGGTGGCGGCTCCTTTCCTCAACCTGGCGAAATTTCGTTGGCACACAACGGCGTTTTGTTTCTCGATGAACTACCCGAGTTTAAACGCACAGTGCTGGAAGTAATGCGGCAACCGCTGGAAGATAGACGGATCAGTATTGCCCGCGCACGCTTCAGCATTGACTACCCAGCCAGCTTCATGCTGGTGAGCTCCATGAATCCATGTCCTTGCGGCTATTTTAACCACCCGGATAAAAAATGTGTATGCAGCCCCGGCGTTGTGCAAAAATACCTGAGTAAGATATCGGGTCCTCTTCTCGACCGTATTGATCTGCACATTGAGGTGGTACCCGTTCCTTTTAATAAGCTGGCCGAAGCGCCTCCCTCAGAGAGCAGTATAGCCGTGCGTGAACGGGTAATAAAAGCCCGTAAGATACAAAATGAACGCTTCGACACACAGGAAAACACTCATTGCAATGCCCAGATGAGTAGCCGCCTGCTGGCCAACTATGCCACACCCGACGAGGCCGGAATGAACATCTTAAAAACAGCTATGGAAAAGCTGGATCTATCGGCAAGAGCCTACGACCGAATTCTGAAAGTGGCCCGCACCATTGCCGACCTGGAAGCTAGCGAAACAGTACAAAGCCATCATGTAGCAGAGGCAGTACAGTACCGGAGCCTCGACCGATCCAATTGGGGTGCTTAATAACAGGTCGTCATAAACAAAATATTCTGTCGGAGAACCCATTTTTCTGCTCGGTTTTTTATTATTTCGCAAAAAAAGCTGATTGGTAAACAATACTATCACCCAGCTGTTTAAAAAAACATATTGAAAACTACTTAATACAAAAGCACATGACATCAAACAGCTTAATGGATCCAATAGGACGCTTAATGGGCTTACGCTATAAGTCGCACCCCTGGCATGGCGTTGATATTGGTGACGAAGCACCCGATATTCTAACCTGTTTTATTGAGGTGGTACCCACCGACACCATTAAATACGAAGTGGATAAGGTGAGTGGCTATCTACGCATCGACCGCCCACAGAAATACTCCAATGTGGTACCGGCACCCTATGGCTTTATCCCCCAAACCTACTGCGGTAAACTGGTTGGAAAATACTGCGCCGAGAAAGCAGGCAAAGAGGAAATAATAGGAGATGGCGACCCGCTGGATATCCTGGTGCTCACCGAGAAAGATATTCCGCACGGCGATGTGCTGGCACAGGCAATACCCATTGGTGGTTTCCGCATGCTGGATGGCAACGCCGCTGATGATAAAATTATTTCGGTGCTGAAAAATGATGTGGTGTATGGTAAATATACAGATATTAATGAACTGCCCGAGATGGTGATCACACGACTTAAGCACTATTTCCTCACCTACAAAGACATGCCAGGATTAAGCAACGACTCGGAGATAACCCATGTATACAATGCCGACGAGGCCAAGGAGATCATTAAGATATCCATTGAGGATTATGAAAATCGCTTCGAAGGACTGCGAAAAGCGCTATCTACTTATTAAACAAGAGCTGAATGATATGTTCATTGTCCTTATGCTTGTAACTGATGGCAATGTCCGATATATCGCAGATACGCTTAACGATGGAAAGGCCGATACCCAGTGATTGTGGGTGTTGGCTACTCTTTCGAAAGCGGCTAAACATCTTCTCGGGTGCATGCTTCAGCGTCACTCCGCTATTGCTGATGCGCAACTGATACTCCTCAATAACGATGTGGATATATCCTCCTTGCACATTATGACGAATGGCATTCTTCAACAGATTCTGAATCAAGGTGTGTGCCAGCGAAGTATTCATCGTAACTTGCAGCCCCCCCTTTGATTCAACCTTTACTGCGAGCTGCTTGTCGGCAATGAGGACATCCAGGTTATTTAGCTCCTTTTGAACCAATGCAATAAAATCAAGCTCTTCGGCCTCGGAAAACACCCGATTATCAAGTTTTGCCAGAAAGATAAGCGCCTGATTAATTTTGGATAGGCGATTGGTGGTTTCAATAAGTCCGGCCAGGTTCTTCACCTGCTCCTCATGCAGGTTATCGGCCTGTATCAGTTCATCGAGCCGGGCATTGATAATAGCCAGCGGTGTTTGCAACTCGTGCGAGGTATTCTCGGTGTATTCTTTCAGGCGTTCATAATCTTCCTTTATCTTTCGCTCCATGGCATTAAACACCTCATTAAGCTGCTCAAACTCATCTATATCAGAAGTCATTAAATCCAGTCGATTATCTTTATTCACATCAAAACTTCGCAGCTTGCTTATGGTATCGTAAAATACGCTAAGTGAATATTTGATGGAGGCCCTATTGACTAAATAGAGAATCAAAAAGAAGATTACAGGAAAAACGGCCAGCATAAGGGTGAACTTCATCACCATAAGATCGGAAGGAGCCGTCGATCGAATGACCGTATATTGGACTGTTTGCCCATTATTGATGGGCCTGCGATAACGCAACATACGGTAAAACTCATAATTACTATCCGCCCCATATTGCATCACTGTGTCGGTGAAGGCATATTGCTTTGTATCAAGCCTCAAGTTCAAGGTATCCACGTGCACATCGGCATAACTTAAGCCCGCCCCACCATTGGCCTCAACCATCTGCTGTGCCTCCAGCAACTCGTTGTTAAACATCTTATTAACCGCATAACGAATAAAATAATACCCCCCCAGGCTACCTATGAAAAAGAAAAATATGCTGGCAGAAATAAAGTTAAGACCCGTTTTGGTTAGTAGTTTCATAATGTGGCAGCTTATGGTTTTGTAGTGTTAAGGCGCGTCGGTAAACTTATAACCTACACCATATACATTCTTAATATAATCGGCACACCCGCTTTTAATTAATTTCTTACGCAGATTTTTAATATGCGAATAGATCAGATCATCGGTAAAGCCATAATCCATAAAATCTTTGGACATGTGCTCACCAATACCCGTTTTCGTAAGCACACGGTTTTTATTGGCAATGAAATACACCAGCAGATCATACTCCTTCTTGGTTAGGTCAATAACCCGCCCTTTTACTTTCACCAGGAGTTGACCAGGACTTATCTCCAACTCATTAAACACAATGTTCTCTTCCCCATTGAAATGGACGCGGCGCACCAGCGACTTTAGACGAGCGTTGAGCTCTGCCATCTGAAAAGGCTTGGTCAGATAATCGTCGGCACCCAGCTCAAGACCTTCTATTTTATGCTCCAGGCTGTTGCGCGCTGACAGAATGATAATGCCTGTCAGCATATTATTCTGCTTCACCTTTTTCACCACCTCCAGTCCATTACCATCCGGCAAGTTTAAATCCAACACAATAATATCGAATAAGTTATCTATCCGATGCAGCGCATCGCTCAGTGTAGGCGCTAGCTCACAGCTATGGCCTTGCGAACTGATAAACTGCTGTATACTTTGTGCCAATTGAGGCTCGTCTTCTACTACGAGTATCTTCATAATTTTATCGAATGGTTACTGCTATCGATCCGTATCTTTTACAAAACATACCTCACCACGTTCATAAGCATAGAGGTTAAGATCATGGCACAGGCAATTCCAAAATACAGGAAATTCTTCTTAAAAATAAGGCGGGGCGTATGATTGTTTTTGGCAAAGAGCCATCCAATGTGACTTATCACCAGGGTAAACACCATTAGAATAAAATGCTCGACTGCCCAAAATCGTCCCTTCACCATTTGGTCTTGATACATATTGACCTGGCCGCTACCAAATTCAAGCATATATAAAATAAACAGAATAGTACCTAAAACAAACTGTCCATACAGCAGGATGGTGGCCACTAAGGGAAGTCTCACCTCCGCTTTGGTTAGCGGCATTCCTCGATACAATCCCAGAATAGCACGCACCAGTATTATCCCAGTAATAATGGCGGCGATCACACTGGCCACAATATGCACAATCAATATCAGCTCTCGCATGAGGTTATTTCTTTGGCAATATGCGTGGCTTGCTTAATGCGGTCGGCCATGCCAATGCCATCGCGCAGATTACCGGCTATGATGAGTCCGGGATACTCTTTTTGCACCCTATCGATGGCGGCAAAGCGCTCACCCGAATTCACTTCATATTGTGGGATAGCATGTGCATAACGCTTTATCTTTACCAGTGTAGGCTTAAAAGTAGGCAGTTCCATCAACTCAGAAAATTCCTGCTCCAGCACTTTCATAATGGCAGCATCATCCAGCTCGCAAAATGACTCGTTGCGCACACCGCCCATAAAAATTGTCAACAGTGCACCGCCGTCAGGTGCCCTATCACGGAAAAGCGATGACATAAACAAAACACCCAACATATTACGCCCTTCCTTGTGTGGAATTAAGCCACCAAAACCATCGAGGGGTCGCCCGTTCCAGGCATCAAAGCCCAGCGAAACTTCCACTACACGTGCGTATTTAAGGTTTGTCAAAGCCTTCATGTTGGCAGGTGCTATAAAGGGCAGCGTACTCTCCAATCCCACTGCGCCAAAAGTGGTGATAACACGGTCAGCATGAATCGAATATTGCTGACCTTCCTCCTGATATTCAACAAAAAAACCCTCGGCAGAAGGTTGAATACGCACCCCATCCACGCCAAAAGAAAAATGCTCTTTACCGGCACTTTCCAACAAAGCCTTGGTGAGGCCGCTTAGTCCTCCTTCAATGGAAAATACGGCACGATCCGTTCTTTTTTCAAGCTCCGTTTTAGGCTCTTTGGCTTTTTTGATGGAGCCTCCAATAAAACTGCCATACTTCTGCTCCAGATTATAAAGCTTAGGTAGTGCATGGCGGGTCACCAGGCGGGCGGGATCACCGGCATAGATACCTAGTATAAACGGGTCGATGGCATAATCCAGGAAGCTTTTACCCATGCGGCGTAACACCAATTGTTCCAGTGTTTCATCGGGATTCGTACCTTTTTTTCGAAAGGGCTCAGCCAATATGCGAAACTTATCTTTTAGGCTAAACAATGGCGTGGCAATGGCCGACAAGGGCCCTTGTGGCAGAGCATGCCACCGTCCTTTTTTTAACACGTAACGCACCTTCACCAGATCGTTGCCCTTCTCTACTTTAATGGCCTCACCCAAATCGTCGAATAAAGCCACCACCTCGGGGTGCGACACAATGCCCGAGTTTGGACCCGACTCACACACAAAACCTTTCTCACACTGCGTATTGATAACACCGCCGGCTCGTGGACGAGTCTCCAGTACCTTAAAGTCAACCCCCTTCTTATTGAGTAAATGGGCCAGTGTGAGGCCGGTAACACCGGCACCCAATATCACCACCGGATAATGCTTATCCTTCATCAACTACACGTTTTAATGTTTCAATAAACAAGGGGTGCGCCACCGGTATCTCTACCCGGGAGATGTGCTTCACCCGCTTATCTTCCTTATAAATATCTACTAATTTAATATTCAAATCATACACTGTCTCCAGACATTCTGTAGTAAAGCTGAGTGGGATGAGTACAATGTTCTTTTCCCCGTCAGCCACCAGTTTCTCCAGATGATCATCGGTATCAGGCCCTACCCATTTAACAGGCCCCACCCGCGACTGAAAGGCCACATCATAACGACGCTGCATCAGATCGGCCAGCCGCTTGGCCATGTGCTTCACGGTATCGGGATATTTATCTCCTCGCTTCACCCCATACAGCGGAATGGCATGGGCTGTGAACAACAGTAAGGGATCCTTAAGGCCTTCGCGGGCAATATGCTCTTCGACCAAGGTTTTCCAATACTTCAAAAAAGTAGGGTGAACGCTATAATCACATATCTCACGAATGCTCATGCCATTGAGGTGCTTGGCCGCCTTCTTCACATCGGTAAAAACAGAAGTGGTAGTAGTATCGCTCGCCTGTGGATACATGGTCAGCACATCCACCTCATCAATGCCATCATCGCACATCTTCTGAAGCACGTCGGCTATAAAAGGTGGCGTATAGGAATAGGCCGTGTATACAGGATGATCGGAGAGGGCTGCCAGGGCCTTACCCGTTGCTTCGGTATGCTTAATAATCGGTGTACCGCCAATGAGCTGATACTTCTTCCAAGATGATGGATGCCGCTTACGGGCAATCATAGTAGCTACAAATTGACGCAGCCCGTATGGTAACGGTAAAATATATTTGTCGCTAAACATATTTTTAAGAAACAGGCGCATCTCACTTAACGATTGCGGACCGCCCATATTAACCAATAATATCCCCTTCATATAAGAATGTGCGATTTAGTTATGCTTTTCTATCACAATAAGAAACAACAAGATAAGCAGAATGGTTGAAAAAACAAGTGAGCACAAAGTCTCAATTTAGGCAATACAGTTTACCGATATCATTGACATGAAGCCTACTGCACAGATGAAAGACAAACACTTTGCACAATATTGTTACACTGTTTTCGAGTATTGTCCTTTCCCCTTTTTAAGAGCCGGATCGAAAGCCATGGCGATATTGCGGATGACATAACGCCCCTGCCCTACTACCGTAAAAGTATCTTCGCCAACAAGCAAGAGCTCATCATCAATAAAAGCCTGCACCTTTTCGGTGGCAAAACCCACTGCCTCGTAAACAGCATCTACTGTCACATCAAAATCGTTTGCTATCTGCTTAAAATCAGCGAAGTAATTACACATTAGTTCATTAATCACCTGGCGAACGATCTGTTCTTCCCGATTGAGGCGATAACCCCGCACAACGGCTCGTCCGTCCTTTTCCACCCGTTCCATATACTGCTTAATAGTCTTCTCATTCTGGCTGTAGGCATTAAACAGCTGACTGATACTAGAAGTACCAAAGCCATATACCTGCCCCGTGGTGGCACGGGTACAGTAACCTTGGAAATTACGGTGGAGTTTCTTCTCCTCCAGGGCAACGGCAAACTCATCGTCAGGACGCGCGAAATGATCCATCCCAATGGCCACATACCCAGCCTCTATGGCCATATTATAGGCATCCTCAAGCATAGATATCTTATCATCGGGCGAAGGCAGACCGTACTGCTCAAGCATACGTTGGCGCGTGATAACATGGGGTACGTGCGCATAAGAAAAAGTAACGAGGCGATCGGGCTTTGCCGCCAGCGCCTTAGCTACCGTAGCCCGAAAACTTTCACGGGTTTGAAAAGGCAGACCATAGACCAGGTCGAGATTAATACCCGAAAAACCAATCTTACGAAGGTAGGTAATCATCTCCTCCACAGGCACCTTGGCCGGACGACGATTGATGGCTGCCAACACTTCTTTCTTAAAATCCTGAATACCCAGGCTTATACGGTTAAAGCCCATGTCGCGCAACTGATCCACCATGCGAAAATCCAGGTAAGCAGGGCTGCACTCCATGGCCATCTCATAATCATCAGCAAAGGTAAAATTAGCTTTGATGGCATTGGTAACCTTGCGGATCAGATCGGGCGAGATGGCGTTGGGGGTGCCACCGCCCCAATGCACCTGTGTGAGCTTACGTGTGCGCGATATATCTTTAGATACCAGCTCAATCTCTTTTATTAATACCTCAACATACTTTTCAATAATGCTTTGTCCCATACCCGTGTAGGTGGTACATCCACAGAAAGTACACAGCTGCGGGCAGAAAGGAATGTGCACATAAACAGAAATATTCTCCGGCGTCTCATCATTTGATAGAATCACACTCTCCTTATAATTCTCGTTTCCATACCCCTCGTGAAAAAATGTAGCCGGCGGATAGCTTGTATAGCGTGGTCCGGCAATATTATATTTCTCCAATAGATTCCTATCAAATTGTAACATCTCTTTTAATGATTAATTGTTAGTGATTAATGATTAGTGCTCCGAAAAGTAAACAACAGTTAATGCGTTTTGCTCACTACACATTAACCACTCATCATTAATAATTACTTCCTTCCCCAATCAACTGACTTCACCCAGTCAATTACAAACTTCACATTTTCAACGGGCAGATCGGGCAGGATGCCATGTCCCAGGTTAAACACCCATTTCTGATTGTCCCGGCCAAAAGGCAGGTAAGTATCATTCAGCACCTTCTCAATCTCGGGCTGCGATGCATAAAGTAAACGCGGATCGAGATTCCCCTGCAAACCCACTTCAGGATCCACAATTTCGCGGGCATGTGCCAGGTTCATACGCCAGTCAATACCTACAAAGTCAGCCACTGATTTATCCACCTTTCGTATGCCATTACCCAGATCCTTTGGGAAATAAATGGTAGGCACACCCGCGTCGCGCACGGCATTCAATATTTTTTTAGAAGCCGGAAGAAAGAGCTCGAGATATAAATCTTCGGGCAGCAGACCTCCGTAGGTTTCAAACAGCTGAAAAGCCTGAACACCATGCTTTACTTGTGTAAGCGCATACTCGGTAGACACCTCGGCCAGTGCATCGATGATCTGCTGACTCTCCTTTCGGTTCTTATACAGAAACTCAATGGCATTCTTAAAAGTAATGTCGCGCACATTATCGCGAAACATAAAGCAGAACGTTGTCAACAAACCACCACAAAAGCCAATCAGCGGTTTCCCCTCAGGTCGTGTTTCAATAATTTTATCAATGGCTGCATACACATGATCCAGCTTACTCATGTCGCGCTTTAACTGTGCTACCGGATTGCTGAAAGTATGAAGCGGCGCACCAAATTCAGGGCCGGCATCAGTAAACTTAAGCGCCATACCCAGTGCTTCGGGCACCACCAGTATGTCGGAAAATAAAATAGCCGCATCAACGCCCAGATCGTGAGTAGGCATCCAGGTTACTTGGGCTGCCAGCTTAGGATCCTCCATCAGCTGCGAGAAGGTGTAATTCTCTTTTAGGGCACGATAGTTGGGTAATACGCGTCCTGCCTGTCGCATAAACCAGACAGGAGGCCGCTCGGTATTTTTACCGTGTATGGTATCAAGAAATAGGTTCTTCATAATTTAAGTGCTCAGTGCAGGGTGCCAAGTGCTTAGTACTCATTTAGTGAGCACAGGGCACTGAGCACCGGGCACAATTATTTAATTGCTTCTAATGCCTTTCTGTTAGCTTTAATCAGTTTCTCCAGATCTTTCTCGCTATGTGCCATGGAAATAAACAAACACTCATACTGTGATGGAGCAATGTACAAGCCCTCTTCCACCATTGTTTTAAAATAAGCGGCATACTTATCTGTATCCGCCGTCATGGCTTCCTCAAAAGTAGTTACTTGCTCTGCTTCGGTGAAGAATGCGGTCATCATGGATCCTACTCGGTTGAGTACTACCTTCACTCCTAATTCCTCGGCATTCAGCCGAAGACCGGCCTCCACAAAAGCGGCTTTCTTCTCCAAATCTTCATAAGCATCGGGCGTTTCATCCAGTTTTTTCAAGGCTGTTAAACCCGCTGCCATGGCCAATGGGTTACCCGACAGAGTACCAGCCTGATAAACAGGGCCCATCGGCGCCAGCATATCCATAATCTCCTTACGACCACCATAGGCACCCACGGGCAATCCACCGCCTATGATTTTACCCATTGTGGTAAGGTCGGGCATCACACCGAAATATTCCTGTGCGCCTCCTTTGGCCAGTCGAAAACCGGTGATGACCTCATCGAATATCAAGAGAGCACCATTGCGGCTGGTCAGCTCACGAAGTCCCTCCAGAAAGTCTTTGGACGGCGGCACAACACCCATATTGCCCGCAACAGGCTCAACGATAACGGCTGCTATCTGATCCGGATGATCCTGAAAGAGTTGACAAACCGACTCAATATTGTTATAATCGGCCGTCAGGGTATCCTTGGCTGTGCTTTTGGTAACACCGGGGCTATCGGGCAGTCCCAGAGTAATGGCACCAGAGCCGGCCTTGATCAGAAAGCTGTCGCCATGGCCGTGGTAACAGCCGGCAAACTTGATAATTAGCTCGCGACCGGTATACCCCCTCGCTAATCGTATAGCACTCATGGTAGCTTCAGTACCCGAATTAACCATGCGCACTTTTTCAACAGATGGCACCATCTTAACGATTTGGGCTGCCATTTCTGTTTCTATCTCGGTAGGTGCTCCATAACTGGTTCCATTGGCGGCTGCCTGCGTTACGGCATCCAGCACCTCATCATGTGCATGGCCCAGGATCAGTGGACCCCAGGAAGCCACAAAATCGGTGTATTCATTATTGTCAATATCCCAAAGGGTTGTTCCTTTGGCCTTTTTTACAAAAATTGGATCGATCCCCACGCTTTTAAAAGCCCGCACCGGAGAATTTACGCCTCCCGGAATCACTTCCTGAGCTTTTTGAAATGAGGCTTTGCTATTATTGTTATTCATTATCTTTAAGATGTGAGATTTAAGAAAAAAGAGGCTAGAGGCTAGTTTCTTTCTGTTACTTTTGTCCATTTAGAATATCGGCTGCCTCCAGGGCATGATAAGTAATGATAATATCAGCACCGGCACGCTTGATGGAAAGCAATACTTCCATCATTACCCGTTGCTCATCGATCCAGTCGTTGGCACCAGCCGCTTTTACCATGCTGAATTCACCACTTACATTATAGGCCGCGGTGGGCATCTCAAACTCATTTTTTGTGCGATAGATGATATCAAGGTAGCTTAAAGCGGGCTTGACCATCACTATGTCGGCTCCCTCTTCAATGTCAGCGGCAATCTCGCGCATAGCCTCATCGGAGTTGGCAGGATTCATTTGATAGGTGCTACGGTCACCAAATTGCGGAGCACTCTCAGCCGCCTCACGAAAGGGGCCATAGAAACCTGATGCATACTTGGCGGCGTAGGACATAATGGGCAACTTCTCATAACCTGACTCATCAAGTGCCGCACGAATACGTGCCACGCGTCCATCCATCATATCGCTGGGTGCAATCACATCAGCACCAGCTTCGGCCAAAGACACCGACTGCTGGGCCAGTGTTTTTAGTGTACTGTCATTGTCCACATCATTATCGATGATGGTACCGCAATGACCATGAGTAGTATATTCACAATTACACACATCGGCAATAATCAGCATATCATCAATAGCTTCTTTAATCGCACGAATGGCCTGCTGAACAATACCATTACTCTGACATGCAACATGTCCATGCTCATCCTTATGCTCCGGAATACCAAAGAGCAAAATACTTTTAACACCTTTGGATGCAGCCCTTTTACACTCCTCTACCAACACATCAACAGACATCTGATAGTTACCCGGCATCGAGCTGATGGGTTTCTTTACATTTTCACCGGGACACACAAACAGGGGATACACCAGATCATCTACACGCAAGTGTGTTTCTGTAACCATCTGGCGCACTATCTTATTATATCTTAAACGTCTTAATCGGGTATCAGGAAATGCCATATTAAATATTTTTATTAACGATATTGAGGTTTAACTGTTGTTTAATTTCATGCCACAAGCCCTCATAGGTCGATAAACGAGCCGTTACAACTGGAGTAACATTGCGCTTTCGCATAGCTTTAGTAGTAGCCGGACCAATGGAAGCATAACGCACCTCGCTATGGAGCAGGCCACTATAAACATCGCTGAAGCCATGGAAGCACGATGGACTGGTACACACAACCAGTAAAGGCTTTTGAGCATTGAGCCACGCCACGGTATCAGGATGCTGCTCGGTAGTAATAATGGTACGGTAAATGTTAAAGCGCTGAAAATGACACACCTCCTTAAGTCCTTCCGCCAAGGTATTTTCGGCCAGCTCACCCAAAAGTCCCAGCCATTTCTCACCTTTCCGTATATGCGCCTGCTGTAATTCTACTACAAGATCGGAGGCTGTACGGCCACCACACACCCACCATGGCTTAATGCCGTACTGCTCAAGCACATGCGCCGTCTTCTTTCCAATGCAGATAAAGCTTTTATCAAGCACATCGGCAGGTTTTACCTGCTGAAAGAAATACTCAACACCCCGCTTGCTAGTGAAAATAATACGACGGGCTTCGTACAGCTGCTGACGGCAGTCATCGTGAAGCACTAAGGGCTCGGTGTCAATCATGGGATCGCACAACACTTCTATTCCCTCATTCACCAAACCGTTAAACAGCAGATCATCTTTCCCCATAGGATGCGTCAATATCACCGATGTTGGTTGTGGCAGAGAAGTCATATCATTGTTTATTTAAGGTCCTTACTTTCTCCAGAATTTCGCGCCCGCCATCACGAGCCATCTGTTGTGCCAGTTTACGGCCAATGGATTCCGCATCGCAAGCGTTGCCACTCAGCTCATTTCTCATCTCGCAACTCCCATCCGGAAGGGCTACCAAGCCCAGCAAATGCAGATTATCACCCTCTATACGGGCATGCGCCCCTATGGGAATCTGGCACCCACCTTCCAGCTCATTAAGAAAGCTGCGCTCGGCAGTGATTTGGCGATGGGTGTTCTCACAATGCAGCTTGCTCATCAGAACCATAATATTCTCATCATTTTGGCGAACTTCCACTGCAATAGCTCCCTGGCCACAGGCAGACACAAAATAGTCCGCTTCAAAAAGATCGGTAATCACCTCATCGTAACCCAGTCGCTTGAGCCCGGCACCAGCCATGACCATGGCATCGCAATGTCCATCTTTCATTTTGCGCAGGCGGGTATCCACATTACCACGTATATCCACCACTTTAACGCGTGGATTGAGTCGATGCACCTGCGCCATACGTCGCAGGCTGGAAGTGGCAACAGCATGTTCTTCGCCCATCTCTTCCAGCATAAGACCCTCTTTACTCACCCAGGCATCGCGATATTCACCACGTTCCAAAACGGCACCCAACTGAGCTCCTTCGGGAAATACGGTGGGCAAATCTTTAAGGCTATGAACGCACATGTCCACCTCACCGCTGAACAGAGAATGCTCCAGCTCCTTGGTAAATAATCCTTTATCACCAATTTTCGACAGCGCCACATCCAATATTTTATCGCCTTTAGTGGCAATAATAACAATCTCAAAACTGCGATCAGGAAAGGCCTCCTGAAGCTTATCTTTCACCAGATTAGCCTGATAAAGCGCCAATTTACTGCCGCGGGTGCCTATTTTTACAGTGGGTGTGTTCATATCCTACTATGGCTTGTATAAAAAATACAGATGATATCATCTGTATTTCTTTCTATGCTTTAAAGTTAAAAAATTCTTGGAGTAATTTTACTTTTTCTGAGTCCCGTCCTTCATTGGTGACGGTTTTCATTTGCTTGATGAGCATACGCGTGAGTTTAGCACTCAGGTGCTCGCCGTATTCATTGATTTTTTGGGCCACCTCATCATCATCCTTCACCTTTTTATAATTCCTGGCCTCCAGGGTATTTACATCTTTTAGTGTATCGGTAATGGCGCTTATGGCTGAGCGCATACGGCGCACATTCAACCAGTCGTCAAACTCGGCCAGTACATCTTCAATAATGGCTTCGGCCTCCTTTAATTTTCCTTTTCGTTTTTCAAAATTCGCCTTCACCACATCTTCCAGATGATCAAGATCATAGAGAGTAACACCCTCAAGCTGACTTACGGCAGCCTCCACATTACGCGGACTGCATAAATCGAGTATCATCAGTGGTCGGCCGCCTCTTTTTTGCATGACTACACTCAGTGTTTCCTTGCTGAGCAGCACACGCGAAGAAGCTGTGGTATAAGTTACAATATCCACTACTTCCAGCTGTTCAAGGTAAGTATCGAAGGGAAAGGCAACGCCTTGCACACGGTCGGCCAGTTGTTCGGCCTTGCCCAAAGTACGGTTGGTTACCCAGTTATTCACACAGCCCTTTTTTGACAGGTTAAGTGCCACAATGGTACCTGTTTCGCCGGCACCTACCGTTAGGGCCTTTACATTGGGAAATTCACAAAGCTTATTAGCAGCTAACTCTACGGCTGCTGAACTAACCGACACGGCGCCCTTATTGAGGGCTGTCTGTGTGCGCACAGCCTTACCGGCCTCAAAGGCTTTGTGCACCATACGCGTAAGCTCCGGCCCTACCATAGCGGTATTATCGACCCATGAAAAAGCCTCTTTCAACTGCGACACAATCTGATATTCACCCAGAATTAAGGAGTCGAGCCCGGTGGCGACCCGAAACAAATGTCGCGCACAATCAATGCCCGTATGCGTATACAGGTATTTCCTAACACTCTCATCTTTTTTAAAATAGGCAATGTAAGCACTAATAATACGATCCACGTAATCATTAGCGGCATCATCCTTGCCAGGCTTGGCTTCGAAATATAGTTCGGTACGGTTACAAGTGCTTAATGCCATAATACCTTCCACCTCGCATTTACGATTCAGGTATTCGTATAATCCGGTAATTTCCTCACGGGTAATTACCAGTTGCTCGCGTATTTCCAGTAGTGCCGTTTGGTGACTTATGCCGATTAGACCAACCATATTTCAATTCTGAATTACTTGTTCGTTTGTTTTCGCTAAACCACACCTGCAGCTTGCTAACCAAAAGTAAAATTGAAATCTGTAGCAAATCTGAAGAAATGAACAAATTCGGCAATCTCTTACTTTTTTAGAATGGTTTTAGATAAGATAGCCCTTCGTAAGAGAATTATATTACACCATCAACATCCTACAACACTTAAGATCTTCCCCTAATCCATTAAAGTACCTGAGGCTTTTATGATACGCACAAAGCCATCCACCCCCAGCACATCGCCATCCACTACTATACTTGCCTGATTGTAGTACAACTCTCGCTGCATGAGGGTATTATGAATATAATCCTTTAAAGCAGCACCCGACATACCCATTATGAGCGGACGCACCTGACGCGCCTTGCTCAGACGATCTGCCAGGGTATCGACCGACAACTTAATATAAATACTCAGGCCGCAGGAATTAATAAGCTCCATATTATTGAAGTGACAAGGTGTGCCGCCGCCTGTGGCAATCACCACCTTCCCCTTCACACTTACCTCTCTCAAGATCTGCTGTTCAGCCTCACGAAAAGCCTCCTCGCCAAAATCAGCAAAATACTGCTTGATGCTACTTTGATAGCGATTCTCGAAATAATCATCCAAATCGATAAAATCCCAATGCAGTTCGGACTTAAGGCGCCTGCCCAGGGTGGACTTGCCACTACCCATAAAGCCAATGAGGAAAATGCGTTTTATCTCCATCCGGTTCTATTCAAAGAGAGACATCTGATTTTTATCATCTTCATCAGGCTGATCGCCCTCGTCATTCCCATCACCGCTCATTGGTTCATCCTTCACTGCGGGTTCCAGCTCGTGTATTTTTGACACCTGATAAGTTGTAAGACGTTTCCCTTTGGCCTTGTAACTCTTTACGCCAATAAATTCAGCCACCTCCACAATCAACTTCTCACGCAACTTATCGTCGCCGCCAAACTTCACCTCGAGACGCGGATAATCAACATGCATGATTTTAACCAAACGTGATTTTGGGTTATCACCAATGAACGACTGTCGCTTTGTAGCATTCTCAAACTGAAAGCGTTTTATATAGTAATAATCCTGATCGGCATCGAAATAAACGGCTGACCATACCACATCGCTACAGAATTTCTCAATGAGCAGAATATCATCATCATAATGATTGCTTAAGTCGAAGGAGGTGAGGTAATACTGTCCGTTACGGGTAACGACAAGCACTTGATCGCCGCCCTGAAATTCGCCCAAAAACTGACCGCGTCCATCAGCATTGAGTCGCAGGGTCTCATGCTCAAACCATATCTTACGTCCTCCCAATGTTGACTCACCCTTTTTCCTTAGCGAAATGGTTTTCACCTCATATTTAGTGAGAATATTTCCCATGGCAGCACGGCCTTTTATGGCCAGGTCTCCCATGTCCACATCAAACACCAGGTTGCGGATTCGTGCCTTAGGGCGCAATACTACTTTCAATATTTCGGACTCCCCATTGGGGTTAGCACTAAAATACATCAACTTAGAGCCCGGTGTTTCCTTGGTGATATGATACTCTTTATCACGCGTAACACCCGTAACGGCAAAGCGCTTCATATAGGTATTACCGGCCTTACCATCGCGATACACTGCGTTATAGATGGTGCGCTTATCATTCTTCTTAAACACAGCAATATGAATGATGTCCTTACCCACAAATGCCTTATCTGACACTTTGGTGACCAAATATTTACCATCCTTATAGAAGATGATAATGTCGTCAATATCAGAGCAGTCACACACATACTCATCCTTGCGAAGGGAAGTACCCACAAAACCATCCTCACGATTAATGTAGAGCTTTTCGTTTTTCACCACAACTTTGGATGCCTCAATATTGGCAAAGCTGCGTATCTCTGTCATCCGTGGATAACTCTTGCCAAACTGCTTTTTAATACGCTTGTAATAAGCTATAGCATAGGCAATAAGATTAGCCAAGTGATAGGCAATCTGCTCCATTTCCTCTTCGAGCGAGGCAATGTATTCATCTGCCTTTTTCGCATCAAACTTGGAGATACGAATCATTCTAATCTGTGTCAGCTTAATAATATCATCGCGTGTTACCTCCCGTCGCAGCAGGTTTTTAAAAGGTTCCAGCCCATGATCGATGGTTTGTACCACAGCTTCCATCGACTCACAGTCCTCCATACGCTGATATATCTTGTTCTCGATGAAGATACGCTCGAGCGAAGACATGTGCCAGGCCTCTTCCAACTCACCTTTGCGTATCTCCAGTTCGCGCTTAAGCAGTGTCACGGTGTTATCCGTATTCTCCTTAAGGATCTCGCTCACCCCCACAAAATAAGGTTTGTTATCCTGAATAACACAGGCATTGGGTGATATCGACACCTCGCAGTCGGTAAAGGCATACAAGGCATCAATCATTTTATCGGGTGATGATCCGGCTGGCAGGTAAATCATGATCTCCACATTCTCAGCCGTGTTATCATCAATTTTTTTAATCTTAATCTTCCCCTTTTCGTTGGCCTTAAGGATGGATTCGATCAGGGTAGTGGTGCTTTTACCGTAAGGAATATCTGAAATCATCAGGGTTTTACTATCCACTTTGGCAATCTTCGCCCTTACTTTCACAGCTCCTCCGCGCAACCCATCGTTATAACGCGATACATCAATCATACCACCCGTTGGAAAATCGGGGAATATCTCGAAGGGACGTTCTTCAAGATAAGCGATAGAAGCGTCTATCAGCTCATTAAAGTTATGGGGTAACAGCTTGGATGCCAATCCCACCGCAATTCCTTCTACGCCCTGAGCGAGCAGCAGCGGAAATTTCACCGGCAGGGTCACCGGCTCGTTGTTACGCCCATCGTAGCTAAGCTTCCACTCGGTAGTTTTGGGGTTAAAAACGACCTCCTGAGCGAACTTCGTTAGTCGGGCCTCGATGTAACGGGGTGCCGCTGCACTATCGCCCGTGTAAACATTACCCCAGTTTCCCTGGCAGTCGATTAGTAAGTCCTTTTGTCCCAACTGCACCAGGGCATCGCCAATGGAAGCATCGCCGTGGGGGTGAAACTGCATGGTGAAACCAATGATATTGGCCACCTTATTATAACGCCCATCATCCATGCGGCGCATGGCATGCAGAATACGGCGCTGTACTGGCTTTAAGCCATCGTTGATATGAGGCACCGCACGTTCCAGTATCACATAAGAAGCATAATCAAGGAACCACTCGCGGTACATGCCCGGCAGGTGACTCATTGATGCTGCGTCGGTGTCCCACACGTGCTGTTCGTCCTTAGGCTGATTTTCTGATGATGCCGAAGCATTATCCTCCGGAGTATTTGGATTGTTTGTATCGTCGAAACTCATTCTTCCTTAACTATTTATTCCTGGGTAACCAGGTCTTCTTCAATAACCAGATTATCGATAATAAAATTTTGGCGATCGGGCGTGTTCTTACCCATGTAAAAGGCCAGTAGATCTTTCACCGGCACATCTTTCTTCAAACGCACCTGCTCCAATCGTATATCCTTACCAATGAAATGCTTAAATTCGTCAGGCGATATCTCACCCAGTCCCTTAAAGCGTGTAATCTCAGGTTTCGGTCCGCACTTTTTAATGGCGGCTGTCTTTTCTTCATCCGAGTAACAATAAAAAGTCTTCTTTTTATTACGCACCCTGAACAAAGGTGTTTGCAATATGTAAAGATGTCCGTTTTTCACCAACTCAGGGAAAAACTGCAGGAAAAAGGTAAGCAACAACAAGCGGATGTGCATACCATCCACATCAGCATCGGTGGCTATAATCACATGATTGTAACGCAAGGTATCTAAACCGTCTTCTATATCAAGAGCCGCCTGTAAAAGATTGAACTCCTCATTCTCGTACACCACCTTACGTGTTAGCCCAAAACTATTCAGTGGCTTACCCTTTAAACTAAACACAGCCTGACTATTCACATTGCGGGCTTTTGTAATGGAACCACTGGCTGAGTCACCCTCGGTAATAAAAATAGAGCTATCGCTGTTTTGCTCTTTCTTAATATCGGTATAGTGAATACGACAGTCACGCAGCTTCTTATTATGAAGACTCACCTTCTTAGCACGCTCACGCGCTAGTTTTTTAATGCCTGAAATGGCCTTTCGCTCTTTCTCCGATTCAAGGATTTTCTTATTGAGTGCCTCGGCCGTTGCCGGATTCTTATGCAGAAAATTATCCAGGTGCTCGGTAACAAAGTCGAGGATGAAATTACGCACCGACGGGCCATCGGGCCCAATATCCTTTGATCCTAATTTAGTTTTGGTCTGCGATTCGAACACCGGCTCTTCCACCTTAATGCTTACCGCAGCGATAATGCCTGTACGAATATCGGACACATCAAAATTCTTATTATAGAAATCGCGTATAGTCTTTACATAAGCTTCGCGAAAAGCTACCAGATGAGTACCTCCCTGAGTGGTGTGCTGACCATTAACAAAGGTGTAATAATCCTCGCCATACTGATTACCGTGAGTGATAGCAATTTCCAAATCCTCTCCTTCGAGATGAATGATAGGATAAAGTCCTTCGGCATCCATATTCTCGTTCAGCAGGTCGAGCAAACCATTCTTACTCTGAAAGGTTTTACCATTATAAATAATGGACAGCCCTTTGTTCAGGTAGGTATAATTACGAAGCAGCGTTTCAATATACTCATCCTGAAACAGATAATCTTCAAAGATGGTATTATCAGGCGTAAAGGCAATAAAGGTACCATTCTTCTCGTCTGAAGTCGTTAGCTCATGGTCGGTCACCACTTCGCCCTGGCTAAACTCCACCCGCTTGGTCTCCCCTTCGCGATAGGCCTGCACAGTAAACTCGGTACTAAGAGCATTAACCGCCTTAATACCTACTCCATTAAGTCCCACAGACTTTTTAAACGCCTTGGAGTCGTATTTAGCACCGGTATTCATTTTGGATGCTACATCAATCACTTTACCCAATGGAATGCCCCGCCCGTAGTCGCGGACGGTAACACGCCCTTCGTGCACGGTAACTTCAATCTTTTTACCATTGCCCATCATGAACTCATCAATGGAATTATCCATTACCTCTTTGAGTAAAACATAAATTCCATCGTCAGCAAAGGTACCATCTCCCAGTTTACCAATATACATCCCCGGACGACGACGGATGTGTTCCTTCCAGTCGAGGGTGCGGATAGCGTCTTCGGAATAGTTCTGTGTATTTTGACTACTCATACTTAAAAATCAACTAGTTAATATGGAAAAGTGAAGGTCCCCTTGTTGCGGAAAACCATCCAAATATAGTTAAAAGAAGATTTGTTTCGTAATTTCTTTTTCAATAATAATTAATCGAGCACCGACTAGAGTCGTACGTCCTCCCTGGGAATCAACCCCATCCGTGCCATTAAATAACTGGCATTATGACTCTGCGTGAGCCCCGTACGCAACTTATAATCAAAGCGAAGTTCGCCTGCAACAAATTGCACTTCGAAGCACCTGTTAAAAACCTGCCCTTGTGTTTGCGCGGCAAGCTGCCCGAGTTCCAAATCGTGGGTAGCTACCAAACCAGTACCGCCGTGCTTGAGCAAATGTTTTATCAGCGCCATGGAACCCTGATATTTATCCAGTGAGTTTGTGCCTTTTAATATTTCATCGAGAATAAAAAACAACGAGCCTTGCTCTTTCAAATATGCCAGTATCCTCTGAAGACGACTGAGCTCGGCAAAGAAATAAGACTCGTGCTTCAGCAAATTATCGGTGGCCCGCATATTGGTAATAAAAGGCTGTGACTTATAAGTAAACTCAAGAGCATCGACCACACAGCCATTACCTGCCAACACCAGGGACACACCCACCGTGCGCAAAAAAGTGCTTTTACCCGCCATATTTGCACCCGTAACCACGCACACCCGTTGCTTTTCATCAAAAGCAAAATCGTTTCGCACCCGCTCTGCACCAGGGATGAGGGGATGTCCTAACTGACGAGCTTGCAGGATAGTACTATCTGAAAACTTTGGAAATACATATTGCGGATGATTAAAAACGAAGGTCGCAAAACTATTCAAAGCCTCCATCTCATGCAGAGCATCCATCCACAGCTGCATGCGGCCACCATGCTTAGCATACCAACCTTGCAACTGCATGCACACCAATAAATCCCAAAGCAAAAACCCATTAAGCACCACACCAAGCAACATATTCAGGCGCTGATCGAAACGCTGAATTAACACACTGAGCCGAGCGGTTATCTCGCTAGCCGATTGTCCATCAGCGATTAAAGTATTCTTAAGGCCAAGAAGGTAAGGAGTCTCCATTTTGTTTTGCTCAACATAACGAATCAAGTGAGAATAGCGTTGTAGATAGCGTCCTAAAGAACTGACTGCTGAATGGGCCTTATTAATTTTTTTAATGGTAAGACCAACAACACCCAAACCACTAAAGAAAAGAACCAGCAACAAACTAGCCTTTAAAACGCCCGTAAGAATAAGAAATACAACCAGTATGGCAGTCAGCAGAAAGCCAAAAATAAGCACTCGCGTTCCCTTTGACAGAAAACTTAAATCGGGTTGCCGGGTTAAATCCAAGGGCTCATTCCTTTTGTTATCGGCAGCTGCCAAGGCTGCCAAAGCATAAAAATGCTGTCTGAACTCGCTTTTCTTTGCCAATTCACCCATAGCCGCCTGCCTCGCCTCTAACGCAGTGCGATTACATGAAATATGCTTGAGCTGATCAGCAAGACACTTTGCTCCTTGAGGAGTAACCGTGCGATTAATAAATTGAAAAAGAGAACCCTTGCCAAATAAATCAAGGTCGTGAGCATAGTCATGGTCATGCTCCATAAAAGCTGCGCCATCATCTGCCTCTATCCAGGTGCCGTCAATGCACGCTAATTCTTTTGCGATGAGTTCGCTGCGGTGCTTTACATACTCTCGTTGTTTCCGGATACGCCCGGCACGCCACACCAAGGCCATAAAAGCAATGAATAAGAGAGCAAAAGCAATAAAGAAGGTCAGCGACCAATAATGAAAAAACATGAAAGGCAGACTAAAGGCCGCCACAAAAAATACCAGGCGCAACCAGGCATTGACAACAAAACGCCGCTTCAGCGCCTGCTCTTTTACCTGCCAATGCCCCAGGCTTTGGGTATAAAACTGTTTGGTGTCATTTACGCGTTGGCCGCCATCAATTGCTCCCATATCATATCTTTCAGATCAGTAATGCCAATATTGGCCACCGAAGATATAAAAACATAGGGCAGATCGGGCAAGTCAGCTTTAATTTCCTCCATCAGCTCTTCATCCAGCATATCGCATTTTGAGATGGCCAACATACGACCCTTGTCGAGCAACTCAGGATTATACTGACGAAGCTCATTGAGTAATATTTGATATTCCTGCTTAATATTTTCGGCATCGGCCGGCACCAAAAACAATAGAATGGAGTTACGCTCGATATGACGCAGAAAACGGATGCCCAATCCCTTACCTTCGCTGGCACCCTCGATAATACCGGGTATATCAGCCATGGCAAAGGACTGATGGTCGCGATAAGCAACAATTCCCAGATTGGGCACCAAAGTGGTAAACGGATAATCAGCAATCTCTGGCTTGGCAGCAGACATAACCGACAAAAGGGTTGATTTACCGGCATTGGGAAAACCCACAAGCCCCACATCAGCTAATACCTTAAGCTCCAATATGGCAGCCATCTCAACAGCATCCTCTCCGGGCTGTGCATAGCGTGGAGTTTGATTGGTGGCCGACTTAAAGTTCCAGTTACCCAATCCGCCTCGTCCGCCTTTTACCAGAATGTGCTCCTGATCATGCTCGGTAATCTCGAAAAGTACCTCCCCGGTTTCAGCATCTTTGGCAATGGTACCCAAAGGCACTTCAATAATGCGATCTTCACCATCGGCACCGCTTGAACGCTGCTTGCTACCGTTGGCTCCATGACCTGCGTAGACATGGCGTTTATATTTTAAGTGTAACAAAGTCCAGGTATTGCGATTACCTCTGACAATGATATGCCCCCCTCGGCCACCATCACCTCCATCAGGACCCCCCATGGCCACAAACTTCTCGCGACGCAAATGCGTTGAGCCAGCGCCCCCTTTACCTGAGCGGCAGAATATTTTAACGTAATCAACAAAATTAGAACTCGCCATACCTACTTCTTTATAAACACAATAAGCCACGGCAAAAGAGTTATTACCGTGGCTCAAATATCGTTAAATATTATTACTTCAGCTCGTTTAGAACCTCTGAAATACGATCAAATATTTCGGTGACTTCACCAACCCCTTTGATAGGCTTATACAAACGCTTCTTGCGATAAAACTCTATCACCGGCAATGTTTGTGTTTCATACACAGAAAGGCGCTTTTTAATCGTCTCCGGATTATCATCAGAACGACCTTCTGTTTCAGCACGTTTCAGCAAACGATCCATCAACTCGGCCTCGTCTACCTCAAGGTTTAGAAGCACTGACACCTTAGTGCCATGATCCTTCATCATTTCCATTAAGGTTTCGGCCTGCGATACGGTACGTGGGTAGCCGTCGAATATAATACCCTTGCCCTGTGGCAACTTCTCCATAAAAGCATCGAGCATACCAATGATTACCTCATCGGGCACCAACTCACCCTTATCGATGTAGCTTTTCGCAATCACACCTTCGTGTGTATTGTTATGAATGGCTTGCCTTAGCAGATCACCCGTAGACACGTGAGCCAGGTTATACTTCTCGGCAATTAATTTACTTTGCGTACCCTTTCCCGATCCGGGTGCGCCAAATATGACAACATTGAGCATTTTCTTTACCCCTTAAAATGAAAAAATATATAGATGTTATTCTACTACTGTATAAATGTCTTTCAGATTTCTTCCAAATCCATCGTAATCCAAACCATAACCCACAATAAAATCGTTGGGTATGTCCATCCCTACATAATCGAGCTGCACATCACGCTTACAGGCATCCGGTTTAAACAACATGGTAGCTACCTTAACAGCCTCAGGTCCCATTTGCTTCACCTGCTCCACTGTATTTTGAATCGTTAGGCCTGTATCCACAATATCTTCGAGCAGCACCACAGTACGTCCACTAATGTCCTCATTTAAACCGATCAACTGTTTTACATTACCGGTAGACCCTGTGCCATCGTAAGACGATAGTTTCACAAAGCTTATTTGACAGGGAAAGGTAAGTCGCTTCATCAGATCAGAAGCAAACATAAACGAACCATTGAGTACACAAACCATCAGGGGATTTTTATCCTTCAGGTCGTTGTTCATTTTTTCCGCTACCTGATCAACTGCCTTTAACAGTTTTTCTTCAGGTATTGACAATTCGAATTCTCTGTCTAACAACTTAACTCGGCTCATTGCTTCTTTTTTTAATCTGGTTAAAACAACAATCCAATGTAATTGTTTGAAAAATAAATAATTACATATTAGAAGGACATTGCTTACAAATAAAAATCTGGATTTTAAGCTGCAAAAGTATAAAAAATAAGAATAACCACATGATTATAACCTTTCTTAACTATTTTTGTGACTGAAAAAAAGATCATCGAAAGTTACTCACAAAGAATTATTAAAAACCATATATCGATTAATTATGCAACCACAAGTCAGTATTATCATGGGTAGCACATCGGATCTTCCGGTGATGAAGAAAGCCGCTGATTTTTTAAATGACCTGAAAGTGCCATTTGAGATTAATGCACTCTCGGCTCACCGCACACCAGCTCAAGTAGAAGAGTTTGCCAAAAACGCTGAACAGCGTGGCATAAAAGTGATTATCGCAGCGGCCGGTATGGCTGCTCACTTGCCGGGCGTAATAGCCTCGATGGTAAAGATACCGGTGATTGGTGTGCCCATTAACGCCAGCCTTGATGGCATGGATGCCCTCTTGTCTATCGCACAGATGCCTCCGGGCATTCCGGTGGCCACCGTAGGAATCAATGGCGCCCAAAACGCAGGTATACTAGCCGTTCAAATGATTGCTACCGGCGACGCCGCCTTATCGCAACAACTCGCTGATTTTAAAGAAAGCCTGAAGGATAAAATTGTTAAAGCCAACGAAGAGCTTAAAACAGTTAAATATGCCTACAAAACAAACTAATATTGCATTAGTTACCAATTAAAAAAAAGCTTGCCACACTGGCAAGCTTTTTTTAATTCCCAATTTTTATTCTGTATTCCCGATTACTTTTTTATCAACAGCCATACATTCTCACTGCCGGCGGTATTGCGGGCAATTTGAAGTTCGGCCAGCGCTTCTGTCTTATCATGAAAAGCCTTATACGACACCTTAAAAAACTCCTCATTCGGACCATTGCGTCGCTCAATTATTTCGGCATTATACCCATCGTTTATCAACTTTTCCATGAATACATCCGCATTGTGACGCTTTGAAAAACTACCCGCAATTAGGAAGTATTTATTGGCTGGCTTAGGCGGTTCAGGGATCACCTCCTCAACAATGGGCTCCTGCACAAGGGTATCTTTTACTTCCACCTTTTTCTGGACAACGGCTTTTTTAACCGGTTTCTGTGGTACCTTGGCATCTTTGTCTTTACATCCTGCTCCTACCAACAGTGCAGTGATGGCAAAAAATGTTATTAGTTTCCTCATAGAACTAAATTTGCTTGATAAGCCCACTAACATTTAGGCATAAATTAAACAAGGATAAAAGTAAGTAATTTGCTAAGGCTATACAATATTTATAACAACTATATTGTTTTGCGATTAAACCACGAACTTATAACCCACCCCTTTAATCGTTTTAATATACTCAGAACCAAGCTTCTCGCGCAATTTGCGAATGTGCACATCGATGGTACGGTCACCTACAATAATATTTTCACCCCACACTTCATTATATATCTGCTCGCGGGTAAAAACTTTGTGCGGTTTTGATGCCAGCAATAAAAGCAACTCAAATTCCTTTTTAGGCAATACCAATTCGCTGCCCGAATTAATAACTAAATAGCGTTCACGGTCGATCACCAGGTTGCCGATATTGACAGTATCCGGCTGATCATCTAAGGTCGAAACTTCTTCTGATCGATACCTTTTGAGCAAAGCCTTTACCCGCGAAATAAATACCTTCGGTTTAATCGGCTTAGTAATATAATCATCAGCACCGGCATCAAATCCAGCAATTTGCGAGTAATCCTCACCACGGGCCGTCAGAAAAGCGATTATCGTATTCTGCAAATCGGGAAATTTTTTCAGTTCCTCGCAGGTTTCTATGCCATCCATCTCGGGCATCATCACATCCAAAACAATGAGTTCGGGCTTCTCAGTCTTAGCAAGCTCAATAGCCTCCTGCCCATTATTCGCGGTAAGCACATTGAAGCCCTCTTTACGCATATTATAACTTATAAACTCTAATATATCGGGCTCATCATCCACGAGGAGCACTTTGTAATTTTCCACATCCATAATGCTAACTTAATAAGAAAAAATAGATTCAAATAGTAATATAAAAAACATTGAGGCTACATAAAATTTCACTCTGCAGCTTTTTCAAGTGTGAAAGCAAAAACTGAACCCTGCCCGCAAACACTGCGCACATTAATGCGCTGCCCATGAGCTTCGATAAGGTGCTTAACAATGGCCAGGCCTAAACCCGTTCCGCCCTGCTCGCGACTTCTGCTCTTATCAACCCTGTAAAAACGCTCAAAGACACGCGGCAAATTTTCTTCTGCTATCCCAATACCGGTGTCCTCAACCTCCACCAAAACCCGGTTATCCATATTAAAGACGCTAACAGTGGTACTGCCTCCCTTTTTTCCATAATTAATGGAGTTAACCACCAAATTACTCATAACCTGAAAAATACGCTGCTTATCAGCCATCACATATAAAGGCGAAGCAACACCCTTACCCTGCAATAGCTTAATTTTCTTTTCCTGGGCTCTCATATCGTGCATCTCAAACACTTCATCGATTAATTGCATCAAATTAAAACGCTCAGTACTTAATTTCAATTCCCCGGTCTCGAGTTTCGATATGGCCTCCAGATCTTCAATAATGGAAATCATGCGATCAATACTCTTCTCCGTACGTGTAAGAAAACGCTTGTTGATATTAGGGTCGTCAATACCGCCATCTAACAGGGTTAGGATATACCCTTGTATATTAAAAACAGGTGTTTTAAGTTCATGCGATACATTACCCAAAAACTCTTTACGATACTTCTCCATCTTCTTCAACTGCTGTATCTCCTGAGTTCTGTCCTGCATCCAACTTACCACTTCCTTGTTAACAGTTGACAAGATATCATCGCTATCAGTCTGATTATTCGAAGCTAACGAAACCTTATCATGACTGTACACTTTTTGATATAAGGTTTTAATCTTGGAATAGATAAAGGTATTAATCAGGAAATTAACAAATGCAAAAGCGATGGCAAAGAAAACCGGCACCGAAATGACCAAGGAATAATACAGATTAGGACTATAATAATTCACCCCGAAAAAAATAAAAGCCATTACTAGAAAACCAATGGACACAAAACCAGCGATTTTCTGCGGTTCGAGAGATTTCATAACACAATAGTAATTGATCGTATATGGGCAAAGTTAACAGATTTATAAGCGTATCTCTCAAGCCATAAACCGTTCTGCCCATGTTAAAAAAATATTAAGAGCCTATTTCTTTACCAGCCTGCGATTACCTGCATTTTCTACCTTCAAGACTATGTAGAAAATAACACAAACTTAACATTGACAACATCAACACTAACTCCATGCAACCTATCTTTGCACTAAATTTCGATTGCCTTATGACTTTTATCTGGATCGCAGTCGTTCTCCTAAGCTTGCTTGCCATTATCGACGTGGTAGTCGGCGTATCTAACGACGCAGTTAATTTTTTAAATGCGGCACTTGGATCACGGGCGGCTAAGCGACAGCTGATATATTGGATTGCCGCCATTGGTCTGTTGTTTGGCTCCCTGCTTTCTGCCAACATGATGGAAGTAGCGCGCAAAGGTGTTATCTATCCTTCAAGCTTTAATTTCGTCGAACTCATGGTAGTGTTTACTGCCGTTATGATATTGGATATCATTCTTATAGACGGATTTAACACCCTTGGTTTCCCCACCTCCACAACAATTGCTGTTGTTTTTGAGCTATTGGGTGGAGCCACGGCCCTCTCGTTTATAAAAAGCAAAACTGATAATATCCAAGTCTTGAGTTAGCTCAGTTGGTTAACACCGACAAGGCCTTTATTATTCTAGCGGGCATTCTGCTGTCAATTTTCCTGGCATTTGTCGCAGGCATGGTCGTTCAATTTGTTACCCGCCTGATTTTTAGTTTTAATTACACAAACCGACTCAAATATTTATTTGCTGTGGTGGGCGGACTGGCTATTAGCACTATGGTTTTTATGATTTTTAAAAAATCTCTAAGTCAGTCGAGCCTATTTGACGGCCACCAGTGGTTTGAAGCCATCATGATCTATCAGCATGAGATACTATTGGGCATTTTTGCCGGATCCACCTTCATATTCCTGTTCTTTGGCCTATCCTTTAATTTGAATATACCAAGGATAATAGTGCTGTTCGGCACTTTTGCACTGGCTCTTTCCTTTGCAGCCAACGATTTAGTAAACTTCATTGGCATTCCTTTATCGGCCTTTGAAAGCTTTAGAGCTTTTCTGGCTTCCGGCCAATCTATTCCTGCGCAATATTCAATGGCTTTTATTAGTGATGAAGTGGTTCGCAAAGACCTCTTTAACGACTATACCTACATGCTTCTTTTTACCCTGGCGGCTGTAATTATGATTATCACTCTATTTACGTCACGTAAAGCCCGAAGTGTTACTGAAACAGAAGTATTCCTGGGACGCCAATCCAGCGGCTTCGAGCGCTTTGAACCCTCCCATCTATCCAGAATTATTGTGCGCAACGCCCTTCATGCGCACACCTTTATAATGGGTGCTTTACCCAAGCGTTTGGCTAGCCTTATTGAATCACGCTATCGCAAAGCTGAACAAATGGAGCATCAAGGCATTGACGGCATCATATACTTCGATACCGTAAGAGCAGCGGTCAACTTGGTGGTTGCCAGCGTTCTCATTTCCATGGGCACCTATCTCCAATTTCCGCTTTCCACTACTTTTATCGTTTTTATGGTAGCCATGGGCACCTCATTGGCCGATCAGGCCTGGGGACGCGAAAGTGCCGTTTATCGCGTATCAGGAGTCCTATCTATTCTAAGCGGCTGGTTTTTTACGGCCAGCCTGGCCTTTATTGGAACATTCATCTTTACCTATATTATATGGCATGGTCAGTGGATAGCCGCCCTCGCTCTTGCAGCAGTGGCCATTACATGGCTGATTATTAGCAGCAGATATCACCGGAGGAAACAAGAAGAAAAGCAACATCTTAAGGAAGAGCTTGAGGAGGGGATCGATAACAACCTGGAACACCTGGCAGAAGAAGGGGGTGACCAAATACGGCAGCACTTGCAGGAAGCCTCCAAGGTTTTTTATCTCAGCCTACAGGGCTTTATTGATGAAGATGTGCGCCAGCTATATGAGGCACATCATAAGGCACTTCTACTGAATAAATATACACGCAACAGCAAATCGAAGTTTTTTTATGCCTATGCCCACATCGCTGAAGAAAATGTCGACTCAGGCCAATACTTCGCGCAAGCTTATGATTACCTCACCGAACTGGTTAGTAGCCTGACCAATATTTCACAGATTCTGTTTTCACATATTGAAAACCAACACAAAGGCATGACAGAGGCTCAGCGCAATGATCTTCAGGAATTGCTCGATGAAGTATCCGCTTACTTCAACCACCTGATTCACATCAAAAAAGAGCAAAAATTTGACCACCTCAACGAAATAAGTAGTAAGTATAATTTTTTAATCACCTTTTTGGATACGATACGACGCAATCAAATTAAGCGCATTCAAAAAGGAAACGGCCGCACGCGCATGACTATTGTATTTATGGATGTACTGAGCGAAACAAAAAATTTGCTTCTGCATTCTGTCAACCTCATGAAGGCACATCGCGATTTCTCAAAATCCTACACGAAAAAATAGCCCGTTTTTATCCGCTTAATAATCAATTAACACTGGCCAAAAGCACATAACATACTATTAATGTTTTGTTCACTTTCGCTTATCAGCTTCGCCTAATCAATGCCCTACTTTTGCTCGTGAAAGAATTGAATTATTGCGAGGAAAATGAAAAGACAAGTATTTGGAATTTTGATTGCATGGCTGATCAGCCTGACAACAGGATTTGCACAAACAGGCAGGTTAAAAGGGAAAATCACCGATAGTGACACAGGAAAGGAACTTATTGGTGCAGCTGTAGTAATTGATGGCACCTCCACCGGCATCACCACCGATGTGATGGGGGATTATAACCTGAGCGCCCTGAAGCCTGGCACCTACACACTTCGCTGTCAGTATATTGCTTACGAGCCCCAAGTAAAAGAGCAGATAGTAGTGCGCGAAGGAAAAGAGACGATCGTTAACTTCTCGATGGATGAGATAAAGCTTGATTTAAGTGAAGTAAAAGTGGTTGCCAAAGCCAACCGGGAATCTGAAAATTTTTTAATGCTGGAACAGCGGCAGGCAGCCATGGCCGTTGAATACATCGGAGCCTCACAGCTATCGGCACAAGGGGTTGGCGATGCGGCTTCTGCGGCAACGAAAGTTTCCGGTATTGCAAAACAGGAAGGCTCACAGTCGTTGAATGTTCGTGGATTAGGAGACCGATATAATACAACTACTTATAATGGACTTCCATTACCCTCAAATAATGCTGAACTTAAAAACATCGACCTGGGGTTGTTTACAACAGATGTAATTTCTTATATGAATATTGAAAAGACCTACTCAGTACCTTTATATGGTGACTTTGGTGGTGCTAATATTAATATTGTATCTAAACGCTTAACGGGAGATTCATTCCTCACTTTAAGCGTTAAAGGATCTCAAAACTCAAGTTTATTCAACTTAGATAAGTTCTACTTAAACGATGGCCCGGGGAAAACAGGTTTTTCAACTACAAAATTACCTGATATTGATGCGGTCAAAAATAGAGAAGCCTATGGTTTCGAAAACTCATGGAATCCGGTTGAAAGTAATGTTGTACCTGCCTTTGGCATGGGAGTTTCAGGTGGGAAGTCATTTGAACTAAACGAAGTATCAAAGCTAAATACCTTTTTTACCTTTTCATTTGAGAATGACCGTAGCCATACTGAAAAGCTTGAGCGCGTTGTTAATGCAGGAGGTAATGCCTGGGATGATCTGAGGGGTGATGAATACAATTATGCTACTCAAACAAGCGGGATGATTAATCTTAATTACGCTCGTCCTAACACGGAAATATATTTCAATAGTTTGATGCTTAACACATCGAAGCAGGAGCTGACAACCATGGCTGGTCATATTCGTGATGTAAACGATGACCCCAAAACACCTGGTTTAAAGCGTCGTGGCGATTTTCAGAGAAACTTTGTATTAGTGAATCAGCTGCTTGGCGAGCACAAGTTAACTGAAGCTACTCAACTTAATTGGGGACTAGCCTACAACTATGTTTGGAACAGTGTGCCCGACCGTATTGAGAACACCTACCTTTTCTATTACGAAGACACCAATATGGGTGAGTTGGATACCGAGGCTGTTGGTCGTAACTACCGCTACGCACAGGAGTTCGATGATAATGAAATTGCGGCTAACTTTTCAATTTCTAAACAATTTGGTGAAGGCTTAACTGACGATGCTGACTACCGAAGCAAAGTAACTGCCGGTTATTCAGGTCGGATAAAAGTAAGAAACTTTGAAAACTATCAGTTCAACCACCAGGTGCTGCATGCAGGTACAATGGTTGATATTGATAAGGTGGATGACTTCTTTAATGAAGAAAACTTTATTGATCGCTTATTCCGAATTGACACACCAACAGCAGGTGATGAAAACGGAGAGCAGAAATATGGAGAGAGTTATGAAGGTAAAGTGAATATTCACGCCGGCTTTCTAATGTATGAGTACAATGTATCGCCTAAGCTCCTTGTACTAGCAGGTATTCGTGCCGAGCGTGTATTTCAGGAAATGAAAACACGTTCTCGTCAAAATATCACTGGTCGTACAGAAAAGATTGACTTTAACCAATTTAAAGTACTACCAAGTTTATCATTGAAATATGCAGCTACTCAAAAATCAAACTTCCGTTTTGCAGCTTCACAAACCTATACCTTACCTCAGTTACAAGAGATGCCGTTTATTGCCTTTGCCGGGTTAACGGACGTTATCTGGGGCAACCCTTGGTTAAGACCATCAACAGTTTACAACGCTGATTTAAAATGGGAATTCTTCCCCAAGAATGGAGAAGCAGTAAGTGCTAGTGTTTTTGGGAAGTATATTAACGAGCCCATCAATAAGTTCACTATTGCCGGTACATTTAATGAGTTTGTAAACGCCAACACGGGCGATGCAGCGCATGTTTATGGAGTTGAGGTAGCGGCCAAAAAAGATCTGTTTAACTTTAGTACAGATGATCAAATCAGAAAAGTATATGCTTCAGGTAATATAACGGTAATGACATCTCAAACAGATATTAATACCGATAAAATCAGAAAAGAAACCAACTATAACTTTAACGCTAATTTTAACAAGGAAACATCTGAGCTGCAGGGTGCTGCCCCATTCTTGGCCAACCTAACATTGGGGTATAAAAAAAGGTGGGACGAAAACAATAAAACCATCAGTATTGCCGGTGTTTATAACTACACCTCAGAGCGATTATATTCGATCGGACACTCAAACATGGGGGATCAGATTGATCAGGCTGTTAACACCGTTGATTTTATTGTGAAAACAAAGTTCAACAAGTTTGGAATTGACTTCTCGGCAAAGAATATACTCAACCCATATTTTGAACGCATACAGAAAAATATGGATGACGACCACTTAGTTCGTCAATATAAACGGGGAGCAACATTCAGTTTATCATTAAAATACAATTTCTAATAAGACTATATTTAACTTAACATTTTAAAAGATGAAAAAACTTTCTTTTTTCTTTTTATCATTAATGGTGCTTGTTTTAGCAAGCTGTAACGATGACAATGATCCCGTAAACCCGGTTGATTCGGATAACATAGCCGGAACAATCACTACAAACGTTGAATTTAATGCGGCAACACCTTATAAACTCGACGGTGCATTAGTTATTGCAGAAGGTGGTTCATTAACTATTCCTGCAGGAACAAAAATTACTGCTAAAGGAGGATCAACTTCTTACATTGCAGTTGCTCAGGGAGGTAAAATCTTTATTGAAGGCACTGCTACCAATCCTGTAATAATGACTTCTGATGTAAAAGAGCCGGGTAGCTGGGGTGGTTTAGTACTCTGTGGCAAGGCGCCTGTTAACACGGGTAATGGTGGTGTCTCAGAAGTAGGCAACCTGCCATATGGTGGTTCGGATGCTTCAGATAACTCAGGCGCTATTGAATACTTACGTGTAGAATATACGGGCTACGTATTTACTAACGAGAAGCAGTTCAACGGTGTTTCGTTCTTTGGAGTTGGCGCAGGCACAAAAGTTAGCTATGTATCTTCATACAAAGGTAACGATGATGGTATTGAGTTCTTCGGGGGTACCGTAAATGCTGATCACCTGGTATCTATTGACTCAAACGATGACGGTATTGACTTTGCTGACGGATGGTCGGGTACTGGTGATTACTGGTACGCTTATAACTCGGCTAAATCAGGTATTGAAGGTTCAAACAACGGAACTAATGGTGCCGCAACACCTATGACAACAGCAACAATCAATAATGTTACCATTTACAAAATGGGAGAAAAGCCTTGGTTCCTAAAAGAAGGTGCCGGCATACAAACAATCACCAACTGCGTTATCGGAGGTCTTAGCGACCAGTCGAAACAGGCCTATTTCTATGCCTCAGAGGGCGATAACGATTTTGATGCCTCACGCATCACCATCAATGGTGTGGCCTTTGTTGATATGGGAGCCGGTAACACCATTAAAGCGGTGGATGGCATCACATTTACTGAAAAGGCAAATGCCACCGGTGCCGGTAATGGAAAGTCTATGCCCGACTGGGCGGCAGGCTGGGCACAACCCACCAAATAAAACCAATTTCGAGTATCTCCATAGATATTAAGCGGCAGTGAATTATTCCTGCCGCTTTTTTTCGTATGGCACACACTTGCAAATTGAGCTTTACCCGCTATTTTTGTCCTCTGTTTATATTCCAGAATCTGTAAGCATGAATGCATCACTAGAAGCCGGTTGGTACCAGGCACTCAGTGCCGAATTTGACAAAGACTATTTTAAAGAACTGATGACCTATGTTGAGGAAGCCTATCAACAACATACCATCTATCCGCCGCAAGAAGAAATATACACGGCTTTTAACCTGTGCCCACTGCAGGAAACAAAAGTGGTTATTCTGGGACAGGACCCCTATCATGGACCGGGACAGGCGCACGGACTTTGCTTTTCGGTAAATAAAGGAATTAAGATACCGCCCTCACTGGTAAACATCTATAAAGAGCTAAGCACTGACATGGGTCTTGCGCGCCCTCAACATGGCAACCTTAGTCATTGGGCACAGCAGGGGGTATTATTGCTAAATGCCACCCTAACTGTAGAAGCGGGCAAGGCCGGTTCGCACCAGAAAAAAGGCTGGGAACAATTTACTGATGCAGCCATTAAAACACTGTCCGAACAAGGTGAACATCTTGTGTTTTTGCTGTGGGGTGCCTACGCACAAAAAAAAGCATCGATGATAGACAGTAGTAAACACCTGATACTAAAATCAGTGCATCCCTCTCCCTTATCGGCACACCGGGGTTTCTTTGGCAACAAACATTTCAGTACAAGCAACAGCTACCTTACCAAACACGGTAAAGCACCCATACGATGGTAAAACAAAACGCCTCTTGCTACCATAAAGGCAACGAAGAGGCGCTAAACTACTACACCAAACATATTTTTTTGAGGTGATATACTATCGCACAATCACCTCATCGGAAAACAACCATGCCTTACCGCCGGCCGCCGGATGCCAAGATGGACAGATGCCCACACTCTCTGCAACCACCCGCACATAACGCGCCTTAGTTAGCTCGAAATCGGCCGGATAATCCACCATCTCATTAACATCACTTTGCGTAACGCCGGGCTCAAAAACAGCCACCTGCTCAAATAATTCACCATCGGCCGACACCTGATACGTCACCTTCTTAGGACCAAAAACCCAAGACATGGGCGCATTTTTAAAGCGCGAGTTAATATGGCTGATATCGGTTACTTCACCCAGGTCAATCACCAAATCAATGGGTTTTTCTTCAACACCCACTTCAACACCTAAAAAGCCATTGGTCAATCCGTATTCACCTCCACCATCGTACTGTGGGGCATAGGCATACTTCAATTTATATGGCTTACCAAAAGCCTTGTGAAAAATCAACTCCTTTTCGGATTGATGCGTGCTGCTACCATCGGCCTTGAACTGAATCGCCTTGATATGGGCATCTTCGCGCAGACGAAAAGACCCTTCATACAGCTTGCTATCCGGCGTGGGCTGCGTGCCATCAATAGTATAATACACAGGATTGGGGCGCTCTGTCACAAATTCAATACCAGCACTCTTATCAGCATAATCGGGCTCCACATTAATGCGTACATGATAACTGATATCGCCTGGGGTAACGCCCAGCTGTTCAATTACACTCAGTTGATGCTGCACCCGCGTGTAAAAATCTTCCCATTTCCTGATGGCAGGACTCCACGCTACCTCAGAAATGGCAAAGACCCTCGGAAAGAGATTATATTCGATATGTTCAAATTCAGGCATATACTCACTCCACATATTGGCTTGCACACCAATAACATGACTTCGCTTCTCCGCACTAATATCTGTAGGTATCGACGGGAAAGTATAAACATCGCGCAGGGTACTGATACCGGGGTGACCGGGAGATGTGCTCAGATGATTTTGTGTATGATTAAAATAGTAGGGAAACATGGGTGTCATCACCACATCATGACCGGCTTCAGCAGCTTTAACGCCCCCGGCTACCCCCCGCCATGACATAACAGCAGCACTTTGCGCAAGGCCTCCATCCAATATTTCATCCCATCCAATCAGGCGACGACTATGCTGGTTAAGAAACTTTTCGATGCGATGGACAAAATAGCTTTGCAGTGCATGCTCATCGTGGGCACCTTCCTGTTTCATACGCTTTTTACAGTCAGGACAAGCCAACCAGGTATCCTTGGGCGTTTCATCACCTCCAATATGAATAAACTCTCCGGGAAATAGATCCATGGTTTCGGCCAACACATCCTCAAGAAACTGAAAAGTAGACTCTTTACCCGCGCAATACACACCGGCCGACACACCGGCCTGATCCCAAATACTGAGGGAACCGGCATTGCGGCAATAATATTCGGGATAAGCCACGAGGGCAGCTGCCGAATGCCCCGGTAATTCAATCTCCGGAACGATGGTAATATTGCGATCAGCGGCATAGGCCACAATATCTCTTACCTCGTCCTGGGTATAATACCCGCCATAAGGTTTAGTATTTTTTGTATTCAGTCCTTTCTCCTGGTTGGCACTAAAACCAATGTTATCGCGCCAGGCACCCACTTCAGTGAGCTTCGGATATTTCTTAATCTCCAAGCGCCATCCCTGATCATCAACGAGATGCCAGTGAAAGGTGTTGAGTTTATTCATTACCATGTAATCCAAAAACTGCTTCACTTCATCCACACTAAAAAAGTGACGCGACACATCGAGATGCATGCCCCGCCAGGCAAAACGTGGATAATCAGTAATGCTAAGCCGCGGCACCATCAGCTTATCATCTTCACGCTGAAACAACTGACGCAAGGTATGGGCACCATACAGTAAACCTGCTTTACCGGTGGCCTCAATAATAATTTCATCGTCAACCCTTAATCGATATCCCTCGCTGGGCAAATCAGTATCATTCACCAGCCTAAACTGAATAATACCCTTATCACTTTTTTTCATCTGGCAGTTTAAAAGCTTAGCCATCTGATTATTAAGCTGATCGACTGCAAAGTCGGCATCACCGGATACCGTCAGGTTTTCAACATCAAGGGTCAAAAATCCATCCTGCCGTTGCACTTCAACCGGGTAAGGGATTAAATTAAGGGCCATGTCATCATCATTTTTAGCACAGGCCAGCATTAATAGAGCAAGTGCCAGTACCATCAGTTGTTTAATTTTCATAGAAAGTTCATTTTTGTCAGCATCTGCCGATGTCAGTCATCCGGTAATATTACCATTTATCAATTTCTTCTTTTAAGATAGCCCAATGCGCATCTTTCATACCATAAGGTGTAAACACACACACGCCTGAAGCACCCCCTCTCTTCGAAGCCTGAATGGCCAGACGAAAATCTTCTGGTGTTTTCATGGCCGGCATGTACAGGCCACTATAAAGAGGCACACGCCCATTTATCGCCTCTACCCCTTCAATGCAGCATTGCTCAATCCAGTCAATGTCCTCCCGGTAAAAGCTCTGATAATTCATAGGGTAGTAGGCATCAATGTTCCAATTATCCCATTGCTGGCGTACCAGTTTTTTTGAGATAGTAGGTGTTGGGAATACAGCAGCATTTATTTTATTGCCTTTTGCGTGTACTGCCTTTGTCAGGGCATCCACTGTTTCAGTTACCATATCGTAACGAAACTGACGCCAACGCTCATTATCAGGTGCCGCATCACCGAAGGTACCGGCATCCTCTCCCGTTTCTTTTTTATAACGCTCAATGCAGTCTTCGCAATAACAAAAATCGTAGGGTGCATATTCCTTATCCATGGTCAATCCATATACATCCCACAGGTCGCGAGCCAATATCACATCTGAGTGACGAATATAATCGAGGTGCACACCATCAATATTAGGGATCTCAGCTATGGATTCCACCAATTCTGTAAGGTAAGCCCTTACTTCTGGCTTGGTAGGACACAGCCATTTATAATAATCAACAAAAGGCGGATGCTCCGCTGTTGAGCGGCCATCGCGACTGACGGTATACCAGTCGGCATGCTCACTTAGCAGGCGATCATCATAACGACGAAGTATGGTTTGCCAGGCATGCAATTCAAGGCCGTGCTTATGAGCCAATGCCACAACTGCCGGATACTTATCTACACCACACTGATACATCACGCCATCAATCCCGGTGTTTTTAAGTTTGATAAACATCTGCTCCAGCTCATCAGAACCTTCACTTTTACCCTCACCCATCCACACAAAATGTTTGGCTGATGATATATCATCCACTGTCTGACAAGCAGTCAACATCGTAAGAATAAAAATGCAGAGCCAGGTCATTAAAAAATTCAATTTTTTCATAATTAAAATCATTTAGCGATTACAATTCGTAATTTCTGCCTTTTATTTTAAAGTGCGAAATATAGCAAGCTTTAACACCACTGAATTGAAATCCTGTTACAGATAATTGAACAAATGTGCCGTATCTTTTTTCTTTTGATAGCAATACTGCAACAATTTTACCATGTCAAAAACAGAACACACTGATATATTGATAGTTGGACAAGGACTTGCCGGCACCCTATTATCCTACCAACTTTTGAAGAAAAAAATAAGCCACAAGGTAGTAGACACTGCAGTTGATGGACGTGCCTCGGAAGCAGCAGCAGGCCTTATTAACCCCATTGTTGTAAAACGCATGAAACGGGCCTGGCAGGCCGACTTGTTTCATCCCTATGCTGCCACTCTCTACCAAACCTTAGAGAAGATGCTGGAAACAGATGTTTATCACCCTATGCCCATCAATAAAATATACGATGCTCAGGATGAAGTATTCTGGCAACAACGCAATGCCAAAGAAGAACTTGGCAACTATATATCCACCCCTGCACGCTACGATTTACCCAAGGGTATTCATCAACCTTATGGTTACGGTAGTATTCTACCGTCTGCCAGGCTTAACATGGCGCAATTACTAAAAAGCTATCGACAGTATCTTATCACGCACAAGCTGCTGATTGAAGCAAATTTTAAGGATACGGATTTAACGCTAGGGAACAATGCCGTGCATTGGCACAACATAAATGCAAGGCGTATTGTATTTTGCCGCGGTGCCTTCGATGCCGAAAGTTCCTATTTTAAGTACCTGAAGTGGAATAATACCAAAGGTGAGCTACTGGATGTCAATATTAAGAATCTGTCCATCAACAATATACTTAGCAAAGGAATTTTTGTGATGCCTACAGGTGATGGTAACTTTAAGCTGGGCGCCACCTATGACCACCATTGGAACAGCCTGGCACCGAGCATCGAAAAAAGAAACGAATTGCTGAAAAAATGGTCGGTACTGTCGGATTTGCCGCTTACCATTCACAGGCAGCTTACAGGCCTGCGCCCCACTTTGGCCAGCCGCCAGGCTGTGTCCACCTTCCTAGAGAATTATCCACAAATTGGCATTTTCAATGGCTTGGGTTCACGCGGCGGTTTGATGGCTCCCTACCTATCCTTCTTGATGAGCAACAAAATAAAGAATTCATTAGCCAAGAGGGGGAAATAAGACCTCACAAAAAAGCCGCCAAGTTTATTTATTAACTAAGCGGCTTTGTGTGTGCAAATATCTTATCGTAGTGATGGTTCTACTCCCAACTTGTTTCTTCTGACGCTTCCTCTTCAATCCAGGGCCTGTTAAACACAAAGTTAATACCCACACGAGCGTTAACATACTTAGCAGTCGACGGCTTTAAGGCTGCGTTTAAATTATCGGTAGCACCATACACCTGCAAGGCACCAAAGTTAAGAGCAAGGCCGGCACCCAGGTTGGCCGGTGCATTTTTCATATACGAATAGCTGATGGCGGTTGACAGGAAACGTCCGGCGCGCAATCCGGCAGCCACCGTAAGCTCAGGCACAACTTGGTCGTTAACGAAATAGTTTTTGGAGACCAGCCCCAGGTTAATCCACTTCGCAGGCTGATAATCAGCCGACACATTGAAGTTACCCATCAAATTGGTTTTATAGCTTGATTCATCGTTACTAAAACGAAATGTCTCTTTAAAATCATCGGCCAGCTGATCAAGATAGTCGGCATCACCCTCATCACCCGTCAGTTCATCTGATACGTCCACTCCATTATAGTCAAAGCTTCCCTGCGTATAAAGCCGCGAGGTACCCTCTTTCCAGTTGATAAAACCAAGGTCGTTAACGGCAGCACCCAGGGTAAGCTTATTACCCAAACGATAGGTGAGCCCCACATCAAAGCCCCAGCCTGTATTGCTTGTTGAACTTAGCAGATCCTCAGCCGAATCACTAACAGACAACTCATCAACATAACCCTCAGCATCATAGATCACATCCAGCGGCACATTGGTGCGAAAGGCCGCATCCGCAATAAGACGCATATCGCCATTTTCAAAAGTTTCCATGTCAAGCGTCAGGTACTCCGACTCCACATTGGCCACACCAATAAGATATTTCACCCGCAGCCCAAGGGTCAGTCGCTCCGTTATCTCGCGCGAAATACCCAATGCCAGCTCATGATAATCAAGACCATTCACATGCATATCCGAAAGAGAATGATTAATGGGTTTTTGCGTATCATAATCCCAGTTACCATAACGCAAATCCATCAGTGACAGAGGGTAATTTACCTGTGCCTTGAACTTGTGGTTCACATCAACAGTGAAAAACCAATGTCGGGCAGCAAAACCAAAACCCAGCACCTGAAGGGAAGCTTCCGTTGCCAGCAGGTTGTTATCCTTCATCTGAGCCGCTGCATAATCAAGGTCGATGATGAGTGAGTCGCGTTGAAGACCTGTTCCCTCACGTATAATGTCGCTCCAGGAAAAGCCACTGTTGGCCCCTTTGAACTGAACACTGCCCAAAGCCGGCATGGCGATATACCAGTTATTTACAGGGCGAAAGGCCGCATTCATTTGTGCTGCCTGCGGAATGCCCTTTGTAAACATTAAGGTATTGTCTTGCGCCCGGGCAGTAAACACCATTGCCAGAGCCATAATAAGACTATATAGATATTTCATTATGCTTGCTATTATGAATTAGTTATTGTATTCGATCTTACCACGGATGGCTAGTTGTAGTGATAGTCGGTTTTGTTTTTGAAAAACCACTATCTGACCCTTATCATAGTCACTTGTATTCAGCTGCACGGTAACACGCAACTCATCAGCCTGTTGCAGACTTTCAATTTGCGATGATGTTAAGACCACCTCATTCACAGCAGTTGCAGTCATATTAACCTTACCTTCTGCATCAACCGTTGCCGCGTCCACAATGTCAACATCCATGGTTTCAATCACCGAAGCGCTTACCGAGTCATAAAACTTCACCGTGGCCGATGCCCCAAGGGGAAGCCCATTTTCTGAGGTGAAGACCAATGAGCCCTGTGTTAACTCATCCAGCACATCCAGATCATCCAGGGCAATCACCTCCTCTTCCAAGGCCGCATTAAACATTAATTCAAGCGGTACTTCAAATCCATAACCCACATAGATACGATCCGCATCATAAATCTCAATCTCATCACTGACAATACCTCCCGGGTTAAGGGTAAGCAGTCCGGCATAGTTCAGCTCCTCGGGTGTTTGCGCGATAAAAGATTGGATACTGGAATTACCCTTATTCAACTCCATAAGCGAACGCTTCGTAAGCTCATCTGTTGCTTTTCCTTCGAGGGTAAAAGGTGAGGATGTGAGCTTAATAGATGATCCATCTGCCAGGCGACCCGTCATATCGGCTGCAATCAGTCCGGCAAAAGGGGTTGCGTTATCCACTATGATATGTAGGCGGGGATCGGCAAATTCAATTTCTCCGGGAATATCGTTAAGCACATCAAAATCCAGGGCGTACGTTCCTTCTTTCATATTCACGGTGTATTCCCCCATACTTCCCCTAATATAATTTAAGGACATATCACCCAGTGTAAGACTGAGTGCTCCCATAGTGCTACCAAAATTACTACCGTAAAGCGGCCTTACATTAACTTGTATATTTATTTTATTGTCGGCTAAAGGAAAGCGATCGCCCCTGAAACTTCTTACTACAGTACTATTATTATGCACTTCCAGTTCAATCACACGCCCATTATCGGCGGGTAGGATGATACTTACTAACAAAGGTACTTCAAGATTACTGCCCCGGGCTGAAAGGGTATAATTGAGATCGGCCACCGAAAGAGAAGCATGAGGAAGAGAAAAAGAAAATTGTACATCTGCTGATAGCACAGGCTCCAGATTAAAGGCTTGAAACGGCACCGGTACATCCACAGATGAAGATGAGAGACTAAAGAAGTCATTGATACCCACATACTCCAAAGAGTCATTCTCCTGAAATAATATAACACGATCACCATCATACTTCACCATATCGGTTTGATCGGAGAGTATATCGCCTATACTCACATCTGCCTTTGCCAGTGGGATGGAAATTCCCACACTACCCTGCACATCGTCCACCAAACGATCGGTATTAAACTCATCACCTACACAGCCTGCCAGCATTAACACAGCAAGACAGGCCATCAACATCTTTTTCATATACAGTTAGTTTTATTATAAACAAGGAACTTTTAACCCTGCAGCAGCACAGATTATTTGCTTTAATAAAGCAGTGCCCCAACAAGAAATATAATCGCAATAAACGCAAGGTGGCCACGAATGTTACAAATAACAGGGAATATTTAATAAGAAAAGCCGGCAAAAACCGGCTTTATCTTTTAATATTATGTACAAACAAGACTGAAACAGCACAACATTAGCCACTAACACCACTGGAATATCAGCAGGGTGAAGTGCTTGCTTCAAAACACTATTATTCAAACATATTTCGCATACGACTGAAAAAACCTTCACCGCTGCCTTTTTGAGGCTGAAAACTCTCGGACGATTGCAACTTCTCAACCGACTTACGTTCCTCCTTGCTAAGCTCCTTTGGTATAAACACCTGCACATGAACCAGCAGATCGCCCTTACCATAACTATTTACCTCGGGCAGCCCCTTGCCACGCAATCGAAGGATCTTACCGGGCTGGGTACCCGCCTCAATCTTCACCTTAACAGCACCATCCACCGTGGGTATCTCCGCTGTCTTGCCTAAGATAGCCTCGGGGATACTGATATTCAGACTGTAAATAAGGTTATTACCATCACGCACCAGCTCGGGGTGTCTTTCTTCCTCAATGAGCACCAGCAGATCGCCATTAATACCGCCCCGACGGGCTGCATTACCCTTACCCGAAACAGACAACTGCATACCCTCTTCTACACCGGCCGGTATATTCAGGCTGATGATTTCTTCATCGCGCATAATACCCTCACCGTTACAGTATTTACATTTATTGGTGATGATCTTACCGTCACCATTACACGTAGGACAGGTCGATGAAGTTTGCATCTGCCCAAGTATAGTATTCGATATGCGCGTTACCTGGCCGCTTCCCTGACACGTTGAACAATTACTGTAGGAAGAACCATTTTCGGCACCTGAACCACTACAGTGCTTACACTCAACGTACTTCTTAACCTTGATTTTTTTCTCGGCACCGTTGGCTATCTCACTCAGGTTCAGCTTCACTTTTACACGCAGATTAGAGCCTTTGTTAACACGTCGTCCCCCTCGAGACGAACCGCCAAAGCCACCAAAACCGCCGAAGCCACCACCAAAGATATCGCCAAAATGAGAGAAGATATCGTCCATGGACATACCGCCTCCGCCGAAGCCGCCACCCGCAGCACCGCCTACACCGGCGTGACCATACTGGTCGTAGCGCTGACGCTTTTCGTCGTTAGACAGCACTTCATAGGCTTCTGCCGCTTCTTTAAATTTTTCCTCCGCAGCCTTATCTCCCTGATTTTTATCAGGGTGATATTTTATGGCCTTCTTACGGTATGCTTTCTTTATCTCCTCTTTAGAAGCTCCTTTAGATACCTCCAGTACCTCGTAATAATCTCTTTTTGACATAGTAAAGCTTGTTTATTCGCCTACAACAACTTTTGAAAAACGCACAACCTTCTCATTTAAGGTATACCCTTTCTCGATACAATCAATTACTTTACCCTTCATCTCGTCTGTTGGTGCAGGAATTTTTGTCACTGCCTCATGCAGATCTGTATCAAATTCTTTGTCTTTGGCTTCAATCTCTTTCATTCCCTGTCGACCCAGAAAATCATTAAACTTAGTACGAATAAGCTTAATACCTTCCTTAAGAGCCTCCATATCTTTGGCTTCATCCATATGCGCCACAGCACGATCCATATCGTCAATAACGGGCAGCAGGGCCAATAATATACTCTCACCGGCAGTCTTGGTCAGCTCCATTTTTTCTTTCAGCGTCCGACGACGATAGTTATCATACTCAGCACTAAGGCGCAGATACTTGTCATTCACTTCATTATACTTCTTCAAGATGTTTTCCTCGTCACCCTGCTCTGCCTCATCTTTGCTGGGCTCAGCCGTTTCCGATTCCGGAGTCTCCAATTCAGACGTCTCTGCCTCGTCCGTTACTTCTTCTTCCAATAAATCCTTAATTTCTTCAGCAGCCTGCTCGTCAAGCGCCTTTTCTTTCGCTCTCTCTTTCTTAGATGATTTATTATCCATTATATCGTATTTTTTATTTTTTTAATCATTTGTACTATGCATCCTTCAACGCGGACATAGCGCATGCAAATTTACAATTATTCTGCCAAGTTATAACACAAAGACAAAATGACAGTTAAAGCAACAAAAGAGGTCAACATAAGACCCTAACATGACAAAAGGCACCCACAAACTCAATTGTAGGTGCCTAAATGCCATTCTTTTTTATATTACTTAAGTAGTTTTTTCAGCGTCGCTTTCAAGGCATAGCCCCGCAAATTAGTGGCAATAATAATACCCTCTTCATCGATTAAAAAATTCATGGGGATGCCATTGACACCATACAGGGCAGCGGCACGACTATTCCAACCCGCCAGATCGCTCACATGATAGGGCCACTCAAGCTTATCATCCTCGATGGCCTGCTCCCACGAAGCTCTTTTCTTATCCAATGACACACTAAATACTGTAAAGCCCTCACCTTTTTTAAAGGCCTTATCTTTAAAGGCCTCATAAGCTGCTACAACCACCGGATTCTCGCGCCGGCAGGGGCCGCACCAACTGGCCCAGAAATCAATCAGCACCATCTTACCCCGCAGTGCCTCCAGCTCCATCATCTTACCATCAGGGTTCCGCAATTTAATATTAGGTGCCTTTTGACCGATAGCCGTTCCTGTTTTTTGTGCCTGCGCCGGCCAATTAAAACACAGCAAAAGGCACAGTATGATCCAGGCCGGATGTACATTCTTCATATGCATAAAAAATTTGTTTGGGTATTAAATCGCTGACAGGTAGGCTAGCGATTTCTCAATCTTTGAATACTTGACGTCTTTAATGATAATACGTCCCTCACCGTCAATAAGAATATTAACCGGCTCTTCGATGTTATACATCTTGCTAATGCTACTATTAGCGCCCATAAAGTCGCAAATATGCCTAAACCTCATGGTTTGATCTTGCTCGATGGCAAGCTTGAGTGGTGCTTTGAAACGATCCAGCGATATACTCACCACGATTAACTCCTTACCACTGATGAACGCTTTCTGTTCATAGTGCTTCAGTAAGTCAAGCAGGTGGTAATTATTCATTCTGGATTGCGCATCGTACGACGCCCAAAAATTAAGAAGAATCATCTTACCCTTCAGATCTTCCAGATTAAACGCCGTACCATCCATCAGCGCAGCTTGAAATACCGGCGCTTTATTGCCCGTATCCAAACCAACGACGGAGCCCTTTCTATCGACCATAAATGATAAAAAGAACAAGCCCACAATCATCGTAGCTAATATTAATTTTAGCTGCTTCATGATACTTATAGTTGAAATTGTTTTCGGTGTAAAGTTTCAGAAAAATATGCGTAGCATTTTTTCTTTTTAGATAAACATGCCAATTTTCGTGATAAGCAGTTTATTTCGCCTTGTAAAACACAGGGGAAACCGGAGTAATTTTTTGTCTTTTTTGCAATGAATATGCGAAAAAAAGAATAAGTAGATATCTATAAACAACTGTCTACCAGTGATTAATGATGTACACAGTACACTAACAGACAGTTGTAATAATACTCAATAGCATGATTTACATGCGTATATCAAATTCCTTCAAGAAGCCGAAAAGCTTAATATCGTTTTATTTTGGCACCCAATTTTTGCAAACGGCCATCGATATTTTGATATCCTCGATCGATTTGCTCAATATTTTGTATTGTACTTGTTCCCTGCGCCGACAATGCAGCTATTAACAAAGCCACACCCGCACGAATATCAGGCGATGTGAGTACTGCCCCCCGTAGAGCATTCTCTTTATTAAGACCGATAACGGTTGCCCTGTGTGGGTCGCAGAGTATAATGCGTGCCCCCATGTCAATGAGCTTATCCACAAAAAACAAACGGCTTTCAAACATTTTTTGATGAATAAGTACACTGCCTTTCGCCTGTGTTGCCACCACCAGAAATACGCTTAATAAATCGGGCGTGAGTCCCGGCCAGGGTGCATCAGCAATCGTCATTATGGAGCCATCAATAAAAGTGTCGATCTCATAATTCTCCTGAGCAGGTATAAAAATATCATCGCCCACAAACTGAAGATCAATGCCCATGCGACGGAACATCATAGGGATAATACCCAGCTGATCTACTGCGGCATTCTTAATGGTAATCTCAGAACTTGTCATGGCAGCCATACCAATAAAACTACCTATCTCAATCATGTCGGGCAGTATACGGTGCTCGCAAGCACTCAATTTTTCCACACCAACAATCTCCAGCAAGTTGGATCCAATGCCTTTAATATTCGCACCCATGGCAATGAGCATACGCGACAACTGTTGCAGATAAGGCTCACAGGCAGCATTATAAATGGTGGTTTTACCCGGTGTGAGCACCGCCGCCATTAAAATATTAGCCGTTCCAGTTACAGAGGCTTCATCAAGCAACATATAGGTACCCTTCATCTGAGTTGCCTCTACGGTATAAAAAATATCCTCGGCATCGAAATTAAAATGCGCACCTAATTTTTCAAAACCAATAAAGTGGGTATCCAGGCGTCGACGTCCAATTTTATCTCCTCCGGGCTTTGGAAAATAAGCCTTGCCATAACGCGCCAGTAGTGGCCCCATAATCATAATGGATCCACGCAGCGATGAAGCACGCTTTTTGAAATCCGGTGTTTGCAGGAACTCAAGATTTACATCTGACGCCGTAAAAGCACAGGTGTTACGATCAATACGATCGATGACAACGCCCATTTGACCAAGCAAGTCAATGAGGTTATTCACATCCACGATGTCCGGAATATTTGTAATAGTGACTTTTTCGGCCGTGAGCAGCACAGCACAAATAACCTGCAAGGCCTCATTTTTGGCACCCTGAGGCGTAATCTCTCCTTTCAGGCGGTGACCGCCTTCAATTTCGAAGCAATTCATAACACGTTGATTTGAATAAGTAAAGGCTTACTTTTTCTTGGGTTTGTTTTGCGGACGTTTTTTGTTGGTTCGGTTGCGCGGCTGATGCTGTTCTTTTATTTCTATCAGCCTGGTGCCTTCCTCAACCACCAGTTGATTCTTCGACAGCCGCTTTAAATCATCAAAAATACGATCATCGGTAACCGCATCCTTATTCCAAACAGCCAGTGATTTCTTCATGTGATTAGCAATCATCATAATCAGATGCTTACGCTCGGTTTCATCTTCTAATAAAACCGCCTTATCAATCATCTGTTCCACCAGCTCGCCATAATGCTTATAGCGTATTTTACTGTTTTTATACGGAATCTTATCGGGACGTTTGGTCAGGGTTTCTTTCTCTAGTAGCTGGTAGGGGTATTCAATATCGAGCTTGAAATCGGCCATGATTGCCAGGTGATCCCATAATTTATGCTTAAAATCATTGACATCACGCAAGTGGGGAAACATATTGCCCATAATGCCAATAATTGTATTGGCACATGTCATTCTTTCTTCGCGATCCTCAATGGTTAACGCGTGGTCAACCATTTTTTGAATATGACGACCATATTCGGGCAGAATCAGGTTTTTACGATTAGAATTGTAATCCATCAATTGGTATTAAAATCTTACTTTTATATCCTTCAAACGGTGGTTGTTTAACGGAATTTAATTTAATAATTCCTTTCGGAGAAGTATTACTTAATTGTTTATTAGCGTAGTAACTGAATGCCACAAAGCTAGTTCAAAATTTTTAGTTTGGCAAATTTGAGTAATAATTGTTTCTGACCTGCATTGATGAACTTCACAGTAGCTTTTACATTGGGTGCCTCTCCTTCTATTTTGATAACCTCGCCCTGCCCAAAGCGCTCGTGCTCAACGCGCATACCTTCTTGCAAGCCCTGAACAGCACCGGTACTAATATTAATTTTGGGCTTCGATGCCGCACTTTCAGGCTTATAATTCATACGAATGCGGGGCTTCAGCGCACTGCCGGTATTCATTTGTGGCTTTCTGAAGTTGGGTTGAGGCCGTTCGTTGCGCACAAAATCCTCAGGATTGATATCAAGATAGGCCGGATCAATGTCGCCAATAAAACGACTGGGGCGGGTATGCGTTAACTCACCGTATTTATAGCGCGAGCGGGCAAAGGAGATAGTCGCATTTTGTTCGGCTCTGGTGACGGCCACGTAAAACAGGCGTCGTTCTTCTTCCAGGCCTTTTTCACTGTCGGTTGACTGGGTAGCCGGAAACAAACCCTCTTCCACACCTACTACGTAAACATTCTTAAACTCGAGTCCCTTGGCCGAGTGAATGGTCATGAGGGTTACTTTATTAATATCGTCGGCCTTCTCATTATCCTGATCCGTCAGCAAAGCTACATCTTCCAGGAAGTTAACCAGATTGGCAGGTTCTCCTTCCTCCTGACGCGATTCAGTGAACTCTTTTATACCGTTTAATAGTTCATCAATGTTTTCGATACGCCCCTTGCCTTCAATGGACGAATCGCTATTGAGGTCTTTCATAACGCCACTGGCCGAAGCCACCTCAGCCGCCAACTCGTAGGCCGAAAGATTATCGAGTTGTGCCTTAAACTGCGCAATCATGGCCACAAAATTGGAAAGTTTCTTTTGGGTGCCGGCATTGATACCTATCTGCGTCAAATTAGGGTTTATCATCACCTGCCAAATGCTCTGGTCAGTGGCACTGGCGGCAGCAGTCAGACGATCCATGGTAGTCTTACCAATACCGCGTGTAGGATAATTAATTACACGCTTCAAGGCCTCCTGATCGGTGGGATTGATAATCAGACGGAAATAGGCCAGTAAATCTTTTATTTCTTTGCGCTGATAAAAAGACAGACCACCATAAATTTTGTATGGCAGGTTCTTTTTCCGCAAGGCCTCCTCAAAAACACGCGACTGTGCATTGGTGCGATAAAGTATGGCAAAATCTTTAAACTCACTGTGCGATTTCATGCGACGCTCAACAATATCGTTACTCACCAAAAAGCCTTCCTCAACATCGGAGTAGGCCTTGAGTACCCTTATCGGACTGCCCACATCGTTGGCCGAAAATACATTTTTATGAATCTGTCCTTTATTCTTTTCGATAATACTATTGGCCGCATTCACAATATTCTGAGACGAACGGTAGTTTTGTTCCAGCTTAAAAAGCTTATAGCCGGGGTAATCATTCCTGAAATTCAGAATATTCTCAATTTTCGCACCGCGAAAACTATAAATACTCTGGGCATCATCGCCCACCACACAGATGTTTTGATGACCTTCGGCCAGTTTTTTAATAATCAAGTACTGCGAATAGTTAGTATCCTGATACTCATCGACCATCACATAATTAAACTGACTCTGATACTTCTTGAGCACATCCGGGAAATCGCGAAAAAGAATATTGGTATTGAGTAGTAAATCATCAAAATCCATCACTCCCGATTTATAGCAGGCCTTCATATAACGCGTGTATATTTCGTACACCATAGGCATCTGCGAGGCTTTATCGGCCGCTGTGCGATTTACATCGCGCGCATAGGTAGCGGGCGTTACCAAATCATTCTTGGCTGATGAAATACGCGACAATACACTACCGGGGCGATAGGCTTTCTCGGGGAGTTTCATCTCCTTCACTATGCTCTTTATTAGGTTTTTAGAATCCTGCGTATCGTAAATCGTAAACGATGAGGGATAGCCCAAATGCTTTGACTCATAACGCAAGATACGGGCAAATATGGAGTGAAAAGTACCCATCCACAGGCTGCCGGCCACATGTTTACCCACCACGGCGCCAATACGCTCCTTCATCTCCCGCGCTGCCTTATTGGTAAAAGTAAGCGCCAGCACATGATAAGGCTTCACGCCCTGCTCTAACAGGTGAGCGATGCGATAGGTTAAAACGCGTGTTTTACCCGATCCGGCACCGGCTATCACCAGCGACGGCCCTTCTGTTTCCACAACAGCATTTCGCTGCGACTCGTTTAATCCCTCTAAATAATCCTGCACTATAAATCTGATTTATAAATGATGTACTTGATACTACAAAAATAGAAGTTCATTTTGAGAGAACGAAAGCGAAATGTAATAATATTAACCTTTTTATCGTTTGAATATTTATTATAGATTTGAGAAGAAAAGTTTATCTGTTGCATGTTAGCATACATCCGCATGCAACAACCTAACAACATTTAATAAAAAGCGGGCTATTAAGCACATAACTGCCCATTTTAATAAAGTCTTCGAGCCATGCCAAGATATTTAGTCGCCAGTAGAGTGTTCCTATTTTTACTTATCCTCAGCACAGGAATACCTGTATATGCTCAAATCACTTCCAATGCTTTTTACACTGAGACCACACAATACGGTGACGGTACCCAGGAAGATTCTATTTTTTTCTATACCAACATTGCCGGAGCCACATTAACGGCACCTCTTGGAGGCACGTATCAATGGTATCGCTATGCCGAAGCAAGCAATAGCTTTGAACCCATTGCAGGAGCTACCATGCCCTCCCTCACCAACATTACCGAAAGCGGCTACCGGGTTGATGTGGATGGACAAGCTCTTTATTGCTGGAACTTTGTGCCGGCTGCCCAGGTTGACTCTGTGGGAATCCCGATTGAATCGTGCAACGACGTGCGTGTAATGGCATACACGAGTAACAAAATATTAAGTTATTACCGCCACCGCAGCGATCACAGCGAAGTAATGGTGGACTACGGTTATGAATGGAGCTCAGAGCCTGCCGGTCCGGCCAATGAACAAAACGATTACACCTTTCGCATCAGTGCGCCCACCGAGGATACCGACTACAGCGTGGTGGTAGGCGGTAAATTTAGTCCTGCGATACCGGCGTCCAGCGGCGCTCACTTTTACACAGCCATGGCTGTTGAGGCCGTTATGCATTACGAAACCGAAGATGTGGCGGACAACGAAGCCACCGAAGGTTCTGCACCCATGACTGTGCAGTTTTATGGCGATGAGTTTGAGGGCGAGCCCTTATCAAAAGGACACATCACCGAATACAAGTGGACCGCCAATGAAACCCTGATGAACTATGGAGCCCGAACACCTTACACTTTTCAAGCCAATGGCGATTACAGCGTAGTACTTTATGTACGCAATAACGACTCGGAATGTGAAGCAGAGAGTGAGCCCCTCAACTTTAGCATCACCGATATGGTGGTAAGGGTACCCAATGCCTTTACGCCCTTCAGCACCCCCACACAAAATGACGAATTCAGGGTACTTTATCGCTCAGTGAATAAATTTACCATGCTCATTTACAACCGCTGGGGACGCAAAGTATTTCAGAGCAATAACCCCGAGGTAGGATGGGATGGACGCATTGGCGGTCGCAAGGCTGAGCCGGGTGTGTATTTCTACAAAATAGAAGCGGAAGGTTTTAATAAAGATGATAAGAAAATCCACCTGGAAGGCGCTGTTCACCTTATTGTCAACTAAGCTGTATAAACATAAACGATCGGCTACTCAGGCTGAGACATACTGACCCATTAGGACGTACGAGCAATAGAAAACCCCTTCTCTCCAGAATCATAAGGAAAGAAGGGGCTTATTTTATATTCCATTAATATCAGCTTATGCCTCCTGCTGTTCTTTTTCGAAGGCTTTCATTAGCTCCACCTGAATTTCGGGTGGCACCTTATCATATTGAGCAAACTCCATGGTATAAAAAGCACGGCCTCCGGTGATACTACTTAGGGATGTTGAGTACTTATTCATCTCCTTCAGGGGCACTTTGGCTTTAATCACCTCAAAGCCCTTTTCGCTGGACATGCCTTCAATCATGGCACGACGTCCTTGTAAATCACTCATCACATCACCCATGCGATCGCTGGGTACCTTCACCTCCACGTTGTAAACAGGTTCCAGAATTTTAGGCCCTGCATTTTTAAAAGCGTCACTAAAGGCATGACGACCGGCCAACTTAAAAGATATCTCGTTAGAATCCACCTGGTGCATCTTACCATCGTACACCCACACACGAATATCGCGCGCATAAGAACCGGTGAGTGGCCCTTCTTCCATCTTTTCCATAATACCTTTTAGAATAGCCGGCATAAAACGAGCATCGATGGCGCCACCAACAATACAGTTGTTGTAAATAAGTTTACCTCCCCAGGGGAGTTTGTGCTCTTCCGAACCTTTCACATTCAACTTAATCTCCTGCCCATCAATCTTCATGGAACCGGGGGTTGGCATATCCTCGTAGAAGGGTTCAATAATCATGTGCACCTCACCAAACTGACCGGAGCCACCTGATTGCTTCTTGTGGCGATAATCGGCACGTGCCACTTTGGTAATGGTTTCACGATAGGGGATTCGGGGCGTCAGGAACTCCACCTCAATCTTATCGTTATGCTCGATGCGCCATTTCATGGTGTTAAGATGGAACTCGCCCATGCCATGCACAATAATCTGTTTCAATTCTTTCGAATACTCAACGCTGATGGTTGGGTCTTCCTCGTGCATGCGCTGCAGGATTTCACCCAGCTTTTCTTCATCGCTCTCGTTGACTGCACGGATGGCCGTGCGATATTTAGGGTTAGGATATTTTATGGCATCAAACATAAAGTCTGTGCCTTTGCTATTTAATGTATGATTGGTATGCGTCTCTTTAAGCTTTACGGTAGCACCAATATCACCGGCCACTAACTTGTCCACCTTATGGCGATTGTTACCGGCTACACAATACAACTGAGCAATGCGCTCCTTGGCCTTACGATTCACATTAATAAGGTCCATGCCTTCCTCTACCTGTCCCGACATCACCTTAAAATAGGACACCTCACCCAGGTGAGGTTCAATACTGGTTTTAAAAACAAATAAGGAAGTGGGGCCATTTACATCGTAAGGCACTTCAGTACCATCGCTGGCGACCGGCACGGGCATCTGCGATACGTTGGGCACCACATTACCCAGAAACTCCATTAAACGACGACCCCCCATATCTTTTTTGGCCGACACACAGAAGACAGGAAACATATCACGGCCGATCAGCCCCTTGCGGATACCCTGTCGCATTTGATCTTCATTAAGTGTTCCCTCTTCAAAATAAAGCTCCATCAAAGATTCATCATTTTCAGCAGCCGCTTCTACCAAGGCATTATGTAACTCATCGGCTCGTTCTTTTTGATCGGCCGGTATATCCAGTATCTGTGGCTCGCCTCCATCGGCACCCCACTGATACATTTTCATCTTCAACACATCGATAACGGCATTAAAGCCAGGACCTACGTTAACAGGATACTGAACAATAACCACCTTGCTACCAAAGGCTTCAGCAGCACTATCCATGGTCTGGTCAAAATTAGCCTTTTCATGATCAAGCTGATTCACAACAAAAATCACGGGCTTATTATATTCCTCCGTATATCGAAACAGGTTTTCGGTACCCACTTCAACTCCCTGCGTAGCATTCAGCACCATCAAGGCCGTATCGGTAACATTTAAAGAGGTAATGGCACCATTTATAAAATCATCTGATCCGGGACAATCGATGATATTGAATTTTTTTTCTAAGTACTCGGTAAACAGTACAGACGAAAAAACCGAGTAACCATATTCATGCTCCACCCGGTTATAATCTGCTACTGTATTCTTACTCTCAACGTCGCCACGACGTTTGATGACACCGCCTTCGTAAAGCATTGCTTCGGCGAGGGTGGTTTTACCCGAGCCGCTACCACCGAGCAGCGCCAGATTTTTTATTTGATCAGCTTGGTAAACTTTCATAAAGCTTAATTTAAGAGTTTGTAATTATTTTAGGTAAAATATGGGTATCTGTAAAATTAGTAATATTTGCATAACATGCAAGTCATTAAGGTCAAACAAAACAGGCATTTCCCTCTTTTTACGGTGCCCACATCTGCTGCCGGTTGAGCAAAGATTGCATGGGGATGAAGCGGCACTCCCCCACCTCTATACAGGCACAAGGTTGAAATTGAAAGCTAATATCCGTAATTTGCTTATTCACCAGTTTAATTGAAATGACCCGACAGAGGCGTCCTGACAGGCTAAATCAAACTTTTACCCCATGTCAATACATTAAAAACCTCGCGCAATGATAATAGAAGGAGAAGCAAAGAAATTAAAGATAATTATCGGCGAGGATGACAGGGTGTATCAACGCCCCTTATTTGAAGCCATCGTTTTCGCTGCCAAAAAATATAAGATGGCAGGTGTCACCGTCACCAAAGGGCTAATATCGTATGGTGCCAACAGCCTGATCAACGACAGTAAAGTTTTTTCACTGTCGCAGGAGACACCAATCATCATTGAATTAGTGGATCGGGAAGAACGCATCAATAGCTTCGCTGAAATTGCGGCCAAGCTGCTGGAAAAGGCCAATGCCGGCGGTATCATTTTCAGCGAATCGGCCGAAGTACTTATCTACCAGCATGCGAAACAGGACAACAACGGATAGCGCAACTCCATATTAATGAAAACAACCCAGGCACAACAGCTTGCTCATATTGCCTATCATAGCTATATTTGGCCTCCCAACATGGTAGATATGATTAAAAAAGCTGTACTCTTCTTCATCCTGTTACTTTCAATTGCACATGCCGGCCAAAGTCAAAAAGTGGCCTCTTCACGCCCCAAGTTGGTGGTGTTCATTTTAGTTGATCAATTGAGCACCGAGCAGATTGTAGCTTTTCGTGATCAGTTTTCCGACAACGGATTTAATCGTCTTATCAACGGGGGAGCTTTCTATCGCAATGCAGCCTACACCTCTGCCTCCAGTTATTTTGGCACTAACCTGGCCACACTGTCAACAGGGTGCCATCCGGCCACTCATGGCATTGTATCCGACTGGTGGTACGACCGGGTGCGCAAAAAAGAAATCAATGCAGCCTACGGCGAAATCAACCCCTTACCCGACACGCCCCGGCAACAACCTTCGGCTCGGCTATTGCAAACATCCACCATTAGCGACGAGCTAAAATGGATGTACAACCAACGGGCACGTATATCAGTCATCGGCATTAACCCCAGCCACCTTGTATGGAGCGGTGGTCATGCACCCGATTACCTCTACCGTGTCAACCCTCACCACGGAGACATACAGCTAATCAGTCCACAAGACAGCAGCCTGAAAGCTCCTGAGTGGGTTCAGCAATTCAATGACAAACAGTTACTGCAAACCTACAGCAGCCGCACCTGGGGACCTCTGAAAGACCTGAGACAGTACCACCAGATGCGATATTTCAGCGATCAACGCGCCAATGCCAAGCCTTTTTTATATACCCTTGATAAACAAGAAGGAGTAGGTGCCTACATTCCGGTTATTCATTCGCCCTATGGAAACAAGCTGATACGCGACTTTGCCATGGCCCAAATTATCAATGAGGAATTGGGAAAAGGGCCGGTTACCGATGTTCTTACCCTGCATTTTACGGCACGCACGGTACATGGTAAACTACAGGGAGGATTCGATGCCGAAACGCAGGACATGCTGATGCGCCTGGATGAGGAGATTGCCAATCTACTGAAAAATATCGACCAGGAGGTGGGTCTGGAAAATACATTAGTAGCTCTTACTTCGGTATCAGCACCGATCAAGCCTATGGAGGATATCATCAAACAGAATATACCCACCGGTTTATTTAGTGGCGATAAAGCAGCCTCACTGGCCAATCTTTTCCTCATGGCCAAATATGGACAAGGCAAATGGGTGATGACCTACAATGACGGTCAGATCTACCTGAATCATGACTTGATCGCCGAGCGAAAAGTTAATCGGGAAGAGATGAAAAAAGAGGCGGCTCGCTTCCTTAGCGACATGCAGGGTGTGACTTATGCCATACCCCTTACACAACTACAATACACCGCAGCTAACATAAGCTCTTATAACAGTCTAAAACACAACTACCATCCTGATCGATCGGGCGACATCGCCATTAAGGTACAGCCGGGCTGGTACGAAGAACTGTCGGATGGACGACGCATCAAGCGCAACTGGAGTGCTGCCTACTTGCCATTGATTTTTTATGGCTGGAAAATTAACCCTCAGGATGTTTATCAGGCCATATCCATGACACGCTTTGCACCAACCGTATGCTCCTTTCTGGAGATCCCTTTTCCCAATGGCTGCGAGGGAGAACCATTGCCCAACCTTATTTATTAAAACATTGTCTAACGGCGCAAAAATCACGGAGCAAGGATAAATCCTTTTCCAGCACATTGCCCACCACCACCAGATCAGCACCGGCCTCAAAAGCCTTCTCAACACCGTCTGTAGTGGTAATACCGCCCCCTACCATCAGGGGTATATCCAGGGCTTCATGCACTTGGGCAATCATAGCCGGCTGAATGGGGGATACTGCTCCACTACCGGCATCCATATAAATGAGTTTCATACCCAGGTATTGACCCGCCAGCGCAGTAGCCACGGCAATATCATTTTTATCCTTCGGTATGGGCTGTGTCTGACTAATGTATTGTACCGATGTGGGTTTACCACCATCCACCAGCAAATAACCCGTAGGTATGGCCTCTATCCCATGGGCTTTGATCAAAGGAGCAGCCGTTACATGGTGACTAATGAGAAATTCGGGATTGCGCCCCGATAGTAAAGACAAAAAAATGATGGCATCCACCTCCTTACAAACCTGCAACGACGATCCGGGATAGAGAATAACCGGCAGATCAATGTGCTTTTTTAGCGCACAAATAAAATCTCCCGTATCCACACTTACCAGACTTCCTCCCACCAATATCAAATCAGGCTTTGCCTCATCCAACAAAGGCTTAAGGCTAGCCATCTGATGCAAGGGAAACTTATCGGGATCGATGAGAAAGGCCAGCTGCTTATGCCCCTTCCGGTAAGGCTTATATATCTGTTCGTAAATCATGATTAATCAATTAGCAATATACCAGGGTATAATCCCCTGTGAACTTATAATAAAGCTTTAAGTTCCTGACTGACTGCTGATGATAAAAAGACGCAGACAACACACCTGCCTCCTTCAGCTCAAAAGGATCAATAACAAACTGCTCCTTAAACACTACACCATAAACATCGTAGTACTTATAGAGCGTCTCTTTGGCCGACCACAGCACGGTCAGATACTCTTTCCTTCTGTCTCCGGGTATATAAGCCACTTCGGCGGGATGAACAAAGCGGGTACTCACCTTTTCAACGCGGGGCGAGCATATTTCAATATCGAGTGCGGTGGGCTGCTCACTAAGGCACACCGCTGCATAGCCTGCCGTGTGCGACATGCTGATATGTCGTCTATCGTTGATCAGCGACGGCTTACCACTGTTGGCATAGCACACTGCCGGATATGCGCTAAGCATCTGCTGAAGGGCTACCCTACAACTCAACCACTCCTTTCGGCGTCGATCGAGCCTAAACATTTCGAGCCGCTGACGATCCTCATCAGACAGATCAATGAGCTTACGTAAATCAGGCAGGCTTTCCTCCATTTCCCATACCGCCACTTGAAGTGGTGGACAATCATCAATCAAGGCATGTAATGGCATGGCGAGTCAGTTATTCCATTGTATCGTTTCCATTAGATGCATCACATCTTCATGGACAAAATTAATTACAGGTGCCAGGCTATCCTGATTGGGTATGGCATTGAAATAAAGGGCACCCCGGATAAAATGATGCAGGCTATCGGTGGCAAAAAACTGTAAGGGCGAAGCTGCTTCTCCCCTAATCTCATAAAGAACACCGGTAACCTTCCGCTCTTCATTGTAAAACATTCGCTCATTAATGGCATCGGCCTTAATGGTGTGCTTATAAGCCAACTTACGGCTATCCTCCATAAGCTCATTGAAATTATTATTCACCGCCTTATAACTGATGTGTATCTGCCCGTCAAAATCAGGAAAAACAACATTCACCCAGTGCTGCTCAGCATTGGCACTTGTGTCGCGCACTACGTGGGCATAATTCGGATAATCAAAGCGAAAGGGATGAGCCTCATTAAAGACCTGATAGCCCCGCTCAGGAAAAGAAATTCGAAAATAACCCCTCGGCTTGGGAGTATGTTGCTGTTTACAGGCCGTAACAATGCACAGCACAGCTATTATCAAGCCCATCCATTTTATTTTGTTTCCTGTCATTCTCATTTCTTTAGCTCAAACTTCACTTTTTTAATCCTTCGATTGTCGGCGGCCACAATGGTAAATATACAATTCTCGTACTTTACCACTTCGTTCTTTTGCGGTATCTCACCACGCAGCTCTAATATAAGACCCGCCAGCGTTTCGGCCTCGCCCCTTACGTCGGCAAACAACTCCTCATCGGTTTCCGTAATCTTATGGAAATCGTTTAACAGCACCTTGGCTTCAAACACCAGTGAGCCATCCGGCAGGCTCGTGAAGAAATCCTCATCATCATCGCGCTCATCACTTATATCGCCCACAATCTCCTCTAATATATCTTCAAGCGTAACAATACCCATTGTTCCGCCATATTCATCCACCACAATAGCCATGTGTATTTTCTGTGCCTGAAACTCCTCCAGCAAGTCATTGATCATCTTTGTTTCCGGCACATAGTAGGCTTTGCGTATCAACTGCTGCCATTCAAAATCATCTCCTTCATCAAGGTGAGAAAGTAAGTCTTTCACATACAAAATACCTTTTACATTATCGGGCGTTTCGTCAAATACCGGAATGCGCGAATAGCCGGAATCAATGATCACCTGCAGCACCTTGTTATAGCCACTCTTTATTTCCACATCAATCACATCAACACGGGCCGTCATAATCTCCGACACATCAATGTTACCAAATTTAACGATGCCCTCCAGAATGTCTTTCTCATCAGAAATATCGCTACCGGTAAGCTCCAGCGCATGCGAAATATCATCCATGGAAAGATTCCCCACTTTTCGGGCAATACGCCGGTTTACCAGATTGGTCGAACGCGTGAGCATAAGGCTTAAAGGCTTCAGAAGGCGCGTAAACCACATAAGCGGATAAGCCATAAAACCAGCGAACTTACGCGAATATTGTGAAGCATACACTTTGGGCAATATCTCGCCAAAAAACAGGATAAGACCCGTGATGAAAATTATTTCAAAAATAAATTTAACGGTGGCGTTCTCCCCAAAATCAACAATGGCTGCCGCAATAAAAGAAGTGAGTATAACGATGGCAACATTCACAAAATTATTACTGATGAGAATGGTTGCCAGCAAGGTTTCTTTGTCTTGCAAATGCCGCAACACCATTCGACTCTTTTTACTATCCTCCTCCTTCAGGCACTGTAAATCTGCAGGTTCGAGGGAGAAAAAAGCAACCTCGGAACCGGAAATCAATGCCGAGAGCAACAAAAGCAATACATTAACTAACAAGGCTATGAGGGTAGCCAGGGTGAATGGTAAAAATTCCAGCCCCTGAGAGCTGGAATGAATTATCTGACTGATACTATCGGTTTCCAATCAAAATATTTTTTAGATCGTCGTAATTAAAATGGCAGGTCATCTGTCTCGTCACCACCCATAAACGAGTCCTCCTGCGGCGGATTAGCCGGTGCCTGACTCTGGGCAGTAGCCTGCTGTGAGGCAGCTCCTACTGCACTTTGAGACGTAGCAGGATTATCAGACTTGCGTCCCAGCAGTTCTATATTATCGGCATAAACCTCAGTCATATATCGTTTCACACCATCCTTATCGTCGTATGAACGAGTGCGTATTTTACCTTCGATATAAAGTGGGGTCCCCTTCTTTACATAGCTTTCTACTATTTTGGCAAGTCCGCGCCAGGCAACTATATTATGCCACTCGGTTCGGTCGGGCACGGTCTGACCATCGCGTGAAGTATAGCCCCTTTCGGTAGTTGCCAGGGGGAAGTTAGCCACCGCGTTATCGTTCTCAAAATACCGCACATCAGGGTCTTTTCCTACATTACCCAACAATATAACTTTATTAACCGACATATCTTAAATATTAAGTTTACAAGTTTAAAATTACAAACTTTAATGTAAAAACAAAAGTAGTTTAATCTTGCTCAAGGCCTATTTTTTCGTTTATAAAATTCGCTATCAGCTGCGAAAACGGGTACTGTTTAAGAGATTCTTTATGGACCAATTGGTAATTGCCACCCAACAAGGGCAGCACTTCTGCACCAGCCGCAAAAAACCGCACATGAATAAGCTGATGTGTTAGCATATGCTTTCTTTCATCCAGCAGAACCAGCTGCTGTTCCTTCATTCCCGGCAATCGCGTTGCAGCCGTATGCCGAACAGTTTCGAGCAAAGGCAGCTGATACAAATTTTTCCAAATATCTTTTTCTTTACGCTGTTCCACATAGATACCTCCCTCTTGCTCAACAAAAAAATAATTGAAATAACGCTTCTTCTGTGTCACCGACTTGTGCTTCACCGGTAGTTTATCAATTTGATGCGCGGTGTAAGCCACACAGCTAAGTACAAAAGGACACTTATCACATAGGGGGTTAGTTGGTTTACACACAGTGGCCCCCAACTCCATCATCGCCTGATTATGCTGCCCTGGCTGTTGTGCATCGAGCAGGTCGGTCGCCACAGCGGCAAACTCCTTCTTCCCCGGACCACTATCGATAGGCGTATCGATGCCTTTATAACGCGCCAAAAAACGATAAACATTACCATCAACGGCGGCATGCGGCAGAGCAAATGCAATGGAGGCAATCGCAGCTGCGGTGTATTCGCCCACTCCTTTTAATCGCAGTATACCTTTATAAGAGTCGGGAAAGTGACCGTTTAATTCCTTCACAATGTAGCGAGCTGCTGCGTGTAAATTACGTGCCCTGGTGTAGTACCCCAAACCCTGCCAAAGACGCAGTACTTCTGCTTCACTAGCCGCTCCTAAGTCATTAACCGTTGGATACTTATCAATAAATCGATGATAATAATCCAATCCCTGCGCCACACGCGTCTGTTGCAGTATCACTTCCGATAACCATATCTTATAGGGATCCACGGTGTTGCGCCAGGGTAACTCACGCTGGTTATTCCTATACCAATGCGACAAAATTAGTGCGAAATCAGTCATTATTAATTTTTTAAGCAAAAGTAAAGCATTTGTTTTTTTTTATTGAGATTTACTCTATCTTTGCAGTCTGAATTTTAGAAAACGACCGTAAATAATTGATAATTAAATAATTTTAAGAAAAAATGACAAAGGCTGATATCGTAAACGAGATTTCAAAAAATACTGGAATTGAAAAGGTTACAGTTCAGAAGACTGTTGAGGCTTTTATGGATACTATCAAGGGTTCTTTGGTTAAAGGTAAGAATGTATACCTGAGAGGTTTTGGTTCTTTTGTTGTTAAAGAGCGTGCCGAAAAAACTGCACGTAACATCTCTAAGAACACAACCATTATTATCCCAGCTCACTTCATCCCTTCGTTCAAGCCTTCTAAGAGCTTTGTAACAAAAGTTAAAAATAACGTAACAAAATAATTATAACCATTTAAAACGTTGAGCCATGCCAAGTGGAAAAAAAAGAAAAAGACATAAGATGGCTACGCACAAGCGTAAAAAAAGATTAAGAAAAAACCGTCATAAGAAGAAGAAGTAATTTCTTTAGTCTTTAAGAATTTGCAAACAGAAAGTAGAACACTTTCTGTTTGTTGTTTGTATTTATATACAACGATCTTTGAAATAAAATTGCGATCTTATAGTGAATGCAGAACTGTTTGTAGATGTCACTCCTGATCATCTTTCATTAGCATTAATGGAAGACAGACGCTTAGTTGAGCTCCGCAAGGAGACCAGCAATGTTCAATTTGCAGTAGGCGATATTTATTTGGGCCGTGTTAAAAAAATTATGCCCGGACTAAATGCCGCCTTTATTGATGTAGGGTACGAGAAAGATGCTTTCTTACATTATCTAGATCTTGGACCACAATTTCGTTCCTTACAGAAATTCCTCAACATTGCACAAGCTAAGAAAGGAGTAGTGTCATTGCACAAGCTTAAACCGGAATCCGACATTAATAAGCACGGAACCATTCCGGAAGTTCTTACAGGAGGCCAGCATGTATTGGTTCAGGTAGCCAAAGAACCAATATCAACCAAAGGCCCACGATTAACATCAGAACTATCGATAGCAGGGCGTAATATTGTACTATTACCATTCTCCGATAAAGTGTCGGTAAGCCAGAAACTCTCTTCGTCCGAAGAAAAAGCCCGACTTAAACGACTTTTGACGAGTATTAAGCCAAAGAATTTCGGAGTCATCATCCGCACCGTTGCCGAAGGTAAGCAGGCAGCCGAACTGGATAAGGAGCTCCGCATGCTGGTTAAACGGTGGGAAGAACACACTTCACGTATTAAAGATGTGAAAGCCCCCGGACTGGTAATGGGTGAAATAGGACGTACCTCAGCGCTATTACGTGATATACTCAATCCGTCATTCAATACGATTTATGTGAATGATGAGGAAGTATACAAGGAGATTAAGGAATATGTGGGATTAATTGCCCCAGACCGTCAAAAAATTGTAAAACATTACAAAGGTGCGGCCGGTATATTTGACCAGTTTCATGTTAACCGACAGGTTAAAGCGCTCTTCGGCAAAACCGTTTCGTTTAAAAGCGGTGCCTACCTGATTATAGAGCACACCGAAGCCCTTCATGTGATAGATGTTAATAGTGGTAACCGTTCCAAATCAGCTTCCAATCAGGAAAACAATGCTTTGGAAGTGAACCTGGCTGCTGCCGATGAAATTGCCCGACAATTGCGTTTACGCGACATGGGTGGCATCATCGTGGTCGATTTTATCGATATGCAAAACAACGAAAACCGTCAAAAGGTATTCGAAAAAATGAAACAGGCCATGGCGTCTGATCGAACCAAACACAACATCTTACCGCTTAGTAAGTTTGGATTGATGCAAATCACACGCCAGCGAGTACGACCTGAGTTGCATATCAAGACCAGCGAAGGATGTCCCACATGTAACGGAACCGGTACCATTGCACCATCATTGTTTTGGGCCGAGAATATCGAGGCTGCTGTAAAAAAAGCTGTGCATGACCTAAAAATGAAGAAATTGACCCTGAATGTACATCCAATGGTGTATGCGTATCTGAAAAAAGGGTTTCCATCACAAGTATTGAAATGGAAATTTGAATATACGCACGGCCTGAAGGTGCTACCTTCCGACTCTCTAGGAATACTGGAGTTCAAGATATTAGATAATGATAAAAATGAGGTTGACCTATCATAGGTCAACCTTTTTTTATTTCTACTGATATAAGTCATGCAAATACATCCCCTTCCCTGTCACCCCCTTCAACACTTCAGGTGTCTTTTATCGTACAATGGTAACGAAACGCTTCGTGCGCAAAATCATACTCTTGGAAGCTACATTAACGTTGCGATAACAAGGTGTGACCAATGCTGTACAAGGTAAATATTGTAACTTTGCAAACATCTACAGATGTAGATACCTGATAGATGAATCAAATCATCCATCAGGGTATTTCTACGGTAACTGAAAACAAATAAAATAAAATGAAAAAAACATTAGCAACACTCGTACTTTTGTTAACGGTTTTATCCGGTAGTATTGCCCAGTTTGAGCAACACATCACCTGGAAATTCTCCACCAACAACCTGGACGATGGAAAGGTTGAGATTGTTTGCGAGGCAAGCATTGACGAAGGATGGCATATTTATTCATCGGTACTGCCCGAAAATACAGCCGTACCCACCAACATCGAAATTGAAGAAAACCCTGCCTACACCGTTCTGGATGGCATCAGTGAAGAACCCACCCCAACCGTTCATTTTGACGAAACCTTTGGGGCCGAGTTACGCTGGTTTGACAATAAGGCGACCTTTAAAAAAGTGGTTCAGCTAAAGCAAGAAGGCGAAGTTACTATTAAAGGCTATATCGAGTCGATGATCTGTAACGACGAAACCTGCATGCCACCCGATATGGTTGACTTTGAACTAACGGTAAACAGCTCATCTCCTGTAGCCGAGAAAGTAAGTGAAACTGAAAGTGAAGATAGCAGCAGCACCGAACAGTCCTATTGGGGCATCTTCTTTCTGGCCTTTGGTGGTGGTTTAGCAGCATTACTTACACCCTGTGTATTTCCAATGATACCCATGACTGTGAGCTTCTTCACCAAAACAAGTTCAAGCAAGGCGGCCGGTATTCGCAACGGCGTGAGCTATGGACTTTCTATCATTGCTATTTATCTGGTTTTGGGTGTTGCCGTAGCCTCCATCTTTGGTGCCAGCGCACTTAACCAATTATCAACCAGTGTGTGGTTTAACCTGTTCTTCTTCTTACTATTGGTTGTATTTGCAGCCTCCTTTTTTGGAGCTTTCGAAATTGTTATGCCCAGCTCATGGGTTAATTTCACCACTAAGAATGAGGATAAGGGCGGATTCCTGGGCATCTTCTTTATGGCCTTTACACTGGCCCTGGTTTCATTTAGTTGCACCGGACCCATCGTAGGCGCCCTCTTGGTAAATGCGGCGCGTGGTGGCCTTATTGGACCCATTGTAGGCATGCTGGGCTTCTCCTCTGCACTGGCATTACCTTTTGCTTTTTTTGCAGCGTTCCCGGGTTATCTTAACTCATTGCCCAAGTCAGGCGGATGGCTCAATTCGGTAAAAGTAATCCTGGGCTTCCTGGAGCTGGCCTTTGCCTTTAAATTTCTATCCATTGCGGACATGACCATGGGCTGGCACATCTTGGAGCGAGAAGTATTTATTGCTATCTGGATTGCTATTTTTGGTGCTATGGGCTTCTATTTCTTAGGAAAAATTCGATTACCACACGATTCACCCATGGAACACATACCGGTATCACGCTTTATGCTAGGTATTGCAACATTAGCTTTCACCATTTACATGATTCCGGGCTTATGGGGAGCTCCTGTTAACCTCATTAGCGGAATGCCCCCTTCGAAAGACTATTCAGAATCGCCATTCGGTGTTGGCTATCAATCACCGGTCACGGGTGGTGGAACAGCTCAATTTACCATGCCCGATGGCATGAACTATGGACCGCAAAACATCCCTGCATTTAAAGATTATGACAAAGCGCTTGCTTACGCCAAGGAAGTTAACAAACCATTACTGCTTGATTTTACAGGTAAAGGATGTACTAACTGCCGCAAAATGGAGGATAAAGTATGGTCCAACCTGGACATTAAAAACATGCTGAGCAACGATTTTATATTAGTATCCTTATATGTAGATGATCGCAAAAAGCTGGATGAACCGTATGTATCCGAATTAACCGGCAAAACAATACGCACGGTAGGGCAAAAATGGGCTGAGTTTCAGATGGAACGTTATCAGCAGCAGGGACAGCCTTACTATGTAATTATCGACGAAGAGGAGACAACATTGAACACTCCAACGGCCTACAACCCGGACATTAAAGCATACAAGAGCTGGCTGCTCGACGGCCTTGAGCAATACAAAAATAATTAAGCGAAATAGTTCGCTATCAAACAAAGCCCTTTCTCATGCAGAAAGGGCTTTTTATTTGACGAGTATTTACTGGCGTTTATGGAGTAAAAATAAGAGTTAATAAAAATATTGTAGGGTCAGTGTTACACAAATCACTAAATAACATAGCTTTAGCGTAATATTTTTGGGACAAACCTTACGCTAATGAAGAAACTTTTACTCCTGCTAAGCTATACCCTGCTTGCTTCTGCGGAACTAATGGCGCAGAATAATGCCGGACAATTATCGGAAGAGCAAATATATCGAAAGGGCAATAAATACAATACCTGGTCGATAACCGTGGGGGCTGGACCGGTTATTTATTATGTGGACGTAATTGACTACACTACATTTCCGAGCAGTAACTGGAAATTTGCACCCACCATCATGATCAGCAAGCAGTTTAACCGTCCCTGGGGACTCGATCTGCAATGGATGCGAGCCAATATGTACGGGCAGAAGAACACCCGCTACTTCGAGGGCGATCTGTACGACATCACGCTAAACGGAACCCTCAATATCAATCAACTGGCCATTTTTGGTCCCATCAGCGACAAATGGAACATCTATGCCAAGCTGGGGATCGGGCTCAGCTACTTTAGAAGCCGACTCTTCCGATTAACCGAAGGCAGTTACACCGATCCTGAGACCGGCGAGATTGAATACCTAAACCCCGGTGATATACTGAAGGTAAAGCATGTGTATGAAACAATCGGTGGCTATCCCACACCCCATGGCTGGACCGATGACGACTATCTGGTAATGGGCTATGAACGACGGGGTGAAGGAGCACCCAATAAAAAGACTAAACGCAACAGTGAAGTGGTGATTCCCTTCGGTGTAGGCGTTAAATATCGTCTCAATAGAAATTTCGATTTAGGGGCTGAGATAATGATGCATCACTTAAATGCCGATAACCTGGATGTTAACCTCACGGGTGCAGACAATGATGGGTACATGATTACTTCGCTGAACCTGACCTATAAACTGGGTAAAAAGAATAAGCGACATGCTGCCTGGACCTACAAGGATTTTAACCTCAATTACCGCCGTCAGCGGGAGCACGACCCCATGGCTCACAAGCTGGATTCCTTAAAACAACAGATCGAATACCTGGCCATGCAAGACTCAGCCAGTGCTGATACCAGTACAATTATAACCGAATCAATTGAGTTTAAGGAAAATATCGCTGCCTCCATCTTTTTCGACTTTGATAAATCAGTCATTACGAAAGAAGCACATATGACACTGGCACAGGTGGCTCAGGCCATGCTTCGCGACCGATCTTTGCGAGTGAAAATAGTAGGATACACTGACGAACGGGGATCGTACGACTATAATATCAAACTCAGCCAGCGTCGTTGCCGGGCAGCCATGAAAGTACTGGTGGATGAATATGCCATTGATGGCGAACGCTTTGAAATTGACTATAAAGGAGAAACTGAGCTCTTATCGGATACCCAAAAGCTGGCCCCCCGCGGCCTTCATCTGGTGAATCGCAGGGTTGATCTATTTGTGATTATCGAGTAGCCTATGAAACGATTAAGAAACATAGCCCTGAGTACAGCTGTGCTGCTCGCCATAACAAACATCGTCAACGCACAGTTTGCCTCCGATCATCGGAATCTGGAAGAATACCAGCGATATTCGCGTGATAAGGTATTCAACACCTGGTCGCTGGCCATTGGCTATGGCCCATTGGTCATGCAAAACGACCTAACTTCCTATGCGGTCTTTCCCGATCGTCACTGGACCTTTGGCCCCATGGTAAAATTATCGAAGCAAATACATCCGGCCTGGGCCTTTGATTTTCAATTAATAAGCAGCGACTTCCACTCGGGTAACGAAACCTTTTACAGTGCTGGTAACCTGTACGATTATTCAATCAATGCCGTCACCTACATTAATCAATGGTTTGCCTATCCCGGTCCAATGCGAGATCGCTGGAATGTATTTCTGAAAATTGGTGCAGGACTAACGGCCTATAGAACACGCGTTCATTATACAGACAACGATGCTGTGGTGCACTATCGCGACTGGGCGCCCCGTAATGCAGAGGCAGGCTATCTTGTTTTGGGCTATGATGCCCATAAGCCCGACCGCAAGGTAGGACGCGTCAGTGAGTTACTTATCCCAATGACGCTTGGCCTACAATACCGTATCAATCGCAATTTTGACATTGGATTTGAAACCTCAATGCGCTGGTCCATCGAAGATAAGCTGGATAACGTGCTGTCGGGTGCCGATAACGATAAATATTGGTACACCAACATACACCTGGCATATAAGCTGGGGAAAAAGAATAAACGACATGCCCGCTGGACACACCGTGGCTATGGATTCAATGTATTTGGCAAGCCCAAGAAAGATCCATTGGCCGATGAAGTGGCAATGCTTGAACAGCAGCTGCAAGACTATGCTTCCACGCGGGTTATTAAAACCGATTCCATCACTATTCGCCACCATGCCCTGCGCATTTACGGCAGCAACCACATGGTATCGGTATACTTTAACGCAGCCAATAATAAGCTGGATACGCGGGATCATATTGAACTGGCCACCATTGCTTTATACATGACTAAACACCCCAATGCAAGAGTGGACATATACGGATACAACGATCATCTTGAAGATGCCACTGAGAATTTAGCCATCAGCCAAAAGCGCTGCGAAGAGGTCCTCTCCTACTTTGTAGATGACCTGGGCATCAATAGAGAGCGCTTCCATCTGTATCCCAAGGGAGAAGACGACCTGTTGATCCAAAAAAGGAAGGGTAAAAACAAAACATTAGACATCATTAACCGGCGTGCCGATGTGGTGGTGATTGAGCCTTAAATGAACTATTTCGCGTTTTGTGATGTTTTTCATGTGCGGCAATGAGTGAACCCTACTAACGGTTTATCCATTAACTTAGCGTGCACCAGGGTACATCATTCATAGTCGGCGAGGTTGTTTTACACTTTAAACGAAAGTATATGATAAGATGCTGGGCACACAACTGCAAAGACATTAGTGACAAAATATTTATCTTCGATATTTTTCAAAAAAAAGGCTTTGTAGATAATGTCGATAATTTTCTTAAATCGGGCAATCTGGGAGAGTCACCGAACGATTGCGAAACCGATGATCAACACAGCTGTATCGATAACGAAGGCTGACAAAACCAAAACCCATGAGACCCAATTCCACGAACAATACCCTGCCCATTGTCTATTACGATGGACAGTGTCATGTTTGTGATGGCTTAATTATATTCCTAAAAAATGTGGGTGCTGAAAACAAGCTGCATCTTATCCCTTTTCAGTTGGTGATGAACGATGTACCCAACGAACTCATGCTCACCGACGGTTCCAGTCACTACATAGCTGATGAAGCCCTGCTTAAACTATTGGCCATTCTTGGTGGTGGGTTTCTATTGATGGCGTGGCTATTAAAAATACTACCAAAGCCATGGCGCCGCAGATGCTACTACTACTTGGCCGGTAATCGCTATCGATTCTTTGGCAAGCGCAGCTGTTCTATCACTTAAGTACAAAGCTAAATTCTATCTGCTTTATAGATCCAAGGTACCCTCTTGTTCAGCCTTATATTTTTTTGCCAGGAGGCTAAGTAGCTTACTGTAGTTTTTGAGTGCCGAATCAGTTTGTTGCGATACCGTCTGATTTTTAAGTTTCATCAGAAAAGCACCATAAATAGCAGTCAGACAGATTTCGATATCGTTGGCCAGGGCATTTCCCGATTTATTATCGAACTCCTGTATACTGGCCGCCATACTATTGTATAAATGCTGATAAGCCACTTCATTGGGCGCTTTCAACAAAGCGTTATGCAAACGATTTACATCATTTAAAGTGTTAATATTAATCTGCAAATGACCTTTCTCGGATTTATTCTCCAAACGCATCATCTCACATAAGTTAGCCCACCAGTCACGTATCTCAAGTAATGTATCCTCTGCTTGTTGATAACCACTAATAATATGCTTATCAATCTGGCCCATATCCAACTTATTGGCACGAATCAAATCCTCTACCTGCCACATATACAAGAGGTATTCAATAATATTTTCCTTCTTCTTTTGTTGCGCTATAATCATAGTCTAAACTTTAAAAATCCCAATCGCCATCCTGTAATTTCTCCAGGTCACGTCTGTCTTTCTTAGTGGGTCGCCCCGTACCCCTATCGCGGTTGGCATTACTGGCCAGCCGGGATAATTCCAGCATCTCCAACTGTTCGGCCGGCGTAATATCCTTCACAAAATCAGGTGTCAGCTTGGCTCCCATGCGTTTCTCGGCAACATCCAACACCTTAAAGCGACGGATGATGGGTGGGATGCGAATATCAATCTCATCGCCCTGATGAATCATGCGCGATGATTTTACCGGCATGCCATTAATGGATACCTTCCCTTTTTTGCAGGCCTCAGCAGCCAGGCTTCGTGTTTTAAACAAACGCACAGCCCACAGGTACTTATCAATTCTTACTCCTGTTGCACTCATCTATTTATTATTAAACTGACTCATGGCTCGGGCAGCACCCACAGTGGCAAAGGCCTTCACCATTTCTTCGGCTACCTTGGTGCGTTCCATCAAATCCACCCACTCTTCATCGCTCCATTTGCCCAATACAAAATCAACTTGCCTACCTTTGGCAAAATCATTACCAATACCAAAGCGTAAGCGCGAATAGGCAGCAGTACCCAGGCTACTTTGTATGCTCTTCAGCCCATTATGACCAGCATCGCTTCCCTTGGTTTTAAGCCGCAAAGTACCAAAAGGCAGTGCCAGATCATCCACAACCACCAAAAGGTTAGAGACAGCTATTTTTTCCTTTTGCAGCCAGTAGTTAATGGCACGACCACTCAGATTCACATAAGTATTGGGCTTCAGCATAATAAAACTGCGCGCCTTGAATTTAAACCGAGCCACAGCACCATAGCGTTCCTCCTCAAAGCGCACGTCATTTCTTTTGGCAATGGCATCCAAAACCTCAAAACCCACGTTGTGACGCGTTTGATCATATTCTTCACCAATGTTTCCTAATCCAACTATCAGGTACTTCATGTCTGCAGGTGTATTATCTTTCTCGCTTTTAAAAAATCGTTTAAAGAGCCTCAGCATTTATATTCCATATTTACCGTTGGGCTAAAATACAAAAACCTCCATAAATAAATATGGAGGTTTCGTATATCATTTGTAATGATTACTCGGCTGACTGCTGAGCAGCACGTGCAGCACGTGTTAAACGTACAGCTACCACAACAGCATTCTTAGCATTTAACAGCTCAAGGTTCTCATATTCCAACTGACCCACTTGCATGGTCTTACCCAGTCCAAGCTTATCAATGTTGATATCCAATGTATCAGGCAGGTTCTTAGCCAGACCGCGTACTTTCAGCTTACGCTTCTCTAACTGCAATTTACCACCAGCCTTCACACCTTCTGCAAAACCATTCAGTTTAACAGGGATTTCGATTACCACAGGCTTGTCTTCTTTCACCTCAAGGAAATCAGCGTGTAACATCTGCTCTTTAACAGGGTGGAACTGCGTATCCTGAAGAATAGTAGGATATACTTTTCCATCAATATTTACATTGATGATGTAAACATTAGGGGTGTAAATCACTTTACGGAACTCAGACTCCTGAGCAGTAAAATGAATGTTTTGCTCACCACCGTAAATAACACAAGGTACTTTACCTTCAGCACGTAGGGCTTTGGTCGATTTCTTACCTAACTCGGCACGTACAGTACCTTTAATTTCAATTGTTTGCATAATTCTTTATTTAAGTGCTACTCAAAATTAACCATGTGTGGTAAATTTCCCATCACACGCTTGCTCTAAAGCGGCTGCAAAGTTAATACTTTAGATCAAGAATTGATTACTTATCGACTGATAATTATATACTTTTTCAATCGTATCGGCAAAAAGCTGCGCCGCCGACAGGACCTTAATCTTATCAGATTGCTGCTTTAATGGAATCGAATCGGTGACATACAATTCAGTCAGCCCTGAATTTTCAATACGCTCGTAAGCAGGACCCGACAACACAGCATGAGTGGTAAATGCGCGAACACTCTTGGCTCCCGCCTCCAGCATCATATCCGCTGCCTTCGTAAGTGTACCGGCAGTATCCACCATATCGTCAACGATAATTACGTTCTTTCCATTCACATCACCAATAATGCGCATCTCATCTACTACATTGGCTTTTGAGCGATGTTTGTGGCAAATCACCATGGGTGTTTCCAAAAATTTAGCGTAGGTATTGGCACGCTTGGTTCCTCCCACGTCAGGTGAAGCAATTACCAGATCGTCCAGATTCATGTGCTTAATATGAGGCACAAAAATAGACGAGGCGTAAAGATGATCCACCGGAATATTAAAGAATCCCTGAATTTGGTCGGCGTGCAAGTCCATGGTGATGACACGATCTACGCCAGCCGCCTGCAACATATCGGCCACCAATTTAGCACCAATGGCAACGCGCGGCTGATCTTTGCGATCCTGACGGGCAAAACCGAAATACGGCATTACGGCCACAATTTTATAGGCTGAGGCACGCTTAGCTGCATCAATCATCATCAACAACTCCATAAGATTATCTGAAGGAGGAAATGTTGACTGGCATAAAAATAAATGAGACCCTCGTACGGTCTCTTCATACATTGTAGTAAATTCACCATCGCTGAAACGCAAGCAGTTAACACTACCTAACTCTCTGCCCGAGCAAAGGCTTATTTTTTCAGCAAGATATTTCGTGCTTGTTCCTGCAAATATCTTAATTGGAGCTTTCGGAGGCATTTAATTTGATGTTTATCAGATTATTTGAATATTGCTTTCTGGCGGCAAAGGTAAGCAAAACGTGCTTTTGTTGCGCGAACAAACTTCATAAAAAAGCCTAATTGCCTTGTTTTTATATTATATCCTTGATTTGTAATTACTTACCATTTTTCATTTAATTCTCCTATAAAATCAAGAAGCGCATCGGCACCCGCACCACTCTTTGAAGAGGTATAAAAGACAGGAGGCAATTCCTCCCAATGCTCGAGCAGTTGCGCTTCGTATTGCTTCATATTAGTAGAATACTGTGACTTGTTCAGTTTGTCAGTTTTGGTAAAAACAAGGGCAATGGGCACGCCATTTTCAATCATTGTATTCATAAATACCAGATCAATATCCTGCATGGGGATACGTGAATCGAGTAAAACAAAAAGACACATCAGATTAGTGCGGCTCGAAATGTAATCGGTAATCAGCTTGCCAAAAGTGGCCCTTACCGTTTTAGATACTTTGGCATAACCAAAGCCCGGTAAATCCACCAGGTACCACAAATTATCAATATCAAAGTGGTTAATAAGCTGTGTTTTGCCGGGCGTAGAGGAGGTTTTTGCCAAGGCCTTACGACCGCATAGCTTATTAATTAATGATGATTTACCCACATTGGAACGACCAATAAAGGCGTATTCGGGGCGATCGGGTTGAGGACACTGACTGGCCTTTGAACTACTTTTATGAAACTGTGCCGATAAAATTTGCATATGCGCTACATTTGCCGCAAAGGTAGGAGCATTTAAGCAAAGTAAAAACATAGATATTCAATAAGTTTTATTGAATATATTAACAATAATCATGAAATAAATATTTTTTGTTATTATTTTAACTTTTTGTTATTTTTGGTGACTTTCGGCGTTTTATAGGGTAATTTGTTAATAATCAAAATTCAACCCGTCATATTTCTTACACTTAGACTATCATCACTGCCCAAAAACTTATAATTTTGCAAAGACGTATTTGTTAATCATCTTATAACATTCACAAATGAGAGTACTTAAATTTGGAGGCACATCTGTTGGTTCGGCACAACGCATGAAAGAGGTGGCAGATATTTTAGCCGACGACCATCAAAAAATAGTGGTGCTATCCGCCATGTCGGGCACTACCAACAGCCTTGTCGAAATTGCAAACTACCTATACCAACAAGATCGCGACAGCGCAACCGCAATTATCAGCACTCTCGAGAAGAAATACGAAAAGGAAGTCAAGACCTTATACAAAAGCGATGACTATCGCAGCAAAGGAATGGAGTTGATTAAGTCACATTTTGACTTTATCAAATCCTATACTATCGATATGTTTACCGTATTTGAAGAAAAGGCCATTCTTGCCCAGGGCGAGCTCATATCAACGGCTTTATTTCACTATTACCTTGAAGAGAACGGTACTGATTCGGCCCTGTTGCCCGCCCTTGACTTCATGCGCACCGATAAGAATAACGAACCGGATGCGGAATATATCAGGGAGAATCTGAAAAAGGTGATGGCAGCTCAACCCAATCACAAAATTTATATCACTCAAGGCTATATATGTCGCAACGCCTTTGGCGAAATTGACAACCTTCAACGGGGCGGTAGTGACTATTCAGCATCACTGATTGGTGCCGCTGCGAAGGCTGAAGAAATACAGATATGGACCGACATTACCGGGATGCACAACAACGATCCGCGTTATGTGGAGCACACAGAATGTATCTCTGAACTTTCCTTTGACGAAGCAGCCGAGCTGGCTTATTTTGGTGCCAAGATTCTGCACCCAACCAGTGTATTACCTGCCAAATTAGCCAATATACCGGTGCATTTACTAAATACGATGGAGCCCAAGGCCCAAGGCACTATGATCACCTCCAAACAACATAAGGAGCGCATGGCTGCCGTGGCTGCCAAAGATGGCATCACCGCCATTAAAATAAAGTCGGGCCGAATGTTACTGGCATACGGCTTCCTGCGTAAAGTATTTGAAATATTCGAAAGTTATAAAACCCCCATTGACATGATTACCACTTCGGAGGTAGGCGTGTCAGTCACTATCGATGATAACAAACACCTGAACGAGATCGTTAGCGACCTAAAAAAATATGGTACCGTAGAAGTAGATCGCGACCAGGTAATCGTTTGTGTAGTAGGCGATCTGGTGGCCGAGAACAAGGGTTATGCCAACACCATATTTAATGCCATAAAAGATATTCCAATCCGCATGATTTCCTACGGTGGAAGCAACTACAACCTGTCGCTATTAATTGCTGCACAGGATAAAAAGGAGGCTCTAAATCGATTAAGTGATAAACTTTTTAATAAGGTAAATAATGAACTTTAGTTTCCCCGACACTCCGGATAACTTGCAAACGCCCTGTTACTACTACGACATGGCTCTGTTAAACGAAACGCTTAAAACCGTTAAACAGGAAGCGGGCAAATACGGTTTCAGAGTACACTATGCGGTAAAGGCCAATGCCAACGACCGCATTTTAGAAGCCATTAAAACGGCAGGGTTTGGCGCCGACTGCGTGAGTGGCAACGAAGTAAAAAAGGCACTGGACACAGGTTTTGATGTCAAGGGCGTTGTCTTTGCCGGGGTTGGCAAAGCCGATTGGGAAATTAATCTGGGGCTGGACAATGACATTGCCTGTTTCAACGTAGAGTCAATTCCTGAGCTGGAGATCATTGACGAGCTGGCGGGTAAAAAAGGTAAAATTGCAAAAGTAGCACTCCGCATCAACCCAAATGTGAATGCCAACACGCACCATTACATCACCACCGGGCTGGAAGAAAACAAATTCGGCATTAACCAGTGGGATTTAGAAGCTGTGGTGACAGTGCTGAAACAGCTTAAAAATGTAAGCCTCGAAGGCATTCACTTCCACATAGGCTCGCAAATAATGGATCTGCTGTCTTTCAAAGACCTGTGCCTACGTGTAAATGAACTACAAAAATGGTTCATCGACCAACAACTGTTTCCAAGGGTTGTGAACGTGGGAGGTGGCCTGGGCATCGATTATGAACAACCCGATAGAAACTCCATACCCGACTTTGAAAATTTCTTCAAACTATTTGATGAATGCCTGGACTTAAAGCCTGGCCAGGAGTTGCATTTTGAGTTAGGACGCTCCATGGTAGGACAGTGTGGCAGCTTGCTCAGTCGCGTACTCTATGTAAAAAATGGTGTTAACACTAAATTTGCCATTGTAGATGCCGGCATGAGTGATCTGATACGTCCTGCCCTGTATCAGGCCTATCACAAAATTGAGAACCTAAGCAGCCGGGAAGCCATTGAGAAATATGATGTGGTAGGACCCATCTGTGAGTCCAGCGATTGCTTTGGGAAGGCCGTTGATCTGCCACATACCAAGCGGGGAGATATCATAGCGATTCGATCGGCCGGTGCTTATGGAGAAATTATGGCCAACCGCTACAACCTGCGTGAGCTACCCAAGGCCTATTATTCTGATAGAACTTAATATAGGGCACAAGGTAAATCCATTTAAAGCTAAATAAACCCCTCTGCCTAAAATTAGGAAGAAGAAGGATTGATGCCGGAAATATCGGAAGTAAGGCAAAGTAAAAATTAAAAGAGGCTAATCTGTCAGATTAGCCTCTTTTAATTTATTATGTACATGTTTAGCATGGTCAAGCATGCGCCTATGCTTAAATAGGCACTTTCAGAAGTGATACTTATGAAGAACAATATATGAGGTTAATCTTTGTTGATTAGCCTTTTTGTTT
>CANLLN010000005.1 GCA_947491945.1 uncultured Carboxylicivirga sp. | reverse complement strand
TATGAAAAACAAAAAGGCTAATCAACAAAGATTAACCTCATATATTGTTCTTCATAAGTATCACTTCTGAAAGTGCCTATTTGTGGAAGAGTATTAAATGGATGAGTTGCAACTTCCGGGTTTGCGTATAAAATTACAGGATCACATCTTTAATAACCAATATGTTGTTAAGATGCGATCCTTTTTTTGAGATCTTGCGATTGATCTGCGTTGCTGTTTTTCATCCAACGTTACTCCTCACGATGATTGTAAACGGCACTGGCTTGCGCTGTAGGCATTATCAGCATGTCATTGATATTAACATGGGGCGGACGAGTCACCATATATTCGATGGCATCGGCTATGTCATCGGCAAAGAGTGGCGTTAAGCCCTCGTATACATTGTCTGCCTTTTCCTGGTCGCCATGGTAACGCACTACGGAAAACTCTGTTTCCACCATTCCCGGCGATACCGATGATACTTTAATGTTGTAAGGAAGCAGGTCGATACGCATACCTTTGGTGATGGCCTCCACCGCATGTTTAGTAGCGCAGTAAACATTTCCGTTGGCATAGGTTTCTTTACCGGCAATGGACGATACGTTAACGATATGTCCTTGTTTACGAGCCATCATGCAGGGTATTATTTTTTTCGACAGGTAGAGCAAACCTTTTATATTGGTATCAATCATCTGCTCCCAGTCACTCCACAGGCCCTTGTGTATAGGATCGGCACCAGCGGCTAGCCCTGCGTTGTTAACCAGTACGTTCACATCATGCCATTCGGCTGGTAGTTGCTCAATGGCCTGATCAATGGCTGCTGTATCGCGTATATCAAAACAGAGTGTTTGTACCTCTGTTTTGTTTTTTATTAAATCTTCTTTTAGTGCTTGCAGGCGTTCATTGCGTCGTCCAGTGAGGATCATACGGTAGCCTTGATTGGATAGTTTTATTGCGGTTGCTTTCCCTATGCCGGATGTGGCTCCGGTAACCATCGCTATTTTTTTCATTAATGTTAATTTATGATTCGTTCCTCAAGCTAAAACGGATATTCGTGTATTTAATTTTTACGTTTCTCAACACTTGCGTATAAATGAGCCACTCCGTTTGTGAATTGGGTTATTTTTTATACTTTCATCATGTGATACTTAGCCATAACTCCCTACAAATGTATATTAATTTGTCCTGAATAAAAGGGCGATTTAAAAATGCGGAACCATGAGTGTATTATTACCAACAATAGAAGAGGCGGAGAAGCTCAATTTGACTTCAGGAGAATTTGATAAGATAAAAGAACTTTTAAAGCGTCATCCTAATGCTTTGGAACTGGAGTTGTTTTCACGACTGTGGTCAGAGCATGCCAGTTACAAGAACTCGTTAAAGTGGCTGCAAACCTTACCCACGAAAAGCGATGATGTGCCCGTGGAGGCCGGTGATGAGAGTGCCGGAGTGGTCGATTTGGGCGATGGCAATGTGTGTGTATTTAAGGTTGAGTCACACAACAGCCCCTGCGCTATTCAGCCCCGCCTGGGTGCACTGACGGGGCTTCGCGTGGTAATGCGCGATGTTTTTACCATGGGTGCCAAGCCCCTTGCTTTTCTAAGCTCATTGCGCTTTGGTGATGGTAAGCGCGATACGGCACGCTGGTTGTTCGAAGAGGTGGCTGAAGGAATCTGTGAGTATGAAAGGGGTTTTGAAGTTCCTATTTTAGGTGGTGAAACTTTTTTTTCACGGGGTTACAATACTACGCCCATAGTCAATAATATGGCCATTGGAGTGGCGCCCAAGGATAAGCTTTTGTTTGCCCGTGCAGAGGGGGAGGGTAATCTTGTGCTCATCATCGGTGCTCGCACGGGTAAGGATGGGGTAGACACTGATGTGTTTGAAACCGACATGCTAGCCGAGTTGGATACTCCACCGGTATCCCTTGATCAGATGATGGATGTATCCATTGAGAAAGAATTACTGGAGACTGTTCAGCAGCTTTCCGAGTGTGTGAAGTTGATCGGTGTTCAGTCTATAGGCACTCAGGGTGTCGTGGGTGCCGCCATTGAAATGGCGGCACGGGGCAACTCTGGTATTGATTTGTATGTGGAAGCCATTCCACAACGTCAAAAAAATCTGACGGTGAAAGATGTGCTGTTGTCACAGACATGGGGACGAATTTTAATTTGTATTTCCCCCGATGAATTGGATAAGGTGAAGCGCGTGATTGAGCCTCTGGAGCTGGCTATGGCCGTAATTGGTAAGGTGAATAACAAAGGTTTGGTCAACTGTTCATACAAAGGAGAGCCTGTGGCTGAGCTTCCTGTAAATATCGCTATGCTGGGCGATGCAGCCCCGGTTTACGAGCGATCTTTTGAGGAGCAGGCAGAAGCGTTGCCTTCCATTAATCTTGATATTTATGATGAGCCTGATCATTACCCCGATGTGGTAAGAACGATGCTTTCCAATCTCAATGTCGCCTCCAAAAGGTGGTTAACCGATAAGTTCAGTAAGACCAATGATAGTCAGGGAGACTTCCCTGCTGATGCAGCCTTTATTCCCATCGAAGGTTCTGATAAAACACTGGTGGCAACCATGGATTGTAACTCGCGTTACATGAAGTCTGATGCTTTTGTGGGGGCGCAGATTGCCGTGGCTGAGGCTGCTCGTAATATCGTGTGTGCTGGTGGTCGTCCGGTTGCCCTTTCTGACTGCTTGAACTTTGGAAATCCTTACGACCCCAGAGTATATGGCACTTTTGTAAATGCTATTAAAGGAATTACTAAGGCTTGCGATGATTATACCTTGCCGGTTGTAAGCGGCAATGTAAGTTTTCACAATCAGCGCTCTGAGAATGGACATCTTAAGCCTATTACGCCCACACCGGTGATTGGTATGGTGGGGGTTGTTGATGATAAGAAACATCATAGCACCTTGTCGTTCCGTCACAAGGGTGATATGATTTTCTTGTTGGGGCGTTCACGTAACGATGTTAACTCCTCGGAATATGCAAGTAGTATCTTAAATATTAAGAAATCGGCCGCTCCATTCTACGATGTAGAGGAGGAACGTGACTTGCAGGCTGCCGTGCGTAATGTTATTAAGAATGGTTTGGTGCGATCGGTACACGATGTATCCAACGGTGGACTCTTTTTTAGTCTACTTGAATCGTGCATTCCGCTTGAGTTTGGCTTTGATATTACTTCCGACGCCGAAATACGCAAAGAGGCCTTTTTGTTTGGCGAGTCGCAGAGTCGTGTGGTGGTATCTGTGTCGCCTGAGAAGCAGGACGATTTTGTGGATTATATGATGGGTACCGATGTGTCATTTTCCATTCTGGGACATGTCACCAAAGGAGAGGTGCGCATCGACGATGAATCCTATGGGTTTATTAAAGACTTAAAGCAGGCCTTTGAACAAAGGCTGGCGATTTGGGTAGAAGGAGAGTAGTTTAGTATTAAAGTAGTCAGATGAAGCGAGCCGAGAGCAGTATTTTCCATACAAGAACATGATTGTTTAGCGGCGAGTTTCATATGGCAATTGATAAGATGATATTTTATATGAAATTCAAAACACATATTTTATTGACGGTGGCTCTTTTGTTGGTGGCCGGCGTATTGATGGGGGGATCAGGAGCATCCTCCGCCGATAAGGTGAAGGTGGGAGAAGTAGCGCCCTCTTTCACGGTAATGACGCCTGATGGTAAGCTAAGTAATGCCGACCTGAAAGGTAAGGTGGTGCTCATTAACTTTTTTGCCACTTGGTGCCCGCCTTGCGTAAAAGAGCTGCCGGTGTTGCAGCAGCAGGTGTGGGAGAAATATAAGGATCATAATGATTTTGTATTGCTGGTGATTGGACGAGAGCATAGTGTCGATGAATTGAGAGCTTTCGCAGAAAAAAGAAACCTGGATCTGCCCTTTTGTCCCGATGAAAAGCGAGAGATATTTAATCTATTTGCCAGTGAGTCAATCCCACGCAATTACATAATCGATAGAGCCGGTAAAGTGGTGTATGCCTCAAAAGGCTATAGTGTAAAAGAGTTTGAGATTATGAAAGAGGCGCTTAAGAAAAGATTATAAGAGGGTGTAACCATCACCTGAAAGGATGCTGTTGGTCAATGGCATCCTTTTTTATATTTTTGACGAAAATAGTAATAGATGACGGTTAAACCATATGCAGCCGAGGGCTCAAAGAAAAAGCAGGTGGCAGGCATGTTCAACAACATAGCTCCCAAATACGATTTTCTGAATCATTTTTTATCACTGGGTATTGATAAGTGTTGGCGGAAGCGGGCCATCAATCTTTTGAAAGATATGGAGCGGCCCCTGGTGCTTGATGTGGCTACAGGAACGGGCGATTTGGCGCTGGAGGCGCAGCGGCGTCTGGGCTGCAAGGTTGTGGGTGTTGATATATCAAGCGAAATGCTGAAGGTGGCCAAAGATAAGATTGCTCGCCGTAACCTTCAGGATGTTATTACGGTGCAGGAAGGCGACTCGGAGAATTTACCCTTTGAGGATGCGACCTTTGATGCGGTAATGGTGGCTTTTGGTGTGCGTAATTTCGAAAACCTGAACAAGGGATTGAGCGATATGGCACGTACGCTTAAGGCGGGTGGTAAAATGGTTGTATTGGAGTTTTCAAAACCCGTTTATTTTCCGTTTAAGCAGTTGTATCTTTTTTACTTTAGGTATATCTTGCCCTCGTTGGGTGGACTGATATCCAATGATAAGGCGGCCTATACTTACTTGCCCGAGTCGGTGCTAAGTTTTCCTGATGGTGAAAAATTTGATGATGAGCTGATTAAGGCTGGAATGACACCCCTGCGTCGTTACAAGCAGACCATGGGTATTGCCACCATCTATTTATCGGAAAAGCGCGTGCAATAAAAAACTAATAATTCAGTTTTATTAAGTAAAAAGAAATAGCGCCTTTGAAAAAGATAGTACTTCTGATATTTGCGTGCGTGCAGTTGGCAGTAGCCTTCGGTCAGGGAAAGAATAGCCGTATTGCCAACCTGCGTTCTTTTGATGAGCGCCCGCTTCACTTTGGTTTTCTCATAGGTGTTAATACCATGGATTTTCGCGTGTACAACACGGGCGTAGTGGGCAGCGATGGTGTACTGCGCTATGGCGATGTTACTTCGCTTACGCCGGGTTTGAACATTGGTATCGTGTCCAGTTACCGCCTCACACGTAACCTGAACCTCCGCTTTTTGCCGGGTATTAGCTTTGGGCAGCGTAACCTTCGCTTTGCCAAATATGATGCGGAAGGTAATTTTATCGAGTACGAAGAAGAGCCGCTAAAGATAAAATCCACCTTTCTGGAATTTCCCATATTACTCAAATACAATGCCTTCAGGATGCATAATGCCAAGCCCTATATAGTTGGGGGCTTCAATACGCGTTACGATCTTGCCAAGAATAAACAGGACGGACTCTTGCTCACGTCCCTGGATGGTTATCTTGAGGTGGGAGCCGGCTTTGATTTTTACCTTACTTATTTTCGTTTGTCGGTGGAGGCAAAGATGTCGATTGGCCTCTCCGATATGCTCGATCCCAAGGGTACAGGCGAGCCCGGCGATGAGGTTTATACCGAGGCGCTCAGCAAGCTACAATCGAGAATATTTAGCCTTACATTCTATTTTGAATAAATTCGCTTATTTTTGCGGTTCAAAACCGTCCCTTACAAGGATGGATAATCAATTAATTAGCAAAGAATGAAGCGCGAAATTGTTTTACGACTTTCACCCCGGGAGGCGGCCGATCATAGTATAATCAGGTCTTTAGTGGCAAAAAAAATGAAGGTGGCACCCGAGAAGATAACACATCTCAGTGTGGTTAAGCGCTCCATTGATGCCCGTAAAAAAATCGTACTCGTACAGCTGCACATTGAGGCCTATGCGAATGTGCAGCCGCCCATAGAAAAACCCCTTGTGTTTGAGTATCCTAATGTGCGCAATAAGCCGGAGGTGCTGATTGTGGGTGCCGGACCCGGTGGTTATTTTGCAGCCCTGCGTCTGATTGAAATGGGTCTGCGCCCCATCGTGCTGGAAAGAGGCAAAGGTGTGAATGAGCGTAAGAAAGACCTGGCTCTGCTGAACCGAAATGAGGCGGTGGATACAGAGTCCAATTATGCCTTTGGGGAAGGTGGCGCCGGTACTTTTTCCGACGGAAAACTATATACCCGTAGCACTAAGCGGGGTGATTTTCGTAAGATTCTTGAGGTGTTTAAATTCCATGGTGCTAGCAATGATATTTTGGTGGATGCCCATCCGCATATTGGAACCGATAAGTTGCCCGAAGTGATTAAAGCCATGCGGCAATCCATCATTAATGCTGGTGGCGAGGTGCATTTTAATACGCGGGTTAGTAATTTGATTATTAAAGATGAGCGCGTTAAAGGTGTGGAAACAGCGCAGGGTGATACCCTGTATGCAGCGGCAGTAGTGCTGGCTACCGGCCATTCTGCACGCGATATTTATTACATGCTGGATGATAATAAGGTAGCTCTGGAGGCTAAAACCTGGGCTATGGGTGTGCGTGTGGAGCATCCGCAGGAGCTGATTGATCAGATTCAATATCACTCTCCAAAAGGGCGTGGCGATTATTTGCCTGCGGCCACCTATAGCTTATCGTGTCAGATGGATGAACGGGGTGTCTATTCGTTTTGTATGTGCCCCGGTGGTTTTATTGTGCCGGCTATGACCGACGCCGATGAAATGGTGGTGAATGGCATGTCGCCATCGCGTCGTAACTCACCATGGGCAAACTCAGGCATGGTGGTCGAGGTACGTCCGGAAGATATAGGTGAGTTTCAGAATAAAGGGGTACTGGGTGGCTTGGCCTATCAGCAGGAGCTGGAGCGTTTGGCTTTTGTGAATGGTGGTAGTGGCGTGGTAGCCCCGGCGCAACGACTGGCTGATTTTGTAGATGGTCAGCTCTCGTTCGATTTGCCCGAGTGCTCATATGTGCCCGGCCTGGTGGCATCACCCCTGCATTTTTGGTTACCCGAAAATATAGGGATGCGCCTGCGTAAGGGGCTCGATTATTTCGATCGGCGGGCGCGTGGCTTTGTAACCAATGAGGCGCTGGTAGTAGGAGTGGAGAGTCGTACGTCTTCGCCTGTCCGTATTCCGCGCGACAGGGTTAGTTTGCAGCATATTCAAATTGAAGGCCTGTATCCCTGCGGTGAGGGTGCGGGATATGCCGGAGGCATTGCCTCATCGGCCATTGATGGTGAGCGTTGTGCCGAAAAGGCCTGGGCCTTTGTTACCGGGAAGAGCTTGGACTAGCTGTTGCCTGACGCCTGAATTCGGCACAGGTGATGGCGGTTGCCACCGATACATTCAGGGATTCGGAAGTAGGCAGGTCGGCCGGGTAAGCCGGGATAAATAGTCGGTGCGACACCGCTGACTCCACTGCTTTACTAATCCCTTTTCCTTCGTTACCCATTACAATCAACCCGGTATTCGAAAGTGTTTCCGAATAAATATTATCGCCATCGAGAAAAGTGCCGTAAACCGGAAGTTCTAGCTTTTTGTATTCGCTGAGAAACACGGAAGCATCTCGGTAGTGAACATCCACGCGAGCAATGGCTCCCATGGTCGATTGTATGGTTTTAGGATTGTAAATATCAGCGCAGGTGGGGGTGCATATAATGTGTTGTATGCCAAACCAATCAGCCAATCGGACAATGGTGCCCAGGTTGCCCGGATCCTGCACTTCATCCAGGAAGAGGCTGAGGGAATTCCGCAGGTCGGTAATGGTCAGTGGGTTTTTATCTTGTAGAAAAATACCCACTACGTCCGGCGGACTTTTCAGGGTTGATATTTTTTTAATGGCGGCCTGGTCAGCTTCAATAATTTCAAAGTTGCGAGCAGTTGGCTGCGGATGGGATGCCAGCCATTGAGAAGTGGCTACAAGCGTGTGTACATGTGCCTTGGAGCTAAGTAAATCGCTTACCAGTTTATGCCCTTCGGCAACGAACAAGCCCTGTTGATCACGATTTTTTTTTCTGGTCAGTGATAGGATAAATTTTTGTTTGTTTTTACTGAGCATTAGTACGCCGTTTTGTTGGTGAAGCATGTTTAGGCCGCAAAGTTATATCATATCACGTGAATTAAATATCTTTAGGGCAAATTAAACGATTTGGATTCAATCCTTGTTCCAAAGGAGAATTAGTAAAATTACAATGGGGCATAAATATCTTCTGGTTGTTGGCTTGATAATGATGATGGGTATCTGGGGATGCCGGTCAACAAAATATGTTCCTGAAGGTAAGTATTTGCTGAATAAGGTGGAGGTTGATAATCAGGCCAAAGACCTTACCAAGGAAGAGTTAAAGTATTACATCCGACAGAAGGAAAATGTAAAAATACTTGGTTTCTGGCGCTTTCATCTGGGTCTTTATAATTTATCAGGGCGCAATGGTACCAGTGGTTTCAGTCGTTGGCTGCGCCGCATTGGCGAGGAACCGGTACTTTACGATGAGCTGCTGAAGGAAAAATCCAATGAGCAGCTGACCTTGTTTTTGCACAATAAAGGGTATTATAATGCCCAGGTAAGCGATACGGTTCTGTTTTTGAAGAATAAGAAGGCAAAGGTGCGTTACACCATAGAGGCCGGCGAGCGTTACAGTATTAATCAGCTTTCTTATCGGGTCGATGATGATTCATTGCGTAAGTATATCTATCGCGATACAACGAAGGCTTTGCTAAAACCCGGATCGCCATTTGATGCCGATCTACATGACCAGGAAAGGGCCCGTATCACCAAGATGCTTCGAAACGAAGGCTACTATGGTTTTCGTAAAGAGTACGTGTATTTTTTGGCCGACAGTGCCCGTAATAATTATACTGTAAATGATTCTCTGATTGTGATTAAGGATCGTCTGTCGCGACCCGGACAAAAGGACACTGTTGTTGGTCACCGTAAGTTTAAGGTGAAGGATGTGTATTTTCTGGTGGGTTACGACCCGCAGAAAGCCGTTCGTCAACCCGATTATCTGAGTCGTTTTGACAGTCTGGAATATGGTGGGTGTAAAATTCTGTATGGCGAAAACTTGAAGTTCAGGGCGGATGTACTGGTTAATTCCAACTACATTTTCCCGGGTGATTTTTATAGTCAGGAGTTGGTGAATAAAACACAATTGCTACTGTCAGAACTACAGTTGTTTCGTTTCGTTAATATTCGTTTTCGCGAAATGGAAGGTGTTTATGATGCTGAAGGTAATGGCTATCTGCAATGCTTTATACAGCTGTCGTCATCTAAGCTGCAAAGTTATACGGTGGATATCGAAGGAACCAATTCATCCGGTTACCTAGGGGCTGCCGGTAGTTTTAAATACAAGCACAAAAACTTCTTTCGCGGCGGCGAGGTGTTTGATATGCGCTTTCGACTGGCAGGTGAGAATCAGCGGGCAAAAGATAATTCTACTTTTCAGACCCGTGAATTTGGCGGTGATGCCACTCTGACCTTTCCTAAGTTTATGGTGCCTTTTAAGGTTGATAATTTTCGACGCCGCTTTAATCCGCGCACGAACTTTACGCTGGCCTATAACTATCAGCGACGTCCCGATTATACGCGTACCATTGCCAATGGTCGTATTGGGTACACCTGGAAATCATCTCCTCTTGTAACCCACATTTTATCGCCCGTTGATTTTAGTGTGATTAATGTGCCTTATATTGATCCGGATTTTAAAGCCAGTATTGATAGTACTTTTTTAAAGTATAGTTATCAGGATCATTTGATTAGTAGTACCTCCTATACTTTTATCTACAATGAGCAGTCCTTAAGCAGTACCCGGAACTATCATTATTTTCAGGCCAACTTGCAGTCGGCAGGTAATGTGCTTGACGGAATCTACTCCCTGGTTGGTTCATCCGGTACCGGAGATTACAATGAGTTGCTGGGTATTCGTTATGCCCAATATGTGAAAGGGGATGTGGAGTGGCGTTATCATATCAAGGTCAATAAAATCAATTCTTTTGCTTACCGCATGTTTTTAGGGGTTGGTTATCCTTATGGTAACCTAACGGTTTTGCCTTTCGAAAAGCGATATTTCTCCGGTGGCGCCAATAGCATCAGGGCCTGGCCGGTTAGAGGTTTGGGGCCGGGTTCCTACGAAGAGACCAAGCTAAATTATTATAACCAAACGGCTGATATTAAGCTGGAAGCCAATGCTGAGTATCGTTTTAAGTTATTTTGGATGTTGGAAGGTGCCTTCTTTATAGATGTGGGTAATATCTGGACCATTCGCTCCTCGGGTGATGAGGAAATTGATACAAAAGGCTTGTTTAAATTCGATTCGTTTTATAAGCAGCTGGCCGTGGGGGTGGGTGCCGGTACCCGCCTCGACTTTAAGTACTTCGTGTTTCGTCTCGATATGGGGATTAAGGCGCGCGATCCAATGCTGCCTGCGGGCGACCGTTGGAAGTTAGGGGTTACACCTATTACCTGGGACGATGTAGCTTTCAATTTTGCCATCGGGTATCCCTTCTAAAAGAGTATGTAAATAATCGTTAAACTTCTTTTAAGAAGCGAAAAAATAATGCGCTTACAGTTTTCGTGATCACAGATGAAATGTGGCGAGTAATTGGCAATTAATTGGGTGTATTTTGACCAAATGCCTTGACAAACAAAATAATAAGTGATATTTATCATGCTTGAAGTAATGCTTTGGGTGGTGAATTGACGCCTTAAGTGTAAGTGATACAAGCCTGAGGGCTAAAAAAATGTAATTGATTCTCGATGATTTTCACTAATTTCGTAGAGTTTTTAGAAAAGTAATATTTCGAACTATAAATTAAAAGCTATGAAGCGAGTATTAGATGTTGTAAAGCCTGGTGTTGTTACTGGTGATGACTTAGGTAAACTTTTAGCAGTAGCAAAAGAAGAAGGTTTTGCAATGCCTGCTGTAAACGTTGTTGGTACAGATTCAATCAACGGTATTCTTGAGGCTGCAAAGGAAGTTAAAGCGCCTGTGATGATTCAGTTGTCGAATGGTGGAGCAGCTTTCTATGCCGGTAAAGGTTTAAAATTAGAAGGTCAGCAAGCTCAAGTGTTGGGTGCTATCTCAGCTGCCAAGCACGTTCACACTGTGGCAGAAGCTTATGGTGTACCCGTTGTGTTGCACACCGACCACGCAGCTAAAAAATTATTGCCTTGGATCGACGGTTTGTTAGATGCCAGTGAGAAGCACTTCGCTGAAACAGGAAAGCCGTTATTCAGCTCTCACATGCTTGACTTGTCGGAAGAGCCACTGGAAGAGAACATCGCTATTTGTAAAGAGTACCTGGCGCGTATGAGCAAAATGGGTATGACTTTGGAAATTGAGTTAGGTATTACCGGTGGTGAAGAAGATGGTGTTGATAACTCAGATGTGGATAACGCATTGCTTTACACGCAGCCTGAAGAGGTGAGCTACGCTTATGAGCAACTGCTAGAAGTGTCTCCTAACTTCACTATTGCCGCTTCATTTGGTAATGTACATGGTGTTTATAAGCCAGGTAATGTTGTATTGAAGCCTTCTATCCTTGATGCTTCACAGAAGTACATCCAGGAGAAGCACAATACGGTTGAGAAGCCTGTTAACTTTGTGTTCCACGGTGGTTCAGGTTCTTCATTGGAGGAGATTCGCGAAGCCATCGGTTATGGTGTAATTAAAATGAACATCGATACCGATACGCAGTGGGCTACTTGGGATGGTATCCGTAAGTTTGAGGCCGCTAACCGCGATTACCTGCAGGCACAGATTGGTAACCCCGAAGGTGATGATAAGCCCAACAAGAAATTCTACGATCCTCGTGTTTGGTTACGCAAAGGTCAGGAGAGTTTGGTTGAGCGCTTAAAGGTAGCGTTCGAAGATCTTAACTGCATCGATCGTCTATAATATTTGATAAAATATAAAAACAAAGGAGGCGCGTGTATATACATTGTGCCTCTTTTTTTTTAATTTGCTTTTTGTAATTAAAACAGTCTTAATACGATGAGTGTTAAATCAAGAGATAGTTTTTCCAGTAAGTTTGGTGTGATAGCAGCGGCAGCGGGTTCTGCAGTGGGGTTGGGTAATATCTGGAAGTTTCCCTATGAAGCAGGACAGAACGGAGGGGGTGCCTTTCTAGTGTTGTATTTTTTCTTCATCGTTACCATTGGTCTCCCCATTATGATATCCGAGTTTGCCATCGGGCGTAAGACCAATGCCAATGCAGTGCGTGCTTTTCGAAAGCTGGCACCTAAAACACCCTGGTTTATGACGGGTGTTATTGGTGTGGCAGCTTCTTTCATGATTCTTTCTTTTTATGGAGTGGTAGCCGGTTGGACCCTCGAATATATTTATTTATCACTGACAAATGCCTTTAAAGGGCAGAGTCCGGCTGAGTTATCCCAAGTATTTAGTAATTTCCTCGCCAGCCCTGTTCGTCCGATCATATGGCAAGTTCTTTTTATGATTCTTACCGGTGTTGTAGTTATTGGGGGTATTAAAAATGGTATTGAGCGACTTACCAAAGTGCTGATGCCCGTTCTGTTGCTTATTATTATTGTAATGGGTGTACGTTCGGTAAGCCTGGGGGCCAATGTTAATGCCGCCGGCGAGGTGGTAGGTAATTCTTTCGATGGCCTTAAGTTCTTGTTCCAACCCGATTTTTCTAAGGTAAATATTGATGTGGTGCTGGATGCATTGGGGCAGGCTTTCTTCTCGCTGAGTTTGGGAATGGGTACCATTATTACCTATGGCTCTTATGTGAAAAAGAATAATAATCTGAATAGGACAGCAGTACAGGTTGCCTTTTTAGATACGCTGATAGCCGTGTTGGCTGGTGTAGCAATTTTCCCTGCCGTATTTTATTTTGGGGTGGCACCCAGTGAAGGTCCCGGACTTGTATTTACGGTACTTCCCAGTATTTTTCAACAAATGGTGGGTGGATATCTGTGGACCCTGGCCTTTTTTGTGTTACTGGCCGTGGCAGCACTCACCTCCAGTATATCACTCCTCGAAGTGGCTGTGGCTTATTTTGCCGAGGAACTTAAAGTCAACAGGGTTAAGGCAACTATATTAACCGGCGTGGTTATTACCTTGATGGGTATTGCTTGCTCCTTATCGAATAATATATTTAAAGATGTTACCCTGTTTGGTCGTAACCTGTTTGATAACATTGAGTTTTTGTCGTCCAATGTCTTGCTTCCTTTGGGTGGTTTGCTTATCGCAGTGTTTGTGGGATGGTCGGTTAAAAAGTCCGATTTCTATGCTGAGCTTTCTAATGAATACGCCCTTAAGTTGCGTTTTTTCAGTGCGCTTTATTTTATTATTCGTTTTATCGCACCGGTTGCTATTGCCATCGTCTTTCTGTATTCGGTAGGACTCTTAAGATAGACTGCTTGCATATAAATTTAGAGGATGCTGCGAGATTTATTAACACTATCCCGGAAGGAACAAGTTGCTTTTCTAGTTCTTTTCGTCTTGTTGGTCATTTTTGCTGGTGCATTCTTTATCACCCGTCCTGTGGAGCTTACTAAGGTAGATGAAGCTCTGGTGGCATGGGCCGATAGTGTAAGATATATAGAAAAGGCAAGCAGCTACAGGCAGCCGGATACCGTATTTTATTTTAATCCCAATAGTGAAGGTGTTAAAAATCTTCAGTTATTGGGTTTTTCCGATCGTACCATTATTAACTTAATTAAGTATCGCGAAGCCGGAGGGGTGTTTACTCATGCGGAAAAGCTACGGAAGATTTATGGGATGGATTCGGTTTTGTATGCGCGGCTTGCTCCCTATGTTAAGGTTGATCAGATGCCGTCAAAGGTTTCTGCTACGGCACGTAGGGTAGAGAAGGTATCAAGCCCAAGGCCAGTGATGCAATTTGTGGATTCGGCTTCAAAAAGGAAGATGAAAGCGCCAACTGTAGATTTTCAGCTGGAGATTAATTCTGCTGATACTGCTATGTTAGCACTTCTAAAGGGGATTGGTCCTGTGCTATCGGCACGCATTGTTTCCTATCGAAAGCGTTTGGGTGGATATTATAATATTGAGCAGCTGGACGAGGTGTATGGTTTGTCGGGTGAGGTGGTTGATCGTAACCGTTCCTACTTGTTGGTCGATGAGGGATTAATACAGCCGATGGATATTGGCAAGGCTAGCCTGCGTAAGATGAAGAATCATCCTTACCTGAATTTCTATATGGCCAGGGAGATTTATGAAGCGCGAAAAGCCGGTCAATTGGAGAGTATTATGCAATTTCAGAACTCAGCTGCCTTTGCCGGTGCCGACATGGATAAATTACGGCGTTACTTTGTGGTAATGAAAGCAGATAAAGCACATAATTAATAAAAAAGAATAGTTAAAAAATTTGCTGTACTCGCGAAACTTCGTTTTCTTTGCAGCTGCAAAAATCAAGGGCGACAGGAAAGTAAGTCAAGCTGTTGAATTTTTGTGGTTTAATGACTAATTTTGCGGTTCAAATAAAAAGTAAGCGTTATGATAGTAATACCTATTAAAGAAGGCGAAAACATTGAAAGAGCCTTGAAGAAATTCAAAAGAAAATTTGAAAAAACAGGCGCTATGCGCGAATTAAGATCTCGTCAGGCATTCACAAAGCCTTCTGTAGTAAAGAGAGAGCAAGTGAAAAAAGCGATATACATCGAGCAATTACAGCGCGAGTCTGAATAAATTGCTTGCGGAGGGCGTCGGTTTACTGCTTTTTTCGTATATTCGTTTAAAGCATAAAATGACACCCTCTGTTAATGCAATATTTAGATTCTTTTTATAAATACTTGGAGTATGAGCGGCGTAATTCGACTCATACAATAATAGCATATAAGACTGACATTCGTCAGTTTTGTGTCTTTTTAGAGGAAAAGGATATTTCTCTCTGGAAAGATGTTTCTTCAAGAACTGTCCGAGCCTGGATGGTTGATATGGTGAATAGCGGCGTAAGTGGGCGCTCTGTGACCCGGAAAATTTCTACTTTAAAAGTTTTATTTCGTTACCTAATGCAGCAAGGTGTTGTAGAAAACAACCCGGCTGAACATACGGTAACGCCCAGATTGCCCAAACGGCTGCCCGTCTTTGTAAAGGAAAAAGAAATGGACTTTTTGCTTGATGAAGTTGATTTTGGTGATGGCTTTGAGGGGGCTCGCGATCGTTTGATTGTGGAGATGTTCTACAGTACGGGTATGCGCCTGTCTGAATTGGTGGCGTTAACCGATGTGCAGATTGATATGGGTAATGGGGTGCTGAAAGTGAGGGGGAAGCGAAATAAAGAGCGTATTGTGCCGATCTTATCAGAACTAAAGGCTTCGCTTGTTGGTTATCTAAATAAACGGGATGTGTTGTTTCCTAATCGGGCAAATTCCTGCGTTTTCCTGACAAGTAAAGGTTTGCCAGTCTATCATAAGTTGGTATATCGTGTGGTTAACCGCTATTTGAAACAGGTGTCTACAGTAACGAAGAAAAGCCCGCACGTAATACGCCATTCTTTTGCTACGGCCTTGTTAAACAGAGGGGCAGATCTTAATGCGATAAAGGAACTTATGGGGCATGCTAATTTGGCAGCCACCGAGGTATATACTCATAATACGTATGAGCAATTAAATTCTATTTACAAACAGGCTCATCCGCGAGCCTAAAAGATGGAGGATTAAATATGAATATTACAATTCAATCCGTACGCTTCACGGCGTCAGCACAATTAGAAGAGTTTATTCAGCAAAAAGTGGGGAAGTTGGATCAGTTCTTTGATGGAATTGTATCGGCTGAGGTTATTTTAAAGTTGGATAAGTCTGATTCCACTGAGAATAAAGTAGCTGAAATCAGTCTTAATGTTCCAGGAGGAGAATTGTTTGCCAAGAAGCAAAATAAGACTTTCGAAGAGGCTGTTGATTTATCGGTTGATGCATTGCGTAAGCAGCTGATTAAATGGAAGGAAAAGGTAAGAGCCAAATAAGTAAAAAAAGACATTATTTTTTTGTGTTCTTGAAAAATAATTATACATTTGCACACCGATTTTAGGGTGTTAAAAGCGCCCTAAATCGCTATAAATAGGCTGATTGACCAAGGTTATCGGCCTATTAAATTGAAAAGATGTTAGTTTTTGGCTAGCTTGTTCTTTGAAATTGTTGCATTGATTTTAATTGGGGAGATACCAAAGTGGCCAACTGGGGCGGACTGTAACTCCGCTGACTTATGTCTTCGTAGGTTCGAATCCTGCTCTCCCCACTTTTTTAGGATCAAAATCCGTTTTTTGCTGACATTAAGGTGGAAATTACTTACCTTTATCGTCCTGTGAAAAATTGCGGGAGTAGCTCAGTTGATAGAGCATCAGCCTTCCAAGCTGAGGGTCGCGGGTTTGAGCCCCGTCTCCCGCTCTCTTTAGGAGCTATGGTGATGATTCCTTAAAATACTAAGATTTAATTTATATCTAATTGTCTAATTTTTCGAGTTATGGCTAAAGAAACATTTGTAAGAACGAAGCCTCACGTTAATATCGGAACCATCGGTCACGTTGACCACGGTAAAACTACCTTGACTGCTGCAATTACTACGGTATTGGCATCAAAAGGTCTTTCTGAGTTGAGAGATTTCGATACGATTGATAATGCTCCTGAGGAGAAAGAAAGGGGTATTACTATTAATACTTCTCACGTGGAGTATCAAACAGAAAACCGTCACTATGCGCACGTTGACTGTCCAGGTCACGCCGACTACGTGAAGAACATGGTAACTGGTGCTGCTCAGATGGACGGTGCTATCCTTGTATGTGCTGCTACTGATGGTCCTATGCCACAGACTCGCGAGCACATCCTACTTTGTCGTCAGGTAAACGTTCCTAAGATCGTTGTATTCCTGAACAAAGTTGATATGGTAGACGACGAAGAGCTACTTGAGCTTGTTGAGATGGAAGTTCGTGATCTGTTAAGCTTTTACGAGTTTGAAGGTGATGATTCTCCAGTAATCATGGGTTCTGCTCTTGGTGCACTGAATGGCGAGGAAAAGTGGGTTGAAAAAGTAATGGAACTGATGGCCGCTGTTGATGAGTGGATTCCACTTCCTCCACGTGATGTTGAAAAAGATTTCTTGATGCCTGTTGAGGACGTGTTCTCGATTACTGGTCGTGGTACTGTAGCTACGGGTCGTATCGAAACTGGTGTAATCAACTCAGGTGAAGAAATGCAGATCATCGGTCTTGGTGCTGAAGGTAAAAAGACTGTATGTACTGGTGTTGAGATGTTCCGTAAGATTCTTGATCGCGGTGAAGCTGGTGATAACGTAGGTCTGTTATTGCGCGGTATCGACAAAAAAGAGATCAAGCGTGGTATGGTATTGGCTAAGCCAGGTTCAATCACTCCTCACTCTAAGTTTAAAGGTGAGATCTATGTATTGAAGAAAGAAGAAGGTGGTCGTCACACTCCTTTCCACAATAAGTACCGTCCTCAGTTCTACCTGCGTACGCTTGACGTAACTGGTGAGATTACACTTCCAGAAGGAACTGAAATGGTAATGCCTGGTGATAACGTAACTATTTCTGTAGACTTGATCTACCCTGTAGCCTTGAACAAAGGTTTACGTTTCGCAATCCGCGAAGGTGGTCGTACAGTAGGTGCGGGTCAGGTAACTGAAATTCTTGACTAATCACTGATTAGAATATACATAACCGGAGGTGTTGCCTCCGGTTATTTTACGGGTGTAGCTCAGTTGGTAGAGCACTGGTCTCCAAAACCAGGTGTCGGGCGTTCGAGTCGCTCCTCCCGTGCTAAAAAGTCGGTTTTAGATAATATTTTTTTAAAGACGGCAAACTAATGACAAGCACTATGAATAAAATAACTTCATATTTCAAGGATGTACAAAACGAATTGGTGAATAAAACTTCGTGGCCTAGCTGGTCGGAGTTGACCAATAGCGCCATTGTAGTGATGATTGCCTCGTTGATTATTGCAGGGGTCGTTTTTGCAATGGATTATTCGTTTGATAACATTTTGGAAAAGGTATACGAAGCCCTTTACTAAACAAAATTTAGGACGCTCATATAATGGCTGAAGTCACAAAGAAATGGTATGTTCTCCGTGCAATCGGAGGAAAAGAGAAGAAAGTTAAGGAATATGTGGAGAGCGAAATCGCCGGTTTGAAACTGACCGATTACGTAAGCCAGGTATTAATACCCACGGAGAAGGTTTACCAAATTCGTAACGGTAAAAAGGTGAGTAAGGAGCGTCCTTACCTGCCAGGTTATGTGTTGGTGGAAGCTGCTATGGTTGGTGAAATACCGCATATCCTGCGCAATATACCCAACGTCATCGGTTTCTTAAATGATAATGATGACACACCCGTGCCTTTGCGTCCTTCGGAAGTAAACCGCATTTTAGGTAAGGTAGATGAGTTGAGCGAAAACGATGAGGAATTGGATGTATCATTCATCGTGGGTGAAACGATCAAAGTAATTGACGGACCTTTCAACGGATTCAACGGTTTGATTGAAGATGTCAACGAAGAGAAGAAGAAATTAAAAGTGATGGTGAAGATCTTTGGAAGAAAGACACCATTGGAATTGAGTTTTATGCAGGTAGAGAAAGAATAGTTACTTAGTAAGAATCGCTTCCGTGTGAACCCTCGGGTTTGCATTTACAAGTAATAAAACTTTTTTCTGCTAAACTATATTTATTAATAAATACGAATTGCTACAATGGCTAAAGAAGTAGAAACCTTTATCAAACTTCAGATTAAAGGTGGTGCAGCAAATCCTTCACCTCCGGTAGGACCCGCATTAGGTGCCAAAGGGGTGAACATTATGGAATTCTGTAAGCAATTCAATGGCAGAACACAGGAAAAAGCCGGTAAGGTACTACCTGTGGTTATCTCGGTGTACAAAGACAAGTCTTTCGACTTCGTTATTAAAACACCACCAGCAGCCGTTCAATTAATGGAAGCAGCTAAGCTTAAGGGAGGTTCAGCAGAGCCAAACCGCAAGAAAGTGGGTTCCGTTACCTGGGAACAGGTAAGAGCGATTGCTGAAGATAAGATGGCTGACTTGAATTGTTTTACTGTAGAATCTGCAATGAGGATGATCGCCGGTACCGCCCGGAGTATGGGAGTAACCGTCAGTGGTGAATTCCCTGGTAGTAACTAATTAAGACCTTTTTGCGAAAATGACAAAACTAACAAAAAATAAAAAGTTAGCGTTAGAAAAAATCGACACCTCAAAGCAATACACCATTGAGGAAGCAGCAAAATTGGTAAAGGAAATTACCACTACCAAATTTGATGCCTCTGTGGATGTTGATGTGCGCCTGGGAGTTGATCCTCGTAAGGCCAATCAAATGGTAAGAGGTGTAGTAACGTTGCCCCACGGAACTGGTAAGGAAACACGCGTTCTTGTAATGTGTACTCCTGACAAGGAAGAAGAGGCAAAAGCTGCAGGTGCCGATCACGTTGGATTAGACGAATACATTGAGAAAATCAAAGGTGGATGGACCGATGTGGACGTGATCATAACAATGCCTAGCGTTATGGCTAAAGTAGGTGCTTTAGGGCGTATCTTAGGTCCTCGCGGCCTGATGCCAAACCCTAAGAGTGGTACGGTTACCATGGACATCGCTAAAGCTGTAAACGAAGTGAAAGCGGGTAAGATCGACTTTAAAGTGGATCGCTACGGTATTGTTCATACCTCAATCGGTAAAGTGTCGTTTACCGAAGATAAGATCGTTGACAACGTAAAGGAATTTATGAGCACAATTATGAAGTTGAAACCTTCTGCTGCTAAAGGAACTTACGTAAAGAGTGTTAGTCTTTCTAGTACTATGAGTCCTGGTATTCGCATTGAACCTAAATCGGTTGATGCTTAATTTTTAATCTTTAAAAGACGAAGGAATCATGAGAAAAGAAGATAAAAGTACACTGGTCAACGAACTGTTGACAAATCTGAATGAGTACAGCCACTTCTATGTAACAGAAGCCGGCGGTTTAAATTCAGAAGCGAGCAGTAATCTGCGTCGTGCCTGCTACAACCAGGAAGTTAAAATGTTAATGGTAAAAAATACCATTCTCAAAAAGGCTCTGGAGCAGCTGGAAGGCGACTATGATGAGATGTATCCTGTTTTGAAAGGAACAACAGCCGTAATGTTTTCAAACACCGGTAACGTTCCTGCAAGATTAATCAAGGAATTCTCAAAAAAGAATGACAAGCCAACACTGAAAGGTGCTTACGTTGAGGAATCATTGTATGTAGGTGCTGATCAACTTGAAACGCTTTGCAATATCAAGTCGAAGGATGAGTTACTTGGCGATGTTATCGGATTACTACAATCTCCAATGAAGAATGTTGTTTCTGCGCTTCAATCAGGAGGTTCAACAATACATGGTTTATTACAAACCTTAGCAGAAAAAGAATAAAAAAAGTACAAACAATATTTAATAAATAGAAAAATGGCTGATATCAAAAAGCTTGCAGAAGAGTTAGTAAATTTAACTGTTAAAGAAGTTAACGAACTTGCTGAAGTATTAAAAGAAGAGTACGGTATCGAACCTGCTGCTGCTGCTGTAGCTGTTGCTGGTCCTGCTGCTGGTGGCGAAGCTGCTGCTGCTGAACAAACTGAGTTTGACGTAATCTTAAACGCTGCTGGTGGTTCTAAATTAGCTATCGTTAAGTTAGTAAAAGAAATGACTGGCGTTGGTCTGAAAGAAGCTAAGGAATTAGTTGACAAAGCTCCAACTGCATTGAAGGAGAAAGTTACTAAGGAAGAGGCTGAAGCATTAAAATCTCAATTAGAAGAAGCGGGAGCAGAAGTTGAACTTAAGTAATTTTAGTCCTATATAAGGATTTCCGGTTTAGGAACCCCACACAACGGGGCTCCTAAACCTTTTTGTGCTTTTATATTTTAGGTTCAATAAATAAGTTGATAGATGACTCCAAATACTACAGAAAGGATTAGTTTTGCTACCATCCAGAATAGGTTGAATTACCCTGATTTACTGGAGGTTCAATTAAAATCTTTCCGCGAATTTTTTCAGATGGGTACAACCCCTGAAGAGCGGACATTGGAGGGGCTGTATCAGGTTTTCAACGAGAATTTTCCCATCACGGATACAAGAAACAATTTTGTACTTGAGTTTCTTGACTTCTCGATCGATCCTGCCCGTTACACCATTCCAGAGTGCATAGAAAGAGGTTTAACCTATAGCGTGCCTCTAAAAGCCAAGTTAAAGTTATATTGTACCGATCCTGAACATGAGGACTTCGATACCGTAGTACAAGACGTATATCTGGGCACTATTCCTTACATGACCGATAAGGGTAGTTTTATCATTAATGGCGCTGAGCGCGTTGTGGTAAGCCAGTTACACCGTTCGCCCGGGGTATTCTTTGGGCAAAGTGTACACGCCAACGGTACAAAATTATACTCTGCACGTATCATCCCTTTCAAAGGGTCATGGATTGAATTTGCTACCGATATCAACAGTGTGATGTATGCTTACATCGACAGGAAGAAAAAATTACCTGTGACAACATTGTTGAGAGCCATTGGTTACGAAGGCGACAAAGATATTTTGGCCATTTTTGATTTGGCCGACGAAATTAAAGTTAATAAAGCAAGCCTTAAAAAAGTAGTTGGCCGTAAGCTGGCTGCTCGTGTTCTAAAGAGCTGGATTGAGGATTTCGTGGATGAGGATACAGGTGAAGTGGTGTCGATCGAGCGTAACGAAGTTATTATCGATCGTGAGACCGTAATCACCGATGAACATGTTGAGGAAATTATTGACTCCGGAGCAAAAACAATTCTTCTTCACAAAGAGAACCAAAACCTTTCTGATTTCGCCATTATTTATAATACGTTACAGAAGGACCCTTGTAACTCCGAAAAAGAAGCCGTAGTTCACATCTATCGACAATTGCGGAATGCTGAGCCACCTGATGAGGCAACAGCGCGCGACGTGATCGATAAGCTTTTCTTCTCCGATAAACGATATGATCTTGGAGAAGTAGGTCGCTACCGACTGAATAAAAAATTGAACCTAAGTACCGACTGGGAAAATAAAGTGCTGACGCGCGAAGATATTATCGCCATCATCAAGCATTTGATCCAGTTGATTAATTCTAAGACCGATGTTGATGATATTGACCACTTAAGTAACCGTCGTGTAAGAACCGTAGGTGAACAAATGGCCAATCAGTTTGGCGTAGGTTTAGCCCGTATGGCCCGTACCATTCGCGAGCGAATGAATGTACGCGACAATGAGGTGTTTACACCCATCGATCTGATTAATAGCAAGACCTTGTCGTCGGTTATTAATAGTTTCTTTGGAACTAACGCCCTTTCTCAGTTCATGGATCAAACCAACCCATTGGCTGAGATTACGCACAAGCGTCGTATGTCGGCACTCGGACCGGGTGGTCTGTCGCGTGAGCGTGCCGGTTTTGAGGTGCGTGACGTTCACTATACGCACTATGGTCGTTTGTGTCCGATTGAAACACCGGAAGGTCCAAACATTGGTTTGATTTCTTCGCTGTGTGTATATGCAAAAATTAATGATCTAGGATTTATCGAAACGCCTTACCGTAAGGTGACTGAGGGACAGGTTGAATTGTCTAATGAAGGCGTATCATATCTGACCGCTGAGGAAGAGGAGTCGAAGATAATTGCCCAGGCCAACGCGCCGCTCGATGCCGAAGGTAAGTTCGTAAATGATCGTGTGAAAGCACGTGAAGAGGGTGATTTCCCCGTAGTAGAGCCCGGCGAGGTACACATGATGGATGTGGCACCTAACCAGATTGCTTCGGTTGCCGCTTCATTAATTCCTTTCCTTGAGCACGATGATGCTAACCGTGCACTGATGGGATCGAACATGATGCGTCAGGCCGTACCTTTGTTACGTCCTGAATCGCCGATTGTGGGTACCGGATTGGAAGGTAAGCTGATTGAGGATTCTCGTACGCATATTGTTGCTGAAGGCGACGGTGTGGTGGAATACGTGGATGCTGATGAGATTGTAATCCGTTACGATTATACTGACGATGAGCGTTTCGTGAGCTTTGATGGCGAGACAAAGCGTTATCCAATTGTCAAATATCAGAAAACGAACCAGAATACCTGTATCGACATTAAGCCTTTGGTGACCAAAGGACAGCGTGTTACTAAGGGTATGATTATGACTGAGGGTTATTCCACCGAGAAAGGTGAGCTTGGGCTGGGTCGTAACCTGAAGGTGGCATTCATGCCCTGGAAAGGTTATAACTTTGAGGACGCCATCGTAATTTCTGAGAAAGTGGTACGCGACGATGTATTTACTTCGGTACACATTGATGAGTATTCGTTGGAAGTACGCGACACCAAGCGGGGTATGGAAGAGTTAACTTCTGATATACCTAATGTGAGTGAGGAAGCGACCAAGGATCTTGATGAAAATGGTTTGATTCGTATTGGCGCCCACGTAACACCGGGTGATATCCTTATTGGTAAGATTACACCCAAAGGCGAGAGTGATCCTACGCCGGAAGAGAAATTACTGCGTGCCATTTTTGGTGAAAAGGCGGGTGATGTAAAAGATGCTTCGCTGAAAGCCTCACCTTCATTAAAGGGTGTGGTAATCGACAAGAAGCTGTTCTCGCGTATTGTTAAAGATCGTAAGTCTCGTACTTCTGAGAAGAGTCAGATCGCCAAGATCGATGAGGATTTCATCAGGGCTACAGAGGAGTTGAAAGGCCGTTTGGTTGACAAGCTCTTCAGCCAGGTGAATGGTAAAACTTCTCAGGGTGTGAAGGATTATTATGAGGTTGACGTGGTTTCTAAAGGAACCAAGTTTACTCAGAAAATTCTGAACGAGATTGATTATATAAATGTAAATCCGAATAAGTGGACTACCGATAAAGATAAGAATGAGCTTATCGCAAGGGTAATTCACAACTACCGGATGAAGTACAAGGAGTTGGAAGCCAAAGAAAAACGCCAGAAGTACAATGTTACGATTGGTGATGAGCTTCCTGCTGGTATCGTACAGCTTGCCAAAGTATATATTGCCAAGAAACGGAAGATTACCGTAGGTGATAAGATGGCAGGGCGTCACGGTAACAAGGGTATTGTGTCGCGTATTGTGCGTCAGGAAGATATGCCTTTCCTTGAAGACGGAACACCGGTTGATATCTGTTTGAACCCACTGGGTGTACCATCGCGTATGAACTTGGGACAGATTTACGAAACCGTATTGGGATGGGCTGGTTTGAAGCTTGGTGTTAAGTTTGCAACGCCAATTTTCGACGGTGCTACCATGGATGACATGAACAAATGGACCGACGATGCCGGCATACCACGTTACGGACGTACTTATTTGTACGACGGCGGTACCGGTGAGCGTTTCCACCAGCCTGCAACTGTGGGTGTAATCTACATGTTGAAGCTGGGTCACATGGTGGAAGATAAGATGCACGCCCGTTCCATTGGTCCTTACTCATTAATTACGCAGCAGCCCTTGGGTGGTAAAGCTCAGTTTGGTGGTCAGCGTTTTGGTGAGATGGAGGTATGGGCATTAGAGGCCTTTGGTGCCGCTAATATCCTGCAGGAGATCCTGACGGTGAAGTCGGATGACGTGATCGGTAGAGCCAAGGCGTATGAGTCAATTGTGAAGGGTGACGGACTGCCACAGCCGGGTATTCCCGAGTCGCTGAACGTGCTGCTTCACGAGATGAGAGGTCTTGGACTAAGTGTGAACCTTGATTAATAGTCTGATCGAAGCGGATTACCCCCTGGGGTATCCGCTTGATAACCATATTATATAATTTACAATAATACTCTACGCTATATGGCATTTAGAAGAGATCAGAAACAAAAAAGCAGCTTCAATAAAATCACTATTGGCTTAGCTTCTCCTGAAGAGATTCTGGAGATGTCGAGTGGTGAGGTTTTGAAGCCCGAAACAATAAATTACCGCACATACAAACCCGAGCGCGACGGATTATTCTGTGAGCGTATTTTCGGTCCTGTAAAGGATTATGAGTGTCATTGTGGTAAATATAAGCGTATCCGTTACCGCGGTATCGTTTGCGACCGTTGTGGTGTTGAAGTAACAGAGAAGAAGGTACGTCGCGAGCGTATGGGTCATATATCATTGGTGGTGCCCGTAGCCCATATTTGGTATTTTAAATCGTTGCCCAACAAAATTGGTTACCTATTAGGTTTGCCAACAAAAAAACTTGATACCATCATTTATTATGAGCGTTATGTTGTAATTAATGCGGGTGTGAAAGCCGAGGATGGTATCAACAAAATGGATTTCTTAACTGAAGAAGAGTACCTGGATATTCTGGAGACGCTTCCTAAAGAAAACCAGCACCTCGATGATGATGATCCCAATAAGTTCATCGCCAAAATGGGTGCCGAGGCCTTGCATATGTTGCTGGGGCGCCTTGATTTGGATTCTTTATCTTATGATCTGCGTCATAAGGCCAACACCGAAACATCGCAGCAGCGTAAGAATGAAGCGCTGAAGCGTTTGAACGTAGTGGAGTCTTTCCGCGATTCACAAGGAATTAACCGTCCTGAGTGGATGGTGGTGAAGGTGGTACCCGTTATTCCGCCTGAACTGCGTCCTTTGGTGCCGCTTGATGGTGGCCGTTTTGCCACTTCTGATCTTAACGACCTTTACCGTCGTGTGATTATTCGTAACAACCGTTTGAAGCGATTAATCGAGATCAAAGCACCTGAAGTAATCCTGCGTAACGAGAAGCGTATGCTCCAGGAGTCGGTGGATTCACTGTTTGATAACTCACGTAAATCAAATGCCGTTAAAACAGATTCTAACCGTCCATTGAAATCTTTGAGCGATAGCTTGAAAGGTAAGCAAGGACGTTTCCGTCAGAACCTGTTGGGTAAGCGTGTTGACTATTCAGCACGTTCGGTAATTGTTGTGGGCCCTGAGTTAAACATGCACGAGTGTGGTCTGCCAAAGGATATGGCCGCAGAGCTGTATAAGCCTTTTGTAATCCGTAAGCTTATTGAGCGGGGGGTTGTAAAAACGGTAAAATCAGCCAAGAAGATTGTGGATCGTAAGGATCCGGTAGTATGGGATATACTTGAAAATGTATTGAAAGGACACCCGGTACTGCTGAACCGTGCTCCTACGCTTCACCGTTTAGGTATTCAGGCTTTCCAGCCGAAACTGATCGAGGGAAAAGCCATTCAGTTACACCCGCTTGCCTGTGCCGCGTTTAACGCCGACTTCGATGGTGACCAGATGGCTGTTCACTTGCCTTTAGGCAATGCCGCTATACTAGAAGCACAGATGCTGATGCTGGCATCTCAAAATATATTGAACCCTGCCAACGGTGCACCGATTACCGTGCCATCGCAGGATATGGTGCTGGGTCTGTACTACATGACCAAAGCCCGTGAAGGAGCCAAGGGTGAAGGGCTAATGTTCTATTCACCTGCGGAAACAAAGATCGCTTATAACGAGAAGCGTGCCGACTTGCATGCCATCGTAAAGGTGAAGACTTTTGATACAGATGAGCAGGGCGAAATCGTAGAAAAAGTGATTGAGACCACAGTAGGTCGTATCCTTTTTAACGAGTTTGTGCCGCGCGAAGCTGGTTATATTAATAGTGTACTGACTAAGAAAGCATTGCGTGACATTATTGGAGATGTTCACAAAGTGTGCGGTACACCCAAGACAGCAGCTTTCCTTGATGCAATTAAGAACTTAGGTTATCGTATGGCCTTCGAAGGTGGATTGTCCTTTAACTTAGGTGATGTGATCATACCGAAAGAGAAGGAAACACTGGTTCAGGAAGGTTATGACGAGGCTGCTGAAGTGATGAATAACTATAATATGGGTTTCATCACCAACAACGAACGTTACAATCAGATTATCGATATCTGGACGCATGTTAATGCCCGTCTGACTCAAACACTGATGAATCAGATTAGTACCGATAATCAAGGGTTTAACTCTGTATATATGATGCTTGATTCCGGTGCGAGGGGTTCGAAAGAGCAGATTCGTCAGTTATCAGGTATGAGGGGTCTGATGGCCAAGCCGCAAAAAGCGGGTGCTGAAGGGGGTCAGATTATTGAAAACCCAATTCTCTCGAACTTTAAAGAGGGTCTGTCGGTACTGGAGTACTTTATTTCTACCCACGGTGCCCGTAAGGGTCTTGCGGATACCGCCCTGAAAACAGCGGATGCGGGTTACCTGACACGTCGTCTGGTAGATGTATCGCAGGATGTTGTCATTCTGGAAGAGGACTGTGGTACTTTGCGCGGACTTACGGCAACAGATATCAAGAACAACGAAGAGATTGTGGCTTCCTTGTACGAGCGTATCCTGGGGCGTGTGTCGGTACATGATATTTACCACCCCAATACTGGCGAGTTGATTATCAAGTCAGGTCAGGAATTCAGTGAGACAGAAGCCCGCATTGTTAATGATTCGCCAATTGAGCGTGTTGAGATTCGCTCGGTGCTGACTTGTGAGTCCAAAAAAGGTGTTTGTGCCAAGTGTTATGGTCGTAACCTGGCTACCGGACGCATGGTTCAGTTGGGTGAGTCTGTGGGTGTTATTGCTGCTCAGTCGATTGGTGAGCCGGGTACACAGCTTACTCTTCGTACTTTCCACGTAGGGGGTACTGCTGGTAACATCACTTCGGAGAACAAAATCTTTGCCAAGTACGATGGTATCGTAGAGATCGATGAATTGCGTACCGTTCCGTCAAAAACTGATGAAGGAGAAGACGTGGATGTGGTAATTGGTCGTCTGGCAGAATTACGCATTGTTGATAAAAACACAAATATATCCTTAACAACACACCCAATTCCTTACGGTGCGAAGCTGTTCATTAAGAACGGTGCCGAGATCAAGAAGGATGATGTGATTTGTGAGTGGGATCCATATAACGCACTGATTATTTCTGAGAAAAAGGGTAAAGTGGCTTTCGAAAATATGATCGATGGCGTTACCTATAAGGAAGAGTCAGATGAGCAGACCGGATTCCGCGAGAAGGTAGTAACTGAAACGCGTGATAAGACTAAGAACGCTGGCTTACGTGTGGTAAGTGCCGATGGTGAGGTGTTGAAAAACTACAACTTACCGGTGGGAGCTCACATGGCAGTTGATGAAGGTGATGCTGTTGAGCAAGGTCAGATTTTGGCTAAGATCCCGCGTGCTGTTGGTAAAGCAGGCGATATTACCGGGGGTCTGCCGCGTGTAACTGAGTTGTTCGAAGCTCGTAACCCAAGTAACCCTGCTGTGGTTTCTGAGGTGGATGGAGAGGTAACATTCGGTAAGATCAAGCGGGGTAACCGCGAGATTATCGTAACTACCAAAGCCGGTGATGTGAAGAAGTACCTGGTTTCTCTATCGAAGCAGATCCTGGTTCAGGAGAACGACTACGTACGGGCCGGTACCCCATTGTCTGACGGAGCAACAACGCCAAATGATATTTTGAGTATTAAAGGGCCTACCGCTGTTCAGGAATACATTGTAAACGAAGTACAAGATGTATATCGCTTGCAGGGTGTGAAGATCAACGATAAGCACTTTGAGATCATCGTACGTCAGATGATGCGTAAGGTAGATATTGCGGATCCGGGTGATACTAAGTTCCTAGAGAAACAAATCGTGGATAAGGTTGAATTCATGGAAGAAAACGACAATATTTGGGGTAAGAAAGTTGTGGAAGATGCCGGTGATTCATCGACATTGAAAGCAGGTATGATTATCACCGCACGTCGTTTACGCGATGAAAACTCGCAGCTAAAACGTCGTGACCTTAAGCTGGTTACCGCGCGCGAAGCCATTCCTGCAACATCGGGTCAGGTGCTGCAAGGAATCACACGTGCCGCACTGCAAACCAAGAGCTTTATGTCGGCAGCGTCCTTCCAGGAAACAACAAAAGTGCTTAATGAAGCAGCCATTCAGGGTAAAGTTGATAAGCTTGAAGGCCTGAAGGAAAATGTGATCTGTGGTCACTTAATTCCTGCCGGTACCGGTGTACGCAACTTCACCAAAGTAGTGGTTGGCTCCAAAGCCGAGTACGATAACCTGGTTAGCAAGCAAGCTGCCAGCGAAGAAGTAGAATAAATACACTGAATACGATAGAAGAGGGGGAAGCACAATTGTGTCTTCCCCTTTTTTAAACAATTCAACATGTGTGAAATACGGAAAGCGGTGTTTTAAGAGCTTGTCTTCTATAATTTTCTGAAAGGGATATGCAATGTTTTAACTACTGCCTTCTGACTATGAACTAACAAACTATTTATACTATGGAAGACAAGAAGAATCAAAATCAGCTGAACATTGAATTAAACGAAGAAGTGTCACAAGGAACCTACTCTAACTTAGCCATTATTACACATTCTCCGGCTGAGTTTGTCCTTGATTTTGTGCGGATTATGCCGGGTGTTCCTAAAGCCCAAGTGAAATCGCGTGTGATTATCACTCCCGAGCATGCTAAGCGCCTGATGAACGCCTTAAAAGATAATATTGCGCGCTTTGAATCGTTGCATGGCCCCATCAAAAATACTGACAATAATGGGTCGGGTCCTGTTATGCCCATGAACTTCGGGCCCGCGGGCCAGGCATAATTGAAGTATTTAACATTTCATCGTAATAAATGCGTACTAATTCGCAAGGCCACGTGAATTGAAGTGTAAAAATTTGAAAGAAACGGAGCATCATGTTCCGTTTTTTTTTATTTTCACAAAAAAAATGTAATATGTATTACCAATTTGCACTGCGATTTTTACTTATCAGCTTAATTTTTACTTCGTGTCAGGCCCCGGCTAAGAACCGAGAGGGGCATGAACTACGTCTTGGTTGTGAGAGATTAGAAGAATACTTGCCGCTTTTAAATGGCAAACAAGTGGGTTTACTTGTTAATCATACATCTTTAGTTGGGCAAACCCATTTAATCGATACCTTACTGACGCGTGGTATAAATGTTGCTAAAATCTATGCTCCGGAACATGGTTTCCGAGGAAAGGCGGATGCCGGTGAGCATATTAAGAGTGGGCAAGATGTTAAAACCGGCTTACCCGTTGTCTCACTTTATGGAAAACATAAGAAACCCAATAAGCAAGACCTGGAGGGTGTTGATGTTGTAATATTCGATATCCAGGATGTGGGAGCCCGTTTTTACACCTATATTTCCTCCATGCATTATATGATGGAAGCTTGTGCCGAAAACAGCATCCCCATGCTGGTGTTGGATCGTCCTAATCCTAATGGAGATTATTATGACGGTCCTGTTTTAGATCTGGAATTTCAGTCATTTGTTGGCATGCATCCAATACCCATCGTTCATGGATTAACGGTAGGGGAGCTCGCTCAGATGATTAATGGTGAGAGATGGTTGAATGATTCAGTGCAGTGTGATTTGCAGGTGGTTAAGATGGATAATTATCGACATGAGATGGCTTATTCCTTGCCCGTGAAGCCATCGCCCAACCTGCCCAACGATATTTCAATTCGTCTGTATCCCTCACTCTGCTTTTTTGAGGCTACCGAGATAAGTGTGGGGCGTGGCACCTACATGCCGTTTCAGGTGATTGGCTATCCCGATTCAACTTATGGTGACTTTACTTTTACCCCGGTTAGCATTGAGGGTATGTCAAAGCACCCACCACAACAAGATAAGCTATGTTATGGAGTTGATTTGCGCAATGAGCCCTTAGCGCATCGCTTCACATTGAGCTATTTATTGACATTTTACGAGAAATCAAACTTTAGTGACTCCTTTATCAGCAGAGAGCGCTGGTTTAACCTGTTGGCTGGCAATGATACCTTGCTCAAAAAGATAGAAGCCGGCTGGTCGGAAGTAGAAATACGAGCGAGCTGGAGCAATGAGCTGGAGGATTACGCAACATTACGCAAGCAATATCTTTTGTATCCGTAGCTACATAAGATTGGAAAAGCCATGAGGATATACGGATAATGATTTCGCATAATTAACGGATGTGTGGTGTTTATTGATAAGTTAGCAACTATTATCAACGCAAACATAGTATAAGAATGAAAATTGAAGAACTTAAATATTGGAGACATGTGTTTGAAAGTAGATATAATGATATCATTGGATTAATTTCTGATTGTAAGGTTATTGGCGATAATTTTAAAAAAAACAGAATCAACAATGATGATTTAAAGTTCAATGTGTTCACTCTTATTTCTCCAAAATATCATTATGAAAATCTACATAGCGATTTTATATTTTCATTTATAGATCCAACAAAGAAGCACAAAGAAAATGACCTTTATTTAAAGTTATTTATTGACATGATAGATATAGAGCTTGTTAAAAAAGAAGACTTTAGGACAGCTAAAATATATCGTGAGGTTGATAATATAGATATTTCTATTAGAGATGCTAATTCAAAAAAAGCAATTATTGTTGAAAATAAAATAAACAATGCAGTTGATCAGGAAAAGCAATTACCTAGATATTATAATTTACTTAAAAAGGAATTTGAGATTGTTGCAATTATCTATCTGACATTAGATGATTGTAAAACTGTAAATACTTCTGATTGGTCAAAGAAAGAGTTAGATAAGATTAAACCTTTGATTAAACAGATTCCTTCATATACAAATCTAGAAGGTAAAAGGAGCTTATTTTCAAACTGGATACAGCCTGCTATTGAAGCATCAAAAAGAAGTGAAAACAAATTTATACTTCAGCAATACAGTAAGTTGATTAAATTTTTAAATACAAATAATATGGATACAGCTTCGTTGAAATTATTTCGTGAAAAACTATTAGAAGCAAATAACTTGGAAACTTCGATGTCAATTAAAAATATGATGGAAGAATTACCTGAATATTTGGCAATTAGAATTGAAGAAAAATTTATTAATAATTGTTACCCTTTTGAGAAAGTTGAGAGATTGGGAACTGCGGTTTATTTTTCAGGTTTTACATTTGATAATATTCCTTTATTGCTGAGAGTGGCATTTGGAGAAGATCCTTTTAATTGTAAATATTTAGTAAATTTTTATACTGAAAAAGAGAAATATAGTATGGTTGAGCAATATCGAGATGAATTTAAGATATTGTCAACATTTAATCCTTCAGAAGGTAAGGAAAATGATATATGTCAGTATTACAATTTTAATCAAGAGTTAAAAGTTATTGAATTAATAGAAACCCTATGTATTGAATTAAAAAATTTAATTGAATAAATAATAGTTGCCAACAATGGCTAATAAAGCATTGGGGGGCAGTGCTAAATTGAAAGCTTCTGCAAAGCTGCCCACCGCCAAATCGTTGATTTGGCTTTGTGAGACGAAGAGGTAAAAGCAAAATACAACGCTTTGGCTATTTAGCATTTTGAAAGGAAAATCTGGTAACATTTCTCCAACGCTTCATAGCCTGACCGGGTGCAGCAAGCAGAAAAAACATTAGGATCAACGAATAATTCCATTATTCAATGCATAAAGAGCTTTGAATACCAACATTTGGTTTTTTTTTATAAAAAATGAGCGATGAATAAGAATACATCAATAAGCTTAGGAAATCATTTTTATTTTATCCTTGCGTTTTTCCGCCTGTTGTTAATGTCTTCGTCTGCCCGTGCTGCTGAGCCGGATAGTCTCAGGCAGTGTGATGAATATTCGCCTGTTTGGCAGCGCTTTGAGTTTCTGAAGCAAAGCGGGAGTAACTTTCCCATCGAGGATCTGGATCGTGAGCGCATTGTTTTCGGCATCGCTGAAAAGGGGCAGCAGTGGGAGCCTTTAGTGCATCGCTATGCCGATGTGCCTGTGCTGACCATAGAGCAAACCGATGAGCAAGAGAAGGTTTTAGCTTCTTCTGATCATCTTATTGCGGTGGTAACAGCCGATCAAGCCCTTCCTAAATACTTGTTGAGCGATAGTATTCGATGTTTATCCCTTATCGTGCTGGGTGACACCCTGGAATTGCCCATGGCAGATTTAAGGGCGGCTGCGGATTATGTGCTTTATTGTCCGCTAAACAACACTATCAGTCGTGACCTGTCCGTTCAGGTAGTTTTTAATGCCCTGACACTGGGTGAAGAACTGACGCATTATGATACGAGGCAACGCCTGCGCTACGTGCCTGGCGCTGTCTTTGGTTTGGCCGATGAGCGTATTCAAACCCGGGTGGATAGCATTGTGCAGCAGGCTATCACAGCCACTGCATTTCCCGGTTGCCGTGTTCTGGTGGCCTATAAGGGGGCAGTGATCTTTAATGGCAGCTACGGCCATCATACCTATGATAAGCGCATTGCAGTGCAGCCACACGATGTGTACGATCTGGCATCGGTAACCAAGATTGCCGGCCCGCTGCCACTGATTATTAAGGCCTGCGATGATGGTTTGATGCATCTTGATCAACCATTTAGCCGTTACTGGCCTGATTGGAAAAGCACCCTCTTTCATCGCTCCAACAAGGATACTATTTCCTTGCGTTCCGTATTGGCGCATCAGGCGCGTCTTGCACCGTATATCAACTACTACCCGATGACGATGAAGAATGGGGAGTATCAGTCTCGGTATTATCGTATCAATCCTTCTGAAAAATATTCGCTGGCTGTTGCCCCTAATCTATTTCTCTCGCGTTCATTTACCAAGAAGGTATATAAAGCCATTCGCAAGTCAGATTTGCTGCCCGATGTTGGCTATAAGTACAGTGGCTTGTCGTTTATGCTTTATCCGCAGCTGCTGAGTAACTTATATTCTGATGATTATGAGACAATGCTGTATCGCCATTTTTTCGATCAGCTAGGTGCCTCTTCTTTATGTTATAATCCACTGAACAAATTGGCGCACAGTCGTATTGTGCCCACCGAGTACGATGCTCACTACCGAAGAACTCAGCTGAAAGGGCAGGTGCACGATGAGGCTGCCGCCATTATGGGAGGTGTGTCGGGCAATGCGGGCTTGTTTGGCAGTGCCTACGATGTGGCAAAGCTGATGCAGCTATATCTGCAAAAGGGAAGTTACGGTGGCCGTTCTTACCTATCATCCACCATGCTGGATGCTTTTACGCGTGTTCAATATCCACAAAGCGATAACCGTCGTGGGGCTGGCTTTGATAAACCCTTGCCCGGCAACGATACATTGTCCATCGAAAATAGTTATCCGGCACCGGCAGTGAGCGCCCAAAGTTATGGGCACAGTGGTTTTACCGGTACTTTCGTGTGGGTTGATCCGCAATATGATTTGGTTTATATATTTCTTTCAAATCGCGTATACCCCAGTCGCAATAATCCTTTAATTTACCGGATGAATGTGCGACCATCCATCCAGCAGGTGTTTTATGAAGCCATAGAGGAGAGGGATTGATTACCAATCGTCTGGCAGCTCCTGCTGATTAGGCTCGGGATATTCAGGATTACTGTTCATCTTATAGAAAATCTGACTCTCGGTAATATCCATCTCGATGACCTTCATCTGAATCAGGTTAATAAGGATCTTCTCAGCCTTGCGGGGGCTGATATTGGCCATGCCGCAGAACTTTGAAAAGGTGATATAACCATGTATTCCCAGGTAGGTGAGCAGCTTACTCTCTGCATATTTGATTTTAAGGAGCGATCCACCGGGCTGTTTTTCGCGCTTCCACACTTCCGTTAATATGCGATTGGCCACCAGGTTCTGATCCTTAACGCGTACATAGTAGGTCGCTTTTCCGTCCTTGTCGGGCGCTGAGTGAGGTCGCTTTTTACTTTTTTCAATGATGATTTCCAGTACAGTTTTGCCATCCATCTCCCACTTACGAGTTTGAAACTCCACCGCCGGCCTACAATGCCGCTTGGCGGCTGCCTCTATCATATAATATTCCTCGTCAGACTCAACGCCCGCGACCTTACCGTTGTCTTTCACACCGATGAGTAGACGTCCGCCTTCCGTATTGGCAAAAGCTGCAATGGAGCGGGCTATCTTTTTGGTATCTGTAATGGCAAACTTAAAATCCTGCTTCAGGTGTTCACCTTCCAGAATCATCTGCTGTAGTTCTGTTTGATTCACTGTTGTTTAATTTTTGGCAAAGATCGGAAAAATGAAAGGATAAATAAAAAGCCATTCCTAGTGCAGGAGCTCCCCTTAAAAGTGACGATAAAAGAATGTATTCGTGCAATGTGCTGATAGTTAGCTATTGAGAATGATTATTAATAAGGATTTTTTTCAGCATAGAGAAAAAAAATACTGGACAGCGATGTTAAAAAAACTTAACTTTTAAAGAAATAATTCTCTATACCCAGTTAAGTAAACCCTTAAATCAACAATTATGGCTGAAGTAAAACAGTTGGTAAAAGGACTGGCCGATCAACACGGCCGCAGCATGGAGAGCCTTTTGCCCATTCTTCAAGGAATTATAAATCAGGAGCAGCATATCTCGGAGGATGCTATGGTGGAGGTGGCGCGCGAGCTCAATATTTCAGCAGCTCAGGTGTATGGCACCGCTACCTTCTACTCTTTCTTGCATACCAAGCCTTTGGGTAAATATGTAATCCGGGTGTGCAAAACAATTACTTGCATGATGCATGGTAAGAATCAAATTATTCAGGAGCTGGAAGCTGTGCTGAAAATTAACTTGGGAGAAACAACACACGATCGGCTGTTTACGCTGCTCGAAACCAACTGTTTGGGGCAGTGTCATAAAGGGCCCGCCATGTTGGTTAACGATGAGCCTTATACCGAACTGACGCCTGAAAAAGTGCGTGCGATTATTATGAAATATAAACAGCAGGAGTTGAATGTTAATTAACAGTGCCGGGGTTTTATAAAATACGCAAGCGATGAAAAAGAATTTGCAAAGACTGGATCTTATTTTCAAGAATGAACACGATACCGAAGTAATACTCAGGAAAACCATTGGGCGTAAATGCGATGATGTGATTAATGATTTGATTAGCTCGGGTTTGAAAGGCCGAGGTGGAGCTGGCTTTCCAACGGGTTTAAAATGGAAGCTGGCAGCCGAAGCTAATCAGCCCGATAAGTTTGTGATTTGTAATGCCGATGAGGGGGAGCCTGGTACTTTTAAAGATCGTGAGATATTATCAAGTGTACCACATAAAGTGCTTACAGGCATGGCGGTGTGTGCGCACATCATAGGTGCTAAAAAGGGTTTTATTTACCTGCGGGGGGAGTATAAATTTTTAAAGCCCTCCTTACAAAAGGTCATTGATGATTTTCATGTGCTGCTTGATGACTTAAAAATTGATTTAAGAGTGGCCATTTTTTTGGGAAGTGGCGCCTATATCTGTGGCGAAGAAAGTGCCTTGTTTGAAAGCATGGAAGGTAAGCGGGGCGAGCCGCGCAATAAGCCGCCATTCCCCACCGATTTTGGCTATAAAGGACAACCCACCGTAATTAACAATGTGGAGACTTTGGCACATACTTATTCCATCTTAAAATACGGTCCCGATAAATTCAAGGATCTGGGAGTGCAGGATTCGCGGGGCTCCAAAGTGTTTTCTGTTTCCGGTGATACGCCCATTCCGGGCATTTACGAGCTGGAGTTTGGCATGTCGCTCCAGAAGTTTGTGGATGATTTTGGCGATGGCGACTCCAAGGCTGTGCAGGTAGGAGGAGCCTCGGGCTTTTGTGTGCCGCGTAAAAAGTTTGAAAAAACCATCATTGGTTATCAGGGCAAGCTAAGGGGCACATCCCTGCCCACGGGTGGTTCCATGATGATTTTTAACTCATCGCGTTCGATGTATAACGTATTGCATAACTACCTCGACTTCTTTGTGGAGGAGTCATGTGGTCAGTGCACACCGTGCCGGGTAGGTACGCAGCAGTTGTTGCTGGGTATTCAGGCCGTTAAAAAGGGCGAACAGCCCTCATCCTACCTCGATCGTTTGCTCGATTTGGCTGAGGCCATGCGGGTGACGGCCAAATGTGGCCTGGGACAATCGGTGGCCAATTCCTTCTCATCCATCGTTGAGAATTTCAGAGAAGAAATGATTTACTAACCTCAAAAGCCTCAAAGATGTCAGATAAGATTAATCTTAAAATCGATAATATTGCCGTTAGTATTCATAGCGGAGCTACAATACTGGAAGCGGCTCGTAAAGTAAATATTCGTATTCCTACCTTGTGCTATCACGAGGATTTATGTGTGGCCGGTAACTGCCGGGTGTGTGTGGTGGAACAAAGCGGTAGTGATCGCTTGTTGCCCTCCTGTGCCATGCCTGTGGCCGAAGGTATGGAGATTCATACCAACAGCATGAAGGTGCGCAGTGCCCGCAAGCAAATTATTGAGCTGCTGGTAAGTGAGCACCGTGCCGACTGTACCCGGTGCTATAAAAACGGTAAGTGTGAGCTTCAGGAGTTGGCCTCGGAATACATTATTGGCGACAATGGCTTTATCGACCTGGTGGCACACAAGGGCTATACCATTGATAATTTTTCGCCTTCCATTATCAAGGACGATAGTAAGTGTATTCGCTGTCAGCGTTGTGTGCGCACCTGCGATCAGCTGCAGAGCATCAGTGCATTAACGGTGGCCCATAAAGGGGAAGATATGAAAATATCCTCATTTTTCGATAAGCCCATGTTTGAAGTGGTGTGTACCAACTGTGGGCAGTGTGTGAATCGTTGTCCAACGGGTGCCTTAACCGAGAAAACCTATCTGGATGAGGTGTGGTCCGCCTTGAATGCAGAGCATAAGCATGTGGTGGTGCAAACGGCACCGGCTGTGCGCATTGCCCTGGGGGAGGCATTGGGCATGCCGCCTGGTGAGATTGTGACCGGTAAGATGGTGACGGCCCTCCGTCGTCTGGGGTTTAGCTCAGTGTTGGATACCGATTTTACTGCCGACTTAACCATTATCGAAGAGGGTAATGAGTTGCTACAGCGTTTGAAAAAAGTGGTCAAGGAGAAGGATACTTCCGTGCGATTGCCCATGACTACCTCCTGCTCTCCCGGGTGGGTGAAGTTTATCGAGCATGCTTTTCCGGAGTTGTTGCCCAATGTGTCAACGGCCAAATCGCCGCAGCAAATGTTTGGAGCCTTGGCGAAGACTTATTATGCCCAAAAGATAGGGGTAGATCCCAAAGACATGGTCAGTGTATCGGTGATGCCCTGTACGGCTAAGAAGTATGAGGCCGACCGACCTGAGATGCGCAGTAGCGGATATAAAGATGTTGATTATGTGCTTACAACGCGGGAGCTGGCCCTGATGATTAAACAGGCGGGTATTGATTTTGCTTCTTTGCCCGATGATGAGTACGATAGTATTATGGGTGAGTCAAGTGGAGCAGCCGTTATTTTTGGTGCTACCGGTGGTGTGATGGAAGCGGCATTGCGCACTGCTTATGAGTTGGTGACCGGTCGTGAAGTACCTTTCAATGGCTTGAATATTACACCTGTTCGGGGCATGGAAAGTATCCGAGAGGCTACCATTAAAATGGAGAAAGTGCTGCCGGAATGGGATTTTCTGGAAGGAGTAGAGCTAAAGACTTGTGTAGCGCATGGATTGTCAAATGCCAAGCATGTGATGGAAGCCGTTCGCGATGGTAAGGCGGAGTATCATTTTATTGAGATTATGGCCTGTCCCGGTGGTTGCCTGGGCGGTGGCGGACAACCGATCCCTACCTCGCCTGAGATAAGAAAGAAACGAAGTGAGGCTATTTATCGGGAAGACGCGTTAAAGCCCATTCGAAAATCGCATGAAAATCCTGAGGTGATGCATCTTTATGAGGCTTTTTTGAAAGCGCCATTGGGTAAAAAGTCACACGAATTATTGCATACCCATTATACTGAAAGAAATCGGTATTAATTAATGAGAAACCGGCTTTGGTCGGTTTCTTTTTATTATTTTGAACTTGATTTTCAAGTTTATAATTATGGATACGAAGCATGAAATAGTTATTTGTTTGGGCAGCTCTTGTTTTTCAAGGGGCAATAAAGACGTTTTGGCGATCGTGAAAGCATTTCTAAAAGAGCATCAGCTCGATGCCGATGTGTTCTTCCATGGCGATTTGTGTGGAGGGAAGTGTGAGGAAGGGCCCATGTTGCGCATTGACGATCAGTTATTTTCTAGGGTAACGGTTGACAATGTGTATGAGATATTAACCAACTTCTTTGAACTCGAACAGGAAACATAAGTCTATGGGGCAGTTAATTATAAGTGATAAGGATAAGTGCAATTTAAGCTATACCTGCGTGCGGGTGTGTCCGGCCAAGGCGATTAAAATAGCCGATAAGCATGCCCAGATTCTGGCAGAGCGATGCATAGGCTGTGGTCAGTGTGTGAGTATGTGTGCGCAGGGGGCTATTGAATATCGCCGCGAAGCACAGCTTGTTGAGGAACTCATCCAGGCAGAGGACAGGGTAGCAGCGGTCTGCGATCCGGCCATTTCCGGTGAGTTCACCGACATTGCTGATTACCGTAAGTTTGTAGCCATGATTCGTGCCATTGGTTTCGATCTGGTAACAGAAATGTCTTTTGCCGTCGATTTGGTGGCTTATCAGTATAAGCACCTGGTGGAAAATTTCCAGGGAAGGCATTATATCACCACCAAGTGTCCGGCTGTAGTGAATTACATTGAGAAACAAGAGCCCGAGCTGGTGGATAATCTGGCACCCATAGTGCCGCCCTACATTGCCATGGCTAAGGTTTTGCATAAACGCTATGGCGAGGCGGTAAAAGTGGTTTATATCACGGCCTGTACGGCTGCTAAAGATGAAGCTAAAAAGTTTTATGATACCGATGGTCATATTGATGGGGTTATTACTTTTACTGAGTTGCGGGAATTGTTCGCTCAAAAAGGTATTTCTGAAAATACCGTTGAGTTTAGTGAGTTTGACCCGCCACTAGGACGCAAAGGAGGATTGTTCCCCATATCGCACGGATTGTTTCAGGCTGTGGATATCAACCAGGGACTGCTGGAGGGCGACATTATCATCACCGAGGGGCGAACCAACTTTCTGCAGTCCATTAAGGAATTTAAATCGGAGAATCAGCTCAACCAGCATCTCGATCTATTCTATTGTAAGGGCTGTATTCAGGGACCCGGAACTTCGCAGGGCGGGAAGAAGTTTACCCGTCGTTCGCAGGTGATTAAGTATGTGAATAAGCGCATGAAAGCCCTCGATGCCTATCAGTGGCGCCTCGACATTGAGGAGTTTAAGTGCCTTGATCTGTCTCGCTCTTTTCGATCAAAGGATGTGCGCCTGCCGATTCCTACAAAGGCAGAAGTGGATGTGGTGCTGGCCGACATGGGAAAAACAAGGTTGGAGGATCAGTTGGGTTGTGGCGCCTGCGGTTATCCCAGCTGTCGCGATTTTGCAGTTGCCCACTTACAAGGCCTTACAGATTATGAGCAGTGCTATAGCTACTCCATTAAAAAGCTGCGAGCCTTTGTGAGCAAGCTGAATGCAGCCAATGAGAAGTACAAAAAGACGCAGGAAGCCCTGGTGAAGAGCGAGGAAAGGGCTCGGCAGGAGGAAGGATTGGCACGTGAGGCAGCAGAGACTACCACGGCCATGCTGAATAAGCTGCGTGCCGGCGTAGTCATTGTTGATAAGCACATGCATGTGTTGGAAGCCAATGAGCGCTTTGTGGAGATGCTGGGTGATGATGCCCGTGAGATTGCTGAGGTGGTGCCCGGATTGCATGGTGCCGAACTCAAAAGCCTGCTCAACTTTCATAAAGTGTTTGCTTCAGTTATGCAGTCGGGGCAGGATTTGCTCGATCGTGATATGGAGTATGGTAATTCCATCCTCAATGTGTCGGTTTTTACTATTAAACCCAAGGAAGTGGTGGGCGGTATCATTCGCGATTTAATAACACCCGAAGTGCGTAAGGAAGAGGTGATAAAACGAGCCCAGGATGTGATTAAGGAGAACTTGGAGACGGTGCAGCAGATTGCTTTTCTCTTGGGTGAGAGTGCTTCAAAAACAGAAAAGACACTGAATAGCATCATACAGGCCCAGCAATTAGGAGAACAACATGGATCAGGAACATAATTTTTTTATCGATGTTGAGTGTCGCCAGAATAATCATCAGGGTGAAACAATTTGTGGCGATGTATTTCTTTCCAAGCGTGTTAAGGAGGAAGGACGGCTTGTCGCTGTGCTGTCCGATGGCATGGGAAGTGGGGTAAAGGCCAATGTGCTGGCTACCCTGACGGCTTCCATGGCCATGAATTTTACCATTGAGCACCGGGCAGTGGCCCGTACGGCCGAGATTATCATGAATACGCTGCCGGTGTGCAGTGTTCGAAAGGTGAGCTACAGCACCTTTACCATTATTGATGTGGAAGATGATGGCACTACTACCATTGTTGAATATGATAATCCCCTTTGCTTGATTATGCGGGGACAGGAGGAGCTGGATCCCGGATGGGAGGATCTGGTGCTTCAGAGTGAAAAGAATAAGGGTAAAAAGCTGCGTCTTTGTAATTTTAAAGCTCAACTGGAGGATCGTATCTTCTTTTGGTCCGATGGTATTGTGCAATCCGGCATGGGCACGCGGGCTTTTCCCTTTGGCTGGGGACGCGATGCCCTGGGAGAGTTTGTGAGGAAGATCGTGAAGTACGGCCCCTTTGCCGCCTCGGGTAAGCTTGCTCAGAAAGTGATAAACATGGCGAAGTTACACGATGGCGATCATCCAAAAGATGATTCGTCGTGTGGCGTGATTTATTTTCGTGAACCCCGTAAGTTACTGCTTATTACCGGGCCGCCTTTTGACGATCACAACGATTTTGCTTTTGCCCTGAAGGTGCAGCAGTTTAAGGGCAAGAAGATAATAGCCGGAGGTACCACTGCCGAAGTAGTGGCACGTGAACTGGCCTTAAAGTTCGATGCTGGCATTGAGTCTGACGATCCCGAGCTGCCTCCCGCATCCTTTATGGAGGGCATTAGCCTGGTGACTGAAGGCATTTTGACTTTGGGTAAAGTTGCCCGTTTGCTGGAGCGCCATAATTCAAATACCCGCCTTGGCAATGGGCCGGCTGATCAAATTATAAAACTCTTGCTCGAGAGTGACCGCATCCATATCCTTAACGGTACGCGCATCAATGTGGCACATCAGGATCCCAACCTGCCCGTTGAACTGGAGATACGGCGAAGCGTGGTAAAGCGTGTGATTCGTTTTCTTGAAGAAAAGTTTCTTAAGGACGTTTCCATCGAATATATGTAAGTAAAGCTGATTTAAATCATAAAATTAAGATTTGTTATCAATTAACACTCAAATGTTAACAAACCTTTCAAATTGAAAGCGTCATTTTCTCTTATCTGCTGATCTGTTGGTACTTAATTTAGATTAGTTCTGTATTATTGAAAATCAACTTATGACCTTTTTTTTCTCGGTATATTAGTATTAGTTTGCTTATATAATCATGAAATATTTCTTTAATATTTCGCTAAGTAAACCAGCTAAGACTAACGAATATGGCGTCATCAATAAAGATACGAAAGATTGCAGAGCTGCTGGATGCTCGAATAATATGTGGCAATGATTTTATTGATAATGAGGTGGAACACGCGTTTGCCAGTGATTTGATGAGCGATGTATTAACACTCGAGTCGGACCATTTGGTGCTCATTACCGGGCTTACCAACATGCAGACTGTGCGTACCGCGGAGATGGCCGATATTGATTGCGTGGTGTTTGTTCGGGGAAAGAAGGTGACGCCCGATATGGTAGCGGTAGCCAATGAGAACAATATGGTGCTTATCGAGTGTCAGTACTCGATGTTTCGAACCATTGGTATGTTGCACGATGCAGGTGTATCGCCTGTTTATTGATTGAAAGCGTATGGAATTTAGCTACGAGGTAGAAGGGGGAAATTTTTCGAAAGCAGGCAATGCCGCCAGTAGTGTGAAAAAGGTGCTGAAACAGCTAAATGTGGATCCGAAGATAATTAAGCGAGTAGTGGTGGCACTGTACGAGGGTGAGGTAAATGTGGTAGCCCACGCTTATAAGGGAAAGGTGTTGGTGGATATTGATACGGCACGTATCAATATCCGCATTGAAGATGAAGGCCCCGGCATCCCCGATATTGATCTGGCCATGCAGGTGGGTTATTCAACGGCTTCGGCCATGGTACGTGAAATGGGGTTTGGAGCCGGTATGGGACTGCCTAATATGAAACGCAATGCCGATACCATTGAGATATCGAGTAAGGTAGGGGCAGGAACGATAGTGGAGTTAACGACAAAATTGTCAAGCTAGGAGGTGATTGCTATGAGCGAACAACAGTTTTATCATGCATTAAAGGTAGATGAAGATTTATGTTATGGTTGTACCCATTGCATGAATGTTTGTCCTACAGATGCCATCCGCATCCGCGATGGTGTTGCGTCGATACGAAAAAACTGGTGCGTTGATTGTGGTGAGTGCATGAAGGCGTGTCCGGTGGATGCCATTTATGTGGAACAGGACGACTTTGAGAAGATCTTTAATTTTAAATATCGGGTGGCCATTCTGCCCTCTGTGTTTATTGGTCAGTTTTCAAAGGTGATCCGCGAGTGCGAAATTATTGAAATATTGAAAGGCTTGGGCTTTACGCATGTGGTGCCGGCCGAAGCAACGGTTGATGTCATTAATGAAACCATGCTGGAGGAGCAGGATGGTGACCGCGACAAGCCCATGATCAGCGCCTTTTGCCCGTCCATCGTGAGGCTGATACAAGTGCGTTTTCCAGGCTTGGTGAATAACATTATGCCCATTAAGCCGCCCATCGATAGTTCTGCCATGTATTACCGTCATTTGTTGCAGGAAGAAGGTAAGTGTGCCGATGAGATAGGGGTTTTTTATGTGACGCCTTGTGCCTCTAAAATAGCAACGGTTAAAAGTCCGGTGGGCGATGACGTATCCAATGTGGATGGGGTTATTAACATGGATTTTCTCTATAATAAAGTATATCATGTGTTGAAAACGCGATCGCAAATGGGTGATAAATGCCGTGAAACAGTACCCTACCTGTCGCCCAAGGGCCTTAACTGGAGTCTAACCGGCGGTGAAGCTAATCACATGAAAGGACGCTGCCTGGCCATCGATGAAATTCATAATGTCATTTCTTTTCTTGAAAAGGTGGAGAATGATGAAATTATAAATGTTGATTTTCTGGAGCTCCGGGCTTGCGATCAGAGCTGTGCAGGTGGTGTACTGCTTACCGAAAATCGCTTTCTGACGGTGGAACGTATTAAGGATCGGGCCGATCGTATCAAACACTCGGGTAAGTATGTGCAAAATATATCATCAGTGCACAAGGATATGATAAAAGCCAGGGGGTATGTGGGTAAAGTAGAGCCGCGCTCGATGATGGTGCTGGACGAGGACATGGGCATAGCGCTTAAAAAGATGGAGCGGGTACGGCGCATGATGTGTTACCTGCCGGGCATTGACTGTGGTGCCTGTGGTGCCCCCAATTGCGAAAGTCTGGCCAAGGACATTGTGCGCAAAGAGGCCAATCTGTCTAACTGTGTGTTTTTGCAGCGCATGATGGAGAAGTCAAAGAAGCTGGATCCGCAGCACTCCATCCGGATCATAGAGAAAACCTGGGGTAAAGATCGACTGGATAAAAACTGTAAGAAAAAAGGAGCTAAGGATGAGTCCTCCATGTAGGGCCTCCTGATTACAATTAAATATTAGCACATGAAAGTTTGTGACATCATTGAAAAGCTAAACCTCAAAGTGATTGCCGGCGAAGAGGGGCTTCAGAATGAGGTGCGTGGCGGTTATACCTCTGACCTGTTAAGCGATGTAATGGGCAATGCCGATGAGGGCCAGGTGTGGATCACTTTGCAGACACACCGTAATGTGATGGCCGTGGCCTCTTTGAAGGAAGTGGCAGCAGTTATCATTGTCAAGGATTTGGAAGCTGATGAAAATACCATTAGTCAAAGTAACGATGAAGGTATCCCCTTGCTGAGCTCTTCAATGCAGGCCTTTGAATTATCCGGTGAGTTATATAAGCTGCTTGCCGAGAAGAAATAGACACAAGATATTCGTATCAAGATGATTTGAAAGCTTCAGATTGGCCACCTGCTGAAGGTCTTGATACCTAATGATAAAAAGAATGAAACGCTATAAAGCTGATCTTCACATACACACGGTCTTATCGCCCTGCGGCAGCCTGGATATGAGCCCTGTAAATATTGTGACAAAGGCTTTGGCGGCCGGCTTGGATATGATTGGTATTACCGACCATAACACCACCCGGCAGTGTGCTGAAGTGCATAGGGTGGGACAGCTCAAAGGTCTGTATGTGCTATGCGGTGCCGAGGTAACCACCAAGGAAGAAGTACATTGCTTAACGTTCTTTGAAAATTTTGAGAAACTTGCGGCTTTTCAGGTCTATCTGGATAAGTACTTGCCCAATATACCCAATGATGCTGAGCGTTTTGGTTATCAGGTATGGGTTAATGCCGAAGAGGAAATTGAAGGACAAGAGGAGCGTTTGCTCATTAGTGCCATCGATCAGTCTATCGATGAGGTGGAGCATACCGTGCGACAGCTCGAAGGCCTGTTTATTCCGGCACATATATTTCGCCCCAGCTTCAGCGTATATAGTCAGCTGGGTTTTATGCCTTTCGGTATAAAGCCCGACGCCATCGAAATAAGTGCTCGTTATGCCCTTAGCGAACCGTTGAATAATCATCCCGAGCTTAAGGCATATACCGTGCTGCATTCGTCGGACGCGCATTTCCCTGAGCAAATCGGCCATCATTATTCATTATTAGAGATGAGAGCGCCCGACTTTCAGGAGTTGAGAATGGCTCTACAGGGAACAAAAGGGCGCAAAGTAATAAGCGCTTAAGATGAAGGATCTGTCGATGCATATTATGGACATTGTCCAAAATTCGGTGAGAGCTCAGGCCGCCAACATCACACTAACGATTACTGTGGAGGCAAGCTGGCTGATCCTTAAAGTATGCGATGATGGCACGGGCATGGATGAGGCCACACTGACGCGTGTAAGCGATCCGTTTTATACATCGCGCAGCACACGTAAGGTGGGCATGGGGCTTCCATTAATTAAGCAAACGGCTGAACAAACGGGTGGCAGCCTCCAGCTGGAATCAGCCATTGGTAAGGGCACCAAAGTTACCGCACGCCTCGGACGCCGGCACATCGACCGACCGCCCATGGGCAATATTGCCGCTACAGCAGCCATGATGATAACCGGCAATGAGGGGGTTAATCTGGTGTTTGAAGTAAAACAGGATGATGCTGTTTTTTCCATCAGCACCCGAGAAGTAAAGGATGTGTTGGGCGATGTAGATATACGTCTGGCCAGCGTCACAAGTTTTTTAAAAGATATGATTAGAGAAAATCTGGAGGAATTAAATATAGAATTTGATTGAGGATCCGGGATGATGCTTTATAGAAAAGGATCAGAACTTAGATCTGAAAAAAAATAACTAAAAGAAAGTATAACTACTAATATCCAATCGCTATGTCAAAAGTTAAATCGCTGTCTGATTTGCGCAAGATGCGTGATGAATTGCAGGCCAAGGTGAGCTTGCGGGAGAAAAGCGACCACCCTGAGAAGATGGTTCAGGTGAAAGTGTCGATGGCTACCTGTGGTATTGCCTCGGGTGCTAAAGAAGTTATGAACCACTTGATTGAAGAGATGGATCATCGCGCCATCGATGCCGTTGTAACACAAACCGGCTGCATGGGTTACTGCCATGCCGAGCCCACCATCGAGGTAACGCTTCCGGGCAGTGCTCCCGTGGTGTTTGGTCATGTGGATAATAAAAAGGCCGATGAAATTATTGAAAAATATGTGATACGCGGCGAGCTGGTGGACGGCATCATCCCGGTGAATTATGAGACAGTAAAAGAGAATAAAAAAGAATAGTTTTTGTGCTATGGCTAAATATAAAAATCATATCCTTGTTTGTGGAGGCACCGGATGTCGTGCCTCACGTGGCGAAGAAATCGTTCGTAATCTGGATAAAGTTATTGAAGAAAACAGCCTGGAGCATGAAGTTCAGGTTGTAAGAACCGGCTGTTTTGGATTTTGCGAAAAAGGGCCGGTGGTAAAAATGGTGCCCGACAATACATTTTACGTGCACGTAACACCCGAAGATGCCAGCGAAATAGTGGCCGAGCACCTGATTAAAGGGCGTAAGGTGCAACGCCTGTTATATACCGATCCGGAAACACATGAGCGTGTGTCGGAGTCGAAAGACATGGGATTCTACAAAAAGCAAATTCGCATTGCCCTGCGTAACTGCGGTTTTATTAACCCTGAAAATATTGATGAGTACATTGCCCGTGATGGCTATGCTGCCTTGGGTAAGGTATTAACCGAGATGCGTCCTGAAGAAGCCATCAAAGTCATTACGGATTCAGGTCTGCGGGGCCGCGGTGGTGGTGGTTTCCCCACCGGACTGAAATGGGACATTACCCGTAAGGTAGAAGCCACGCAAAAATATGTGGTGTGTAACGCCGATGAGGGCGATCCCGGTGCTTTCATGGATCGTTCCATATTGGAAGGCGATCCTCATTCGGTGCTCGAAGCTATGGCCATCAATGGCTATTGCACGGGCGCCAATAAAGGACTGATATACATTCGGGCTGAATATCCTCTGGCCATATCACGATTGAAGATTGCCATCGGTCAGGCGCGTGAATACGGATTGCTGGGTAAGGATATTTTTGGTACTGGCTTTGACTTTGATGTGGAGCTGCGCTATGGTGCCGGTGCTTTTGTTTGTGGTGAGGAAACATCGCTGATTCATTCCATGGAAGGGTTGAGAGGTGAACCTACTGTGAAGCCGCCATTCCCCTCGGAGAGCGGATACAAAGGTATGCCAACCAACGTTAACAATGTGGAGACTTATGCCAACATTCCGGTTATTTTACAGGAAGGTGCAGAATGGTTCAGCAGCATTGGTACCGACAAAAGCAAGGGTACCAAGGTGTTTGCCCTGGCCGGTAAGGTCAATAACGTAGGCCTGATTGAAGTGCCCATGGGAACCACCCTGCGCGAGGTTATCTTCGATATTGGCGGTGGTATTAAGGATGGTAAGAAATTTAAGGCGGTGCAAACCGGTGGCCCCTCAGGTGGATGCCTCACCGACAAGCACCTGGATATACCCATCGATTACGATAACCTGCTTGCCTGTGGCTCCATGATGGGCTCAGGCGGTATGATTGTGATGGATGAGGATGATTGTATGGTGTCTGTGGCTAAATTTTACCTTGACTTTACGGTGGAGGAATCTTGCGGTAAATGTGCCCCTTGTCGCATCGGTAACAAGCGTTTGTATGAGATGCTGGAAAAACTAACTGAAGGCAAAGGTACCGAGCAGGACCTGGTGTTATTGCGTAACCTGAGTAATGTTATCAAGGATACATCGTTGTGTGGCCTTGGGCAAACATCGCCCAACCCTGTGCTGTCAACCATGGAGAATTTTATGGATGAGTATGAGGCGCACGTACACGAAGGAAAGTGTCCGGCGGGTCAGTGTAAATCGCTGATGCAGTACGTAATCGATGCTGAAAAGTGTATCGGCTGTACCCTGTGTTCACGTGTTTGTCCGGTGGATGCCATTACCGGTGATAAGAAGGAAGCGCATGTCATCAGTCAGGCCATCTGTATTAAGTGCGGAGCCTGTTATGAAAAATGTAAGTTTGGCGCCATCAGCATTCAGTAAACCGGCAAGTTTATAACCCATTAAAGCGTAAAAGAATGGAAATCGTTCAATTAACCATAGATAATAAAAAGGTAGTTGTTGAGAAAGGCACTACCATATTGGAGGCAGCTAAAAACATCGGGGTGGATATACCCACTTTGTGTTATATGAAGCTGGATGATATGAACTTTGAGAACAAGCCCGGTGGATGCCGGGTGTGTGTGGTGGAGGTGGAAGGACGTCGTAATCTGGCACCGGCCTGTAAAACAGAGTGTACCGAAGGTATGCAGATAAATACCCACTCGGTGCGTGTTGTCAATGCCCGCCGTACAGTCATGGAGTTAATCCTGTCTGATCATCCCTTCGACTGTTTGGTGTGTGCCAAGTCGGGCGATTGCGACTTGCAGTCGCTGGCCCAGAAGCTGGGTATCCGTGAGGTACGCTATCAGGGTGAGAAAAATACTTACAAGAGTGACGAGTCACCGGCCATCGTGCGCGAAATGGAGAAGTGCATCATGTGTCGTCGTTGTGAAACGGCCTGTAACGAAGTACAGACGGTGGGTGTGCTCTCAGCCATTAACCGCGGATTTGAGTCGGTGGTGGCACCGGCCTTTGAGATGGATCTGGATCACTCGGCCTGTACTTTCTGTGGTCAGTGTGTGGCGGTATGCCCCACGGGTGCCTTAACACAGCGTGACAGCTCGGCGAAGGTGATGGATGCCATTGTGGATCCCACTAAGACAGTGATTGTGCAAACAGCGCCTGCCGTACGTGCTGCTTTGGGCGAGGAGTTTGGCATGGAAGCGGGTACCTTGGTAACCGGAAAAATGGTGTCGGCATTGCGCAAGCTGGGCTTTGACCATGTTTTTGACACTGATTTTGCGGCTGACCTCACCATAATGGAAGAAAGCACTGAGCTGTTAGGGCGCTTGAATGCTCATCTGAACGGGGATAAGGATGTGAAGCTGCCCATTTTAACCTCCTGCTGTCCCGGATGGGTCAATTTCTTTGAGCATCAGTTCCCCGATATGATTGATATTCCGTCCACTGCCAAGTCGCCACAGCAGATGTTTGGCGCCATTGCCAAAACGTATTTTGCCGATCAGCTGAAGAAGGAGCGTAAAGATGTGGTAGTGGTGTCGGTAATGCCTTGCCTGGCCAAGAAATATGAGTGCTCGCGCGATGAGTTTAAAGTAGATGGCGACCCCGATGTTAACCTGTCCATCTCTACCCGTGAGCTGGCGCAGATGATACGCAATGCCAACCTCAATTTTGAAGCCCTGGAAGAGGATGATTTCGATCAGCCCATGGGTGAGTCAACCGGTGCGGCTGTTATCTTCGGAACTACCGGAGGTGTTATTGAGGCGGCTGTGCGGACGGCTTATGAGGTGCAAACCAAAAAGCCCCTGCCCAAAGTTGATTTTGAAGAGTTGCGTGGCTTCGAGGGTATTCGTTCGGCCACCATCGATTTCGACGGCCTGCCCATTAATATTGGTATTGCCCACGGCTTGGGTAATGCGCGCAAGTTACTGGAGGATATTAGAGCCGGCAAGTCGCAGTTTCATGCCATTGAAATAATGGCGTGCCCGGGCGGTTGCATCGGTGGAGGTGGTCAGCCTTATCACCATGGCGATGTGGAAATATTAAAGAAGCGTCAGCGTGCCATCTATGAAGAAGATCGGGGCAAGGTGCTGCGTAAGTCGCACGAAAACCCTTTTATCGCCAAATTGTATGAGGAGTTTTTAGGCGAGCCTTGTGGTCATAAATCGCACGAGCTATTGCACACGCATTATTACGATAAGAAAAAGAAGGTTGAAATTTAATCGTAATACACAGTACTAAGTACCGGGTAGTGAGATAGTTTTTATCTCATTACTCGTATTCATATCTGACGAATAAAAAAAAGTAAAAATGGCAAATATAAAATTACCCGCCGCTAAGGTGGAAGAGTTAAAAGGTGTCTGCAAGCGACTTGGCAATGAAGGTGGTGAGCTGATCAACGCCTTGCATGCAGCCCAGGAGTTATTTGGCTATCTGCCGGCTGAGGTGCAGGAGCTGGTAGCCAGCGAAATGAATGTGTCGGTGGCCCATGTTTATGGTGTGGTTACCTTCTATTCTTTCTTCTCCATGATACCCAAAGGCGAGCACCCCATTTCTATATGTATGGGTACGGCTTGTTATGTGCGTGGCGCTGAGAAAGTACTGGATGAGTTTAAGCGTCACCTGAATGTCAAAGTGGGCGAGACAACACAAGATGGTAAATTCTCAATCAGCTGCCTGCGTTGCGTGGGTGCCTGTGGTTTGGCGCCAGTTGTTACTGTGGGCGAAAAAGTATATGGCCGTGTGGCTGCCGAAGATGTGAAGGGTATTTTGGAAGAATACCGATAAAAAAGCTGTTTCAAAATAGAGGGGGAGATCTGAAATAGAATTTCCTCACTATGCCTGCTAAAAAAGACGCAAAGTGCACTAGTCATCACTTTGCGTCTTTTGGGCTTTTCTTGCTTCGCGAGAAGTTGTGGCATTTTTGACTTCCCTGCTGCTAGTCTTTTAATCAAATCTAACCAAATCATCATACTATGTTAAAGAAAATACTTCCTCTAATGCTCCTTTTTCTGGCGCATTTAATTTTGGCCCAAACAAGCGATGATCCATTTCGAAAAGCCTCTCTTTTTGTAGATCAATGTGGAAAGATTAGTGATAACTATATCGACCCTGATTATTCACCCCTTGATCCAATTGAAATGACTTTCAGTGTTGGAACTTCCTTTTTGCCGGGTAAGATATATCTGAAGGATGGAAAAATCTTAAACGGACTGGTGAAGTATTCAATGAATGGTAGAAAATTAGTTTACAAGCCCAGGAAGTCAGATATAGGAGGAAACAAGCGCTTGAAAGCGGAAGATTGTTTAGGTTTTACTATTCAGCAGGATACATTTACCGTAATTCAAAACTTCGATGTGATAAAAAAGCGCGGGGAGTTTTCGATGAATGATAATATAAAGTTAATCAGCTTTAAAAAGCCGGAGTTTGCTGAAGTGCTGGGAGAAGAGAATGATTGTAGTATCTGTAAGTTTGTTGATATAAAAAGTAATGGTCAGCAGGTAAATATTTATTACCTGTTGCACAAGCCAAATGATAATATTATTAAGGATGTATCTGATAATAATCCTGAGTGGAAAAAGGATATTAGCCCCTTGTATAGTTCTACAAATCGGATAAATAAACCGGAAGATGCCGAAATTCGTGAGTATTTTCGTAAAAGGAGCTTTGAGGATAAGCGTAAGGCAGGACATCCTCTATTATTTACCCACTATATGGTAGAAACAGAGGATAAGGATGCTGCAAAGTACCGGGCGAATATCGGTCGAAAGATGTATTGGCAGCTCTCATTTAGTAGCATGGAGGGCCTTTCGGTAATGGAGCATTGCTATAAAAATATTCTTCCTTATGAGAAAAGCGAGACCAGTACCTATTATTTTCCCAACGGAAATGTGAGGAAAATAGTTGTTAACGAGGAGGGAAGGGAGATTGCAGAACGGCGTTTTTATTCAAATGGGAATTTACATTATGACATTGTGCAACAGGTTGCAGAAAAGAAACAATCGGTTATTGATTGGTATAAAAAATGGATTAGTAAGGATGATGATGAGTGGAGTAAAGCTGAATTGGCAGGTGCAATTCGTCGTAATTTTTCTCAACCGGAAGATGATAAAGAAATGACCACCTATTATTTAACTGTATGCGACAGTCTGGGCAATAATCTGCTTGATGATAACGGAAATGGAGAAGAGACGATCTATGATGAGGTGAGGAAACGTAAATGTTATTTAAAATTCAGAGCTTATCAGTTGAAAGAAGTTTTCTATCGTAATAATGATGGGGGTAAGGTTTATCAATATTGCGATCGGCCTTTAAAAATTAATGGATTCAACGATTTTAACCTGAAACAGCAAATATTATCAATGGATTGGAAGAGCTTCCCGCAGGGAACTGTTTTAGCACGTTTTGTAGTAGATGAAGAAGGACAACTGAAGGAACTTAATGCATTAAATGCGATTGATACAAAATTGGATGCTGTAATTAATGGTTTTCTGCATATCAATAAAAGCTCATTTAGTTACCGTATTGCCAAGCACAATGAAACCAAGGTGATGGCAGAAGTAATTGTTCCAATCTATATCGGAGTAAGTGGTTATGGCCCTACACCTTCGGCTAACAATGGTATGTGGATGATGCAACAACAGCAGATGCAAATGATGCAGATGAATAGCTTTCGTGCACCAGTTGGCTTTTAATCAATTTCATTTGTAATCAGGTTACCATGCACTCGTTTTTACATCGTTTTGAGTATTAGTGACTGACAATTGAAATTCGTGTGTTTTTTGGCAGAAAATATGAGTAAGCTGCCAATGATCCTGATAATCAAGTCATGATGCCTTGTGCTTTTCTGGCTTGTCCAGTGTAAGTAAATCTATGTTATGGTTAAAATGGCTGTAGATTATATGAGAATATTCAGGAAATAATTTGGGTAATATATTGCCTGAATTAGCCTAAAAGCGCTAATTTTGATTGACCGATGTGCTGTATAGTAACATCCGATAAACGCAATGCCCATGTCAATAATCTATCACACACAGCAATATAAATTGGCCGATAAAGCCATGGAGAATTTTATCGATGCCGATGAGATTCATGAGATTCTGCACAGCCATCAGCAGCCAACTATGGAGCAGGTGAATGAGGTGATTGCCCGTTCGCTTACTAAGAACCGCCTGAGTTTGGCTGAGACAGCTATTTTGGTTAATGCCAATGAGCCAGAAATGGTGGAGGCAATCAAAACGGCGGCTAAGCAATTAAAAGAGCAGGTGTATGGGAAGCGCATTGTGTTATTTGCGCCTTTGTATATCGGTAATCTGTGTATTAACGACTGTGCTTATTGTGGCTTTCGCAGTAGCAATAAAAAGCAGGAACGCATTACCCTGGGCAAGCAGGATATTATTAATCAGGTAACGGCGCTTGAAGATGCTGGCCATAAGCGCTTGATTCTGGTTTATGGCGAACACCCGCGCTACGATGCCCGCTTTATTGCCGATACGGTGAAGATGGTGTATGGTGTGAAGAGTGGCAATGGCGAGATTCGCCGTGTGAATATCAATGCGGCACCGCTGGATGTGGAAGGCTTTAAAATAGTGAAAGAAGCCGGTATTGGTACCTATCAAATCTTTCAGGAGACCTATCATCGGCCTACCTACGAAAAGGTGCACCTGAAGGGAACGAAAAAACATTTCGACTGGCGCCTGGCAAGTCTCGATCGTGCGCAGGAAGCCGGTATCGATGATGTGGGTATCGGTGCCTTGTTTGGACTTTACGACTGGCGTTTTGAAGTATTGGGGCTACTGCGTCATGTCAATCACTTTGAGGCGGTTTATAATGTGGGGCCGCACACCATTTCATTTCCGCGTATACAGTCAGCCTCCGGTTTTGAGGTGGATAAACAATATGCCGTTAGCGATGCTGATTTTACCAAGCTGGTAGCTGTGTTGCGTTTGGCTGTGCCCTATACCGGACTTATATTAACAGCACGCGAGCCCGGCTCTATACGCGATGAGATATTGCAGTATGGAGTGTCGCAGATTGATGGCGGTACCAATATTGAGATGAAGGGCTATACCAGCCATAAGGAGCAACAGAACCTGGATCACGAGCAGTTTGAGATATGTGATAACCGCACTTTAAACGAGGTGATGGAAGAGCTGGTGGAAGATGGTTATATCCCATCGTTTTGTACCGCCTGCTACCGCCTGAAGCGCACCGGCGAACATTTTATGGAGTTTTCGGTACCCGGATTTATCAAACGCTTCTGTCAGCCCAACGCCTTGCTTACACTGGCCGAGTATCTTGAGGATTATGCGCCCCCGGCAACCAAAGAAAAGGGATATAAGCTGATTGAGGATAGCTTACGCGACTATGATGACGAACGTTTTAAGAGCAAGCTGAACGAGCGCCTTGAACGCATCAAGGCCGGCGAGCGCGACCTGTATTTTTAAAAACTAAGACTAATCATAGGAAAGAACCTGCTGATTTTTCAACCAGCAGGTCTTTTTTTTGAATAAATCACAATAAGGGATAAAAACATCCTTAAGTGCGTAAAGTGTAAAAATAATGAATACATTCGTGCAGTTATTAATTAATGAGATACATACGAATATTTTTAGGTCTTGGCTAGAATAGGCATATTGCTAAAAGCGAATCGGTGTATTTCTATAAGAAGTGTCCATGCAAGAATCAGAAAAGTTAGAATTTGAAAAGGCGCAGCCCAGTAAGCAATTTGATCAGCTTATCACTGCATTAAAGGAGAAAATGAAAAGCGTGTATCACCAGCGCAGCGATATTGAGCAGTGGAGCGCCAACAGAGGTATGCCGCCGTTTGTGATGCGCGAAATCATGTCGGTTAATCCTTTTTCAGCCATTATACCTACCGAATATGGAGGTCTTGGTGGCGATGCGCGTGAGAGTATTGCCTTAATGGCTGCAGCCTCTTACGAGTCCCTGGCACTTTCGCTCACCTTTGGTATTAATATGGCTCTTTTTTTACAACCAGTAATTAAAGCAGGGCAGACAGAAAGTAAAAAAGAGGTGCTCAAGCGCTTTGTGCAACAGCAAAACATGGGGGGACTCATGATTACCGAGCCCGATTTTGGCAGTGATGCCTTAAACATGCGCACTGCCTACACCGAGAACGAGGAAGGTGCCCATTTAAAAGGCACTAAACATTGGGCCGGCTTAACGGGCTGGGCAGATTTTTGGTTGTTAACAGCACGGAAGGATACAGGTAATAATCGTTTGGCGCGCGATCTGGATTTTTTTATATGCGATGTTACTCAGCCCAAGCAGGGTATTGTGGTAGAAGAGCTGTTCAACAACCTTGGTTTGTATCAAATACCCTATGGTCGTAATAAGATTGATGTTCATATTCCGGCAGTACAGAAGTTGGTGCCCGAGCAATCTGGCGTTAAGTTTATGCTCGACCTCTTGCATCGCAGCCGTATGTCTTTTCCGGGTATGGCCATTGGCTTTATTCAACGTATGCTCGATGAAGCCATACAGCATTGTAATCTGCGTTTTGTTGGAGGGAAATCGTTGTTAGCCTACGATCAGGTGCAGCATCGCATTAGTCAGCTGCAAGCCTATTTTACCACTGTGTCAGCATTTTGTGCGAATAGTAGCGAAAAAGCCGGTTTGTCAAACGATTTGTCAATGATGGGTATTGAAGCCAATGCAGTTAAGGCATTATCTACTGATATGATGCAAGGTGCCTCACAAAGTTTACTACAGCTAGTAGGAGCGAAGGGTTACACGCTGAATCATATTGCAGGGCGAAGTATCGTTGATAGTCGGCCTTTTCAGATATTCGAAGGTTCTAATGACATGTTATACTCCCAAATAGCAGAGAGTGTACTTAAAATAATGCGTAAACTTAAGATGCGCAATTTATTTAGGTTTATAAAAGATTATCAACTAACGCAGGGTGCAGCACAGCTGGTAAAAGATTTACTTAACTTTGATTTGAATGTAAATATGCCGCAGCGTAAGCTGGTGGAAATGGGGCAGATTTTTAGCCATCTGATTGCAATGAATCAAGTGCTGGCCTTAAGAAATAAAGGGTTTGCGAGTGACCTGACTAAGGGGGCTATAGATCATTTAAAGCAGGATGTACAACGACTTTTAAGTTCTTTTTCGGCGCAGAATATCAGTCAGGTCATTGTTGATTATAACAGCAGCGCTTCCTGGTTGGCGCTTACTTAGGGCCCTTTAGCCCTTCATAGTTAGGCGCGTTAGGACGAGCCTGTATGAAAATTTTTCAGTACATCGTGTCCTGACATATTGCAGAAAGCAAGCCTGCACAGCAGCGCTTTGTCTGGGTCATTAAAAATAAGGGGCGTAAACTTTTCGTTACGCCCCTACCTATGTCTGATGCTATTTGCTTATATCACTAGTGGCATAGCATAATGCCAGCACGTGGATTATTTGTAATTTTCTAATTACGGCGTTTCCAGAGTGTTTTTTGGAAGATGATACCATAATAGGCATCATTTGAATCACTCATACGACAGTATTCCATTCCCAACTGAATGCCACCATAGGCTTTAATATTGTAATAGGCATCTACCCAATATGAATTATTGTTATAGCCTATGGCACCAAAGTTCGAAGTGGTTCCCAGAGCAAAATCAAAGCGACCGCCATAGGAATAGTACAAGCCATTTACCAGGGCGCTGTTGTCCCCGGTTTCTACATCATGATTGTAGGTGAAATAAGGTAAAAGTACCTGCTTGTTTAAACGTACTTCGTAACCGTAGCCTAGTCCAATTCCAAAATATTGGCCTTCAAAACGCTCATGTGCCAATCGTAAGTTAAAATTATGGCGGGCATCTTTTAAGGCTGTTAACCAAAAGCTGGCTTCCATATCGGTGTAGCCAACTGTGTTATACAATTGCATGCTAAATGCGTGTATTTGACTTGATGTGTGGGGGTTAGGTGTTTGACTTTTGGCCTTTTGTAGTTGTAACCCTGATAGGGTAATGCTGCATAATAAAATTAAAATCAGTTTTTTCATCTTTCTTCACTGACACCAGATGGTGCTCCTCTTTTCCGTGTTAAACTAAATGGTAATTTTGAATTTTACTCTTTATTCGTTAATAAAGAATTCTGAAGTATTTACAGTATTTTTATTTGATTGTCCTCAATACTAATTAATCGTTGCTTATAAAGGGTGCCAATGGCTTTTTTAAAGTTTTTCTTACTGGTGCCAAACATTTTGTAAATGACCTCGGCCGGGCTCTTATCCGAAACGGCTAACGCACCGCCCTTGGCATTCAGCTTGTCCAGTATTTCGGCAGCGAGGCCGCCAATTTTTTCATAGCCGGGTTTTTCAAGGGTGATATCCAGTTTGTCATCTTCCCTTACTTTTTTGATGTACCCTTTGCACTTGTCGCCAATCTTGATAGGTTTAAATAGCTCATTATGATAGAGTAATCCTGTGTGCAGATTATTCACCGATACCTTATAGCCCATATCGGTTTTGTCAATTACCATCAACTCCACCTCCTGGCCTTCTTCGTATTCAGGCATCAGGTTGTCCAGCACCGAGTTGAGTTTGGAGGTAGCCACTATGCGTCGGCTCTCATCATCAAGGTAAACATACACCACATAACTTTGGCCTTCTTTCATGCGTTCAGCCTGTTCGCGGTAGGGCACAAGCAAATCCTTCATCAGTCCCCAATCCAAAAAGGCACCGGTCTTATTCACCGATACTACTTTCAAGTAGGCAAACTCACCGATGGTGGCATACGGTTCTTCCGTGGTAGCGATTACACGATCTTCCGAATCCAGATAGATAAATACCTCCAGCTCATCATCGGGCTTTAGCCCGGGGGGCACGTACCGGATGGGCAGTAATATCTCACCCAGCTCACCGCCGTCGAGATAAATACCAAATTCTACTTCTTTTACGACTCTGAGTGTATTGTATTTACCAATCATATCTTTCTTAAATAGGACGCAAAGATAATTAAAGAATACAGCTTAAAAACTTTCTGTGGGATATGATGGCACTTTTTCTTAAAAATTAAGAATTTAATATACTTAAATAAGTTTTTCTTCCTATCTTAATAAAAATATCGTGATATCTGTAAATACTTCAATCTTATTGATCAGTTTATCAGTTAGATAAAAACAATTTAAACATCTACACATATAGAATGTTGTATATGTAGAAAATTAGATATATGTTTGTGACGTGGAAAATGTCACAAACGATAACGGAATAAACAAACAAAATAATAGAACTATGAATTACATGAAAAGCTTGCTGGTAGTCTGTTTCACCCTGACAGGCTATACACTGTTTGGTCAGGAACCGGCCGAACGCACGGCTTTTTCCTTAGAGGATGCCTTAGATATGGCTTCGGAAAATAACAGGGAAATTCGCAAGTCTTTAGCTGATGTGGCGGCTGCTAAGGCTGGAAACCAACAAGCCAATGCTGCTTTTTTACCCGCAGTGGAAGTATCAGGTGCCTACAGCAGCTCCAACGACCCGCTGTATGCCTTTGGTTTCAAATTGCAGCAGCAGGGCATCACCATGGCCGACTTTGATCCTGCACTGATCAACGACCCCGGGCAGACTAATCATTTTGCCACACAAGTACTAATTGAACAACCTTTAATTAATGTGGATGCCTGGATGGGCAAAGGGGCGGCCAATAATCAGCTTAAAGCCACCGAACAAAAGACGCAATACACCCGCGAGTATGTGGCTTTTTTGGTGAAACAGACCTACTATGCACTGCAGCTGGCGCAAGGTCGTGTGGCAGTTATGAACAAAGCCTATCAGGCTACCGAGGCCTATCTGTCGATGGCCGAGGATAACCTGGAACAAGGTTATTTGAAAGAGGCAGATGTAATGGCCATCCGGGTACGTCGCCATGAACAGGTAGCCGGGGTGCAAGAAGCAGAGAATAAGGTAAAAAGCGTGAAGGAGACCCTGAATTTTCTGATGGGACGACCCATTGATCTGCCTTTGCAAATAACCGACTCCATCACACAAGTGTCTTTTTCTTTCGACAATGCCACCTCCGTACTAAATCGTGCCGATGTAGTGGCCATGCAGTATGGTCTTGAGGCGCACAAGAAAATGTCGAAGAGCGACCTGATGAAGTTTGCACCGCGCCTTAATGCTTTTGGTATGTACAATATGTATGATGCTGATTTGGGTGGTTTCGACTCCGACAGTTACATGGTAGGCCTGAAGTTGCAATGGCGCCTGTTTAATGGCGGGCGCAACCTGGGTAAATATAAGCAGTCGAAAGCGCATTATAATAAGGCACAGATTGCTTACCAGGATTATGTAGAGAAGGAAAATATGGAACTTTCAAAGGCTATCCGTGATATAGCCGTGGCCGAGAGTCAACTAGTGAGCTACAAGCTGGCCGCACAGGAAGCACATGAGTCCATGCGCATACGCACCAACCGCTATCATCAGGGCATGGAGCGTACTTCTGATTTGCTGATGGCCGAAGCAAAGGCAGAAGAGAGTCAACTGAAGTACATGAACGCCATCTATCACTACAATGTGGCGGTTTTTAAATACCAGATGTTAGCCTCCGAGGCTCTTCGTTAATCAAATTAATCATTCCAAAAACAAAAAAATACGATAACAATGAAATCACTTAATTTAATCATCGTTACTATAATTATAGGCATGGCAATGCAGGCTTGCGGCGCTAAGCAGAGCGATAGCGGACAAGAGGGAACGGCCATTCAGGTAGAGGCTGAAACCCTGGCTTCGTCAACCGTTGCTAAGAAATTTCAGTACACCGGATCGGTAGCTTCCGTTAATCAGTCCACTTTAAGTACCCGTCTCATGGGACAGATTAGTCGTGTACTGGTGCGCGAGGGGGATAAGGTAAGCCGGGGCCAGCTGCTAATAGCCATTCGCAGTAACGACATACAAGCGAAAGAAAAGCAGGTAGAGGCCAATATCATTCAGGCTCAGGCCGCTTACAAGCATGCCAAAGAGGATTTTTCGCGTATCACGGCCTTGTATAAAAGCAAAAGTGCTACGCAAAAGGAGTTGGATGATATAACCGTGCATCTGGCAATGACTAAGGCACAGTTGGAAGCCGCTCAAAAAGCAAAGGATGAGGTCGTGGAGATGCTGTCCTATGCCAATATTCGTGCGCCCTACGATGGGGTAATCACCCAAAAATTTGTTGATAGCGGTGATATGGCCAATCCGGGCATGCCCCTGCTGGCCATTGAAGCGCCCGGTTTATTCGAGGTACGCGCTAAAATACCCGAGTCGGAGATTTATAAGGTGGAGAAAGGCGATACCGTAGAGGTGTTTATCGATGCCTGCAAGCAGGCCATCAAAGGTAGTATCTCTCACATTAGTCCGTCCAGCCGTTTCTCAGGATCGCAGTTCGATGCACGCATTGCCTTGCAACCTGCCGAAGATCAAAAGGATGTAATCCGAAGCGGTGTATTTGCCCATGTGCAGCATTTTAAAGGACAGGAAAGTAAATTGTTAGTTCCCAACGACCGTATTGTAAAACGGGGTCAGTTAATGGGTGTATGGACAGTGAGTCACGCCGGTCAGGCCTTGCTGCGCTGGGTGCGCCTGGGTAAGACTTATGGTGATAAAATAGAGGTGTTATCCGGTCTGAATGAAGGGAATCGATTGATTCTTTCGGCAGAAGGACGCCTTTTCGACGGTGCCAAATTACAGATAAAATAATGACCTAACCTTATAAATGATATTACGATGAAAACAGGATTTGCCGGGACTTTAGCCCGGATGTTTATAAAATCGAAACTGACACCCCTGCTCATGGTCGCCTTTATGATCATTGGGGTCTATAGTTCGTACCTGACACCCCGCGAAGAGGAGCCACAGATTGATGTGCCCATCGCCGATATTTTTGTTGGGTACCCGGGAGCCAGCCCCGAAGAGATTGAATCGAAGGTAGTGACACCCATTGAAAAAATTGTTTCCAACATAAAGGGTGTGGAGTATGTGTACTCTCAGTCCATGTCGGAGCAGGCCATGTTAATCGTGCAGTTTTACGTGGGCGAAGATATTGAGCGAAGCCTGGTTAAGCTGTATAATGAGCTGATTAAGAATATGGATAAGATGCCGGCGGGCGTTACCATGCCGCTGGTTAAAACACGATCCATCGATGATGTGCCCGTAATGGGCTTGACACTTTGGAGTGAGACCTATGATGACTATCAGCTGAAGCGGGTAGCCCAGGAGCTCACGGCTGAAATAGAGAAAATTACAGATGTGTCGGAAACCAAGGTAATAGGGGGTCGTAATCGAGAAATAAAAGTAGCGCTTGATCGTGATAAGATGGCGGCTTTTGCCCTCGATCCCTTGCTGATTACGCAGCAGTTGCAGGCCGCTAACCAGCAGGTATCAGCGGGTAGTTTCAGTAGCAATAACGAGGAGTATGCTGTGCGAACCGGTTCGTTTTTTCAGTCGGCTCCCGAAGTGGAAAATCTGGTGGTGGGCGTCTATCAGCAGTCACCCGTTTACCTGCATCAGGTAGCCGCCGTGCAAGATGGTCCGGCCTTACCCAGCGCTTATGTGGCTTTTGGATACGGACAAGCCAGCGAGCAGCAGCAAGTTAATGCCGGCGAATACCCGGCGGTAACGATTTCCATTGCCAAGCGACGGGGGGCTGATGCCATGCGTTTGGCCGAGCAGATTAATAAGAAAGTGGAGGTGCTGCGCGAAGAGCTTTTGCCTGCCGATATTAATGTGGAGGTAACCCGTAACTATGGCGAGACAGCCTCGGATAAGGTAGGAGAGTTACTGATGCACCTACTGGGTGCCATTGTGGCTGTTACCTTTGTGGTGATGCTGGCCATGGGATGGCGCGGTGGTCTGGTGGTTTTTATCTCTGTGCCCATCACCTTTGCCCTTACCATGTTTAGCTATTATTTCCTGGATTATACCCTGAACCGTATTACCCTATTTGCCCTGGTATTTGTAACGGGTATTGTGGTGGACGATTCGATTATTATTGCGGAAAATATGCACCGCCACTTTAAAATGAAGCAATTGCCTTTCTGGCAGGCGGCGCTGCGTTCCATCGATGAGGTGGGTAATCCAACCATACTGGCTACCTTTACAGTGATTGCCGCTGTGATACCCATGGTATTTGTGTCGGGTATGATGGGACCTTACATGAGTCCGATGCCCATTGGTGCCTCCATTGCCATGATCTTCTCCTTACTGGTGGCCCTGATGATCACTCCGTGGCTGGCTTATCGACTGCTGAAGCACGATGATGGTGACGATGATAAAAAGGACTATTCACTTGAGAAGACGCTGATCTACCGCTTGTATGATAAAACCATGCGCCCCATGATTGAGAGCCCGATGAAACGCTGGGTGTTCATCGGAGGGGTTACGGTGCTTCTGTTTGCCTCCGCCAGTCTGTTTTTATTTAAGGTCGTTACCGTTAAGATTCTGCCATTCGATAATAAGAATGAGTTTCAGGTGGTGATTGATATGCCAGAGGGTACTACCCTTGAGCAAACTGCCAATGTAACTAAGGAGTTAGCCGCTTACCTTCGTCAACACGACCTGGTAACTAACTATCAGACCTATGTAGGTACTTCGGCGCCCATTAATTTCAATGGTTTAGTGCGTCACTACGACCTGCGTCGTGGTTCCAATGTTGCTGATATTCAGGTGAACCTGGTATCAAAGAAAGAACGTGACTTGCAGTCGCATGACATTGCCAAGGCTTTGCGGTCAGGATTGCAGGATATCGGGCGTAAGTTTAATGCCAATGTAAAAGTAGTGGAGGTACCCCCGGGACCCCCGGTGATGTCAACCCTGGTAGCTGAGATTTACGGTCCCGATTACGCAGCACAGCGTGAGGTGGCGCAGCAGGTGAAACGATTGTTTGCCGATACCGAGAGTGTGGTGGATATAGACTGGATGATGGAAGATGAGCAGCTTGAATACACTTTTGATGTGGATAAGGAAAAAGCCATGTTGAGTGGTATTGCTCCTCAGCAGATTATACAGGCCATGAATATGGCTTTACGGGGAGCCCGCGTATCGGCGCTCTATGCCGAAAACGACCATCAGCAAGTGGGTATTACCTTACGCCTGGACGAGGCTGATCGAACCAGCCTCGATGATCTGAAGAAGGTAAGTCTTAGGTCGCAGCAGGGCGATATGGTGGTGATCGGTGATCTGGTAAATATCCGTGAGGCTCCTAAGGCAAAAAGTATCTATCGTAAAAATCAAAAGCAGGTAGTGTATGTAACGGCCGATGTGGCCGGTGAGCTGGAGAGTCCAGTTTATGCCATCCTGGATATGAGTAAGCGCATGGATGAGATTAAGTTGCCCGAAGGATACAGCATAGAGGAGTTTTATAATGGTCAGCCTTTTGTAGAAAATAACTTCGGCCTGAAATGGGATGGCGAATGGCAGATTACCTATGAGGTATTTCGCGATTTGGGTACCGCTTTTGCCGTGGTGCTGGTCATTATTTATATGCTGATAGTGGGTTGGTTTCAGAACCTGAAAGTTCCTTTTGTAATGATGGTGGCCATACCCCTGTCGCTGGTGGGTATCGTGTTGGGACACCTGATGCTCGATGCTTTCTTTACTGCCACATCAATGATTGGAATGATTGCGCTGGCCGGTATTATGGTGCGTAACTCCATTCTGCTTATCGATTTTGTGAATATCCGCCTTAATGAAGGTGTGGCATTGCGTGAAGCCGTGATCGAAGCCGGTGCTGTGCGAACAACCCCCATCTTACTTACAGCCGGAACCGTGGTAATTGGTGCCGTAGTGATCTTGTTTGATCCTATCTTTCAGGGACTGGCCATCTCGTTGATGGGCGGAACTATTGCCTCCACCGTATTAACACTGTTGATTGTGCCGCTTATTTATTTTATGACTGAGCGGAAAAAATACGAGGGTGATGCAATGAAGACGCTTACCGAAGGTAGCAAAGAAGAAGGCTCATCAGATGAGCTGAATTAAAATTAAGTTTAACCGGCGCGGGCACTGTGCCAATTACACACATCGATAATCAGCAGTGCCCCTGCGCTTAATCCTGTTGAATATGAAATTATTGATAGCCATTGCTGTTGTTGAATACCGAGAGCGCCTGCAGGAGTTCTTTAGTGAACATCAGGTGCCTTCGTACAACGAGATAGAAATGAAAGGAATGCGTAAACTGGAGCGGCAGCACCGACTCGGAAACTGGTTTGGGCAAGTCTCAAAGGGGACGGATAATATTGCCTTTATCGCTTTTGTGGACAATGAACAAGCCGACAGTTTGCTGGAAAATTTGTTGAAATGTAAAGCAGAGATGCCGCAATGTAATATTAATGCCTATGTTATTGATGTTGAACAAGGAGTATAAAGTATTAGGGTAAGTAGCTTAAAATACAGTTATTGAAAGCTGTTATTTATCTGATAAAAAAATAGTAACGCGCTAAAGCTGATGAACACAGTTGAAGCACAAAAACATGAAATATGCAAGAAAGAATTGTGAGAGCAATAGCTGGTACCTTGGTGCTAATAAGCATTTTATTGGGTGCCTTTGTAAATATAAACTGGCTTTTCTTAGCCGGATTTGTCGCCCTTAATCTCATTCAGTCATCCATTACACGATGGTGCCTGATGAATGATATCTTAACCAAGTTGGGCGTGCCTAAATAGGCTATAAGGTATTAACCAGCCCGAAAGATGATGATGATTGCCTTTATTTTTTGTTTGTGAATGACAAAGGCCCCGGCTATGCGAAGTGCACCGGGGCCTTTGGTAATTTATGTAACATTTAATCTTACTCTTCCAGTTTGAAGTAGTTGATGAGATTTTTTAACAGCTTCGACTGTGAATCCAGTTCTTCGGCATTGGCTGCGCTTAATTTTTTATAGCGACTTGTAAAATTAAGTACACCCTTACTTCGCATTATTTTTACCTATTCACCCAGCGTTCTAATATCTTCTGCTAAGAGGACATGTTGTATTCGTTTTTTATAAATAAATAAAATTAAAGTAGGTAAGGTATTGAGCTATGTGTGTCAAAAAACATGTTTTCTTCTTATAGGCTAAGCCGTAATAGTTACTGTTAACTGCTTATCTTTGTTAAAAACTCACACCATGGATATACACTACTTGGAAATTATTTCAGCCTTTATCGTATTATTTGCAGTGATTGACATATTGGGTTCTCTGCCCATTATTCTTGATTTGCAGAAGAAAAGCGGGCCCATTAAAGCATTTCAGGCTACCTCGGTAGCCTTTACCATTATGATTGTTTTCCTGTTTGTGGGGGAGGCACTCTTGGGTTTGTTTGGTGTTGATATCTCGTCTTTTGCCATTGCCGGCTCCTTTGTACTACTTATCATGGCTTTTGAAATGATTTTGGGCGTGGAGATATTCAAACACGATTCACCATCCGGCGCCTCCATTGTACCCATTGCTTTTCCTTTGATTGCCGGTGCCGGCTCTTTCACTACTTTGCTGTCGTTGCGGGCCGAGTTTGCCACTATTAATATCATTATTGCTTTGTTCCTGAATATTGTGGTGGTTTTTGGCGTGTTAAAGGCCACAAAGGTTGTGGAACGAGTGATTGGTCAGGGCGGTATTTATGTGTTGAAAAAGTTTTTTGGAATTATTTTGTTGGCGATGGCCATTAAGTTATTTATGACCAACTTTGGAAATATTGTGATGGACTTTATTGAGAACATAAACATTTAGCAATATGTCAATTTTCATTTCTTCTACTTTTGATGCCGGTAATATTGAGCTAATCAGTGCCGATAATCCCAACGATATTCAATTAAAAATTCGAAAAGATACGCATTCCGATTTTTTGCAGTGGTTCTATTTTCGTGTTCAAGGTGCTAAGGATAAGGATTGTACTTTTAAACTGATAAATGCCGGAGAGGCTGCCTATCCCGAGGGTTGGGATAATTATCAGGCACGCGTGTCCTACGATCGTGAAACCTGGTTTCAGGCCCCCACCCGTTTCGATGGTCATACCTTGTATATTGAGTTTACGCCGGAGTGCGATACGGTTTACATCGCCTATTTTGCCCCGTTCTCGTATGAGCAGCATCTCGACCTGATAAATGATGCCCAGCAATATGCCAACTGCCGGCTATCCTGTATTGGCCAAACGATACAGGGGCGACCCATTGATCTATTGCGCATTGGCGATGATGATCCTGCGAAGAAGAAGCTTTGGGTAATTGCTCGTCAGCACCCGGGCGAGGCCATGGCCGAATGGTTTATGCTGGGGCTTATCGATCGTTTGCTGGATGAGGAAGATGCCGTCACTCAACGATTACTGCAGAAAGCCAATTTTTATCTGGTGCCCAATATGAATGTGGATGGTAGTATATTGGGTAACCTGCGGGTGAATGCCAAGGGTGTTAATCTGAATCGTGAGTGGGCGACGCCAAGTGTGGAGAAAAGTCCGGAGGTATACTACGTGAAGGAGAAGATGCTGGCCACCGGAGTGGACTTTGTGCTGGATGTGCACGGCGACGAAGGATTACCCTATAATTTTATCTCAGGTATAGAGGGCATTCCGTCTTTTGATGCCCGGCTGCAAAAGCTGAGTGATGACTTTATCAGCAATTGGATGGCCATTAATCCGGATATGCAGAAGGAATATGGTTATCCAAAGAATGAGCCGGGGCAGGCCAATCTGATGGTTGGCTCCAAGAATCTGGGAGAGACTTTCGGCTGTTTATCCCAAACATTGGAAATGCCCTTCAAGCAAAATGATGATCTGCCCGATGAGCTGCTGGGTTGGTCACCGCAGCGATCCATTAAATTGGGCGAGTCCCTGGTACCTGTGTTGTTGCGTATGGTCGATGATTTTTAGTAATTACTTTTATACTACCTTAAAGCCCATGCTCGCATAGAACATGGGCTTTAAGGTGATTTAATTTATATGCACAACAGCAGATAAGGTCATTATTGGCTATCGGTGCAGCATGTTGACTTTCGTCTTAGGCCGTTTATGTGTTATTCGCCCAGCATCATGCGTATAATTTCCTTGTCTGTTTCGCGCATACCCACACTTCCCAAGCGTCCTATGTTTTTAATAGTGTTTTCAACACCTTTTACTACCAGACCATCTCCACCATAGAATTGCTGGCCATTTTTGTACATGTGGTAGCCCAAAATACCGGCTTCCACGGCCGATGCTATTTTACCGGCACACGAAGGTTTAGCACCATCACACACAATGCCCGACACAATGGCCAATGCATTAACAATGGTATGAGCCACTTCTTTGTAGCGACCACCATACAAATAGGTGATACCAGCACCCGCACCTACACCGGCCGATACAGCGCCACAGAAGGCTGACAAGCGTCCGATACTCGTTTTCTGATGTATGGTTACCAGGTTGGCCACCAGCAGGGCACGTAGCAATGTATCCTCATCTTTGTTGAGCGCTTTGGCATATTCAATAACAGGCACCGAGGCAGCCAGTCCTTGATTACCACTGCCCGATACAATCATTACAGGCAGCTCACATCCACTCATCCGGGCATCGGAGCCTGCTGCTGCCATGGCTTTTGCACGTATTTTAATATCCTTATCACCCCAGGTTTGGAGCAGAACAGAACCCACATTAGCACCCCAGTTACCTTTAATGCCTTCTTGGGCAATGGCCATGTTGTGTTCTTTTTGAAGAAGAAGTACGTCCTTCACATCATTAACGTCAACGGCATCGGCAAAGGCCACGATATCTTCCACACTCATTATGGAACGATCCGTCTTGTGCTTGGTGTTTAAATCATCACAATGGTGGTTATATAGTGTGGTTTCACCATCTTTAGTAATGCGCACAATATTGGTGTGATAATGCGATATTTGCACTGCCGCACACGATTCGCCGGCATAAACGTTTACAACCAGGTCGAAGATAATATCGTTTTTGGAAGCAGTTACCCTTACTTCTTTCTGCTGAAGAAAATCAGCCATGTTTTGGCGTTGTTCATCAGTAACGGTAGCAATTACCTGCAGCACTTTATCGGCATCTCCGGCAATGATTCCTGCCACCACAGCTGCCTCTATGCCTTTAAGATTTCCGGTGTTGGGCACCACCACGCTCTTCACATTCTTAATAATGTTATCGCTGGCTTCCACGACCACACGGTCCGGCACACAGCCCAATATTTTACGTGCCATGGCACCCGCATAAGCAATGGCAATGGGCTCGGTGCATCCCATTGCAGGCATTAGCTCTTCGTGTAAAATGCTAACGTAATCGGTATATCTTTTGTCCGTTTTTTTCATGTGATTATATTTTCTTTCAATGGCCACATGGAACTTGCCAGAAAACAACATCCATTTGCGTGAATATAGATATTAGTGGCTCATTTCATCATTTCCATCGCCTTGAATTAGCACTGCTAAAATAGTTGTTGCGATAGGTGTATAAAATGATTAAACGCACGCATGAAGGAAATCATAATTATAATCAGCATTACAGCTTTATGCGGTTCAAATTAAGCCCCTCGGACTGTATGCCTCGGGCATATTTAACGCCGGGATACCCCAATACCATTACATAACCAATGGCATGCTCTGCAGGGATGCCCAATTGATTTTTTAGTTCAGGTGCAATATCGGTCATTATCATTTTTACAAAGCCATTCCACAATGTACCAATACCCATGGCGTTGGCCTGTAATTCAAGGTAGCTGAGGGCTATTACACTATCAGATTGTCCATTACTATTGCTTTCTGGTGCCGATGCAAAAATGATATGCGGTGCATCGCGGAAGATTACATCAATACCCTTATCGTGCCAAATGGCCTGAAAACGGTTAAATATGGCCTGATCCGGCTTTATTGAGCCCGCATCACTTGCCTTTTTCAAGGCGCTGTATATCAGTTCACGTACTTTATTTCGTTCTTCCTGTGTGTAGGTTACAGACAGCAATACCTCATTTTTATTATGACCGGTAGGCGCATAAGCAGCGGCTTCCAGTAATTGTTCTATACAAGTAGAGTCAAGCGTCTCCTTTTTAAATTTTCTTATCGATCGTCGTGTTTTTATTAGCCGGGACAGCTCTTCTGCATCAGGCATAGGGTCGGATGTTTTGACACTGTTCTTGGCTTCTTTGCCGAAAATAGACAAGGCGCCGCTAGGACATACGGCTAAGCAGTGTTGACAGCGGATACAGTTCTTTTCCTTTCCCACCTTGATTTCAGGAATACCTTTTTTGCCATCGATAATCAACATGGGGCATTCCTTAGCGCACAGACCACACTGTGTGCAGCTTGCTTCATTAATTTTAAAGTTGAGCATGTATTAAATCATTTTTGTTCCGGGCTGCGAAAGTAATGATTTTAGCTCACAGATTACTCATCCCACAGGTTTTCGAGTGTATAGGGCCCCTCAGGTACTACCCAGAATTTGCCGTCAACATAGCGACGGTTTTTGTCAATCATCTTCAATACTTCCATGTCGGCCGGTTTAAGCTTTACTTGCAGAGCGTCCAGGTTTTGCTGTAGGCGTGCGGTATTCACCGATTTGGGAATAACAGAGATGCCCCGGTGCAGGTTCCAGGCAAGTATGACCTGCGCAGGCGTTGCATTCACTTTATCCGCTAACTTGGCAATGATGGGATCTTCAAGTAATACGGGTTCATCAGCTGCCTTGAAGCTTTTCGGGCGATCGGCAGAACCCAGAGGTGAGTAGGCCATTACCTGAATATTGTTGTTGTGGCAATAGTTAACCAGTTCATCCTGCTGAAAATAGGGGTGCACCTCTACCTGATTGAGGCTAGGTTTAATGCGTGCGACGGTCATCAGGTCTTTAAGCTTTTTTACACTGAAGTTACTTACACCTATGGTTTTTGTCAGACCTTGCTCCACTGCTTGCTCCATGCCTTCCCAAGTGTTGGCGATGGGCTGTTCCTGCAGCGATAAAAAATGCGAGGCACGCGTGGCGGCTACAAACATTTTCTTCTGAGCTATGGGCCAGTGTATAAGATATAAGTCCAGATACTCGAGCTGCAGGTCATTAAGAGTTTTCTGCAGGGCGGGTACCACATTCTCGTTACCATGCATATTATTCCACAGTTTGGAAGTAATCCAAAGCTCATCGCGTTTAACCAAGCCTGCTTTGATGCATTCGTTGATGGCTTTGCCAACTTCTTTTTCATTGCCGTAGATGGCAGCACAATCAATGTGGCGGTAACCGATTTCTATAGCTGCTTTAACAGCCTCATAGACTTCGCCCGGAGTACTTTTCCAGGTGCCAAGTCCTAATATTGGTAGTGCGTAGCCATTCAGGTTAAGTGTTTGCATGGTTCAAAGGTTTATGTGTTTAAAATAGTATTTCAAAATACAAAAAAATAATACAATCGACTTAATAATCTTCAAATCTCAATGCCTAAACAAAAGTATTTGCCTTAATGTTTAGATAATAAAATAGAGCCTATGAAGCTGCTGGATAAGATATTAGTACCGATACAGGTCAGTGAACCTGCCAATAATCAGTTGACCCTGGCAATGGAGTTGGCCAAAAAATTCGGATCCCGTTTATTGCTGTTGCATGTATTGCCTACTGAAGCCCGTTCGCAGAAGGTGAAAGAGATATTAAGTCGCTATGTTGATAAAGATTTTGAAAAGGTGATTACCGAAGTTAAGGAGCAGCACCTGGAAGCTGAAAAGCACATTGCCTACGGTAATATTTTTGAGCAAATCATATCAGCGGCTGAAAGGGAAAGTGCAAACCTGATATTGATTCCCAATAATTTTCATATTGTTGAAAACCATCAAACCATAGATTACCTGGCAGAAAAATTGATTCGTAAATCGGAAAAGCCCGTATGGGTTGTTCAAGAAGCAACGCAGGGTACACCCAAAACGATTTTGTGTCCTGTTGATTATTCCGAAGCCTCGCGTCGAGCCTTAATCAATGCCATTAAAATTGCCCGTATTTTTCAGTCTAAACTATATGTTGTGAATGTGTTTGAGCCATTGGATGAACTTTACTCAATACGATATTCGGTAGATTATGAAGAGGAGAATAAGGAATTGGAGCGGGAGAATAGTGATAGTTTTGCAGCCTTTTTGGAGACTTTTAGTTTTGTTGATGTTGAATATGAGTGCTTGATCCTACGCGGTAAACCGCATCAGAAAATTATTGATTTTGCGACTGAAAAAAAGGTTGATGTGCTGTTTATGGGAGCCACCGGAAAAACTTTTTTTCAGCGTTTATTGTTGGGTAGTGTCACCGAGTTGGTTATTCGTGATTTGCCCTGTTCAGTAGTTGTTACCAAGTCGGAAAATATTCTGAATCTTAAGATGGAGAAAGATATTTCGGATATTGAGCGGCTGCTGGCTAATGCCAAAAAGCTTGAAGCTGCTGGCTTTTACGATGACAGTATTGAACAATTGAAAACCTGCCTAACAGTTAATGATTTGCACCTTCCAGCGATTTACTCGCTGGTGCAGCTATACCGTAAAACCGGCAATGAGGAAATGGCTGTTACTTATCAGCAAAAAGCCGATGAGATAGTGAAGCGATTGTGGGATAAAAATGTTGAATTAGAGATTCGCAAAGGATTAAAGTTAGATTAGCTACCATTGATAGCTTAACGTTACCATAGGATAATCATAAGAATCGCATACAATTTATGCTGCTTAAGATAAATGCCGGAGATTAAATGGCTAATCTCCGGCATTTTATTGAAAAAACGTCCGATCAATAATTGACATAAAGATAGTTCATGCTAACGTTTTAGTATCAGCTTTTGGAAAATCTGTTTGTCTGCTGTACGCACTTTTATAATGTACATACCTGCTGCAATATGCCCCACGTGAAGTTCTGTTGTTGCGGCAGCATCTGCCTGAATCTGTTTGCTATATTCGAGTTGCCCCTTTAGGTTAAATATTTCAATAGTGAGCTGTTCATGCCCCGAGGACTTCATGTTATTTACGAACAGTTGTTTAGCAAAGGGGTTAGGATAAATACTTATGTGGTTTTCTAATTGATCGTGGATGGCAGTGGGGCCCAGTACCTGTATTTCAAAGGGCAGTTGCAGTGTATGGTCATCGAGGCTTACGCTTAGAGTCAATCGTGAAACCCCCACATCTTTATAGCTCAGCAGAAGTTGCCCATTGCTCAGCGTGGCATCGGCCACCGTGGGCATGGATGCCTGGCCAAGGTTGAATTGCAATGTGGCATTGGCTGGCGATGTTACAAAATATTCCCGGAGAGCAACAGTGCTGTCTTTGGGGAAATTGGTGGTTTGAATAGGTGTTAACGACCTGCGAAGTGCCAAATTACCATCTATAATTTTTAGCTCGAGAGATTGCTGGTGCTTTAATTGATCAAAGCCATTATCGTTGCATTCAATGTCTAGATTTATGCTTGCTGCTTCATAGTCTGTCAGCGATTGGATGCTGATGAGCGAATCCTTGCGTATGGTAAAATAATCGCGGGCAGGCATGTTCAAAAGCGAATAGCTATGCACATCGTCCGCATCTTTATCGCTGGCACTTAGCAAACCTAGGCATTGTCCGGGCGCAATAGATCTGAGCGTGCTGTCGCAACTAAGTTGTATGGCTGTGGGTGCATAGTTCTGAAATTCATAGGCTCCAATGTCAATGCCTCCGTGGCGTATGCGCTCACCTCCCTGCAAATCGGTGTCAGGGAAAGTGTACTGAGCAATGTCGGAGGTGCCGGCATCCTTGGCTACTGATGTAGTACCAATTCGATATGGCATTGCAGACTCCTTTATCAGCTGAGGATTGTCAATGCGGCAATCGTGCAGTGAACCGTTAAAGCTCAAGTCTTTATATACCCTAATGTGTGACTCTCCGCCTTTGATGATGCAGTTGCTAAACATCGGCTCACAATCTTCGTAGGTATATATTTCACTGCCGCCCGAAAAAGCTACATTATCCCACAAAACTGTGTTATACACCCGGGTATTGCTTTCGTTCTTAAAGCGCAGTCCGGCTCCGTAATTCGACAGGTTCATGGTGAGTGTGTTATTGATCAGCTGACCGCCGCTATTGTCGCGTAAGTAAATGGCGCCGGCAAAAGGTGCATAATTGTTATAGAAGAGGCAACCCTCGATAAGGGGATTGGAAGCTGAGCAGTATATGGCACCCGCCGAACCCCCATAAGTGATGCTATGGTTGGTATGAAAAATGGTGTTATGGATGCTGAGTCCTGCATCGTCCAAATAGAGGGCGCCTCCCTTATCGGCTTTATTGTTGGTAAAGGAGCATTGTTTGATGAGTGCTGAGGTATTGGTTGCGTATATGGCGCCTCCTTTATCGCCCGTATTGTTGCTAAAGTAACAGTTGTGAAACACCACATCACGGTAATTATTAATGAGTACGGCTCCACCTTCACTTGTTGTGTGACCTGCACTTACAAAATAGCAATGCTCAAAGTGGCAGCTTTGTGTTGTGTTGCTCAATAAACGCAGGCCACTCCAGTTGATTTGTCCCGCGGGGGCAAAGTAAATGGGTTCCGATTCTGTGCCCTGAGCTTCCAATGCCCCGTACACGGTTAATGATGCGTTGTTTGCAAAAAGTATTTCAACACCGGCTTCGATAACCAGGGACCTGCCGGTTTCTACTGTAATGTTTCGATTGAAATAATAGGGCGATTGTGCCTTTGACAGTAGGCCTTCAAGAGTAGTCTCCTTGGGCACTGTGGCCACCAGATAATGTACAGGCAAGGAATATTTTTTCAGATTTGTTTCTATAAATAGGGTGTCGCGGTATTGACCAGATGCTGTGTTGTGGATGATGAAGTCAAACGACCAGGATTCATTTTCCTCAATCACCTTGTTGGCCGGCACATCAAAGCCAATGGTGGTATTGTTGGCCGTAATGGTGTTTACCTGTGTGCTGCCCAGACCCGTATTTAATAAGCTTACTTTATGATTATAAGGCAGTTGATCAATATTTAGGGGCGATAATTCAATTTTTTTGGCAAGCTGCAAGTGAGGCCGGCTGTACTTAATCCATTTGATAAAGGGCTTGTGCCCATCGGCTGTGATTACGATCTGTAGCGAGTCGGCTGTGATGCCTTCCAGGTTAGGCGACAGGGTATTGCCACTAATGGCCTGCGAAAAGATGAGTTTATCATCGGGTTGGGATATGCTGCAGTAGCCATCGGTATTCTCGGGCAGTTGTATGTTGAAGAGGCTTGTTGAGGCGTTAAACCAATCGTCGCACTGCACTTCCAGGGGCGTTGGTTTTGATAAGGGTAATAACATGGCAGGATCGCCCAGTAGGTGAAAGAGCTCAAAAATATGCTGATGGGTATCGGCATTGCCCGACCACTGAGTGAGTGATTGCAATTTGCCATAGTTCAAAATGTGACCCAGTGACAGCATCTGTGGGTTGTCATCGTCGTACCCCGGGTTATTGGGACCATAATCTGATACGATGCCGGGAGTGTTCCATGAGGCATTGACCATGCCAATGAACATGGCATCGTTATAGCCGCTAAAACTGGTGTTGGACGCGCAGAATACTGCTATGGCACCGCCACGGTCGTGAAAAAGCATTTTCTCTCCAAAACTTTTTGGGATATTAAATTTTCCTGAATGGCAATTGATGCTGTATAAAAATGTGGGCGTTTCGGTATTGTTTAAATCATCGATGTGCTCGGTGGTAAAATTAGGGTGTGACCAACCTAGTCCTGATGTGAGGCCGTGATCGCGGTGAAAACTAAAGAAACAGCCCTCGTTGATGGCAGCGATTATTTGATTGGCATTGCCATCCCACTGAAACCCATTGGCAGGTAGCAGCTCATCGGGCAGGGCTTCACCTGATGAATATTTGCCGTCGTTGTAGTATTGAGGTTTCACCCCTTCTTCGGCAAAATACACGCGCTGGTAATTGTAGCCTTTCGATTTTAAATAGTCGCCCACCTCTTCGCTGGTTTGCGTAAACCGGCGGTCGGCATATCCATCCTCATCTTCATCCTGAAACTGAGCGCAGCCTAATACATTTTTATAGTAGTTGTCGCTGGTCGGTGGGTGTTGCTCATAATTTATGATTTTATCCACCAGGCGGAGGGCTTCCTTGGGCGAGGCAGCCGGTAATCGGCCGTAGGCCATGTCGGGAAGATAGTCGTCGGCTCCATCCAGGCAAGCGTAATAAAGGTCGGTGACGTAAAGCTTCATTTCGCCATCGTCCTCCCGGTATTTCGATTCGGCGGGCATTTGTTCATGGTCACCAAGTAACAAGAGGTAATCAGGTGCTTTCCCGTTAGTAATATCATAATCTTTTATGGCTGCTTTAATGCTTTCCGGTGTCCAGCTGGCTGCTGTCGTAACGGTGCTGGTGTACCCGCATTTACTGCGCCAGTTAGCCAGCTTTTGAGCTGCCGCCTCAAAGGTCAGAGGGCTTAACACTAGGTAATCAGAACCAGGGCCACTGCCACCAAGCTTTTTTTTTAAGCTATTGGCTTCTAGTTTAAAATGCAGCGATTGAGCAACGAGTATCTGCCTGGTAACCGGGTTGAAACGGATGGGATGTATCTGTATAATGGCCAGATGTTGGTCGCGAAATTTCTGTACGTCGATTACCTCAACCCATTTCTCGGGGTAGAAAGTATTTTTTTGGTATTGTTCATCCAGGGTTAAGTCGCTTATGTTGTTGAATAGATCCACATCGGGCGGCGTGTTGGGGGCAATGTTAAAGTCCTCCATCATTAGGGTATCGATATGAGTAATGGAGATACCCGGTAGTTCATTGTTATCTGTTTTTATTATCATATTTTTGGCCGGAAGGGCAGGTAAGCCGGTATTACCAAAGGGAGATAAGCCATCGATATAAAGTTGATGAAACTGTTCGCCTGCTGCCTTTACAGGATAGGCCAGAGCACCAAAAAAGCGCAGTTGATATTCATTCTTGTCAGGGAGTGCCTTGCTGATCGTGTAATTGAATTTGTCATTTGCAGTGGCCGCCTTAAGTTTTTGGCCATGCTCAAAGGCAATATATTGCCTTGGGTGTTGTGCAATACTTAATTGTAATGTACACAGTAGGGCTGATATTGTTAGGCTTAACCTGTTTAATCGTCTTCTCATAATATGCATCTTTCATTTTAGTACTAATAACGGAACGGTTAAGGCAATTTCAAAGGGTATTGAGAAATGCCGTCGAAGCTTTGTATAGTAAGCTTCAACGGCATTCGTCCTATCACAAAAAATACACAACTAAACCTTTCATTTAATGGTGTTGCTTATTGATCCGTATAGGGATCATAGCCGGGGTTTTGCTGTCCCCTTATATTTTTATTCGCTTCCATTTCATTCTGTGGAATTGGATATACAACTTGTGGCTGGGTGTAATCTATCTCAGCCACCTCGCTATTCACATTGCCTTCTTCCTCGCGTTCGAACGGTATGGCACGTCTGAAGTAATCCCAGAAAGTATGACCTTCCAGCACCAGCTCTTTGCGGCGTTCCAGTAAGATATCTTCAATTAATTGCTCTTTGGTTGCAGGCAGTTCGTATTCGCTATCGGTTCGTGCTTTATATACCTCATTGAGGTAGCCGGCAGCCATCGATAAGTCGCTGTTACTTTCAGCCTCCGCTTCGGCAAGGGTCAGAAGCACCTCGGGCAGTCGCACAATGGGTATGTTGTGTACATTGTGGGCGCCATTTACGCCAATATATTTGCGGATGCCTCGCTTGCGTCCTGTCTCGTTATCGCAAATCAGGTAGCTGCGTAAGTCCGATGGCACAGCATTCAGAATAGCTTGTAATGATTTGCTGCCACCATAACCGGCATAGCCGATGCCATCATCCAGTACATCGCCATCATCGGGATGTCCGGGGATGTCAACGGTGGGGTTGCGTACCAATGAATTTAGTGAGTTGGAACCCAGATGATCGGTTTCTGAATAGCCCAATTCCCAAATGTTCTCATTATTGAAAGGTTTAAAATAAGTAGAGGTATAGATGCCATAGGCAATCATATCTCCGGCATCTTTGGCCTTGGTGCAGGCTTCAATGGCTTTGTCCCATTCGCCCAGGTAAAGATGTACGCGTCCCAGCAGGGCGTTGGCTGCCTCGTAGGATATTTTACCTCGCATGATGTCAGATTCTTGCAGATCCAGGATTGCCGCATCAAAATCTGCAACAATCTGATCATAACAGACGGATGCATCTTCGCGGCCTGGAGGGTTGATCAATGCATCCAGATGTTCTTGCTTAGTCAGCAGCAGCGGAACCCCCATTTTGTATTTTTCAGCATAGTGCTCGCCACCGGGCACTGAGAAGATGGGTGGGTAGGCAAATAAACGCATCAGATCGAAATAGGCCAGGGCTCTGATGGCAGTTGCTTCACCCCGGATGCGAGTTACCTCAGCTTCTTCTCCCTGTATGGACTTGATGCCTTCCAGAAGGCTGTTGCAGGCAAAGATGACATCGTAGATCTTATCCCAGGCGTCGCCGGCGTAACCTCCGCTTGTGGAACTCTCGCGGTAAGCATTTTCCCTTTCAAAACGATTGCCAGTATCTTCCACCCAAAAATCGGGTCCCTTTGAAGCTTCAAAGGCATATATTAGGCGGCCATAGTAATCCTCTCCGGTAAGGGCATTGTAAATACCTTCCAATGCCACTTGTGCCCCCTCGGCACTCATAAACACATCTTCTTCCGGCATGGAGGTATAGGGTTTTTTGTCCAGCACATCATCGCAGGCCGAAAGAAATGCGATCATCATTAAAAATATAATTGATATCTTCTTCATTGTAATCACTTTTAAAAATTAACTTTTAATCCGAATGTGTAGGTTGTGGCGGTGGGGTATTGATCCGGGTCGCGGAATCCGCTTAATGAAATTTCCGGATCGAAACCATCCAGTTCAGTGGTTACCCACAGGTTTTCTGCCTGGGCAAAAATTGTGGCAGCGCCTACATTGATGCGGTTAGTAAGTACCTTGGGAATGGAATACTGTAGTTTAATATTTTTCAGCTTCAGATAATCGCCTTTGTACAGATAGCGTGATGAACGATAGCGATCCCAGGTGCTGCTTGAGTTCACACGAATGGGGTTGATGCCTGTTCTGTTATCCGGTGTCCAGCGGTTAAGCTGACTGCGCTCGATGCCCCGGTAGTCGCGGTAACCATCATTTTTGGTGGCGGTACGTCCGGTGTAATCCATCACGTGATGACCTAAACCATAGGTGAAAAGCGCCGACAAATCAAAGCCTTTCCATGATACCGAGGTGGCGATACTACCGCTAATATCAGGCAGCGCCTTTCCCAGAACACGTTTTTCAGCATCATCAAAATCTTTAGTGATGCCATTATTACCGTTTTCATCGGTGTAATACCACTGTTGTTCACCTGTCGATTGATCAATACCAGCCCACTCGGGCATAAACCAGGTGTAGTAACTTTCTCCGTTTCGTTTAATCTGTGTGGAGCCGATGATATCGCTCTCCAGACCCGAGAATTCATTTTTAAGAGTGGCCAGGCTCAGGTCTAAATTCCAGCGAATATCAGTAGTACGCAGCAAGTCAGCCCCCACATTTATTTCAAGACCCTTGTTGCTGAGGCTGGCTGCTGAGTTCTCCAGAATGGAAGTGTAGCCGGATGTGGAGCTTACGGGTAAATCCTGTAACAGATTTTCGGTTTTCCGGTTGTAGTATTCTACGCCCAGGTTCACACGATTGAACAGACGGCCTTCCAGCGCGATGTTGAATACCTTGTTCTCTTCCCAGGTCAGCTCTTCATTGGCTTTGAAGGAAGGTGATCCGGCCGGGTTATTCATGTAGGCACCGCCCACTGAATACAGCGATTGCCATGCATAGATGGCAGAAGGCAAGGTGCCATTGGTTCCGTAGCTGCCTTTGAGCTTCAGGTTATCAATAAAGTCTGCATTGTCCATAAAGGCCTCACCGGAGATGCGCCAGGCTCCTGATATTGACCAGAAGGTGCCGCGTCGGTAATCTTCAGCAAAGCGCGATGACTCATCGCTACGCAGGTTGGCTGATAAATAGTACCTATCGAGATATGAGTAATTAATAGCCGACAGCATGGATGTCATGCTGTACTCTTCGCGCGATCCGCTTACTGAGGATGGGGTAGCAGCCGCACTTAAGTAGTTGGTTTCGTTAGAAGGGAAGTTAACACCATAGGCTGTAACATATTCGTAGTTCAAATCTTCCACCTCAAAGCCCAGGTAACCATTGATGTTATGGTCGTTGTTAAAAGTTTTGTTGAATTGTACCAGGGTGGTGTTCATAAGCTTGCGGCGCCGGGCATCGCGCTCATACAGCGAACCGTTGTTTTTCAGTCCGTCGCCAAAGTCTTTGTTATACCAGTTACGACGCCGGGCATGCGTGTAATCCAAGCTGGTTCGGTTATTAATGTTGATCCAGTCGGTTAGGTTAAGCTGTAAAAATCCTGTGGTTAATATTTTTGTTTGTGGTCTTTTGTATTCGTTATTTTCAGCCACCGCCACCGGGTTTTGGTTGCCATTCACATTTTTAGGCAACGATAGGTTATAGCTGCCATCTTCCAGGTAAACAGGGGCTACCGGAGCAACGGCCAAAGCCGTGTATTGGGGCATGGCATAGCCGTAAGCGTTGGCGCGGGGGCCTTCCTGGTCGCTGTAGGATACCATATTATTAATACCCCAGTGAAGTAGTTGTCCTTTGGGCTTTGATGTTAGATTCATGCGTAGTGAATAACGCTCCAGCGCACTGCCAATCAGTATTCCTTGCTGATTGAAATATTCCATTGAGGCATAGTAGGATACATTATTGCTGCCGCCTTGTGTTGATAGGTTGTACTTTTGGAAAGGGGCAGATTGGGTTACTTCATCGTACCAATTGGTGTCGGCCAGCTTATCAAAGTCAGGACCTTGCTCGCCATCCACAAAAAATTCATCGTAGTAGCCGCCATCGGGGTTGGCAATTCTAAAGTGACTGTTAAACTGACGCTGCGCATACTCATACCAATCATGATAGTTGCGTCCTGATACTTCGTAGCCTTCTTTGTCGGCGTAGATATTTTGTATCTCGGTAAAGAAATCGTCGTAACCCGTTTTACGACGTATCTGATAGTGCATCTCGCCTTCGAGCCATAGCTCCATAAACTCATCTTTGTTTACAAGGTCGGGCTTACTTCCTGAAAATATTTGGGCTACACCTACTTGTACATCAAGGCTATACTTTGGTTTATCCATTTTACGCCCCTGCTTTGTGGTGATTACAATTACCCCGTTGGCACCGCGTGAGCCATACAAAGAAGCCGAGGCAGCATCCTTTAGTACTGTCATTGACTGGATGTCGGAAGGATTGATTGAGTTGAGTGGGTTGGTGGCGTAGTCAGAATTACCCGACATATTCGCCACATCCATAATCACACCGTCAATAACATAGAGGGGAGCATTGGAGGCATTCATAGAGCTGATACCCCGCAGTCGGATACTGTTCATTACACCGGGCTGTCCGGTACCGGTAACGAGTGTGCCCGGCGAGTTACCGCGCAGCACATCCTGAAAGCTCGCCACCGGGCGGTCTTCAATCTTTCTGGCTGAAACCACCGAGGCCGAACCTGTATATGCTTCTTTGGCCACCTGACCATAGCCCGTTACGACTACTTCTTCGATGTCAACCTGTTCTTCCAGCAGGGTAATGTTGATTTGCGATCGCCCTGCAACCTGTACATCTTGTGAAACAAAACCGATGAATGAAAAGGTAAGTATTGCATTGGTATTGTCTACCGTGATGGTATAGCTACCATCAATACCCGTGATAACGCCGTTTTGGGGTTGTGCTTTTGAGTACACATTCACGCCGGGCAAGGGGTCTCCGTTCACGTCAATTACCTTGCCGTTGATGGTAAGCTGTTGTTGCGTCGCTGCTACAGCTTGCTTTGGTATAGCAGTAATCACCACATTGTTTTCAATGATGGTAAAGTGGTATTGGGTGTCTTGCAACAAGGCGTCGAGCACATTATGTACTTCTTCATCTTCAGCAGTTATTGAATAGGTTTGTCGCTGATCAATCTGATCATTTTTGTACAAAAAACCCAGCTCAGTAGCTGATTCAATCTCTTTAAAGATATCGAGCAAGGTGGCATTTTTAACTGTTAGTGTTACTTTTTTAGTTTGACTTATGCTTGCTGCCGATACCGTTAAGCCACACACGACCATAAGAAGGAAGGTGATTTTCATGATGCGTAAAATTTTCCCAATGCCGGAATAAGCCCGGCAGGGTCTGGTTTGCATTTTTTTCATAAATTTGTACTGTTACAATTAAACATTGTGAAACTGTTGACGCAGTTTCTTAAATTCTAAGCAGTAGTCGCTTCCACCTGACTGCTGCTTTTTTTATTGGATCATAATCTCTGTGCCATTAGGTGTTTGTTTGGTATGATATTTAATGTCGGATGAATAGCTAAGGATGTCCAGCACTTTTTCAAGCGGCGTGCTTTTCTGTATCACGCCCGTGAAACGCTCCTTTTCCAGTTCTTTGTTTTTAAAGGTGATGCTTACCCCGTACCAGTTTTCAAGATCGCGGGCAATTTCCCTCAGGGTTTTGTCAATAAATTCAAATTTCGCTTCTTTCCATCTGCCAACAGTGCTTGTATCCACCGTGTTGAGGGTGTATTGCTTGTCTTTAAGTGAGTAAATAAGCTGTTGTCCAGGTGACAATATCTCGCGCAGACTAGATTGAGGCTCACTAACTTCAATTTCGCCTTCTATAAGGGTGGCCGTTACCTGTTGATCTTCTGCGTAGCTTCTGATGTTAAAGCGGGTTCCCAGATCTTCAATTTTTAGTTGTTGGGTATGCACAATAAAGCGTCGATTTTCATTATGCACAACTTCAAACAGGGCTTCACCACTTAAATCCATTTCCAGTAAGTGCTCATTTTGTTTGACCAGGCTAATGTGCGAGTTGGCATTGAGCCATATCACCGAACCATCGGCTAGCAGAACCTTATTAATGCTGCCTTTGCCCGATTCAAAATGGCTGAAATGTATTTGACTATCATCGTGTAGCTTGAATTGCTGCCACACAAGAAGGGAGGATAAAAGGATGATGGCAACAGCTGCATAGCGGCTAAAATAGAGCCATTTTGTTGGTGGTGGTAATAATTTGCGGTAGTGTAGTTTGAACTCCTTTAGCTTTTGCTCTATTCCATCATTGTCTATCAGTTGCTGCCCTTCGGTGAGCGACCACTGTGCCTTTAGTTTTTTATAGGCGGCCAGGTCTTCAGGCGAACGCATAATTTGCGCCCATGTTTCCTGCGCCTCCTTAGGTGAAAGCTGATTTGTAATTAATTTCCAAGTTTTTACTGTGTCCATGGTTTTTTCTCTTCTTCTTACTATAAGACAGAAGTAGAGAAGAATACCCTATACGGTATTAAAAAAAATTAGAGAAAACACCCAATAAGCAGCAGACATCAATATAGTCTTTCAGCTGCACACGAAGTAATTTGAGGGCGCGTGTTATATTCGCCTCCACTGCTTTTACCGATATGTTAAGTTGCTTTGCTATGGCCTTATTTCTTAGTCCCTGAAAGCGACTGAGTTCAAAAACTTTTCGGCATTGAGAAGGCATCTGTTCCAGGCTTTTCTTTAGCAGGTGCTGAATTTCATCGAAGGCAACATCTGATAAGTCAAGCTGATCCAATACTTCGATGTGTATCTGATTTTGCCGAATCTGGTACTCAGTGTAATGCCTTTTCGTATTCTCTCTTTCAAGGTGATTAATGCATTTATTTTTCAGGCTTGTGTATAGCCATGATTTGATACTTGCTGTATTTACACATGACAGATTTTCTTTGTTGGTCCACAACGCCAAAAATGTTTCCTGCACCAGGTTTTCAGCCTCGGCGTCGCTGTTAACATACTGAATGGCGAAAAAAAACAGGGCATTGAAAGAAGCTTTATAGAGAACCTCAAAAGCTTGCTCGTCCCCTGACTTTAAACGGTCAATATCAATGGTTTGTAGTACGAGCATTTCTCGTATGGTTTTGTTTTGGGTAATGTATTTTGGTTAAAAGAAGTTTAAATTAATAAAAATCATTAAAAATACTGATCACATTATTTATCTTTTTTCAATTATCCATGTTTTTTGGTCGAAATATAGGCAATGAGGCACGGGGTAAATCTGTTGGTATCCCTGCATTAATGGATGGTTATTTCCTTCTATCCTTTTGGCTTGTTCAGGTGGGGGGAAAGTACTAATTTAGTAACGCATAGTTGTATGGTGTAATTCCCCTTTAGATAACTTTTAAGAATATGCTATGCACCGTGTAATGTGGAATGTTAAATGATAGATTTATGAGAAATACATCAGAACTTATAGAGCGCGTGATGGCGTTGATGGCAGATGAATTTATGGTTTACATTCAACGCTCAAACAGTCGGATAGTAGCACTTCCATCAGGTTTGGAAACGACTGATTTTATGGATTTAACCGATGATTATGATTTGCTCATGGAAGAGGTAGAGCAAAATCCCAACGACTACTATCAGGTGGAACCACTTTCATCGCGTGAGATTTATAACCTGATGATGGATTTTTCTTTAGAGCAGGAACGGGTTGATAGTCTTTGTCTGGTAAAAGCGCTGCGCACCAAAGAACCTCTTAATAATTTCAAGGTGGCATTGAAAACACTTGGGCCGGTTATGGAGTCGTCGTGGCAAACTTATTACAGCGATCGCTTGCGGCGCATTCTCCGGAGTCGTTTTTGTAAGGAGCACATACACGTAATGAACGAAAACTGCAATGAGGATAATGTTTGATGTTAATTCCTATAAGTAGCTATTCATGAGTGAGATGGCTTCTGCTTTATAGCCTGTCCCAAACAGGTTAAGATGGTTTAAGATATGATATAGGCGATAGATGTTCTCCCGGTATTCATACCCGTCGGGTAGTGGATAAAAGTCTTGATAACTTTTGTAAAAAGTAGCCTCAAAGCCGCCAAAAAGTCGTGTCATGGCCAGGTCGGCTTCACGGTGACCATAATACACGGCCGGATCGATGAGTACTGGTTCACCCCAGACATCCACCAGGTAATTACCGCCCCATAAATCGCCGTGTAAAAGGCAAGGGGGCTCTTGGCTGCCTTCAAGAATGGTTGAAAGGCGCTTTTCAATATTATTAAAAGCCTTTTTAAGGGGTTCGTCAGCGTAGCCATTTTGCTCTGCCAAACGGTATTGGTAAAGCAATCGATGTGTGAAGTAAAAATCTGTCCAGCTGTTGGAAGGAGTATTGATTTGTGGTGTGGCCCCAATGTAATTGTCTTCATAGAAACCAAAATGACTGCCTTGCTGCTTGTGGAGTTGTGCGAAATGGCGGCCGAAAGTGGCGAAAAAATCAGCCTTCTTAGGGCCTGTTTCAATGGGTTCCAGCAAGAGGAAATCATCATGTTCCAGCAACACCTTCGGTACCCTTATTGCCCCTGCTTTGCTGAGTTCTTTCAGGCCGTTGGCCTCTTTTATAAAGGCTTTGTGCGGGCCACCTTCCTTTAAAAAGAAACGGCGCCCATCATCGGCAGTTAGAAGGCTTGATTGCGCAATGCAGCCACCCCCCACCGCTTGCTGATGGGTGATGCTGCATTGTAGCGCGGCTTCAATGTGCTTAATGCTTTTGTTGCTCATTACGCTGTATATGATTTAACAAGCCTTCGCAGGCGTCTTCCAGCAAATCCAGTACGAGCTCGAACCCGGCCGCCCCGCCGTAATAGGGATCAGGTACTGAATCATGCGTGTGCTGTTTACAGAAGTTAGTCATCTTATGTATTTTGGCAGCGTTTGTCTCATCCGGGCATCGCAGAAGGAGGTCGTCCATATTCTGATCATCCATACCAATGATGTAATCAAAATGCCTGAAATCGTCAGGGCTTTTTACAGGGCGGCTGATACTACTTAGTGTAATTCCCCGGTTGACCGCATGCCGCTGCATACGCTGATCGGCCGGTTCGCCGGCATGGTAAGCGGTGATGCCCGCCGAGTCTATTTCATACTGATCACTCAGTCCCTGCTGCTCAAGGATGGACTTCATTACCGCTTCGGCACTGGGGCTTCGGCAGATATTACCCAGGCATACAAATAATATTTTTGTTTTATCCATGCTGTGCATCTTTTAATTGAAGGCCTGAAATTGGCTTAATTTTTATAAACAAACCAGCCTACGTGTTGTTTTTCTTATTGAATTTTATTTGTTTAGATGACTTTTTTCTAAATAGTGGAAAAAATGGTAACCGAAGGGCTGCCTTAATAATAAACTTTACATGACGATGAGAAAAATAGCAAGTATAACTTTAGGCTTAATAATTAGCTGCTCTTTTGGAGCGGTGGCGCAGGAAGATTATAAAGATCTTCATGAAAAATATGAATATACTGCCGAAGCCAAACATGAGGTACTGAGTATTGACTATGATGATATACGCTTTAAGAAACGACCCAAGAATATTATATTCTTTATTGGTGATGGTATGGGGGTAGCTCAGGTATTTTCCGGAATAACGGTTAACGGGAGCCTTAATCTGGAGCAAATGCCATACATCGGATTTAGTAAGACCCAAAGTGCCAATCGATATGTAACCGATTCGGCAGCTGGAGGAACGGCTCTTTCAACGGGGAAGAGAACCTATAATGGAGCCATTGGAGTGGATGAGGATGGTAATAAACTAACTACCATATTGGAGTATGCCGAGCGCAATGGCAAAGCCACCGGATTAGTTTCTACCTCGGCCATTACGCATGCCACGCCCGCTTCTTTTATAGCTCATCAGCCCAAGCGGAGCATGTATGAAGAGATAGCTGCTGACTTTTTGAATACTGATATTGATGTGTTTATTGGTGGAGGTGCCGATTTTTTCACCAAACGGGCGGATGGTCGTAATCTGGTACTCGAACTGAATGAGAAAGGTTATCAGGTGGGCTATGATATTGATGAGGTAGATGAGGTGCGCGAAGGCAAGCTAGCCGTGCTAACGGCTGTTGGTCACAATCCCGGCTACCGCGATCGTGGCGAAATGCTCACCAAGTCAACTTCCAAGGCCATTGAGGTATTGAGCAATGCCGATAGCAAAGGTTTTTTTCTGATGGTAGAAGGCAGTCAGATTGATTGGGGCGGCCACCAGAATGATGCTTCCTATGTAACAGGTGAAGTGCTGGATATGGACAAAGCACTGGCCAAGGCATTGGCCTTTGCCGCCAAAGATCGACGCACGCTCGTGGTGGTAACTGCCGACCACGAGACCGGCGGTATGACCATCAATGATGGGAATCCTGCCGAGGGCTATGTGAAGTCGGCCTTTACCACGGGGCATCACACGGCCGTGATGGTTCCTGTATTTGCTTTTGGTGCCGGTGCTGAGGAGTTTATTGGCACCTACAATAATACGGAGGTGTTCGAAAAAATGTATCAGCTGTTTAAGTTTAAGCAAAAAGATAAGGATAACTAAGGTGACTGATTGTGCATAGTCACTGCTCATAAGAATTGTTTCAAGGGTGTTCGTTTCGGATGCCCTTTTTTATTTCTATTTTCGCAACTAAAAGAACAAAGCTATGCAGCCAACATATAAACACGAACTGGAATTTAAAGTGCGCGATTACGAATGTGATTTACAGGGCATTGTGAATAATTCGGTATATCAGAATTACCTTGAGCATGCCCGCCATGAGTTCCTTAATTCCGTGGGGGTTAATTTTAAAGACCTTTACGACCGTGGTATTGTGGCGGTGGTGGCTCGCATTGATCTGGCCTATAAAACGCCGCTTAAGAGCAACGATGGCTTTGTGGTGCGCACACGTGTGGAGCACAAAGGCATTAAATATATGTTTTATCAGGATATCTATCGTCTTCCCGATGAGAAGCTGTGCCTGAAAGGAACGGTAACCACTACTACACTTGTTGATGGTAAACTGGCGGTGTGCGATGAGTTAGCAAAGGCTTTAAGGTAATTATGGGTTCGATAAAAGAATGCTCATAAAATTGTTTCATCTAAAAAACGCAAAGCACTGTGCCAAGTTCGCATATAGCATTAATTTGCATGTCTATATTTTTTGCATGCCTGGCGCATTTAATCTTTGCGTGCTTAGCAAGAACTCTTATTGTTTTTGATTGTCAGTGTTTTTGTTGTTTATAAACTTAATATACCTGTACACTATAGCTCAACGCCAACCGGACAGTGATCGGAGCCCATGATATCTTGCAGTATGAAAGCGTCTTTCAAATGGGGCAGCAGGCTTTCGCTGGCCAGGAAATAGTCGATTCTCCAACCTACATTCTTGCCGCGGGCACCGGCACGATAGCTCCACCATGAGTACTGATTGGTAGCGGTGGGATGGAAGTGTCGGAAGGTATCTTTGAAGCCACCCTGTGTGAAACGATCCATGCCATCAATCTCCTCCTGCATAAAGCCAGCCGATTTGTTATAGTTGGGCTTGGGGCGAGCCAGGTCAATATCGGTATGTGCCACGTTAAAATCGCCACAGACCAATACCGGTTTCTTCTCTTCCAGTTGTTTCAGGTAGTCAAAAAAGTCTTTGTCCCAGCTTTGGCGATAACTCAGGCGCTTTAGCTCACTGCCTGAGTTGGGCACATATACCGTTACCAGGTAGAAATTATCGTACTCGGCACACAGCACACGGCCTTCTTGGTCGTGCTCCTCAATGCCCATATCTTTCGTCACGCTCAGTGGCTTTTGTTTGCTGATGATGGCGGTTCCGGAATAGCCTTTTTTAACAGCAGAATTAGACACGATATGATACTCGCTAAAATCGGCTAATGCCTCTGCTACCTGTTCGTCTTGTGCTTTAGTTTCCTGAAGGCAAACAATGTCGGCATCCATCTGCTTGAATGAGTCCGCAAATTTTTTTTTCATAACGGCGCGTATGCCATTAACGTTCCATGATATTATCTTCATAAGTAGTTACGTGTTGTGAAGCGGCAAAATAATCATTCTGCCCGGTGCTGCCAAACAAAATGTAAGTGCTGCTAAAACTGTATTTTTTCAGCTGATGGTTTTTCATGCAAGGCAATTTATGTCCTTGCTGTTTTTGAATGTGTATGAAAACGTTTACCGCCTTTGAAGCTTAATTGCTGGTCGAGTAGTTTTCTTTGATCTGCATCGGCAAGCAGATAACTTTGGCAATCGTTGCCGCAACAGGCATTGTATTTCTCGCGGCAGCTGCTGCATTGGATAAAAAGCAGGTTGCAGCGTGCATTGGCACAGTTGGTATGTGTGTCGCACACCGCCCCGCACTGATGGCAGTGGCTGATAATGTGATTACTGATGCGCTCGCCCAGGCGCTTGTCGAACACAAAGTTCTTGCCCACAAACTTATTCTCCAGCTTATCTGTTTCCACCTGACGGGAGTAATCGATGATGCCGCCCAGTAGCTGATTGACATCGGTAAAGCCGTGATGTTTCAGGTAGGCGCTTGTTTTTTCGCAGCGCACCCCGCCCGTGCAGTACAGTAGTATCTTTTTATCTTTCTGATCTTTCAGTCTCTCAATCACTTCGGGTAGCTCTTCTTTAAAAGTGTCGGACTGAGGTAGAACGGCACCTGCAAAATGACCAATCTCACTCTCGTAGTGGTTGCGCATATCCACCACCACAGCACCCTCTTCCATGGCGCGGTTCCATTGTTGAGCCGTTAGATGTTGTCCCACATTGCTCACGTCATACTCTTTGGGCGAGAGGCCGTCAGCCACAATCTGCCGGCGCACTTTTACCTGTAGCTTCAGAAAGGACTGTCCATTATCTTCCACTGCAATTTTAAAGGGTACGTCTTTGAATTCGGGTAGGGCATAGAGTGCTTCTTTAAAGTCGTGCCAGTGATGATCAGGCACACTCATTTGTGCATTGATGCCCTCTTTGGCCAGGTAGATGCGCCCATAGCATCCAAGGCGATCCCACTGATAGTAGAGCTGATCGCGCATAGCGGCAGGATCATCAATGAGCACGTAACGGTAAAAGGAGACCGTGGTACGTGAAAATGTCTCATTGGCCAAACGCTCTTTTAATTGTTGGGGACTCAGTCGGTTAATCAGGTGTTTCTTGCTGCTGTTGGGATCCATAATTCTATGATTAGGTTGCAAAAATATAAAAATACCTTAATATCTGAAATTAGGATTAGATGCAAAAAATAAGCTGCCAAAATTGACAGCCTATTCCTTATGTCATAGAAGTCATAACTCATTTATCGCTACTGACCTCTTTTTTTTTACAAACCGCTAAAGTCAATATCCTTAAAAAGAAGCGTTGGACTCAGCACGCTTGAATAAGCGTAGGGATCGTTGCCCAACTCACTCAGCTGTTGCCAGAAGCTATTTGCGTTACCCGAGATATTCATCTCATTCACAGGTTTCACCACTTTCCCGTCTTCAATGAGGAAGCCGGACACGCCATAGGAAAAATCCCCGGTGGTTGCGTTGGCATTGCCTCCATTAAAGGCCGTTACAAAAATACCTGACTTCACCTCTTTAACCATCTCATTAAACCCTCTGTTGCCCAACTGGAAGCGGATGTTAGAGGTAGAGCCGCCATTGGGTGTCATGCCCAGCTTACGGCCATAATAATTATCGATGTAATAATCTTTTAGAACACCTTTTTCAATCATCACACGTTCTCTGGCGGCAATACCCTGACCATCGTAGAGGCGTGATGCAAAACCTCCTGGAATGAAGGGGTCATCGATAAGGGTGAGGGCGGGCGAGGCGATTTGCTGCCCCAGCTTACCCTCCAGATAGGAGCTTTTTTGCTGTAAGGCGCGGGCCGACATGGGACCCATAAACATATAAAGCAAACGCCCTGCTGTACGGTTTTCAATGAGCATATCGTATTTGCCCGATGCTATTTTTGTCTGGCCTATTTTGCGGAGTGCCATCTCTGCAGCTTGTTGTCCAATGGATTCCACGGAAGGGATGTCTTTGAAGAAGCGGCCGCCGGCCCAATCACCGCCACTGGGGCGTGCATCACCATCTTTAACGGTTACTGAGCCCGATGCTCCAAAGAAGGTGGATGTTTTTTCCGCCATCAGACCGTTGCTGTGCACCAGCACCTGCTCGGATTGACTGTCCCAATATCCACCGGTGGCCGAAATAATCTTGTCGCTCTGTGCCAGGGCGCTTTGCTCAATGGTTTTGGCTATCTCAATTTTTTGCTCCGGTGTAACCTTTTCAAAGCCCGGATCTAGCATCTGTAGATCTCGGCTTAAGTCAGTGGGATATAGTGCGGCATCGGGCAAGGCACGGTATTCATCGGCACTTAGGTATTGAGTAGAGGCAACGGCCTCGCTAATGAATCGTTCCAGCTCTTTTTTATCCAGGTTATTGGTGGAGTGATTGGAATATTTACGATCGCGATATATGCTGAGTGACAGTCCGTTGGTGGTTGATTCTTTGATGACTTCGATTTTTTGTTCCCTTACTTCCACCTCCGATTCGCGTGCTTTACTGATGGATGCTGCCACCTGGCTGGCGCCTTTCTTTTGGGCGTATTCTACCGCCCACAATGCCAGTTCTTGTCGTTCTTTATTGTTCATTTTTAATTGTTTTTCGGGTTAGACAGATTAAGCATTCACACCGCCAACGGTTATTTTCGATACCTTAACGGTGGGTAAGCCCTGCGATACGGGTACGCCTTGTCCGTTTTTACCGCAGGTCCAGCCACCCTCGGCCATCTTCAGGTCATCGGCCACCATTTCAATGTCAGCCAGCACTTTGGGGCCATTACCAATGATGTTGATGTCTTTGATGGGGCGGGTAAGCTTACCGTCTTCAATGAGATAGCCCGACTTTACGTAGAAAGTAAAATCGCCGGCGCCGATCATCACCTGTCCGTTGGAGAACGACTCGGCATACACTCCATACTTCACACTTTCAATAATCTCATCTTTTTTATGGGGACCATTTTCCATGTAGGTATTGCGCATACGGGGCATGGGCATGTGGCGGAACGATTCGCGGCGTCCGTTGCCGGTGGGTTTCACCCCATAGTGTTTGGCGCTGATGCGGTCGTGCAGGTACGAGGCCATGGTGCCGCCTTCTACCAGGTAGGTTTTTTGCGTGTCGTTGCCCTCATCATCCACATTGATAGAACCACGGATGTTGGGGTTGGTGCCATCATCCACAATGCTCACAAAATCTTTGGCCACCTGCTTACCCATCTTATCGCTAAAGATGGAAGTGCCTTTGCGGTTAAAATCAGCCTCCATGCCATGCCCAATGGCTTCGTGGAGCAGGATGCCCGAGCTACCGGCTGCCAACACTACGGGTAACTCACCGGCTTTGGGTTTCACGGCATCGAAGAGCGATACAGTACGTTTTACCGCTTCGGTGGCCAGCGTGTTTATGGCTTCGGGAGTAAAGAACTCAATGCCGCGGCGTCCTGAGTAATCGAAGTAATTTTGTTCTTTTTGGCCATTCTGCTCAGCGGTAACACTCACCGACAGTTGTGCCATGGGCTGATAATCACAGGTGAGGCGTCCCTCGGAGTTGGCAAAGAGCACATACGAGGTCTCATCGTTAAACCACACATTAGATTTGATGACACGTCCATCCAAGGAAAATACTTTTTCGTTGACCTGTTGGAGGTAGGGAATTTTTTCGTTGATGGAAACCTTTTCCCAGGGCGTATTTATTTTGTAGTAACTGGGTAGTTTGGGTGTTGTAAAGGCCACGGTTGCTTTTGTAGTGCCACTGTTGGCAATACTGGCTGCCGTGCGTGCTGCCGATTTCATGGCTTCCGCACTTACCTCCTCGCTGAAGGAATAGCCTGTTTGGTCACCTTTTAGGACCCGGATGCCCACACCAAAGCTAACATCGGAATAGGCACGGTTAACAGCATTGTCCTCAAGGCCAATGTAGTTGGCGATGCTGTGCTGAAAAAACACATCGCAGTAATCACCGCCCTTGGCAAGTCCTTCGGCAATAATTTGTTGAATCAAAGCTTCGCTAACTCCAAAATGTTCTAAATAGTCGTGAATTGTCATGTTGCTTCCAATTTTAGCCGGTGTGGTGCTGCAAGCAGTGAGAGCATGCGGCAGTACGGCAGCTCCAATGGCTGTTACTGTACCGGCTTTCAAGAAATCTCGTCGGTTAATATTTGTTTTCATTTTCAAAGATTGCTGGGCGGGGTAATCGCTGTCAATCGATTGTCCCATCCAAGGGTTTGTAGATAATGAGGTTATTGTCATCCAGGATAAGCTAGGCTGCTGCTGCTTTGCCCTGAAGAGCAGAAAGCTAATAAATGGGGACATGTAGCTTACTGAGCAATAAAGATATTCTTTATCCTTGTGAAAAACAAAGGGTAAGCGCAGACTATCTGCGGTGAAACACATTGCCAACAAAGTGGAGGCCGTGAATGATATTGTTGCGCCAATAGCTCCAGTTGTGGGCGCCATCGCGGATGCGGTACTCGTGCTGAATGCCTAAATTGCGCATCGTTACATGAAGGGCTGCATTGCCCCGGTACAGAAAGTCATCATCACCACAGTCGATATAATACTGAACGGTTTTAATTTTTTCCAGTTCTCCATTTTTTAGTAGGTTCAGCACGTTATTATCCAGCCAGTGCCGGGGTAGCTCGCCCTTATCATTTAAGGAACCATAAATGGGGGCAAACCACTCTTTGTAACCATCGCTCAGGTGTTCTTTCATTTCTGCATCGGTGTAAACGGCGGCACTGAAGACAGCACAGGCTCCCAACACATCGGGGTGCTTAATGGCATATAGCAAGGCACCGTGGCCTCCCATGGAAAGCCCAGCAATAGCTCTGAACTGGCGATTTTGTCGAATGCGATAGCGTCCTTCAATCTGGGGAATGAACTCTTGAAAGAACATATCTTCATAAGGATCGGTACCGTCAAATTTGTTAACATACCAGCTTACCTTGGCATCGGGCATCACAATAATCATGGGTGGAATCTGTCCTTCCTCTATGGCTTTATCGGCAATTCGGTTCACCTCCCCAAACTGTACCCATGCCGTTTCATTGTCGCTATAGCCATGCAGGAGGTAGAGAACGGGGTAGGCGCGTTCCGATGTGTCGTAGCAAGGTGGCAGATAGATGGAGTAATGAACATCGTAGCCCGTTATTTTACTGGCCAGGTTATGGCCTTCAATAACTTTTCCGCGGGGTGTTTGAGCAGCTACTGTATAGGCAATGAGTAGAAAGGTGAAGGATAGGAGTTTTTTCATTTTTATGATACAATTTATGTTTTTTTTCTGATTATTTCAGCAAAATTTTATGGCTTATGCGAGGCGATTGAATTCAAGGATTGAATCTTTTCGGTATAGAAAATCATTGTCACTATAGTTGATGCAGAACCGTAGGTCTTTTGTTTGAGAAGCTCTAAATTGCAAAGTGGAAACAAAAAACCCGCACAGTAAAAAAAACGCCAAGTACACAAAGGATTGTTCTTGCGTACTTGGCGAATATCTTAGCGATCTTAGCGTGAGGCTACTTATCTACCAAAGTTTTTCAGGGTAGATGCCATCGGCAATCAGCTTGTTAAGCTTGTCTTGCACCATGGGCTTATCTTCTTTATAGGTAACGCCAAACCATTTGGCATCGGTGCGTATCACTTTGGTGGTGGCTTCGCCTTTTTGAATCATAGCATCGGCTACCGAGTTAAAGTAAAACTCCGATTTCATTTCCTGACCTTTTTCCTTCAGAAAATCCACAAAAGCACTTTCCAGATGCTGGAAATATTCAGGTTTAAAGGCCCAGAAGTTCATCGATACAGCTTCGTTACCTGTTAGTTCTGTTTTCTCATCACCTTCGTAGAAAAATATTTTATCACCTTCACAGCCTATCTTAGTGCGTTCCACCACCTTGCGTAGCAAGTCATCGGCGTTGGTTTCGCATACGCCGCGCGACACGGTACCATGTTCCGAAAGGGTGTTTTTCAGGGCGTAACCCACCATGGCATATTCACTGGCACTCTTGCTTGTATTCATGAAGTCAACCACTTGCTTGTAGGCTTCGCGTCCGTAGAAGTCATCTGCGTTGATGATGGCAAAAGGTTCTTTAATCGCATCTTTGGCCATTAGGATGGCGTGCCCCGTACCCCAGGGTTTCTCGCGACCCTCTGGCACGTTAAAGCCCGCGGGTAGCTTGTTCAAATCCTGATAAACGTACTCGGTTTTAATTTTACCGGCCAGGCGGGGTTCAAAACGCGCTTTAAAAGCTTCTGCAAAGTCCTCGCGAATCACGAAAACAACTTTTTCAAAGCCAGCCTCAATGGCATCATACACCGAGTAGTCAATAATTGATTCTCCATGCGGACCCAGCTCATCCATCTGTTTCAGTCCGCCGTAACGACTTCCCATGCCTGCTGCTAAAATCAAAAGTGTTGGTTTCATCTGTTTTGTATTTGTACGTTAGTGATCGTATAATAAAATGAAAGGCAAAAATAAGGATTATTTCTTACTGTTCCTTTCAAAATCTTTCTTTATTCCATCGTAAAGCCAATTGGCCAGTGCCTGTCGGTTGTCAGCCTTTACAAAGCGCTGCTGATCGCGGTAGTTTTGGATATTACCCAGCTCTATAAATACCGATACCGGTGTAGTGTTGCGCAAAAGGTACAGGTTGCGGTCGCTTACCGTGCCGGAGAAGCCGCGCGAAGGCTGATGTTCATTGTATTTGCTGTCGAAGGTGCTACGCAGTTCATGCGCCAGCTTTCTGCCACTTCTGCTTTTTTTATGATGATAGAAGAATACGTCGATCTGCTTGCGCTTACTGCGGCTGTCGAGATGGATAATCAGGCATCGTCTGTAGGCTTCGCTATCTTGCCGATAGCATTTGTTAACCTCGCGTGTTCGTTGCTGTAAACGGTCGATTTGCTCCAGGGGTATGGTCTGCTTTCCGCAGGTTTCATGATTATCGTAGCGCAATATTTGACCATCGCGTATGCCATCATCTTCATCTTTGATAATCAAATGCACCTTAGCGCCGTTTTCCATCAGTTTCTTGGCTAGTCGTAGCGTTATGTCGTAGGCGTATTCATCCTCGTGCAGTGCATGCTCTCCATACTGTCCGATGGCACCGGGGTCGGGACCGCCATGGCCGGCCACAAGGTAGAATGCAGCTCCCTTAAGAGAGCTTGACTCCAGGGGAAAGCGTTCGCGCTCTTTGCCAAATAAAGGTTCGTAAAGTTCTGTGTTTACAGTAGGTAGTAGGTAGCTGTGATGCGCCAGTAGTGCATCGTTTTTGCCAAATTTACCTTCGTTTAACTCAATAAAGACTTGTCGATGCTCTTTGGGTGATAGGTTATGACGAACCAAAAAGCTATACATGCCTTCACCGGCCTTGGGTTTAGCCATTTTCAGGGCGCTGTTGTCCTGTGCTGCCACGCAAAAAGGTAGCAACCATAGCAGCGCAGAAATGAGATATGTGCGTGCAGTTTTATTAGTCATGGCTTACAAAAATATATTTTTTCCCTGCTTATCCTTCAATAAAAGAATCTTAAGTCTGTATTATTTACGAAATTGCATCAGCCTGTGTCGGTTAATCCTTTTTCGATGATTATTTCTGGCATAGCAGCATGTATCAATATTCAATCAAAACAAATTTCCATGCACAAAGAAGCGTATATAAAGTGTAAAAAAGAAGTAGCCGCCTGGATGCGTCGCTTGTATAAGAAAGGGCTGACTACTACTTTGGGCGGTAATATAAGTTTGCGTATCGATGAATCGTTAATTGCCATAACAGCTTCGGCGAGCGATAAGGGCCGAATAAAAGCTGCCCATGTTGCCATTGTGGGGGCGGACGGGCAGTGTAAAGATGAAGGGCTAACCGTTAGTATGGAAACAGGTATGCACCTTGCCGTGTACCGTGCCCGCCCCGATGTGAAAGCCATAGTACACGCCCATGCCCCGATGGGAAGCTTGTTTGCTGTTATTGAGCAGTCGCTTAATACGAATTTGCTCGCAGAAGCCCATGTCATTTTAGGGGTGCCATGTAAGGCGGCTTATGCTGCTCCCGGCTCAGAACAATTGGCGGCTAATGTGGCGGATGCAAGTAAGGCGGCTAATGTCATTATTATGGCCAATCATGGTGTTTTGGCGGTTGGCAGCAATTTGATGGAGGCTTTTGACCGCATTGAAGTATTGGAGAATGCCGCTAAAATGACGGTGTTAACAACTTTACTGAAAGATAAATGTGAATTATCGATCAATCAGTTGGCAGAGTTGAAAGCCTTGTTGGGCTAATGAACTTTGAAATACAGAACGAGTCTTTGTATTCCTAAAACTAAAAATCTCGTTTATTAACGAAAAAAATAGTTGATAAAACGAAATAGATAGTTATTATTAATGCAATAACGATGATTACAAAACGATTAACCAAGCGCGAAGAAGATGTGATGAAGATATTGTGGGAGGCCGGTAAGGGCTTTGTAAAGGATTTGCTAAAGAAGCATCCGGAGCCAAAACCGCACTATAATACTTTTAGCACCATCATTCGCGGACTGGAGGAAAAGGGCTATGTCGCCCATAATTCCTATGGTAATTCGCACGAGTATTACCCGGCGGTTACTAAAGAAGAATATCGTAAATTGTTTATCAAAAATGTGGTGTCCGATTATTTTGAGTCATCCTACAAAAATGTGGTTTCCTTCTTTGTTAATGAAGACAAGCTGAATGTGGAGGATTTAAAAGAGTTGATTGACATTATTGAAAAGAAAAAGCAGGACTGATGGACACATTTATCGAACTACAACTGAAAACAGGCGGAATCATCGCTGTTTCGGTTTTGCTGTTTGCAGGCATACTGGCAAAAGACCACTTTTTTAATCGCAACAGGGCATGGCTGCTGGCCACCCTAATTGTACCATGGATAGTGCCACTAATGGCGATGCCGGTGTGGTTAAAAAGTGTGTTTTATAAGCCTGAAGTGGCGGCTCAGCCCTTGGTGTTGACCATGGATGTGCCGATTACTTATGGTGAAGCGGTAGTAGTGCCCGAACCAATTAACTGGATGCAGATAGGTTTGAGCATTTATGCAGTTGTTAGTTTGTTAATGGTAGTTCGTTTGATTTGGGGATATGCCTTTATCCATCGATTAAAAAAGAGTGGGCAACATCAGTATTATAAAGGTTATGATGTGGTGTTGCTGAATGATAAGGGAGTGAATCCATTTTCTTTTTTCCGAACCATTTATCTGCCGCATCATTTGAATAGAGATGCGAATAGGCAGATGATTCTTGAACACGAGCGCAATCACTGTGCTCAGTTACATTCAATTGACATTTCGCTGGCCGAGTGGCTGCTGATTATCCAATGGTGGAATCCCTTTGTGTGGTGGCTTCGTAAGCTAATTGCCCAAAACCATGAATATTGTGTTGACAACGCGATGGTGCATACCACTTGTGAACCCATGGAGTATCAGTATTCTTTATTGAGTTTGTTGCAAGGTCACAGGCAAATGCAGTTGGTGAATGACTTCAACCAAAGTTTAACTAAAAAAAGACTCGTAATGATGAATAAAAAACATACCAACACCATAACAGGATGGGTCAAAGGTGTCCTCGTATTGCCGCTTGTGGTAGCAACGATGTTGGCTTTTACCAATCCTGATAAAACGCTTGTTAAGCCTGTTGATAGGCTTGAAATAAGCGATGCACTGAGTTTAAGAAGATATTTTGCCATGAATATAAAATATCCTGTTAAAGCTCAGGAAGCAGGCACTCAAGGTATCGTTACTGTTAATTTTAAAGTAGATAAAAAAGGTAAAGTGAGTGATGTATCAATTGGCTCAAATACTGCTGCTACCCAACTGGATAAAGTGGTTGTGGTGGGCTATGCTGCCACCGAAGGACAAAAGCAAATGGGAGATCGGTCAAAAGATGAACATTTACAGCTTCTTAAAAATGAAGTTAAGCGGGTTGTGGAAGCTATGCCTGAAGTAACAGATGTGGCCTTAAAGGGTAAGTTGTTGCAAGTGGATTTTGAGTTTATGCTCCAGAAGTGTAGTAAAGGGCAAAACGAGGAGGTTTCTTCTATGTGGGAAGGACGAAAGACGCAATTGGTAAATTCTAAAGGTGAAGCGTTTACCTTATTGGCAAGTGGTGGTCATATTGAATTGGATGGCCCTGCTACGAATCGGCCTGAGTTTGTTTTAGATGGAAAGTTATCGACTTGGGAAGAAATTGCGGCGCTTGACTTAAGTGATGTTGGAGCCATTGGTAAAAGTCCGGCCGGATTACATGTGAAAACACTTGATGTGACGACAGAAAACGGCGCTTTTATTATTCATACGAAGCGTTTTATTGAAACCTTAAAGCGCTCATCCGTAATTGGTTCTAAAAATCCAAAGCCATCGCTATATATTGTTGATGGTAAGGCATATTCCGGAGCTATAAATGATATTTCACCAAGCGATATAGCGAAGGTAAATGTTTTAAAAGGAGATGCTGCTACGAAAAAATATGGTGAGAAAGCCAAAGATGGAGCATTTGAAATAACTACTAAATCAGGTCTTAAGGAAGACACTGGTCATTCCGCTTTAATTGAACCGGAAGTGACAGCCCTATATGGTGATGTGTTGAAGAATAGTACCGAATTATTAACCTCAAAAGGTAATGAGGAGAAAGTGATATTCCAATCTTCAGGTAAGTCTCAGGTAAGTATTTCTGATTTAAGCATAACTGACTCCAATGGCGAATCACCCTTGTTTATTGTTGATGGTCGTAAGCAAAAAGAAGCCAATGTTAATGCGGAAAATATAGATAAAGTAAGTGTCATTAAAGGAGAGATGGCGCTTGATAAGTATGGTGAAGAGGGTAAAAATGGTGTTGTTTTGATTGAGACGAAAGCGGCAAAAAAGGCCGAGGAGTTGGTTGTTCTAGGTTATGGAACAATGAATAAACCGGCAATAAGTAAACAGAACTCGCACAGTGATCAGACGCTTGATAATGTATTGATTAAAGGAGCTTCCGCTGACAAAAAACCTCGGATTATTTTGGATGGAAAGGAATTTCATGGCAATATCAATGAGATCAACTCCGATGAGATAAGTAGCGTTTATGTGATGAAGGGAGAGGCCGCCATTGACCAAAATGGAGAGAAGGCACCCAATGGTGTTATTATGGTTACTACTAAGGCCGGTGCATATTCTGCCGCTATGGCTGCCGCAAAGCCCTTGTTTCAATCAACGGGTAAGGTGAAGATGACAGAATTGAATTTAACCATTGAGGATGAGAGTGGTGAATCGCCCTTGTACATTGTCAATGGCAAGAAGCAGGACGGACTTCACCTTGATCGAGAGGACATTAAGTCCATCTCCATTCTAAAACGTGAAAAGGCCATTCAAATCTATGGAGAGGAAGGGAAGAATGGCGTTGTACTTATCAGCACGAAAGACGAGCAGTAGTCGTAGTAAGAAAATGAAAAGGCTGAATTGAGCAAGCTAATTACTTATCGGATGAGTATTGCATTAAACCAAGACTCATCCGATAAGTTGCTTCTTTTGATACGATAAATAGGTAAACCCTCAATGCATAAAGTTTTTTACGAGAAGATTAACATTTTGTAAATCAATCTCACCACTCATTACACACCTCTCACCCCTTATAAACGCAAGCTACAAGTCGCCCCAAATGCGTGCCAGCGAGAAGCCCGGGGCATCAATCTTCAGATCCAAAAAATAGCCGAAAGGCGTTTGGGCAATCTCGTAATCCGCATTCTCAAGCCTTGCTTGTGCAGCATCAAACACCTCTTTGGTGAATTGGGCAGTGGCCTTGGAGTCCGACAGATGGGCAAAGGAGTGAAGTACAATCTTTTCCGTGTTATTTTTTCTAGCTGCCCATTTTAGGTGGTTGGCTAGCTTTTTCTCACGACTTCTCAAGCCTTTCTCTTCATCCTGTGCTTCCACTTGTATACAGGCCAGCAGGCAGTTGTTGAACGACTGTGGCAGACCGGGGTTGGGTGCCTCATCCAGGTTTTTGGCAGCCGGTGTATAGGCAAAGTTGCTTGTGTAAAAAATTAATACTTTCATTTGATAATATTTTCTTTTAACTGCTGTGTGAAATTCGTCGTGAGATAATCAGTATCATGGGTTTCTTCAGACTTTAATCTATCAAAATATTTGATAAAGAGGAAAAAACATGACGCTTTAATCCACAAAATGTTATTTTTATAAGCTGAACCCTTGATACCCTGAATGTAATGATGCTAAGAAAATTCTTGTTGCTATTGTTCGGCTTGGTGAGTTTGCTAGCCTGTAAAAAAGAGAGAACCCCTGATTATGCGGCTGTTGTTGTGGAGCCGGCGATTCAAGAAGATGTAAAACTGTACGGAGAGTATGTTGGGCGTATACGTGCCTATCGCTATGTAGAGGTGCGTGCCCGTGTGGAAGGTTATCTTCAGAAAATGATGTTTGAGGAAGGCAAGCGAGTGGGCCAGGATGAGGTCTTGTTCCTGATTGATCAGTCGCAGTATAAGGCGCGGCTGGATAAGGCCGAGGCACAGCTTAAGCGCGACATAGCTGCCTTTAACAAGGCACAGCGTGACTTGGAACGCTTGCAGCCCTTGTATGAACAAAATGCAGCCAGCCGCCTCGATCTGGACAATGCCGTGGCCGCCTACGAAAGTGCTGAAGCCAATGTGGCTATGAGCAAAGCTGACAGGGCGCAATACCAATTGGAGTTTGATTTTACACGGGTGCGCTCGCCCCTCGACGGCATTATCAGCGAGCGTTATGTGGATATAGGAGCCCTCGTGAGCCCGGGCAATAGTTCCCTGCTTGCCACAGTGGTGCAGAGCGATACTGTGCTGGTGGATTTTAAGATGACGGCACTGGACTATCTGCGTAGCCGCGAGCGCAATGTAAACATAGGGCAGACGGACAGTACGCGTTCATGGCAGCCTACCGTGCGGGTAACACTGGCCGATAATAGTGTATATCCGAAGGAAGGCATTGTTGATTTTGCCGACCCGCAGGTGGATCCTAAAACCGGAACTTTTGGTGTGCGAGCCGAGCTGGCCAATCCCGACCAGGTGTTGTTGCCCGGTCAGTTTACCAAGGTCAAGTTTCTGTTGGATGTGTTGGAAAAAGCCATTGTGGTGCCCCGCAAATCATTGATTATTGAAAAGGGCGGCAGCTTTGTGTATGTGATGCGCCGCGATAGTGTAGCAGAGAAGCGCTTTGTGGAGACGGGTCCCGAGCGCGATAATGAGATTGTTATTGAACGGGGCTTAGGAGCAAACGAGCAGGTGATTACCGAGGGACAGCACAAACTGAGTCCGGGCATCCGTGTTAAATCCGTAGCGGCTTCCGAACTTAATGTTAACCCAGGTAAACAATAGACCTATGAAGCCAGGATTTTTTATTGAAAGACCGGTTTTTTCATCGGTTATATCCATACTGATTGTGCTGCTTGGATTTATTGGTTTGTTATTCTTGCCCATCGATCAATATCCGAAGATCACACCGCCGGTAGTAAAAATCAGTGGTTCCTATCCCGGAGCCAGCGCTACCACTGTGTCGCAAGCCGTTGCCACGCCCATCGAGCAGGAGCTGAATGGTACACCGGGCATGCTTTACATGGAGTCGAGCAGTTCTAACTCGGGGGGTGTAAATATCAATGTTACTTTCGATGTGGGGGTTGATCCTGATTTGGCCGCGGTGGAGATACAAAACCGTGTGAAACTGGCCGAGTCACGCTTGCCGGCCGAGGTGGTGCAAAACGGTATGTCGGTCGAAAAGCAATCGGCCAGTCAGTTAATGACGATTTGTCTGGTGTCGGATGATCCCAAATTCGATGAGATCTACCTGAGTAACTTTGCCACCATTAATGTGTTGGATGTACTTCGGCGCATTCCGGGTGTGGGGCGTGTATCCAACCGGGGAAGCCGTTATTATGGCATGCGTATCTGGGTGATGCCCGATCGTTTGGCCAGCTTCGGACTTACTGTAAAGGACTTGCAGGATGCTTTGAAGGATCAGAACCGTGAGTCGGCAGCCGGAGAGCTGGGTTTGCAGCCCATGGAGGCCATTGATGTTACCCTGCCCATTTCCACCAAAGGACGCCTGGAAACCGTAGCTGAGTTTGAGCAGGTTGTGATAAGGGCCAATAGCGATGGTACGCTTATTCGTATGCGCGATGTGGCACGCGTATCGCTGGAGTCGTCTTCTTACACACAGGAGAGTGCCATCAATGGCGGTAACGCGGCTATGCTGGCCATCTACCTCTTGCCGGGTGCCAATGCTGTGGAGGTGGCCGATAATGTGAAGGCCGCCCTGCTGGAGATCAGCCATAATTTTCCGGAAGGCCTCGATTACCTCATTCCCTATGATATGACGGATTATATCCGGGCATCCATCAAAGAGGTGTATGTCACACTTTTTCAGGCGCTTCTGCTAGTGGTGATTGTGGTATTTCTGTCCTTGCAAAATTGGCGTGCCACCGTTATTCCGGTTATCGCTGTGCCCATTTCCCTCATAGGTACCTTTGGGTTTATGCTTGCCATGGGTTTCTCACTTAATATGTTAACATTACTGGGGCTTATCCTGGCCATTGGTATTGTGGTGGACGATGCCATTGTAGTGGTTGAAAATGTAGAGCGCATTATGGCGGATGAGCAGCTGGATGCCCGTGATGCCACCCACAAAGCCATGAAGGACTTGTCGGGGGCACTCATTGCCACGTCTTTGGTATTGGCTGCGGTTTTTGTACCCGTTAGCTTCCTCTCGGGCATAACGGGTGAGCTCTATCGACAATTTTCGGTAACCATAGTAGTGTCTGTGTTGATTTCAACCGTAGTAGCGCTTACGCTCAGTCCGGCATTATGTGCACTCATCTTAAAGCCTTCATCCGGAAAGAATAATGGGGTGTTTCGTTTCATTAATAAATGGCTCAATATCAGCAATGAGAAGTATCAGGGTGTGCTGGGCTTGGCCTGTGGCAATCCGCGGCGGGTGTTGGCAGCTTTTGGCATGGCCTTGGTCTTTATTTTTGTGTTGGCCCGTGTTGTACCCACTTCTTTTATCCCGGAAGAAGATCAGGGCTTTTTTACCGTTGAGATTGAGTTGAACGAAGGCGCTACCCTTGAGCGTACCCGTGTGATTACTGATCTGGTGGTTGATTATTTCAGGCAGCAGGAGGCCGTGGCTTATGTGCAAAGCATTGCGGGTACTAGTCCGCGTGTGGGTACCAATCAGGGAAGGGCAGAGTTGGCGGTTACCCTCAAGCCCTGGGACGAGCGGAAGGATAAAGAGCTAAGTCTGCAGCACCTGATCGATCAGGCACGGCGTGAGTTGTACGATATTCCGGAGGCTCGCTTTTATTTTAACAAGCCTCCTGTGATACCCGGTTTGGGTAGCTCCGGTGGTTTTGAGTTACAACTGCAAGCCAAGGGTGATGCCACCTGGGAAAACCTGGTGGCTGCCACCGATACATTATTGTTTTATGCAACACAGCGAAAAGAGCTGAACAATATTTCATCGGCTTTGCAGGCCGATATTCCGCAGCTTTATTTTGATGTGAACCGCGACCGCGTGAAGCTGCTGGGCATCCCTTTGGCCGATGTTTTTTCAACCATGAAGGCTTTTCTGGGTTCGGTTTATGTGAATGACTTTAACATGTTTAACCGCATTTATAAAGTGTATATTCAGGCCGAGGCGCCTTATCGCAGTAATCAAAATGCACTGGGCTTGTTTTTTGTAAAGGGTGATGATGGTGCAATGATTCCGCTGACTGCTTTGGGAAATGCTTCCTACTCAACGGGCCCCGGAAATATTAAGCGTTTTAATATGTTTTCATCAGCCATTATAAGGGGAACGCCGGCCGGAGGTTACAGCTCAGGACAGGCTATGGCGGTGATGGAAGAGATTGTGAGGCAGAAGCTACCCGATAATATTGGACTGGACTGGAGTGGTTTATCCTACCAGGAAAAGCAGGCAGGTGGGCAGACTGGTGTTATTATGGCATTGGTATTTCTGTTTGTCTTTTTGTTTCTGGCAGCTCAATACGAAAGCTGGCTCGTGCCCATCGCGGTGTTATTGTCTTTGCCTATTGCTGCACTGGGTGCCTTTGCAGGTATTTGGTTCACTGGTCTCGACAATGATATTTATTTTCAGGTTGGCCTGGTGACGCTCATTGGTCTGGCGGCCAAAAATGCCATTCTTATTGTTGAGTTTGCCAAGCTGGAAGTGGATAAAGGCAAGGATGTGGTGCAGGCGGCATTGCTGGCCGGTAAGCAGCGTTTTCGCCCCATCGTAATGACTTCACTGGCTTTTGTGTTGGGTATGTTGCCCATGGTGCTGGCCACAGGGCCGGGATCGGCCGGACGTCATTCCATTGGTACGGGAGTGTTTTTTGGTATGCTGGTGGCCATTACCATTGGCATTGTGTTAGTTCCATTCTTTTTTGTGCTTACCTACAAGGTAAAGGCGCGTTTCACAAGTTCTAAACAGCAGTAATGAAGAAGAATATTAATGATATAAGAATATTGGATACGTCTTGGCGTATGATATGCCTTGGGGGCATGCTGCTTATTGTAATGGGTTCGTGTAAAGTAGGGAAGAAATATGTGCCACCCGAGTTGAATCTGCCGGATAAGCTGGAGGTCATGAGCATTGATTCGCTTACCATCGATGATGTGAAATGGTGGGATGTATATACGGATACGGTGTTGCATACTTATATCCGTAAGGCGCTTGAGAACAATAAAGATATTCGCATTGCAGGAACGCGCCTGAAGCAGTATATGGCAGCCAAGCGAATTGCCACCGCAGATCTGTTGCCAAACCTGGGTGCTGATTTTAAGGCCGAGCGGGAGATGGAGAATTTTGGGGGCGATAATGTGGATGGCACCACAGAGATGGAGGTGCGGGCTACCTTAAGCTGGGAGATTGACTTATGGGGCAAATTACGATGGGGGCGTGAGGCAGCCATTGCTGATTACCTGGCCACCAAAGAGGCGCAACGTGCCTTGCAGATGAGTATCGTGGCTGAGGTAGCCGAATCGTATTTCAAACTAACCGCTCTGCACGATGAGTTGGCCATTGTAAAGCAAACATTGGTGGCGCGTTGTGAAGGGGTTCGCATCGCCGGTTTACGTTTCCGGGGGGGGCTCACTTCCGAAACATCCCTGCAACAGGCCGAGGTGGAGCTGGCTAAGACCATGACCCTACTGCCCGTTCTGGAACGTAAGATACGGGTGGCGCAAAATGGACTGGCGCTTTTGCTGGGCACCTACAAAAGCAACCTGGTAAGAGGAAAAGGATTGGATGAGCAAGATTTACCGGAATACTTGCCGGCCGGACTGCCCTCCGCCTTACTGGTTCGCCGACCCGATGTGCGCCAGGCCGAGCAGAAGCTGATAGCCGCTAACGCCATGGTGGGAGTGGCTACTACTGATCGTTTTCCAAGCCTGTCGTTAACAGGCCGCTTAGGGCGCTCCAACGATGACCTGGGTGAGTTACTGAAGTCGCCTTACTGGTTTATTGCAGGCGATGTGCTGGCTCCCCTCTTTCAGGGCGGTAAGCTCAAAGCAAGGCAGCGGCAGGCTGAAGCACGCTACGAAGAGGAAATTTACACCTATCAGCGGGCTGTGCTGCAAGCTTTTCAGGAAGCCAACACGGCCATTATGACTTTTCGGAAAGCCGGAGAGGTGTATCGGGCGCAGGCTAATTTTGAGGCTGCTACGCGAAAGTACTTAGAGCTCGCCGAGTTACAATATTTGAATGGCGTAATCTCTTATCTCGATCTGCTGGATGCACAGCGTAGTCTTCTGGATGCTGAGATACAGCGTAATAATGCGCGGCGCGATGAGCTGCTGTCCATGGTCTATCTTTATAAAGCGCTTGGTGGCGGATGGCATAATTAAGTGTTTATTTGCTGTATATGGATTATAGATTATTGGCAATGAATTAATTATAGTGAGATGTGTGCGTTTTTATTGCCGCATTGCGGCGAATGTTATTTGGCTTTTTTAACATAGGGGTGGTGATGAACTTAACAGGGTTTATTATTTTTGTTGGATGAAGAAAAATGTATTGTTCATAATTGCGGTGACTATTTGTGCTTTGGGGCATGCTGCTAATCGTGACTCTATAAGGCAGTCACGGAATTTACGGTTTAGTATTTTAGGCGGCCCCGGATACACGCCCGATTATGGCTTGCTCATTGGTGGTAGTGGTTTGTTTACCTTTTCAACCAACCCTGCCGATAGTACTTTAAAACGTTCGGTGTTGCCCATTGCCTTTGCCTACATGACCAATGGGGGCGGCAGCATGACCTGTCGTCCGCAGCTTTTCTTCAATGAAGATCGTTTTCGCATCTTCGGACAAATGTATTTCTTCAATACACTAAATCATTATTACGGGGTTGGATACGATACTAATACAGCCACCGAGCGGGATGAAGAAACGACCCAGTATCGCGGGGTTGATTTTCAGTTGAATCCTGTATTTTTATTTCGTTACCGCGACACCGATTTATTTTTAGGCGCTGCCCTCGATGTAGGGCATAATAATATGAAAGATCCCAGCTTTGGTGTTGCTGGCGATCCCGATTATATTGCCCAGGGAGGCGATGCTGATGGTTTGCGCATGACCAAGGTGGGTGTGGGGTTCAAATTCAGTTACGACACGCGCGATGTACCCGCCAATGCTTATTCGGGCTTGTTTGTTGAAGCTTCTGCCAATTACTATGCCAAGGCCTTTGGGAGTTCCTATAGCTATGGGGTTTATATGCTCGACTACCGCCAGTTTAAGTCTTTGAAGAAGTTAGGAGAACGCCGCCTGTTGGCCTGGATGGTCAATGGCCGTTTTACTTCAGGTGATGTGCCCATTACGGAGCTCTCCATGGTGGGTTCGCCCTTCGATCTTAGAGGATATTACAAGGGTCATTATCGCGATAGAAATGCTGTGATGGCCGTTGCCGAATATCGACACATGCTTAACCTGGGTGAGGAAACGCGTTTCAGGCGCCTGTTGTCCAAGTTCGGCTTTGTGGCCTGGGGCGGTGTGGGCTCTGTTAGTAAGTCATTTATCGATACCCAAAACCTTTTGCCCAACTTCGGTGCCGGTTTGCGCATTGAGTTGCAACCGCGCATGAACTTTAGACTGGACATAGGTCATGATCCGGTGAATAATCAAAACCTTTTTTATTTCAACATGACTGAGGCCTTTTAAGGGTCTGAAAGTAAAGTAGCTACTCATAAGTCTTATAGTTGGTAGGGCGTTCACGATGCTTTATGGAACGGTTCTCTATCGCAAGGAGCTATTAAAGAACCGTTCCGTCAATAGGCAATTAATATGTAATTTTCAAAACTTAATCTTAGTTGATTTAAGGCATTGCCGTCGGTGTCTGACGATATTTTTATAAATTCGTAGAAACCCAAGAGAAAAATTCGCTATGAGAACCTCGATGCGTGTTCGGCTTATTACGGTTATGATTCTGCTCCCTATGCTTATGCTAGGAAGTGTCAATAAGCTGGGTATTCCTGATTTACAGAATTTTAATCGTCGTCAGTACCGGGCGGGTACGCAGAACTGGGGCTTGAGCCAAAGTCATAGCGATTTGCTTTACTTCGCCAATAATGATGGTTTGCTGGAATATGATGGGGAACGTTGGCACTTGCATAAAGTAATGGGCGAAGCTCCTGTGCGCAGCGTCAATTGCGTTAATGATAAAATATATGTCGGTAGTTTTAATGAGTTTGGGTTCTTTCAATATGATTCCTTACTTCATCTTCAATATCATTCGCTGGCCGATACTTTCAAAGTTAATGAGCCTAGTGATATTTGGGATATACATACCTGGGGGAAATACATCGTTTTTAGGGCTGAGAAAGCCTTGTATGTATTTGAAGAGGATCACCTGAGGTACGTTATACCAGCTGTTGGGCGTTTTATTAGTTCGTTTTTGGTAAATGAGATGCTGCTGGTGCAGGATGAAGCACAGGGTTTGTTGGAGGTGCGCGGTGACCAGGTTTTTCCTGTTGCCGGGGGGCAGATATTTAAAGGCAAAATAGTGGCCTCAGCTATGGCTTTATCGTCTCGTCAAATTGTGCTGGGAACGATGAAAAATGGACTTTTTAGCTGGAACATGGAGACCATTGTTCCCTGGAACGTGCAGGCCAACCAACATCTTATGCAGGCCAATATTTTTTGTGGTCATACCTGTGGAGACCGTTATTTAGCCTTTGGTACCATACAGGATGGTTTAGTGGTAACCGATAAGCAGGGGCATTTGGTAGCGCAGCTGGATAAGGACAAAGGCCTGCTAAATAATACGGTTTTAAGTTTACTGGAAGATAAAGAAGGTAATATATGGTGTGGGCTGGATAATGGTATCAGCCGCGTAAATCTTCAGTCGGGTATATCCTTTTTAAGTGGATACTATAACCTGGGCACCGGTTATGTGATGGAGCGATTTCATGGCCAATATTACTTCGGTACTAATCAGGCTCTTTTTACCATTAGCGATGGGCCTTTTCATGATCCTCTGAAAGATCGCGACGATTTCCAAAAGGTGGCCGGTACGGAAGGGCAGGTATGGTCGCTTTTTAGCGATGGTGATGAGGTACTATGTGGTCACGATCAGGGTGTTTTACGCATTGTTGATAATAGGTCAGAGCTTATTACACCGGTATCAGTCAATGGTGTGTGGAAGTTTATAAGTATTCCGGAGCAACCGAATCTCATGCTGGCCGGAACCTATAAAGGTTTTATTTTGCTGCATAAAAAGAGCGGGCGGTGGCTTTATTCACAGCGCGTTGAGGGCTTTGGTGAATCGTCGCGTTTTGCGCAATGGGATGAACAGGGCTGTCTATGGGTATCGCATGGAAATAAAGGGATCTATCAGGTTACTTTTAGTGCGGATTATAAAGAGGTTGTGAAAAGCCGTAAGTTTGACTTCTCACATTTCCCGGATAATAAAACAGGCCTTGTGTGCAGACTTAAGGGGCAGCTGTTCTTTGTTGGCACCGATTGTATTTACCTTATTGAGCGGGACGGGCGGATACGTCAGACTACTGAGTTTGATCGCTTTTTCAGCAAAGGACAGTATCCACGACGCATGTTTGAAGATCAGTATCGAAATATTTGGTTTTTTACAAACAGCAAGGTTGGCGTTCTTCGTTATCTCGAAGATGCCAGCTATACAAAGATTGAATATCCTTTTCTTCCTTTGGAGCAGAAGATGGTGTCTGCCTTCGAATCTGTTTTCGTACTCAACGATGAAAACGTGTTTTTTGGAGTGGAAGATGGTTTTGTCCATTATCATTTAAGTGGTAACGCTGGTTTTCGCATGCCTTTTAAAGTGCACCTGCGGTCTTTCAAAGGCACTACCGACAGTATTCCATATATGTTGCATCAGCAGGAGGACGATGGTTTTACTCAGTACAGAGTACCGGAATATCCTTTTAAGAACAATGCCTTTGAGATTCATTATGCAGCTAGCTTTTATCAGGATGAAGGAGTGGAATATGCCACTTTTCTTTCCGGTGTGGACAAAGAGCCTACAGCATGGAGCAGTGTTACCTTTCGACAGTTCACTAAGCTGAGGGAGGGGGAATATACATTTACTGTGTATGCCAAAAATCGTTATAATGTTGAGGCAAGACCCGTGCATTTTAGTTTTATTGTGAAGCCGCCCTGGTATCGCCAAATCCCGGCTAAAATAGCCTATTTTATTGCTGCTCTTCTTCTGGTAATAACAATGGTGTATTTCTTTAATCGACGCATTGAACTAAGTCGGAAACGCGAAAAGCTAAAGCAAAGGGAGCGGTACAAAGCCCGTGAGGAGCAACTGACCAATGAGGCATTGCGGACAGAAAAGGAGATGGTAAAGTTGCGTAATGAGAAGTTACGCGACGAAATGCTGTTTAAGGAAAAGGAGCTGGCTAACTCGACCATGAATATTATTCAGAAAAATGAATTTTTACTAAGTGTTAAAGATGTACTGAGTCGTATTAAAAAACTGAATGATGCAGGTCAAATGGCTGCTAAACTAGAGGGTGTAATTAAAAAAATTAACAAAGATATTGACAGTGATAGCCATTGGGAGGTGTTTGAATTGCATTTGGAGCAGATACACGCTGATTTTATCAATCGACTTAAGATAAAGCACCCCGATTTAACAGGACGAGAGCAAAAGTTATGTGCTTACATTCGTATGAATATGACCTCTAAAGAGATTGCCACCCTCATGAACGTTTCTTACCGGGCTATTGAAAACAACCGCTACCGGCTACGCCAAAAGCTGGGTCTTGCCTCTGGCGATAATCTATCAAAGTATATTAACGATTTGTAGAGCGGACCGTATCTGAAACTATCCGTCCAATCTTATCCATTTTAAATGTTAATTTATGGCAATTTACTCCCTGCTTATTTATAGAAGGGTGTGAGTGGGTATTTTAGTAGATATAGAGGTGTAATTACACTTTAATGACCTAAATAACAATGTTTTGTATTTTTATGTGTGAGTTAATAGTGAGTTTTAATTTTATCAAAAATGAGGTTGTAGTGAACTCTAATATTAGTATTTATTAACAAAAGAGGCCTAGGTTTGCAGTGTTAAATCATTAAATCCATTTTATCATGAAACATGTATTAGGGATATTCCTCTTTTTACTGGCACTCACTGGTCAGGCCCAAAATCTAACCGTTAGCGGTACCGTAAACGGAACTGATGGCTTACCAGTGCCCGGTGTAAGTGTTGTAGTGAAAGGAACATCGATTGGAACAGTAACAAATATTGACGGGATTTTTACCCTTGAGGCCGGACAAGGTGATGTGCTGGTATTTTCTTTTATCGGCATGCGCAGTCAGGAAGTGCCCGTAACATCTTCTACTATTAACATTATAATGGAAGAAGAGCTGACCGACCTTGATGAGGTGGTTGTTATTGGTTATGGTGTTCAAAAGAAAAGCGTGGTTACTGCCGCCATTAGTAGTGTGTCGGCTGAGTCCTTAGAAGCGGCTACGCCTTCACGCATCGAAGATGTATTGAAAGGCCGTGTGTCGGGGGTGCAGATTACCCAAAGCTCGGGCCAGCCCGGTTCCGATTCAAAAGTGAGGATTCGGGGTATTGGTACTATTAATAATAGTGAACCGCTTTACATCGTGGACGGTATGGCTGTAGATGGCGGTATTAACTACCTGAATCCATCCGATATTGAATCTATTGAGGTGTTGAAAGATGCTGCTTCGGCTGCAATCTACGGAGCCCGTGCTGCCAACGGTGTTATTTTGGTTAGTACCAAGTCGGGTAAATCCGGTAAGATGCGCATCAGTTATGATTTCTCTTACGGATGGCAAAACCCATGGACTAAGAAAGCCGTTTTGGATGCCACTGAGTATATGGTACTGATGAATGAGACCAACCTGAATGATGGTTTGTCACCGATCTATTCATCCGACGAAATTGCAGCCGCAGGCAAAGGCACCGACTGGCAGGATGAGACTTTTAATTATGATGCGCCTATTCAAAATCATCAGGTGAGTTTGAGTGGCGGCAGCGATAATGTGAACTACTTTGTATCCTTTGGTTATTTCGATCAGGATGGTATTGTAGGTGGTAACTATGGACGTTCCAACTACGAGCGTTATAGCGTTCGCTCCAATACTACTTATGATGTATTTAAGCAGGAGCGTGCTCTGTTGAGCAGTCTGAAAGTAGGTGTTAACGCTGCTTATTCGCGCATTACCAGTATGGGCATTGATACCAACTCAGAGTTTGGATCAGTGCTGGGTAGTGCCCTGGCCATGAGTCCGCTGGTGCCGGTGTATGCTACCGATCCGGATGCTGTATTGGCAGATTATCCCAACGCTGTAAAAGATGCTGACGGACGTGTATTTTCATTGCCGCCTTCGGGCTTTCAGGAGATTGCCAATCCGGTGGCCATGCTCAATGCACCTACCTATAGTCAGGGCAATTCCGATAAATTTGTATCAACCTTTTGGGGCGAGGTGGATGTTTATAAAGGCATCCGCTTTAAAACCAGTTATGGAGCCGATCTGGCTTTCTGGGGTGATGATGGGTATACTTATCCCCATTATCTGTCATCACAAGGTAAAAATATCGTGCGCAGTAATGTTTCAGCAAGCATGAATCGGGGTTATACCTGGCAAATAGAGAATACTTTGTCCTATGCTAATACCATTGACGATAAACATAATTTCTCGGTTTTACTGGGACAATCGGCGCGTGAGTATAAGATGAAAAATCTGGGTGGAGTGGATTATGATCTGCTTGAGTATATTCCCCATAAATCAGTGATTGACTACGCTATTGGCGATCCGGATGATGAGCGTGTTAATGGAGGTACTGATGGTGTTACCTCGCGCACTCTTGCCTCTTACTTTGGGCGTGTGGATTATAACTTCGATGAGCGCTATATGTTTCAGGCCAGTATCCGCCGCGATGGTTCCTCACGTTTTGGCGCCAACAATAAGTGGGCAACCTTCCCATCGGCCTCGGTAGGCTGGAACCTTACCAACGAAAGCTTTATGGAGGGACGCCCACATTGGTTTGACTATTTGAAGATAAGAGCCAGCTGGGGACGTAATGGTAATGAGCAGATTGGCGATTTTGCCTATACCAGTTTAATGGACGGTAATCAAAACTATTACTTTGGCATTGGCGATAATGAAAACTTGCAGTACGGTACCAGTCCACAGCGCATTCCTAACCCCGATGTTATTTGGGAGGAATCAGAGCAGATTGATATTGGTTTTGATTTGCGACTGTTGAAAAGCCGTTTAGCCGTGGGTTTCGATTACTTTAGAAAAGACACTGAAGGTATGCTGATGGAGCAGCCCATACCGAACTATGTGGGTACCGGAAAACCTATCGCCAACGTGGGCGACATGCGTAACTCAGGTGTGGAGATTGAGTTGTCGTGGAAAGACAATGTGGGCGGCTTTACTTATGGAATATCGGCTAATGCCTCTTATCTGAAGAATGAGCTGATTAACCTGGGTAACGAATCGGGCGAGATATTCCTGGAGAATGCCTTTGGCATCGGAGATTTTGTGCGTGGACAGAATGGTAGCTTCTTTCCCCATTTTTATGGTTATAAAACCAATGGTGTCATTCAAAATCAGGAGCAGCTCGATGCCTATCTGCCTGCTTACAGCATTGCCGGCGACAAAGACAAGATTGGCGTGGGTGATGTGCGCTTTGCCGATACCAACGGTGATGGTGTGATTGATGAAGACGATCGCACACTCATTGGAAAAGGAACGCCTGACTGGACCTACGGTATTAATATTGATGCTGCTTATAAGAATTTCGATTTAACGATTTTCTTGCAGGGTGCCATTGGGGGTGAGATATTTGATTACTCAACACGGAATGATATACCCCGTATGAACCAGCCCGCTTATATGCTTGATCGCTGGCACGGAGAAGGCACATCCAATCATCTGCCTAAGCTATCCACTAAATCATATGGTTATAACTGGAAAGCCTCAGACCTTTATGTGAAGAGTGGTAATTACATCCGCATGAAAAATATTCAGCTGGGCTACACGCTACCAAAAAACATTTTAAGCACGAATTATATTGAACGCTTCAGGGTGTTTGTAGCAGCCGAGAACTTACTGACCATTGCTGCTTACGAAGGTTTTGATCCGGAAATTGCCTCCGGTGAATATACCAGCATTGGGGTCGATCGGGGTATCTATCCCCAGTCGCGCACCATTTCAGTGGGAGCTAACATTACATTCTAATCTGTAAGAAATTATTATCATGAAAAATTATATTAAAGGAATATTCTTCGCGATGCTGATGGGTCTAACGGCCTGTGGCGATGATTTTCTCACCGTTCAGCCCACTTCTAATCAAGAAGCCGGCGGACCGGCTACTGAAGGGGCAATAATGGCCAATATAGGTGCTTGCTATCAAATATTGCTATTCGATAGCTATGCTGACTTTAACTATAACAGTGTGGTGTTTATGTCGGATATTATGTCAGACGATATTTTTAAAGGCGGTGGTAGTGCCGGCGATCAGGCCGTTCTATATAGTATTTCGCAGTACAGTGCATCGGCTACTGAAACACCGGCCGGTCTGTGGAACATCTATTTCAATGGGCTTAATCGTTGTAACAATGCCATAGCAGCTTGCGAAAATGCGGTGGACGTAGATGCTGATCGTCTCGCACAATTAAAGGGCGAAGCCCTGTTTTTACGTGCCTATTATGTGCATTGGCTCTGGAAATTCTGGGGTAATATTCCCTATTTCGAGGAAGAGCTTGAGGCGCCCTATATGGCACCGCAATATACCGCTGATCAGATCTATGCAGAGATAGTCGATGATTTGGATTTTGTGATCAATGAAAGTGGCTTGCCCATGCGCACCGATGTGAACAATCATGGTCGCGTTACCTTGTCAGCAGCTATGATGCTAAAGGCACGTGTGGTAATGTATCAAAATGATTCAGCACGTTTTAGTGAGGTGATGACCGATATGCAACGCATCTATTCTGAGGCTGGCTTTTCCCTGGCCGATTATTCATCGATCTGGGATCGCGAAGGGGAATTTGGTAGTGGCTCCATCTTTGAAGTGAATCACCTGCCGGAAGGCAAGGATTGGGGTGAGGCGTGGGCCGGCTATGGTACCAACCTGCCTGAGTTTATCTCGCCCAATGAGCTGACCGGTGCTGACCTTCTGTCAGGTAGTGATGAATATAAGGGAGGATGGGGCTTTGGTCCTGTGCGTCACGAAACGGTAGCCATCTTTGAAGAGGGCGATCCCCGACTGGCCGCTTCCGTTAATCAGTTTGCCGCCGGTACTTATGTTGAGCGCTTCCAGAATACCAACTATTTTATGGCCAAATATGCCGCCCGTAAGGAATATAACGATGCTCCATACGGCGAGTCGCTCAACTACGAAAATAATGTGCGTGTCTTTCGTTTTGCCGAAACGCTGCTGAATATTGCAGAGTTGGAGATAGTGCATGGGGTGGCTAATACCGGTTTATCGGCACAGGATGCCATGGATATGGTGCGCAACCGTGTGGGCATCGCCAGCATACCGGCTACCACAGAGAATATTAAGTTGGAGCGTCGTCGCGAGTTTTTGGGTGAAGGAATGCGTTACTGGGATCTGGTTCGCTGGGGCGATACGGATTTACTCAACGAGTCTATTCCGGAATTCTCATCGGAGCGCACCTGGTCGGTGAATAAGAAACACCTGCCCATACCATTGGGCGAGATTAACCGCACCGAAGGTGATTTTAAACTTGTGCAAAACCCCTATTAATCCGGTTTGTGTTAAATCCTCTAAAAATGAAGACAATGAAAATGAAAATAATATCGGGCATCAGCTTTTTAATGGCAGCCTTGCTGCTGATAAGCTGCGATCCCAATGAATTTGATAAGTCGGGACTGGGCTTGAATTCAGCCCCTTCCGATGATTCCATGGCTTTTACTATTACGCCTAAAGCCGATGATCCATTTCGTTTTATCCTTACCAATACAACGCCTACCGAGGGCACTGTATTAATCACCTGGAAACTGGGCAATGGCACCGTGTTGCAAGGGCAGCAGGTAGAGGCCTATTATCCACTGCCGGGAACCTATGATCTTACCTTAACCATTACGGCCAATAACGGGCAGTCAGCAGCTAAGGTAGAACAAGTGACGCAAACCGAAACAGATTACTCCTTCCTGGATAGTCCCGTGCTTAACTTCCTGTCGGGCGGTTCTGATGCGGTGGATGGAAAAACCTGGGTGGTCGACAGCCTTTATCGCGGACACTTTGGTATTGGCCCTGCAGGTGGTGACTGGCCCGAGTGGTGGGCGGCTAACCCCTTGCAAAAAACAGGATCCGGTGCCTACGACGATGAGTTTACCTTTAAGCTGGTTGAGTTTGTTTTCGACTACAAGAATAATGGAGATTCGTATGTTAAAGATTATCAAAAGGATTTACCTTATTACTCCAATCCGGTGGAGGTGGACGGCGTTGATTGCCGTGTGAATTATACGCCTAGGCCTGCTACCTGGACAGTGACAGAGCGGGATGGGGTAAACTATCTTAGTTTCAGCTCAGAAACACCTGTTTTTCTTGGCTTTGATTATGGCGGAAGCTATGAATATCGCATCGATATGATCAATGAGAATGAGGTGCATCTGAGTACCATTGGGGGTGGCCCCGGAGATCGTTGGTACAATATCTTAATCCGCAAAGGGTATGAGCGTCCGGTGATTGAAAAACCCATCGAGGCACGCGACCTGATGGATGATTTTGAGGGCAATGGAAATATCGATTGGTTTATCGCTGAAGTAGAGCAGTTTGGTGCCATCAGTAATTTTGCCCCCGTACCCATTAATGAATCGCCCAACATTGGTATCTACAAGAAGGGTGCTTTCGAGTGGACCAACGTGGCTGTTACACTGGATTACCGTCTTGATCTGTCAGAGCGCAATGTGTTTAGCATGAAAGTGTTTATGCCGGGCTTTAATGATTATGTGACGGAGTGTAACCCCGGTACAGATTGGCTGCCAACACACAATCTGATGCCTCAGATTGATGTGAAGCTACATGATAGTAAGCTCGGCGGCGACGCCTGGACAACTCAGCAGGTACGTGGACATATACTCAGCGAAGATCAGCTGGGCAAATGGGTTGAGTTGGAGTTTGACTTTAGTGATGTGGCAGACCGCACTGACTTTGATAAAATTGTAGTTCAGTTTGGAATGGAGGGGCATTGTAATCCCGGCATCTTCTATATGGACGACTTTATGCTGAAGTAAGAGCAGGAATAGATAAAAGGAGGATTTTTATCGATAATAATTATCCTCCTTTATTTTTTACCCGAAACCGAAAAATCGATGAAACAGATACCTGCAACAATGTTACTTACGCTTCTCATGCCTTTAACCTTGCTGGCATGCAGTAGTAAGGAGGATGCGCCTTCTTATGAGCCTGATTTTTCCTACGAAAAAGATACGGATAATGCCAATTATGTGGTGTTCACTAATCAATCTCAAGGCGATTATCTTTATGTGGAGTGGGACTTTGGCAATGGTGCTACCAGCGGAAAGTCAACCGATAAGGACAAAGTACACACCATTTACTATCCGCTTAAAGGGAGTTATGAGGTTGAACTCAGGCTCTGGGGTTCAAAGAACACCTCGAGCGACACTAAAACAGTGCGACAAACCGTGGTAATTGATGCCGATGATCCGGATTATGTGAATCCTGAAGACCTCCTTTGGTCAGATGAGTTTAATGGCTCAACGATAAATTTTGCCAACTGGACTTTTGAAACCGGCGATCATGGCTGGGGTAATCAGGAGTTGCAGAATTATACCAATGGCGATAATGCCCATATAGAAGAGGGTAAGTTGATCATCACGGCCCAAAAGGTGAATGATGATAAGACACAGGGTTCCTACACCTCGTCTCGCATCATAAGCAAGGGGAAACAGGCATTTACCTATGGACGTATCGAGGTGCGGGCTAAGTTGCCGCATGGCACAGGCGTGTGGCCGGCGATATGGCTCTTGGGTGCCAACTTCGATCAGGTTGGATGGCCGGCCTGTGGCGAGATTGATATGATGGAGTACGTGGGGTTCGAACCGAATGTTATTCATAGTTCGCTTCACAATAATGCCAGTTATGGTGCCACAGTAAACACAGCTTCGCTGGTGGTAGATAATTGCGAGGAGGACTTTAATGTTTATGGTATGCTGTGGACCGAGAATAGCATTAGCTTTTATGTGAACGACCGGGCAAATCCCTTTTACACCTACGCGCCCGAATCGAAAAATGCTGATAACTGGCCCTTTAATAAGCCACATTTCATCATCCTGAATGTTGCAGTAGGTGGTACCTGGGGCGGTGCACAGGGTATCGATAACAGCATCTTTCCGCAGACCATGGAGATAGACTATGTGCGGGTATTTAAACACAAATAATGTTAACAATATGATACTGAAGACGAATGTACTATTGCTGATGGCCTTTCTGCTGCTGGCATGCAGTGAGCAAGGGCCTCCGAAAGTTTTTACCGATGATGCCAATGTGGCCGCCCAAGTGGAAGATTTACTGGCACAGATGACCCTGGAGGAAAAAGTGGGACAGATGAATCAGTACAATGGTTTTTATGATGTTACAGGGCCGGCACCCTCAGAGGGCGATGCCAAAAATAAATATGAGCATCTTAAAAAGGGTTGGGTAGGCTCTATGCTTAATGTGAGTGGGGCAGCTCAGGTGCGCGAGATGCAGCGCATCGCCGTGGAAGAGACCCGATTAGGGATTCCACTCATTTTTGGGCTGGATGTGATTCATGGACATAAGACCTTGGCACCCATACCGCTGGCAGAGTCGGCCAGCTGGGATCTGGAAGCCATAGAGAAGTCAGCTCGTGTAGCCGCTATAGAAGCATCAGCGCGCGGTATCAATTGGACCTTCGCACCCATGGTGGACATATCGCGCGATGCCCGCTGGGGACGTGTAATGGAAGGTGCCGGAGAAGATCCTTACCTGGGGGCACAGATCGGAGTGGCCCGTATCAAAGGTTTTCAGGGCGATGACCTGTCGGCACATAACACCATTGCTGCCTGTGCCAAACATTTTGCAGGCTATGGTTTTGCCGAGGCCGGTCGCGACTACAATACCGTAGATGTGGGTACATCAACCCTTTATAATGTTATTTTTCCGCCTTTTAAAGCGGCTGTTGAGCATGATGTAAAAACGGTGATGAACGCCTTTAACATCCTCAATGGCATACCGGCCACTGCCAATGCCTGGCTTCAACGCGATATACTGAAGCAGAAATGGGGCTTTAAGGGTTATGTCATTTCCGACTGGGGCAGTGGTTTCGAGATGATCGCTCATGGCTATGCCAAAGATCTGGAGCAAGTGGCTGAATTGTCGGCTAATGCCGGATCGGATATGGATATGGAGTCTTATGCTTATGTGAAGCACCTGGCTGATCTGGTGCGTGCCGGTAAGGTAGAGGAGGCAAAAATTGATGAGGCCGTACGCCGCATCCTGACGGTAAAATTTGAGTTGGGTTTGTTTGACGATCCTTACAGGTATTGCGATGCGCAGCGCGAGAAAGAGCTTATTTATCACGATGACCATAAGGCGGCCGTGCTGGATATGGCACGTAAATCCATTGTGTTATTGAAAAATGAAGGAGAACTCCTGCCTTTGTCAAAATCACAAAAGCGCATAGCGCTGATCGGTGCCCTTGCCGATGACAATAATAGTCCTTTAGGTAGCTGGCGCATAGGCTCAGACGATAATACTGCGGTTTCGGTGCGCGATGGGCTTAAGGCCTACTCAGCACAGGTTGAGTATGCCAAGGGAGCGGATGTGGTAACCGGCGAAACGGCTTTTGCAGTGCCTCTTAATATCAACAATAACGACCGTAGTGGTTTTGCCGAAGCAGTGCGCCTGGCACGGAAATCCGAAGTAGTGGTGATGGTGCTGGGGGAGCATGGTTTTCACAGTGGCGAAGGAAGAAGCCGGGTGAATATAGGACTACCGGGTGTTCAGCAGGACTTGCTTGAAGCGGTTTATAAGGTGAATAAAAATATTGTGCTGGTGTTGATGAATGGTCGTCCCCTGGCTTTGCCCTGGGCAGATAAGCACATACCGGCCATTGTGGAGGCCTGGCAGCTGGGAACCATGACGGGTCACGCCGTAGCCGATGTGCTGTTTGGTGCCTATAATCCTTCGGGTAAGCTCACCATGTCATTTCCACGTCATGTGGGACAGTGTCCTATCTACTATAACCATTATAATACCGGACGTCCAACAGGGGGCAATGGTGTTTTCTGGTCGCACTATACCGACGAGTCCAACGATCCGCTCTATCCCTTCGGTTATGGTTTGAGTTACACGACTTTTAGCTACGATAAGCTGCAAGTGCAGGTGGAGCCGGGCAACAAGGTGACGGTATCGGTGGAGGTTACCAATAGCGGTGAGCGTGCCGGCGAAGAGGTGACACAATTGTATCTTCACGATAAAGTGGCCTCAGTGGCACGTCCGGTGAAGGAGCTGAAAGGCTTTAAAAAATATAGATTAGAACCTGGGGAAACCAAGACACTCACTTTCGAACTTACCCCGACTGAATTGGGTTTTTATGATAATGAAGGTGAGTTCATCGTGGAGCCGGGAGCCTTCTCGCTAATGGTGGGTACCAACTCACAAGAAGGTCTGTGGGCCGATTTCAACTGGTGATAATCATCGGGGTAATCATAATTAAGTACTACGAGGGCTGCCATTGGGTAGCCCTCGTGTTTTAAGGGTAGTGGCTCAAAATATAAATTTTATCTTTGTCAGTTAGGTAATGGACGGTTTGAATTTCGCGTCCAGTCTGTATTTCAAGGTATTTTTATAATTAATAGCATGAGTCATCGTAATCATTTTTTTATCATTATTTTTTGTATCTGTTCCATCCTGTCTTGCCAGCAGCCACAGGAATCGCCACGCAGCCGTACGTCACTCGATTTTGATTGGAAGTTTATTCAGGCCGATGTAAAGGGAGCCGAGCAGCCGGGCTTTAACGATTCAGCCTGGCGCAGCCTTAACGTGCCCCACGACTGGAGTATCGAAGGGGCGTATGATGAGGATAATCCCGCCGGCATAGCGGGTGCTTTTCTGCCCACGGGCATTGGCTGGTACCGAAAGCAGCTGCATTTTGATAACCTGAATGCGGATGATAAGTATTTTGTTGAGTTTGACGGAGTGTATATGAACAGCGAGGTATGGATCAACGGTCATCATTTGGGCAAGCGACCCTACGGATACATTAGTTTTAGCTACGACTTAACACCCTACCTCCAAGCGGGTAATAATGTGCTGGCCGTGCGTGTCGATCATTCTAAAGCACCCAGTGGACGGTGGTACACTGGCTCTGGCATCTACCGCCATGTGTGGCTCACAAAAACAAGTAAGTTATACATACCACAGTGGGGCACTTCGGTTACTACACCATCGGTAAGTGAAAAGGAAGCTTTGGTACAACTCAGTATTGAGCTGAAGAATGAAAGCGGAAACGAGCAGGAGGTGCAGTTGATAAGCAGTATCCTGAATACGGCTGGAGATAGGGTGGCTGTGGCAAGTACTGCACTTACGCTGCACGATACTGCCACTCACATGCAACAGTTTAAGGTGAGGGAGCCACAATTGTGGTCGCCCGCGCATCCCCATATGTACACCATTAATACGCAGTTGTTGATCGATGGACGTTGTGTGGATGAGTACGAAACGCCATTGGGCATTCGTTCAATAGAGTTAAGGGGCAGTAAGGGATTCTTCCTGAATGGTGAATCCATCAAGTTTAAAGGACTCAGTAATCACCACGATGCCGGGCCGGTGGGGGCTGCGGTACCCGACGATGTGTTGTACAAGCGTTTGAAAATGCTCAAGGATATGGGCTGTAATGCCTTGCGTACAACCCACAATCCCTTTTCGCCTACTTTTTATCAGATGTGTGATACCATGGGATTTTTGGTCATGAACGAGGCTTTCGATGGCTGGTGGCGCCCCAAAGCGAAACATGATTATGGCCATTATTTTAAAGCGTGGTGGCAGCGCGATTTAACGGATTTCATCAGGCGCGACCGTAACCATCCTTCCGTGGTAATCTGGAGCATTGGCAACGAAGTGCATGGCTTTACAGCCGACGAACAAAAAACGCTGGTTGATTTTGTGCGTCAGTTGGATGCTACGCGACCCATCACGCAGGGACGCGGATACAGCGCTCCTCATATTGATATTGCCGGCTTTAATGGACATGGGGAATACAGAGGTAGCCTGGAATCCTATCATCAGGCACATCCCGATCAAAGCATCATTGGAACCGAGATAACCCACACACTACAAACCCGCGGTGTGTACCGTACACAAACCTGGTATCGCACCAAGGATAATCCGGCACCCTGGGAGCGTCCCGAGGATTTTAAGCGGATGGAAGACAGAGTATATAAAATTGACGATTTGAGCCAAAGCGAAGTTTTTACCGGTATAACGCCTAAATATCAGTCGTCGTACGATAATTCCATTGTGAGGGTGGGCGTGCGAGATGATTGGAATCGTGTGGAAGCTAAGGATTATTATCTGGGTAACTTCAGATGGACAGGCTTTGATTATCTGGGTGAGTCTTTTGGCTGGCCTGCACGAACAGCTAACTTTGGCATCATCGACCTGGCCGGCTTCCCCAAAGATCATTACTATTTGTACCAGAGCCTATGGAGCGATGAGCCCATGGTGCACCTGCTGCCTCACTGGACACACCCCGGCAAAGATGGAGTAGAGATTCCTGTAGTAGTTTATACCAATTGTGAGTCGGCTGAATTATTCCTCAATGGCAGCTCACTGGGCGAAAGGCAGATGTCGCATGAGCGACAGCTTGTATGGCAGGTGCCCTACCGGCCAGGCGAATTGCGTGTGGTAGCCAAAAACAATGGCAGTGTAGTAGCGGAGAAAAGCTATCGGACAGCCGGAAAGGCGGCTCGCTTGAAAATAGAAACAGACAGGCAATCCATTCGTCCCAACCAGGCCGATGTGATTCATTGTGAAGTGAGCGTATGCGACAGTGCCGGCGTGATGCTGCCCCATGCCAATCATTTAATCCGCTTCGATGTGCAAGGTCCCGCCCGTATCATCGGTGTGGAAAATGGCGACATCCTGGATTTAAGCCCGGCCAAAAGCAACACACGCAAGGCTTTTATGGGTAAATGCCTCCTGCTCGTTCAGGTAACTGATCAGCCCGGGCCTATCCAAATCACCGCCTCATCCGAAGAGCTGGAGCCGATACGTGTTGAGGTTGTAGCGAAATAGATGCGTGATGCAAAGGTTGATTTATGGTGATGGGTAGGGAGAATATTATCCCAAATAGCGATATTTTAAACCAAAATGTATTGTAAGTTATTGACCCTGTTTATTTCAGAATAAGTTTGTGCTTCATGAAACCGTATCCAGGGCGTGGTGCTGTTTCATTAACAAAAAGTATTGAACGAATTATAAGAAGACGACATGAAGAAAATTATGCTGGTATTTTTAAGCTGTTGCCTTTTGGTGGCATGCAGTACTGACGACTCCTTAACGATGCCTGGAAATATTACTGTGCAGGGCGATAAATTTGTGGATGACCATGGCCGTGAGGTCATCCTCCATGGGATTAACGTAGTGAACAAAAATCCGGATGAAGGCTATATTTATAATGGTGGCCCCGAGTTTTATAAATTATTGAAGCAGCAGGGTTTTAACAGCATCCGCTTTATTATTATCTGGGATGGGCTGGAGCCTGAGCCCGGTGTGTACAACGAAGCCTATTTGCAGGAAATTGATAAACGGATAGAGTGGGCTGCTGCCAATGGCCTGTTTGTTATTTTGGATATGCATCAGGATTTGTTTAGTGTTAAATATGCAGATGGTGCCCCTGAATGGGCAACTATCACCGAAGGAAAAGAGCATACAACCGGGGCTATCTGGAGCGATGCTTACATGATGAGTGAGGCTGTGCAAACCGCTTTTGATAATTTCTGGAATAATACACCGGCAACCGATGGTGTGGGTGTTCAGGATCATTATGCCCAGGTGTGGCAACATGTGGCGAAACGCTATGCCACCAACCCGGCTGTAATTGGTTATGATATTATGAATGAACCCTTTCCCGGATCGGGTGCACAGCAGGCGATGCCTGCCATGTTAAAGGCTTATGGTGAGTTGGTGTATAAAATAAAGGGCGAAATAATGAGTGAAGAAGAGTTATTGATGACCTGGGCCGATGAGAGTAGACGAACGAAGGCACTGGAATTTTTATCAACCGAAGAAAACTATTCTTACGTAATCGATGCCTTGTACCCCTTTAACAAAGCTTTTGAAACAAAGCATCTGCAGAGCATGTATCAAAGGGTGGCAAATGCTATTCGTGAAGTGGATCAGCAATCGATCTTATTTTTGGAGCACAGCTATTTCAGTAACATGGGGGTGCCCAGTAGTATTGAACGTGTGACACTTAAAAATGGTCAGCCCGACCCACTGGTGGCCTATGCACCCCATGGCTACGATCTGGTAACCGATACACAGGATGCGGCCGCCGCTAAATCAGAGCGGGTAAAGTTTATTTATCAGCGCATTAAAGAAACGGGTGAACGAATGAGTATGCCCGTGTGGTTGGGCGAGTGGGGGGCCTATTATAGTTTTGGTGAGGAGATAACACCCGTTGCGCAATTTGCCATGAGCCTCATTGAAAAGCATAATTTTGGTCAGGCCTACTGGTCGTACACACCGGGGACAGAAGATAAACACTATTTTAAAAATGCACTTTTACGGCCTTACCCGGCCTATATCAATGGAGAGCTAATTGCTTATGCCTATGACAGGACTGATGGTGTTTTTGAAATGACATGGAATGAAGATGAAGCCAATAAGGCTGAAACACTTGTGTTTATTCCGGCTATAGCGCGTGTTAGTCAAGCGGAGTTACCGGCCGGCACCCTCATTCGTCCGCTAGCTGAAACGGAGCACGGGTGGTTAGTCATTCCGCCCAATGCTAACAAGCGACAAAGAACACTCAGGTTGAAGCTTAAATAAACTGCAGATTATGCGGTTGAAATGTAGTTAAATAGCTATTTGCGAAATTGGATATGTAATTTTCTAAGTTCGTTAAGTAGATGAAGCGCAAAGAATACAAGTTTGAAAAATCATTCAACAACTTGTACTCTTTGCGTTTTTATTACGTGGTCATACTATGAGACTCGAATTTTGCTATTCTCTTTTCTGAAAGCATGGCGTTCCATGTTAGGCATATCGTCTGCCATGTCTTCATCGGTATATGATCAATGATATTTGTCCTTATTTCATATTTAAAACCAAACAATCCTTGTATTTTTGAAGGTACAATTTTAAACCTGCTATATTCGTAAAATTCATGAATTTTTCAGGGAAAAGATATTAAAGGCAAATTATATATGAGACAGCTAAAAAAAGTAGGCATCCTTACTTCGGGAGGTGATGCGCCCGGTATGAATGCGGCCATACGCGCCGTTGTGAGAGCCGGTATATGCAATAATATGGAAGTCATGGGTATTATGCAGGGCTATCAGGGAATGATCAATAATATTATGGAACCCATGACCTCTAAGTCTGTGAGTAATATCATAAGCAAGGGAGGAACGATCTTGAAGTCGGCCAGGAGTAAGGAGTTCAGAACAGTTGAAGGTCGTCAGAAAGCCTATGATAATCTGAAGAAAAATGGTATCGATTGTCTGGTAGTTATCGGTGGCGATGGTACCTTCAACGGGGCGCGCGTTTTTAGTAGTGAGCATGATATACCAATCGTGGGAGTTCCCGGAACCATTGATAATGATCTGTTTGGCACCGATTATACCTTGGGTTATGACACGGCTCTGAACACAGTGGTAGAAGCGGTGGATAAAATTCGCGATACAGCGAGTGCCCACGATCGCATATTTTTTGTTGAGGTGATGGGGCGCGATGCCGGTTTCCTGGCTTTGCGCAGCGGTATAGCCTCGGGTGCAGAGGCAATATTGGTGCCTGAGATTGATATGGACTTTAAGCAGCTGTATAACTACCTTGAAAATGGCCATAACAAGGATAAGAGCAGCAGTATAGTAATTGTTGCCGAGGGTGAGAAAATAAACGGGGGCGCTATTATGCTGGCTGATAAAATTAAAAAAGAATATCCTCATTTCGATCCACGGGTTACTATTCTGGGACATATCCAACGAGGTGGTTCACCCTCGGCCTTCGACAGGGTTACCGCTAGTCGCATGGGGGTGTCAGCCATTGAAGCACTCGTGGATGGGCAACGCAATGTAATGCTTGGACTGGTAAACAGGAGCATTACCCTGGTGCCCTTCAATCAGGCACTCAAGCATAAAAAACAGCTCAACCCCGGTTTGCTTGAACTTACCGAGGTGCTGTCTATCTAAATATTTAACCCCCGGAGTTGCTATCCGGGGGTTAGTACAAATTCTGCCCCAATGAAGCTAAAGCATATTCTGGAAACCCCTTTTGATCTGTTGGATTCTTTTAAGAGCAGACTATTTTTTGTCTTGTTCATAACGAATTATATTATTTTGTTTTTGTTAATATACCGACCGTATAATCTGGAGCAGTGGTATATTTTTTCGGATGGAAACAAAACATTGTCCTTCTTGGTCTTAGGCCTTATTGGAGGTGCTTTTTATGCCTTGTCTCAACTGCTTATCAGAAGCTTCCTTAATTTTAAGCAGTTTACGCTTAAGCATTTTGCTTTATGGACAATTGTAGAAATACTTATACTTACAGCTATTCTAACAATTATTTATGATGCTTTTAATGGTTTATTGAATAGTTTGTTAGAGTTTTTCTCGAACCTTAGATATATATTTATTACCCTTGTGTTGCCCTACAGTTTTTCTTTGGTTATCCTTTCATTGTTTAAATCCAGAACTGAAATTATTGAGCTGCGACGTGCGAACCAGTCCTCAAGTCATTCTTCAAATACGCTTATCAGGTTTCCCGATGAAAATGGCAATGTGAAGGTTTCTATTTTGTCTGATGATGTGCTTTATCTCGTGTCGACTGATAATTACATTAATATATACTATTTAAATGACGAACAGGTGCGTACAGAGTTGATTCGTAATTCGCTTAAAAATCTTGAAGCTTATCTCGACGTTTATCCGATCGAAAGATGTCATCGGTCCTATATGATTAATGTTGATAAGATTTCAATGATCAAAAAAAGCGGATCGAAGCTAAAGGCCAAATTAAACAATGCAGAGGTCATGATACCTATTTCCAAGACCTATCGTCATCTGTTTGACTGCTATCTTTTAAATTAGTAGTCAGGGGCGCAGTGTAACTGCATATTGATAATGGAAGATGGGATCCTGAAAATATCGTAACGGTTCCTTATGTGCATCTTGCTTCTAGGGAACCGTTCCTGATATTCAACCCACTCCGGGGTTGGTGAATAATGTACGATGAATACCACAGGTTGTCACCTGCGGCTATAGATATTTGAACCCTTCGGGTTCAGAATTAAAATCTACTGACGCATACCCAAGGTCCTCATTCATTGATGTTTGACCCGTTCCTTATTCACTTTTAAGTCCTTCGAGGTCTAAGAAAAGTATTTACTTTATAAGTGCCGTGTACATTCTTCCCTTTGCCCTTGAAGGCAAGGGGAAGTACGCTGCCAAAGGCAGTGGGATGGGGATCATTAACACCGGATCGCAGCGTTTATTTGCATAATGTAAATCAGATGCGATCCTTAAAATAACGGAACCGTTCCTGATATTCAACCCACTCCGGGTTTGGTGAATAATGTACGATGAATACCACAGGTTGTCACCTGCGGCTATAGATATTTGAACCCTTCGGGTTCAGAATTAAAATCTACTGACGCATACTCAAGGTTCTCATCCATCGATATAAGAGCCGTTCCTTATTCCTTTTTAAGGCCTTCTGGGTATAAGAAAAGCATTTACTTCATAAGCGCCGTGCACATTCTTCCCTTTGCCATTGAAGGCAAGGGGAAGTACGCTGCCATAGGCAGTGGGATGGGGATCACAACGGTCTTTCGCAGCAATGGATCGCAGCTTTATCTGTATAATGTAAATCAAATGCGATCCTTAAAATAACGGAGCGGTTCCTTATGCACATCTTGCTTCTAGGGAACTATTCCTGATATTCAACCCACTCCGGGCTTGGTGAATAATGTACGATGAATACCACAGGTTGTCACCTGTGGCTATAGATATTTGAACCCTTCGGGTTCAGAATTAAAATCTACTGACGCATACTCGAGGTTCTCATTCATATATGAACCGTTCCTTATTCACTTTTAAGCCATTTGAGGTCTAAGAAAGCACTTGCTTCATAAGCGCCGTGCACAATTAATCTGCATAACGGAAATCAAATGCGATCCTGAAATCCACGATCATCGCGATGTTTTAAAACAAAAAAGCCCCTTAGAAAGGAGCTTTAGATAGGTGACTCAGCAGGGATTCGAACCCTGGACCCACGCCTTAAAAGGGCGTTGCTCTACCAGCTGAGCTACTGAGTCATCATTACCCGTTGTTGGGCTTCAAAAAAAAGACCTTTCGTACAAAGGTCTGTAAGTGGTGACTCAGCAGGGATTCGAACCCTGGACCCACGCCTTAAAAGGGCGTTGCTCTACCAGCTGAGCTACTGAGTCATCATTACCCGTTGTTGGGCTTCAAAAAAAAGACCTTTCGTATAAAGGTCTGTAAGTGGTGACTCAGCAGGGATTCGAACCCTGGACCCACGCCTTAAAAGGGCGTTGCTCTACCAGCTGAGCTACTGAGTCATCATTATCCGGATGTTCCGGTGCTGAGAAAAAATCTTTCGTTTAAAGATTTGTAAGTAGTGACTCAGCAGGGATTCGAACCCTGGACCCACGCCTTAAAAGGGCGTTGCTCTACCAGCTGAGCTACTGAGTCGTACTTGTTTTTCTCAATTGCGGTGCAAAGATAGATGCTTTTATTTTTATTGCAAATTTTGAAGGAGAAAAAGATGAAAAAATATTTGCGATAAAAGCGCTCAAAGCCGCACCGAAGAGCTCTTTCTAATTGATTTTAAGTTGACGCAAAAGATTCGTAACTTTATTAGAATCTGATATTTTTTTTCGCCTTTCATTGGGTCAAAATCTAAAATAGTGACAAATGAAACGAGCAGCAGCGGTAGCGGGAATATTTTATGAGGGCAGTGCTGGAGACTTGATGCATCAGGTAGATGCTTTGTTGCACAAACATGCCCATGAGGAACCTCTGTCACATCCACGTGCCTTGATCGTTCCACATGCGGGCTATGTCTATTCAGGTAATGTGGCCGCCGCAGCCTATCATCATATTAACAAGGCTTCTTACAACACGGTCTTTCTGGTGGGTGCGGCCCATAAAACCCAATGCGAAGGCGCTACCCTTCCGGCTGCCTCACACTTTGAAACCCCGTTGGGATTGGTGCCGGTAAATACTGCGGTAGTGGATGCTTTGCAGGAGGCGAGTAATGTTTTTAGCGTATCGGATGCACCGCATTGTTATGAGCACTCTCTGGAGGTACAACTGCCTTTTTTACAGCGTTTGTTATCGCATTTTACCATTGTGCCTGTTTTGTTGGGAGGTGTTGATGATACTGTCGTTGAGCAGGTGAGTGCAGCTTTTAAACCCTATTTTAATGACTCGAATCTTTTTGTGGTGAGTACCGACCTGTCGCATTATCCAACTGCCAAGGATGCAGAGCGAGAGGATGCTGGTACAGTGGCGGCAATATGCAGGAATGATCCGCAGGCATTGCTGCAGCACCTGCAGAGGCAGTATGAGCGTGCCGTACCGGCTCTGGTGACAGGCTTATGTGGCCATAGTGCTGTAATGAGTCTGCTTTATCTTACTGCGGGTAAGCGCTTTGTTTATCATCCCGTGCTTTATGAGCACTCCGGCATGAAAGAGGCCTTAATTAAGTCCCGCGTGGTAGGTTATCAGGCGGTTGTGGTGACCGATAAACAAGTATTGTTTAATCTGACGGCCGATCAGAAGAAACATATCCTTGGTATGGCTCGTGGTGCTATTGTTAATTATATTGAAGGAAGAAAGGAGGCTTTTTCAGTCTTGGATATTGAGGTTTCAGGTGTTTTTGTTTCAGTCTATTATTACGAGGAGCTGCGGGGATGTTTGGGGCAGCTGGAGTGCTGTCAGTCACTCAATCGACTCATCCCCAAGCTGGCTGTTGACGCCGCCTTTTACGATACGCGCTTTCCGGCCATCGAAGACGATGAGTTGGATGGCCTGCGCATTGAGATCTCCTTACTGACACCTTTGAAAAAGATTAATGATAGTAGCGCCATTGTTATGGGGCGTCATGGCATCCTTGTGAAAAAAGGCATGCGGCAGGGTACATTTTTGCCTCAAGTGGGAGCCCGCCATAATTGGGATGTGGAGGAGTATCTAGGGCATTGCTCGCGTGATAAGGCAGGTTTGGGTTGGGAGGGCTGGCGCAATGCCGAGCTTTTTACCTACGAAGCCTTGATACTAAAGGAAGGGGAAGAGGATGCATAGGGCTAGTTATTATCGGATGGAGAAGGGATGTGTAGTTTGTGAGCTATGCCCCCATGGTTGTCGTTTGCAGCCGGGTCAAACGGGTATCTGTCGTACACGCACACATAACGACGGGCAGCTGATAAGCACGGCTTACGGAAAGGCGTGTGCCTTGCATGTGGATCCGGTGGAGAAGAAGCCGCTCTATCACTTTTTGCCCGGTACACAATGCCTGTCCATAGCCATGGCGGGCTGTAACCTGCGCTGCTTAAATTGTCAGAATCATGAAATATCGCAGCATGCCCCTTCTGATATTGATAGTATTCCTTTGGCTCCGGCCGCAGCGGTTGAGCAAGCGCTCAGCAAGTCTTGTGCTTCCATTGCCTATACTTATACCGATCCGGTAGCCTACTATGATTATATGTTGGACACGGCACGACTGGCTCGTCAGGCAGGACTGAAGAATTTACTGGTCTCAGCTGCCTATATCAATCCCAAGCCACTGGCTGCACTGATCCCTTTTCTAGATGCTGCCAACATTGATATTAAGAGTTTTGATGAAGGAGTCTGTCGGCGCTTATCGGGCATAAGGCTGCAGCCCGTATTAAATAATTTATTACGTTTAATGATGTCCGATGTTTGGCTGGAGATAACTTATCTGCTGATACCCGGTTACAGTGATGCTGAGGAATCCCTGCAGAAATTCTTTGCCTGGCTGGTCAAAAATGGTTTTTCACAGGTACCTTTACACCTGAACCGTTTTGTGCCCAACCATCGTCTTATGGGCATTGCCTCAACGCCTTTAGAACAACTGCTTGGCACTGCTGAGGCGGCGCTTACAGCGGGTATGCACTATGTATATGTGGGCAATATAGGCAGTAGTAAGTATTCACACAGTTATTGTCGCCACTGTAAGGCTGTGTTGATACAGCGGCAGGCTTACCGCATCACTTCAAAACTTGAGAATGGTCTATGTTCCCAGTGTGGTAGGGCGCCGGAGGGGGTTTATAAGTATTGATCAAAGTTTGAATTTATGATGTGGTGGCTGCCTCGTGATCCACAACAGCTTTATTGTGTTTGGTTAAGGGTTTCAGGCGGTGTCCCACCATTTTACGCATCAACAGCGCTATTACCTTATTCTTATTGATGTGGTACAATGTCTTATTAATGATGCCGGGGATGCATATCACGCGCCGTCCTTTCAGGTTGATTAGCGAGGCTTTTACAACTTCCTCCGGCGATATCCATAACCATTTAGGGATATCCTGCATATACTCGCTGCGACGCGGTATGGAAGCATGGAAATCGGTGCGTGTGAAACCGGGACTCAGGGCCTGAACGCGTATATTGTAGTACTGTAGCTCTGTCTGTAGTGTCTGCGAGAAACGAATCATGGCAGCCTTGGTGGTAGCATACATCACATTGCCTGGAAGTACCATAAAAGCGCTAAGCGAGGCCACATTGATGATGGCACCCCTGCGTTGTTTTTTCATGGCGGGCAGCACAGCGTAGGTAAAGCGCAGAGTACTTGAGATATGTACATTAACCATGTTCATCTGCTCTTGTAAGGGTATTTCGCCAAAATGTCCGGCTACGCCAAAGCCTGCGTTATTGATGAGTAGGTCAACGGAGGGTAATTGCGATAGCTCCTTCTCAACCATGGCGATGGAAGCCTCTTCCGCCAGATCGGCACGTAGGTAGGATGCTTTCGTATTGTAGTGCTGCTCTACGTAACGGCACAGTTCACTCAGTTTATCTTCGCGACGGGCAATCAGCAGCAGACGGTATCCTTTTTTTGCCAGATGGAGGGCAAAGCTACGGCCGATACCACTGGTAGGGCCCGTGATAATCGCTGTTTTTTCAGTTAGGCTTGTCATATCTTAATAAGAATATTTGTTTTTTTAACTGATTCGAGTTAGGGTGTAATACTTCATGTAATTAACAAATATAGTATTTAGTGTGTTTGATTCCTGCTTTTGTGCTTAAAACTACTTATTTGGAGTATAAAGCCGTGCATTCAATATTCTGCCTGGTTTTTATTGTTATTTTCTTCATAGTATCGAGCCATTTTGTTATATAAATCATCAAAAGGGGTGTCCATCAGTGTTTAAGATGCATTGCTTTTTGGTTAGGGTACTTAGCATCTTAAAGGTTGTTGGCGTTAGTGTTTAAAAATTGAAAGCGATGAGAGGATTATGTTGGGGGATTGAAAGCAAAATGTACTTTTATGGCGCTATGCCTTGTCTGACGTGCCCTTTGTTCAATTAAAAGCTGTATTTTTGAAGGTCATAAACATTAAACCATGCAAGGATATCTTAAGCCAAACAAAACAGTTAATTATGGTCTGGACATTAATCGGGTAGCGATAGGCCAGGAAATCATCAGTCATTTTAACATCACCGCCGACGAGTCGGTACATAGTTTGTGGAGTGGATTGATGCCCACTTCTTCCTATCCTGAGAATAGTCGTGAATTTGCCGGCATACTGGGTTTCCATGAGATGTTTCTGCCCTATGGTTTTTTAATGAATCTGACACTGAGCCTGGGGGTGGAGAACTTTGCACACTCCAGCCTCCTGCATCTCGAGATACGCAATGCGCTTTATCTCAATCCTGCTTTTGCAGGTGATACCTTCTCTTGTGCTATACGCATAAAAGATGTACGAGCCACATCCAATGGTAATTATAGTATTGTGGAGTCGGAACATCTGCTGTCCAATCAGCGGGGCGAGGCGGTCTTTACGCTGGAGCGTATCACCTTGTTTCCGCCCATCAATGTTATTGAATCATCGGGTATGCCCTGGGAAGGAAGTCTTAAGAATCATCATTTTAAAGAGAAGATACTGGCGCGCGTAAGGGGCATCAATATTGAAAATAAGATCAAAGATTTTAAGAGTGGCGACTTGATATTACATCCTTTTGTGCGCCCTGTTGGGAAGAGTGAGAATCTTTTCTGGGCCACTTATTTCAAGAATACGCACCCCATACATTTCAATTATCAACGCTATAAGCCTGGTGAGATTATTATATCGGGAGGTATGGTGGTAGCCATGGTGCTGGGTATGGCAAGTCGAGAGTTCAGGCAGTTGTTGCTCCCACAAGTCGATCGGGCTTTTCATGTGGTGCCGGTGGTGGCTGAAGATCGTTTAGGTGCCTTTAGTTATGTTAAGAGCAATCGGCAGATCATGCCCGGCTTTGAAGAATTAGAGGTGCGTACCTTCGGATTGCGTAACGTGGATACAGAGCCCGAGCTGCGCGATGCTGACTTTCCACTTGAGCTGTTTAATGGACTGGACAGACCTGCTGAAGTAGAAAAGATATTGGAGCAAAAATGCCCTGCCCTGAAAGGTAAGATATGCTGTGTGACCGACTGGAAGGCACTGCGTAAGGTTGAGTAAGCGTAAGTTTTTAGCTCTTAGCTCTTAGGTGTTAGTTCCTAGTATCTAACACCAACCAGCTAACCCCTAACCCCGAAGGGGTTGACAGTGAATAACCACGGGTTAAAACCCGTGTGATAAGTCAGGTACATAGAACAACCCCAAAGCTGGTTGAATAAAAAGTTAACCGCAGATTAATATAGATAGCTTCCCTTCGAGAAGCTGTGCTTCTTACTTTAAAATCGATTGTATCAATAAAAAAGAACTTGTCCACCTTTGAAAAGGGGGACCAGTTACCCGCTTGTTGCAAGCTAAATGTTTCAGGGGGATTGAATAGTGAATTGATTTATGGAACGGTTCTGTCCGCGGATTACGCAGATTAATAAAGATAGCTTCCCTTCGTGAAGCTGTGCTTCTTACTTTAATATCGACTGTATCAATAAAACAAGATCTTGTCCACCTTTGAAAAGGGGGACCGGTTACCCGCTTGTTACAAGCTAAGTGTTTTAGGGGGATTGAATAGTGAATTGATTTATGGAACGGTTCTGTCCGCGGATTACGCAGATTAATATAGATAGCTTCCCTTCGAGAAGCTGTGCTTCTTACTTTAAAATCGATTGTATCAATAAAAAAGATCTTGTCCACCTTTGAAAAGGGGGACCGGTTATCCGCTTGTTACAAGCTAAATGTTTCAGGGGGATTGAATAGTGAATTGATTTATGGAACGGTTCTGTCCGCAGATTACGCAGATTAATATAGATAGCTTCCCTTCGAGAAGCTGTGCTTCTTACCTTAAAATCGATTGTATCAATAAAAAAGATCTTGTCCACCTTTGAAAAGGGGGACCAGTTATCCGCTTGTTGCAGGCTAAATGTTTCAGGGGGATTGAAAGGAACGGTTCTCCACTGCAAGATGCTTAAAGAACTGTTCCCTTTGTGCATACAAGCGAAGTCTTTAGCTTCTAATTAATCGTTTAAAACCGCGAAAGGGGTTGACAGTGAATAACCATGAGTTTTAACCCGTGGGATAAGTCAAGTACATAAAACAACCCCAGGGCGGGTTGAATAAAAAGTTAACCGCAGATTACGCAAATTACCGCAGATTGTGCCCCTTCGTGAAGCTGTACCTATTACTTTAATATCGACTGTATCACTAAAACAATATCTTGTCCACCTTTGAAAAGGGGGACCGGTTACCCGCTTGTTACAAGCTAAGTGTTTCAGGGGGATTGAAAGGAACGGTTCTCCTCTGCAAGATGCTTATAAAGAACTGTTCCTTAGATACTCGTAAACGCCAGTTTCTATCCTCTAACACCTAATCCCTACCAGCTAACAACTACCTTCAAAAACAATCCAACGCACTTACTTGTTAGGAAAGCGTTATTTTTTTGGCAGGACTTACAAGCAATTTTGGAAGAGCCAGGTGCACATAAACGACTACTTGATATTTTGTGGCATGTGGAGCTTAGGTTTTTCGAATTTTTTAGTGGAAAATTTCGCACAAATCGTCAAAAAATGTTGGGGATTAAACAGGGGCTGTATTTCTTTGTGCGCGCTGAATAGGCGGTTATTGAAGGTATTTTGGCAGGTGTAAAATTTCCTAATAACTTGGTTTCAAGTGCGTAGATAACGTAACCTATTACAGAAGGTGCGTATAAGGTCTTTGGTAAAAAGAAAAAAGTGCCGTTGGGGAACAATGAATAAGAAAATTTGAATTGATGAAACATACTTACTTCTTCTTAGTATTAAGTTTATTATTAACTATTTCAGGGCTTGCACAGGCTCAGGATACCTGGTACACATTGGCAAGTGGAGATTGGGATAACCCGGATATATGGACCAAGGATCCCGCCGGAGCCATCCCGGTAGGCAGTGCTGTGCCTTCGGCCGGTGATAACGTGGTGATTAAAACCGGTAAGGTGGTGGCGGTGCAGGTAACTGACCCGGCTATAACTTTGGATTTAGGTACTTTAACCATTGATGGAGGTAGCCTTAAGTTGGGTGCCACTACAGGGCATAAAATCAATACTCTTCGTGGAAGCGGTAAGATTTATATCCAGGGAAATAACTTTCCAACGGTGACAGATGCATCGCATTTTATAAGTAAAGGTAAGGGGGAAGGAACCGTGGTGTTCGAAGGCAACTCATTTACCTATGGCTCGGGTGGTACTGATACCTTCTATAATCTTGAGGTAAATACCAATGCCAATCAAACCGTAACTTTGTTAAATAACCTAGAGCTTAACGGTAAGCTAACGATCTTGCAAGGAACATTGCAAATTAACGATAATAGCAGCACCACAGCTTTAACCCTGGATGTGACCGATGACATCACTGTAAATGCTGCGGGTAAAATATCTGTAGGTACCGGAAATGCTATTCATCGTATTAATGCTTCGGGTGATTTTAAAAACTTCGGAAGCGTTGTGCTCTCTAACGCTAACCAGTATGCTGCGGCCACTACGGGTGCTGTGAATGTTAATTTCACTGGTAACTCCGATAATGACTTAGTATGTAACGGTGTGACTACGCTTTATCGCATGTTCCTCAATAAGGGAAGCGACCGGACTTACACACTGATAGTGAATGCCAATAATGCCAACAATTTTAAGCTCTTTGGTTCCATCAGTGGTACAGCAGGTATTGAAGGTTCTGATGGCTTGGCAGGTTGGGAGCGTCTGGCTTTGGTGCTGAATTCCGGTACTTTAAAATTAGAATCCAATATTAATATCCCTCAGTTGGGAGCTAACCGAGATGGGGCTGCGCCCAATGAGTTTCACATCCCATCTACAGCACAGTTGTGGATTAATGGCGCCACGGTAGCCACGCACGAGTCGGGTGGTGGCTGGCGTGGCATCACCGTTTCCGGAAAACTTAAAGTGTCGGCAGGTTCATTTACTGTACCGGAGGGCACAGGTGGTATTACCTATTTTAGTAATGCCGATAACCCCGGAACGCTGGAATTAACCGGTGGAGATGTATATGCCACCCAGTTGAAGCAAGGAGATGCCAGCGGTAAATTTAGCTATATTCAGTCAGGCGGAACTATGCACCTCAATGCCTTGGCAGATGGACGTGGCATTTCTGCCATATTTGCCTTGCCGGGCAGTGATGACTATTTTGCAATGAGTGGCGGACAGATTATCATCGATGCTGTAAATACGGCCACCACCAATGGCATTGACATTGGCTCGACATTGGGTAACTACAATGTGACTGGCGGTACCATTGAAATTCAAACACCTACTTTGGGAGCAGGAGCTGAGTTTCATATCAACTCTACTGCACCCTTTAATAATCTTAAGCTAACAAACTCGACTATTGGAGGTTCGCAGGAAGTTATTCTGCAAAGCAAACTGACCATATTAAACGATCTTACCATCGAAGCCAGTACCACCTTGAATGCAGCTGACAAAACGCTGGAAATTGGAGGTGCTTTTACCAATGATGGTAACTATACAACGGGTACCAATACAACGCGTTTTATAGGGGCTAACCCCTCTCTTGTGAATGGTGATGTTAATTTTAGCACCCTCGAATTAAACAAAGAGTCAGAAGCGCAAACGGTTACTCTGGGTGAGCGAGTGATAACAATAAGTGGAAATTTAACGATAACTAAAGGAAATTTAGATCTTAACGATAAGGCCATTTCTGTTGGCGGTAATATTTCGGTGGATAAAGGAAATATAACTACTAATACGATTACCGCTGGGAAACTGGTTTTATCTGGGGGTGGAGGACATGTTCTGAGCAGTACCTCTGAGAATTATACCATGGGTCACGTTGAATTGAATGATGCTGACGGAGCCTCTTTGTCAAGTAATGTGGCATTTGATTATTTTACTCTTACTTCCGGTATTATGGACATTGGTAAATACCGGATGACGGTAAACGAACCCATTGCCGGAAGCGGGTTTGGAAATAGCAAGATGATAAAAACCAGAGGCCAGGTATCCGATAAAGGTCTTAACTACAAGTTTTCATTGAGCCCTACTGGCTCTGTTCTTTATCCTGTCGGTGTGTATGAGAGTGGTAATAAATATACACCAGCTACCTTTCAGATTAATAATGCAAAGAATGTTTTGGGCACCTTTGCTGTAGCACCTGTGAAAGGAGCGCATCCTGCATCTAATCCTGATTTTCTATATGGTGTTTTGGATTTTTATTGGCGAACCTTTAAAACAGGTTTTGAAAATATAATTGATGGTGATGTTTCTTTGTTTTTTGATTATTACAAAGAAGTGGACGCGGGACCTTGGAGAAAATTTTATTTTTATCGGCAAAACAAAGGGGAATGGTTTGAACATGCTCGGGGAAATCGAAAAATCAGTCGTCTCGAGTTTGCTAATGCAGGTGGTTATATTGGGGGTGAATTTACAGCTGCTGTAGAAGGTAATTCTACTGGTTATAATCCATTTGTCAATGTCAGGAGTTTTTATAGTGTTAATACTGGTAACTGGGATTCAAATAGTACATGGTCGCATGATGCAACGCCCGGAATAAATGATATTGTCATTATAGAAAGTGGTCATAAGGTATCGACAAATGTAGATGGACGAAGTGCCGCGCAAATTGAAATTAAAGCAGGAGGAACTTTAGATATTGGCACTACTACCGGGCATAATTTTATAATCATTAAAGGAGATGGCACTTTCCGAACTGCAACCGGAACTATCCCGGATGCGGACTATGGTAATTTTGTTTCTTCAGGAACGGCTATTTTTGAATATTATGGTTCTACTGACATTACTACTCTACCATCAAGTCAGGAGGTTTACCCCAACCTCCACATCACAGGTACAGGAACAAAGACCACCGGAGATATTGACTTAACAATTAATGGCAACCTCTTTGTCGATGATGCCACCTTTAATATTAGTGGAGATGCCAATGGTGACGTATCGATTAGTGGTGATGTTGACATCAATACCGGAACCTTAACCTTACCAACCGGTAAGTCACGGATAATGGATATTGATGGCAACCTTACTTTTAGTGGAACAGGTACCTTTAACGTGGCAGCAGGCACAACGGTTGAGCATCATGTAAACTTAAATGGCAATATTGTGCAGGGAACAGGCTCTATTCAATTGGCAGAAGCAGATGCTGGTGCCATTGTGCACTTTAATGGTTTACAATCGGCAATTTTTGATAAGGCTGGTGCAACCAATGAAAAAAGTGAATTCTATAAAATTGAAATCAATAAACCGCTTGGTCAAAATGTGCTTTTTCAAAAAGGTTTTACGCTTCCGGAAGATGCCAGTGATCCGGTAAAAAACTTAATTTTGACATCCGGTGAATGTCACTTGCAAAGCAGTAATATCAACATCAACTTAACCACCGGTGGTAACGATTTCCTTATTCCCTCCGGAACTACCCTAAAGGTGGATGGTGCCACGGTAAAAGTGGGTGGTGATGCCTCCAATACCGGTATCTGGTTAGATGGATCGTTGATTGTTGATAATAATGGAACTGTCAATTGTAACCAGGGATCCAATAGTTTCACCGATAACTACATCGAGTATTCATCGTCGGGCGATGCCTCCATTTGGATTGGTAATAATTCTCAACTCTATGTGGGCTCACAAATACGCCGTTCATTAAAAACCGATGTGGGCTTGTTAAGCTTTAGTCAAAATGCAGCAAGCGATACAGTGATTGTTGGGATGAACGAAGCCGGGAATACTTCTCGCGGTTTATTCGAAATTATGGGTGCCGGTAGTTCCTTTACCCAGGCAGCCGGTGCAAAAATAACTATCGCTCGCGGCCATGGTGCTGGTTACCGCAGTCTTTGCTTCGATCCGGGAACAGCGACCTTGGGCACCGGCAGTGGTTTCGTGATTGGCAGCGATACGAATACGCCGGCCAATCAGGAAGTAGGGATCTATGCCGCGAAGCCTTTTAATAATTTAGTGATCAATGCGCACAATGCTCCCAAGGCAACGCTTATGGTGGTGCCGCTTAGCTTGCAGGAGAGTCTGACCATTGGAGCTGGTGCTGAGCTGGATGCAGCGGGATTGGATGTGAGCATAAAGGGTGACTTTACCAATGCCGGAACCTATACTGCAAATAACAATACCACTTATTTTGATGGTACCAACGATCAAACCATTACGGGTATAACCACTTTTTACAATCTTGTAAAACGGACTACAGCCAACACCCTTAATTTGGCCTCTACCATTGATGTGGCTAATAGTTTAAGTCTCTTGTCAGGCACTTTAAGCACTGGTGCAAACAACCTGAACGTGCAGGGTAATGTTGTGAATAACGCTACTACTTTAAGTAGTGATGCCAGCTGGGGTATCGTGATGAATGGTACCGCCGATATTCAGGAACTATCGGGTACAGGGATGTTTGGTCGATTGACTATTGACAATAACAAAGGCGTGGTGTTGCCCACACAATCTAGGGAAATTGGATTTACCGATAAGCTGGTAATGGTGGATGGTGTTTTTGATATTGGATGCAATCTGTTGGTTTTTGGTGAAAATGCCATTATTGAGGCGGTTAACCCCTTTTCTAATTCCAATATGATTCAGACAAACTTATCATTTACTGATAATGGAATTAAAAAGGTTTTTCCAAAAGTGTCCGGAAGTACTTACAACTTTATTTATCCCATTGGCTCATTAGGAAAGTATACCCCCGTCACTGCTAATGTGTATAATAATGGAAATAATACAGGTTCGATCCTGGTGAAAGCAGCCGATGAGCCGGTATCAGCCATTGTGAATCGTCCCGTAACAGCCTTTAATGATGTTGAAAATGTTCTGCAGTATAACTGGACGCTTGATGCAGAGGGGATTAATGAGTTTGAAGCGGATTTTGTGATGCAGGGCTATGCCACAGATGTTTGGGTATCGGATGGAAACAGGCCCGGTGATTATATAACCGCCCGTATTTTGCTGGGTGAGGTTGAATGGAACAAGTTTGAAGATGCAGATTATTTTGATGAATCAACGACTGAATTGACCTTTGTGTTTGGGAAAAATGGCGCAAGAGTTGATGATAACGAAATAGATGGGGATTATACCGCCGGAGTGGCTGGCGATGATCAAAGTAGTGATGAGGATGATGCCATTCCCGATCAGTTAGCAGCTTATATTACTGTGACTGATAATGGTCATTGGGACGAAAAAACTACCTGGAAACCATACAATCCAGCCACCGGTGATATTGATATGCAAGGCGAGGGACCGAATGGTGGCCCCAGAGGCAGCCTGGCATATATCGACAGGCCTGTGGTCATGAATGCTAATTTTATGGCTGCCTACAGAACAGATATAGCAGCAAACGGGATAATAATTACAGGAAACACTTTTGGTCACCGACTGGGAGCCGTCTCTGGAACAGGGACCATCAAGGTTCAATCCGGTGATATTCCTGCCGGTGTTTATGATGAGTTTTTCTCAGCTAGCGGCGGAACACTGGAATTTGCCGGAACGAATACGGATTATGAGATATTGGGTGAAATTACGGCGGTGAATAATCTGGTGTTTAGTGGAAGTGGAACACGAAGGTTCGCGCAACAGGATTTGCAACTACTGGGTGATTGGACACTGAATGGTCCCGCTGTAATTAACGAACATAATAAAGCCCTTTACGTCTCCGGAGATATAAGCTTCAGTGGAGGTAGTTACAATGGGCGCAGTGGTTTGCTGATATTGAATGGTGCTTCACATCAAACAGTAAGTGGAACAGTTGATTTTACAACGGCAGGCGGAGGAGCTCTGTATGATCTTACCATCAAGAATTCAACCGGTGTTACTTTGTTGAATAATATGGAGGTGTCGAATGTGTTGAATTTAGATAATGGGGTATTAAGCACCAAATCCGGTGGTAGCTTAACCATTACTAATACATCAACTTCTGCCGTTATTGGAGGTGGGGCCACAAGTTACGTGGAAGGTCCGTTGAGGAAATGGATTAATAATGATCAAAGTTTTGTTTTCCCTGTTGGTGATGCAGCTCGCTGTGCCCGGACGGAGCTGAGTGTGGATGCTAATTCAGGCGGAGTTTGGGGCGTGCGTTACCGAAATGCCAACCCTTTGGCTGATGGTAAAGATCCTGATATCAAAACTTCACCCCTTGAATTTGTTAGTCATAACGAATACTGGCAGGTAATTGCACCCAATACAGGTAGCGCCGCAAATATGACGCTGCGTTGGGATGATGCAAGTGGAGTAACGCCCGATGCTAACTTTAGGGTGGTTAACTGGAATAACAGTTGGGAACAAATAGACCGGCCACTTAACCCCTATTCAATTAATACAACGGACAAAAATGTAAGCTTTACCAATGCCTTGAGTTTTTCCGGCGGTACAAGCAGGTACCTGACTTTTGGCACGATTAGCATTCCTTTAGCCACATGGACAGGCGGTGCTGATGGCGACTGGTTTAATGCCTCTAATTGGAGCGATAATAAAGTGCCGGATGCCAGTTCGATTGTGACTATTGCACAGAGTGGTACAGCACCGTATATAAAAAATACGACTCAGGTGGCACAGGTGAATGAATTAACGATTAATCATAGCGACAGCCTTAAAATTTACCCGGGTGGGCAATTAACGGTTAACGGAAAACTGACCACATATGGATATATGCTCGTGTTAAATACCAACAAACAGCCGGCTTCCTTAATTACCAAGGCAAACGTTGATGCTGTTCCGGCAAATGCCAATGTGGTTGGTGATATCACTTTTAAGTGGACTTACGACAATATCCGCTGGTGGTTCATCGGTCATGGGATTACCAATCCTTTGATGAGCAGTTATGAAAAGATTCGTGACCCACAGAATAACGACTACGTGCTCTATGATCTGCTGGATGACAAAACATTCCGCAAAATATCCAATGAGGTAGCGAGCTATCCTTTGGAGGATCAAAATGAGTTAAAGGGTTATCTTTTTAAGGTGCGCGATCCAAAGGCTGAGGTGGTGCATACGGGTAAGCTTAATAATGAAGCTGGGTATTCACGTCCTTTGCAGGAAAGTGCCACTTACGACTGGCAGATTATGGCCAATCCGTACCCGGCATACTATTCCTTAAAGGATGCGGATCCTGCTGATTTTGTAAACACTGCCGGTACGGTTTATGTCACTGAGTCAACCCGCAACAGCGATAAGTTTTTCCATACCTATAATGTGGATAGTAAAATTGCATCGCCCAAGAACAATTTTAATGGCATACTGGCCCCCAACCAGGCTTTCTATATTCAAACAGAAGCAGGAAAAGGCGGAGAGCCGGTTTACATGAAAGCAGCTAACCGTATGCACGATCCCAACAAGTCATCGCTCAAGTCCGCATCGGCAGGTGAGCAGAACGTGTTGCGTTTGCAGCTGCGCAATGAGAGCGGCGAGGCCGACGAGGCGGTGATTGCCCTGCGTCCCGATGGTGATGTGGCTTTTACGCGCTTGGATTCAAAGCAGCGTTTTGAAAACAACCCAATGAGCTACCTTTATTCTTTGGTGGATGATGAGCGGGCGGTGATTAATGTGCTGCCTGAGCTAAGCGGTGAGTTCAGTCAGCCACTGGGTATCTGGAGCAAGGCTGGAGAGCATCATTTATACATTAAAGGTCTTGAGACTTTGACCGAAGATTATGAGCTGGTGCTGGAAGACCGTCACACTGGTGTGATGACCACCATGAAAGCAGAGACTGTTTATACCTTTAATACTGAGAAGGGAACGTACGAGGATCGCTTCGTGCTGCATTTTAAAACTGCCGAGGTGGAAGTGCCCACCGATATTGAGGATCATGATGATGCATCGTCTGTGGCGGTGTATGTGGAGGAAGGCGCTAAGCTGGTGGTGAACTGTGGATGGGATAGCCCCGAGAAGCAGGTAAGTGTTTACACCGTATCGGGTGCCCTGGTAATGAGTGAAGCCTTTAGGGGTGATGTCTTTACCCAACCATTGAACCTTAAGCCGGCTATCTACATTGTAAAAGTTAACAGCGACACAGATAGTTATCAGCAGAAGGTGATGATACAATAACATTGAGATGCGATGAATAAAAAATCCCGGCTATAACAGTCGGGATTTTTTATTGATGCAAATGTTATCGAAGCGCGATGCACAGCCTCGTAGGCCTGCTATCTATTAATACAATCAATATTAAAGCTTCACGCAGGGAAGCAATCTATATAGTCTGTGGTTTATGGGTGTTAGGCGTTAGTTCCTAATAACTAGCAGCTAATACCAAAGAGCTAGTAGCTAACAGCTAACACCTAGCAACAACCTCTATAGTGGTAAAACCTTAATGGCTTCTTTGAACTCCTCCAGCACCAGTGGCTTTTTTAGAAATGCTTTGGCACCAAAGTACTCACAGGCGTTGATGGTTTCGTCCTCGGTATCGCCCGATACCACCACCACAGGGATGCCCATCCATTCTTCCTCCAGGTCCTCCAGTATAGAAAAGCCATCTTTATGGGGCATGTGCAGATCCAGCAATATGAGATCGGGTTGCTCGGCGACAATCTTCTTCCATCCCTCAATGCCGTCGTTGGCCTCACATACCTCCACATCATAGTTTTTTAACATTCCTTTTAAAATTAAACGGCTGTCTGCTGCATCGTCTACAATCAATATTTTTTTCATTATTATACGTTTGAAAGGTTTCCAACGTAAAGATACGGAATAAACCCCTTGGCTAATAATGTAATGAATTGATATATAGGTGGATGGCGGATTTTTTTTAATCCTCAAAAACGTTGAGTTTATCCTGAGAAATCAATTATTAGTCATAATTATCGGCCATAATAGGCTTTGTGCTTGACTTTTTGATGATAGTTCATCTTTTTTGCCGGAAAAAATCCTTAATGATGGCCTGACACTCGTCCTTCATTATACCTGATGACACTTCCGTGCGGGGATGCAGCAGTGGTGGTTCGCAGCGTGCAAAGCCACGTTTTTCATCCGGTGCACCATAGACAATACGACTTATCTGCGACCAGTTAAGCGCCCCGGCACACATTACACAGGGCTCCAGGGTGACATACAGGGTGCATTCGTTCAGGTATTTTCCGCCTAAGTGCTCAGCAGCAGACGTGATGGCCAGCATCTCGGCATGGGCCGTTACATCGTTGAGCGTTTCGGTGAGGTTATGAGCCCGTGCGATAATCTGATTCCGGCACACTACCACAGCACCTACCGGCACTTCGTTTTTCTCTTCGGCCTTTTGTGCTTCGGTGTAGGCCTGCTTCATAAAATACTGGTCAGAAAAATTTATTTCACCCATGCTTATTATTTAAGTAGTTGCTGATTTAGTTGACAAAAATCACGGTGGATTAAGGGGTATTAAAATGCAAATTTCTAAGCATTACACACCTTTTTTAAATACTTTTCTTACTATTTTCGCAAAGATAATTTTAAACGTCAATATCGTTGCATACATTTGCCAACTGGCAACGATAAATAGCTAATTACAATGTATAGGACACATACGTGCGGAGAATTAAGAAGTGAGCATATCAGTCAGAGCGTTACGCTGAGTGGCTGGGTGCAAAAAATAAGAAACCTGGGAGGCATGACCTTCATCGACCTGAGAGACCGATATGGAATCACCCAGCTGGTATTTAACGAAGAAACACATAAGGCACTTTGCGAACAAACTGCTGAGCTGGGCCGCGAGTATGTGATACAGGTAAAAGGGCAGGTTGCCGAACGCAGCAACAAGAATAGTAAGATGCCAACGGGTGATATTGAAATACTCGTAGATGAGCTGTCTATTTTAAATGCATCGGAGTTGCCGCCGTTTACCATTGAGGATGAGACGGATGGTGGAGATGAGCTGCGCATGAAATATCGTTACCTCGACTTGCGTCGTAACCCGGTGCGCGAGAATCTGATACTGCGTCATAAGATTGGCTTTGAGGTGCGTAACTATCTGAATAATGAGGATTTTATTGAGACAGAGACGCCTGTATTAATTAAGTCTACGCCCGAAGGAGCCCGCGACTTTATTGTGCCCTCGCGTATGAACCCAGGGCAATTCTATGCATTGCCGCAGTCGCCTCAAGTGTTTAAGCAACTGTTGATGGTCAGTGGATTTGATCGTTATTTTCAGATTGTGAAATGCTTCCGCGATGAGGATTTGCGTGCCGATCGTCAGCCTGAATTTACACAGATAGACTGCGAGATGTCATTTGTGGAGCAGGAAGATATCCTTAATACTTTTGAGGGCATGACCAAGCATCTTTTCAAAACCATCAAGAAGGTGGATATTAAGGGTGAATTCCCGCGCTTGTCATACGCCGATGCCATGAAATACTACGGATCGGATAAGCCCGATACGCGTTTTGATATGAAGTTTGTGGATATTACCAACACGGTTAAAGACTCGTCTTTTAAGCTGTTTAGCGAAGCTGAGTATGTTGGGGGTATCTGTGCTGAAGGATGTGCGTCTTACACGCGTAAGCAGCTGGATAAGCTAACTGATTTTGTTAAAAAGCCGCAGATTGGGGCCGGTGGTCTTATCTATATTAAATACAATGCCGATGGCTCTGTTAAGTCATCCATCGATAAGTTTTTCTCGCCTGAGGAACTGAAGACGCTGGGTGAGCAATTCAATGCCAAGGATGGGGATTTGGTACTGATATTGGCCGGTGCCCTTAATAAAACACTGAACGCACTGTGCGAGCTGCGTTTGGAGATGGGTAGTCAAATGGGCTTGCGCGATAAGAATAAATTCTCGCCCCTTTGGGTGGTTGATTTCCCCTTATTGGAGTGGGATGAGGATACAGAACGTTTCTACGCCATGCATCATCCGTTTACGTCGCCCAAGCAAGAGGACATGGACAAGTTGGATACGGCACCTGGAGAGGTACGTGCCAATGCTTATGACCTGGTAATTAACGGTGTTGAGATTGGTGGTGGATCAGTGCGTATCTTTAACGATGAGCTACAGCAGAAGATGTTTAAATTACTGGGCTTCACCGAGGAAGAGGCAGAGAGTCAGTTTGGTTTCCTAATGAATGCCTTTAAATACGGAGCGCCTCCCCACGGTGGTGTGGCCTTTGGTTTCGACCGATTGGTATCTTTATTTGCCGGTTTGGACTCCATCCGCGATGTGATTGCTTTCCCAAAGAATAATTCGGGACGCGACGTGATGATTGATTCGCCATCGCCGGTGGCAGTGGAGCAGCTCGATGATCTGCAAATCGCATTGAATATGAAAGAGAAAGAACAATAAATATATATTCTCAAAGGAAATGGGGCATCTGTTCAGGTGCCCCATTTCTATTAAAAACAAGGATCGCATCTTTATAAGCAATACGCTTTAAAGATGCGATCCTTGTTTATTTTTCATTAAGAAATGACGATCACATGCTTTGTAAGTAATGTGTCAATATAGATGCAATCCTATTATAGTTTTCTAAAAATTATAATACAAGCTTTTTAGCGAGGTTCGCACCCCAAAATACAGGTGTTGAGTATCCACCGCCTCTTTATCATTCTTGAGCTTACGAATGCGCGCGCCCGCCACTATATTAAACATGTTACGTGGGTTGATAAGGAAAGACACGTTTACATCGGCATTGTACACATTTGTTTTAAGGCCCTGCCCAATGGTATGACCATAGTCGTAGGGGCGCTGTGTGTTGGGCATGGTTACATCTTTACCCCAGCTAATGCCATCGCCTTTGTCTTTTCCATATTGAGTGGCCATCAGTTCAGCTTTAAAAAGCCAACGATTTTTGCGGTACTTAAAAATGGCTAAGCCTTCGCGGAAGTTAGCGCCAAGCACGTGTGCCATAGGTTGATTCAAGTGGCTGTATGAATAAATGCTTGTGTAGTGGGAGTAGGTGTAGGGGCGTACCTGATTATATTCGAGCTGTACATCTAATTTGTTTATGCCAAACAGGTTGAAGGTGCGGGCGCCCAGCTGAAAACCATGCTTATTGGCCCACCATTTATTACCGCTGAATACTTCATCAAACTTAAACTCACCCAATACAAACTGTCCGTATAGCGTAAGGTCTTTGGATAATATGTAACGGGCGTTAAGTCCCATGGTCACGTTATCGGGCGAGCCCAGGTTGTACTCCACGGGGCGGAAGAAGGTAACCGGGTTAAGGTAGTGTATGTCAAAGCCGCGATGCCCGCTTGTGTCCTGCTCGGCATATACCACATTGGCATAAAAACCCATGCTGAAACGTTTTGTGAAGTTCCAGTCCAGATACTGAAATACGCCATAGCGCCCATCGAAGCGGTAGTCCTGATTGGCTTTGTCCTGGTCGTATTCCAGCATCTTGTTCCACATAATCATGTACTTGATATTCCAAAAGTCGGCCGTGAATTTTATGTAAGGATAGGAAAAGGCGCCATCAGACAGGAGGAGTGATCGGTGTCCGTCGCCGATAAAATGTTTGCCGTTACCCAGCTGAAAATTGAAATATTTAGCAAAGTTAAAGCTGATGTATCCGGTGGCCTGTGCATAATCATGGCCATTGCTGCCAAAGTCTTTGCGTTGCCCCTGTCCGGGCATCATATTGCTTTCTTCGGCAAAGTGTCGGATGTAGTTGGGTGCCACGGCTTGGCTCTCAACAAAATCAGTGTAAAAATGCAGGTGCCTGCCAATGTTCCCCTTGATGAAAAGTCCGCGTGAGTTGGTCCAGGTAGTGATGCCCTCACTATTCTCGCGACCCGCTTCAAAGTTAAAAATGGGGTTGACAACAATGGTAACATCATCTTTATCCAGTTTCAGTAGGTCATCATGAAAGATGCGCTTCCAGAAGTTTAGTTTGCCCTGTGGTATGCGCAGTCCATTGTAAAGAACGGAGTCGGTGTTAACCAGTTTATTAAGCTGATCCATGCGATACTGACGTATGGCCGTATGAAAATTAGTGCCGGGCTGGTACACATATCTTTCGAACGGCGAGTAGTAAGGGTCTTCGTAATGACTATAGGATTGTCCCACTAAATAATGACCACCGAGGAGCAGGGCGATCATGGCGATATACTTTTTAAGCATGGATGATGATTCTTTTTTAACGAATATACAATTTACTCGCCTTTATTACGCTAAGGGCTCAGCAAAGTTTCGTAATCATAGGTGAATGGAGATTGGTATACCCGGTTTTTATAGAAGGATGATTCGTATCTGCCATCACTGCAAAAAAGTAGGCCTGCAGGAAATGACCGGGGATTGTATAAAAGAAAGGGCACAAAAAAAGAGCTAAAAGCCGCTTCATCTCTCGTTATCCTTTAGTGGCAAAACTTTCGCCAGGATCCTCGTAACCTTATTATAGCGAGGTGTCACAGCTTTTGGCTCCATAACTGAATTCGAAATCCCATCCCTGAGATAAACTCAAGATACTACTTGTTCAGAGCAGTGTCAAGCAAAAGTTCTAATATTTTATCGCTTTGGTGGTCGTTATGATTGGCTTTACGATAAGTTTTCTGGTTTAAGGAGCTGTTGTGCACCCTTATCGTAGTTTAGTCATTTATTTTTTAAGGTTTTTTGGATAGAAAATGAAGTATAGGATGCTAAATTTGTGAATTGTAATTCATTATTAACCGCATGCACAGCAAAACTCTTCTTACAATTATGAAGCGCTTTTCACATTATTTTTTTGGCTTGCTTGTCGCCCTTTTACTGTCGCTCGTTCTTGTGGCTGAACTGGCTGAGAACAAAGTAACACAGATGGCACTTATCCGTGTTAATGAGGCGATTGATGCACACATCACTGTGGGAGAAGTCGATTTTTCACTTGTTAAAAAGTTTCCCGACGCCATGGTGGAGCTAAGCCATGTAGCGATAAGTAATGATGAAGATACACTGGCGGTGGTAGACCGTGTATTTGTGTCGGCCGCCATGCTTCCGCTCATCAAGGGCGAGTTTAGTATTACACAGGTCGCTGTGGAAGGCGGCAATGCCTATTACATGGTAGACAGTGCCGGGCGCAGTAATTTTGATGTTTTCATGAGTGAGGAAATAGTCGAACCTGTGGCTGATACGAGTGAGACAGTCTTGAGCATGTCAATGGAAAATGTGGAGCTGAATAATCTTTTCTGCACTTATTGGGATGAGCAACAAGCCATGGGAGCCTGTTTGTATGTCGATAAGGGCATCATCAGCCTGTTGCTGGATGCAGAAAATACCAAGGCCGGCTTCACAGGGCGGGTAAGAGCCAATAACTGTCGTTATCCGCAAACCACGCTGCACCTGATGGAGGAAACCGTGGTGGAAGCTGATGTGCACTATGAAAATGGTTTGCTTAATCTGCACCATGTTCAGCTGCAGTCCGATGGTATTGCCATGTCGCTTCAGGGGAAGCTGAAGAGCGATAGTGCTTTGTGGGCCGATGTGCAGTTAGAGGCCGCTCAAATAGACATGGGCATCCTGCAAAAATATGTGCCCGGTGAAATGTTGCGGGAATATGGCCTGCAATCGCTAGGAGGCGTAGGTGCTTTGGTTCTCAATGTAAAAGGTTTGTATACAGATAGTGTCATGCCGCATATTGAGGCGCGATTTAAGCTAAAAGATGGACAACTGACAGCAGCCAAACTGCCCGTGCTGAACACTGTGCAGCTGACCGGCACCTATTCCAACGGCGATAAGCAGAATAACAGCACTACGCAGATTAAGATTGACACTTTGTATCTGGCATCAGGAAATAGCTCGCTTAGTGCAAGCGGGCAGTTAAGCAATCTGGATCATATCAGCTATGCGCTGCAGACCGAAGGTTTGCTTGACCTGAGTTTGGTAGCGCCGATGGTGCCCGACTCAATAGTCAATAATATGAGTGGGCAAGTGAGAATGCAGCTGGCTACTACTGGTGTAATGCCCGATAGCTTTGGTATTGACTTTGCCGATTATGTGCTGTCGCGCACTTACGCTCAATTGCAGCTCAATAATGTGTCCGTAATGACGGATTCTCTTGTAAACCTGTTGAAGCTGAATGGCGAGATAAGTTATCAGCCCCAAAGGTTGAAGGTCGATGATCTAAGGTTCAGCCTGCCTGACTATAAGTGGGAGCTGAAAAAGGCCGACTTACTTGTCAAATTCAGCGGTCAGCTGTGCAATATGAGCTCACTGGGACTGGATGTGGAAGGGCTGGATGTGCAAAGCAACAAAAGTAGTCTGAAGGGGCAGTTACACTTCAATAACCCCAATCACCCGTCTTATGACATTGATGCTGCTGCTACCATTGATCTGGCCGAGATGAAGCCTTTTGCGCCCGACTCACTTATCAGTGATATGAGTGGTGTTATTCATGCAGGACTGCGCTCGGCAGGTAGTCTACATCTTGATTCTCTTGCTGATGATTTGATGGAGCTTCTGTTTACGTCCAGTCGTATGACAGGCGATTTTGATGATGTGCATATTGACACCCACGATGAGCTGATGCAGCTGCATGGGCTGAGCGGCAACATTACTCTGGCCAATGACTCCATTGAAATTAATCAGGTAGAGGGCGAGCTGGCCGGCATGACCTTTGATGCTGATTCAAGTCTTATTCGTAATTTTTACAAGGCTTATTGGCTTAATCAGCCCGATACAGTGAAGGCGGATGTGTATTTTAATTTTGGTGATATTGACTATGTGGCACTGGCGCCGCTGGTGGCTGGCGAAACCGCTGTAGAAGAGGATACAGATGAACAGGAAGCAGTTGCTGTGCCCACCAATTATCGCTTCGCCGCCAAAGGAAAGGTAAGAGCCAAAAGTTTTTGGTACGACAATGCCTTATTGGAAAATATGAGTGCCCTGTTTAATGTGTCCGACAGTCTTTATGTATTGGATCAGGTGAAATTTGATGCTTTTAAGGGAACTATGAATAGCTCGGTGAAAGTAGAAATGCTGCCCAATGACGAGATGAAGATTAACCTGAAAAATACTACCCACGGACTGGATGTGAATCAACTATTGTATGACTTTGATGATTTTATGGATTATAGCGATGAAGTTTATATCAGTAATGAGCAGTTGAGTGGAATATTAAGTACTGATAGTTTACATGCACAAGTCATTTTTGTTGGCGATTCTCTTGATTTGAATCAATTCAAACTAACGGCAAAGATAAAACTTGAAGATGGTCGCATTAAAGATTATCCGATGACTTCAGAAATGGCGGATGACTATAATTTCCCTGAATTGAAAGATTTGCAGTTTAAAACATTGGATACAAAGATATTTACCCATGATGGAGCAGTCTATGTGCCATTGACTGACATAAAGACAAATGCCTTTGATATTGCTATTTTGGGCAGGCAAGAGTTTAATATGGATTGTCAATATCACTTAAGGTTTTACCTGAAGGAAATTTTGAGAAGGGGCAAAACAGACCGTATTGAAAAGAAGCAAGCATCTGAAGATACGAAACGAGGAGGAGGAGTGAAAGGCCTGGCATCGATGTTTGCTATTTATAAAGTGAAAGATGGTAAAACGGAGAAGAGTTTTCTTGAAGGTAAGGATTCTGATGCCAAGAAGAAGCTGAGAAGCCAGATTTACCTTAAGGAAGCAATGGCTAAACTGGAGTTTCACCCATTGATTGTGACCTATGAAACTGATGTGAACGACAAAAAATAATTGATGAAGTATTTTCGCAGATATATTGCTATAACTCTTTCCGCCTTTATTGCCTTGCTTGCAATATGGCAGGGCTATAAGTTTTATCAGTCGCAAGCAATTCTGAAGGACATAAAAAAAGAATTGTTATCGGATATTGTGCTTGGTAACCCTACGGCGAAAAATAATGTCATCGTGTTCTTTGACTATAATTGTACATATTGTCAGCAGTTTATAAAGGAAGTTTATCCCGAATTGCAAAGGGGTGTGTTTGAAAAATATGATTTAAAGATAACTTTGCGATTGGTTTGTCGTAGCACTGATGTAAAGGCAACGGCAGCCTACCAAACTGCTATTTGTTTATATCAGGCAGGAGGAGACTATATGAAGTTACATCAGTTGTTGATGCATGAACCGGCAATTATCTATTCTGATTATTTTACCCAAATACGTGAGGATTATATTCATAGCAATGAGTTGTTGGCGGAGTGCATTTTGAATAAAGAAAATGAGGATGTAAAACGCAATATTTTCCAGTTTCAACACTTAGAAACCAGGGGTACCCCAACTTTTATTGTTGGTAATAATGTGATTAAGGGTTTTAAAAACAAGCAGGTATTTGAAAGTATTGTAGCGTCTGAATTTAATTGATAATTTTAATAAAAAAATAGGAGTGTGATGAAGAAGAATATGAAACGAGTTGGATTTTTGTCGCTGGGTTTATTGCTAACAGCACTAGTTGCTTGCAGCGAAGACACGAAAGAATCGTGTGACAGATTTGATCGGGATGTGGCAAGCTGTTCTGCCGATGATATCACGGCTTGTTGCGATGACGGTGGCTCATGTTACTACGTTTATAAAGGAAAAGAATACAGCGATGTGAATGACTTGGCTGCGGTTTGTCAAAGTGGTAGTGCAATGCATATTGAGGATATTGCCCTTCAGTTGGATAATTTTACACTTCAGCTAATTGAAGAAGCCCGCACAGCAGCACTTTGTAACTAAAAAAGCATTTAATAAAAACACGGATCGCATCTTTATGTGCTTTATGCTCAACAGATGCGATCCATGTTTTTGCTAGTAGCTAACAGCTATAAGCTTTTTACTCCCAGAAACGGTACCAGGCACTGCGATTCAGACGGCGCAGTTTCTTATGCAAATCATCGTTGCGCAGGTTAATGGCAAGTATCACACCATTCTCATCTATCAGGTAACTGGCAGGCACACTGCGGATGCCATATTGCTTCCCCAGGGCATTGCGCCAGCCCTTTAAGTCGCTGAGGTGGTAGGGCCAGATCAGCCCGTCCTCGGCAATGGCCTGTTGCCATGCCTCCTTCTTTACATCCAGCGAAACACTGATGATGGTAAAGCCTTGCGCACTGCCAAAGGATTCATTTTTATATTGATGATAGGCCTCTACAAGATGCGGGTTTTCGCGGCGGCAAGGGGCGCACCACGAGGCCCAAAAATCGATTAACACCAGTTGTCCCCTGAAGTCCGATAGGCTTACGGTTTCACCGTTGAGGGCGATTTGCGTAAAATCCGGCGCTGTATCGCCTACTTCCAAATCCTGAGCATCGATTAGGGTGTTGATTCCAAATAGAATAAGTATAGCTAGTAAAGTTTCTTTCATATTTGCATGTTTTCGCCTACGAAGATAAATAATATGGAGAACATCCAATTGATGTTCTGTTGGTCAATCAGGCAAACACTTTTAACCATTTCATCCTCCTTTCTACTATGTGGTAGAGGTTGTCTCAAAAGGTGCTATGATTTCTTTACATCTTACGAATTATGATCATGAACCCTACACTTCTTCCCTTTTGCGCCTGAGAGTGAGGGGGCGTACGCCACCAAAAACGGTGGGGTGGGGATTGTCAAGGGGCTTAATAGATGCCGCCCCCTATAATGCAATCGTTGGTGTAAAGCACGATGGACTGTCCCGGGGTGATGGCCCACACTTCTTCATCAAACATTATGGATAGATATTGATCCGTGGGCTTAATTGTGCCCCAATAGCCGGGCACACTGTCCAGGCCGCGTATGCGGATAAAAATGCGCTGGTCTTTCCATAGTGATTGATCCTGTGTCAGATGGAAGTCAGTAAGCTTTACTTGTCGGCTGTTGAGGCGCTCTCGATCACCCGCTATGAGTTGTTTTTTATCGGCATTGATCGCAATTACGCATTTACCCTTGGCTATTCCTTCAATGCCACGCCGCTGACCAAGGGTATAAAAGGGGTAGCCCTCGTGATGGCCCAGCACTTGGTTGTTTTCGTCCACTACTTCACCGCTGCTCAGTGCCGGATGTCCTTCGCCCAGCAGGTCGCTAAGGTAATGGCGGTAGTCGGTGCCCGATAAAAAGCATACACCCATACTCTCTTTCTTGTCAGCTATCTCGTTATACCCTAATTTGCGGGCCAGCTCACGCACTTCTTCCTTATGAAGACCTCCCAAAGGAAACAAGGCTTTGCTAATGATCGCTTGCGATAAGTTCCACAGAAAATAAGACTGGTCTTTGGTTGGGTCAAGTCCTTTTTTGATGTAGTGCCGGCCGTTTAGCATGGCTTTTTGCACATAGTGACCGGTGGCAATATGCTGGCAATTAAGTTTATCGGCTTGTTCTAGCAGTAGCTTCCATTTGATGGTTTCGTTGCATTTGATGCAGGGGTTGGGCGTGCGTCCCTTCAGGTATTCATCGGCAAAATACTTAATCACCGTTGTTCTGAATTGCTCACGGCAGTCAATCAAGTGATGTTCTATCCCTCTTTCAGCGGCCAGATGTTGGGCGGCAAGTATGGCAGCATCCTGTTCATCGGTATGGGTCAGTAGGGTGCTGCCAATCACTTCATAACCTTGCTGTTGTAATATTACAGCCGACATGGAGCTGTCCATGCCACCGCTCATCCCCAGTAAAACCCGTTTTTTCACCATAGTTGAATTGCTTGGCGCGAAAATAGTAAATTTAGATGATGCAGAAAGGAGTGGGGTGAGTAAAAGCCATCAGCTAAAAGTTATCAGCTGATAGCTTTTAATTATTCTTCAATATTCTTTCTTACCTCATTCAGAAAGTTTTGCATGCCTTTGGCGTCTTTTTTGTCAATCAGCTTCAGCAGGTGTTTAAGCTGAAAGCGTATGTTCTCAACCTGTTGATAAGTAAAGGGATTGAACAGGATTTCGGTAAGCAAATGGTCTTCCTCGGACAGCAAGCCTTTGGCAATGTTCATGTGTTTTGTAAAGGTAGTACCCGGTGCTTTTTGGTGCTTCATGCAGGCCGCAAAAACAAGTGATGAGGAGAAGGGTATCGACAGCGAGTAAGCGATGGTCTCGTCGTGGGCATCAAAAGTATATTCATGAATATTAAGACCCAGTGAGGAATAGAAATCCTTGAAGAAGGCTTTGCCCAGATGGTCGCTCTGTGTGATGATGATGGCATGGTGCATGCTCAGATCTTTCAGGTTGGCAAAGGTGGGGCCAAACATGGGGTGGGTGGATACATAGCGCATGCCGCTCTTCTCGTAGAAATCCTGAAGACCTGTTTTAACCGAGGCAATATCAGATAGGATACAGTCTTTGGGTAAGTAGGGCAGTATCTCCTGAAACGAGGCCAGTGTATATTTTAGGCTCACCGCATTGATAAGCAGCTCAGGGGCGAACTCTGTTATCTCATCCAGCGTGGTGAGGCGTTGCGTATTAAACACATAGCGAAGCCGGGCTATGTCTTTGTCAAAAATAGCTACATCGTGCTGTAAGCAAAGGGCGTCGGTAAGCCAGGTACCCATTTTTCCGGCTCCCAAAATACATATTTTCATAATTGATCGTATCGAGTAGTGGGAAATGAGAAGAGAGAGGTGAGTCACTTTTTCTCTCACCTCCCGTCTCACACCTCTTATTTTTATTTCTTTGCTAATTCTTTATTCATCACCTGGTTTTGGCGATTGATTGATTCCTCGTGGATGTGCTCATACACCTTCACCACAAACTCAGGATTTAATCCCACCTCACCGGCTTGGCTGCGTCGGTTATTCATCACCTCGTCGTAACGGCGCGTTTGCAGGATGGTAATGTTATTTTCGTATTTGTATTTACCAATGGCTTCCGAAATTTTCATTCGCGAGCTAAGCATTTCAAGCAGCTGCTTATCCAGGTTATCGATCTTGTGACGCAGTTCATCCAGGGTAACGCGTGGAGTATCACCAATGGCCGAGCGGCGCAATACCAGCTTGCTGCATATCTCGCTTAGCTGCTCGGGTGTTACCTGCTGGCGGGCATCGCTCCAGGCTTTTTCCGGACAGATATGCGACTCAATCAGCAGGCCGTCGAAGTTAAGATCCATGGCTTCCTGCGACAGGCTGGCTATCATCTCACTCTTGCCGGTAATATGGCTGGGGTCGGTAATGATGGGAAGCTCAGGAATACGTCGGCGCAACTCAATTGGAATCTGCCACTCCGGATTATTGCGGTACTGACTTTTATCGTAGGTGCTGAAGCCGCGGTGAATGGCACCAATCATTTTTACGCCCGCGCGGTTGATGCGCTCGATGGCACCAATCCATAGTTCCAGGTCGGGGTTTACGGGGTTCTTCACCAGCACTGGCTTGTCAACACCTTGCAGAGCATCGGCCACTTCCTGCACGGCAAATGGGTTGGCCGTAGTACGGGCACCAATCCACAGCATGTCAACACCATATTTAAGTGCTTCGTACACGTGGTGGGCATTGGCTACTTCTACAGCTACAAACATGCCGGTTTCTTCTTTTACTTTTTTCAACCAGGGCAAGCCAACCGTGCCTACACCTTCGAAGGCGCCTGGTCGTGTTCGAGGCTTCCAAATACCGGCTCTGAATATTTTCACGCCCTGTGCCGCCAGCTGACGAGCCGTTTCCAGTGTTTGTTCTTCAGTTTCGGCGCTGCAAGGGCCGGCAATGATAATCGGACGTTTTAATTCCATGCCCGGCAGGGCAAGTGCTTGTAGATCTAATTTCTGTTCCATGTTTAATTCTTTTTTAATGTTTTTATGCGTTGTTTTGCTTCTTGTAAGGTTGATTCGTTGGTACACAGACTGATGCGTATATAGCGCTTGCCTTTGTCGCCAAAGATAAAGCCGGGTGTTATAAACACATCGCAGCCATAGAGTATTTCATCCGATAGCTCTGCACTGTCGGCATAATGTTCGGGTATACGTGCCCACACAAACATGCCGGTTTGGCTGGCATCGTAGTGGCAGTTTAACAGATCCATTATTTCCTGTACCAACACGCGACGTTTCCTATAGACCTTGTTTACATTGTTGTACCAGGTGTCATCCAGCTTAAGCGCTTGTGCGGCGGCCAGCTGCAGGGGTTTAAACATGCCCGAGTCCATATTGCTCTTCACCCTTAAAATATACTGGATAAAGGTTGGATTGGCAATGGCCATGCCCACGCGCCATCCGGCCATGTTGTGTGATTTACTCAGGGAGTTAAGCTCAATGGCTATATCACGGGCTCCTTCAACTGACATGATGCTTTGGGGTGTATCATTTAGGATAAAGCTGTAGGGATTGTCGTTGACAATCACAATATTGTGCTTCTTACCAAAAGCAATTACCTGCTCAAAGAAATCTTTACTGGCATTGGCTCCTGTGGGCATATTCGGGTAGTTGATCCACATCAGCTTTACCTTGCTTAAGTCTTTTTGCTCAAGGGCTTTCAGGTCGGGTAGCCAATGATTTGACTCCTCCAGATCGTAATGTATCATCTCGGCTTCTGTCAGCTTGCTCACAGCGGCGTAAGTGGGGTAACTGGGGTTGGGCACTAGCACGCCATCGCCCGGATTTACAAAGGCCATGGTGATGTGCATAATGCCTTCCTTGGAACCCATCAAGGGAAGCACCTCATTGGCAGCGTTAATGCTAACGCTGTAATATTTTTTGTACCAGTCGCTCATGGCTTCGCGCAGCTGGGGAATGCCCACATAGCTCTGGTAGCCATGGTTGTCCTCTGCAGCACTCTGTCTGTTTAGCTCGGCTAGTACGGCAGGAGCCGGTGGCAAGTCGGGGTTGCCAATACCCATGTTGATAATGTCTTTGCCTGACTGGCGCAGCTGCTCCAGTTCTTTGAGTTTAATGGAGAAGTAGTATTCTTCTACGGTGCCTATGCGATTGGCCGGCGATATGGTGGTTTGTGTTTGCATTTTTATTGTGCTTGTTCAATTTCTAAATGACCATTGTTGATGGGGTAGGATTGTCGTCCTGCTTCGTACTCGCCCAGCGACTTAAGCTTACTGGTAAGGGGCCTGATGGCATCGAGTGATTGCAGGTAACGTTTGTAGTCGTTAAAAGTGAGATCGACATAAAAAAGGTATTCCCATTCCTGACCCACGATGGGCAGCGACTGTATTTTAGTCAGGTTGATGTTATAAAAAGCGAGTATGGTTAAAATTTTAGAAAGGCTTCCTTCTTCGTGCGGCAGCGCAAATACCAGCGATGATTTATTGACTCTGTTCTGATCCAGCAGTTCATCTACCTCTGTTTTACCCCGGTCTGAGATTATTAAAAAGCGGGTGTAATTTCTCTTGTTGGTCTCTATGTTGTGCGCCAGGGTGTCAAGCTGATACATCTCAGCGGCCAGCTCTGAGGCAATGGCACCCACGCCAGGTTGTTGATTGTCGGCTATGCGTTTGGCACTTAAAGCAGTATCTTCTGATTCAATAAGTTTAATGTGCGGGTATTGCTTAAAGAAGGCTTCACACTGGGCAATGGCCATGGGGTGCGAATAAACTTCGTGAATATCGCTGATATGCTGTCCGGGTAGTGCCAGTAGCTGATGCTTAATGCGCAGCTTGTATTCACCAATAATTACCAGGTCACTATCTTTTAGCATGGTGTAGTTGGGTAGCAGGCTTCCTACCAGGGTGTTTTCAATGGCGATAATACCATAGCACTGGCGGTTGTTTTTTAGGGTCTCAAACAAATCGGGGAAAGTGAGGCAGGGGATTACCTCGATATCGTCCGCCTCAAAAAAGGCTTTGGCTGCAATTTCGTGGTTAGCGCCCGGCCATCCTTGTATAGCTATTTGTTTCTTAGTTTTTGTCATGCTTTTGAATTGTGGTCATAAAAAAACCCGCCTGTATGAGGCGGGTTTTAAAATATATTATGTCGTTTCGTTTATATCATAGGAAGCCCACCTCTTTAACTGTTGCTAAAAAAGAAATAATAATAGTTATAAAAGAAAATGTGAGCCATCATTGCTTTGTTTAATTGGCTACAAATGTAGAAATATATTTGCAAATGAAAAATTGTGAGCAAATATTTTCTGAAAAAAATAAATTGACGATAAAATGCAGGATGTAGTTATAGCTTGTAAGCATCGTGCTTTTGTCCGGTGATAAAATAGTAGTGCATTATTTTAGAAGTGGAGCCACAGGTATTTTATGGAGAGTCTTATTATCGGTATGTTGAGTACGGCGAAGCGGGTGATGAAGGTAGAAAGTACTGCCATACCCGGGGGTTGATTCCAGTGTGATGTGTCCCCCCAGCTGTTTGCTTAAATCATTGGCTATGGTAAGGCCCAATCCTGAGCCTGAAGCTTTTCGCATTTGGTTGTTGCTTACTTGCGAGAAACGCTTAAATACCTCCTCCTGCTGGTTGTGGGGGATGCCAATGCCTGTATCTTTAACAAAGATGATGAGTGTATTTTTCCGGCGAGAAGCACCCAGTGTAATACTGCCTTCATCGGTAAATTTAATAGCGTTAGTAAGCAGGTTAAAAATCACTTGCTTAAGCCTAACTATATCGGTATCCATTTCAAGCGTTTTTTCTATCTCCGCGAGTAAGTGGATGGTGAGACGTTTATTAAGTTTGCTTACCTCACTCTCAAATTGCTGATAGATACTTTCGAGGAAGTCCATAATCTTGATAGTGCTGTATTGCAGCTCAATATGACCTGATTCGATTTGTGAGAAAATAAGTATGTCGGAGATGAGTTTGAGTAGTTGATTGCCGTTGGACTGGATGATGTTGAGGTAACTTTTTCTTTCTGCGCTGGTGAGGCTGTCATCGTCCAATAACTCCGAGAAGCCGATGATGGCATTCATGGGTGTGCGTATCTCGTGCGACATATTGGCGAGAAAAGCCGATTTTAGATAATCTGACTGTTCTGCTTTCTCCTTGGCAGCCACCAGCTCTTCTTCGTGTTTCTTTTTATCGGTGATGTCTGATAGAATCTCTACAAAGCCAATGGGATTTTGGTCGGCATCATAGACCGGGTGGGTTTTATGAGTGAATATTTTACCCGATGTGTTACTGATGTGTTCCCTTACCTCAGTCCTGTTAGTTTTTAGGCAATTATCATATTGGCAGAAATTACAAGGGGTATTACGATTGAAATAGGCAGCATAGCATTTTTTACCCACCAGTTTTTCAAAGGGCACGTCATGGCTCTTTTTAAAGGCATCGTTGGCCCACACAAGGTTGTAGTCGTTGTCAATAAATATCACCTGCTCCTCCAGGCTGTTTAGAATCAATGCCTTTTCGTGCTCAATCTGCCGGATGGCTTTGGCCCGTTGTTTTCCAATTTTCTCGGCTTCGTGCAGACGGTTGGTGCGTTTCTTTACCAGATTACGCTGGAAGAAAAGGATGATGGACAAGATAATGGTCAACACCAACAAGGTGTAGAGTGAATTATAAATCCATTGTGGGCCCGTTTTTGCTTCTTTGCTCAGCCATTGGTTAATGGTGTTTTGGTAGAAGGCTGGATGCGTTGTTTTAAGGTGTAGCAGCGCCTGATCCAAATCGTTTAGCAGTGGTCTGGAGAGTGGGCCTCCGGCAATGTGAATATTTACGGGGTTAAAAATAATGGGTGTCGCTCTTAGTTGTTGATCAAGGTTTTGCTGATAACCAAATATTTTATTGACAGCCCCAGCATCTACTTCGTTGTTGCGCAACTTTTTAAATATGGTGTTTATGTTATCGCACCATACAATATTTGCCTTCACATTAAAATCCTTGAGTAAGAGGGTGAGTGCCCGTGCATGTATGTCACTCTTCTCCAGCGCCAGTACTTTGCCTTCCAGATCGGTGATGCTCTCGATGCTGACCGATTTAGTGCTGTATACGATGCCCCAGTTGGTGAAGATGGACTCGCTATTGAAATATACAGTCTTTTCGCGCTCTTTAGTCCTTGCCACGGTGGTAAGCAGGTCGACTTTACCATATTGTATGGCTTTTATTCCTTCGGCAAAACTCAAGGGCACATATTGCACCTTCCAGCGATTAATAGCGGCTACCTCGTTAATGATATCGATAAAAATTCCTTGTGCCTGCTTTGAAGAGTCTATGCTGCAGAGGGGTGGATTATTGTGGACACCCACTTTTATGGTTTGCCCCGGCATTGCCAGAGCTTGCCTGGTCAATACTAGGGCGAGTAAGGTTATTAGTATGCGTATTTTTCTCAGCATAATTAGGTAAACTATCACAAATATAGCATTTTACCTTATCTGGACGGGCTAAATCCAAACATTCTTATTTAAAGAGCCCTGGCTCGACCCATCCAGGTGAGTACTAGCCATGCGTTCTAATTTTCTTCTTTTTCCTTCAGTTCCAGCCAACGCATCTCCTTTTCTTCCAGCGACTCCATGATTTCTGATAATATCTTTGAATTTTTAACCAGCTCATCGGCTTCCAGGGTGCCTGAGTTGAGCGCATTCTGGAGTTCTTCTTTTTGGCTTTCCAGCTTTTCCAGATCAGCTTCAATTTGTTCCAGCTCGCGTTTTTCTTTATAGCTCAGTTTTTTAGTTGAGGATGATGGTTTGCTTTTGGGTGTTGCCTTTTCTTTTTTGACCGCTTTTACTTGCTGTTTTTCCTCAGTTTTCTTTTGCTTATTATAGTCCGAGTAGCTGCCCACAAAATCTTTAATGCGGCAGTTGCCTTCAAAGGCAAAAAGATGATCGGTTACCTTATCGAGGAAATAGCGATCGTGCGATACCACAATTACGCACCCCTTGAAGTTACTCAGATACTCTTCCAATACATTAAGGGTGAAGATATCCAGGTCGTTGGTGGGCTCATCCAGAATAAGGAAATTGGGATTCTTGATCAGCACGGTCATCAGCAGCAGGCGTTTTTTCTCTCCGCCACTCAGTTTATTTACTTGCACATAGTGCATTTCGTTGGGGAAGAGGAAGTAGCGCAGGAATTGGGCAGCCGACATGCGTTTGCCTTCGCCCAAGGCAATGTCATCGGCAATGTCAGAAATTACCTCTATCACCTTTTTATTATCATCAATGGTAATTCCCTCCTGTCGATAATAGCCAAACACCACTGTTTCGCCGATCTCTATCTCGCCGGCATCAGTTTGCAAGGCGCCGGTGAGTATATTCAGAAACGTAGATTTACCTGTTCCATTCTTTCCTACGATACCCACTTTTTCGTAGGGGGCAAACTTATAGGAGAAATCTTTGATAAGGGACACCTGATCGAAGCCTTTACTGACGTTGTGCAGGTTCACTACTTTTTTACCCAGGCGTGCCTGAGCAATGCCCAATTCAAGGTTTTGTTCATTCAGGTTTTGATGGGCCTTATCTTTCAGTTCATGAAAGGCATCGATGCGGTATTTGGCTTTGGTGGCGCGAGCCTGGGGCATGCGATTCATCCAGTCCTGCTCGGTTTTGAGCAGATTACGCGCTTTCTCCACCTCGGCCTTTTTATTGGCCAGACGCTCTTGCCTCTTTCGTAAGAAATAGGAGTAGTTGCCCTGATAGCGATAGATGGTTTCGTCGGCCAGTTCAATAATTTCGTTACACACCCGATCGAGAAAGTAGCGGTCGTGCGTCACCATTAGCAGCGTGGCTTTTGATTTGGAGAGGTACTGCTCCAGCCAGTCTACCATCTCAAGGTCCAGGTGGTTGGTGGGCTCATCGAGTATCAACAGGTCGGGTTCGCTGATTAATATGCTGGCGAGGGCAACTCTCTTCTGCTGGCCTCCCGAAAGTTCAGAAACAGGCTGATCGAAACGTGTTATTTTTAGCTGCGATAGAATTTGCTTAATGCGTTGCTCATAGTCCCATGCTTGCAGGGCATCCATTTTTTCAATGAGTGTGCCCAGTGCCGACTGATTGTTTTGTGCCAGTGCTTGCTCGTAGGCCTTAATGGTCTGTACGGCCTCGTTTTCTGCATTAAAAACCTCTTCAATTACTGTATGTGCCTTATTGAGGTATGGATCCTGAGGGAGATAGCCCAGGGTAATGCCTGAGCGAAGGGTGATACGTCCTTCGTTGGCCGGTATTTTACCGCCTAAAATATTTAGTAAGGTTGTTTTTCCCGCGCCATTGCGGGCAATCAAAGCCACTTTCTGTCCTTCGTTAAGGCCAAAGGAGATGTCGTTAAAAAGGCGTACGTCGCCCCAATGTTGCGTAAGGTTTTCGGCAGACAAGTAATTAATCATAAGCAAAAGTATCGGGCTGTATTACTCTTTTACAGCTATATTGGCTTCAAGTTAAACAGTAAACAATAGCATTGGTTTTCGACCTTGTGGGGTTGAAAGGCCACTGGTCGCAGCAGAAAAAAGGCGGAAATAAATCCGCCCTTCAACTATTGATCATCGTTGGTATAAAAATTTTTCACCGGGTTGGCGTACATCTCCAGCAGGCTGTTGTGCAGAAAACCCTTATCGCCATCGATGCGCGAAAGGTGCTCATCCAGATAAGCCAAAAATGTACTTTTGTCCTCGTCGGAATATTTGTTCTTGTGGCGTTGATCGTTGGAGATCAGATCGGCCGCAATGAAGTTGCCCGGGTGGAACTTGTAGTTTTTGTGTATTTGCTTGTCTATAAGTTCGGCAAGTCCCTGCAGCTGGTCATTCTTATTGCAATCTTTAAGCGTTTGAAGCTCACTATTTATGGGTGTTCCAAAACCAAAGTGAACGCGTCCCTTGCGGCCACGCAAACCGGCGCCCATGTGTTTCAGGTCATCCGCTTCCGACTTTTTATAATCCGGATTATCACGTTTCATCTGAAATTCCAGTGCTTTCAGGTAATCACAAGGATCATATTCATATGAAATGGATAGTGGAACGATGTTTATTTCGCTAAAGTTCTGAATGAAATCCCCATCACCACTGATGTTTAGCATCTTTAGCAGGCTTACCTGGGTGCGGTCATCCCCATCTTTGGAACGACCTTCGCGCTGGGCAATCCAAATGCTTTGCCCCCTTTGGGTAAGCGTTTGGCGTATGTAGGCCGAAAGGCGCTTTGTACTCTCCATCATCTGGCGCACAGGCAGGTTGCGCTGCACAATAAAAGATTTGTTGAGTTTTACCAAATCGGTAATCCACGGATAGATCAGCAGGTTGTCGCCAATGGCTATCTCCGTGGTGTTAAAATCATTCTCCACCATCAGTATGTTCAGTATGGCCGAGTCGAGCACAATGTCGCGGTGGTTCGAAATGAACAGGTAGTGACCATTGGGATCCAGTTTATCGAGTCCCGAGTGGGTAATACCTTTGGTGGTGGTTCGTAATACTTCTTTCACATACGGATAAATAATTTCCGTTTGAAATTCTTGTATCGATTTAATGCTAAGTAGCTTGTTCAGGAAGTTTTCGGTAGAAAAGTTCGGGTAGAGAAAGTTGATCAGCCCTAAAAAGTCGGCCTCATTTATCAAGCGCTCAAATACCTCATGAATCTCTTCGTCTTTGTATGGACGAATCGAATCAAAGTCTAATTCTTTAACCATTTCTATATTGTAATGTTTGTGCACAAAATTACAGCAAAGAATCGTGTTTATGAAATTAATTATTGGCGAAGTAGGTTTATTTACTGGATGAATTCCAGTATTTGGAATAACTTCCTTCGTGTGGAGTTGGTTAGGGCTCAAATTTTTCCTAATCCCTAATAATCAATAAAATAGAAAATGTGGCACATTGCTTGTTTCGATTAAAAGCAAAACACCCAAAGCTATGATACGAGTTAAAGTTTTTAAAAATACCACGTTAATGTCATTCGAACGAAAGGAGTCACTGGATCTTACTACATCGTATGATTTAAAAAATCAGATGATGGCGATTTTAAAGAAACCGTTCTCAAATTTGTTTATTGATCTGGAAAAAGTGGAGCAGGTGGATGCCGAAGGGCTTAACACCTTAATAGCGGGCCAGCGTTTGTCGGAGATGAACCAAAGCCAGCTGAGCTTATTTAACGTGAAGGAGGATGTGCTTCAGGCAATGAAGCAGTACGGACTCGATTCCTATTTTTTCTTTTGTGACCGTCCAAAGCCCTTTTCTGATGACCTGTTAATGGTTTAATTGGTTAAGGATACCAGGAGGCTTAGTCCTCCTGGTTTAATAATTCCCAATATTCCATGGCCCGGCGTGTGTGCGGAATCACAATGGTGCCTCCCACCAGATTGGCTACGGAAAAAATTTCCATCATTTCATCGGTAGAAATGCCTTGCTCGTGGCATTTTTCCAGGTGGTACTTAATGCAATCATCGCAGCGCAGTACCATTGAGCTAACCAGGCCAAGCATTTCTTTAACACGTGTTGAAAGGGCACCCTCCATGTAGGTGTTGGTGTCCAGGTTAAAAATGCGTTTCATCACCTTGTTATCGGCATTCAGAATCTTTTCATTCATCTGTGCACGATAGTCGCGAAATTCCTTCACTTTTTCATTCATGATCTTAAAGGCTTATAGCTATTGGCTAAGAGCCAATAGCCGGGTGGTTTTATATTATGAACATGCTTCACCTTTTAGAGTGGCTTGCGTGGCTTCTTTTATGATTACTTTAACCAGGTCGCCGGTCTGGTAGTTCATTTTCGGAAAAACCACTACCTTGTTTTGAGAGGTGCGCCCATAAAGTTCATCCTTTGATTTTTTTGAAGTACCCTCTACCAATACCTCATAAATCTGACCAATATCACGTTGGTTACTCTCAAACGAGAGTTTGTTTTGCAGTTCAATAATTTCCTGTAGGCGACGTCCTTTCACTTCTTCGGGTACATCATCCTTAAGTTTTTCGGCTGCGTAGGTGCCGGGGCGCTCCGAGTATTTAAACATAAAGGCCGAGTCGTATCCCGCCCACTTCATCAGGCTTAAGGTCTCCTTGTGGTCGACCTCTGTCTCGCTGTGGAAGCCGCAGAATACATCGGTTGATAAGCCGCAGCCTGGTAATATACGGCGGATGGCTTCGATGCGTCCCATGTACCATTCGCGGTCGTACTTGCGGTTCATCAACTTTAATATACGGGAGCTGCCCGATTGCAGTGGCAAGTGTATATATTTACATATATTATCATGCTTTGCCATCACCTTCAGGGTGTCGTCGCACATGTCTTTGGGATGCGAGGTGGTAAAGCGAATGCGCAGTTGGGGGAAGTTTTCGGCAACAAACTGCAAGAGGCCGGGGAAGGTCATGGTTATACCGTCAGCAGCCTCATAACAATACGAGTTCACATTCTGTCCCAGCAAAGTTACCTCTTTAAAGCCCTTGTCGCACAAGTCCTGTATTTCTTTTTTGATGCTTTCAGGCTGTCGGCTGCGCTCGCGACCTCGTGTATAAGGTACAATGCAATAGGAGCAAAAGTTGTTACAACCCCGCATAATGGAAACAAAACCCGATATTTTATTTTTACTCAGGCGCGAGGGAATCACGTCGGCATAGGTTTCGCTGCTTGATAATTCCACATTAATGGCCTTGTCGCCGCGCTCGGCCATGCCAATCAGGTTAGGTAAGTCCATATAAGCATCGGGTCCTACCACGATGTTAGCGCCTTGTTCAAATAATTTTTCTTTTACCCGCTCGGCCATGCAACCAATGATACCAATTATAAGGTTGGGCTGTTGCTTGCGCATGGCCGTAAGCTGTTGCAGTCGTCCCAATACGCGTTGCTCTGCGTTGTCGCGTATGGAGCAGGTGTTGATAAAGATGGCGTCGGCATTATTGATATCGTAAGTAACGCCGTATCCGTCCATTTCCATTACCGATGCCACTACTTCACTATCCGCTACATTCATCTGGCATCCGTAGGTTTCAATAAAAAGTTTTTTGCCACTTTTTGCGCCAACTAAAGGCTTCACATCACTAAACTGCATCATTGCGTTCGGAATAAATTATTTGTATTGATTGTCATTTTTTTAGGCGCTGCAAAGTTAATGCTTGTGGGCTTACTGGCAAGTATAATGGTACTTAATTACACGGTGCCGCGCCGTATCTTCCAAATATTGGAAATTGGTCTTGGGGTTTCATTATTAGTGTGTTCTAAAGTTATTTTATAACTTTAGAACACAGGTTAAACTTTAATCGCCATACCCATGAAAGAAATACTTGTACCCGTTGATTTCTCGGAAGAGTCAATGATTGCGCTGGAATATGCCATAGCGCTGGCCAATCATTTAAAGGCAAACGTGCGGATAATACATGTGAAAACCGACGCACTTATTGTGCCTTTTTTTTCGAAGGATAAGGCTGACGATCGCCTTAGTCAGGATGTGCAAGCATGGTGCGAAACCCTTTATGATCGATACATCAAACAATATAATGTGCATTGCGGGGTGTTTGATTATAAGATAAGGGAGGGTGTTGTGGTGAAAGAAATAAGTAATCAAGCGCGTTATGGCGACTCCACCATAATGGTATTGGGTGCGCATAAAGTTGAAAGCAATGGTCCAAAATGGCTGGGTAGTCCCGCTTATCGTCTTGTGGCTCATTCGCCCTGTCCGGTGATTGTGCTGAATAGGGGCATGGCACTCCATTACGAAATTAAGAATATTGCCCTGCCGGTAGACTATAGTGTGGCCAGCAGAAAAAAGGTGCCCGCCATTGCGGGGTTGGCCAAGTTATTTAAGGCCAAGGTACATGTGGTGGGATTGCTTTCCTCGGATCTGCCCTGGATGAATGCACAGATGCGGGCTTATGTGAAGTTGGTAAGTGACTTTTTAATGACCAAGGCAGGTGTGGAGGTGGTGCAGGAGCAATTGACCGGCCGTGAATATGCTGCAAATCTGATGCATTATGCCGATACGCATAACATTGATTTATTAACAGCTCATGTTCATCATACCAACAATCCTTTTGTTCGTTTGTATCAGTCATTCACCAATGAGTTAATTAATCACTCAGTAAAACCTGTCTTAATCATTCCTACTAAAGATTGATACGAATGATTATCTTTGTGGCGCAGTTCCACTTGAAAAAGGATGCTGTTTGGTGTTTATTTGCCAGAATATTAAGAGATAGTAAATGAAGAAAGCAATTGTATTTTTACTCCTGTTATGTCCGCTACTTGTTATCGCTCAAGAGGATAGGAGTTTGAGTGGAAGTCTTCAGCAAAGCGTTGAGGGGCAGGGGGCAATTACCATTTATGATATGAATGGGGTGGAAGAGCTGCTGACCATTCAGAAAGAGGTGAATCAGCGCATGGATGGCGTGGATGGTTTTCGCATACAACTATTTTCTGGTTTGGGGCCAACGGGAAAGCGAAATGCCTTGCGGGTAAAAAGTAAGTTTTTGAGTAGGTTTCCTGATTATGACGTTGATGTGTCTTTTACATCGCCCAATTGGCGGGTGCGTGTGGGTAATTATCGACACAGGCACGAAGCACTACCGCTATTGAATGATTTGCGTGAGCTGTTTCCAAACTGTTATATAGTGAAGGATGGCAGTGTTGATATGAATAAATTATAAACAGATAAGTGATGTGCAAAGCCGGAATTATTCCGGCTTTTTCTTTTTATGACGTCGGGTTGGGCGAATTAAAAAAATAGAAATAAATTTGCGCTTTATTTTTTTAGACGGAAAAATCATGAGTGATCAGATTAAGCATGAATGTGGGATTGTTCTTATCCGACTGCTAAAACCATTGGAGTACTATCAGAAGAAGTACGGGACTTGGCGCTATGGCCTGAATAAATTGTACCTGCTGATGGAAAAGCAGCATAATCGCGGACAAGATGGTGCCGGGGCTGTTAACCTAAAGATTGATCAGCCGGCCGGTCAGAAGTATTTTTCACGCCATCGGTCCAATCGGGCAAATCCTATAAAGGATGTGTTTGAGAAGATCAATGAACCTTTTATCAAGCAGCAGGAGAAGGATCCCGACTTGCTGAATGATGCTACTTATGCTAAAGAGCACCTGCCCTTTGCCGGAGAGTTGTACCTGGGGCATTTGCGCTATGGTACCTTTGGTAACCACAGTATCGATTATGTGCATCCTGTAATGCGAGAAAATAACTGGCGCTCACGTAACCTAACGCTGGCCGGTAATTTTAATCTGACCAATGTAGATGAGATATTTCAGTCGTTGACCGAACTGGGGCAGCACCCTAAGGATTATACCGATACAGTAACGATTCTTGAGAATGTGGGACATTTCCTGGATGAGGAGAATCAGCTGCTGTTCAGAAAGTATAAGAATGAAGGTCGCTCTAACCTTGAGATTTCCCGTTGTATCGAAGAGGAGTTGAATCTTCGTGAGATACTGGAGCGTTCGAGCCGACGCTGGGATGGTGGTTATGCCATTGCCGGTGTGGTAGGGCATGGCGATGCCTTTGTAACCCGCGACCCTTGGGGTATTCGTCCTGCATGCTATTATGCCGATGACGAAATAGTGGTGGTGGCCTCGGAGCGTCCTGTGATACAAACGGCCATGAATGTGCGTGCCCAGCAGGTGAAAGAGCTGAAGCCCGGACATGCTTTAATCATTAAGAAGAATGGTAACGTAACAGAAGAGCTGGTGCGGGTGCCCCAAACACGTCGCTCGTGTTCCTTCGAGCGTATCTATTTCTCACGCGGCAGCGACCGTAAGATCTATGAAGAGCGTAAGCAATTGGGGCGTTTGTTGTCCAAGAGTATCCTGGAGAAAGTCGATTACGATATTGATAATACTGTTTTCTCCTATATACCCAATACGGCCGAAACGGCTTTTTACGGCATGATGGATGGAGTGCGTAGGGAGATGGATGAGGTGAAGAAACGCCAAATATTGGATTTGGGTACCGAAATAAGCGCCGAGAAGCTGGATGCCATCTTAAGCCGTGAACCGCGTGTTGAGAAGATTGCCATTAAGGATGTGAAGATGCGTACTTTTATTGCTGACGATGATAGTCGTGATGATATGGTGGCGCACGTGTATGATGTTACTTATGGGATAGTGAAAAACCAGGTGGATACGCTCGTTATCATTGATGATTCTATTGTGCGGGGTACTACCCTGAAGCGCAGTATTCTGCGTATTCTGGATCGTTTGCATCCCAAAAAGATTATTGTGGTTTCATCGGCGCCGCAAATTCGCTATCCCGATTGCTACGGCATCGATATGGCAAGGCTGAAAGATTTTTGTGCTTTCTCGGCGGCCATTGAGCTGTTGAATGAGTCGGGACAGACGGATCTGATCGATGAGGTATATAAAAAGTGTAAGGAGCAGCAATTTTTGCCCAAGGAGGAGATTGTTAACCATGTAAAAGACATTTACCGTCCCTTCACCGACGAGCAAATATCAGCAAAGATTGCAGAGATGCTGCGTCCTGAGGATATCGAAGCCGAAGTGGAGATTGTATATCAATCGGTGGAGAACCTGCATGTAGCCTGCCCCGATGATAATGGCGACTGGTACTTTACCGGCGATTATCCAACACCGGGTGGTAACAAGGTGGTTAATACTTCCTTTATCAATTTTGTAGAGGGAAATACCGGCAGAGCTTATTAAATATTCTACTTGTATAGTTTGCAAGTTTAGCGCATAACTTTTAGACCCGCTATGGTGAACAAATTACACCTTAGCGGGTTTTTACTTATAAGAAACATCTAAAGAGTTAGATATTTACATCTGTTTGCGATTATTAGTTTTTAGTAACAAAATTGTGGATGTTTTTGGCACGACACTTGCAATGTTCTTAGTAGATTTTTTTCATAGATTTTGGGTTAGGTTAGTAAATGGGATTTCAAGCAACGGTTTGAGTCCCATTTTTTTATGTACTGCACTTTCTCAGATAAAAAGAGCCGAACTTTAAGAATAAAGCCGGCTCCTTCATCATGTTAAGGGTTTCAATTAATAAATAGGACGTATTTTTACTGCATTCCTTCTACACAGAGGGCAATGCCCATGCCCCCGCCTATGCATAGTGTGGCCAGCCCTTTTTGTACTTTGCGCTTTTTCATTTCATGAACCAAAGTGGTTAACACGCGGGCACCACTGGCACCAATGGGATGACCCAAGGCGATAGCACCGCCGTTTACATTGGTGATATCCGGGTTGAGCTGAAGCTCTTTCATAACAGCCAGGCTCTGGGCGGCAAAGGCTTCGTTGGCCTCAATCAGCTCCAGTTCTTCTTTTTTCCAGTGGGCTTTGTTCAGCGCCTTGCGCACTGCTTCCACCGGGCCAATTCCCATTACGGCCGGGTCGGTACCATGCCAGGCATAGGATACGATGCGTGCCATGGGTATTAAGTCGTATTTCTCAACCGCTTCTTTACTGGCTATCAGCACGGCGGCAGCCCCATCGTTTATGCCCGAAGCATTGGCGGCTGTTACGGTGCCTTCTTTGGCAAAGGCCGGACGTAGCTTGGCGAGCGCTTCAGCGCTTACGCCAAAGCGCACAAACTCATCCTGCTTAAAGCAGATGGGGTCTTTCCTGCGCTGCGGTATTTCAAGGGGTACAATTTCTGTTTCAAAGCGGCCTTCCCTAATGGCTTTCTCTGCCTTGTTTTGTGAGGTGGCTGCAAAGGCATCCTGTTCCTCACGTGTTAGTTTGTATTCACGCGCCAGGTTTTCAGCCGTAGTGCCCATGTGGTAGTTATTAAAAATATCACTTAGGCCATCGGCAATCATGGAGTCTACTAATGTGCCATCGCCCATGCGGTAGCCCGTGCGTGCCTTAGGCAGCAGATAAGGCGCTTGCGACATATTTTCGGCACCTCCCGCAATTACAAGGTCAGCATCACCGGATTTAATGGATTGAGCGGCCATGGCTACAGTGCGCAGACCCGAGCCACACACCATGTTAATGGTCATGGCGGTTTTTTCCTTGGGTATACCTGCCTGCATCGCAATCTGCCGGGCTACATTCTGGCCGTGGCCTGCCTGTAGTACGCTGCCCATAAGAACTTCATCTACTTCATTACCTGCGAGCTTGTTGCGCTCTAAAAGGGTTTTTACCACCGTGGCGCCCATTTGAGCCGGCGATATGCTGGCCAGTGTTCCACCAAAGTTTCCGATGGCTGTTCGCGCTGCATCAATAATATAGACTTCTTTCATGATTAAATATTTTAGTTTAGGATCCGAAGTCCGGAGTCCAAAGTTTGATTATTTTTTATTTGAGCTTCATGTAAATAGCTGTTGGTTTGTAGTCAGTAGCAATTGGCTTTTTCGCTCCACCATTTTTTCAACAATAAAGGAGGCCACATTTTCGGGAAAAGTACCACGGCCAAAGCCTGCGTCGTAGCCCAGCTCCAGTGCCAGTTTATTGCTGATGCGGGGTCCGCCGGCACACACAATCAGTTTGGAGCGCAGGCCCTCGGCCTCCAGTAGTTCCACCAGATCCGTCATGTTTTGTATGTGTACCTCTTTTTGTGTTACTACCTGCGACACCAGTATTGCATCGGCATTCAGTTCAATGGCTTTTCTGATGAGCTCTTCGTTGGCTACCTGTGCTCCCAGGTTGTGGGCTTCCATCATGGGGTAGCGCTCTAAGCCATAGTGCTGGTCAAAGCCTTTCATGTTCATAATGGCGTCTATGCCTACGGTGTGCGCATCGGTGCCGGTGCAGGCGCCTACCACTACTACCTTGCGTTTGATATGCTCTTTGATGTAGTTGTTCACTTCATAAAAATCCATGGACTTTTCCACAGCCTCCACTTCTATCTTGTCATAATCCAGCTGATGCTGTGATTTGCCATACACCACAAAAAAGGAGAAGTCAGCCGACAAGGGATTGGAATGCACTACTTCCACTTCTGCAAATCCCAGTTTGTGAGCGTATTGCCGGGCTGCCTCATCGGCTTTGGCAGAGTGGGGCACCGGCAGGGTGAATGAGAGTTGTACAGCACCATCGTTCAGGGTATCGCCATAGGGACGTATCATATTGTTCATATCTTATTTTTTAGGCCTAGTTCAACTTCTAAATAATCGTAAACAGGGTTGTAGTAATCGGGTGCTTTTTCTTTTACACCTTCAAATCCTTTACCGCCATGCTTAGGGCGACTCACCTCTGCAAATAATTTGTCTTCAATGGAATCGAATAATCCTTTTTCATTGATTTGCTCCAGGAAGGCAATAGTCTCGTTCAGTACCTGTTGTGCCCGTTTTTGCATGATGCCATCTTTTTTAAATTCTATATCACTGGCAAAGTCACGGGTGTTATTGATTATGTAACGGGCATTTTCCACCGCCAGAAAGCGATCCTGCATAAAGGGCGTATGAATGGCTTCGGTTAGCATGCCCAGCAAAAGGATACCCTGGTTGGTGGTTTTCGCGATGAAGTTAAAGAGGACATTCATGATATAGCCTTTAAAGATATCGCCCGTCATGTATTTGGTAGGGGGCATGTATTTTAGCGGTGCTTCGGGGAAGAGTTCGCGTGCCATCTGAGCCTGTGCCATCTCGTAAAGGAAGCCGTTCTCTAATTCAGGGTTCATCTCAAAGGCATGTCCCAGCCCCATCAGTTTGGCCGGTAAGCCTGAGTCGTAGGCAAACTGCTCGTTGATAAACTGTGAGGCTGTTACGGTGTAGGCTTTTTCATAGGCATCGGAGGTGGTCAGGTAATTGTCCTCGCCCGAGTTAATAACGATGCCGGCAAAGGCGTTTATCATGCGCGAGAATTTCTGATCCACGAAGGTGCGGTACATGTTGATATCGCGAAACAGTACGCCGTACATGGAATCATTCAGCATCATATCCAGGCGCTCGATGGCACCCATGGCGGCAATCTCGGGCATGCAAAGGCCTGAGCAATAGTTGACCAGTCGGATGTATTTACCAATGTCGTTGCCTACCTCGTCCAGGGCTTTGCGCATGATCTTAAAGTTTTCCTGTGTGGCGTAAGTGCCTCCAAATCCTTCGGTGGTGGGGCCGTAAGGCACAAAGTCGAGGAGGCTTTGGCCGGTGGTGCGTATTACCGCAATGATATCGGCACCCTGACGGGCAGCTGCTTGAGCCTGTTTTACATCTTCATAGATGTTGCCTGTGGCCACGATGAGGTAGAGCAGGGGTGCATTTTCTTTTTCTTTACAGGCTGTGATGCGGTCGTTGCGATAGTTTACATTTTCCTTCACACGGTGGGCGAAATCTGTCACCAGCTCAGTGGCTTTGTTTTCTATTAGTGCCATGTCAGTGAGGGTTAGGGTGGTGATGTCCAGGCCGTCGGCAATGGCTTCGTTAAGCTGTTCAATACTCATGTTTTTGCGTAGCAGGGCATTGATGTAATATTTAGAGGCGCCATATTGCAGTTTGTCGCCCAAAGCGTTGACAATAACGTTGGGCACCGGTACTTCATCGGCCGTAACGCCATCAGCACCCAACATGCGCAGGGTAGCCCGTTCAATGGCTACGGTGGTATGCTGTGCAATATAATTGTTCACGGGACGGGTAATCAGCTTCGACAGCTCCCGCGCCAGGTCGATTTTTTGGGTATCCAGATTTAGTTTAGATTGTGTCATAGTATCTTTTTATTTTCGTTCCAGGTAGTCGTTGGCATCATTAATGATTTCGGCTTGTAGTCCAAGTAGTTGGGCAATGGCGATGGCATCTTTTGAGCGTTCACCTGTTTTGTCTTCTATCACCTCATACTCCATAAAGGCGTTGATCAGGCGTATGCGTTCCTCCATATCATAGGTTTTGGTCATACAGTAATTTCCCAAGTCTTTGTGATTAAGTCCTTTCATGCGATATTTGCCCACTCCTTTAATCTTTGGCATATTGATAAAGTGCGTGGAGAAAAAACCGCTGATTAGTGGCTTGCTCACCACATACTTTAATGCGGCATACAGTATGGCTTTTGCTTCGGTGGCATTGGTAGTTTTCGCCAGTTCATCTACCAGTAGCAAGGGCGACTGCCCGGCCCTCAGGGCGGTGGACAGCTGATGAACCTCCTGCCCAAAAGAGCTGAGGCCTTCAATGTTACGGTTATTGGGCGTGCCCAAAATATGAATACCGGAGAAGAGGCGGGTGTGATAGGCCTCGGCTGGAGTGCGAAAGCCCAATTGTGTAAGTAGTTGCAGGAAGGCCACGGTTTTAAATAGCACGGTTTTACCACCCATGTTTGAGCCTGATAGTAGGTTGGCGTTGCTCTTGAAATTGGCATTCAGTGGAGTGTAATCCAATCCTTTGTCCCGGCATTTTTCGTAAAGCGGATAGTAGACACCATTTTTGATGCTGATACTGCTATGTGTAAAGTCGGGCTTACTTAGTTTATAGCGGATGGCAAGGCGTGCTTTGGCCAGGCTTGTATCCAGCTGTTGAATGGCTGAAATACCACTTTTCAGGCGATGCTTCACCTTATGAATATGGATGGAGAGGTGCTTGAGAATGGCTTTTTCAATTTGTGCCTCCTTAATGAGGAGTTCCTCTTTTTTTATCAGTATCTCCAGATAATCCTTGCCGTAAACAGGGAGTATCTTCATTCGTTGTGTATCGTAAAATTCACAGCTTAGCAGCCTGGCATCCAGTAGTTCCTGCCGGGATCTATCCACCAGTATAAAGTCGCGCCCATTCAGTTCAAGGCTGTATTGTTTGTTTATCTGCTGATGAACATTCCGTTGTATGGCAGTTAAGGCAGCTTCTGTGGCAATTAGCTCTGTTCTTGCGCTTTTTAACTCATCGTTGAAAGCTGATGAGAGATGGAAGGATTCGCTATTATCCTTATCGGGCGATAGTAAATTCAAGGTCTCCGATAAATCAAACACAAGTCTGCAATGTTTCTTAGTATCTTCATCCAGTAGGGCGTCGATGGCCTTAAAGTGAATCAGAAATTTCTTAATCAGATGTAGGTCAACGCAGTCATATGTCTCCTTATCAAATGGATTTAGTCTGTCGATGCGACTGAGATGATGTTCCATTTTCAAGACTTGCATTTCCTTTTTGCCAATAAAATCAATTAGCTTATCTGTAAGATGATGAATCTCGTCCAGCTCCATGGCTCGGGTGTAGAAAGGCATCATTTCCTTATGTGCATGGCCATAGGGTGTTAATGGCTTATACTTGTTGTAGAAGCTCATGAAATCGGTAAATGCTATGACTTTACGAATGCACATAAGGGTTGTGGATTAAGGGTGTGTTAATGCCTTTGCTGCGATAAAGCTGTTCAAATTCTGCTTCTGTAATGTCTTTGAGGATGATTACAAAAGCACGCAGTTCAAGTGGATGTCGTACGCGCAGTATGGTATTTGAAGTGAGGCTCTGAAGTTGTGCATAGCTCAAAAAGAGCGATGTAAGATTATTTACTTCAATAGCTTTACATCCGGATGGCAAGGTATGCAGGCGGGCGGCGGTTAAGGCACCCTCTATGCTATGCACTTCCTCTCCGGCTGTTGCGGTTTTCAGTGCTGCACCAAAGGCCAACAGTTGCATCAGTTCTAAGGCTTTCTTCAGGTTGCGCCGGTCGATGTTAAGCACGTAGCAGAAGCCACTGTCGGACAGTGCCCCAACCGGCGTTAAACGACTGGCAGCTCCATCAATCACTAGGGATGAATAACCCAGTTCATGTTTAAGAAAACCAGTGATGAGCGGCAGCTGATCGTTGTGTTCGGGGCCCACCAGCTCAAGTGTACCCGCCCTTAGGGTTGTGGCGGCAACAAGTTGGCCGAGGGGTGTTTTAATAGGAAAGGCCTTCTCTATCCTGAATAAAGCGTTGCTTTTTTGCAACATGGGATAGCTGCTTACCACACCATCGCCCGGCTCGCACTTAACCTGTGGCTTGGCACGACCATCAATCTGGTCGTGTTGCTCACCATCCACCCCTATGGTAGCAAACGCCGGTGATTCAAGCCTCCTAATGCTGCTTAAAACCCAGTTCATAAAAGTGGTTTTACCTGCATTCTTTCGGTTGCCCATCACAAAGGTGGTGGTGTTAGTAAAGCGATATGGCGCGTATCCTGTGTTCATATACCTTCTCAGTTGCTCTCGGCTTTTGCCTTTACATAGTGTTTGCTGTTGCCATTGGTGCGTTTCTCGCGACGAAGTGACTGTGGAATGATGGTGCCGCCTTCATTCAGCAATTTGGCTACACCATCTTTGGCCACCAGGGCTTCGTCGCTGCAAAAATCACAGTCCTCAATTTTATGACCTTGGTAATCGGAGGGTTGTGTGTAGCTGGTGATCATGCCTTCGTAGTTGCGCAGCACCACACGTTTCTCGGTCTGTGAAATCAGATAGTCAGGCATCACCGGTATTTTGCCACCGCCACCGGGTGCATCAACAACAAAGGTAGGTACGGCCATTCCGGTGGTATGGCCACGCAGGTTCTCAATAATCTCAATGCCTTTGGAAATGGTGGTGCGGAAGTGAGATATTCCTTCGGACAAGTCGCACTGATAGATATAATAAGGCTTCACGCGTATGCGTAATAAGTCGTGCATTAGCGCTTTCATGATGTTGGAGCAGTCATTGATACCTTTGAGCAGTACCGATTGGTTGCCTAGTTGGACACCAACATTGGCCAGTTTTTCACAGGCTAAACGTGCTTCATCAGTTATTTCCTTGGGGTGATTAAAATGGGTGTTGACATATACGGGGTGATGCTTTTTGATGATCTCGCACAAGTTATTGGTGATGCGCTGGGGTAATACTACCGGCATGCGGCTGCCGATGCGAATAATCTCCACATGATCGATCTTACGCAGCTCTCCCAGGATATAGTCAAGACGATTGTCGCTGAGGATCAGTGGATCACCGCCAGAGATGACGATGTCTCGTATTTCGGGTGTTTGAGCAATGTATTCAAAGGCCTGCTCTAAGTGTCCTTTGGCCATGTCTTCATCGGTTTCGCCCACAATGCGTCGACGAGTGCAATGACGGCAATACATTGAACACTCATGGGTTACCAGCAGTAAGGCGCGGTCGGGATAACGGTGCGTGAGTCCGGGTACCGGCGAATCCACATCTTCGTGCAGAGGATCACTTAAGTCAGACTCATCAATGTGCAGCTCGTTGAGTGCTGGCACGGCCAGTTTGCGCACCGGGCATTTGGCATCTTCCCTACTCATCAGCGCCGCATAATACGGAGTAATAGCCATTTTGAATTTCTTCAGGGTGCTGGCCAGGTGTTCCTGTTCTTCTGTGCTTAAGGGTAATACCTTTTGTAAGCTGGGTACATCGCGAATGGCATTTCGCATCTGCCACTTCCAGTTGTTCCAATCCTCCTCACTTACATCTTTAAAGAGGGGGATGCTTTTATAATCAACGTTCGTAAATTTTCTTTTCATTGTGTAGATTTTTTGTTCGATGCTTGCGTAGTGAACTAATTACTGAGCACTTTTTATGTGTACAGTTCTTCGTATAGGCTTCTGATTTTTTTATTCCTTCTTAAAATGTCGATGGCCATGTTGGCATGCCCCACAGCATATCCGTTGCCGATGAGCATATTCACGTCTTTGCCCACGCCTTCGGCACCCAGCGCCGCCTTGGTAAAAGAGGTTGCCATGCTGAAGAAATACACGGTTCCACGCTCTTTGCACATTAAAATGCTGCCCATCTCTGTGTTGGGTATGTTAACATTGTTAATTACCACATCGGCCATTTTTCCCTCACTCAATGCTTCGATGGTCTGATAGCAGCCCAGTGCATCGGTGGCATTCAGCTTTATGGCCTTGTGGCATACCTCCACCTGACGAAGACGTTCTATGTTTTCATCGGAATAATCAGCGCCGATGACCAGTCCCTGGTCACCTACCATCTGTTTAGCCACGGCACAACATAAAATTCCGGATTTACCACCGGCACCCAGCACTACCACTGTATCACCTTCTTTCACCAGACGTGCAGTTTGTGCGGGGGCACCACATACATCCAGTACCGCCAGCGACAGAGTTTCCGAAAGGTCATCAGGTAGTTTGGCATATATGCCGCTCTCAAAAAGAATGGCTTTTCCCTTGATTCTTACCTGGTCTATGTCGGTCTTAATATCCAGTATCTCATCGATGCGCAGCGGGGTTAGGGAGAGCGATATCAGGGTGGCAATACGATCGCCTTCCTTCAAGTCAATTTTACCTTGCAGCGCCGGGCCTATCTTGTTGACGGTGCCAATGAGCATGCCCCCTGACCCGGTAACCGGGTTTTTCATTTTTCCCTGCTTTGATACGATATCCAAAATAATGGATTTGATGGCTTCCTTGTCTCCGTTGGCCTCCTCTTTAATCTGTGTAAAGCTGGCGGAGTCAATATTTAGCACGTCCACATCAATGAGCAGTTCATTGTCGTAGAGGGTATTTATGTTATTGTTCACCTTGGTGGCCGGTTGGGGGAGTACGCCTTGGGGTTCGATGACCCGGTGTGTACCGTATTTGTTTCCTATCTTCATTTTTTATCGTAGATAAAAGAAAGCTAATTGCTGATAGCTTTTCGTTTGTGGAATCAATAGACTTTGTAGTTAAATCTGTCTTTTAAAGACATTATTGAATTCCTTTTAATTGCAATATTTCACGTACATCGGCCGGTGTGGCAATTTCGTAGCCCGCATCGCGCGATAGTTTGGCCGTGCGCTCTACCAGCTGTGCATTACTCTCGGCCAGCACACCTTTCGAATAGTACACATTGTCCTCGAAGCCTACACGAATAAAGCCATTGCCAAGGGCAAAAGTTCCATAGTGCGCCGGCACACAGGCTCTGCCAACGCCCATCACGGTCCAGAAAGCACCTTTTGGAATACGATTTACGAGCAGATTGAGCAGTTCTACATCGTAGGGGATGGCCGCCGGCACATTCATTACAAAGCCATAGTGGTACGGAGGGGTTAGCAGCCCTTCTTTAATCAGGATATCGGCAGCTGTCACATGCGATATGTCGAAGCATTCGAGGGTGGGACGCACCTGGTATTTATTCATCTCTTTGGCAAAGCGTCGCATGGTCGGCAGGGTATTTACAATGTATTCATCGCCGAAGTTAACGGTGCCACAGTCCAGCGAGGCCATCTCAGGCTGTAGTTCTTTAATAACCGCCACCCGCTCGTCATCGGTCATGCCTACGGCGCCTCCTGTTGTTATTTCAATAACAATGTCGCAGCGCTCGCGAATGAGTCGTATGGCCTCTTTAAATACTTCCGGATCCTGCGTGGGTCCACCATTCTTATCGCGTACATGCAGGTGCACAATAGCGGCACCGGCCTTGTAGGCATCGTAAGTGGCTTCGGCAATCTCTAGTGGTGTTAAGGGTAGGTTAGGATTGTGCTCGCGGGTGGTTTCCGCCCCGCAGACTGCACAGGTAATTATCATTTTTTTCATTTTTTCAGAGTTTTAGTTGTTGATTAAAGGTGTGGGTGTGAAGAAGGGGTTATTAGCCACGTCCAATGATCACGCCGCATGGATCTACTTTCTCACGCAATATTTTTAGTTCCTCGGCGCTGGGTTTAAGTGTTGTTTTGTAGTCATCGGGTATGATGATGTCGAACTGTGCATTGGCTTTCACATCCTCCAGTGTTTTTCCGGGATGCAAGGACAATAACATCATGGCTTTGGAAGTGGGATGATAACCATATACACCGATATCGGTAATTACCTTATAGGGGCCGGTGTGAGCCGGTAGTCCGGCATCGGTGCGCGAGGTACCTCCTTCCAGATAGCCCGGCGATGTGATGAAATCTACCTTATTGGCAAAGCGCTTGGGGTTTTGGGGCGTTACCACCAGGGTACGCCAGCACAGCGAGGCAAGGTCGTTGGCACCGCCACTGCCGGGGAAGCGTGTTTTGGGCTTGTTGTAATCATCGCCGATAAGGGTGGAATTGAGGTTGCCAAATTGATCAATCTGTGCCCCTCCCAGGAAGCAGTAATCCACCACGCCGGCCTGGCATAATTCCATAATCTCGGCCATGGAAGTAGCTTTCAGTCCTTTGTGGGTGGTGCGCGAATCGCCTACTGAGATGGGCATGGTGGGCAGTAGGGGTGCTATTCCGCCGGCCTCAAACATAATTGTGAGGTTGGGTGACTGGGTCATCTGTGCCAGCATGGCAGCAGCCACCGGAACACCTGTTCCAACGACCACCATTGCGCCGTCTTCCAGACTACGTGCGGCAATCGTAATCATCAGCTCCATTGGATTATATGAATTTTCCATGTTGTTGGGTATTTTTATTGTTAGTACAGGTGTTCATCTTTCATGAGTTTGCGCATCTTGTTCATGCCGCCATTCTTCGATAGGTAGTCGTAAAAGTCTTTTGACGACAGGATATGGTGATCGATAAACTTTTTCAATGCTTCCTCGTCCTTTTCGGTCATTAACCAATCGGTAAGATGTTCTTCGTCAGAGAAGTATTCGCCCGGCATATTGCCAGGATAGGAACCAAAGGGAACTTCAATCACGGCATCTACACACCAGTAGGGGATAACAGTTTTTGAGGGTTCGCGTCGTATTTCTTCGTTGGATATGATTTTTTCAGTGGTGATGATAACGCGCTTGGAGGCTTTGGCAATATCATCATCGGCCACTAGGATACCATCGATTTGGCAGTTGCCGTACACATCGGCACGGTGCACATGAATGATGGCCACATCAGGATAGAGGGCTGGCAGAGCGGCTAGCTTTTGTCCTGTGAATGGGCAGGCTACTTCTTTGGCAGCCGAGTGTTTAAAGGTATCGGTGCCTAGCATTACGCGTGAGGGCAGATAGGGCAAACCCATGGCGGCTGCCTTAAAGCGCCACGACAGGGCTCCATTGGACCATTCTGTTACCTTCACATTACCTGATTCGAACATGCGGCGCGAGTTTTTAGACAGTCCCCGTGCTTCCAAGCCCACGATGTAGGCCGCATCGCAGCGATTAAAAGATTGACCGGCACTCAGCAGCTGACAATCGTGCGTGGATACATGACCGGCAAAGCCCAGATCTTTTTTCTTTTTGCGAATGATTTCATGAATCAGTGCCGTGGGTATGCGTACGCCGCCAAAGCCACCAATGGCCAGGTAGTCGCCATCATTCACCAGTGTGTCGATGGCCTCTGATACTGTTGTCACCTTGCTTTTTAGTTGCTTTTTTTTGTGGCGCAGAAAGTCCCGCATTTGGTCGGCATCGGGCGACATAAATAGTTCGCCAATACCGTTTTTTAATTGTTGATTGCTCATATCGGGGAGGGTTTAAAACCACTGAGACCCTTCAGAGCCTCAGCGGTACTTTGTGTTTAGTAATTATCAGTTAAATATTGCAGGGCTTCTTCAATGGCCTTCACAGTGTAGTCCAGGTCTTCCTGTGTATGACGATGGCAGATGTAACCATGGTGATAGGGCTGCAGGAATACTTTGCGACGAATCAGTTGAGTGTAGAAATCGTTGCGTTTCTTTTTGTAGCTTCCATCTTCATCTTTATCAAAAGTGATGAACATCATTGGAGCAATACCACTAATGCGTGCTCCAACCGGATATTTCGTCAGCAGCTTCTCAATTTTTCCGTTAAACTCTTCGCCTTTTTCCCAAATTTTGTCCAGCACCTTGTCGCGTTGAAGTATTTCAATGGTTTTAAGGGCGGCTATATAGCTCAGACTGTTGGGGAAGAAGGTGGAGGAGATGAAAACATTGGACTCACCCTCTTTCATAATTTCAGCCTTCCCGGTAACGGCTCCTATGGGATATCCGTTGGCCATGGCCTTGCCAAAAACGGCCAGGTCGGGTGTTACTTTGTAGAGCTTTTGCGCTCCGCCAATGCTGGCACGGAAACCGGTGCGAATTTCGTCAAAGATCAGCACCACGCCGTATTGTTCACACAAGGCCTTTACGCCTTCGAGGAAACCGGCCTTGGGCTCGGTAATGGGTGCCGCCAGGGGATGCCCCAGGGGCGTGATGATAACCGCTGCGGTATCGTCACCGTATTCTTTCAGTAGATTTTCCAGCGAATCCAGGTTGTTATACTCAAACTCATGCACGTCTTCATATAACTTTTTGGGGATGCCGCCTTTTACTTCCACGCACCAGTCGTGCCAGCCATGATAACCGCAGCGCATCACCTTGTTACGCTGAGTGTAGGAACGGGCCAAACGAATGGCTGTGGTGGTAGCATCAGAACCTGTGCAAACAAACAGACTCATTTCGGCGCAGGGAATGAGTTCGTTCATTTTTTCGGCCAGCATGTTTTGATAGGTCTGTGTTAGTGAGAAACAAAAACCTTTGTTCTGAATTTGTTCAATCACTGCGTCGTCCACTTCCTTCTCGCGGTTCCCCAGTATTATAGGGCCGTAGGCACACAGATAGTCGATGTATTCGTTACCGTCGATGTCGGTAACGCGTCCACCCTGACCATGATCGAAATAAATGGGGAACTCACCTTCTACGAAGTTATAGGGGCGACGAATGCCTAATACTCCGCCGGGAATCAGGGTTCTACCTTTTTCTAATTCGTTTAATGACTTCTCTAATTGTAGCTTCTTTGCTTCCATAATATTATATTTTTGAACTTTTCAATGTGTGGAGGGGCCCAGGGGGGCTAAATGTGTGGGTGCAAACAAGTAGTTACGTGTCTGGCGAGACTGTAACGGGCAGATTTAGAAGTCAGTAACTTCTATGCGTTCAAACTTGTCGTAGATAAATTTAAATACCCAATGCATATTTATATAGATTAACACACTGTGATAAATGTTAAAATATACACAAATATAAAGATGTAGTTAAAAATACAACATGATAAAGCGCAGTTTTTACTTGCGCCGTCATTCATAATAGTTATTTATACTCATTCTAAACGGAGGGGTATTGCTTTATTCAGGTCGCCACTCTCTGATGTTGATGAGGTCGGGAAATGCTTCGGGTTTGAAGATAGATTTGCCACTGAGGGTGCGCAGGCATTCTTGTATGCCTTCCGGTATGCTGGGGTGAGGATAAAATATTTTAAGTACTTCGTGCAGGCTATTGCCCTGATTAATTAGGTGGGCTACCGATACAATAAAGGCTGATGCCTGGGGGCCTGCAGCGCGCATGCCCAATATGCGTTGCTCCTCATCGTTACTCACAAGTATTTTTACAAAGCCATTGGTGTTGCGCATAGCGATAGCGCGGTTAACCAACTGGTTGGAGTAATAGGCAGCCTTATAGGCGATCTTCTTTTTTTGTAGCATTTTTTCGTTGGCGCCAACGGCCGCTACCTCCGGTTTAAAGAACATAAGAGTGCTCATGTGGGAGTAGTCCAGGGGATATTCCGGTACATTACCAATTTTTTCGGCCGCCAGGCGTCCCTGAAATTCAGCTACGCTATACAGTTGCGTGTGTCCGGTAACATCACCCGCGGCATACACATGGCAGTGGCCTTTGTCATCTTCCAAAAGGCAGTCGTCTTTGATAGGAATGGTGCCGTTTTTGTGTAGCTCAATGCCAATTTTCTCCAACTGGAGGCCTTCGGTATTGGGAACACGACCAATGGCCACCAGTGCCACATCCACTTCAATTACCTTACTGTGTCCATCGTGGTAGTCAAGCACAACCTCCAGGTGATTGGGGTGCTTGCGAATGTGACGCAGGGTGGCTGTGTGGTGAATATTTACACCGTTGGTTTCCAGGTTGTGCGACACGAAGTTACTTACATCGTCATCTTCGTAGGGTAGCACACGGTTGGATCGATCCAGCAGGTGTACTTCTGTTTGGCCAAAGTTGGAAAAGATGGTGGCAAACTCGCAGCCAATGATGCCGGAGCCAATGATGAGCATGCGTTCTGGAAATTCTTTCAGATCGAGAATGCCATCGGAGGTAATGATACGTTGGCCATCAATTTGTAAGCCTTCGTAGTGGCGGGGGCGCGACCCGGTGGCAATCACAAAATTCTTACCTTTAATAAGTTTGCGATCATTTTCATTACTTACTTCAATGTGGTCGCTGTCAACAAAGGCGGCCCAGCCGTACTCAATGGTTAAAGCGCCTTTTTTGTTCTGTGCCGGCGAAAAGGTTTCAATCTGACTGAGCATTTGATACTGCTTTTCTTTGGCAGCCTGAATTACGGTTTTCTTGACCTTCTCAAAATTAACACTGAGTGATGATACACGATAGCCTCGATCAACGCGTGCGGCGATGGCGTAATCCATGGATAGTTCATACATGGTTTTGGAGGTGAGAGCGCCGTTCATAATGCCTGCGCCGCCCAAGTGCTTGCCTTCAATTATGCAAACATTTAATCCATAGTCTAATGCGCGAATGGCGGATGAGAAACCGGCGGGGCCGCTGCCAATAACAACTAGGTCGTAAGTGTGTATCATCGGTTAAAAACTTATAACACTATAAAAAAAAAGAGTCGCAATTGTTTATTGGCGACTCTTCTTTCTTTATATCTAGTTGATAAGATTATTTTTCGTGTGTTTCATTGGGCTTGAAGGTGTCCACGTGACGGGTAATTTTTTGTTTATACAATTCATTGATTGTAAGAATTATGCCCGTTTCTTCCACATCGCCAAAGCGATCGTTGATAGCAGTGCCAAAGGTTTTCATAGAGGGCGATAAGTTCATGTATGCATTGATTAGCGGAGGTATGTTTTCGCCAAATTCACGCACTCGCTTCGTTAGGATTTTATAATCCTCCTGATAGTTTTCACCACAAAAAATTTCTTTCAAGTCCTGTTCGCTTAAATCTATTTTCACGGGTTCGTGAGGATAGAGCAATTTGTCGGGATCGTTAAAATATTTCTGCATGAAGCCCAATATCAGGTCGCGCGCATAACGGTTGAAATGGGTGTACATGGTTACCTTGCCAAAGAAATATTTCATTTCAGGGTGACTTACGATCAGCGAACCCAATCCGTCCCATAGGTTGTCCAGTGCAAAAAGACTTTTGGTACCTGCTTTGGATGACTGATAGGTGGGTTGCACAAAAGAGCGGCCCAGTTCAATCATGTGGGGCAGGTATTCTTTTATAAATTTATCGGAGAAATGAAACAAGCGCGAGGTGGCCAGTTTTACATTACCCAATTGGTCAACGGGAATATCGCTACCCAGCAAATAGCGGTAGCCCCCCAGAATTTCTTTTGCCTGCGGATCCCACACGATTAGCTGTCGGTAGGGTACCTCGGCTGTATCGTAATCATCTATATCCGCTTCCTTTCCGGTGCCGCCACCAGCCATACGAAAAGTGATTTCACGCAAGCGTCCCACTTCGCGCATTAAGGCAGGTGCCTGCTGTGCTGTGAAGTCGTATATCTTGTTGTCACCTTTGTTGGTGTTGCGCACAAACGTCTCCTGATTTAGCTCAGCTTCCAATTCTTCCCTCGGCACAGGAGGTATTATTTCTTTTACTCTCATTCAGTGAAATCTTAACAAGTAGGCTACAAATTTAATGTAATTTTGGTAAGGCATACACTTCATCTTTTATTTTTTGTGCCCACGCTTTACCTGTTTTTAGTTCTTCTACGTCACTTATTTTAATTGGTTTCCCAAAAGTAATGGTAATTGTTTTATGGCGCTGCAGATAAAGTTCGTCAACCAGGTAAAGCATTTCTATGTTGGCCTTGATGCCTAGTTTCTTACGCCAATTGGCCAGGTTGTAAAAGCGATTGGTGTTACGTCCCGAAATATGTACAGGAATAATATCCCGCTTGTGTGTGCGGGCTTTTTTAATAAAATTGGGTTTCCATTCCAGGTCTTTGATACTGCCATCTTTTCGTTTACGCGATACCAGGCCGGCCGGAAACATGAGTATTTGGCTGTCGCTGGCGTAGGCATCGTCAATGGCGCGTGCGGCTTCTCGACTGTGTCCGCCGTGTTTGTTAATGGGAAGGAAAATTTCTTTCAGGTTGGTGATATTCATAAGAATATCGTTAACCGGGAATTTTAGCTTATTAAAATAGCGCCCCACAGCCGCAACAAACACCATTCCATCCATTCCGCCCAAGGGATGATTGGCTACAAAAACAAAGCGACCCTCTTTGGGTATATTTTCTTCTCCTTTAATTTCGTAGCGCGACTTAAAGTTGGCAATAATGGCTTCAGCATAGGCGATGCCGTAAATGTCTTTGTGATCGGCAATAAAAGTGTTGATCTCTTCCTGATGGGTGATGCGCTTTAGGTAGTTGATCAGAAACCTCGGGATAAAACGCTTTAGTTGAGGGTTTTTATCGTGGAAGACTTTGTCGATGTCAATAAATTTATCTTCTGTATTCTTTTTCTCCATATTAGCTTGTTCAAACAGAGTTCAATTTTAGGAAATATTTTAGAAACTATGTGAATTTAGCAGTATTTCCTCAATTTTCCTGATTTATTGCAAAGGTACTATTGTAGCGTAAAAGTTATCAACAAGTGTCATAAAGTGGTTTAAAGTGGTTGTATGTGGGTTGAAAGTTTTGTACTTTTACGATTGAGATAGGCAATTTATAATGATCACATTTATAGGCGATTTTGTTTGTAAGCCCGATGCAAAAGGGCGCATTGTGCTGCCATCACTCTTTAAAAAAGTGATGAGTGAAGCCGGGCAATCGTCGTTTGTGGTTCGTAAAGATCTTTTTGACAATTGCCTTGTTTTGATACCGCAGAGCGAATGGTTGAAGGAAGTTCATATTTTTGAGCAGAAGCTTAGTGGTTTTCGTCAGAAGGATAAGCGATTGAAGCGTGCTTTATATCGTTCAACGGCCGAGGTTAATCTGGATGCTAATGGTCGTTTTTTAGTGCCTAAGCGTCTGATGGAGATGATTGATGTGCAGGGCGAAGTGGTATTGTTAGGGGTAGGAAGTAATATTGAGCTATGGAGTAAGCAGCAGTTCGATAAGGATGATTTGAGTGCTGATGAGCTCGGAGAGTTGGCAGAAGAGTTACTAGGTGGTAACTTTGCGGGCGAAGAAGAAAATTAAATAGTATGGAGCAGGGGTATCACATACCGGTTTTACTGAAGGAATCTGTAGATGGGTTAAATATTCATCCGGATGGCGTATATGTTGACTTGACCTTTGGTGGCGGAGGACATTCGCGCGAGATCTTATCGCGATTGGGTGCGGAAGGTAAGCTTATTGTTTTTGATCAGGATGAGGATGCTTATGCCAATCGTCCCGAAGATGAGCGGCTGATTTTTGTGCGTCATAATTTTCAGTACCTATCCCATTTTCTGCGCTACCTGGGCATCAATCATGTGGATGGTATTTTGGGTGACCTGGGTGTGTCGTCGCATCATTTCGATGCGGCTGAAAGAGGTTTTTCATTTCGCTTTGAAGGGAAGTTGGATATGCGCATGGGGCAGGGTCTGAAGATGACAGCGGCCGATCTGGTGAATACCTATCCGCTGGATGATCTGAAACGCATCTTTTGGCAGTATGGAGAGATAAAATCATCTTATAAACTGGCTTCTGAAATAATCAAACAAAGAAGCAGTAAGCTCTTCGAGACCACTACCGATTTAAAATTATTAGCCGAGAAGATTGGTCCTAAAAAAGAGCAGTCAAAGTTTCTTGCGCAGGTATTTCAGGCTTTACGCATTGAGGTGAATAAAGAGATGGATGTGTTGAAATCGGTGTTGATGCAAAGTGCGGCGGTGATAAAGCCGGGTGGGCGACTGTCGGTTATTGCTTATCACAGCCTCGAAGATCGTTTAGTTAAGAATTTTATCCGTTCAGGTGATTGCGACAAGAGTCAGCCTGACAAAGATATTTATGGCAGGGCTGAGTTGCCCTTTAAGGCCGTTAATAGAAAAATCATCATTCCCGGTGAGGAGGAGATAGAGCGCAACAACAGGGCGCGCAGTGCAAAACTGAGAATAGCAGAGCGACTATGAAGTTGAAAATGGATAAAATACCTGATTTTATTCTTTCCAAAGAAGAAGTTGATGAGCTGAAGAATATCTCGGTGCGTGAGCTTATAAACGGAAGGCTTTTTACCCGTTCGTTTATTGCCAAGCAGTGGTCTTTGGGTCTGTTCCTGGCGTTTTTCTGCTTTCTATATATTGGTAATCACTATAAAATGGAAGAGCAGATGCGCCGCATTGATTCGCTTAATCAAGAGCTGAAATCCTTGCGTTATGAAGCCATTACCACATCCTCGGAGTTGATGTATATGAGTAAGCAGAGTGAAGTTTTGAAACAGATAAAGGAAAAAAGCCTTGACTTGGAAGAATTAACAGAACCGCCGCGGCGCTTAAAAGTGAAGAAGTAAATGCAGATTAAGAAGAGTATCATATTACGATTTGGTTTGACGTATATATGCCTCTCTGTGTTGGCAGTGGTCATTCTTGGCAAGGCTGTTTATCTGCGTGTGGCTCATGGTGAAGAGTGGGAGGAGCTTGTGGAGGAGCATACCAATAAGGATATAGTAATTGATGCCAACCGGGGCGATATTCTGGCCACAGATAATCGTAAATTGGCTTGTTCGGTGCCCAGCTACCGTATTTATATGGATATGCGTGCCCATGGGCTAACCGATGAGGTATTTAATGCCAATATCGATAGTTTGGCGCTTATGTTATCGCGATTCTATGGCGATCGCACTTCAACAGCTTTTAAACGCGACCTGAAGCAGGCGCGGGTGAAGGGGCGACGTTATTACCGGGTGCATCCGCGCCGTATCTCTTTTACTGAGCTGAAAAAAGTGCGTGAGTTCCCCATATTTCGTTTGGGAGCGAATAAAGGAGGGTTCATTGCTAAAAAGTATGAAAACCGCGAGTTACCTTTTGGTGAGCTGGCGGCCCGTACCGTAGGAAGCCTCTATGCCGAGAAAGATCTGGGCGGACGCTTCGGACTGGAGATGGCTTATAACTACCGTTTGAAAGGGGTTGCCGGCATTAGTACGCGTACACGGGTGAGTGGTAACTGGGTAGAAGAGGAGCAGGTGGAGCCTGTGGATGGTAATGATATTGTAACCACTATCGATATTGGCTTGCAGGATGTGGCCGAAACAGCCTTGTTGCAGCAATTGCAGCGGCATAAGGCTGATCATGGCTGTGCTGTGCTAATGGAAGTAGCCACGGGTAAGATACGAGCCATTGCCAACCTGGGACGTACAAGCACCGGAAAATACATAGAGAAATATAATTATGCCATTGGGGAGGCCACCGAGCCCGGTTCCACCTTTAAGCTGGCATCTATGATTGTGGCTCTGGAGGACGGAGTAGTGAAGTTAACGGATAGCATACAAACGGGAAAGGGGTATTGTTATTTTTACGATCGAAAGATGACGGATAGTCACCGTGGTGGCTTCGGTAAGTTGTCAGTGCAACAGGTGTTTGAGAAATCCTCCAATGTGGGGATTTCAAAAATTATTTTTGATAACTACCGTGCCAACCCCAGAAAATTCGTCAATCGCATATACGAGATGGGCCTTAACAAACCCCTGGGTGTTGAGATAAAAGGTGAAGGGCACCCTTTGATAAAATATCCGGGTGATAAAACCTGGTCGGGTGTAACCCTGCCTTGGATGTCCATTGGATATGAGATAAAACAGACTCCGCTACAAGTACTAACCTTCTACAATGCGGTGGCGAATAATGGCAAAATGGTGAAGCCCATGTTTGTGGAGGCCATACAGCATCATGGTGAAAATGTGGAGGAGATGGAGCCTACGGTGTTGAATCCATCGATCTGCTCATTGGAAACCATTGAGAAGGTTCATAAGATGCTGGTGGGCGTGGTGGAGCGTGGAACAGCCGGAAATATACGAAGTGACCGCTACCTGATTGCCGGTAAAACGGGTACGGCACAGATTTCCAACGAGACGACTTCTTATGATGATAAGAAGCATCAGGCCTCTTTTGTGGGTTATTTCCCGGCCGATCGTCCTTTGTATTCTTGTATTGTGGTAGTAAATGCGCCATCAAAAAATGTCTATTATGCCAATGTGGTGGCGGGCTCTGTTTTCAAGCAAATAGCCGATAGGGTATATGCTCAAAGCTACAACCATGACGATGTGGAAACTGAATACGAAGTAGAGCTGGCTCGTCATCAACCCTATTCAAAGGGAGGGAAGAAAGAGGAGATATTGACGGTGTTGGACGAGGTGGGTGTGATGGTACAGGGGCAGGAGGTAAATTCTGAATGGATATCCGCTTCGGCCCGTGAGCACGATGTTACGCTGCAGCGTAAAAGTTTTCCGAAAGGGATAGTGCCCAATGTAAGGGGCATGGGCGCCAAGGATGCTGTATCTATACTCGAGAATATGGGATTTAATGTTGTTTTGCGAGGTGTGGGGCGCGTTGTGCAGCAGTCTATTTCTGCCGGCCAAAACTACACCAAAGGTTCAACTATTTATTTAAGCCTGGGATAATGATGCATAAATTATCAGATATATTAGTGGATGTGCAGGTTGAGAAGCGCATCAATACAATGGATTGTGATATCGAGAATATTGTGTTTGACTCGCGTCAGGCAGGGGCGTCAAGCCTGTTTGTAGCCATGCGGGGCACGCAGGTAGATGGACATGATTTTATTGAGCAGGTGTTGGCCGCCGGTTGTCGGTGTGTGGTGTGCGAAGAATTACCTGCTGCCTATCCTTCAGATGCAGTTATGATTAAGGTGGTCGATAGTGCAAAGACACTGGGTTTGCTGGCCGCTGCTTTTTATGGTCATCCTTCACAACAGCTTAAGCTGGTGGGGGTAACCGGCACCAATGGAAAAACAACAACGGCTACCTTGCTTTATCATCTAGTGATGGATCTGGGCTATAAGGCCGGATTGTTCTCTACGGTGGCCAACTTTATTGGCAAATCTAAAATACAAGCCACGCATACAACGCCCGATGCGGTGACGCTAAATAAAATAATGGCCGATATGGTGGCCGCTGGCTGCGAATACTGTTTTATGGAGGTGAGTTCTCACGCTCTGGCACAGAACAGGGTGGCGGGTTTACAGTTTGCAGGTGCCCTGTTTACCAATATTACGCACGATCATTTGGATTACCATCTTACATTTAAGGCATATATCGCTGCCAAGAAGTTGTTCTTCGATGAATTGGGAAAAGAGGCTTTTGCCCTCATTAATGGAGATGATAAAAACGGGCAGATAATGGTGCAGAACACCCAAGCTTCCGTTTATCGGTATTCGCTGAAGAGCATGGGCGACTTTAAAGGTCGCATTATCGAAAGTATGTTTGAGGGCATGCAGCTGGAGCTGGATGGGCAAGAGATATGGACGCAGTTTGTGGGCGATTTCAATGCCTATAATCTGTTAAATGTATATGGTGCTGCCTGTTTGCTGGGGCTTGATCGTGATGAGGTGCAGGTAGCGTTAAGTCGTTTAAAACCGGTTGATGGTCGCTTTGAAACCATACGGTCTGCCGCGGGTAAAACGGCCATTGTGGATTATGCGCATACACCCGATGCCCTAAAGAATGTGATTGAAACCATTAACCAGGTGCGTCAGCCCGATCAGCAGTTGATTACTGTGGTGGGTGCCGGGGGCGACCGCGATGCATCCAAACGACCCGAGATGGCTCATGAGGCTGTGGTGGGCAGCTCCAAGGTAATTCTTACTGCGGATAACCCGCGCAGTGAAGAGCCGGAAGATATTATTGCCCAGATGATGGAAGGCGTAAGCTTTAAAGAGCGTATCAAAGTATTGTCTATCGTAAACCGTCGAGAGGCCATACGCACGGCTTGTATGGTGGCTGGCCCGGGCGATATTATTCTTATTGCCGGCAAGGGACACGAGACCTATCAGGAAATTAAAGGGGAGCGCATTCATTTTGATGATCGCGAGGTGGTGAGTGAAGTATTTAACGAAGGATAAAATCTGAAACATGCTATATTATTTATTTGAATATCTTGAAAAAATGAACGTACCCGGAGCCGGTGTTTTTCAATACATCAGTTTTAGGGCAGGTATGGCCATTATTGTGGCACTACTCACGGCAACTATTATTGGCAAAAAAGCCATTTTGATGCTTCAGAAACAGCAGATTGGCGAAATAGTGCGTGATTTGGGTTTGGAGGGGCAGTTTGCAAAAAAAGGCACACCTACCATGGGCGGAGTAATTATCATTGCCTCCATCCTGTTGCCTGTACTGTTGTTTACACAGCTGGATAATATTTACATTATACTGATGATTATTTCTACCGTATGGCTGGGTACTATCGGTTTTATCGATGATTATATTAAGGTATTTAAAAAAGATAAAGAGGGATTGGCCGGGCGCTTTAAAATTGCCGGCCAAATTGGTCTTGGCCTTATTGTGGCCATCACCTTGTTTAGTAGTGGTGATGTGGTAATTCGTGAGAAGGTGCCAGGTGAAACGGTAATGGTGCAACTTGAGGATGGCAGTCAGGTAGAGCGGAGTGCTACGCGTGAGGTGAAGTCAACGGTTACCAATATTCCTTTTGTGAAAAATCATCAGTTCGATTACTCATCTTTGTTGTGGTTCTTGGGTGATCAGGCCAAGAAGTGGGGCTGGCTTATTTTTGTGGTGGCTGTTATTTTTATCATTACCGCTGTGTCCAACGGGGCTAATATGACCGATGGGCTCGATGGCCTGGCCACGGGTACCTCTGCTATTATTGGAGTTACTTTGGGTATTTTTGCGTATCTGTCCAGTAATGTGATTTATGCCGACTATCTTAATATTATGTACATCCCTCATTCGCAGGAATTGGTGGTCTTTATGGCGGCATTTATAGGTGCTACAGTGGGTTTTCTGTGGTACAACTCCTTTCCGGCACAGGTATTTATGGGCGATACAGGCAGTCTCACCCTGGGAGGTATTATTGCTGTGTTTGCCATCTTACTGCGCATCGAACTGCTGATACCTATTTTATGTGGTATCTTCCTGGTAGAGAATCTGTCGGTAATGATACAGGTGTCGTGGTTTAAATATACTAAGAAGAAATATGGCGAGGGACGACGTGTGTTTAAAATGGCACCCTTGCACCATCATTATCAGAAATTGGGATATACCGAGTCAAAGATTGTAACCCGCTTCTGGATCATCGGCATTATACTGGCCGTGTTAACAATAGTAACCCTCAAAGTACGATAGGAAGGATATGCAAAAACTGGTTGTATTAGGAGCTGGCGAGAGTGGTGTTGGAGCAGCCTTGCTGGCGAATCAGCAGGGCTGGGATGTATTTGTATCGGATAATGGAAAAATCGCCGATAAGTATCAGCAGGAGCTGGATGCTGCCAATATTGATTGGGAGCAGGGGGGGCATACGCTGGAGCTGATTTTTCAGGCGCATGAGGTGGTCAAGAGTCCTGGCATTCCCGATACGATACCCATGATACAGCAGTTGCATAACCGCGATATACCGGTAATTTCGGAAATTGAATTTGCCGGCCGTTATACTACGTCAAAAACGATATGCATTACCGGAAGCAATGGAAAGACTACTACCACCATGCTTATCTATTTTCTGCTGAAGCAGGCTGGTGTAAAGGTGGAGATGGCAGGTAATGTGGGTACGAGCCTGGCGCGCCAGGTGGCCATGGGAAAGCAGCCAGAGTGGTTTGTCATCGAGCTGAGTAGTTTTCAGTTGGATGGTATGTATCGCTTTAAGGCTGATATTGCCGTTTTGCTTAATATTACACCCGATCATCTTGATCGTTATGATTATTCGATGCAGAAGTACATCGATAGCAAGTTTCGTATTGTCCAAAATCAAACGCCCGATGATGTGTTTGTGTATTGTCAGGATGACGAGGTGATTGCCCGGGAGTTGAAAAGCAGGATATTACAATCTGAATTATTACCCTTTACGCAGCATGATATTTTGAAGCAAGGAGCTTATTCAACCATGGATGAGCTCATTATTAATTATAACGATGAAACCATGAGCATTTTAGCCAAAGAATTATCGTTACAGGGGCGCCATAATATTTATAATTCAATGGCGGCCGGTATTGTAGCCAAGGTCTTGAATATTCGAAAGAAACTGATCCGTGAGAGTCTTGCGCGTTTCAAAGGGGTGGCCCATCGTTTGGAAAAAGTAGCTGCCGTGCGGGGTATTGAGTTTATTAACGACTCAAAGGCTACTAACGTAAATGCTTGTTGGTATGCTTTGGAGTGCATGCATCAGCCTGTTGTGTGGATCGCCGGCGGGGTGGATAAAGGAAATGATTACAATGAGTTGATGCCACTTGTTGAGGAAAAAGTGAAGGCTTTGATTTGCCTGGGTGCTGATAATTCGAAGTTGCACGCAGCCTTCGGTAATCGTATCAAAACGATAAAAGAAACCCAATCGATGGAGGAAGCTGTGAAGATGGCATATAAGCTGGCCCGGAAGAACGATGTGGTTCTTTTTTCACCGGCCTGTGCTAGTTTCGATTTGTTTGATAACTATATGCAGCGCGGCGATTTATTTAAGGAACATGTGCGTAACCTTTAATCAGAACGAATGAACGAGCAGTTGAAAAATTTTATTAAAGGCGACCGTATTATATGGTATGTTATTTTATTGCTGGCGGTTTTTTCCAGCCTGGTTGTTTACAGTGCAACCGGAAACCTGGCTTACAAGCAGCAGGATGGCAATACTGTGTATTTCCTCTTTCGTCATGTTAAATTTATGCTAGTGGGTATCGGACTTATTGTACTGGTGCATCGCATTGACTACAAGTGGTTTGCTCGCTTTGCTACCATTGGCCTTTATTTTTCTATGCTGTTGTTGTTCATTACCGCCGTATCCGGCGATAGTCTTAACCAGGCAAGTCGCTGGCTCACCATACCTGTTGTGGGTTTTCGATTTCAGCCCTCTGAAATGGCCAAGGTGGCACTCATGGTGTATATTGCCAAGGTGTTGGCACAGTACCAGGCCAATGATCGCACAGCCGATGAGGCCTTTAAGCCTATTATTATTCACGTGGGACTTGTGTGTGCCCTCATTTTTAAGGATGATTTTTCAACAGCTGCACTCATTGGATTTGTCAGTATGCTGGTAATGGTGATCGGGCGTGTCTCGCTTAAGAAGATCGCTTTGACGGTGATAGCGGTCGCAATGCTTATTTCCGTGGTTATCTGGCTGTCGGAGTATGTGCCTTTACTGCATCGTGCATCCACTTGGAAGGCCCGTGTTGAGCGTTTTATAGGTGGTGATGAAGAGGGTAACGAGGGAGGCTCAACGGCCGACTATCAATCGCAGCGTTCGCAAATAGCCATTGCCACCGGAGGTGTCTTTTGGGGGCGTGGACCCGGTAATAGCCAGCAACGATATTTTCTGCCGCATCCCTATAGTGATTTTGTGTATGCAATTATTATGGAAGAGTGGGGTATATTTATTGGGGGTGTTCTTATTATGTTTGCCTATCTAATACTCTTGTTTCGCGTGGGCGTAATAGTCAGAGCCTGTAGTCGTACCTTTCCGGCCTTTCTGGTCATTGGCCTGGCTACTATGATGGTGGTGCAGGCATTTATTAACATGGGGGTTGCTGTGGGTGTGTTACCTGTTACAGGACAGCCATTGCCCTTGGTAAGCATGGGAGGTACATCAACTTTATTTACCTGTTTGGCCTTTGGTGCTATTCTCAGCGTAAGCCGAACGAATATGGTGGATAAAGAACAGTTGGAAAACGAGGAAAAGAAATAAATATGAAGCCAATAAAAGTGATTATTAGTGGAGGGGGCACCGGTGGCCATATTTTTCCGGCCATTGCCATTGCCAATGCCGTAAAAGCTATCCGGCCTGATGCCGACATACTGTTTGTGGGAGCTCTGGGAAAGATGGAGATGGAGAAAGTTCCGGCAGCCGGTTATCGCATCATCGGCTTGCCTGTTGCGGGTTTTCATCGTAAGCTCACCCTAAGAAATTTAGCTTTCCCCTTCAAGCTCATTAATAGTCTATGGCAGGCCCGTAAAGTAATCCGTGATTTTGCACCCGATGTAGCAGTAGGCGTTGGGGGGTATGCCAGTGGCCCTGTTTTGCAAATCGCCTCGCAGCAGGGTGTGCCTTGTTTGTTGCAGGAGCAGAACTCCTATCCCGGTGTTACTAATCGGCTACTGGCAAAGAAATCAGCCAAAATATGTGTGGCATACGAACAGATGGATCGTTTCTTCGATCGTGAAAAGATATTGATAACCGGTAACCCGGTGCGCAATGATTTACTTAACCAGATTCAACATAAAGAAGCGCTGGACTTTTGGCGCCTGGATGAGGGCAAAAAGACACTTTTGATTATTGGGGGGAGTCTGGGTGCCCGATCCATAAATCATGGTATTATTTCAAGTATTGATGAGCTGCCTCCTGATGTTCAGGTGATATGGCAAACGGGACGTTTTTACCTTGATGATATGCGATCGCAGCTGTCCGATCACTTGAAGGAACGCGTTATTATAACAGATTTTATCAGTCGCATGGATATGGCTTTTGCAGCTGCTGATTTGGTGGTGTCGAGAGCCGGTGCTAGCTCCATCTCAGAGCTGGCCATACTGGGTAAACCTTGTATTTTTGTGCCATCGCCTAATGTTGCTGAAGATCATCAGACAAAAAATGCCATGGCCCTTGTACATAGAGGAGCGGCTGTTTTAGTGAGTGATGATAAGGTAAATACATTGATTGATAAAGCAGCTGAATTGCTGAACGATGGCAGTCGACTTGAGGCGCTTGCTACCAGTATTAAGGCTTTCGCCAAGCCAGATGCTGCTCGTGATATTGCCCGCGAGGTGATTGGTTTGGCTAAAAAATAGAAGGATATGTTAGAGTTGAAAGATATACAAAGTGTTTATTTTGTGGGGATTGGTGGTATTGGCATGAGTGCCTTGGCACGCTTTTTTAAATGTGAAGGTTTGCATGTAGCCGGTTACGACCGCGTTGCCACAGTATTGACAAGTGAGTTAGAGGTAGAAGGAATAGCAATTCATTATGAGGATAATATTGAAAAGATTACCCTGCCTTTTCGTGATAAGAAAACTACGTTGGTGGTATACACGCCAGCGGTACCTTCTGATCATAAAGAATTAAATTATTTCCGCGATAAGGGGTTTGTTGTGCGAAAACGCGCCGCTGTGCTGGGGCTTATATCCGCGGGTATGAATAGTGTTTGTGTGGCAGGTACCCATGGTAAAACAACGATATCGTCTATGACGGCCCATCTCTACACGCAGTCGGAAGTGGGCTGTAATGCCTTTTTAGGAGGTGTAGTAAATAACTATAAGACTAATTTCCTGCACAATGCTGATTCTAATTATGTAGTGCTTGAAGCAGATGAATTTGATCGTTCCTTTTTGCAGTTGACACCTCATTTTGCTCTTTTGTCGGCCATGGATCCCGATCACCTGGATATTTACGGCGATGATACACAGATTAGCAATGCTTTTCATGATTTTGTGGACAAGATTGAACCTGGTGGTGTGCTGGTGTATAAGAAAGGCTTGCCCCTGGAGGTAAGTAATGAAGATATTGAGATTTTTAGTTATGCGGTAGATGATAAAGCTGATTTCAGTGCCCATAACATACGGCTGGTGGAGGGGTTGTATCATTTTGATATGGCAACGCCATTTGGTAGCATAAAAGGCCTGCAGATGGGGGTACCCGGGTTGGTGAATGTGGAAAATGCTGTGGGTGCCATCGCACTGGCCTTGCTGGGGGGTGTGGCAGCCGAAGAGGTGATTACTGCCCTGCCGTCCTTTCAGGGCATACGTCGTCGCTTTCAGTATCGAATCAAGTCTGATGATATGGTATTTATTGATGACTATGCTCACCATCCTGAGGAGATTAAGGCGACGCTGAAATCTGTGAAGGCACTTTATCCTAATCTTCATCTCACGGTTGTTTTTCAGCCGCACTTATATTCGCGCACACGCGATTTTGCATCCGGTTTTGCGGCGGCTCTGGATGTGGCCGATCGAGTTTTGCTCATGGATATTTACCCGGCGCGCGAACTGCCCATGGAGGGTGTAAGTTCAGAAATGATTGCCAATTTGATGATGAACAAAAATGTTGAAGTTGTTAAACGAGGGAATCTTTCCGAGGCCCTCCTTCGTGAGCAGCCTGAATTGGTTGTAACTATGGGAGCCGGTGATATAGATAAGGAAGTGTCGGTTTTGGAAGATCATTTGCGTCGGTTTACCCGTCATATCTAGTCGTTTAGCAAATTGTTAATAAAAAATTATAGATAGATAATCGTAAAAAGTCGGAAAAAGTTATATTTAAACAGAATAATGGCGAGTTGTTACAAATGAAACGGTGGAAGAACATAGCGATAGGAGCGGTGATGGGATTATATTTTCCCGTTGTTTTTGCGTTTGTAAACTACGATAATGATCGGGTGGTGTGTGGCAGCATCCAGCCGGTGGTTAATGATAGTTTGGTCAATCGTTTTGTGTCGGGTAATGAGATCAAAGATCTGGTTCTTGATGAGTATGCTGGTATATTGGGGCGTCCCCTTGGTGAGCTTGACTGTCATCAGATGGAAGCGTTTTTTTTGAACCACCCGGCCGTAAAGAATTGTGAGGTGTTTACGACCTGCGGCGGGGCATTGCATGTTCATGTAACACAGCGCGAGCCTTTGTTGCGTGTGTTTGATGTGAGTGCTTCGTATTACCTGGATGAGGATGGGCATAAGATGCCATTGTTCAAAAATCACTCGGCACATGTGCTGGTGGTTACTGGTTTTATTAAGCGTCTTAAGTCGATGGATCAGCTGATCCAACTGGCACGTTTTATACACAAGGATGCGTTTTGGAAGGCGCAGATTGAGCAGTTGTATGTGGATGAGCAAGGTGAGTTAAGCATAGTGCCGCGTGTAGGCGATCATATTATAGAGTTTGGCCACCTGGAGGATATCGATGTGAAATTTCGTAACCTCAGAGCGCTTTACACCAACGGATGGAACAGCCGTGAGTGGAATGTGTATAAGAAAGTAAGCTTGAAATATAAAGGACAAGTCGTTTGTACTAAAGGATAAAAAATTATGAATCACGAACCCAACCTGATTGCAGCGATAGACATTGGCACTACCAAGATAGTGGCCATTGTAGGTCGTAAAATGGACAACGGTAAGTTGCAACTGCTGGGGATGGAAAAAGTGCCATCAATTGGCGTGAAAAGAGGAGTTGTTTTAAATATTGATGAGACAGTAGCATCCATCAAATTGGCAATTACCCGTATTGAAGAGAAATTGAACACGAAGCTGACCAATGTTTATGTTGGTATAGCTGGGCAGCATATAAAAAGTATGCGCAACCGGGGGTACCGTTTTATTGATAGCGGACTGGAAATTACCCAGGAGGATGTGGATCATCTGTTTGATGACAATTTTAAGATTCCGGTGGATGCCGGCGAGAAAATTATGCACGTTATCCCCCAGGATTATATTGTGGATAATGAGATGGGCGTGAAAAATCCCGTGGGTATGTCGGGACGACGATTGGAGGGTAACTTTCATATTGTGCTGGGGCGCATTGCCTCAGTAAAAAATATTGAGAAATGTTTTCGACGTGTGGCCTTGCAATTAAACGACTTGATTCTGGAACCACTGGCTTCATCGAGGAGTGTGCTGACCGAAGAGGAAAAAGAGGCGGGCGTTGTTTTGGTAGATATAGGAGGCGGTACAACAGATGTTGCTGTTTTTTATGATGGTATTATCAGGCACACGGCCGTAATTCCTTTTGGTGGTAATGTGATTACCTCTGATATAAAAGAGGGATGTTCAGTATTATATAAGCAAGCTGAGTCCTTGAAAGTGCAGTTTGGCTCAGCCATGGGAGATATGGCGCGCGAAGATCAGGTGGTGACTATCCCTGGTATGTCGGGCTGGGAACCCAAGGAGATTTCCTTTAAGAGTTTAGCCTACATTATTCAGGCCCGAATGGAGGAGATTATCGATTATGTGATGTATCAGATTGAGCACTCGGGTTGTTACGATAAGGTGGGAGCCGGTATTGTGCTTACTGGAGGCGGTGCATTATTAAAGAATCTACCCCAGCTGATAAAGTTCCGCACGGGACTGGATGTGCGCATCGGTATTCCGGATCAGGGATTGACCGGTGAGGTGCTGCCTGAAGCAATGAAACCCAATTATTCTACCAGCATAGGACTTGTGTTGAGCGCTATGGAGCGTCCTCGACGAAGCATTGTAGAGCCTCAGCTGTTTGGCGAAGTGGAGCCACAATGGGAAGAGCCGGTTAAGAAAGTAAATGCCAAACGAAACAAGCCGAAGAAAGAAATTATGATTAAAACCGGTAACTTGTTTAGCGGTCTTAAAAATGGAATAGCAAATATCTTTGATGAGAAAGATGTTGAAATGTAGAAGAAATAAAGGACGGAAATGAGTGAAGAGTTGATGAATTTTGACATCCCGCAAGCTGAATCGTCCATTATCAAGGTCATTGGTGTAGGTGGAGGAGGCAGCAATGCGGTTAACTATATGTATGGCCTGGGCATTAAAGATGTGAACTTTGTGGTGTGTAACACCGATGCACAAGCCCTGGCGAGTAGCCCTGTGCCGGTTAAAATACAGTTGGGCGAATCCTTAACGGAAGGCCGTGGAGCCGGTAACCGTCCTGAAAGGGGACGAGAGTCGGCCATTGAAAACCTGGAAGATGTAGTGAGTGTGCTGAAGCAAGATACCAAGATGGTATTTGTAACCGCCGGTATGGGTGGTGGAACGGGTACGGGTGCCGCTCCTATTATTGCTAAAACAGCTAAGGAGATGGGCATCCTCACGGTGGGTATTGTTACCATACCGTTTCGCTTTGAAGGTAAGCTGCGCATTAACCAAGCCCTTGATGGCATTGCTGAGATGGAGAAAAATGTGGATTCCTTGTTGATTATTAACAACGAACGACTGCGTGAGATGTTTGGCGATTTAAAGTTGTCCAACGCCTTCTCCAAAGCTGATGATGTGTTGGCAACCGCCGCCAAGGGAATCGCTGAGATAATTACAGTACACGGATATATAAATGTGGATTTTGCCGATGTTGAAACGGTGATGAAAGATAGTGGTGTAGCTGTTATGGGCTCCGCTTATGCCGAGGGTGATAAGCGGGCGATCGATGCCATTCAGGCTTCTTTAGAGTCGCCTTTATTGAATAATAATGAAATACGGGGCGCTCGTAATATACTGCTTAATATCACCTCGGGCGAAGAGGAGGTGACCATGGACGAGGTGTTTGAAATCACTGACTATGTGCAGGAGGCAGTGGGCGATGGTGCTTCTATTATCTGGGGTACGGGTGTTGATCATGACTTGGGTAAGCAGGTGTGTGTCACCATCATTGCCACTGGTTTTGTGTCAGATCAGTTGATTGAGCATCGTGTGAGTAAGAAAAAGGATACGGTGCAGCGTTTTTCGCTCGATGAGGAAGGGCAAGTTACAGAAGTAGCGCCCGATTGTGAGGTGACTATGGATGTGCCGCCTGAAGTTAATAGTGAGCAAGGGCGTGTCATCGACTTTGAGGTGGAAGAGCGCAAAAAACAGGCCCGTATCGAATCTTTTTATCAGCCCGTAGTACCTCCACAGAACCGTAAGTCAGAGGTGGATCATTATAACCCGGCCAATGATAATTTTATCGATGAAGGTTTTAGCGCTGCGGGTGCCAGTTATTATAAGTCGCAGTTGAGTCAGGAAGAGATGGAAGACGAGCGCTATATCGAGCAAATTGAGAATGTACCTGCCTATAAGCGACGCAAGATGGCCATTGAAAATCCGGCAGGTCGACGCCTTAGTCAGGAGAAAAAAGTAAGTCGTTTTTCCTTGTCTGATGATTCAGATAAGGGACCGCAGATTAGCAGAGACAATCCATATCTTCATGATAATGTGGATTAATGTAAGAAATAATTAATATCAGATATTATGAGTTTAGAGGCACAGATAAATAATGACATTAAGGAGGCAATGAAGGCCAAGGATCGTATTCGCTTGGAGGCATTGCGTGGTGTGAAGAAGGAAGTGATTGAGGCGAAAACATCAAAAGGAGCAGCCGAGGAGCTGACCGATGCTGATGTGATGAAGATTGTGCAGAAAATGGTGAAACAGCGCAAGGATGCCGCTGAGCTTTTTAAATCGCAGAATCGCGAGGACTTGGCTGAAAAGGAGCTGGCTGAAGTGGAGGCCATCTCAGGTTATTTACCCGCTCAGTTAAGTCAGGCCGAACTGGAGCCCCTGGTGAAAGCTATTATAGAAAAAGTGGGAGCTACCACCATGAAAGAAATGGGAAAAGTGATGGGCGTTGCTTCCAAGGAGTTGGCCGGTAAGGCCGATGGTAAAGATATCTCTGCAGTAGTAAAACAATTGTTAGGATAAGGTTTACCCCTTAAAATAATGAAAGCCGGTATCTTTGTTGGGTGTCGGCTTTTTATTTATATCAAATTTGCTCCGCAAGCAAAAGAATCATTACCCATAGGTAAAAGCTGTTAAATAGGATAAATTGCTTCCTGAGCATTGATTTAGTTGTGGTTTGGTGAATGTGATAAGTGCTTATAATAACCCAAATAGTCATCATAAGCACACTAATGGATATTATGGCGCTAATGAGTTTTGAGTCAATAATATGAAAAGGTAGAAGTAAGAGTGCCGACATCAGGGTGGCGAGGCTCCAAATCATGTTAATTCTGAACAATTGCTTGTTGGACAGGTAGTCGGTAATAACAGGGAAGCCGGCCTTTTTATACTGATTCTTATACTTGATGACCAATAGCCAGAAATGGGGCATTTGGCCAAGGAAAAAGAAGAAAGCTAAAAAGTGAATACGCATATCGATGATGGAACCTCCAGCAGCTGCCCAGCCCGCTATTGGGGGTATGGCACCCACGAGGGCTCCTGGAAATACCGAGAAAGCGGTTCTTGCTTTCAGTGGCGTATAGATAAAATTGTACCAGAAGAGTCCCATCCATCCCCATAAAACGGCTTGACCATTAAAAAGAGAGAGTAGCCAGGTGCCGAAGGCGAGATATATAAGAATGATTGTAATCGCCGCGCTTTGTGATAAAAATTTACGGGGAAGAGGGCGACCACTGGTGCGCAACATTAAACCATCCCGGTCAGCTTCCTGCAGTTGATTGACTCCTGAGGCGCCGGCTGACATAAAGAATATGCCCAAGGCTGCCAGCAAACCTTTGTAGCTTAACGACTCGCTAAACATTGCATAGCCCGTGTAGGCTGTTAGAGCAACAGGCAGTGAAATGGTGTATTTTCCAAAAATAGCTATGTGTTTTATCAGTTGCTTCATTGATCCGATAAGTATTTGAAATACTCTAATAGCTTCTGAAATTCCTCTTCGCTTACCTGGTCTTTATACGAAAGCATCAATCCTTTTTCATAGCCTTTCACTATTTCTGCGTTGGGTTCATAAATAGATCGCCTGATATAGTCTTCATCTGCCACTACTTCGCGTTCTTCTCCATCAATTAGTACTGTTCGTGTACGTCCCATAATGTTTTTGTAGGATGGGCCAATCAGCTTTGAGCCATCGGCTGTATGGCAGGCATTGCAGCCGTACTTTCGGGCAATGCTGTTGCCGGCTTGTCTTGTGTCAACAATCATGTTATTGCTGGTAAGCTTGGAAGAGTCAATGCGTGTCATGGCTTCGAATTCTTCTGGAGGAATAACTTTAACCACCGATTGCATATAGGAGTGGCGAAGTCCGCAGTATTCAGCACAGAAAATTTCATATTCCCCTTCCATACCTGATTCAAACCAAATATTTGTTTGCTTGCCCGGCACCATATCTTGCTTGACCCTAAAGGCCGGTATGTATAGGCTGTGCAATACGTCTAGTGCTACAAGGTCGAGGTTTACGGCTTTGTCTCTGGGCACATATAGTGTATCGGTAATGAGGCCATTTTCATATTGAAAGGTAAAACTCCACATGCGTGCAATTGTTTTAATCGGAATGGCATCCTCAGGTATTTCTCTCTGAAATTTCCAACCCGACCATCCATAGTAAAACATTGAAAGTACTAATATTGTGGGAATGATTGTCCATATGATTTCCAGCTTGTTGTTGCCTTCGATGTGAGTGGCTTCTGTGTTTTTGCTTTTTCGATACCGGATGATATAGTAAACCATAAATGCTGTGATGCCAACAAGAAACAGCAAGGAGATGCCAAAGATAAATACAAAGGCCGAATCGACTTGTGAAACAAAGCTGGAGGCATTATTTGTAGATTGTTCGTACATAGCTAGCGGTAGTTATAGTCGAGAAATGTGATAAAAAGCACTAGGGCGACCAGTATAAAAACTGATGTGACAAGGATTTTTAAAAGGGTATTATCGAATTTCAGATGCATGAAGAATACCAATACTAACGCGGATTTTGACGAAGCCAACAGTATGGCGACAAATACTGAGAGATTGCCCAGATCTATTTTTGTTACCCCAACCGATACGATGGTCATTGTGATAAGGCCAGCTAATACGGTCAGGTATAATTTATAGGGTATAATATGATTATTATCTTGTTTGTCCATGGTTGTATAATTAGGGGATGAGGTAAAAAAGAGGAAATAGAAATATCCAGATTAAATCAACCAGGTGCCAGTATAATCCTGTGTTATCGAGTAATACAGGATTATTGTTTGTTAGGGTGTTGTTATTCACCCGGTAGCACACAACGGATATCAAAATAAAACCAACCACAATGTGTAGGGCATGTAAACCAGTCATAAAAAAATAAAGGCCATAAAATAGGGTATCACCATGTCCCAATCGAAGCAGATCATCACTGCCCGGGAATATGCCATGGCCAAATTTTCCTTTCCATTCAAAATATTTATTGGTCATAAACATAAAAGCCATAAACAGTGTGGACAATAATAGGATGATGGTCAATTGTTTGTTTTTGAGTCGGAGTGCACTGCTTGCCATGGCTATGGTGGCACTGCTAATAAGCAGTATAATGGTATTGATGGTGCCTGCTGTAATGCTTAGTTCACTGGCTGCCAAATGAAATGCCACTGGGTTAAGGTAGCGATACACGCCATATACGATGAACATACCTGCAAACAGGAGTAGTTCTGTGAAAATAAATAGCCACATGCCCAATTTGGAGGCATCATCATCTCGGTGTAATTGAATGCTCATCATGCCTCGGTTTTTTTTCGATAATCATAAGGACCTCGGGTTACTACAGGTATTTCTTCGAAATTTTCGAGTGTTGGTGGCGAGTCAACACTCCACTCCAGTGTTCGTCCGCCCCAGGGATTTTTACTTGCCTTTTCTCCTTTGTAGGCAGATCTGATTAGGTTATATACAATAATAACCAGGCCCAGTATTAATACCCATGAGCCAATGGTTGAAACGATGTTGGGGCCGTGAAAACGCTCCACATAATCATAGTAACGGCGGGGCATTCCGCTTACCCCCAGAAAAAACATGGGTAGGTATAATGTGCAAAAACCAATGAAGAAGATGATCCATCCGCTGGTGGCTAGCTTACTGTTGTACATTCGGCCCCATATTTTTGGAAACCAATAATGGATGGCACCCATAAAAGCAAAACCGACCCCGCCAAACACTATAAAATGAAAATGAGCCACCACAAAAGCAGTGTCGTGCAGGTGTACATTAGTAGCTAATGCACCTAGTGCCAACCCAGATAAGCCTCCGATCATAAATACGAATAGAAATGAGGCCGCCCAGAAAAAGGGTGTTTCCAGTTGAATAGAGGCCTTATGTAAGGTACCCACCCAGTTAAAAACTTTGATCGCACTGGGTATGGCAACAATAAAGGTAAGGAGCGAAAAAGTATACAAAGCAGTTCCGCTCATGCCTGAGGTAAACATGTGATGTCCCCAAACAAAATACCCCACAAAGGCGATGGCCAAGGTAGATATTACAATTACTTTATACCCGAATATGGATTTGTTAGCAAAAGTAGGAATTATTTCAGAGATGGCACCCATGGCTGGTAGTATCATAATATAAACGGCCGGATGGGAATATATCCAGAATAGATGCTGATAGAGAATAGGATCCCCTCCCAATGCCGGATCGAAAAAGCCGATACTGAAGATTCGCTCGCCAACAATCATAAGTAGGGTGATGCCAACAATGGGGGTGGCCAGTATTTGTATCCAGCCTGTGCCATATAGTGTCCAGGGGAAAAGAGGCATTTTGAACCATGTCATGCCGGGTGCCCGCATGCGATGTATGGTTACAATAAAGTTAATGCCTGTGAGGATGGATGAGAAGCCCAGAATGAAGGCTCCTATAACAGCCGGTAGCATGTTGGTGTTTGTCTTAAATGCGTAGGGTGCATAAAAAGTCCAGCCGGTGTCGGGAGGGCCACCACTCATAAATAATGAGGACAGCGCTATGATGGCGCCTATGACGTAAATCCACCAGGACAAGAGGTTTAACCTTGGAAAAGCAACATCCTTGGCTCCAATCATAATGGGAAGCATGAAATTGCCAAATATAGCCGGCAGGCCAGGTATCACCACCAGAAAAATCATGATAACACCATGTAAGGTAAAGATGGCGTTGTAGGTGGCTGCGTCCATCACTGTTTTTCCGGGAGCTAATAATTCAAGTTTCATAGCTGCTCCCAATATTACACCTGTGAAAAAGAAGATAATAATGGAGTAGAGATAGAGTAGGCCAATTCGTTTATGGTCGGTAGAGAAAATCCAGGCGAAAATGCCTTTATAGCGGCTTTGTGCTTCTCTGAAACTGACTGTTTCATGCTTGGTCATCGGATGGGGATTTAGGATTTGATACTTCTTTTAGGCTTGAGGGTTAACACCAATAAGACGAGTCCGGCAATGATGATTATGAGTAAGCCGGCCATTTTGGTTATGTTAAGAACGTAGGATTGACCGACAGGATCGTAACTGTAACAAAATTGCAGAATACGATTAACGGTGGGACCGGGAATGCCTTTCGACGCTTCTATAACGGCCAGTTTAAATTCAAAAGGCAGAAAATAGGTGCCGTTTAAGTAACGCGTAATTTTGCCTTCGGGGCTAATGAGAATTAAGCCTGCTGTGTGAATATAATCGTTGCCGGTTTTTTTATAGGTAAATCCGGTCGCTGTGGTCAGTCGTCTGATATTTGCGCTGTCGGCTGTAAAAAAAAGCCATCCTTTCTCCATGCCCTCTTTTTTTACCAGCATTGAGTAGTTATTTCTTTTTTTCAGGGCGAGTTCCGGTGTTTCCTTGTAGTCAAAACTAATGGTAACGACTTGGTAATCCTGTCCCAATTGCATATCAGACAAGTTAATTACTTCTGCAAGGCCATCCATCAAGGGAGTGCAAATACCCGGACACCGGTAGTAAACGAAGTTAAGAACCGTGGGTTTGTGTTTGATTACGGAAAGGAGATTAATGGTGTCTCCTAGAGTGTTGATTACCTCAATATTATTCTGAAGCGACTCGTCCAGGTGCTCGGTGATCCCAATTTTTTGTGTGTCTTGTCCCAGGCTTAATGTAGCAATCATTAATCCCAAAAGCACAAAAGCATTTAACTTCATAATGGTGATATTCAGTGATAAAGTATAAAAATACCCCATTATCTGCTAAAAGGCAATGTCCAGAAAAATAAACCTCAGAAAAATAGAGGACGCATAAATTGAAATGAAGAATTAGGGTTGTATCTTCGATATAAAGTAGGGAGGGGTTAGGTGTCAGGTCTTTAGAGGCTGATAACTCCCTTGATTTCCGAAATTTTGCTGGTGACCTCAATAATGGCATCGGCGCTTTTCATGCTTGCTTTGCAGGTTACCGATACATATTTTAAGTTTTTCGTGTGCTTATAAGTTACTGTGCCATGCTTGGGCAATAGGTCAACAACATCTTGCACCTTGCCGTCCTGATTGGGGGCAATAAACTTAAACATATATAGCAGGGGCCATTTTTTGTTCTCAGTCAGCAGGGCTTTCAACTTTTCATATTTCTTTTCTATCGACATGGTTCTGAATTTTAGAATCTAATAAATAAGATTTTTGTGCTTGTTGGCAAAGTTTTTTTAACTGGCTTTAAATTCATTTTGATATTTACAGCTTGGCACCTAGATTATTTTTGGCGTGTCTGCATTAGGCTTACAAAAGTAATTTAAAAAGGCGAGGCTTAATAATGTTGGCCCGATACATAGTACCACATTCCTTTTTCTTTACGAAATAAGGACTGCTCATGAATGGCCTTTAGCTGCCCCTCTTCCATATATACGGCCTTGAACTCAACCATGCCGGTGTTATCATTTGCCTGTCCGGCATCTGAATTAATCACTGTTAGCCCTATCCATTGCACTGACTGAGTCCATTGGCGTATGCTGTTTTTCTCGCGAACAGGGCGAGTACTGGAATGGTGGCTTTTCATTAGGTAATCAATTGCGGCCCGGGTGAAAGCGGTGTATCTCGACCGCATTAGTTTTTCGGCTGTGGGGGCATTATCTGCTCCTTCGATAAAAGGTGCGCAGCATGCCGAATAGGCAATGCCGATTCCGCAGGGGCATTTTTCTTGGCTTTCTTGTATCAATGTGTTGTGCCTTAATGGTTTTTTGTATTGTTTTAGCTGTTTTGTGTACGGCGGTGCGTGCTTAGTCCTGTTCAATATCATTCAGGGTGTTGATGATGTGTGGCCCTTTCATGATGCGCTCCTCAACCGTATCAAAGCTTTGGTGCCATTGATCGGCAAAGAAGAGTACCTGAGCATTTTTGAGTCCATCGGCTATGCGGTAAATAATGGCATGGTGCGTGTTGCGTATCACCAAGTCGGCATCGTCAACAATTAGCAGCTTCACCTGTGTCATGGGCACTCCGTTGATGTTGACCAATTCCATCAGACGTTTGGGCGTACAGATAAGTACATCCAGTCCGTCGTATATTTCATCTTTTTGATATTGTAGTATGCCTTGATCAAAGGCTACGAAGGTACGTAAATTGGTGTTTTTACCCAGTACTTTAAACTGCTCCTCCAGTGCGAAGGCTTTCTCTTTGCTCGATGTGATAATGATGGCACGGGGAGCTTCTTCAAAGGCTTCCTTGAGCTGTTGGATAGTGCCAATGATGGCACAGCTTGTTTTGCCTGCATCGGTGGGGGCAATGCAGAACAGGTCGGCACCCGATTTTATTTTCGGGATACACAGTGATTGAATTGTTTTGGGTGAATGCTCAAAACCGGCATCAACAAGGGCTGATGCCAGTGGGGGGAATATTTTCTTAAGTTTCATTACTACGATTCTTTGACTGCAAAGATGGTGAAAAGTAATAAAACACAAATGGCCTTCGTTTGAAAAGGCCATTGCGTAATTGTGTCGAACAAGTTATTGTACCCTGTCCATCACATGTTAAAGTTATTTTTTAGGCGTAATAAGCAATTAGATTCTTATCGGTATACATCTCAATGCTGCTATCTGAAACCTGCTTTATCTGAAAGCTAAATTCCGGATTTTGCTTCTCCATGTATTGGTGAAGGCGTTTTATTAAAATGGATGCTTTTGTATTGTTGCGCTTGGTAATAAAATTATCTAAGGCAATTAAAAATGCTATTTGCTTATTCTTGGCTTTTGATGTTATACGAAGATTCATAGCTGACATTTTTAAATTAATTTTTGACAATTATACCAAAATTCTTTATTGAGGTTTCATTTTTAACAATTAATAACTTTCTTGTAGTGTGCTAGTAGTTGTCTAACGAAATGCTAAGCAGCTGATGATGATCGTTGATTGATGTTGCACCAATAAGTGTGCCAAAAAAAACGGAGGTTTTTGTGTGTTTGGGAGGTATAAAACAAACGGTATTATCCCTTGGATAACACCGTTTTGTAATTGCTTTTTTCACTCTTTAATGATGGGTCCGGCCTTCTCAAGTGTTTGCCCTTGAGGGGTGTCGGTGTATTTTTTAAAGTTGGTAATAAATTTTTTCGCCAATGTCCTTGCCTTTTTATCCCATTCCCCGGGATTCTTGTAAGTATTACGCGGATCCATTATTTCGGGATTAACATCGTGCAGATATTTGGGTATTTCCAAATTGAAAATAGGAATAGTGCTTGTTTCTGCTTTTTCGATGCTGCCGTCGAGTATGGCATCAATGATGGCGCGCGTATCTTGAATGGAGATGCGTTTACCGGTTCCGTTCCAACCCGTGTTCACCAGATAGGCTTTTGCACCGTGTTGCTCCATTTTTTTTACCAGCTCGGTGCTGTATTGGGTGGGGTGCAGTGACAGGAAGGCTTCGCCAAAGCAGGCCGAGAAGGTAGGGCGGGGTTCGGTTACACCTAGTTCAGTACCTGCCAGTTTAGCCGTGAAGCCCGACAGGAAGTGGTATTGCATTTGCTCCGGAGATAGCTTCGAAACAGGCGGCATTACCCCAAAGGCATCTGCTGTTAGGAATATAACTTTCGTTGCATGGCCGGCTTTAGAAACCGGTTTAACGATGTTGTCGATGTGATAGATCGGGTAGGATACTCGTGTGTTTTCTGTGACTGAGTTGTCGTCGAAATCGATTTTGCCATTTTGATCCACCGTTACATTTTCCAGCAGTGCGTGCTTTCGTATCGCATGGTAAATATCCGGCTCGCTTTCTTTGTCCAGGTTGATAGTTTTGGCATAGCAGCCGCCTTCAAAATTAAAAATACCTTCATTGTCCCAACCGTGTTCGTCATCGCCGATGAGGGCGCGCTTGGGGTCGGTCGACAGGGTGGTTTTGCCCGTGCCCGACAGGCCGAAAAAGATGGCTACATCACCGTCTTTTCCGCGGTTGGCTGAGCAGTGCATTGCTGCCATGCCGCGCAAGGGAAGGTAGTAATTCATCATGGCAAAAATACCTTTTTTCATTTCGCCGCCATACCAGGTGCCACCAATAATCTGCATGCGTTCAGTAAGATTGAAGATGGTGAAAACATCAGAGTTAAGCCCTTGCTCTTTCCAGTTTTTATTTCGCATCTTGGAGGCATTCAGTACCACAAAGTCTGGTTCTCCATAAGTAGATAATTCCTCAGCACTGGGGCGGATGAACATATTTTTCACAAAATGGGCCTGCCAGGCCACTTCCGTAATAAAGCGTACCTTCAGTCGGGAGTTGGCATTGGCACCACAGAAAGTATCAATGACATATAGCTTTTTGTCTGAAAGGTGCAGGCAAACGTCTTGTTTGATGGTTTTCCATACCGCCGGCGAGATCGGTTTATTGTCGTTTTTGGCCTGTTCGGAAGTCCACCAGATAGTATCTTTGGTGATTTCATCTTTAACGATGTACTTATCTTTTGGAGAGCGGCCTGTGAATTTACCGGTCATCACGTTTACTGCGCCTAACTCGGTTAGTTGGCCTTTTTCATAACCCTCTAATTCCTTGTTCAATTCATCTAAATATAAATCTTCATAGGACGGATTGTAAATGATGTTTTGCTCGTTCACAATGCCATACTTCTTTAGCTGAACTGTTGATTTTACTGCTTCCATTTTGTGTTTCATTAATTGGGTTTGCTTTCAAATAGAAATTTAATTGGGGTTTAGTGTGACTTGATTGTGATAAAAATATCCTAATATCTTTAAATGTTTAACAGATTTTTCGATGTTAATAGAATAAAAATGATGAAAATTCATCTTTATTATCAGTTGATTAGATGTTTTTCATCAAAGAAATATGAAACAATACGCTAAGGTTTGTTAATTGTTGTTAAATAAACAAGTAATTGTTAAGCTTTGTTTTTGTAAGTGGTGTAACGTATTGATATAGAGGGATAAAAAATTAATTAAAGAAATAAGTATTCAATACGACTTCCAAATCGTAATTGTTGTGCATTCTGAGATGTCGCAAAAAAAAAGGTGCAGCTGATTTCAGCTGCACCTTTTTATGGTAGGATACTTTGATTATAGTTTAGCGAAGAAGTCATTGCCCTTATCATCCACAATGATGAATGCGGGGAAGTTTTCAACCTTGATTTTGCGCACGGCTTCCATGCCCAGTTCTTCAAAATCCACTACTTCAACCGATTTAATGCTGTTTTTTGCTAATATGGCTGCCGGTCCACCGATGGAGCCCAGATAAAAGCCGCCATTGTTTTTGCAGGCGTCGGTAACATCTTGCGATCGGTTTCCTTTGGCTACCATAATCATGGAGCCACCTTTTTTCTGAAATAGATCAACATAAGGATCCATACGACCGGCCGTGGTGGGACCGAAGCTACCTGATGCCATGCCCTTTGGTGTTTTAGCAGGACCGGCGTAATATACCGGATGATTCTTAAAATATTCGGGCATTTCTTTGCCCTCATCTAGCATTTGCTTGATGCGTGCGTGTGCTATATCACGTGCCACAATAAGGGTGCCCGAAAGGTTCAGGCGCGTTTTAATGGGGTGCTTGCTAAGCTCTTTAAGAACATCTTCCATAGGTTGATCCAGGTCGATATTAACCGCCGGTGCCATATGTGGTGCCTCTTTCGGAACAAAACGAGATGGATTCTTCTCCAATTCTTCAACAAAAATGCCTTCCTCGGTAATTTTTGCCTTGATGTTGCGGTCGGCACTGCAGCTTACGCCAAGGCCAACGGGGCAAGAGGCAGCGTGACGAGGCATGCGGATAACACGCACATCATGCACAAAATATTTACCGCCAAACTGAGCACCAACAGTGCTTTCCTGGCAAATTTTCTGTACTTTTTCTTCCCACTCCAAATCACGGAAAGCCTGTCCTCCCTCGTTGCCTTCAGTAGGTAGATGGTCAAAATATCCGGCCGATGCTTTTTTCACGGCTGCTAATGTTGCTTCGGCAGAGGTACCGCCAATAACCAATGCCAGGTGATAAGGTGGGCAGGCAGAGGTACCAAGATCTTTAATTTTGTCCTGCACAAATTTTGTCAGGTTTTCCTCGGTTAGCAATGCTTTGGTCTGCTGATATAGGAAAGTTTTATTACCCGATCCGCCTCCCTTGGTCATGAAGAGAAATTCATACTGATTACCTTGTTCGGCATAGATATCGATTTGTGCCGGTAAGTTCGTTCCCGTATTTTTCTCATCAAACATAGAGAACGGAACCACTTGTGAGTAACGCAGGTTGCGATCGCGATAGGTTTCAAACACGCCTTTTGACAGGTGTTCGGCATCGTTGGCACCTGTAAATACGTTCTCTCCCTTTTTTCCGAGAACAATAGCGGTTCCGGTATCCTGACAAGTGGGTAGTTCGCCCTCGGCGGTTACCACCTGATTCATCAACATGGTATGTGCCACAAAGCGATCGTTATCCGATGCTTCTTCGTCCTGAAGAATATTGGCCAGTTTTTGCAGGTGCGTTGGGCGTAGGTAAAACGAAACGTCTGCAAAAGCCTCTTTTGATAGGAGCTCCAGGCCCTTGGGATCAATCTTTAAGATCTTTCGGCCATCCACTTCAATGCTTGAAACATAATCTTTGGTAATCAAACGATACGGCGTTGTATCTTTTAAGATTGGAAACGGTTTTTGGTATTTAAAATCAGCCATAACTTGAAATTGGTTATTGGGCAGAAGTCATTAGTTTGTGAGGATGACACGAAACTACTGGCTTAAGCACGATTAGTTATTTTGTAATTCGTATTCAGCTAGGCGAATATTGCTTTTTTCGCCCCTTGTTATGCAAATCTAAAATATAATTCAACATTGATTAAGGAAAAAGGTCTTTATTAGCGTTAAAAAAATATAAAGGCAGGGCTGTAAATGAAACGGGTTGAAATATATAGTCTGCTCATAATCAGATAATCGTGGGGTGATGGTGCATGTCAATTCATTTTGTTTCGTTTTGTAGTTTTTTTTATCTTTCTGTGATGAAAGATTTTGAACAACGGATTATCGAATTTAGTGAGTTTATTTGGGGAACGCCACTCTTAATATTGCTCTTGGGTGGTGGTTTCTTTTTTATGATTTACAGTCGCCTTATGCCCTTTCGGCATATTGCTCATGCTGTGGCCATTCTTCGTGGAAAATATGATCAGGCGGATGAGGCCGGACAGATTAATCATTTTCAGGCATTATCAACGGCCTTGGCTGCTACGGTAGGTATGGGTAATATCAGTGGTGTGGCGGTGGCAATAATGGCCGGAGGCCCCGGTGCGATCTTTTGGATGTGGATCAGTGCACTATTGGGGGTTTCCACCAAATTTTTTACCGGCACCCTGGCTGTCATGTTTCGTGGTAAGGATGATGCTGGCGAAGTTCAGGGTGGTCCCATGTATATTATCACCGAAGGATTGGGAAAACGATGGAAGCCCATGGCCGTATTTTTCGCTGTGGCCGCTATGTTTGCTGTCTTTCCGGTTTTTCAGAGTAATCAACTAACACAGGTGTTTCGCGATATTGTATTGGAGCCCAATGGTATTACTACCGGCTTTACTAGCGATTTTATTTCGGGTATTATTATTGCGGCATGCATGTCAGTTGTTATTTTTGGGGGTATTCAACGCATTGGCAAGGTAACGGCAGGTATCGTGCCCTTCATGGTATTGCTGTATGTGTTGGTGGTGCTGTTTATTATTTTTTCTCATCCCGATAAGTTGTGGAGTGCCTTGGTACTAATTTTTACCGATGCCTTTGAGGCAGAGTCGGTGCTGGGGGGCGCCGTGGGCATTCTTATTATCACGGGTATTAAGCGGGCAGCCTTCTCTAACGAGGCAGGTATTGGTACGGCGCCGCTGGCACATGGTGCAGCCAAGACCAACGAGCCTGTGCGCGAGGGTTTGGTGGCTATGCTGGGGCCTATTGTGGATACGCTGATTGTGTGTACCATGACGGCGCTGGCTATTTTGGTAACCGATGTGTGGCAAACGAGCGATGCCGATGGTATCACCTTAACCGCTTTGGCCTTTGATAAAGCTATTCCCGGGTACGGACCATACTTGCTGATTATTTGTGTAATGTTTTTTGCCTTGTCAACTTTGTTTACTTTTCCCTATTATGGAAATAAGTGCTCTTCGTATTTGTTTGGTACAAAATCGCGGAATATTTATAATGTGCTAAGTGTGATAAGTGCAGTTGTAGCTGCCGTTGTATCCATTGATGTAGTGATTGCGTTTATCGATTCAGCTTATGCATTAATGGCCTTCCCCAATATGATTGCTGCCATTATATTGGCGCCTCATGTAAAAAGAGCCACCAATGATTATTTTAAACGATTGAAAGCAGAAAAGAAAAAATAAGAGCCTGTAACCGGAAGTCATAATAATGCGTCTTTTTTAATATAAAACCACAACTATGAGGAATATTGCATTGATGGTGATGGCACTATTATTCACGAGTGTCATCGCGGGACAAGAAAAGGAACTACGTTCGGTAAGCGAGTTTGTAAGTGTGGACGTTTCGTCCGGCATTGACCTGTATTATACGCAGGCATCGGAAACAAAGGTGGAGGTAGTTTGCTCCAAGGATGATTTGCATCGTTTGATTACCAAAGTACAGGGCAATACGCTAAAGGTGTACATGGAGGGCAGCAGTGGCTGGAACTGGATTACCGGTGCAGCACCCAAGGTATATGTATCTGCCGCACAGTTGGAAAACCTGAGTGCCAGTGGTGGTGCAGATGTGTATGGACAGAATGTGATAAAAGGAGCTTCCGTTACATTAAATGCCAGTGGAGGAGCTGATATTTATATGGAGCTGCGAAGCCGTGTGTTGACCCTGATAAGTTCTGGCGGTGCCGATATTAAGGTGAAGGGGCAATGCGATCAGTTGGAGGCTACGGCAAGTGGTGGATCTGATATTCATGCCCGTGAGCTCAAAGCACAAAAGGTGAAAGTTACCACATCGGGTGGTGCAGAAGCTATTGTATGGGCTGAAAAGGAGATTATCGCCAAGGCCAGTGGGGGCAGCGATATTGACTACTATGGGAAACCAGACCTCAAGGAGCTGAATGAGTCAGGTGCAGGTGATATTAGTCAGCGATAAAAGTTCTAATAGAAAAGGGTTGTGTTGTTATTCTTACATCTTACACGACCCTTTTTTTTCACAACTTGTTGGATAAGCGCTATGCGATCAGTCGTTAAGTTATTGTAAGTATGAAGTATTTTGGTTAGTTTTTAACAAAAATACTATCTTCAAAGAAAAAAATAATGCGCCTACCCCTCATTTTTTTACTATTGATAATAGTAAAGTCCTCATTGTATGCCCAGCTGCCCGATTGCCAGATTAATAAAAGGCTTACTTCCATAAAATATACGGGTAATAAGGTTATTGAACATGCTGAGTTTGAAATTCAGATAAATACAGCCAAAGGCGCCGAATTCGCCGAAATTGATATTTCTTATGTCAAGGGCAATAATATTAAGGAATTGGAAGCAGGTATTTACGATTTGATGGGTGATGAAATACGTTCGTTAAAGAGAAAAGACATTATACATTCTCACGCCTATTCGAGTGGACAATTTCATGGCGACGATATGATATTGTCTTTTAAGCTAATTCATAATCGTTACCCTTACGTTATTAAGTATAGCTATACGCAGGAGCGTAATGATTATTTATTTTTAGCTTACTGGATTCCTCGCTGGCAGAAAAAAGTTCCTGTTAAAGATGCCGAGCTAACAGTTGAGGTGCCCGGGGAAGCAAGTTTTGAGCTTTTTCAGCAGGGTATTGATTCAGCTAAAATCACTGAACTATCAAGTGGCTATCGCTACCAATGGCAGGCTAAAGATATACCCTACGTGGAAAGAGAAAAGTATGGACCACGGAAAGAGGAGCTGGCAGCAAAGGTTATTATAGTACCGAAAGATTTTAAATATGGCATAAAGGGTAGCCTTCACAACTGGAGGAGTTTTGGGCTTTGGATGAGTAGGTTAAAATCTAACCTCGATCTTTTGACAAATGAAGAGAGGGCAAAGGTTCATGCTTTAACGCAAAACTGTGCCACAGACATAGAAAAGATAAAAGTACTGTATCAGCATTTGCAAAATAACACCCGTTATATCAATGTAGCCTTAGATATAGGAGGCCTGATGCCTGAAAGTGCGATGTATGTGTGCAATAATAAATATGGTGATTGCAAAGCCCTGACTAACTATATGCAGGCCCTGCTGAAGGAGGTGGGTATCAATTCCATTTACACACTGGTGTATGCTGATTCTCATCCCGTAAAAATTAGGACAGACTATCCATCTCAGCAGTTTAATCATGTGATACTCTGTGTCCCACAAGCTAATGATACGATATGGCTTGAATGTACGGATAGCACGGCCCCTTTTAATTATTTGGGTACTTCTACCCAAAATCGTTCAGTGCTTTTAGTAGATGGAGAAAACAGTAAGCTTACCCGTACGCCGAGTCTTAGGGCAGAGCAGGTTGGTAATTATTTTAGCACTAAAGTTACGGTTGACGATTCCGGAGAGGTAGGCATGGTATGTACTGGACGAGCGAAGGGGCTGCTTTTTAGTTATCTGAAAGGGTTAAATGAAGCTTTGTCGGAGCGTGATAAAATAGGATATCTGGAAGATTTGGGTTTGTTTGAACGTTGCGATATACAAAGTTATGAAATGAAGCGCACAGACTCCGATTCTGCATTTATAGATATCAGCATGGAAGCAACACTAAATAATGCAGTTGAGAAAATAGGCGCTCGCTTATTGTTGAAACCCATTCGTCCCATTGTCTTTCATCTTGATAAACCCGAGAAGAGAACTCAGGAATTGCGTTTTGATTATCCCTACAGCTTCTGTGATACGATTGTGTATGAAATGCCTAAGGCAATAGCAGACGTTTCCGGCATCAAATCACTTCAGTTCGAATCGGAGTATGGCTATTATAAAAGGGAGCTTAGGGTGGAAGGCAATTGTCTGCGGGTGCATCGGCAGGTGCTTATTGAGGCGGGCATTGTTCCGGTGGAGGAATACCCCCAGGCTTATGCCTTTATTAAAGCTTGTAACAATGCTGAATTACAAAAAGGAATTGTAAAATATTTATAATGTTACTAATACCCCACAAACGATGAAAAAAATATTTATAGCTTACTCATTATTTTTATTATTTATCAGTTTCAGTGTTAATGCCCAGGATGTTAAGTTTGGTTTTTTACAGCCTGAAGAACTGCAAATTAAAGAATGTGATTTCGAAGAAGATGCCCCCGCCGTGGTGTTATTTGACAAGGGTAATTCTTGGTTTGTACAGGAGGTTGACGGTTTTGTGTTGCGTTTTGACCGACACGTGCGGATTAAAATTTTTAACGAGGCGGCCTTTGATCAGGGTGAGTTTGAGATTGCATTATACCGAACGAAAGAAGGACTTGAAAAGTTGAAACAAGTAAACGCATTTACTTTCAACCATGAGGATGGTATTTTAAAGAAAGTAGCACTTGACCCCGATCAGGTGTACCAGGAAGAGATTAATAACAATTGGTACGTGAAAAAATTTGCCATGCCGCAGATTAAAGAAGGTTCCATTATTGATGTGCAATATTCCATCTATTCTCCTTTTTATACACATTTGCGAGATTGGGATTTTCAAACCAATATCCCAACCCTGTATAGTGAATACAAAGTGAATATGATTCCATTCTATTCCTATCGTTACCGTATGCAGGGAACCACTAAAATGGATCATTTTAAGAGTTACAAGAAACCCGGATTTGAGCGTACTTTTGCCAATATCCCCTTTAAAGACATGGTGTATGAGTTCGGGATGAAGAATGTACCTTCTTTTCGTGATGAAACCTTTATATCATCGAGAAATGATTATATAATAAAGATTGATTTCCAAATGTCAGAAATCAATTATCCATCCGGATATACTAAAACATACATGAATACCTGGCCATCCTTGGCGGAGGAAATGCTAGATCATGATGACTTTGGTAAATACCTGAAAAGATCAGAAAAGTGGGCCGATAAAAACCTTTCATATTTAGCAGAAATGGCCGAGGAAGAGCGCCTTGGTGAGGTGTTAAACTATATGAAAACCAATTATAAATGGAATGAATACTATGGGAAGTATGCTCAGTATTCATTAAAGGAGTTCAATGAGAATAATACCGGAAATATTGGCAATATAAATTTATGTACCATTGGAGCATTACGTTCTGTCGGCTTGCAAGCTTTCCCGGTGATTGTTAGTACGCGCGATAATGGTAAAGTTACCGACTCATTTCCCTATTCCAACTTATTTAACTATGTATTAGTTTTAGTTGAAGTAGATGGTAGGGTGCGTTTGGTTGATGCAACTCAGTCTATGTGTCCTAATCACCTGATACCTGCCCGATGTATTAATGGAAAAGGCTTTGTAGTAAAGGAAGATAGTGAAAGTTGGGTGACAATCGCCAACAGTGCAACATCACTTGAGGAGATTAATCTGTCCTTACATCTTGATGTTGAAGAAAATCAGCTAGCAGGCCTTTGCAAAGCTAAAAGTACCGGTTACATGGCACTGGCAAACAGGAGCGGGTTTCATAATGATAAAGAGAAATTTAAAAGAAGAATAGCCCAAAAGGGCTTAACGATTAAGGATGAGATTGAGCCGGATAATCTATATGATAAGGCTTTGCCATTCAAGTATAGTTTTGAATTTTCTCAAAGTATCGATAGGGTTGATAATCAATTAATTATTTCTCCTTTTGCTAATTTAACACAAAATGATAACCCTTTTAAACAGGAAAATCGTTCATTGCCAATTGATATGGTGTATCGGCAAGGCTATCGTTACATAACAACTATTCAAGTGCCCAAAGGTTATCGCATTGAGGAGTTACCGACCCAGCAAAAGATTAATTCGGATAATGTTGCATTTAATTTTGTGGTAACGGAAGCCGAAGGGAGTATTCAGATTATTGCCAGCTATAACTTTAAAAAGCAAAGTTATTTGGCCAGTGATTATCGCGAGTTGAAGAATTTTATGAATACGGTGGCATCAAAAATTAATACAAAGATAATTTTAATCGAAGATGAAGAGCTGGCAGAACTTTAATGGTTATGCCTTAACTAATCATGCTCCAGTTCATCTTTTCACTGGCCAGTTTTTTTAGCTGTTTATCGAGGATGAAATTTTCTTGTTTCTCCAGCAGGGGGTCGTTGCTTAATATGGCTTCGGCCACCTGGCGGGCAAACTGTAATATTTGGCCATCGCGCCCCAGGTTGGCAATTTTTAAGGTAAAGGGCAGGCCTGACTGCTGGGTGCCCTCCAGGTCGCCCGGCCCCCTCAGTTTTAAATCGGCCTCGGCAATTTCAAAGCCATCGGTCGAGCGGGTCATAATGTCCATACGCTTGCGGGTCTCTTCCGATAGCTTATAGTCGGTCATCAGGATGCAATAGCTTTGATCGGCACCGCGCCCCACGCGGCCGCGTAGCTGATGGAGCTGCGACAGGCCAAAGCGTTCGGCGCTTTCAATTACCATCACCGAAGCATTGGGTACATTCACGCCCACTTCAATCACGGTGGTTGAAACCAGTATCTGCGAGCGATTGGCGGCAAACTCCTGCATCTCGGCATCTTTTTCGGCCGGCTTCATGCGGCCATGTACCATGCTCACCTTGTAATCGGGGAATACGCGTTGCATATACTCATAGCCTTCGCCCAGATTTTTAAAGTCCATCTTCTCCGACTCCTCAATGAGTGGATAAACCACGTACACTTGTCGGCCTTTGTCCAGCTCGCCCTTGATAAATTTGTTGAGGTTATTGCGTCGGTTGTGAAAATAATGGGCTGTTTCGATGGGTTTACGTCCCGGGGGTAATTCATCGATGACTGATACTTCCAGGTCGCCGTAGATAGTCATGGCCAGGGTGCGTGGGATGGGTGTGGCCGTCATCACCAGTATGTGAGGGGGCTGGGTATTTTTACGCCACAAGCGCGCACGTTGTGCTACGCCAAAGCGGTGCTGCTCATCCACCACCACTAGACCCAGGTTGTTAAATATTACCTTATCTTCCAAAAGGGCATGGGTGCCAATGAGTATCTGAAGCTCACCCGATTGAAGATCCTTGTCGATCTGTTCGCGCTCTTTCTTTTTAGAGGAGCCCGTTAGTAAGGCTACTTTTATATTTAAGCCATCAACCATCTCGCTGATGGTTTCGAAGTGTTGGGTGGCCAGTATCTCTGTGGGTGCCATCAGGCAGGTTTGATACTTATTGTCTAATGCAATCAGCATCACCATCAGCGCCACTAATGTTTTGCCCGAGCCCACATCGCCCTGTAGTAGCCGGTTCATCTGCTTGCCACTACCCATGTCGCGGCGTATTTCTTTAATAACGCGCTTTTGTGCATTGGTTAGTTCAAAGGGTATTTTCTGGCTGTAAAAAGAATTGAGGTAATCACCCACTTTTCCAAATAGATGCCCTTTGATGGCGCGTGTGCGTTGGTTGCGTTGTCGCAATATATTTAGCTGAATATAAAATAGCTCTTCAAACTTTAGGCGCAGCTGTGCCTTCTCCAATATTTGTGCATTGGGCGGAAAATGAATAGCCTTTAATGATTCGTGTAGATTCAGAAACTTGTATCGCTCAATGATGGAGGCCGGCAGTGTTTCACTTACTTTTCCCTGAAATGACAGGAATATATTTTGCTGTAGCTTCTGAATGGCTTTGGAATTTAAAAAGCCCTTTTTCATTTTCTCCGTAGTATTGTAAAAAGCCTGTAGTGCCGATGTTATCTTCACCTGTGTTTCGCTGACTTTTTCCAACTCGGGATGCACAATGTTTATTTTACCGTTGAAGGAAGAGGGCTTGCCAAAAACAATATACTCGTTTTCGGAGCTGATGCCTTCTTTTACATATTTATGACCCTTGAACCACACAAGTTCCAGTACGCCTGTACCATCGGTAAAAGTTGCGGTGAGGCGGCTTTGACGGCCGGTGCCCACTGTGTTAAGCGCGGTAAACCGACCCTTTACCTGTATGTAAGGCAGCTTGGCATTAACCTCTCTTATTTGATAAAACTTACTACGGTCAATGTATTTATAAGGGAAATAATAGAGCATATCCTCGTAGGATGCAATCTTAAGCTCCTGCTTTAACAGTTCGGCCTTTTTGGGGCCAACGCCCGGCAGGTAGTTTATATTTTGCATCGCTAAGTCTGACATAGATGCAAAAATAATAATTCCTTTAAAATGGTTAGCGTTTTGGTTCAAAAGCAGAACGCCAAGCCCATCTTATTAAGGAAAGGCTGAGCATAAAAACCTATAGTAGTGTTCTTAATCCGGAAAGATTTGTCTAAAGTCTTTTTTCATACTGATGACATGCCATCCCTTGCTGTTGGCATCTGTAACTGCTTTTTCGGTGCCATGCATGTAGCTGTATTCTCTTTCTGCATCATCGTGATGCACCAAAATAGCCATGGAAGGCTCATCGCCAGCTAGTGTATACTCCATCATTTCATAGTCTCCATCGCTATTACCGGCAGCAAAAATTGGCTTTTTACCAATATGCAGTTCAATGTTACAGGGTTTTACGTGTTTGTCATTGGCCGATTGAATTGTGCCTGTTCTAATTATTCTGACGCCCTGTTCATCGGAAATGTAATTAAGTTTTACACTGCTGCCTATCACATTTTCAACCGGGATGTTATATATTTCTTTGGAGATGGTTCTGACGAAAGAAATTTCTCCTCCTGTAACGATATATACTTCAAAATCGTGTTGTTGTAGGTGATGAACCAATTCAACCATTGGCTGGTACACCATTTCTTTAAAGGGGCGTTCAAATTTTGGATGAAGGTTATGGGAAAGGAAATGATAGACGGACTCTTTGTACTTATCTTCATTTTGACCATTATGTAACGCAAATAGTTGTGTAATTAGGTTAAATGTGTTGTAGTCTTTCATAATGGCCAGGTTACCCTCCGCTAAGCCTTTGTATAATTCATTGGACAGTAATGATGTGTCGCCAGCAAGCTTTGTTTGAATGTTATTGATTTCAAATTCCAACGGAATGTACAGTGGCTTTTCGTTCCATAGTGTTCCGTCATTATCAAATACAGCAACCCGATTTTCAACAGGCACGTAATCAACTGATGATGGATCGGTTACTTTTTTTACAAATGAAAAAATTTGCTCTTTCACCGGTGTGTTGTTCCAAGATAGTAAGGCCTTTGATGTATTGTAATTGTGTTTCGCAGGTTGGTTGCAGGCCAATAGGAATGTAAAACTAAATACAAGTACTGAAATACGCATTTTCGTGAGTGTTTAGGAGGGTAATTCATGGCGTACAGCCCGCTGCACGCCATGAGAATATGAAATGGTAGGTTTAATTTAATTGTTTGTTGGAGTTTTCATCATTTCCATTACTTGGCTCAAACTGAAACTAGCAGCCTCTTGCCGCGGTGGATATTCCTTAAAAGTTGAAAGGAATTTTCCCACATAGGCTTGAGCAGGAACAAGCATAAATGCATGATCGAGTAACCAATCGTAATAAGTATTGGAGGTAAGCGGAGCTTGTTCATATGGGTCGCGTCTTAAGTTAAAGATGAGGGGAATCCGCAGCTCTACAAAAGGCTCTGACCAAACACCAAGTGTGCCATATTTGCGCTGTTCCATAAAAACCATTTTCCAGTCTTTATATCGTAGAGCTGTCAGGTCGCCATCATCCGAGAAATAAAAAATCTCTTCTCGAGGCCCTGTTTCAGTCTTGCCGGTCAGATAGGGTAAAAAGTTATACCCATCCAGGTGCACATTATAGGTTCTATCAGCCACTTTTTTACCTTCGAGTAGTTCGTTTTTAATATTCTCATTACCAGCAACGGCCAATAAGGTTGGTAACCAGTCCATGTGGTGCATAATCTCATTGGATACTGAGCCTGCCTCAATGTTTTTGGGCCAGCGTACCATTGCAGGAACACGCCATCCGCCTTCCCAGTTGGTGTTTTTCTCGCCACGAAAGGGACTTACGGCTGCATCGGGCCATGAATTTTTGTGAGGGCCGTTATCGGTACTATAGAAAACTAAGGTTTCGTCGGCAATACCAAGTTCATCTAAAACAGCAAGTAGCTCGCCAACATGCATGTCGTGCTCAATCATACCAATGGCGTACTCATTCAGTCCCTGGTATTTCGGATCGTTCATCAGCTCATCTTTCACGTGTGTACGAAAATGCATGCGCGTTCCATTCCACCAGACAAACCAAGGTGTTCCTGCTTTATCCATTCGTTTAATGAAGTCAACAGCTGCAGCCACTGTTTCGTCATCAATGGTTTCCATTCTTTTCCTGGTAAGCGGGCCGGTATCCTTTACGGGTCCATCAGCCGACGAACTAATAACTCCTCTTGGACCAAATTTTTCCCTGAATTCCGGATTTCTTGGGTAATCGGGAAGCTCCGGTTCTTCTTCGGCATTCAAATGGTAGAGGTTTCCCAAAAACTCATCAAAGCCATGCTGGGTAGGCAAGTGTTCGTCTTTGTCGCCCAAATGGTTTTTGCCAAACTGACCTGTGGCGTAGCCCAATGGTTTGAGTAGGCCGGCAATGGTTGGGTCTTCTTTTTGCATGCCCAATTCGGCACCTGGTAAGCCCACCTTGCTTAATCCGGTTCTGAACACACTTTGTCCCATAATGAAGCTTGATCGACCAGCAGTGCAGCTTTGTTCGCCATAATAATCGGTAAAAATTATCCCTTCGTCGGCAATGCGGTCAATGTTGGGAGTTTTATAGCCCACCAGACCATTGGTATAGGCACTAATATTTGACTGGCCAATGTCGTCGCCCCATATAACAAGTATGTTGGGTTGCTTACTCTTTTGAGCATAAGTTACGATTGCCAGCAGTAGAATCGCACCAATAAAACCAAGTTTTCTCATAATTCCAGTTTTTAATAATGATGATTTAGTACTTATTGTAATTTACATAGAAAGTTGTATGCCATAATAAAATCAAGGGAGTGATGAGTTTTTAGTAGAGCAGGGTTAAAAGTACGAGAGATATTCTGTAATGTCAATTATTGATTTGTAGTGTGTTAGTAGTGTGTGTGGGCTTGATCTTACTAGTGATAAACTAAGTATTGTTATCTTGCTCCTTATGGATGGATGGGTTTTGTATGGCGTAATAGTAGCGATTGCTTTTTTCCTTCTGTAGTTGTTAATCGCATTTTATTTATTCACTTTCCAGTAGCTGCGATAGCGTATTTTTTTGTGAGTCATTTTATTTATTAGCACCTTGTACAGCTTTATTTCAAGTATAATTTATGGGTAAGAAATATTTGCGAACGACTTTTCTCATTGCAGCGACAGTACTTGCCGGGCTTTTGTCGTCTGTTAATGCACAGGGTAGGGTAGATAGTTTAATTCAACGTGGACAGTTTTTGAGTGCCTTTGAGTGCCTGAAGCATTGTGATGATCAGCCCGATTGTGTACTTAAAAAGGTTGATTTGGCATTAAATTATCATCTGACCAGTCATTATCATCAGCGTTTTTCATTTGTCAATCTGCGTTCAGGCGAATCATTGGATCAGTTGCGGAGGCAGGAGCCACTGCTACCCGCAACCATCATTTTTCAGGTGGATTCCGTTTTGCTGAAAATGCAGCAACTTCATCCTGCTGACTTTCGCATAACCAAGGCGTTGGGCGATTTTTATACAAGGGTGTATCACGACTTTGGTGATCGTTGGGGTGAGGGATCTGAAGTATTACTCGAAAAGAGCAATCACTATTATCGGAAGGCCTTTGAAAATGGGGTGTACGATTTTTATAGCCTTTATTCCCTTGGATATTATCAATCAATATTGCAAAATTATTACGCCGCTCAGCAGTGGTTTTTAATGTCGCTTGACAGAAAACCCGATGAAGCCCTTACCAACTACAGCCTTGCGGTTACATACCTTTTCGATGGCTTGCCGCAAAAGGGAATTGAGTATGCTGTCAGGGCCTATGAGCTCTATGCTGACTCACTGGAGCGATCGGATGCCGCCCGCATAAGTGGTGTTTTGTACTTAAAAACGAAGCAGCCGGAGAGAGCAGAGTGTTATTTTGAATATGCCAATCGCTTACAGCCTAACTATCGGCCCAATGAGTTGTATTTGCTTAATGCGAAGTTAAAGCTTAATAAGGATAGTGTCAGTGGGGTGTTGGCTTACGATTTGCTGCTCGGTGCCCCCTATACTCCCACCTTGCCCGATGAATTGAACAGTATATTTGTCTCTGTAGGTAAACCTGATTTACTGCTTACTGTTTATAAGCAAGTACTTGTAGCCTGTGCCGATGATGCCGAAGCCTGTGGAAATTTGTATTTCCATTATGGAAAACTACTGTACAAAAATGGCAGGCGGGCACGGGCACGTCGTATGATTAAGAAAGCCCGTAATTATTTTCAGGAGGTTTTTGACCCTTGTCATCAGGCTTTTCAGGCAATTGACGAAAGCCTAAAGCACTTGTGATAGCTTGTGAGTCATGTGAATGAGTGGGTTTTTAAGTAGAAAATACGCCGATATTCCAAAAAATTAAGAATTTTATACAAAAAAGTACACTGTTACTATCGTACTGTCAAATAAATTAATAGTTTTACAGCGATTAAAAATTATAAGTCCGGTTAAGTCACTGGCTTACCTGCAACGGGAGGTAACTTTTCGCAATTTATTTGCGATAATATCTGAGAGAAGCTATTAGAATTTATTCATGATTCTTACACTTTCCACCTAAGCTCTCTCAGATTTTTTTATTCATCCAGCCCTGGTCGAATAAATTTTCGCGCCTCCGGAAAATAGCCCTCCAAATCTTCTCTTAAGTCGGATAGATGACGTAACATACTTAATATACTGTCTTCTTTGCTGGGGATTGCGTTTAGCAGGTTATTCCAGGCGTGTATGGATTCGTCAATGGCAATAAGGGCAATCTTGGCTGATCCTAGTGAGTCTTGCAATTCATCATTGTCGCCTTCCCTGCATTGGCGTTTGCCATTAATGGCTCGGTTTACCTTAGCGGCTATAAATAGCTGAAACCAGGTAATGGTCTCAAAATCATCCTTCAGACCGGTAGCCTGCTCGGTTACTATGCGGCTTTCGATTTCCATCTGATTTGAATTAAACCAGCGGTTTAGTTTCTCGGCATACGACTCTGCTTGTTTTTCAAGGCTGTGTTTGGGAGGCTGCGGGGGCAGCTCATTTTCTTTAATAAGGTTCATGGCTTCTTCCACGTCAATGCCTTTGTTTGAAAGCTCTTCTTCAATAATCTCAGAGGTGGCCTTAAAAAATACTTTCAGCTGTTTTGCGCCATCATCATTGCATTTTACTTTATCAAACTGTGCGTTTAACGCGTACGAGCTGCATTGATGGGTGAAGGTGCATTTCTCGCAACGGCCATCGCAATAATTGTAAATGCCGGAAATAAATGAATCATCATTGGGTTGCAGCATTAACTTCTTCAAGCGATCAACGTCATCGCGTATTTCATCATCCTCTCGCTGAAATTCCGGTATGAGGTCGGTGAAGTCAATTTGTCCTTTACACAAATGATGGCTGTCATCGTCATCAGTTTTGAAGCTGTGGCATACTTTGCATTGCCCGGGAAAGGGACACTTTCGCTCGTCAAAGGTGCAGGTTTCAATTTGCATCATGCCTTCTTTGCAGTATAACTGCTGGGTGTCCCAATGGTCACGAATGTATTGGTATTTGTTGGTTTCATCGATCTGCTCCGGAAACATAAACTCCCAGTTGTAGGCCTTCAGAAGCTTTTCCAGCGCCTTCACGATATTTTTCATCTGCATTGCATTTAGCTTATCGGGAGATGGAAAATTGACCTTCTCAATGCCGGTCACAGCAGATATTTTCTCCGCCTTGCTTTGAAGGAACTCTTGTGCAAGCAAGGTAATGTTGTTGAAATCTATCTCACTATCATATTTTTTGTGGGGCGCCTTTGTAATTGCCTCTTCTATCAATTCCAATAGTTGCGTTAAATAAGTTTCCATGCAGTTGATGCTAATGTTCGGTATACTATAATCAGTAAACAACGGCTGGGGCGAAGTGTTTACTAGGTTACACAAAAGAGTTTCTTGGCGGCAAGGTCTTTTTTGAGAATGTAGTTTGGTTCTTTTCAATTGCAATCTGTTCACTCACTAATTTGTTTTTTTACCTTTGCCTTTTGTGAATTGTAATTAGTTTTGACAAGCACCATGGCTTTTTATTTTACAGTGAGAAAGGGTGGTGCTCAATAAAATTCCGGGAGCGTTTGTAAATGAATTTTTTTCAGGCAAAATCTTATTTGAGATACCTTTTGAAAGCACGGTACCATAAAGGTTATGGCTTGCATAGCCCTTTTGTATTTAATTTGGTACGCGATGTTTTTTACAGTCCGCATTCGTATTATGCTTTTGAAACAATAAATGTGCTGCGGAAAGAGTTGTGTCGCTCGGATAAGTTTATTGAGGTGCAAGACTATGGTGCCGGAAGTAAACGTTTTAACCGTCGAAGAAGGAAGGTTGGGCATATTGCAAGGTATTCGTCTATAGCGCCACGTTATGGTGAGCTATTGTATCGCTTGCTTTGCGAGCTTCAGCCAAATACTGTGATTGAGTTAGGTACGTCGCTGGGTATTAGCGGTGGCTACCTTGGCCTTTCTGATACCCGGCGAAAAGTAATTACTATTGAAGGATGTGCAGCAACAGCTGCCTTAGCTCGCACGACCTTTCAAAGGTTGGGTTGTGATAATGTGCAGCAAATTATTGGCCAATTTCAGGATGTACTGCCTTCTTTGCTGGCAGATTTGTCAAGTCTTGATTTTGTGCTTTTTGATGGGCATCATCAAAAGGAAGCCACCCTCGATTATTTTAATCTGTGCCTTACAAAAGCGCATAATCATTCGGTTTTTGTGTTTGACGATATTCATTGGTCACAGGGGATGGAGGAAGCCTGGGAAACCATTTGTCAGCACCCCCGTGTCACGGTTTCCATGGATTTGTTTCGTCTCGGAATTGTCTTTTTTAGGAAAGAATGTCAGAAACAGCATTTTGTAGTGCGTTATTAATTCTGGCTTTGGGGCTTCACCTGATAAGTTGGTAAGGGTGCTGTGATAAGATATAAAATCTTTTGTCTTGTTTTAAATCAGCTCTAAAAAGTTATATTTGTTTGCTTAAACTTAGCTCTATGAATACTAACGTCATTGAAATAGCCGAAATTAAGAAGCATTATCAGGTGGGTACCGAGGTTGTTAAAGCTCTTCAGAGTGTATCGCTTAGTATCGCCAAAGGTGAATATGTTGCTATTATGGGGCCTTCAGGCTCGGGTAAATCTACCCTGATGAATATTATTGGGGCGCTGGATACGCCCACTGGAGGGCAATATGTGCTGAACGGCACCGATGTTAGTCGACTCACTGACGATTCCCTCGCTGAAATCCGGAATAAGGAGATTGGCTTTGTTTTTCAGACTTTTAACCTATTGCCGCGGTACACTGCTTTGGAGAATGCCATGTTACCCTTGATTTATGCCGGGGTGTCCAAGCATGATAGGCAGGCCCGGGGTAAGGAAGTGATGGAGAGTGTGGGTTTGAGTGACCGCATGCATCATCGACCCAACGAAATGTCAGGGGGACAGCGGCAGCGGGTTGCTGTTGCACGTGCTTTGATCAATAAACCTTCCATTATTTTAGCCGATGAGCCTACCGGAAACCTCGATTCCAAAACCTCTGTTGATATAATGCGCCTCTTTGATGAGATTCATAAACTGGGGAATACTATTATCCTTGTAACGCATGAGGAGGATATTGCTCAGCATGCTCATCGTATTATTCGTTTGCGCGATGGTCTTGTTGAGTCGGATATGATCAATGAACAGGTAACTGTAGTGTAGTGCAATTAGTATTGTCTTGTGGGGTAAATCGCCTTTGCTAGAGAGTTATATAGGTTTCCATTTGTACTGTAATATCGTGTCGTTTATCAAAGTATTTCATTGTTTTTGAAATTACAATGAAAGCGAAGTTGTAAGATTGGAAATTTTTTTTAAATTCGCAGATGAGTTTAGTGAGAAATAACACAATTATATTAATGTTAAATTGAGTTGCTATGTATTGGACACTCGAACTAGCCTCTAAACTGGAAGATGCACCATGGCCGGCTTCAAAGGATGAATTAATTGATTTTGCAATTCGTTCAGGAGCGCCACTTGAGGTGATTGAGAATCTCCAGGAGATTGAGGACGAAGGGGAAGTTTTTGAAAGTATTGAGGATATCTGGCCAGATTATCCGAGTAAGGAGGACTTCTTTTTTAATGAAGATGAATATTAGAGAGAGCAAACGGGGGCAATGCCCCCGTTTTTATTTTCATCGTTCATTGCTGTGTTTTTGACTTAATGTAAACGAACTGTACCTTACTTGCTGTCGTCCCCAAATTGGTAGTCGTCGTAGTCTTTGGATAACTCGTCGAGGGCAGGCATGGGCACGTGCTTAAAAATGTCTGTTTTATTCTTTGGGCGTATTGCTTCCAGCCATAAGAAGCCCTGAAGCTTAACATCTTCATCGGGCAATAGATAAGGTGGGTTTAAATTGCCACCCGGCTCTGTTCGCATCTTAATGCCGGTAATTTGACGCTTCTCCAGGAATATGGATAATGTACTACTTTCAGCGCGGTTAACACCAATAACGGCTTCCCTGTCTTTTGGATAATAAATAGTTTGTCCGTTGCCATCCACATCAATGCGGTATAATTCATTGTTCCTAATATGACCGATCATATTTCGCCCTTTTATTTGGTTGAAGAGCAGGCTATCTTTCTCCGGTGCTATAATAAAGGCTGAATTGATTAGTTCGGCTTTGTATAGGGCGTTGTTTCTACTGAACAGTTTTATGGTTTGAGCTGTCATTTGGTTTTCTTGTGCCCATATTACCGGACTGTTATAAAAGGTGTTGGTTGAGTCACGCATATCATACACCATGGAGTCGCATCGTCCTTGCATATCTTTCCTGAAGAATTTCACATTGTAATAGGCCTTAATGAGTTGGCTCTCTTCATCGGGCAGGGGAATAGCTTGCAGTGTATCGGCATGTAAATAGAGGGTGTCGCGCTGATAAATCTGCAGTAGTTGTGCTTTTTCTGTTGCCAGGGCATATTGGGTGGACTCATTATAATATCCATAGTTGCCCCTGATCATCATATTATTGGTGGTATCGTGCAGTTCAAAGTTGCTGAATGCTTCCCCAATTCCACCCTGACGATCATAATAGATGGTATCGCCCTTTAATGTGTTTTCCTTGCCCTGAACATAGCTTTGTGTTGCCCCACGGAAGAGTTTTGCTTTATCGTTTTGGGTGTCATAAAAACCATCCTCGCTGTAAATAAGGTTGTCATCACTTTGTATAAAGGTGGGGCCCAGAATACTTGCTACCTCTGTTATGGTATGGTATTTCAATGTGTCTGAAAAAATAGTGTATTTGGGATTTGTTACCACAACCGAATCTTTAAAGTGTACTTCGCTGAGGTCGGGGTAGTAGAGGCCTAAATCGCTGATAAGGGTGTTTTGCCCGCTTAACACTTCGCCACCATTAAAATAGTAACCAAAATTCTTCACCCGGTCGTAGTCCAGGTACTCCGTTAAAACGGTAACATCTTGTTTCTGTATTTTCACATTGCGCCTTACCCGGGCAATACCTTCTGTACCACTATAGGTTAGATAATCGCCATATAAATGGATGGAATCATTTTGTATGATATGAATGTGATTAAAGGCTTCGATAAATGTTGAGTCTTTATAATCGTGAAAATAGGCACTGTCGCAGTGCATTATAGTATTCTCATGCCTTAGTTTTACATTGCCTAGTAGGAGTCGTACGTTGGGTCCAAGGTTTTTTCGTTGTTCGCCTGAATTTGCGTTATCTATTTTTATTCTGTTCTTGGATTGTGCCTCCAATTGTGTGAGACTTAATATACTTATGAGTATGTGAATGAAAAATATTTTGATATGCATTGCTGGTGTTTCAATATATTGTAAGCTGCAAAGTTGGTAAAAAAATATGGTTTATTTTAGTGTTACGGAGGCTTCGGCTTTGCTTTTATAGCTTCGGAATGTGTATATAGCTTACGACAACTATTGATGATTATGCACGTATATAATAGGGGTGATGAATATTTTTGTTTTTAGCATCGTCATAAGTAATGTGTAAGTATTGTTGATTTTATTGCGATGAGGAGAGTTGTTTTTAGGAACATATTTTAACACTCGTGCAACAGTCGACAAGTCAGCGTGTAAACTGTCAAGTCTGATTTTTGCCTCAAAAAACCTTCCTTTTTAATTTGGATATGCGAAATAAACGTCGTTATTTTGCACCCGCTTTTGAGGACAATGGTTCTGCTGAAAGGCACGATTGATAAGGGTTTAGGCGCTTATCGATACATTTTGAAAGATGAAATTGCAAAGGGCTATTGACATGGAAAAAGAGAGTTCATAACTTGCCTGTTCTGTCAAAAATAAGCTCCAAAATAATCAAAAAATAATTTTGGAAGTTTGGAATAAAAAACCTTACCTTTGCAGCCGCTTCACAAACGAGGGGAGTAGCAAAAACGGGCTTCGGACAACGAACTCCGGACTTTTTTGAAAGACATAATGGTTAGTGTTTCAGTTCGATTCTGAATATGTCACTAAGATGCAAGGCATCTGAAAGATCTTTGAAAATATTGGATAGTACCTAATTTAAACGATTAAATTAGAAAGGTAAAAGTGAAACCTGAAGTCAATTAGCGTTATTAAGATTTTCGATAGATATTTAAAATTTTAATACAACGAAGAGTTTGATCCTGGCTCAGGATGAACGCTAGCGACAGGCCTAACACATGCAAGTCGAGGGGTAACAGGGAGCTTCGGTTCCGCTGACGACCGGCGCACGGGTGCGTAACGCGTATGAAACCTGCCTTATACTGGGGGATAGCCCGAAGAAATTCGGATTAATACCGCATAATGTTATTGATTGGCATCAATTAATAATTAAAACTCCGGTGGTATAAGATGGTCATGCGTGACATTAGCTAGTTGGTAAGGTAATGGCTTACCAAGGCGACGATGTCTAGGGGTTCTGAGAGGAAGGTCCCCCACACTGGTACTGAGACACGGACCAGACTCCTACGGGAGGCAGCAGTGAGGAATATTGGTCAATGGACGCAAGTCTGAACCAGCCATGTCGCGTGCAGGACGACTGCCCTATGGGTTGTAAACTGCTTTTATACGGGAAGAAATATAGCTACGTGTAGTTATTTGCCGGTACCGTATGAATAAGGATCGGCTAACTCCGTGCCAGCAGCCGCGGTAATACGGAGGATCCGAGCGTTATCCGGATTCATTGGGTTTAAAGGGTGCGTAGGCGGAATAGTAAGTCAGGGGTGAAAGTTTGCGGCTCAACCGTAAAATTGCCTTTGATACTGTTATTCTTGAGTACATTTGAGGTAGGCGGAATGTGTTGTGTAGCGGTGAAATGCTTAGATATAACACAGAACACCGATTGCGAAGGCAGCTTACTAAACTGTAACTGACGCTGATGCACGAAAGCGTGGGGATCGAACAGGATTAGATACCCTGGTAGTCCACGCCGTAAACGATGATAACTAGTTGTTTGCAATACACCGTAAGCGACAAAGCGAAAGCATTAAGTTATCCACCTGGGGAGTACGTTGGCAACAATGAAACTCAAAGGAATTGACGGGGGCCCGCACAAGCGGAGGAACATGTGGTTTAATTCGATGATACGCGAGGAACCTTACCTGGACTTAAATGTAGAGTGACAG
>CANLLN010000004.1 GCA_947491945.1 uncultured Carboxylicivirga sp. | reverse complement strand
TTCGGGGTTTTGTTATACTTTTAAGATAGTAATAATTATCTAGATATCAAAGATATAAGTCAACTTATGAATATCCCCAAATATCATAAATCAGCAACTTAAAGGTTTGTGGGAGTTTCTACATAAACCCCTGCTGCTTCAGCACTTGTAACAAGACCTTACTAAAGTGCTCATTGTCGGCTTTTTTATAGCGCACATCGGTAAAAACCTGAGCCAGTGTCTCTTTATTATTTTCCGCAACAAAGGCTTTATTTTCCTCCAGGCTCTCTTTTTCGGCATATAGCTCATTAATATGCTCTTCCGAATAATCTTGATAGGTTTCGGGATGCACAACAGCGGCTAGTGGAAGACGATCCACCTGCTTGGGAGTTTCAGCAGGATAGCCCAGTGTAACCGTTGTAACAGGCACCACCCCCTTGGGCAGGTTTAACACCTCAATAATCTTATCAGCCAGATAAGTAGTAGTTCCCACATAACAGATACCAAGCCCCTTGGCTTCGGCCGCTACACATACATTTTGTGCCACCAGCAAGGCATCGATGGATGCCGTTACAAATGAAATAAAATTATCGTATCCAGGCTCTGCCTTACGCAATTCGCACCACTTCTTAAAACGGTTGAAATCGGCACAAAAAGTGATAACCACAGGAGCCTGGGTAATCATGGGCTGATTAAAATGACAGGGTGCCAATTTTGTTTTGATGGTATCATCTTGAGTTACCACCATACTATACACTTGCATATTACCCGTTGTAGAAGCCCTGACACCAGCCTCTAGCACCTCATTTAACACGGCCTCATCCACCTTTTGATCTGTATATTTCCGTATGGTTCGATGATTCTTCAGTAAATCAATCATTGCCTTTTACATTTTTAGTTAGTTTCTCAAATGTAAAAAAATATACCGTCTTTTTACAAAATAGACCGGGCGCGGCTCAGCAGAAAAAAACCAATAAAAAAAGAGTGCTTCCGTTGAAACACCCTTTTTTATTCAATCCAACAACAACTATAATATCTACATAAGATTCAATTTCTTAAGCTCAGCTAGCAAAGCCACTTTATTCTCATCCTCCATGGTACACATCGGCGATCGAAAAACCTCATTCACCTTGCCTAATGCTGCCAAAGCCGTTTTCACAGGTATGGGGTTTGATTCCACAAACATCAGATCCATCAGCTGACGGTATTTGTAAAACAAAGTATTCACTTCCTTCACGCGACCTGCTATGGAAGCTTCCATCAGTTGAGAAAAATCATTAGGAATAACATTGGCTACTACTGAAATACAGCCATCGGCCCCCAACAAATTAGCCGACGCAGACAGAAAATCATCGCCACTGTAAATCTTAAAGCCTTCGGGACGCTGTGCCACTAGTTCGGCAAACAAGGCCAGGTCGCCGGAGGCCTCCTTGATACCCACAATATTATGATAGGTATTGGCCAGCTTAATGGTATTGGCCACTGAGATACTGGAACCGGTGCGCCCAGGTACGTTATACAAAATAACAGGCACATCAACAGCCTCTGCCACTGATGAAAAATGCATGTACATGCCCTTCTCGGTCGGTTTGTTATAGTAAGGCCCAACCACCAATACAGCATCAACTCCAATCGCCTCTGCCTTTTGAGTATACTTAATACATTCGTCAGTTGAATTGCTGCCCGTGCCAGCAATTACAGGAATCCGTCCTGCCACGCGCTGCACGGCACGTTCAATCATAAAAGCATCCTCATCGCCCGTAAGTGCAGGCGTTTCGCCCGTGGTGCCACATACCACAAGACCTCGTGTTCCATTTGCCACATGCCAATCGATCAGCTCATCAAAAGCATTCACATCAATCTCCCCATTGGCCTTAAATGGGGTTACTATTGCCACAATTGAGCCGCTCAAACTAAAATTTTTCATGTGTCTGTTATTTGCATGTTTGTTTTGTGTCGCCTACTTCAGTCTCCTTTATTCCTGTTCTACAAAAGTCAGCTAAACACGTGTCAAAAATATCAATTGCTATGACGAAATAAAAGTTTTTCAACAAAAAAAACTTCTTTATAACACTGTGTTAATATCTTAACATTTTCTATCTTTGCCTCAAAATTCAGAAACCATGAAAACAGTAAGTCAGGCTGTAGAATCAGTTATTAAAGTTAAGCCATTTGTGATCGAAGCGCTATGCGAAGGCCTATTAAATATATCGTCGCTGGCACGGCAAATACAACCAATGGTTGAAAAGCTAACGGAGAAACCCGTGAAACAAGGTGCTATTGTAATGGCTTTAAATCGCTTGACACCTCAGTTGGATTACTCACTCAACCGCAACCTACAGAAATTACTGGAGTCGCTGGGCGACATCATTGTGCGCTCCAACCTAACAGATTACACCTTTCGTAACAGCAATACGATTTTTAACAGCCACACTAAGGTGATGCAAGACATCAGCAATCAGCACGATGTATTTTACACCCTGGTGAGGGGTGTATTTGAGTCCAATCTGGTGGTTAGCTCCGCCTATGAGGAACTGGTTGAAAAGTATTTTGCTGAAGAGGAGTGCCTGCTCAAACAAAGCGAGCTGTCCGCCATTACCTTAAAGCTGCCGGCCGACAACGTACAGGTAACCGGTTTCTACTACCACATAATGAAAGCCATCGCCTGGGAAGGCGTTAATATTAAAGAAGTGATTTCCACCACCAACGAATTCACCATTATTGTCAACGATGAAGATGTGGATCGCGGCTTTACCATTCTGAAGAATTTAAAAACAGCCTACAAGAAAAAGTAAGAAAACAACAAGAGTCGCAGCAGAAAAGAGAAACTTTTTATGCTGCGACCCCTGTTCATTCACTATTGTAGGTATTAATGGGTATTTCCACGTGCGTTAATCAAACTCCACAGGCACTACTAAGGTGGTTGAAACCGGCTTACCCCGCTGCTTGCCCGGCTTCCAGTCATTCAGTTCCGAAATAATTTGAACAGCATACTTTGCCTCTATTTCATTAACTCGGTTAATTGCCTTAATATCCTTTAATTGACCATCTTCTGTTACGATAAACTGAACTTTTACTTTTCCATTTAATTCTTCTTTTTGCTTAACAGCATGTACCTTTTTTTGAAGCTTGTCAGCAAAAGTTTCCTCTCCCTCATTAAAAGAAGGCATCTCCTCCACAATAAAAAAGACAGGCTTCCCATCCTTCGTATTTGGCTCAATTACCGACTCACCCTTGAGCCGTGCCTTTATTTCTGATGGGTCCAATTCATATCCGGTTTGCACCATTGCAACAGTAAGCAATTTTTGATTATTCACCTTCACTATTCGCGTTTCGAATCCTACAAATGAAAAAACAAGTTCATCACCAACAGAAACCGGTAATTCAAACTCGCCCTGCATATTTGCAACAGTACCAGTTGTGGTACCTTTAATAAGAATACTTGTACCAGGAAGAGGGCTTATTCCGCTAATAACTTTCATTTCAGACACATTTGTCTGCACGTTACTAACCACAACGGTATCAGACACAGGTATCCCAACTATCCCTTTTACAAGGAATTTCTTTCCTTCATCCCGCACCGAAGTGTCTTTCTTAAGCTCATTGTTAGAGCGATACTCATACACCGGCTCACTAAAAGCCCATAGCAAACCACCCATCATGGGCAGCACCAACAGTAACTTTAATAGTCGCCATTTGGATTTTTTGTCGTTTTTCATCATTTTTAGTCGTCGTTTATTTTGGGAGAACCGGAAGTGATTGGCTAGCACTGACACTTCCGCTCCCATTGTTTCACAAATAATTATTTGTACGTAATTTTCATATTTATGGCCTTTTTTCAGCACACCCTGATCGGCTAGAAATTCCAAATTTTGCTTTATCAAGCGTGCATAATGCCAGGCCAAGGGGTTAAACCAGTGTAAAGCAATAAACAGCTCACTCAGCATCACATCAATCCAATGCTGCTGAAACAAATGCACACGTTCATGAGTCATAATTTCTGCATGCGCTGAGCTCAGATATTGTTCATCCTTGATAAATATCCAATTCCCGAATACAAAAGGCATTTCAACATCTGCATTAATACAGACAGTAACACCTTCACACTTTACTCTCCGTGAGTTTTTTACAAAGAATAACATCTTAACCAGCATCACCATTATTCTCACAAGGAAAATAATTGTAAGGCCTGCATAAAGATACGCAAGCAGTGTCAACCAGTTAATCCGATCAGGCAGTTCGGCTTCCACAAGCTCGACTTCAGACTGCGCTATTTCCACCGCTTCATATCCTTGATTCGTCATAGCCTGCTCTACTAACACTGTATAGTTTAGCTCTGCAAAAGGCAAACATAGAGCAGCCCCTAAGCCCAGCAGCAAAAAGTAACGTATTGCCGCGTAGTGGGCATCATTGCGCAAAAACACCTTGTAAATAGCGAGGAATATGAACAGTATTAATGATGACCTTGTAAAATAGGTGAGTAAATCCATGGCTTTTACTTTAATTGATCAGCTTCCTTTAATAACTCTTCCAAATCCTGAATATCCATATCATTATCCTTGGCAAAAAAAGCTGCCAATCGAGCAAAACTGCCCCCGAAATAATTTTTGAGTAGATACTTCATCTGAAAAGACGAATACGCCTCCTTGGTAATCAATGGATAATAAACATATACATTACCCACCTTTTTAAAATCGACCACCTCCTTATTCTTCAAAACTTTAAGAACAGTTGCAACAGTGTTGTACGCCGGCCGCTTATCCTTAAAGCCTGCTAATATTTCTTTAATAATGCCCTTGCCCATTTGCCACAGAATTTGCATCACTTCCTCCTCGGCTTTCGTTAACTGCTTCATGTTATCGGTAATATTATAAATACATCTGATGAAGAAAATCGCACCTTCATTTTCTTAAACTACTACAAGTATAGTACTAATTATTTAGTACTACAACTATATTTGTAGTATCTCTACATTTCGTCACTTAAAACTCTTGCGTTAAATATTCGATTAAGCAAACTGTAACCAATTGACAGTTCTAGCGTAGAACCGCCCGTTGGGAAACAGCTATATTATGAATTTACGACGAGTTACGCTCTGCGTTGGCCTGGCATTTTTATGCTATTGTCTTCATGCACAGCATAAAATAAAAAATGAGGATGTATTGGTTTTTGATGACAGCACCGCAGCTGCCATAGACACACTTGGTGCTACACCAAATAAAACCAAATTGGTAATTAAGGCCGATTATAAAATTGCACCCAACAAAAAAGTAAAAAACTCAAAAAGTGCTGACTTCAACAGCGATTCCATAACCACTGTTATAAAAGGATACAGCCCATTCACTAATTATACCGATACTTTTCGGGTGGAAGCCTCTCATAAAACAGGCAGCATCACCCCTGCGACGCAGCAACTAAAACGAAAACCCCTCATTAAAAGACCGGTAATCAATCAAGACAGCACAAGCCGGTTTATTTTTAATTATGACTTCGATTATAGCAGAGCATCCCTTGCACAGGCCTGGCGAGCTTATATCAATAACGACAGTAAAACCATCGCCAGTCACAAACCCACAAACACTAATAAACCTATTGCGCAAGCAGAGAAAGAATCGTGCGCTGAAATAACACCAGTAAATACTGAGGAAAGCCAGCAAAATAAAGATCAACAAGTAACAGAAGCACCCCTATACTCAGAAACGATAGAAAGTGCAGAAGGAACTGAAATTATAAAAGACACAACGGCTGTTACTTTTTACTTACAGCTGGCCGCGAGCCGCCAACCCATGTCAGGAAAAGAAGTAGAACAGATAGATACTACTCACTTAACCCTCAGAAAAATACTGGAGGATGGCTGGTATAAATATCAGCTACCGCTGGGCAGCGACTACATTACCGCCCGACATACCATACGCGACTACTCCAATAAAAACACCTTCTTAGTGGCCTACAGAGGAACAGAACGTCTCAACCTATGGGAAACAGTCAAGCACATTCAGACCCAAAAGCAAAAGAAGAAATCCAGCCTGGTATTTGTCATTCAGGTGGCAGCCAGCAGAACCCCCTTAAGTTACAAGGAGCAGCAAAAGCTAAAGCCCGGCGCCGAGCACCTAAGACAGATTGAGGAAGAAGGTTGGTATAAGTACCAAATTGTAGTAGGTCCCTCCTACCCTCTCACCATCGAGAAATGGAAATTATGTGGTACGCACATCTCCTTTCCGGTAGCCTACCTAAACGGCGAAAAAATTGAAATGGCAGAAGCACTTAAGATAATAAGATAAAAACCATAATTACATGAAACGCAATCGACTAAAAAGCTGGCGATCATTATGCATAATCGCCGCACTGGCGTTCCTTTCCAACGCCTGTATAAGCCTTAAGAAATCTGAGCTTATACAACCCCTTACCATTCCGGATTACAGCCAGGAATTTGTGAATACCGAGCGAGATTCCTATCGAATTAACTATGGCGATAACCTGTACTTAAAGGTGTATAGCGCCGATGTTAAAACATCGAAATACTTCCGATCTGATTTCCCGGAACTGATGAACGACTCCTATATTTACCTGAATTCCTACAAGGTAGATGAGGAAGGCTATGTGCAATACTCTTTTATTGAAAAAGTGAAGGTGAAGGGTCTGACCATTGATGAAGCTCAAGTAGCCATACAAGAAGCTGTCGAAGCTTATTTTGACGATGTAACCGTACAAATCAAACTGGTCAACTTTCAGATATCCATTTTGGGCGAGGTGAAGAGCCCGGGCAGCTATAATATCGACCGCGAGCAGATTACCCTGCTACAAGCCATTAGCATGGCCGGCGGCCTGAATCCCTTTGCCGAGGCTGATGCCATCACCCTAGTGCGCAAGAGCCCCAATGGCAGCATTGTGAAAACACTTGACATTACCGACAGTAAGATACTCGAATCGGAATATCTGTTTTTACTACCCGATGATGTGATTTACATCAAACCCCGCCAATCAAAATCATTTGGTTTCGAGAAATTCCCTTATGGCCTGGCCATTGGTATCATCTCCTTTGCACTTTCCATTTATGCCATCACAAAATAACAGGGCATACAACGCCACCATGCAGTCGAGCACTGATCAATATATCCGACTTTTAATAAGAGGCTTAAAGTACTGGCCTCTTATTATTATTTCACTGCTTTTGGCAGGTGGCGTAGCCTTTTTTACCACCGCCACCACACTACCCGAATATGTGGTGAGTACAAAAATACTCATCCTGGATGATGAGAGCAGCAACCCAAACGCCATACTTGGTCTGGGAGACTTTGGCCATTCGAAAAAGCAAATAGAAAATCAAAAAGGACTGCTCACCTCCTACGAATTCATCAAAAACACCATTGACACACTGGGCTTTGAGGTGGAAGTATTTCGCACCGATGCCTATGGCAACGAAATACTGCAATACCCGGCACCGGCCAACATACGCTATACCAAAGACCATCCACAGGCGGTTAATACAATGTTCTCCTTAAGCTTCATCAGCGACAGCACAGTGCGCCTCAAGGCAAGCAACGAAGAAGCAAGCCTGTACAGCTATGCTACAGAAAAAACTCTTGCTCCATCAGTGGCTATCCACCTGGATACCATCATCCCCACCTCCTCCCATTTTATCAATGACTACTGTGCCTTTGCCATAACACCGCAAGGCAAGGTAAAACACGATCAAGAGCTGCATTTTCGATTTAGAACAAAGCATGCCTGTGTGCGACGCTTTCAGCAGTTCACCATTGAGGAAACACCCAACTCCTCCATCCTAAACATCGCCTTTAAAACCAAAAACATTGCGCTGGGCACCCACTTTCTCAACCGTCTCAGCGCAGCCTTCCTAAACAAAGAAGTGGAAGGTAAAAACAAAGCCAAGGAGCTAACCATTGATTTTATCAACCGACAGCTGGCACAAATACACGACTCACTAAACATCAGCGAAGCATCCATTCAAAGTGTCCTTAACAGCAATGGCGGCGTTGAGCTGGATGTACAAAAATCATCTATTTACAACCAACTGAACGCCTTGGAAAGCCAACTGGCAGAACTCAACCTGCAACGACGTTATTATAACTATCTGGACAGTTATTTGCAGAAAGATGCCAACATGGATAACCTGCTGCCCCCAACCGCCATGAAGATTGACAATCCGCAATTATCTGCCCTCATGAGTCAGCTATTCTCGGCTTACCTTAAGGTGGAAGACATTGAGAGCCGCACAAAGAAAGATATTCCTCAACTGGCACATAACCGTGCCGAGATAAAAACCATACGAAAAACCATCGGTGAAATACTCACCAGCTCTAAGGCCGGCATCAATAACGAAATAGCGGCACTGGAGCAAAAGATAAAAGGCAACCAGGCCAGCCTGCTTGCCCTGCCTCGCCACGAGCAAAAAATTGTATCCATACAGCGGCGTCACACCATTAACGAGGCTTTGTACACACTGCTCCTAACCAAACGTTCGGAGATGCAAATAGCCAAAGCATCCACTATGCCTTCGCATGAAATATTGGATTTGGCAAGGGCCGACCAGGCAAGACGAGTTAGTACCGCCCCACAAAAAGTATATGCCAAAGCGGTGCTGGTGGCGCTGCTGATAGCCGGAGGGATAATCTGGCTCTTGCTGGCTTTCAACGATAAGATTCAAGCCAACGAAGACATTACGAGCGTTACGGAAGCGCCCATAGTAGGACATATCCTGCATAACAAGCGACCGGAACCCTTTATTGTGCAGGCACAGCCCAATACTTTAGTAGCGGAGTCATTTCGTTCGCTAAGGGCTACCCTGAGGCACCTCAGTCACCAACAAGCCCCTAAGCAGGTGTTACTTATAACGTCGGGAAATATGGGCGAAGGAAAAACATTTACGGCCATTAACCTGGCAGCCTCATTTGCTCAGCTGGGGAAAAAAGTGGTGCTGCTTAACTTTGACCTGCGCAAACCCAAAATGGAACAGTACCTGAATGTTCACCAAGCCACGGAAGGACTTACTGAATACCTATGCGGTGCAAACAGCAACACCCGTGAGATTCTCAAAGCCACTGCCCAGGATAACCTATGGTATATCGCGGCAGGAGCAACTCCTCTCAACGCTGCCGAGCTTTTGACACAACGCGAACGGCTGGATACACTAATGAACGATCTGCGTCAGGAGTTTGATTATATAATTATGGATACCCCGCCCCTGGGCCGTGTGGCCGATGCCATATCGCTGCTGCCCTATGCCGACGAACATCTTTTTGTAGTGCGTCATAACTGCTCGCGCCGCAACATCACAAAAAATTTATTTGCCGATCTGACTACTAAAAACATACTATCCTTTAAAATAGTTATCAACGACATACAGGTAAAACATAACCGAATGGGTTATGGGCAGGGCTATGGTTATGGATATGGCTACGGTTACGGATATGGTGTTTAGCAATTAAAATGCCCCCTACAATAATGTTAAGTTTCACGAATTAATATTCTGCTTACAAAAACAGTAGAATATGTCAAAGGGGTTTTTTATATTTACCCCCGTTAACTTTAATTTATTTATTTCAAAAAAATGACACCAAAAGCCATTTTGCCGCACACTGGATTCGGCAGCATCAAATTCGGGATGGAAGAACACGAAGTATCCAACTATTTGGGCGATCCTGATGAAACAGAAGTACAAGACTATGGCGAGGGCGCCGAAGCCAATGTACTTTATTACGATGAAATGGGAATTTCCATGTCCTTTGACAAAGAAGAAGACTACAAACTGGTTGAAATCTCATTTGAAAAGGAGAATTTCATTCTGCACAATGCCATTAAAGTAGGCATGTCAAAAGCAGACTTTCTGGCAAAGCTTGAAACACTCAACATGGGCGACTATGAACGCGAAGACATGAGCCAGGATGGCTTTGATGACAAAGAACTCTATGTGTTCGAGAAAGAAAATATCAATATCTGGCTGGATGAAGAGGCCATTACCTCCATTCAGATAGGTCCTGAGTGGGTTGATGACGAAACCATTCGCTGGCCCATCAATTTTCGCGATGATGAAGATTAATTAAACGATTGCTTAAGTGCAATGCCTAAAATAAAAAACGCTAAGCGTGGGAGAAATAGCAGATCATAATGCTTCTTTACCGGCTTAGCGTTTTTACTTTCCATCAGCATATAAAGCACACTTCCTCCCTGCTTTTAATAGTATTTCATAACCATTCATGGACAAAAACACTGCTTTCATAAGTAAAATTGAACAATTGCCCATTTATGACTGCATAAACGAAACCCACATCTGATTTTTCCGTTTACAAGCTTGTAACGAATAAATTTGGGAGATGCAGTTTAATCTTCTATTTTTACAGACCAAGTAAAGGATAATAAGATGAAAAAGATTTCGTTGATTGCCACTGTTTTATTTTTGATGGTATTGGGTATGAGTTCTTGTAAAACCACCGAAGATTGTCCTGCCTACGGACAAGCCGACGTGCAGATGGAACAGACAACACTTCACGCATAAATAACACAGTCAAAAGCACATTATTACTGGCAAAGCGGATGTTTTAACATACCGCTTTGTTAAGTTTTGGCGCCTGTTGCTTTGGGCTATCTTCCTATTATTCAATACTCCTTTCGCATCGCCTTTTTAAATTTTATTAAGAAAATCATTTTCAGATTTCTTGACCAATTGCCTATGATTTGCTACTTTTGCGATGCATTTTTGAAGACCTTATCAAAACAATTCTTAAAAAAGCAATAAAATGTCAAAAATCAAGATTGGGATTAACGGGTTTGGCCGTATCGGACGTTTCGTTTTCCGTCAGGCTGTAGCTAAAGGAACTGTTCAGGTTGTTGCTATCAACGATTTGATCGATGTAGATTACATGGCTTACATGTTGAAGTACGATTCAACTCACGGTCGTTTCAACGGTACTGTTGAAGTGAAAGATGGTAAGTTAATTGTTAACGGTGACGAAATCCGCGTTACTGCTGAGAGAAACCCAGCTGACATTGCATGGGGTGCTGTGGGTGCTGACTATGTAGTTGAGTCAACTGGTCTTTTCTTAACAAAAGAATCAGCTCAGGGTCACATCGACGCCGGTGCTAAGAAAGTAGTTATGTCTGCTCCTTCTAAGGACGACACTCCGATGTTCGTAATGGGTGTTAACAACACCAAGTACACTAACGATATGACTTTCGTGTCTAACGCTTCTTGTACAACTAACTGTTTAGCTCCTATCGCCAAAGTATTGAACGACAAGTTCGGTATTGTTGACGGTTTGATGACTACTGTTCACGCTACTACTGCTACTCAGAAAACTGTTGACGGTCCTTCTATGAAAGACTGGAGAGGTGGACGTGGTGCTGGTCAGAACATCATCCCTTCATCAACTGGTGCTGCTAAAGCTGTAGGTAAAGTAATTCCTGAGCTGAACGGTAAGTTAACAGGTATGGCTTTCCGCGTACCAACTCCTGATGTATCAGTTGTTGACTTAACTGTAAACTTAGCAAAAGGTGCTTCTTACGAAGAGATTTGCGCTGCAATGAAAGAAGCTTCTGAAGGCGAATTGAAAGGTATTTTAGGATACACTGAAGACGCTGTTGTTTCTAACGATTTCATCGGCGAAACTCAAACTTCAGTATTCGACGCTAAAGCGGGTATCGCTTTAACTGACACTTTCGTAAAAGTTGTATCATGGTACGACAACGAAATGGGTTACTCAGCTAAAGTATGTGAATTGATCGAGTACATGGATTCAGTAAAATAATTGATTCCCTCAATCATATTAAAAGGCTTCCATAGCGGAAGCCTTTTTTTTATATGTGACTGAAACTTAAAACAGGCATCAATAGCTGCAGGAGAGCCCTATCCTTTAAAATTACTAACCCAAAATGAAAATTTAAAAATTGTCCTACTTATTAATAAACCTTCAGCAACTAACGACAGCCTGTTTATTTTTTACATGCATCACAAATACACCGTAATAATAAGACATAAGTCCTGCCGTGTCAATACTTTTTGTACAAGATTTATTGAAAGTAGCGTATCAGTAGAGAAAAAAAACTTAATGACACCTTTACTTTAAATGGATATAATCAATTTCAAGCCGAAAGGACTCTTGTCGATAGTTGGCAATTAAAAAGGCTAGCTCTTCCATCCGCACCCCCGGATAGTTAGGCATATCCAGCCTTCTACCTCTGAAAGTAGGATACATATCTTCCAATGGTATCTCGATCACTTGCCACTCGCCAGAGCTTTGAAAGTAGGAGATATACGCATGTCTATCATAACTATTTTCTTTCACTCGCAATTGATAACCCTTTCCATCACCTTTGATCCGAAGCACAATACATCGATAATCGTTCATTACTATTAGACTAAAACGGTATCGAACGGAAGCAAAGCCGCCATTATTTTCAAGTGAAACACTGCCTGAGAAGACAGCGTTCTCATCCTTATTAATAAGCATCTTACTTTCTGACAAACCACCCATCACCCCGTCGTTGATAATCTGCCAATCCGCTATATCCTTGTTATCACTAAAATCAAACAGTACTTTTTGAGCCTCTGTATCCATAATAGTTCCCATCATTATTAAGCAAATATAAATTAGCTGCACACTCCATTTCATACCGATTATTTTAAAAAAAAATCATCTAAAGCCTTGGTACGATATTTAAAAATATTATTCAACTGCTTATTTATAAACAGCCAATTGGCCAAACCACCAATCCATTTAAAGGGCGGCACGTACGACACTATATCAACCATTTCCACCCCGCCATTTACTTGTTTTACATGGTGCTCATGATGCCATAAGGCATAGGGACCTACGCGTTGCTCATCAACAAAATACGCACCTGGCTTTATATGGGTAATTTCAGTAACCCATTCCGTAATATAAAATGGCATTGGCTTAACCCGATAATGGATAATCATACCCGGATACATTTGCTCAGGCAGATTCGGCGTTAATATATCAAAGCCCATCGCAGGAGGCGTAATCCTGCTCAAATTAGCCGGGGTGGCAATAAAATCCCACACATCGTCGAGTGATGCATTTAGTAATTGCTTTCGCTGAAATTGGTAGAAGGCCATTTTTTATGCTTTTCGTTGGTTACTGCCCTCACAAGACAATTCCCGTTATCATTCGGTATAAAAACTGTGTAATCATCAAACTATTTATCTGCAGTCAAGGCCTGCAGGCGAGTCATAACAGCTTCGGCCATCACGTACTTTTCATCAGCTGCCTTACGGTCCACGCGCGACAAGCGGTATGACTCCTTCATCAGCTTTTCATATTCTTTATGCAACTTTTCAGCCGGCGATTTCTTAAATATTTTCCAAATCATGATCATTAATTTTAGTTGATACTTTTCATTGAGATGGCGCCTTTCGATGACGATACCAATGAATGAAATCTATACCCACGCTGTACAGCCACCGTGGAAAACAAAATGATAGAAGCATTGCCGGATGCACTGAGGCGAGGTAATGTCCGCTGAATACATTTAATAGCGCCGAGAACCTGCAAGGAATAATCAAGGGTAAATACCTCGGGTAAGATGCGATGAAAAGGCTTTAGCTTTATTGATCCCGGACAATAGACCAAGGCATCCAGACTAGATGGTAAATAATCAAAATCAACAGTATCAGACATTACATCCAAGTGATGGTACTCCACATTATTAGGCAGAGTAGCAGGCGCTGCACTATTGTATGTACCATACACATTATATCCTTTCTCCACTAGCAATTGAGCTAAGGCTTTTCCTATGCCCGATGATGCACCAATTATCAATACTGTTTTCATAACTTTAGCTTCTATCCTCTTATAAACAGAACTTTAGTATGAAACCACAATATGATTAATTTGTTTAAAGATTTTCAGATTTTATTAAACAATTAGTTCCAAGGGCAATCAATCACTCATAACGCAAGGCATCGATGGGATCAAGCTTTGCGGCTTTGATGGCAGGCATCAGTCCTGAGCTGAGCCCCACAAGCAAACAAACGACAAACCCAAGCACCACCCAATTCCAGGGCACAATAAAGGTTGATTGCAGCACCATCGACATTAGGTTGCCCACTAAAATACCCAAAACAATGCCCACGATGCCTCCCAGCTGTCCGATAATAATGGACTCAAACAGAAACTGATTACGGATGGCTTTACTGCTCGCTCCAATGGCCTTACGAATTCCGATTTCACGGGTGCGCTCAACTACAGCCACCAACATAATATTCATCAGGCCAATGGCAGCACCCAACAGGGTGATAAGGCCAATGAAAGAAGCCACCAAGGTAACGGTACCTGTACTTTCTATGAGCAGGCGCGAAAGATTATCACTCTTGTTAATGTTGAAATTATCTTCATCGTGAATGGTCAGCCGGCGGATGATGCGAAACAGACCAGTGGCCTCTGAGATAGCCACATCAACCTGACTGCTATCAAGGGCTTTAACAACAATTTTATAAGACATACCCGGACGACTAAAAACCTGTCGAACATTGGTTACCGGTAACAGCAGTAGGTTATCGCTCTGCGCCCCAAAGCCGGCTCCCTTTTCGTCCAGCACGCCAATTACACGATATTTAATACCACCCGAAGAAATCACCTTGTCTACCGGATTGCCACCATTGGGAAATATCTTTTTAGCCAATGCACTGCCCAATACAGCTACATAACGATTATCACGAATCTCCTGCGCCGTAAAGTTACGTCCCCGCGCCAGGCTATGGCCTTCCACATCCATAAAATTCTCATCCACCCCAATAACTCTTACATTGGGGTTGGACTGATCCGAGGCGTGCTTTACCGTGGCAGCTCCTGTGGCATTGTGTGACACGGCTACCAGGGCAGGAAAAGTAAAATCTGACTTAAACTCCATAGCCTCACGGAACGAAATAAAACCATATCGCTTGCTGCGTAACTTACGCTTACCAATCTGCACATTCATCCCCCGGTTTTCAATGGTAAAGGAGTTGGCTCCCATGCCGGTAAACTTACTGCTGATGGTGGCTTCTATAGAAGATATAGCTGTTAAAATACCGATGAGCGCCGTTAGGCCAATACCAATAATCAGAATGGTGAGTATGGTACGCAACAGGTTGGTACGTATGGCCCCCAGGGCAATGCGCAGATTTTCATACAGGAGAGTTAGCTTCATAGCAGTTCGATTGCTTTCAATAATCTGGCATTAAGTTAGTAAAAGAAATTCAATGCCCACAGCCTACAACCAAATCGACTCTGAACTGTTACAAAAATGATGATAAATATTCAGTTTTTAGTAGCTTTGTTACCCTTTTAAACCGAAAGAATTCCGACGTTAATAATATTAAACCGATAGTAAAATGGCTTTTGATATTGAAATGATTAAACAGGTGTATGCCGGGTTGGCGGATAAAGTGGATGAAACACGTCGCTTACTTGATCGCCCCCTAACATTAACCGAAAAGATTTTATATGCCCACCTGGCTAATAGTCTGCCAAAGACTGCCTTTGAGCGGGGTGCCTCCTATGTTAATTTCAACCCCGACCGGGTGGCCATGCAAGATGCCACCGCACAGATGGCACTGCTACAATTTATGCAGGCCGGCAAATCAAAAGTGGCGGTGCCCTCAACCGTTCATGCCGATCACCTGATACAGGCCAAGGTGGGTGCCGACAAAGACCTGGCTACCGCAACAGTTAGCAATAAAGAGGTATATGACTTCTTAAGCTCAGTATCAAACAAATATGGTATCGGATTCTGGAAGCCCGGTGCCGGTATCATTCACCAGGTAGTGCTGGAAAATTACGCTTTTCCCGGTGGTATGATGATTGGTACGGACTCACATACTGTTAACGCCGGTGGACTGGGTATGGTGGCCATTGGTGTTGGGGGTGCCGATGCAGTAGATGTAATGGCCGGCATGCCCTGGGAACTTAAATTCCCTAAGCTGATTGGGGTTAAACTGACGGGTAAGCTAAATGGCTGGACCGCCCCCAAAGATATCATCCTGAAAGTAGCGGGTTTGTTAACCGTGAAAGGAGGAACCGGCTGCATTGTTGAGTATTTTGGTGAAGGTGCCGAGTCGTTAAGCTGTACCGGTAAAGGAACCATCTGTAACATGGGCGCTGAAATTGGTGCCACCACCTCAACCTTTGGCTACGATGCAGCCATGGAGCGTTATCTGAGGGCTACGGATCGTGCCGATGTGGCTGAGGCGGCCAATGCCGTAAAGGAACATCTGACCGGTGATGCCGAAGTATATGCTCATCCTGAAAAATATTTCGATCAGGTCATCGAAATTGATTTGAACACCCTGGAGCCCCACTTGAACGGTCCATTTACGCCTGATAAGGCCACGCCCATATCAAAAATGCGTGAAGAAGCTGAGAAAAACGGCTGGCCGCTACAGGTGGAAGTCGGATTAATTGGTTCGTGCACCAATTCGTCCTACGAAGACATATCAAGAGCAGCCTCTATTGCCAAACAAGCAGCTGATAAAAATCTGCGTGCCGCCGGTGAATTTAAAATAACACCAGGCTCCGAGCAGGTTCGCTACACCATTGAACGCGACGGCTTAATCGATACTTTCAACCAAATGGGTGGCGAAGTATTTGCCAATGCCTGCGGTCCCTGTATTGGTATGTGGGATCGAACGGGAGCCGAAAAGCAAGAGAAAAACACCATTGTGCATTCCTTTAACCGGAATTTTGCCAAGCGGGCCGATGGTAATCCCAACACCTATGCCTTTGTAGGTTCACCCGAACTGGTAACGGCCCTGGCCATTGCCGGCGATTTAGGCTTTAACCCCATCACCGACACGCTGACCAATGCCCAAGGTGAAGAAGTGAAACTGGATGAGCCAACAGGCTATGAGCTGCCTCCGAAGGGCTTTGCTGTTGAAGATGCCGGCTATCAGGCACCCGCAGCCGATGGATCTGGCGTAGAAGTGGTTGTAGATTCAGACAGTAAACGTCTGCAATTACTGACACCTTTCGCCCCCTGGGATGGCCAAAACATAACCGGTGCTAAACTGCTGATTAAAGCCAAAGGCAAATGTACCACGGATCACATCTCCATGGCCGGTCCCTGGTTACGCTTCCGCGGTCACCTGGATAACATTTCCAATAACATGCTGATTGGTGCCGTTAATTTCTTCAACGACGAAACTAACAAAGTGAAGAATCAATTAACAGGGGAATATATGGAGGTACCTGCTGCACAACGTGCCTATAAAGCAGCCGGTATTCCTACTGTAGTGGTAGGCGACCACAATTACGGCGAAGGTTCGTCGCGCGAACATGCCGCCATGGAGCCACGCCATCTGGGGGTGCGTGCCGTATTGGTGAAAAGCTTTGCCCGCATACACGAAACCAACCTGAAAAAACAGGGTATGCTGGGGCTAACTTTTGCCAACGAGGCCGACTATGATAAGATTCAGGAGGATGATGTATTTAACTTCCTCGATCTGAATGCCTTTGCTCCGGGCAAGCCACTGCAGATAGAAGTGGTACATGCCGATGGTTCCAAAGAAGTAATTATAGCCAACCACTCTTACAACGCGCAGCAGATTGCCTGGTTTAAAGCCGGATCGGCACTGAACCTGATTAAAGCAGGAAAGTAAGAGAGAGTTGTGAGTAAGAGAGTGATGAGTAGTGAGTAATGAGATAAGACAGATTTGCAAGGCGCAAAAAATAAAGTAAATATTTCAACTCACGATTTGTCGGATATTGTATTGAGTCAAAAAAAGCCCTGCCTTAAGAACAGATGATCTTATGGCAGGGCTTTGTTATGATACTTATAAGGTAACATATCCTTTGCACCTTAGTACCCTGAGATGAGGCATAGCATCATAAATTAAGCGGCCAGCCTCCAACGCAGGGTGGCCACCTGAATATTGGTAAAACTTTTCAGATCGAGCCTCAAACCTGACCTATCCTGACCGCTTTAATGATTAACTCCCAAACCGGGTATTGGCGCAGGTAAACCAAGCACCAGTATAATTAGCCGGCTCTTTATCAACCCTAGAATGTTTTATTCAGGAAGGGCCCGGATAAACTGATCTCACCATTAGCCATCCATTTGCAGGTCATCATATGCAAGAACCTATCTGTAATCCGAACGATGGCAAAAGACCCATCTCCATCTTCATTAGGTTGGCACCAGGCGTTATTCACTTCAAACACATCGTACCCCTGCCATTTCATATTAATGGCCTCGTGAGTATGTCCCGCAAAAATGCCTACAACATTATAGGGAGCGATAACCTTGCGGTATTTCTTTAGTTGCGCGGCATCAAACCACTTGATGGCCCATTCATCATAACCGTAATGCTGGAATATCACCACCGGCTTGCCATGTGCAGCATGCCGGGCCAGGTCATCGGCTAACCAATCAAGACTTGATGTTTGACCAAAGGCAGTATCCCCCGGATACAATTGGCCGTGCACCAAATGCACGTGCTCCCAATCCCAAGAATAGTTTCGCGATAAGGCATCGTAGTTAGTAACTGGCACGGGTGCCGCTGCCCCTTTATGTCGGGCATCCACATAGTCCCACATCATTTGCCGCCGTTGTGCCAGCAGGCCGGCCTCCACTTCCGGGTTCACATCATGATTACCCAAACCCACGTAGGTAGGAAAGTGAATATGCCGGTCACCCGGCCCCTGTTCATAGCGCTGCTTAAACAGGTTGAGTGCGGCCGGATGGGCCCGATCGACCAAATCACCGGCCAGTACCAGGCCGCGTATCCCTTCGATAAACTGACCGGCACTTGCAAAATTTGTTTTAATACCATCAATCTGCGCGGGCCACTTTAGCTGCGGCACCTTATTCATGGCCTGCACCTGCCTATACTGATCGGTCTCCGGGGGCTCATCAAAATGAGTGTCAGCGCCCACTAAAAAGGTAAGGTCAAAAGCTGGTGACACATTGCTTGCCCAACTATTGGGCACCCACGCGGCGAATGAGAGCAAGCCACTATATTTGAGAAAATCCCTTCTATTCACAGCTAATCGTTTTAAACTATTCAACAAACAAGAAAATATCCGGCAAGGCTTGCCTTTTAATGCCAATACCCGTGAGCCCCACTTCCAGGGTTTGCCCCATATAATTTTCGAAATAAAGCACCTTGATTTTATGAAACCCGGCTTCCAACGCTATTTCATTTTCTCTTGTACGCGCACTGTGGCCACCATCATTATCGATTAACAGTTGATCATCAATCAGCAATTGCGAACCATCATCGGAGCGCAGGTAAAAACGGTAATTACCTGTTTGGGGTATTTTCAGCCAGCCTTCATACATAAAGCCAAAATAATCATCCACCTCAGCCGGATTAAGTGAGATATTAGGGATATAACCTGACTTCAGGCATTTCAGGCCGGCCAGCTCGGCTGTCGATTGTATCTTGTCTTCGTAATAGGTATATCGAATACCCGGTTTTACCTTATCCAACTTGGTAGCCGGCAAAAACACGGTTTTGGGGTCAGGTGCCGGCATGCCAGCCGGATAATAATAGTGATGCATCTTCTCCCTGCCCGTTCGTATCCATGTTTCGAAAGAAAAATCACCCTCCTTCAGCACGATGATGCGTCCACCCCGGTCGAGTTCGCCATAGGCATCGTAGCCACTCACCTGGCCAAAAGCCAGGGCAATACCCTTATGCAGACCAATGTAATTGTTATCATGATCATGTCCCACGAAAACACCCATCACATCCTGCATCTGCAGCATTGAGGCAAACATACCGGAATTAAGCGCCGGGGCAGCCACCCCTTCCAACTGATCGCCTACCGTTGTTGCCGCACCAACTATGTGTTTATACTCCGGCAGGGGGATATGGAAAAAGGTCAGAGCCGGCAAAGGGAGCCCATCATTTTTATTCGCAAATCGCTGACTCGCCCGGCGGTACCAGTCTATCTGATCGAACTGAATCCAGTCGTAATTTGAGATTTCTTCATCTTCGGCATAGGCATTGGAGTCGAAGAAATAAAGAAGCGCTGCTTCCTTAGCGCCGTCCGATGCATTAATGGGCAACACGTAATTCCCGATACCACTCACATCCCCTTTTATCCCCATAAAAAAAGGCAAGTCTTCCAACAGATCAAAAACCTGCGTGCGTGAGATGTCCGGCTCGGCATCGTGGTTACCCAGGGTCACGGCCCAGGGCACCTCAGCATTGATAAAAATATCAGCCACTTCAAGCCAGCCCTTATGAGCCGGCACCTCCACAACCACATCCCCGGTGAGTACCACCAGATCAGGCTGCTCAAGATCCAGCACATGCTGTATGGTGGCGATGGTTTTGGCACAATTGGCTGAACCCGATTTCCAATGCAGGTCGGTGAACTGGGCTATTTTAAACGTGCCACCGTCATTAAAGCGCAAAGCTGACTGCTCCTGTCCTATAAGAGCCATAAACGGTACACCCACCAACAGGAGGCATAGCCAAAAAGAAGAGGCTGTATATTTTTTAATTAAACCCATAATTACTAGCGTTTAAGTTGAAGCAATTTAACAATCTTTTCGAACACCTCGGTATTCTCATAAATACCGCCAAATAGTTCGGCGCCTGGACCATAGGCATACACCGGCACCAGGATGCCCGAATGCCCCCCGGTAGAAAAATGACCGCTTACCTGACCTGTCTCGATATCGCCATCCAGTAAGGTCAATCCGCCCGTTTCGTGGTCAGCCAGCACAATCACCAGTGTTTCACCATCCTGCTCGGCCCATTGCAACACCCGTCCAATGGTCTGGTCAAAATCAAAAATTTCTTCCATCAATTTGGGCACATCATTCCAATGCCCGCAATCATCAATCCGTGAACCTTCAAACATGGCAAAAAAGCCATCTTTGCTATTATCAAGCAGCGACAAAGCATGCAGACAAGCCGCCTGAAACACTCTGCCACGCTCGGCTGCCAGAGGCAACTGACCGTCTTCCAAAACGGAAAACACCTTGCCCCCTTCAAGCACTTTAGTGGCAGACCAGTTCGATGGTGTTTGATAACCGGCTGCTTCCATCTCGGCCATTAAGTTACGCTGATCGGTTCGTTGCGTGAACACCTTTCGCCCACCTCCGAAAATATAATCCACTCCACAGCTTAAAAAGTCAAGAGCCAATTGCTCTTCCTGGTCCCGATCACTATGGTGAGCACAAAAGGTAGCGGGCGTCGCATCCGTCAGATTACAGGTAACCACAACGCCGGTTGACAAACCCTTCTCATGGGCCAGCTTGGCCAGCGACGACAAGGGACGCCCTACCGTGTCCACACCGACGGAATGATAATTGGTTTTTTGTCCCGTGGCCATGGCCGTTCCGGCTGCCCCCGAATCGGTGATCAATCGGTTAGCCGCATAGGTACGCATGAGTCCCACGGTTGGAAATTGATCCAGGTTGAGTTGGCCATGATTAGCAACCCAGGCAGCTGAAACCTGATGAAGCCCCATCCCGTCGCCGATCATCAGCACAACATTTTTTAGCTTTCGCGCCTTTTTTTGACTTAAAGTCACTTTCTGATAGGCTTGCGCATTGGTATAGGTTAATTTTTCAGCAGCCTGATTGTTCTGCGACTGACCTGCAGCTGGGGCAGCCACTATGAGAATGGCAGCCATAAGCAGCCCTAAATAGTTCATTATCTTCATAACTTAATCGTCTTTTGGAGGTATTTATTTTTTATCACTTAAGGGGTATTGACCGGCTTTTTCGGTGTAAAATGTGCGCAAAGCTTTTAAGTCATCCGCCCCAATTAGTACGTTGGGCTCGGCAGATAAACAGTTCCACACATTACGCTTCACTTGAGCGCTATGATTGGGCGCTCCCCAAAAACGCAGCAGCGAACCGGCTGCACGCGCTTTGCCCGCCAGCGAAGCCAAGCGCTTTTGCTCAACATCAGGCATAAGCCCTGTGCCATCCCAGCTGAAGAAATCACCCCATGCACCACTTACTAAAGGCATCAGATGGGCAGGTATCGCTGTGTCCAGCTCATTCATGCGCCCATCCAAAAATATGTGACCGCTTTTACGGGTCAGCAGGGTGTCAATCGCCCTTCCACCGGAAATAATCACTTTCACCGCCTTTTTAGTCAGGCCGGCTTCATCGTAAGTGGATAGTAAGGACTGATAATCGGATAAAATTTGCTCTAATAATAAAAACGAGCGAACAGCATCTCTTTTAATGTCAATCACAAGCAACACCTCGCTGCCATCGCCATAAACAGAGCCCTGGTTATCCTTCACCACTTTTAACAGCGGATCAAGGTAAAGCGAAGGAAGCGTACGACCTTCAGTAATTTCGTAATCGTCGTGTGCCACATAGAGTGAATCACCCAGGGGAAAAACATCCACCTCAATACTTTTAAAACGGTAAGTGAGGGCATCGTGCAAAGGATGCGTGTGGCGGTAATCGTTATGGGCATGACCGGCCGCACAAGCCAGTGGAGACCCTCCCGCCTTTTGCGGAAATGCATGGCTATTCGCTAACAAACAGGCTATAAGGAAAAATATAGACAGGCTTTTCATCATCATTTCTAGTATTAATAAGGATGCCGGACAGCATAAAGAGCCCGGCATCCTTGAAATCACATTATTATCAACACAGGAATTATTTTATTTCCAGCCTTTATTCTGCTCAATACCCGATACATCAATCACATTATTAGGAATCACCCATACATGATGTACTTCCGGGTCAAACTGCGGACGCGCCGGACGCACTTCTTTAATGGTATACGCCGATGAAGGATCCGTTTTATCGGCATGCTCGCGGCCGTGCAATGGCAAAGCATAAATGCTATCTGCATCGCCCCAGCGAACCAGGTCGAAGTGGCGATTGGCAAACTCACCGGCGAACTCCACCCGGCGCTCCTGCTTCAGATCATCCATGGTAGCGCCGCTTAGTAGCGCTAAGCCAGCCCGATCGCGTATGGCATTAATATCCAGATCCGCATTTTGTCCTTGCATCAGCAAGGCCTCTGCTTTCATCAGCACAATTTCAGAATAGCGCAAGATGGGCACATCGGCAATGGTTGTAGGTGCATTACCATTAGGATTAATGGTCGTTCCTACCGGATTGTCATAGCCATAAGGCTCCATGTATTTATTAAACTGGAAGCCACTTTGTGAGTTTTGTGAGGCGTATTGACGGGTTTCGCCAAACCATTTAAATTCCTGTCCGAATTCTAAAATAGTAGCTTTAAGACGCGCATCACCTGCTTCAAAAGCGTTATACAACTCTAATGTTGGCTGATAATAACCCCAACCATTGTAATCGCCCCAGCCTTTGTTCTCCAGCATCACACCGGGTAACTTACTGCCGGCATCCACGCCCGAAACGGCCGACCAGATATACTCGGGTCCAAAATCGTTCTCAGCGGTAAATACATTGCGGAAGTCAAGATCCGGATTATCCGTATCCAGCACATGCCTGTTAGAGCCCGAATTCGTTACCATATCGCAATAGCGCACCACCTCGGCCCATTTAGACTCATCGTATTGTGCCCAATACAGATTCGTTTTAGCGATATAAGCCAACGCAGCATCTTTATGCGCCCGCCCCAGGTCTTCACTGGCGTATTCAGTAAATAATGGCAAGAGCTCAGCCGCCTTTTCCAGATCGCTGACAATATGCTCGTAATTGTCAATCACACTGGCCGGTCGGGTAAATTGGTCGTCAAACATATTGGCTTCGGTGATGATGGGTACACCGCCGTTAGCGCCATTATCACCATAGGTGTGTGCCAACCAGAAATAGTGGAAGCCACGCATAAAATAAGCTTCACCGAGAATGCGCTGTTTCAGGTTTTCGTCCATATCGATAGCAGGTACATTCGCAATCACATCGTTGGCCCGGCGTATCACCTTATAACTCTGTGGATACATCCAACTGAAATACCCCTCGTCGCCACTCAGGTTAAAGTAAACAGCCGCATCTGCTTTGGCATTCACCCGTCCTGTAATCATATCGTCGGAGGCATTAATGTACCACATAAAACCGCGGGTAAACATGTCTTCATCTTTCATGTAATAGTACATGGCATTGGCACCCGCCAGGGCATCGGCCTCATTTTGCCAGAAGTTACCCTGCGTGGCACTTCCTTTGGGCACCAGGTCGGTAAAATCGTCTGAACAACTGATCAGGCTTCCGATTAACAGTGCAGGTAATATATATTTTAATAATTGAATCTTTTTCATCACTATTTTTCTTTTATTCTGTTTGATTTGTTTGAAGCTTAAAAAGAAAGCGATAAACCGGCCGACAATACGCGGGCTACAGGATAGTTACCCACATCGAAACCAATACCTCCTACTTCAGGATCCATACCGGAATAATCGGTGATGGTCAGTAGGTTTTCCGCTGAAACATAAACCCGCAATGACGAGCCCTCAACTAATTTATTCAATGTAGACGCTGGTAAGGTGTAACCTAAGGTCAGGTTTTTCAGGCGCAGATAAGCGGCATCTTCCAGGTACCAGGTTGAGTTGGTTCCAAAATTCCGGTTATTGTCAACGGTTTGAAGGCGTGGTATGTTTGAGCCCCTATTGCTTTCCGACCAGGCATTCAGCACACGGTTATCGCGGTTATATGTTTGTTCTGCCATATTATAGGCCGAGTATTTATAACCATTAAATACTTGTGTTTGACCAACCCCTTGCCATAGCATAGCTAAATCAAACCCCTTGTATTCGGCCGAGAAATTCATGGAATAGGTAAAGTCGGGGAAGGCATTGCCATGGAAGATACGATCACCATCGGTAATTTGTCCATCGCCGTCTACATCGGTAAATTTAAGATCACCGGGCTGGGCATTGGGCTGAATCAGGGCACCATTCCGGGCGTGGGCATCCACTTCAGCCTGACTCTTGAATGTACCCTCACAAGGTATCAGGTAGAAAGAGTACAACGATTCACCGGGCATCGAACGGTAAGGATACAAGGTACCACGTACATTGTTATTATGAGCGATATAGTCGCTGGTGTAACCTTCTAAATCCTGCAGCTCATTTTGTATCGAAGAAAGGTTAAGGCCCACTGAATACTTAAACGGCTTGCTGTGGTCGCGGTAGGTCAGTCCTAACTCATAGCCCCAGTTTTTAACCGTTCCCACGTTGGAGGTAGGCCCTTTACTTACACCCGTATGCGGATCAGCCGAATTGGTCATAATCATATCGTTGGTGTATTTCCAGAAATAATCGGCCACTACTTCCAGTTTATTATCCAGCAAAGTCATATCAATGCCGGCATCATAAGTCTCAGAGGTCTCCCATTTAAGGTTTCTGTTGGATTGCTGTCCCACATAATAACCGGGCAAGTATGTCGGTTGTGCTCCCAAGTAAGGCCGGTGCGATGACAACGGTACGTTGTAAGCATAGTAACCCACCGATTGAATATTACCAATCTGACCCCACGATAAGCGAAGCTTTAATGAATTAATCCAGCTCAGGGATTGCATAAAGGGCTCAGATGACACGCGCCAGGCAGCAGAAACTGAAGAAAATACATCGCTGTTATTAGCCTTGTCTAATCGGGAGGTACGATCTGAACGAATGCTACCCGACAGGTAATATTTATCGGCGTAATTGTAGCGCACCCGTCCGATGGCCGAGGTTAAAGCATCTTCGTAAACGTCACTACCCCATTCAATCATCTCTTCACCATTCTCCATATACTGGTACCAATCGGCTTCCTGCGAGAATCCCTGCAAATGAACGTCGTTAGCTTCGTAATTGGTTTTCTGAGATGAATACACACCGGTTAAGTCCAGCTTGTGCTTGCCAAAATCCACATTGTAGGTCAATTGGTTATCCCAAATCCACTTATGACGATCCGACCAGCTTTGATCCAGATAATTCATTTCTGTGCGCCGCCCGGATTCCGGAATCATCGGCGTAAACTTTTTATAATCATCGCTCACAATATCATAAGAAAACGATGAACGGAACTTCAAGCCCTCAACAATATCGGCATCGATATATGCATTGGCATTATAGGTAGTAGTTGGATTGTTTACATTGGGACGTTTTAATAAGGCCACCGGGTTATAAACATCGCCATAGGCACCTGCAAAGATCGACCCTTCAGGGGCTACCCCATGATAGGCACCATCCTCATCATAAACAGGTGCCGCCGAAGGCATGTAAATGGCATTAATAATGGCCCCCGAATAGCTGGAGCTGGTATTTGCGCCCACCGCGTTGTTATGCGTCAGATAAAAATTTTCGCCCACGGTAATTTTATCACTGAGGTCATACTCCGACTTCATACGAAACCCAAACTTCTTAGAATTGGTACCAACTAATAAACCTTCCCGATCCTGGTAATTAAACGAGGTCATATAACGTCCCTTATCATTACCACCGCTAAGCGAAATATTAGCATTATACACGCTGGCGTTTCTAAAGATGGCATCCACCCAGTTGGTACGGTTTACAGCACCCCATGGGTTTTGAGCCGCGTCGTGCGCCGGCAAACGTCCTTGTCCCGCGTTATCGGTGGCAATATTGTAAGCCATGCTCTGCTCCTGAGCCGTTAAGGGCGTTGGCAGCTTATTGGCTGTTTGCACACCCGTGTAAAGATCCACATTCACCTTTGGCTTACCTTCTTTACCACTTTTTGTGGTGACCACTATAACACCAGAAGAAGCCTGTGCACCATAAATAGAAGCCGATGCCGCATCTTTTAAAATGGTCATGCTCTCGATGTCGTTCGGGTTTAAAGGCCCACCATAATAAGGCATGCCATCCACCACCCACAGGGGCGACTCGTTGTTTACCGAACCGACTCCGCGAATCACCACATTGGGGGTGCTCGTGGGGTCGCCACCATCTTGCACCACTGTTACGCCGGCCACATTGCCCTGCAGAAAATCTTCGGTTGACTTAATGGCACGGCTGCTCATTTTTTCAACCCCTTCTACCGTGGCGATGGACGTTGACAATTCGCCTTTCTTAGCCTTACCGTAACCAATGGCTACAACCTCCTCAAGACCAACAGTCTCGTCCTGCATCACCACTTCATAGACTTCGCGGTTGTCAATCTGCACTTCAACCGTTTTCATACCTATAAAAGAAAATAACAGCACGTCGCCCGTTTGATCTGTTGAAAGGGTAAATTCCCCGTCAAAATTGGTGACCGTACCGATTGTTGTGCCTTTTAAGGAAACGGTTACGCCAGGAATCGGCTCACCAGAAGCATCAATAACCTTACCGGTAAGCAGCTGAACATCCTGCAGCTTACCAACCTGGTCTTCACTATTCACAATTGATTCATGCAAGGCTAATGCATTCGCACCTGGTTCTTTTTTAAACTCCTCTTCTGTCTGGTCTGAACCATTGAGAGCAAAACCTTGTAAGGTTCCCATGAAAAGTAACAAGGTGGCTAATTTTGTAATCTTTAACCATTTCGATACTGGCATGAAATTACGGTATTCAATGAAAAAATATTCTTTTTTCATAATTTTGTCGTGTTTTAAATTTTAATCTTTTTTGTGGGACATGTTGGCGCATGTCCTGCTTTTGGTTTTAATAAACGCTTACTCCATCATCAATCACTCTCTTCACATTGTAACATCATGTTTTTGGGTTTATGTTTCCATTCGATTTATTAATCGCTGCAAAAGAACTCACGGAATGTTACCTGAAGGTTAAATGGAATTCACCAAAACTTTAAATAACGTTCCAGCCAAGTAAGTATTAGAAGAGATGAGTAGTGGGACTGATTTGCAAGGCGCAAAAAATAAAGTATTCGTCATGCCGACTTAAATAATTCAACTCACGATTTGTCGATATAGTATTGAGTCAAAAAAAGCCCTGCCTTAAGGACGGATAATCTTATGGCAGGGCTTTGTTATGATACTTATAATTATTCGCATGACGAGTAGGTAGTTGTAAAAGCACACTATTAATTAAGTACCGACCGAACAGTTCTTTACCAGTGCTGTGTAATAGAGAGCCGTTTCATAGAACAACAATATTTTCATCTGGCTACTAAAAAAAGAATGCCAATATCAGACGCCCTTAAGGCGTATAGAGTAGTTTATAATGTTAGAAATAAGAAAACGCCATGAAATCTCCGTCTGCACCTTACTTCCCCCGGTTAATCAAGTACACGCCGAACAGCACAACACCCATAAACAGTAGGTGATAAGCGGTAACCTGCTCACCATCTAACAATCCCCACATAATGGCAAAGATTGGAATCACATAGGTTACGGAGGAGGCAAACACCGGCGAGCTGTATTTTATGAGCGTATTCATCAGCAGCATGGCGCTTGCCGTACCCACAAGTCCGAGCAAAATCATGGCTCCCAGGTGAAGCTGCCAATGGGCATTCAGTGTGGCAGCTTGAATATCGGTGCTGAAAAAAATGACGGCAGCCAAAGGACCAAAAAAGAAGAAGGACAGGGCGGTAATCCGTATTCCACTGAGGTGCGTAAGATAGGCTTTCACTACGTTAATATTAACGGCATAGCAAATTGTGGCAGCCACCACAAAAAAAGCATAAGCATTAAGGTTACTCAGCGCCACATCCTCGCCCGATACAATTAAGCCCAATGCACCCAACAAACCCATACCAATGCCAATAAACTGGCTAAGCCGGCTTTTTATACGAAAAACCAACACACTGAGCAGCAAAGTGAAAACGGGTGTTAAAGAGTTAAGCATACCTGCCAGCGAGCTATCGATGCGTGTTTGAGCCGTGGTAAAGAGAAAGGCCGGTATAAAATTACCCACAAAGCCGGCAATAATAAGCGGCAGTACGTCAGGCCGCTTTAGAGTCCGGATGTATCGAAGGGCCCAGGGCAACAAAAACATAGAAGCGAAACCCATGCGCAGCGTAGCCACTTGTATATTGGTAAAACTTTTCAGACCGATCTTCATTAGGATAAACGAACTCCCCCAAACCAAACCCAGTAATAGCAGCACGGCGAACTGAAACCATCTTTTTTCCCAAGGCATTTTAATATTTTTTTACAAAACTAGCATTTTTAACGAAGCAAAAGGAAGGCCTTTGAAAAACTGTACAACAGTGCCTTGCACATATACCACAGCACAAATACTGATCAATATCCAACCAATCAGTCACATTCTTTTTATCTTTAAGCAAATTCAAATTCCACAATTATGCAACGAATTAATAATGCCACTTTCTTGCTGGCGCTCATTATTTTCATCTCCAATTATGGCATGCAGGCACAAAACGTGTTATCGCCTGCTGAGCTGCTGCAGCTGCAAAGGGCCAGAACCGTGCAAATGCACCCCGATGGCAAACAACTGCTTTATACTGTCTACAAGCCCCGCACACCCAACGAAGCACCGGGTGGTTCGCATGCTGAATACAGGGTGATGGATGTAAGTACCCGACAAAGCAAGGCCCTATTTAGTGATCAGCTTAAGGGAAGGGCTCCACATTGGAGCCCCAACGGTAAGCATCTGGCTTTCAAAAAGAGAACTAAAGGCCACTATCAGATATTTGTCCTTGCCGAAAATAGCGACGAAGCCATACAGGTCACCCATCAGGAAAACGGCGTTAACACCTTTCAGTGGCATCCCAATGGCAAAGGTTTTGCTTACCTTTCCTCCACACCTTCTTCCGACAAAGAGAAGGAACTGAAGAAGCGGGGCTATGACTTTATAACTTTTGAGGAAAACATAAAGAACGATAGGCTCTTCCTGATTGAACTGGATGAGGCCTTCATGCAAACTGCTATACATCAGTTAACAGAAACAGGGAATGTGTGGGACTTCAATTTTGACCAGAAGGGCAAACAGCTGGCTTATTCTGCAACGGATCAGAAGCTTATCGATCAGCGCTATATGTTCCGAAAAATACATGTGTATGACCTGGAAGCAGGTAAGCGTAAGCGGGTACTCAATAACGTAGGTAAGCTGGGCAATTACTGCTTCAGTCCTGATGGCAAGCACCTGGCCTACACCGGCGCCTTAAATATTAACGACCATGCTGTTAGTCAGCTGTACAAAGTAAGCCTTGCCAATGGCGAAACCTCCAACCTTACGCCTAGTAACTACAGGGGACATATCAGCTGGTGCGCCTGGAAGAATAATAAAGAAATCGCCTACCTTGCCCATGAAGGCGTATATCCAAAACTCTTTACTACTTCAATTAAAAACGAAAAGAGAAAGCTGATGCTAGATGCGGCCAAAGAGGGCATAATATTCAGCGCTCCTGTCTATTCAGCCGGCTTTGATTCCTTTGCCTTCAGCGGAAGTACGCCCCGCGATCAATCAAATATTTACCATTGGGATGGGCAATCTGCCCCGGTTAAAATAAGCAGCCTGAACCCACAATTGGCCCAGACGAAGCTGGGCAAGCAAGAAATAATTAAATTCAGTGCCCGCGACGGTATGCGCATCGAAGGTCTTTTAATTAAGCCCGTAGACTACCAGGAGGGTAAAAGATATCCCTTAATTGTTTACGTGCATGGCGGACCGGAATCGCACCATAGCAATGGCTGGCTCAGCGGCTACTCAACGCCCGGGCAAGTGATGGCGGGCAAAGGCTACCTGGTTGCTTACTTTAACTATAGGGCCAGCACGGGCTATGGCGTCGACTTTGCCATGCAGGGCTTTAAAGACCCGGCCGGTAAGGAGTTTGATGACCTGGCCGATGGCATTGACTACCTGGTAGAAAATTACGGTGCTGATAAAGACCGTGTGGGCATGGCCGGTGGCTCCTATGGCGGCTACGCATCCGCCTGGTTTGCCACCTATTACACCGATTATATCAGGGCAGCCGCGGTATTTGTGGGCATCACCAATGTGATTAGTAAAAAAGGAACTACAGATATCGCCTACGAAGAACTGTATGTGCACAGCGGCGACCCGCTGGAGAAGCAATGGGAAATGAATTTAAAGCGCAGCCCGGTTTACCATGCTCATAAAAGTAAAACAGCCACCCTCATCTATGGCGGAGCCGCCGACCCACGCATCCATCCCTCGCAAAGCCTTGAATTATACCGCCGTATGAAAATGAATAGACACCCTGCCGTGCGCCTGGTGCAATATCCTGGCGAAGGGCATGGCAACCGCAAACAAGTAGGTCGCATCGATGTGTTATACCGTCAGATAGCGTGGATGGATTGGTATGTGAAAGACCTTAAAGACCTTGACGGCCCCATGCCACCGCTGGACATCAGCGATCAGTACGGATTAGACTGGGAGTACTAACAATACGCTGTTGCTTTTAGTGACGAATCAGATCTTAAATACCCTGATCCTCAATAGAAAATAACAAAAACGCTGTGGCTCCGAAAAAAAGTCACAGCGTTTTTATTATGTAAAGATTGTATGTATCCCTGCTTATGAAAGCAAGCGATAATCAGGAAACCGACTTAGGCAGGCTAAAGAAAAATGCGGCACCACCCTTGGGGGCATTTTTAACAGACACCTCCCCCTTGTGCAAGTTAACGGCATGCTTCACAATGGCTAATCCTAATCCGGTACCGCCAGACTTACGCGAGCGCCCGGCATCAACACGGTAAAATCGCTCAAAGATGCGTGCCAGATGCTCTTCCGGAATACCGATACCATTATCGGCAACCGAAAAATAATAGAACTCCTCATCCTGGTGATACATAGTAATATCGATGGTAATATTATCGCCTGCATAGTTCAGGGAATTGCCCACCAAATTCTCAAAGATTGACTCGAGAAGAGAGCGATCGCCTTTGACCACCACAGCATCATCGATGCCAACCTTTAAACGGGCATTAATTTTATCAATCCGCTCCTGATTATTATCCAGTACTTCATCCACCACCTGTCTGATAGCAATGGCTTCAAACTGAAAATTAGACACTGCTTCTTCAATTTTGTTGAGCACCGAAATGTCCTCCAACAACTCAGTCAGTCGTTGTGTTTGTGCATAGGCCTTTTGGATAAAGTAATCCTTCTTATCTGCCGGTAGATCCGCATTACTCAAGATGGTTTCGAGGTAACCAAAAATGGACGTCGTGGGCGTCTTCAACTCGTGCGAAATATTGGAGGTCATCTGCTGCTTCAATAACTTGCGGGTTTCCAACTTGGTTATATCATTAATATATACCTCAAAACTTTTATCCGGAAAAACGATACACTTAATATCGAAGTAGTATCCATTTTTAAAGAGCGTATCACTCATTTGGGGCAGGTTATTGGCGTTGATTTCATCGGTATTTTTATCCACAAACTTGGTGATAAACTTATGTAAGGACTTTAATTCTTTGATTTCAAATAGATGTTCGGGGTTGATGGACGCCTGCTCGGCAATCAAATTGAGATATTGTACAAAGTGACTGTTGGTTAACAATGCCTTTTTATCGGCAGAGAAAAACCCGACGCCTTCGCGCAATACAAATAAATGCTTAATCAGCTTTTCTTTTTCTGTGCTTAATGCGGTCTTAGCCTCATCCAGATTTTTATACATCGAGACAATTTGATCACCTATCACACCTAATTCGTTGCTTGGAAATTGAATATTACTGTTGACACCTTTATTTTGTTGAAGGTTAATAGCAAAATCTTTCAACTTGGTAATACTCTCGCTCAACTTGCTAGTTACAAAGGATAACACAACGAATGCAACCACAAATACAAAGGCGATAAATATCAGAAAGGCATGATCGGCCTTTAAAAAGCTTTGAATCGCCTCGTCGTACACTTCGGCTGCCCGGATGTAATAGGCTCCATAATTATGTGCATAGTAAAAAAAATTCTGATTGGTTGAAGCCGAATGCCTGATGTTGGAACCTGTATTGGATTTTGAAAATTTAGCCCGTTGAATTTCGGGACGCTGCAAATGATTTTCGAGACCTTCTAAATTTTTTACAAAGTTATCGTACAGAACCTGACCCTCGCTATTGATTAGGGTAATGCGGGTATCCCGGGTAGGCACAATCTGCATTAAAGAATCCAGCAGCGCATAATTTTTAGTCTCAAGAATGCTGTTATGCTCAATAAAGCGGCTGGTCAGATCCGTTATACCATCGAGTGTATTCTCGAGCTGCATAGTTCTAAACTGTTTTTCGCGCTTGTACTGAAATAACAAAAACGATACTAATAAGACCGAAAAAACAGAAAAAAAGTAAATAAACAACCTACGTTTATAACTGACTTTAGAAAACATAACACGCTATTATTAATGATTATACTTCAAAAAAATAACCAAGACCGGGCCTGTTCTTTAAATACTCACCATAATGTTTCAACTTCTTTCGAAGCCGGGTTATATTTACATCAACGGTTCGGTCGGCCACTATTACATCATCGCCCCATATTAGCTGCAGAATTTCATCGCGTGAAAATACTCTGGATTGATGTTCAAAAAATAATTTTAATATCTCATATTCCTTACGAGTCAAGGGTACCTGCTCTCCATCGATGGCCAGGCCTTTACGGTCAAGGTCTAAAACCAAGCCTTTAAGTTCAATAATGCGACTCTTCTCTTGAATGGTAGTATTACGCCGCAGTACCACTTTAACGCGGGCAATCAACTCCTTAAGCGAGTAGGGCTTGGTTATATAATCATCGGCTCCCAGGTTAAAACCCGTCAGTACATCGTTTTCTGCACCCCGCGCTGTCAGATAAATAACGGGCACCGTGAGTCTTAACTCTTTACGGATGACATCAACCAACTTAAAACCCGACATTTTTCCCATCATCACATCCACTAATAAAAGATCGAATGCTTTCAAGTCCTTTTTCAACGCTTCCTCCGCTGAGTATGCGATATCTGTTTCGTAGCCCTCGCTTTCGAGATTAAATTGCAATATTTCGCAAAGGTCCTCCTCGTCATCGATAATTAATATTCGTTTCTTACTTTCATTCATGCGATTAAAGTTTACACGAATATACAAGGAAATACCAACTCTTGTTTACTCCATCATGTTTTGATGCCGGATATCTCTACCGTCCTGCGCAAAAATGGAGGCTTCGGCAATGTGGCAGGCATGATCGCCAATGCGCTCAATTTTTGAGATAATACTCTTGAAATTGATCAGGTTCACCAGCATCTCACGCGCTTCATCCTGCAAACTGGTTTTTTTAATACCCTTTTTCAACATCTTCTTATAGATTTCATCAATCACCTCATCGTTTTTAATGGTCCATAGAGCTGCCTCCCGGTCCTTGTTAATAAATGACAAGAGTGATTTTTCAACCATGCTATTGCTAGCGGTAATCATGTTAAAAATGAAGTCCGACAGGTCACCATACAACTTAGAATCCTCAATTTTCTGAATAAAGCGGGCCACATCCTTCACCAGGTCACCAATACGTTCCATGTTAATAACAATGCGGTAACAGGCCATCAGGTTACGTAATTCAGAAGCTACCGGATGATGCAATACGATGGCATTTATAATCTTTTCACTAATCTGCACCTCGTAGATATCCAGCTTTTGCTCGGTGGCCTCTATTTGCTTAATTTCTTCATCAAACTTTTCATACCCAGTTTGCACCAACCTTTCCAGTGCAGTTAACTGCTGCATCATTAAATCAGCGTAGCTTTTAAAGTCTTTATCTATCTTTTTTAGGGCCTTGTCTTTTTGTAACATACTCAATTATTTTTGAGGGTTTTAAGGGTGTACTTAATCGTTAAAAGTTGATTTCGCATAGATTTTTGGAGATATAATTAAACCTCCATTCTGGATAAGCCTATTCATCAACCAAATTTTCCGGTCAGATATTCCTCCGTTTTGCGGACGCGCGGATTAGTAAACATCATCTTTGTTTTACCATATTCAACCAAATCGCCCAAATACATAAACATGGAATACTCGGAAATACGCGCTGCCTGCGCCATATTATGGGTAACCATCACAATGGTATAGTTTTTCTTAAGCTCAACCAGCAAATCTTCTATTTTGGATGTGGCAATGGGGTCCAATGCCGACGTTGGCTCATCCAATAATATTACCTCCGGCTGAAAAGCCAGGGAACGGGCAATACACAAGCGCTGCTGCTGACCGCCGGATAAAAAGGTTCCTTTTTTATGCAAGGCATCCTTCACCTCGTCCCACAGAGCCACATTGGATAAGGAACGTTCCACAATATCATCGCGTTCAGTCTTTTTAAGCCGAATGCCATTTAACTTGTAGCCTGCCAATACATTATCATAAATACTCATGGTTGGAAAAGGGTTAGGCCGCTGAAAAACCATACCGATATTACGCCTTAAATGAATGGTGGACATCTTCATGATATTTTCCTCGTTCAGATAAATATCACCCACCGTTTTAATATCCGGATACAGCTCGTGCATCCGATTAATGGCGCGCAACAAGGTACTTTTACCACAACCTGATGGTCCCATAATAGCCGTGATGGCATTTTTTTTAATGGTCACATTAATGTCCTTCACAGCGTATTTATCGGCCTTATTATAGGCGATGGACAAGTCTTTGATGGAAAGAACCGGGTTATTAACAATGTCTATATTATTATTCATAATTATAATTTCCTTAGTGTTTAGCTGCAATTCGCTTTGCAATAATATTCAGGGTTAATACAAAGCCCATCAAAAAGAGGGAAGAGCTCCAGATTAAATCTGCCATGTTAGGGTCGTTATAAAAATCCCATATCAGCAGCGGAACAGCACTTGTTGGCTCTGCCGGATTCCAGTTAATCATAGGGTTACCCAGCGTGGTTAACAAAAGTGGCGCCGTTTCGCCCAGGATGCGCGATATGGCCAGTAAAATGCCCGTGGACAAACCACTCAAACCAGAAGGTATCAAAACCCGCAGAATCACTTTATAATACGGCACCCCCAAAGCTAATCCGGCTTCTTTTAACGAACCGGGTAGCATCAGCATAGTTTCTTCTGTTGAGCGAATAATCAGAGGTAACATCATAATGGCTAAAGCCACGCTCCCTGCCAGGGCCGAATAACCTTGGGTAACCCCCTTTACCACCCACAAATAAGCAATCAGACCCAAAACAATAGAGGGAACACCCTGCAGTATATCCGAAAGGTTACGAATAAGGTTGGCATATATTTTACCCTTATTTTCATATAAGAACAAGCCAATTAAAATACCCACAGGAATGGCTATTAAGGCGGCAATGGCAACAATCAGCAGGGTGCCGGTAATACCATTAACGATACCTCCCGGAATTAATTCACCATTGGCAATGGCCGTCATGGCTTCGTAGGTACTGGGTGTTACTTCTGTGAAAAAAGAGAAATTAATCTGCTTAAAACCCTTAAATACTAATTGCCCAATAATGAGCACAATGGGGGAAATAGTAATGATGGATACAACAATCACTCCCCATAAAAATAGTTTATCTTTAATATTACGGTAAGTGCTTTTGGCGCTGTAATCTACTGCCCTTATTTCGCTTTCCATGTTATTATAATCAATTAAGACAATTTTTTAATAACCAGTTTACCAATGGCATTTACAATACCTGTTATTGCAAATAATAAAAGACCAATGGCTATTAAGGCACTCAATTTTAAACCATCAGCTTCGCCAAACTGATTGGCAATGACACTGGCCATACTGTTGCCGGTGCTAAATAGTCCGGTAGGTATGATATTGGCATTTCCGATGAGCATGGTAACCGCCATGGTTTCGCCTAAAGCCCGGCCAAAGGCCAGGATGAAACTGGCAACAATACCCGAACGGGCATTGGGCAGTACCACACTAAAGATGACTTCCATACGGGTGGCTCCTAAAGAATAAGCCGCCTCCTTAAGCTCGTTGGGCACCATGGAAATAATTTCGGCGCTCAGCGAGGTAGCATAGGGAATAATCATGATGGCCAGAATCAGGCCTGCGGTAAAAATACCATAGCCCTGCGCATCGAGCCCCAGCGAAACAATGAAAGGACGCAGGGTGTAAAATCCCCACAAGCCATAAACAATAGACGGTACACCTGCCAATAAATCGACCATGGAGCCAATGATGGTTGAAAGGGATGATTTTTTAAAATACTCGGCTAAAAACAGGGCAGTGGCAAAGGCCATGGGCAGGCAAATGATGAGTGCCAAAATAGAGGTACTTAAGGTACCTGCAATAAAAGGCAAGGCTCCGTAATTTTCTCTGCCTTCAGTGGGATTCCATTCGCTTGATGTGATAAACCGCCAACCAAATTTCTCAAAAACCGGCAACGCATCGCCAATCAGCGAAAAAACCATACCGGCCGAAACCAATAAAATAACAATTGATGAAACTAATAATACGTATTTGGTTATCGTATCGGACTTCATTATCTCTGTTGTTGTAAGCTACAGGAATAAGACCCTGAGGGCATCTTATTCCAATAGCTTATGTTTTTACTCCGGTAGGTCCTTACTTCAATAAAGCTTCGCCATTGAAGGTAACTGAGCGTAATATTGATTTTGCCTGATTCACTGCTTTAGCGGGAAGTGGTGCGTAGTTAACTTTTTCAGCCACGCCCTGTGCATCAGCACTCACTACCCAATCTAAAAACTCAAGTGTTGCCTGGGCCTGGGCTTTACTTCGTCCACCATAAGCCTGCTCTTTGTAAAGTATTAACCAAGTAAAACCACAGATTGGATAAGCATTGGCATCGTCCGAATTGGTTAGCATGGCACGTGTATCGGCAGGCAAGGCGCCCTGAGCTGCTGCACTGATTGACGCAATGGAAGGCTCGATGTAATTACCACTTTGATTTTGCAGTAAGGCCACCGGCAATTTTTGGGCAAAAGCATACTCGCTACCTACGTAACCAATGGCACCCACTGTAGATTTAATGGTGCCGGTTACACCCGGATTACCTTTGGCACCCATGCCCACTGGCCATTGTAAGGATTTACCTGTTCCCACCTGATCGGCCCAAGCTGCACTTATCTTACTCATATAATCGCTGAAAATATAAGTGGTACCGCTACCATCCGAACGGTGCACGAAGGTGATGGCCAAATCAGGGAGGTTTACGCCTGGGTTATTAGCTTTAATAAGGCTATCGTTCCAATTGGTAATCTTTCCCATAAAAATGCCTTCCAGCAATTCACTCGTCAGTTTAAGTCCTTCTACACCCTCCAGATTATAAGCAATAACAACAGCGCCTAAACAAGTGGGAATATGCACTATTTCTGCAGGCATATCGGCCATTTTAGCATCGGATAAGAAGGCGTCAGTCGCACCAAAATCAACTACCTTGTCTTTTAGGCTTTTGATGCCACCGCCCGAACCAATACCGCCATAGGTTACCAAAGTACCGGTTTTGCCAATGTAATCTTTAATAATCATATTATAATAAGGCATTGGGAAGGTTGCTCCAGCCGCTGCAATACTAACTGAATCGGATGCCTTGTTATCTGCTCCTTTTTTATTGCCTGTCTGACATGCGCCCATTACGGCACCGATCAAGAGAATGGTTAATAATTTTTTCATTGTCTTATTTTTTTACAATTGTCATATAAAACGCGCTATATAGGTCATGCTTATGCCTGATCTGCTATGCTCATGGCACGTTTCCTATTTCTAAAATTTAATTTCGCAGTTCACATAGATGTAATCCACCTTGGCGCTACCTGTTGCCGAGGGTGAGAAGTTTCGATAGTTGGGACTGATTTTAATGCCCTTAACCGGATTGAACTCGGCACCCAACACAAACAGGTTACCATCCTTAGCGGCATTCCAATCATTTTCAGACTCCAGCATGTCGAAACGGGCAAATAGTTTTGATGCTTTAAGCTTCAGTGTTGAATAAAATGAGTAACCAGTCATATCAAGCCCTTCTTCCATGCCATGGTTAAACTGCTTGTTAAATTCGGCACCTATGGATAGCTTCTTAAGCTGATACCCGGCAAAAAGTGCCAAGCTGTTTTGGCGCTTAATGGCTCCCTCATCCTTTGTAGTTGTTTCGAAATAGCCACGCAATGCTAGTTGCTCTAAAGGCCTAAGCGTAATACCGGCTCCTATGGTAAAAATACTGTCCTGCTCCAGCTTTTTATAGCCTTCTCCATTGATCAGAATCAGGTCGGCACTCAGTTTGTCATTGAACTTATAGGCGGCGCTGATACCCAGGTCGGCACTCGCACCAAATTTATACTCATCCTGAAAGGACTTTAGTAGATAACGATAGCCCCAAAACTTTTCCTGCGTTTTGAAAGATGTCGTGCTGATCATACCAAAATTAACCGTCCAGGCATCTTTCTTATAGCTCAATAAGGCATTTTTTACATAGGCCGTCATCTCCAGGCCGCCACCATCCTTTGGGTTACCCACATCAAAGATTAATTTACCTGACCAGTTTTCGCTGAATTGATGCTGATAGCCTAAATAAGCCCTGGTTAATTCAAATTGGTTATATGTCTTGCCGTCAGTTATGGTGCTGTGGTAATTCGAAAAGATTTTAAAAGTTGGCTTACCCGAGGCTTTAAAGCTTGTCTTTTCCTGAGCTGTACCCGCCATGTTCAATCCGATAACGGCCATGACTGCTAATGTTAATAGTCTAATTTTCATATCCTGTGCTGATAATTTATTAATATTGTCTCAATAAAATTGTGTGCTGTTCTATTATTTCCTGCTGCAAACATAGGACTGCGGTATTACAGCCCTGTTAAGCCAATGTTACATTCTTGTTACATTTCCATTAATAAGAAACTACCTTTAATTTTATGTAACTTCGAAAAATGAAACGAGCCCTTATTGCCGGTGCATCCGGCCTGGTGGGTCAGGCACTATTGACCCGCTTACTAAACAGTTCGAACTATGCCGGTGTGCACGCCCTGGTTCGAAGGCATCTACCCATTAGCCATCCTAAACTCACTCAGGAGCTAATTCAGTTTAAGCATCTGGATCGATATAGCGGTCCTGAAACATTTGAAGATGTCTTTTGCTGTCTGGGCACAACCATTAAAAAAGCAGGCAGTAAAAAAGCCTTTACAGAAGTTGATCAGCACCATGTGGTAAGACTGGGGCGATGGGCAAAAAAGCAACAATGCCAACGCTTTTTAGTTATTAGTTCGGTGGGTGCCAATGCGCAGGCCGCTAATTTTTACCTTTGTACAAAAGGACAGATGGAAAACGAGCTAAGGGCGCTGCAATTACCGACATTGCATATTTTCAGACCCTCGCTGCTGCTGGGTGATCGTCGGGAATTTCGCTTGGCAGAAAAACTATCGGAAAAAGCAATGTACTTACTGAAGCCCTTTCTGCAATGGCCCTGGCGGAAATACAGAGCCATAAAAGCCAGCGATGTAGCCGAAGCCATGTATCGACAGGCACAGGACGGCAGAAAGGGAGTATGGATTTATGAAGGTGCTAAGCTATCGTAAGTACAGTTTTTATTTTGCTATTTATTACGTAAATTGCGTTACGGGTTTTGCGTTACGTAAATTACGTAATAAATTAAAAGAATATGAAAAATCCATTTTTATTATACGGCTACAAATCTCCGGAACTATTCTGCGACAGAGAGATAGAGGTGCAAAAGTTAATCAACGCCATAGAAAATGGCCGTAACATCACCTTAATTTCGCTACGAAGAATAGGTAAAACCGGATTGATAAAGCATCTTTTATACCATATAAATCGAGAAAAGAACATACAAAATACACTGTATTTAGACATTATGTCAACCACAAATTTAAGTGATATGGTGAAAGAAATCAGCACATCACTCCTTTTGTTCGAACGACAAAGAAGCAAACGCTTTCTTGAAAATATAAGCGAATTAATCAGTGGAATTAAAGCCAAACTATCGTTTAATGCCATTACGGGTGCACCCGAACTAGAATTTGGATACAAGTCGGAAAATGAATCTATCAACGATCTTAACCTACTATTTAGCTACATTGGCAGCCATAAGCACCCCTTCATCATTGCCTTTGACGAATTTCAACAGATAAGTACCTACCCGGAAAAGAATGTGGAAGCCTGGTTTAGGAAATTTAGCCAGGAATATCCGGATATACGCTTTATCTTTTCAGGCAGCAGCAAGCATATTCTCGAAACGATGTTTACAAATAGCTCACGCCCCTTTTATCAAAGCAGCGAAATACTATACCTAAACCGCATTAACACAAATACTTATGCTTCCTTTGTCCATCACCACTTTACACTGGGTAAAAAGCATATTGACATTGCTCTGATTAAAGAATGGCTTGATATATTGGACAACTACACCTTTTATGTCCAATATTTCTTCAATAAAGTATTTGCAGTAAACACCAGGCGCTACACCCACCAAATACTTTATGATGCCTGCTATGGCATACTGAAAGAACGCGAAAATATCTTTATCAACTATCGCAACTTACTTACCAATAATCAGTTTCAATTAGCTAAAGCCATTGCCAAAGAGAGCGGGGTGGAGCAGCCTAATGCTCAGGTATTTATACAAAAACACAAACTACCGTCGGCCAGCTCGGTCAATACCGCACTTAGCACTTTGGTCAACAAGGAAATGATATATTACGAAAAGGGTTTATACAAAGTGTACGACCACTTTTTTTCTCTCTGGCTTAAGAGTTTATGATTTACCTGGAAATCTCCAGCTTTAACTTCTTACCCTTAATGCGCTCATTTTTCAAGGTCTGCAACAAAGTTTTGGCTTTACTGCGTTTGACAGCCACAAAAGCACTATGATCGAGCACGTCAATTAATCCCAACTCTTCTTTTTGCAGCTTTCCTTTTTTTAAGAATAAGCCCACAATATCCACCTTATTAATTTTATCCTTTTTACCACTACCCAGGTAGATGGTTTGCCACTCGGGCAAGGCAGGTAATGGTAGATCGGCAGCAAGCTCATCAAAACAAACCGTGTCTTTAATGTATTCAGGTACCTGCTCATCCTCGGCCATGATCAGATAGGCCACGCCCTCGGCATGCATGCGTGCGGTTCGCCCATTACGGTGAATGTAGGCATCTTCTTTAGAAGGCAGATGGTAGTGGAGTACATATTTAATTTCGGGTATATCAAGCCCACGCGAAGCCAAATCCGTTGTGATCAAAAGATGATGACTGCCGTTTCGGAACTTCAGCAAAGCCCGCTCCCGTTCCTCCTGCTTCATACCACCATGAAACACATCGTGCGCTACTCCCTGCTGGGTAAGATGATTACTGATACGGTCGGCCGCTTCGCGATGGTTAACAAAAGCCAGCATGGGTGCATTGCCCAGGTGACTGATTAAACGTACAAATACAGCCAGCTTATCGCGTCCTTCGGCACGCACACCCCGCACAGCCAACTTTTCCGGCGTGGGCTCGTCTTCAATATAATTAAGCACCTCAACCTCTTTCAGCCCAACAAATTCAGGTATCTGTTCCATGGTGGTAGCCGAAGTCAACACACGCTGTTGCAACCCATTTAGTTGACCAATGATTTCTTTCATCTCTTTCTGAAACCCTAAATCGAGTGCTTTATCGAACTCATCCAACACCAAGAGCCGGATCGCGGAGGGATCAAAAGATTGGCGCCTTAGGTGATCGGCAATACGCCCCGGCGTACCCACCAAAACAGCCGGCGGATGCTTTAGGTTGTTTATCTCGGTGCGGATGGCATGGCCTCCATAGCAACAATTCACCTTCAGACCCGTGCGCAGGCTTTTAACCACCTGTTCGATCTGCAAGGCCAACTCCCGGGCCGGCACCAAAATAAGCAATTGCACTTGTTCGGCTTTGCTATCCAACTGCTCGATTAAAGGCAAAAGGAAAGCCAGTGTTTTACCTGAGCCGGTGGGTGATAACAGCACTGCATCCTGTCCACTACCAACGCATGCAAAAGTATGCTCCTGCATCTGGTTAAGCGAATGAATATTGAGCTGACGAAGAGCGACCTGACTTGATTTACGTAATTGTTGCATGCCGCAAAGATAGCTAAAGGTTTAAGTAAAAATATCTTTTCTATCTTAGTGCTTCCTTAAAAATGTTTTATGGAACGGTTCTCCATCGCGTGGCACTCATAAAGAAACGTTCCGTAAGTACTTAAATAATGGAAAACTTTCAAAACGTACTGCCAGATAGGACAAGCTACTTTACCATGCACTTAAAATTTACCATAGCACTTCTCTTTTCGATATTTAGCCTGCTGGCACAAGACAGGCTGGATGCCGAACAAGCGGCCTGGCTGTACCGCATCGTACAAAAAACACCGGTGCTAAAGCAAAACTGGCAACACTATTTCGAGTTTGACACACGTCCTTTTCATCGGGTATCGACGATGAATCCCGGGCTCGATTACGACGCCATCGGCCGTTACCAGATTTACCATCCTCAAAGTCTGCTTATTCACTACGACAGCATTCAGGGCTCGTCCAACGGACTTATTTCAGAAGCAGCCATCAAAATTACCCTGTGGGAGCTCAACGAAGAATTAAAAAAACATATTTACCAGCGTGCAAATGCTAATGATTCCCTCATTCAGACACTGCAAGACCCCATCATTACCCGGTTACCCCGACGAATGAGCAGTAAAAAGAGAGAGAAAACACTCACAAGTGTAACCCATCCTTCGCTACCCATCTTTAAAAAAATAGAACAACTTGAGAAGCTAAAAATAGATGCCGAAACGCAGAAGCTACTGCTCAATACCTGGAGTGACATTATTTCGGATTACTGTTTTCAGCGCAGCCAATACTTTTTCAGGATACTCTCAGGCGGACTAGAACTTGAAAGTACTACCTTTTTAGCTGCCGGTGAGGGCAGTGGAACGGCCGGCCTCTTAAACGAATGGGAGCCCCATCCGAAGGATAGCACGCAACGCTGGTACAGCAAAGGCATTGGCCTGTTTACCTATACAACCAGAGTGCATGATGAGCAATTGCAATTACAAACGCATTTAAAGAAAGAGTTATGCTTGCCGGGGAGCGCTTCAACAGTCCTGCACACATCGCTCTGGGGCCTTGACTCATCGTTTAAGCCCATGCTCATCATCATCGACGACACCTTAAGCTATCATCTGTTTGCCGACTATTCCACCATGAGCCTCACACCGGATGGCCATAGCGGCAAAGGCATATCGCACATCGACCGCATTGAACAGTACCGACAGATACATATTATTGATGCTCTGCAAAAAATTAATGATCACAGCCCGCTTACAAAAGCCATTGATAGTAAAACACAGACGGAGAAAGAGATTGCCGTGCTGGAAAATGAGATCGACAGCTTACTGAAGCTTACGCCCGGTAACCAAAATGCCATCAACCATCGAAAGCGACTGATTGATGCCAAACTCACTACACTGAGCAGTAAAACCAGGCGAGTGAACAGCCTTGAACGAGAAGCTGAGGCCACCTACCGCAAAATAACCAAGGCTGAAAATAAACTACAAAGTATGGTGAATCTTTTGGGGCCAAACCCACAAGCCTGGAGGCAGGAAGGAAATACCTACCACTTTCCATCGGGTGTAAGCTTTAACGAACAAACGGGTGATTTAATTTTTCCCCGCCGAGCCGATTCCCGCCAATTATCCATCCGCCTGTTATCGGCTGGTTACACGCTTAGTGGCCATCGAAAAGATGAAGTACAAGCCTACGTGAGTATTAGCAAAGCTAAAGAACACCCCCACTGGGCAGAAAAAACCACAGTAGATACCTCCATCGACACGTTGCTTTATTTCTATTTTCATCCGGATAAATATGAAAGCCACACACGTATAAATTTACCTCAACAACTTCGCAAACAGGCGAAAAAATTCAAACACCTCCAAATAAACTTGGCAGCTATAAACCAGGAAGAAAGGGCGCATAACCATCGTCACCAATACTCCAACCGAGCAAGAGAATACGAAAAACCACTCACCGCTTATGCCAGGCAGCGTGCAGCACATGCTCACCTATGCACCAACGACTCCACACTGATCATCACCATTAAGGCAGGTGCTGACCCTGTGCCATCGAGGCTTAGCCAAGTACCAGATATACCAGGAAAGAAAATCAATAAACCGGGCTATCATCCATACAACAATAATTTGCTAAAGACATTACGAGCCCTGTCAACACTAAATAAAGTCTGCCAATATCTTCGAAAGAATGTGCCCGATCTTAAGGAGATTAACAGTCAACTAAACATTTCTCACGATGAGATGGAACGGCTTTACCCTGCCATCATAAAAAAACCGGATCCGGATGCTTAAAACATCCGGACCCGGTTGGTATTTATTTTACATCAAGAGCTATTATTTTGAAGCGCACTTCCTCATTATGACTGAACATCATCCATTGTTAACGGCGCCGGTGCCGTAAAGTAAGCACCGCGGGCAATGATCTCACTCGGTGAGAATTCCACCGGCATTACGGGCATCTTCTTCTCTGTGATGCGCACCAACACAAGCGTGTATTTCTCATTAATTTGAAAGTATCCCAGGTCTGAATTTGGGAAAGTAATAGTATATCCATTGGCTTGCTCGGCGTCATACTTAACTGAAGTGGTTGCCAAAGGCTTATACTTCTCCTGACCAGCCGCGTACAGATGCGCTACAATCAGCTCATCTTCAGAAATCGGCGACCCACTCCATGTGATTGTGTAATCTTTTCCGTATTCCATATTAGGAACGTCCGCCGGCGCAATGGGATTAATAATCACTGATGTTGAGGCAGCAGCTCCCGTTGCTTCATCAGCCAGCACAAAAACAGGCGAAACGCTGCCATAACTGCCCTCGTGGATGCTTGAAGCCATATAATAACCCACGCCACTGTTAAATATCAACTCACTGTTGTTAAAGGATACTGTATATCCATCGGCCAGCTGAGCGCGCTGATTGCCACCATCAACAAAGAGACCCACTGGATTATAATAACCCGTTGCGTTATCTCCTGATGGCTCCACATAACTTAATTCATACAAACAAGTAGCCTCATTGGGCACAATAGTGCCAAACATATCATCATCACTATTACAAGCTCCCAACATAAATATTAGCGCAAAAGCACTAAATAACATCCCCAGTTTCATTTTCATAGTTCTATTCATTTAATTCAGATTGTTATAAAAATATTACGATCAACGATTCAATCGATGATACACCCTCATAGTCGGATAAACTTTGCAATGGTTGCGTATCTTTCTACTAAACCAACACTTATTTCCACTCTACTATGTGCCCACGGTCTTTGTGCAGCATTTCATCGGGCACTGATGCCCGCACAGAGTCCGAGAGCCGGTTAAGTAAAAGACGCTTATAAAAAGCCCTTGAATAAACAAGGCTCACCTCCCGCAGGGGCACCGGCGACTCGAACTCTTTGACATGCTTATGCAAATCAAATGCCAGCTCTTCAGTAGCCAAGCCCGGCAATAAGGTGTAACCCCCTTCAGTATCCACCATTTTACGAATAGTATCGAGCGAGCCACTTTGAAAATTTAACGGCGACACCGAACTAATATCTGCCTGTAACTGACATACATTTAGCACCTGCGACCGAAAGCAATGTCCTTCATCCAAAAGCCATAATCCGGTTGGCGTTAACATATCTACACTCAAGCTATCCGCCTTATGCAAAGGGTGGTTGGGGTTGGCATAGATAAGTACATCCTCGTAAAAAAGCGGCTGCTCAATAATGTCGTGCTCATCCAGCGGCGTCACCAAAATAGCTGCATCCAGCAGATCCTGTTTGAGGGCCTTTACCAACTCTTCGGTAATCATCTCTTTAAACGTAAGCCGCACCAAGGGGTTATTCTTCTTAAAATGACCCACAAAAAGCGGCAGCAGATAAGGTGCCAAAGAAGGGATAATACCCACCTTAAGGCTTCCTTCGATGCGCCCCGACTCCTCGCGGACTATCTCTTCAAGCCGGTTGTACTCATTGATTACAACACGAGCCTGATCAATAATTTTCTGCCCCACCGGTGTTGTCAGAATGGGCTGTTTCGTACGATCAAATATTACAATATCGAGTTGCTCCTCCGCTTTCTTTATCTGCATACTCAAGGTAGGCTGCGTAACAAAACATTTTTCAGCCGCAATGGTAAATTGCTTATAGTTATCCACAGCCACCAGGTATTCTAATTGCTGCAAGTTCAGTCCAAGCATCTGTTCTACAGTTATTATAGTTTATACTGATGCAATATATAAAAATTATCTATTTGATCGATAATGATGCAATCAATATATTTGTAATAGAAAATAAAACTAATAAAAACACAATATTATGAAAACGATAAATGAACTATTAGGCCTTAAAAAACAAGAGAGCGAACAGCTAAGTACAAAACTCAATAAACTACTGGCTAACTACCAAATATTCTATCAAAACCTGCGCGGATTTCATTGGAATGTGAAGGGAGAAAAATTCTTTGAGTTGCATCTTAAATTTGAGGAGTTATACAATGATGCAGTTGTAAAAATAGATGAAATTGCCGAGCGTATTCTGACACTGGGAGGTACGCCCATGCATTCTTTTGCCGATTATCTTGACACAGCAGCACTGCAAACAGCCAAGGATGTAAGCGACGGGCAGCAATGCATGGAAACGACACTGGAAAACCTGGCAAGCCTTGTACAGCTGGAGAAAGCCATATTACCATTGGCGCAGGATGCAGAGGACGAGGGCACCATTACATTGCTTAGCGATTATATCAGCCAACAAGAGAAAACCATCTGGATGTTGCACTCGTGGTTAAGCAAATGATATTTATAACCATTAGCAGCGTCATTGCAGACGAACTTCTTGAATAAATTAGGCTTCAAATCACAAGCTAAAAAAATATGCCGAACCCATTCCCACCGTCTTTGGCGGCCTACTTCCCTTACTCTCAGGAGTAAAGGGAAGAGGTTTTGGGAGGTACTGGTATCACCTGAGCTGCCCTGCAATATAGCCTGTTGACCAGGCCGCCTGTAGATTATAGCCACCCGTGATGGCATCAATATCAAGCACCTCGCCGGCAAAATATAAACCCTCACAAGCTTTGCTGGCCATAGTTTTCAGGTTAATACTCTTAAGACTAACACCACCACAGGTCACAAATTCATCCCTGAACTTTGCACTACCCTGCACTTCATACGCATCGTTCATCAGAATATTACTCAGCTTATTGAGTCCCTTTTTGCCCAGCTCACCCCATTTCTTTCGGGCATGCAAATCACATTTCTCCAATAGGAAAATCCACAGTCGCTCTGAAAGACCATAAGGTTTAACGTTTACCAGTACCTTATTGGGATGCTCAGTTGTGATCTTGTTTAATACATCTCTCACCTCCTCACTGGAAGCATCGTTACACCAATTCACCTGTACCTTAAACCGATAGTTGAGCTCATTAAGCAAACGGGCACCATAAGACGAAAGCTTAAGTATGGCCGGCCCGCTCATACCCCAGTGAGTAATTAACAAGGGGCCTTGGGCTTTTAGCTTACTCCCCTGAATGGCCACCGTAACATTCTCCACAACCACCCCCATTAAGGCTGTAACCTTTTCAGTGGGCATATTAAAAGTAAACAAGGAAGGAACAGGAGCTTCAATCTGATGGCCCAAATCCTCCAACCAGTTCAAACCAACACGCTTAGGTGAGCCACCCGTGGTTACAATTACCTTATTGAAACAGGCAGGTGCGTAGTTCTCATCCTTAAAATGCAACATTAGGCCATTCGCTTGAGGCCGGATGGCAGCAATACCTGCCTGCGTCTTTATTTTCACGCCCAAGTGCCGGCACTCTCTTAAGAAACAGTCAATGATACTCTGCGAATCCTGCGATCGGGGAAACACACAAGCATCATCCTGCACCACAAGGGGAACCCCGCGCGATTTAAACCATTGCATGGCATCAGTGGTGCTAAACTGATGAAATACCTTTTTAAGACTACGCCCGCCACGAGGATAGGCAGCACACAGTTGCGGTATGTCAGTGCAGGAATTAGTAACATTGCAGCGTCCCCCGCCGGATACCTTTACTTTTGCCAACACCTTACGCGACTTCTCAAAAATAATTACTTCAGCCTGCGGAAAATGCTCCTTTGCTGTAATCGCCGCAAAAAAACCGGCCGCACCGCCCCCAATTACCCCTATCTTCATAGCTTACCACTCTTATCAAATTGTATTGTGCAAAAATAAAGATATCTTCATAAAAAGTTATATTTTTATTAGTTGATAAAAAGACAAATAAAACGAGCCATGGGCGAGGGTTGCTTACACAGAAGGATGATTATTTCCTGGCGAGTTCCATATGGCGATTGAAAGAAAATATAATCAGATGAAACAAGTACATATCACCTGCATCAACGATAATAAAACAAGCTGCTACGAAGCCGGCACGTCGTTAATGGAGATAGCCAATGACCGTGGCATTAAATTAAAAACCCCCATATTAGGTGCTTACGTTAATAATAAGCTATGCGATTTATCGTACGAAGTGTATCAACCTAAAACAATAAATTATATTGATATAAGCCACCCGGATGGAATGCGCATGTATATACGCAGCTTATCACTTGTACTATACAAAGCTGCCAATGAACTGTTTCCCAATGCACAACTTCGCATTGAACATTCCGTATCGAAAGGCACCTACTGCTTGCTCGAGGGTGAAGAACTGACCATTGATGATGTGCTGACCATACAGAACCGTATGAAAGAAATTATTAGCTCTGATACGCCGTTTATACAACATCAGGAGGAGTCCGAAGCTGTGATCGAACGCTTTGAGGCACAAAAACAGGCCGATAAAACAGCACTCATCCGTCATCGTGGCCAGTTATATACCACCTATCACCAACTGGAAAAACACATTGGCATGTACTATGGTCATCTGGTGCCTTCAACGGGCTACCTCAAGGTGTTTGACCTCATTAAATACTATAATGGCATGTTGCTGCAAATACCCAAGCGCACGCAGCCCGATACCCTTGAAGACATAGTGGTACAAAACAAGATGTTTGACATCTTTCAGGAATTTGCCGAGTGGAATCGTGTACTTAACGTTCGTAACCTGGCCGATATCAACGAGTCGTGCTCCAACGGAAAAGCCACTACACTAATCAAGATTTCCGAAGCACTACACGAGAAAAAGATTGGTCACATTGCCGATATGATTGATGCCCGTAAGAAAACGGTGAAACTGATTTTAATCAGTGGCCCCTCATCCAGCGGCAAAACCACCTTTGGCAAGCGACTGGCCATACAGCTTATGGTAGCAGGCATGAAACCAGTAAACCTATCGCTTGATAATTACTTTGTAAACCGTGAAGACACCCCCCTGGATGAGCATGGCGAATTTGATTTTGAGGCGCTCAATGCACTGGATGTTGAGCTATTTAATAAACAACTGATTGGCCTACTGGCCGGCGATGAAGTAGAAATACCCAAGTTTAACTTTGAGAGCGGGCAACGTTATTACGATGGCGAAAAGCTGCAAATGACTCCGGATAACATACTGATTGTGGAAGGCATTCACGGCCTCAACCCACATCTAACGCACCTGATACCCGACACTGCTAAGTTTAAGATTTACGTGTCAGCCCTTACATCAGTAAACATCGATAATCAAAACCTGATTCACACCACTGATAACCGCTTAATAAGACGCATAGTGCGCGACTACAAATACCGCAATTACTCGGCCCGCAACACCATTGCCCGCTGGCCCAGCGTACGACGTGGTGAAGACGCACACATCTTCCCTTACCAGGAAGAAGCCGATGTGATGTTTAACACGGCACTGCTCTATGAGCTATCAGTACTAAAGCAACAGGCAGAACCCATGCTACTGGAAGTACAGCCCAATCAGCCTGAGTATGCCGAGGCCAGACGCCTTCTGAATTTCTTTGGCTATTTTAAACCGATACAAGCCACACAGATACCACCCACCTCCATTATACGCGAGTTTTTGGGCGGCAGTAGCTTTGATTATTAACACTGGGTTGAAATTATTAAGATACACGACTGCGTGTCAGATATTGTGACACGCAGCAGTTTATTGGGTATTTAGAGGGCATAACAAAAATAACATGAAAGCACATATTTATTGCATAACAATATTCTTACTGCTCTTGATTGGTTGTAGTAAAGAATCAAAAAGAATTGAAAACCAAATTACTTTCGCAAAGGTATACGGATATGTCAAATATTTTCATCCAAGTGATGAGGCTGCTCAGCTTGATTGGAACAGCTTTTCGATATACGGTGCTACTCAGATAGGCCAATGTAAATCTCAGAGTGATGTTATTAAGGTTTTAGAAAACCTATTTAAACCAATTGCTCCAACAATTAGATTTTCATCCGATATTTCAGAATTTGATTCTAACCTACCTGTACCCGACAGTCTTGAAGGATTTAAGTCAACATATTGGCAACATTTCGGTGTTAGTATCGGGATGGAAAATAAAGGAAGACCTTATGAAAGCAGAAGGATAAATAGAAGTAATGATGAAAGTAGTATCCAACTTTTCAACTATCAACCGGATACTAATGAATGCATCATTAAAGAAATCGGCAATGGTATATACTGCCAGATTCCACTAGTGCTTTACTGTAATAATGACTATACCTTTCCGCAGGCAAACCACGATGACCTTATAAAATTGCAAGACGAATTACAGCGCATTAAATATTCATTAACTCAGAATTCGTACTCTCGATTAGGGAATGTGATAAATGTATATAATGTGTTTCAACACTTTTATCCCTATTTTGATGTTGTTGATGTTAATTGGGAAGATGAATTTAAGAGTGCACTTCGAAGATGCTATTCTGACGAAACAAAATCAGACCATTTAATTACGCTTCAAAAATTCACAGCTTCTCTTAAAGATGGTCATATTAGAGTTTATGATAAACCAATGACTTCAGCTTACGCTCCTCCGATTGCTTGGGAGTGGGTCGAGAATAAGTTAATCATCACACGGGTTGAAGAAGATAATGACTCAATAAAATTAGGAGATATTGTAACTCATATCGATGGCAAAACTTCAAAACAGTATTTTGAAGAGACCTATTCGAGAATCTCAGCGGCAACTGAGGGATGGCTGAACTATAGAGCTAACACTATTAGTTTATTGGGAGATTATGATAGTTGTATTGAGCTTGTAATTGATGGAAATGAATATCAATTAAAAAGAACCGTTAAGCCATATCAGTGGTCGAGACAATCGGTGAATAGCAATAAATATAAAGAAATAGAAAAGGGGATTTGGTATCTGAATCTGGATATCATTGAAATGGATACTATTACCATGTTATTACCTAAACTGCAGGATTGCAACTCAATTATCTGTGATTTAAGAGGGCGCCCCAAAGGCAATCATGGTTTAATTCAACATCTTTTGGCGATTAATGACACAACGTCAGCATGGATGCAAACACCTCAAATTGTATATCCTGACTACGACAGAATAGTAGGATACGAAAAGCACAATTGGATAGGTGCGATGAAAACCAAAAAACCATACTTGGGCGACAAAAACGTGATTTTTATAACTGATGGGCGAGCTATCAGTTATGCAGAAAGTTACATGGGCTATATTGAAGGGTATAATCTTGCCACAATTATTGGTCAACCTACAGCCGGAACAAATGGAAATATTAATCCTTTTGGTCTGCCAGGCGGATACAAGATTTCATGGACCGGTATGAAAGTCATTAAACATGATGGCACCCAACAGCACGGTGTCGGAATATTACCCGATATATATGTTGAAAAAACAATACAAGGGGTAAAAAACGGCCGAGATGAATTTTTAGAAAAAGCTATTGAATTAGCAAAAAACAAAAACGCCCTCTAACAATGGCTCATAATGCATAGCTTGCCGCAGGCGCAACACAAGTCACACTTTATAATCGCGACCACTGTGTTCCAGGCTATTGAATTAACAAGCACAATATGGTTGAATTTTAAATGCGTCAGCCGCGGGTGGAAGCGCCATCAGCAAGGTAAATCCGCACTTTCTTACTACCTTTAGAGCTTCAGAAAAGAACATGTATTACGAATTGGACAAACCAATTCAGCTGGAGCAAGCGACTATGGAGAAAACACGCAACCTGGTAATTATACCTACCTACAACGAGAAGGAGAATATTGAAGCCATCATCAAGGCGGTATTTGCCCTGCCTCGCCGCTTCGAGATCCTTATCATCGATGATAATTCGCCCGATGGAACAGCTACCATCGTAAGAGATCTGATGAGCCAGCACCCCGATCAGCTACATATGCTGGAGCGCGAAGGAAAGCTGGGTCTGGGCACGGCCTATATAAGCGGATTCAAATGGGCTACATCACATGGCTACGACTATATTTTTGAGATGGATGCCGACTTCTCGCATCCCCCCAAGGATCTGATTAGCCTGCACGACGCCTGCCTAAAGGGTGCAGACCTGGCCATCGGATCACGGTACATATCGGGTGTTAACGTAGTAAACTGGCCCATGGGTCGTGTGCTCATGTCCTACTTCGCTTCGGTTTATGTACGCTTTGTAACGCGGATGAAAATAATGGATACAACAGCCGGCTTTAAGTGCTACAGCCGCCGCGTTTTGGAAACCATCGACCTGGATAACATTAAGCTAAAGGGCTATTCGTTTCAGATAGAGATGAAGTTCACCACCTGGAAATTTGGTTTCAACATTGTAGAGGTACCCATCATCTTTACTGACCGCACACAGGGCACTTCAAAAATGAGTGGCGGCATATTTAACGAAGCCGTATGGGGTGTTATTAAAATGAAGATAGCCAGCTGGTTTAAAAGCTACAAACGATAGACAAAGGGCAAAATGAGATGCCAATATTCTAAACCCATCTCCCTTTTATCTGTTAAAAAGTAAACGCATTAACCAAAAATATTATGCCAACAATATTAATAAAAGATGCCACCATTATTAATGAGGGCAGTCAAATTCAAGGAAGTGTTTTTATTGAGAATGACCACATTAAACACATCATTACCAAAGGAGAACTGCCTGCAGCCGACCAGGTAATTGATGCCAAAGGACTGCTCTTATTGCCTGGAGCCATCGATGACCAGGTGCATTTTCGTGAACCCGGACTAACCCACAAAGCTACCATAGAGAGTGAATCGCGAGCGGCCGTAGCCGGTGGTATCACTTCATTTATGGAAATGCCCAACACCAATCCTCAGGCCACTACACATGCCATACTTGAGGATAAGTACAAGCTGGCGGCACAGTGTTCAGCTGCCAACTACTCCTTTTATCTGGGTGCTACGAATGATAACATAGACGAACTGTTAAAAACAGACCCTAAGAAAATATGTGGCGTCAAAGTGTTTATGGGATCATCAACCGGTAACATGCTGGTGGATGATGAAGCCATATTGGGACGTATTTTTGCCGAAAGTCCAACGCTCATCGCTACGCATTGCGAAGACGAAGCCACCATACGCGAAAACACCACCATCTATAAGAATAAGTTTGGTGAGGACATGCCCTTTAAATACCATCCGGTTATCCGCTCAGCTGATGCTTGTTATAAATCATCGAAAAAGGCAGCTGAGTTGGCACGCCGCCATGGAGCACGCCTACACATACTGCACCTAAGCTCAGCCGATGAGCTGGCGCTGCTGGATCAGGACATGCCCCTTCAGGATAAGAAGATAACCGGTGAAGTCTGTGTGCATCACCTGTGGTTCACCGATGCCGACTACGATCAATATGGCGCTCGCATCAAGTGGAACCCTGCTGTGAAGTCGGAACGCGACCGAAAGGCTCTGCGTGATGGACTGACAAATAACCAGCTTGATGTGGTAGCCACCGACCACGCACCCCACACCATCGAAGAGAAAAACAACAAGTATTTCAGTGCTCCCTCGGGTGGACCCCTTGTGCAGCATGCACTGGTAGCCATGCTGGAAATGGTAAAACAAGGCCTATTCTCCTACGAAATGGTGGTTGAGAAAATGTGCCACAACCCAGCCATACTATTTGATATTGACAAGCGTGGCTTTCTCCGCGAAGGTTATAAGGCCGACCTGGTACTGGTTGCCCCCAACGACAGCTGGGAGGTGAAGCCGGAGAACATACTCTATAAATGCGGGTGGTCACCCTTTGAGGGAACAAGCTTCTCGCACAAAGTAGTGTACACACTGGTGAATGGTCAAACGGCCTTCTCTAAAGGTGAAGTAAATAAGGATGTGAAAGGCGAACGCCTGCTCTTCAATCGATAAACCTCTTGAATACATTAATAACTCATGATAAATACAAAATACCTGAAGCATAGTGCCACACTGGCACTGTGCTTTTTTGTAGCCCTGGCATCCTGCCGTCAGAATCCTACAAATAGCACGTCGAGCATCGCCGAAACCACCGGCACCAGCATTGCCGATACCATTATTTATCCGGTACTAATAAAGAATGCCAACCCCAATGATAGCTGGACCGAGCATTGCCTAAGTCGCCTGGAAAGAGAGAAATTCACCGATCAGCTTTTTGAGGCTGTGTATAGCGAGAAAGCAACAGCCTACAGCTACAATACTCACGAACCACTAACTTTGACTGAAGTTAGAAACATAGAGCAGCAGGCCGAATTTACCCGCGACAAGGTAGCCAAACTGCAATTTTGGGAAACCTGGCGCTTCGATGAGCAAAGCCTACGCATGACAAAAAAAGTGCATGCCATACTACTGGCCTACGAGATATTCACCGAAGAGGGTGAGCTAAGAGGCTACAAAGCGGCTTTCTATGTGAAGCTGCCCCATTAAAAATTCCAGGGTGAGCCCTTCAAAACATAGCGCGCTGTTTTACGGCTCACCTGCGAATCCACTAACTCTTTGTCTTTTAAGATCACCTCAATGGCTGCATCACTATAGTGGCGAATAGTCACCAGCTCCATATCCTCGTTATAGCGCACATCAAAATGAGTCTGTAAGGCATCAATAGCCTGCTGTACACGTGGTGAGTCATCTACACACACCGAAAAGTTCAAGGCGGAGGTCTGCATCATATTAAGGCGCACCCGATGCTTCGAGAACACCTGAAATATATCACTGAGACTCTCCTCCATAATAAATGAGAAATCTTTGGGTGACATGGAAATGAGTACCTGATTGGCTTTCAAGACAAAGATGGGCTGTAAATCACCGGGCTGCTCACTGCTCTGGATGATCGTGCCGGATTCTTCCGGATTTACAAAGGACTTTACATACAAAGGTATTTGCTTGTTTTGCAGAGGTTTGAGTGTTTTGGGATGGATCACCTGCGCGCCGTAATAGCTTAGCTCAATGGCCTCCCAGTACGAGAGCTCATCAATCTTTTGAGCATGCGGATACCAGCGAGGATCAGCGTTGAGTACTCCCGGCACATCTTTCCATATCACCAAACGATCGGCCGTCAGGGCATGGGCAATAATAGCCCCCGTATAATCCGATCCTTCACGCCCCAGGGTAGTCATCAGGTTGGTTTTGGTTGAACCAATAAAACCCTGTGTTACAAATAGGCGATGTTGATCCTGTTCAACAGCTTCATTTAATAACGCTGTACTCAGCGGCCAGTCCACATTGGCACTGCGATACACTTCATCGGTACGAATGAGTTTACGCACATCAAGCCAAACATTTTCAAGTCCAATACTGGCAAGATAATGACTAATAATGGTTGTACTCATCAATTCACCGTAGGGTACAATCTGATCATATTCAAAATCATAATCCAGAGAGGGTTCAGTCGCCAGCTTATCCGCCAGCTGTTGTAATAAAGCGGCAATACAATCATTGTCCGGGCCAAACAAATCCTCAATAATCTGTTCATGATAACTTTTCACCATTGCCAATCGATCATCAAGCAGCATTCTATCGCCCTTCATATAGGCCGCCACAACATCTTCCATGGCATTGGTTGTTTTACCCATGGCCGATACCACCACAACCAGGCGTTTATTATAAGTCTGCACAATATGCGCCAGATTCCTAACTCCCTGAGCATCTTTAACCGATGCCCCACCAAACTTAAATACTCTCATGCCCTAAATTTACATCTTCACTTTGTTTCGCAAAACCACTTTGAAGAAAAATATACTTTCAATTTATAAGCATTTCCTTTCACATCACAACACTTGAGCCTTATCATTGTTATCAATCAAAGCTTTAGCGTATCTTTCAAAATATAATCAAATCCCATTATCCATGACTAAATTTGAGGTTACTACCCTAAATGAATTTATCCTGAAAAGCCAGATGGAACTGGACTACAAGGCCGATGGCGGTTTTTCGCATATGCTGCATCACCTGGGCACAGCGGCACGCATCGTTAACCGCGAAGTGAATAAAGCCGGCCTGGTTGACATACTTGGTGAGGCCAACAACACCAATGTACAAGGCGAAGATCAGAAGAAGCTGGACGTTATTGCCAATGAGTATTTTATTGATGCCATGCATAGCTGCGGCGAAATATGCGCCATTGCCTCGGAAGAGAACGAGAGCTTTATATTTTTTGATGATGAAATTGCTCAAAATGCCAAGTATGTGTTTATGATGGACCCACTTGATGGCTCGTCGAATATTGACGTGAATGTATCCATTGGCACCATCTTTTCCATCTATAAACGTAAGACTCCGGAAGGATCACGTGCCACTATGGATGACTTTCTGCAAAAAGGAACAGAGCAGGTGGCCGCCGGTTATATTCTTTACGGCAGTTCTACCATGCTGGTATATACCACGGGCAACGGCGTCAACGGCTTTACGCTGGATCCTTCCATTGGCGAGTTCTGCCTCTCGCACCAAATGATCAACACTCCGGAAGACGGCACCATCTACTCCATCAACGAGGGCAACTATAAGAAATTTCCCAAAGGCGTTAAGAAATACATTAAATATTGTCAGGAGCGCGATAAAGAAACCCACCGCCCCTACTCCTCACGCTACATCGGGTCGCTGGTATCCGACTTTCATCGCAACCTGCTAAAGGGCGGCATCTTTATCTATCCCGAATTTGAGAACGCCCCCGCGGGAAAGCTGCGTCTCTTATACGAGTGCAATCCCATCGCCTTTTTGGCGGAGCAGGCCGGCGGCATGGCCACCAATGGCGATCAGCGCATCATGGAGATAAAGCCCTCATCACTGCATCAGCGCACACCCTTTTATACAGGTTCAAAAAACATGGTGGGCAAGATTGAAAATTTCCTTAAAAAGTACGGCAAAGACAGTTAGCACTCAAACATTAAATAACCCCATGAACAAGCCTCTAAAGCCATCTCACTTTAGAGGCTTGTTTACTTTATGTCTTCTGGTCGTTTTTTAAGCCTCGTATTTTTCAATTACTTTTGCAAAAAAATAGCAACCCGTGGAGATTAATCAGATACGCGACTTATATACCAACGATGAACGCATTGATCAGCTTAAACAAGCCATCAAGCAAGCAAATAGCAGAATCACCCTTAAAGGGATAAGTGGCAGCTATAAAGCCGTAATCATGGCGACCCTGGCTAACGAGGGACCCCATCTGGTGGTACTTAACGATCGTGAGGAAGCCGCCTATCTGTATAACGACATCGCCCAGCTACTGAATCCCAGGGCTGTATGCTTCTTGCCATCGTCTTACAAACGATCGCCCGAGTACGGTCAGAAAGACCCTCAAAACGTATTGCTGCGAACTGAAGCACTGAGCCAGCTACACAGTCCGGCCAGCCAGCTTTTTGTCATCACCTACCCTGAAGCACTGGTGGAGAAAGTAATCTCAGCTGCGTCGCTCGACGAAAACCGCCTGCTTGTAAACAAGGGCGATCAGCTTGACATCTCCTTTATCACCGATGTACTTAGCGAATATCATTTTGAGCGTGTGGATTTTGTGTTTGAACCCGGACAATATGCGGTGCGTGGTAGTATTGTCGATGTTTATTCTTTCTCAGATGAAGACCCCTATCGCATCGATTTTTTTGGCGATGAAGTGGACAGTATCCGCAAATTCAACCTGGAAAACCAGCTGTCGAAAGAGCAGCTGAACCAGGTCACCATTGTGCCCAACCTCACCGAAAACCAAAATAACGAAACACTAACACCCCTGTCAGACTATCTACCTGCCAATGCACATGTTTGGATCGAAAGCCTCGACTTTATCAGTGAGCGCATGGCTGCCATCATCGACAAAATCAAAAGCCATACTTTTGAAATACCTGAAGAGGATGATGAAGACACGCAATACAGCTTTCTGAGTCCGCAGGCACTATGCTCATTTGAAGATTTCTACAAGGGATGTCTCAACCATCCCCTGATCAGCCTCAGCACCGCGGACAAAAGCACCCAAACGATCAGCTTCAACACCGCACCACAACCCGTCTTTCACAAAAACTTCGAGATACTGGAGGCCAATCTGAAAGAAAAACAAGCCGAAGAGTACGAGTGCTTCATCCTGTCGGATAACCCCCGTCAGTTTGAGCGCCTGAAAGCCATCTTCCACGATCGGGGCATCAGGCTGCAGTATGGCGAAATCAATCACAGCCTGCACGAGGGCTTTATCGACCACGACAACAAACGCTGCTTTTATACCGACCACCAGATATTTGAGCGCTACCATAAATTCTCGCTGCGCACCGAAAAAGCCAAAGCAGCACAGCAAGCCATCTCCCTGAAAGAATTAAGCCGCCTTAATCCCGGCGACTATGTGGTGCACATCGACCACGGCGTAGGACGTTTTGGTGGCCTGGTAACCCAAACGGTGAATGACAAGCCACAGGAAGCCATCCGCCTGGTCTACCGCGACAACGATGTACTGCTGGTGAATATTCATTCACTACACCGCATCAGCAAATTTAAGGGCAAAGAGGGCACCCCGCCCAAAATCAACAAACTGGGCACGGCCGCCTGGCAAAAACTAAAAGATAAAACCAAGAAAAAAGTAAAAGACATTGCCCGCGAACTCATCGCCCTGTATGCCAAACGCAAGGCGGAGCCCGGCTTTACCTTTTCACCCGATACCTACCTGCAAACCGAACTGGAAGCTTCTTTCTTTTTTGAGGACACTCCGGATCAGACCAAAGCCACCGTGGCCGTCAAGGAAGACATGGAAAAAGCCACCCCTATGGATCGCCTGGTATGCGGCGATGTGGGCTTTGGAAAGACAGAAATTGCCATACGCGCTGCCTTTAAGGCCATTGCCGACAACAAGCAGGTGGCCGTATTGGTACCCACCACCATATTGGCGCTCCAACATTACCAAACCTTCCGTGAGCGCCTTAAGGACTTTCCTGCCAATGTTGAATACGTCAGTCGCCTGCGTAAACCGAAGAGTATTAAAGAAGCACTTAAAAAAACGAAAGAAGGACAGGTGGATATTCTTATTGGCACCCACCGCCTTACGGGGAAAGATGTGGAGTTTAAAAACCTGGGGCTATTAATTATTGATGAGGAGCAGCGCTTTGGGGTGGCCATCAAGGAGAAACTGAAACAGCTAAAGGTAAATGTTGATACCCTCACGCTGACCGCTACGCCTATACCGCGCACCCTGCAATTCTCACTGATGGGAGCACGCGACCTGTCGATTTTAAATACGGCACCTCCCAACCGTCACCCCATTATTACCGAGCTGCACGCCATGAATGAGGAAATCATTAAAGAGGCTATTCTTTATGAAGTAGAACGCGGCGGCCAGGTTTTCTTTATTAACAACCGTGTGCAAAACATACTGGAGGTTGAAGCCATGGTTAACCGCATCCTGCCCGAAATAAAAACCATTGTGGCGCACGGGCAGATGGAAGGCCCCAAGCTGGAAAAGATTATGCTGGACTTTATTGAAGGCGAGTACGACGTGCTGATTGCCACCACCATCATCGAATCGGGTCTTGACATACCCAATGCCAACACCATTATTATCAACAATGCGCATAACTTTGGCTTGAGCGAACTACACCAGCTGCGCGGACGCGTTGGGCGCTCCAACAAAAAAGCCTTTTGTTACCTGATGGCACCGCCATTATCGACACTCACCCAAGAAGCGAGACGACGCCTCAAGATTGTGGAAGAATTTTCGGATCTGGGCAGTGGCTTTAACATTGCCATGCAAGATTTGGATATACGAGGTGCCGGCGACGTGCTGGGTGGCGAACAAAGCGGTTTCATTTCCGATATTGGCTACGAAACTTATCAGCGTATCCTTAATGAAGCGCTCCTCGAGCTGCGCGAGACAGAGTACAAGGATACTTTTGCCGATGACGAAAAGAATGATACCCCCAAGGTGTTTGTCAGCGACTGCCTGATTGAGACCGATACAGAACTACGCCTGCCCGATAGCTACATTGAGAATGTGGCGGAACGCATGCACCTGTATCGCGAACTGGACAATATGGAGGAAGAAGACGAGCTGCTTCGCTTCGAAAACAACCTGATCGACCGCTTTGGCCCCATCCCCGACGCCGGACAACGCCTCTTCGAGCTTGTTCGCATACGCCGCATGGCTAAACATCTGGGCATCGAAAAAATCATCTTCAAAAACAAACTACTGTATTTCTACTTCGTTTCCAATCAAGAGTCGCCTTACTACCAATCATCGATATTTAGCGGCATACTCATGTGGATACAGCATAACAGCAAAAAAGCACGCATGAAAGAGGGCAAGGAAAAATTATATCTGATGGTACGTGATATCGCATCTATTAAGGAGGTTAAAAACATGGTAACAGAAATGTACACAAGTATCACTGAAGAAGCAAAGTAAAGAACTGCCCAAGGCATGTTATCCAATGGTTTCGCTGTTTTCACCTACCTGAGGCATAAACATAATTTCGTAAACCCTGCCAGCGGCATCATGAATAACATGCTGTGCAAAAACAGTTTGCCCAAGCCCGTTCTTGAAAATAACATTGGTACCGATGGATTCGAACAACTCCCTCAACTGCTGAAGCCGCTGCCCTTCGAGTGCCAGGCCCTCGAATAACGGATGTGGCGCAACAGCCTTTATCAGACCACTTGCGTCGGTAATAAAATAAGGATGGGCAATGCGCGACATATAGCCCAACAAGCAATCATTACGTTTGCGCGCATAAATGGCCGCAGTGTTATCCACAAGTGTAACCTGCAGAGATTTCTTTTTATTGAAAATAATGGACGAACCCGACACCTGTGCATAAAATGACTGTCCATGCACATCATGCATGGCAATGGACTTACTGCTAAAACCACTGCCATTTTCGTGAAAAGCCTGCAATACTGATTCTACCTCTTCCTTATAAGCAGTATGGACAAAATCGAGATAGGGCATCATCAATACATCCTCCATGTAATGCGTCTTAAACAGATCAAGCGCCAGATTATTAAGATATTGTATGCGACCTTCGTGCAGAATCATCAACGGCAGCGATGCCTCGCTGATAAACTGACGGTAACCCCGTTCTCGCTCCTTCTGCTCCTGATCAACACGGTGCTTATAGTAAGCAAGGTCAATGGCAATGCCCAGCTCTTTTTTATTCACCGGCTTCACCAGATAGGCATACGAATTGGATACTATGGCCCGCTTAATCACCTCACTGCTTGTGTCAGAAGATACATAAATAACGGGTATCTCAAGTTCACGCCGCAACTGCTCAGCCGTTTGAATACCATCCATCTCTCCCTCCAGATGAATGTCCATCAGCACCACATCGGGACGAAGACGATGGCACAGATCAACAGCATCATCGCCATTATCACATTTCCCGATTAGCTCATGCCCCAAATCACGCAAGAACATGCTAATAATCGCTGAAATAAACTTATCATCTTCAACAACAAGAACTTTTCGCATAAAAACAGTTTGGTATTAGCTATATGCCACTTCAGTTTTTTTATCTTTGCAGCTGATTTCAATTAATCAAGTACCGGGGTTTACAACACTTAATATCGTGAATTTAGTTATTGACAGGGGAAATACGCAGACGAAGACAGGAGTTTTTGACCAAGGCAAACTTATCTACTCCGACCATTCAGATTTTCTTGACAAACAATCTATCAGTCAACTAGCCAGTCACTTCACTATCAGACACATCATTGTTTCATCGGTGGTTGAAGAAGAACACACCACATTGCTGAACCAACTATCAGCTTTGAGCGGTTCCATTTTGGTGCTGAATAATACAACACCCCTGCCCTTTGAATGGCATTACAAAACGAAAGAAAGCATGGGTAAGGATAGACTGGCAGCAGTAGCAGGTGCACTTGCCCTATACCCCGATACCAACCTTTTGGTGATAGATGCCGGTACGGCCATTACCTACGAGCTGGTAAGTAACAATATTTTTTTAGGTGGCAATATATCACCGGGTATGGCCATGCGTTTTAAGGCCCTCAACCAGTTCACAAGTCGCTTACCCCACTTAAGTAGTAACGAGGTAACACCTCTGATTGGTAGCGCTACCAATGAGGCTATACAGGCGGGTGTTCAAAACGGTATTACCTTTGAAATGGATGGGCTGATAGCGACACTAACAGAGCAATATGATGACTTAAAAACAATAATAACAGGCGGGGATGCAGAATTTTTTGCAAGGAAATTAAAAAATCCCATCTTTGTAAACCCTAATTTAGTACTTATTGGACTTAACAGAATTCTAGAATACAATGCACAATATATATAAAGTTGTAGTAATTTTCTTACTGGCAGCATGTCTATCAACTGCCGCCTCCGCTCAAAAAAGAACTTATTCACCATATTCCCGATACGATCTGGGTGATTGGCAGGAATCCGGCTTTGGCCGTAACGATGCTATGGGACACACAGGCATTGCCCTTAACAGCCCCTATAACCTTAACAGCATCAACCCCGCCTCCTATTTCAGTATGGATTCCCTATCCTTCTTTTTCGAAGGGGGCTTGACCGGATTCGACCAAAAAATACAATCCGATGAGATGAGTGCCCGCTTCTCCGACATTAACTTTTCGTATTTTGCCATAGGATTTCCGTTGGCTAAATGGGGATTTATGTCTATCGGTATAAAACCGGAGTCAATAGTGGGATATGAATTTTTCGATGACAATTCATCGGCAGACATCGCACCAACCTCGAGTAATTACTCGCGCTCTAACTACATGGGTACGGGAAACACAACAAAGGCCTATGCCGGTTTAGCCATCAGTCCTGTAGAAAACCTGTCGCTGGGAGCCCACTTCTCCTACCTTTTTGGGAGTGTTAAACACTTTTCCATCGCTCAATTTCCCAACGACATATCGGGCCATAAGTTAGCTACATCAGAAAAAATTGCAGTTAAAGATTTGTATATGGACTTTGGGGTACAGTACCGACTGAACCTCAAAGAACGTCATAATTTGGTAATTGGAGCCATCTACAGCCCTCAGTCGGGCATTGGCGGCAAATACAAAAAGCTGGTGGCGCAAGGTACAGCCTTCGACCGTGATGGAACCACCATTCTCAACGCCGACACAATTAGCTACTCAAATCAGAAGTTAAAAAGCGGAACACTGGAACTGCCCGCCAAATATGGATTTGGACTGGCCTATAACATTGACGACCTATTGACAGTGACCGCTGATTACTCCCTGGCAAAATGGAGCGAGTCTGATTTTCCCGGCCTGGATTCCAAGCCTGCTGAAAATAAATTTTCTATTGGCGATGAGCAAAAGATTGCCTTTGGTGTCGAGTTTATACCCAACTACCGAAGTGCAAGTTTTTATCCCAGCCGTGTAAAATATCGCCTGGGTACCTCCTACACAAAGGAGTATCTGGTGGCACCCCTATCAGCCGGTGGTGACAACCTGAAGGACTTTGGCATAACTTTTGGTCTTGGATTACCGTTAAAACGAAGTAAAACATCCTTCAACCTGGGCTTCGAATGGGGTCAACGCGGTAGTACCAACCATGGTTTAGTAAAGGAAAAATACATGCGACTCACCTTGAACCTGACATTACATGAATACTGGTTCATGAAACGAAAATTTGACTAGAACTAATACAATAAAACCAGAATACCATGCCAATGAAAATTGCTACATTACTAATCGCAGGACTTTTATTCACAGGTTCTGTATACGCTCAAAAAGGAGTGGAAGATGGGTCAAAATTTGGCCACGGAGAAGATAGCGTGCGATGCCTGGAAAATCTCTCGCTATATTATGAGTATTACAAACAAAAGAATTACGCGGAAGCATATCCCAAGTGGGAAATTGCCTTTAACGAATGTCCGGCATCCAATAAGAATTTATATTCACACGGAGAGCGTATCGTAGAGTCACTGTACCGCAAGGAGAAAGACGCTGCCAAAAAAGCCGCATACTACGACCTGTTGATGAAGGTATACGATCAGCGCGCCAAATACTTTGGTAATGATAAGCGCTACCCAACGGCCTATATCATGGGTAAAAAAGCCATTACCATGCTACGTTATGGACGCGATGATGCAGCCGTGATTAAAGAAGTACAGCCGCTTTTGAAAAATTCCTACAAAGAGTTGGGGGTTAAGACGCAATATCCTGTTTTGTTAACCTATATGATTAACAGTGCAGCCATGTACAAGCTGGATAATTTGTCAGGCGAAGAGCTGGTAAACATCTATACAAGTGTAACTGAAACACTGAACACTCAGAAAACAGCCTTGCCCAAATACGCAGACAAAATTCAGGAAACCATTGTGAATGTTGAAAAAATATTTGCTCAGAGTGGCGCTGCTAACTGCGAAACACTGGCGGAGATTTTTGGCCCACAACTGGCCGACCACACCGACGACCTGGCTTGGCTAAAGCGTGTTAACCGTCTACTGGCCAAAGGCGACTGTGGAGAATCAGAACTTTTCTATCAATCATCGGAGTACCTGCACAACATTGAGCCTTCAGCATCATCGGCATTTGGCTTATCGCGCATGTACATGAAAACCGGCGATACCGACAAAGCGATTAGCTTTTTAACTGAAGCCATCTCTTTGGAGGAGGACGCTGACAGCAAGGCCAAATACCACAATACATTGGGTCTTATCTACATGTCGAAGAAGCAGTACAGCAAAACGCGTGCTGAAGCTAGTAAAGCGATTGCTCTGCGTGGTAACTGGGGCGATCCTTACATTCTGATTGGAAAAGCTTATGCAGCGAGTGCCCAATCAATCGGATCCAATGAATTTGAACACAAAACTGCTTATTGGGCAGCCGTTGATCAATTTGCCAAGGCAAAAGCCGTTGATGCAGAAAGCCTGGCCGAAGCCAATGAAAACATCGCACTTTACTCACAGTACTTCCCAAATACCGAGGAGATTTTCTTCCAGGGACTTAAGGTGGGTGATTCATACAAAGTAGGTGGATGGATTGGCGTTAACACAACAGTAAGAGCTAAATAACAACGTTTTGATACCAATCGTTAATAATATTACCAAAACAACATGTGCAGCAAGCGGTTTTATACTGCTTGCTGTTTGTTTTTTACTGTCATCCTGCCAGTCCAACAAACCGGAAGAGATTGCAGCCATCACCAACTGGGAAGAGATACCCTCCTTGGTGGTAGAAGAATTAGAAACGATCTTAACCGATTCGGGCAAAGTAAAGATCCGTTTTATCACCCCATCCATGCTTACTTACGACCGCAAAAAAGAGCCTTACCGTGATTTTCCACAGGGCCTGCATTGCATCATGTATCAAAGTAATGGGGAGGTGGATGCCCAAATCAAGTGCCGCAAAGCGATATTCTTTGAGAAAAAGCAACTCTGGGAGCTAACTATTGATGTAGAAGCCATGAACCAAAAAGGCGAAGTTTTAAATACCGAGCAACTTTTCTGGGACATGAAAAGCGAAAAAATATATTCTGAAAAGTTTGTGACCATCACACAGGATAATAGCATTTATACCGGCACCGGATTTGAAGCCGACCAAAACATGGATAATTGGCGGATTAAAAACCTCTCGGGCGATATAGAATTTGATGAAGAATAGCAATTCATAAGTTTTTTCCTATCTTTCTTTTCCAAGCATTCAGCTACGAAACATGAATCATTATTTAATCATCGCGCTTACCCTTCTTTTTTCTGCCTTTTTTTCGGGCTGCGAAATGGCTTTTTTCAGTTCCAATAAATTGCTGCTTGAGCTGAATAAGAAAAAACACCCCCTACCGGCACGCATCATCGATCGCTTTGTGCACAACCCGGGCATTTTCCTGTCAACCATACTTATTGGAAACAACGTGGCATTGGTAATCTATGGTCTTCACATGGCCGAATTAATTGAGCCGGCCATCGTCAGCTACTTCGACTCCAATATTATCCTGCTGCTGACACAGACAGCCATCTCAACACTTATTATTCTTATTACGGCAGAGTTTCTGCCCAAGACCTTGTTTCGTATTCACCCCACTTTTATCCTGAATGTTTTTGCCTTGCCGCTAATGTTCTTTTATCTGCTCTTCTACCCCCTGAGCCGCCTCACCATGAGCATCTCTCAGGTAATAATAAAAGTGGTAATGAAGGCGAGAAAGGCACCCGAACAGGCCAACTGGATGCTGAGTAAAGTGGATTTGGACAACCTCCTTACCGAGCATCACGAAAAAAGTGATAAAGACGACGCCGGAGCAACCGAGATTAAGCTACTAAAAAACGTATTAGACTTCTCTAAGCTAAAAATACGCGAGTGTATAATACCCCGCACCGATCTGCAGGTGATTGAGGTTAATGAGGAGCTGGAACCCCTGCGACAGCAATTTATTGAAACGGGTCTTTCTAAAATAATGGTGTACAAAGACAGTATTGACAATATCATTGGCTATGTACATGTATCTTCTCTGTTCAAAAACCCAAAGAAACTACGCAACATTGTAAGCCCCATATCCATCATTCCGGAAACCATGACGGCCAACAAAGTACTGGAGCTATTTACCAAAGAACACAAGAGCATTGCTTTGGTAGTAGATGAATTTGGGGGCACTGCAGGTATTGTAACGCTCGAAGATATCCTGGAAGAGATATTTGGTGAGATCAATGACGAGCACGATATTATGGAGCACATCGAAGAGCAGCTGAGTGAAACTGAATACCACTTCTCAGCACGCCTCGAAATCGACTATTTGAATGAGAAATACCCCATTAACCTACCTCAATCAGATGATTACGAAACCATTGCAGGGCTTATACTGGCGCATAATCAATCCATCCCCGAGGCCAACGAAGTAATTGTTATTGGCTCGTTTACTTTTCAGATATTAGCCGCCAGCAACGCTAAAATAGAGCTGGTTAAGGTAATTGTAAAAACGGATTAGGGTCGCATAAGAAACTTTATCGATGCAAAGATGAATGCGCAGGTTCGTGTGTCCCATTTTTTTGTATATTCGTAACCTGATTTTAAAATCTACATAATTTTTTAAGTAATAACAGAATGGCAACATTAGAGAGAATTAGAAATAAATCTGGATTACTCATCGTTGTAATTGCGGTAGGACTTTTAGCCTTTTTGCTGGGCGATTTAATGAGTTCGGGAGATTCCATATTTAGAAGACGTAACATGCAGATTGCTGAAATAAATGGAACATCTGTATCTTATCCTGAATACCAAAAATATGTAACAGAGCTTGAGGACTACTACAAGTTGAATTCTCGCTCATCGGCACTGGATGAAAATACTTCATACCAGATACGCGAGCAAGCATGGAATCAAATGGTGCAGGATGTTATCATGAATGAAAAGTATGAAGACCTGGGCATTGCCGTTACTCCGGATGAAATCTACGAGATGGCAACCGGTAAAAACGTACACCCACAGATTCGTCAGATGTTTACGAACCCACAAACCGGCGTATTTGATAAAGCACAGGTAATTAACTTTCTGCAGCAGAAGAATCTGGATCCTAACGCCAACTTCTATTGGTTGTTTTTGGAGAAGCAGATTAAAAAAGAGCGTCTGTTTAACAAATACCGCGAGTTAATTAAAAAGGGTATGTTCGTTACCACCGCACAAGCCGAGGCGGCCGTGAAGGCGAAAGCCAACAAAGTGGATTTTGACTTTGTGGTGAAACGTTACTCTTCACTTCCTGATTCTGCTGTTAACGTTTCGGAGAGTGAAATAAAAGACTACTACAACACGCACAAGGAAAACTACAAGCAAGAGGCGATGCGCGATGTGGTTTATGTATCTTTCGATGTAAAACCATCGGAGGAAGACCGCCAGATGGCCAAAGAGTGGATTGAGAAATCAAAAGTAGAATTTGAAGACCCTCAAACGGACGCCATCCAGTATGTTAACATGAACTCGGAAGCCAACTACATAGATCGAAACCTGAAACTGGAACAATTGAGCTCTACTTTGCAGGGTTTTGTAAAAGATGCGCAGGTTAATGAGGTATATGGCCCTTATCTGGAAAATGAGACTTACAAACTTTCACGCCTCGTAGCCATTAAGCAGATTCCTGATTCAGTGAAAGCCCGTCACATTTTGGTGAACGACCCGGCACTGGCCGATAGCTTATTTGCATTGGCAAAAAGCGGTGCTGACTTTGCTCAGCTGGCCCGCAAGCATTCAAGCGATCAGGGTTCGGCAATCAATGGGGGTGACCTGGGCTGGTTTGCTGATGGAGCTATGGTGAAACCATTTAACGATGCCTGCTTTGAAAACCGCAAAGGTGCCATTGTTAAGGTGGAGTCGCAATTCGGTATTCATATTATTAATGTGCAGGATAAAGGTAAGCCGGTAACGAAGTACAATATTGCTACTCTTGAGCGCAATATTACTTATAGCACCAAGACCAACCAAAAAGTATATGCTCAGGCAGCGAAATTCGCTTCTTTGAACAACTCTATTGAGAAATTCGACGAAGCCATTACCGCTGATAACCTGGTGAAGCGCTACGGCAGAAGCATTAGAGCCAACGATCGCACCGTGAACAACATGGAGCACTCACGCGAAATGGTACGTTGGGCTTTTGAAGCAGACATTAATGATATGTCACCTATTTTTGAGTTTGGCGATTCTTATGTGATTGCCTTCTTATCTGATGCAAAAGAAGCAGGCTACCAGTCTGTAGCTGCTGTTCAGGGCGGTATCGAAAGAGTTTTACGCAACAAGAAAAAAGCCGACAAGCTAATTGCTGAGTTAAACAGCAAAAAGCAAGGTGGTGACATCGCTGCACTGGCTGCTAATATTGACAGTGAAGTAATGAGTGCCAGCCAAATCGATTTTGGCGCCTTCCAGGTTCCGGGAGCCGGCGTTGAGCCTGCCTTGGTAGCCGTTGCCACCAGCACCAAACAAGGTGAGTTGAGCCAACCCGTAGCGGGCAATAACGGTGTTTACGTAGTTAAGGTTAACAATGTAACACCCAACACAACTGATGTAGCCACCGAAAGAGCTCAGTTGTCACAGAGCAATGGTTTCAAGGTAGATTACCAGGCTACTGAAACCATTCGCAAACAAGCAGAGATTAATGATGAAAGAAGCAAGTTCTTCTAAAATCCATCATGATATAAAAGAAAAGGCGGGACACTATGTTCCGCCTTTTTTTGTTCTTTAAAATAATAAGGACAGCAAAATCATAGCAGCTAAATAGATCACACAGTTGATTTTTAGTATCTTAATGATGAAAATAATACACTCTTTAAAATGATCGCTATGAAAGCACCTTCAATACTTGTTAAAATCCTACTATTCTTTATAGGTATCATGGCTTTCATCCCGGTAAGCGCGCAGGATGCCAAAGCCATTGTTAAAAAAGCCGATGAAAAGATGGAAGGGGAAGAATCCAGCATCTCGGTAATGTCGATGACTATTAAACGTCCTACTTACGAGCGAAACCTGGCGTTTAAAAACTGGACCAAAGGCACTAAGCTTGCACTAACACTGGTAACCAGTCCGGCGCAGGAAAAAGGACAAACCTTCCTGAAGCGTGACCGTGAGATGTGGAACTGGAATCCCCGGATATCACGTATGATCAAACTACCGCCTTCCATGATGTCGCAAGGTTGGATGGGATCGGATTATACCAATGATGATGCCTTGAAGAAATCATCCATCGTGGATGATTATCATCACACCCTGCTTGGCGAAGAAAAAATTGACGAACTGGATTGTTATCATATTCAACTAATCCCCACTGAAGAGGCCGCTGTTGTTTGGGGCAAAGTAATTATGTGGATTACCAAAGATGAATACCTTCAAATGAAGGTGGAATATTACGATGAAGACGCGTTTTTAGTAAAAACAGAACTGGCACATAACATCACCACGATTGGCGGGCGCGTATTACCATCACAGTTTGAAATAATCCCGGCTGACAAACCCAACCAAAGAACCATTATCAACATTCAGCGCATCGAATTTAACGTGCCAATTGATGATAACTTCTTCTCGCAACAAAACATGAAACACATTCGCTAAGCCCTAATGCCGAAAAGTATTAAGTATCAAGACTATTTACAGCATGCTTAAAATGTTGTAAAACTTTAAAAAGTAGCACGATGGCAACCAATGAATTTAAACTGGCCTGGCGCAATATATGGCGAAACAAGCGCCGGACATTAATTACAGTCGCCTCAATCTTTTTCGGAGTGATATTAAGCACCCTGATGAGTTCGATGCAAAACGGCACCTACTCAAAAATGATTGATAATGTAGTGAGCTTCTATTCAGGATACCTACAGATCCATCACCCCGACTATTGGGAAACAAAATCCATCGATGATTTATTTATCCCTACCGACTCACTACTTAATGCCGTCTCTAGCAATAAAGCAGTCGATTTGGTGGTGCCACGAATGGAATCTTTTGCCTTGATGTCGTATGGTAACAATACCAAAGGCGGTATGCTTATTGGTATCGAACCAGCTGAAGAAAACCAATTGACCCGGCTCAAACAATGGGTGCATGAAGGCCGCTATCTGAAAGCCGGAGATGATGGTATTCTGATGGCTATCAATCTGGCCAAGGCATTGGACGTGCAACTGGGCGACACCCTTGCTTTAATTAGCCAGGGCTATCATGGCTATAGTGCAAGTGGACTGTTTCCGGTTGTTGGGATACTGAAATTTCCTTTCCCAACCATGAATAACTTTGGAACCTATATATCCTTAGATCGTGCCCGTACGTTTTTTTCAGCACCAGAAATGGTGACGAGCCTGGTATTAACAGTCGATAATTTTGACGACGTTTATCCTGTTAAACATCACCTCACTTCGAGCCTTGGCAGCCATTACTCAGTGATGACTTGGGATGAGATGGATCCTGTTACCAAGCAGATGATCGAAGGCGATAAGGGGCAGGGCTATATCATGAAAGGCATCCTGTATATCCTGATTGGGTTTGGTGTATTTTCTACTGTCATTATGATGATTGCCGAGCGACGTAAGGAACTGGGCGTCATGGTGGCTGTGGGCATGAATAAGTTAAAATTGGCCAAAGTACTGTTCTACGAAACCATGCTTATTGGCGTAGTGGGCGTAGCTTCCGGATTTGCCATCAGTGTACCGCTGGTTTGGTGGATGGTGAACAACCCTATCCCATTAACCGGCGAAGTGGCTGATGTATATGAACAATTCGGCATGGAGCCAGCTATCTATTTTGGTAACGATCCTATGATTTTCTGGGGACAGATTCTGATTGTTTTCGGCATCACCCTTTTGGTGTCTATCTACCCCATCAGCAAGATTAAACGCTTACAGGTAACCAAAGCACTTAGAGCATAACATAACGATAAAAACTTAAATCATGATACTTTCAATCTCATGGCGTAACGTATGGCGAAGCAAAACCAGGAGCCTGGTTATCCTGTTAGCCATCGCTTTGGGCATATTTACAGGTGTGTTTAATTATGCCTTTTATAATGGCATGGCCATTCAGCGTATCAATTCGGCCATATCAACCGAAGCTTCACATATCCAGCTTCATCAGAAAGGCTACCTCGAAGAGCCTGATGAAAAAAACTATATGCCCAACGCCATCAACCTGGCTAATAGCATAACCGCCAGAGACTCCGTTAAGGCAGCCTGCGCTCGTTTTATTGTGCAGGGTATGATTCAGTCGCCAACCACCTCTGCCGGAATTAAAGTGATGGGTGTAAATCCGGACAAAGAATCTCAGGTCACTAACCTGTACACGAAGATTATTGATGGTGCCTACTTTGCAGGCATCAAACGTAACCCGGTAGTGATTGGACAAAAGCTGGCCGATAAACTGAAGCTGAAAGTTCGCTCCAAGGTGGTGATTACCTTTGCCGATGCTGCAGGTTACATCTCGGGGGCCTCCTTCAGGGTGGCCGGCATTTATCAGACATCCAACAATATGTATGATAATACCAATGCGTTCGTGCGTTCGGAAGACCTGACCGCACTATACGGTGCCGACAGTAATGCCGGGCACGAAATAGCGGTGCTCCTGAATCATTCCGATGATGTTCCGTATATTCTGTCTGATCTGAAATCAGACTATGCGCAATTGGATATTAAAGAGTGGCGCGAAATCATGCCCGAGGTATCCATGCTGGAATCGAGTCTGGATATCTCGATGTATATCTTCATGATCATCATCCTGCTGGCGCTAACCTTTGGCATTGTTAATACCATGCTGATGGCCGTACTCGAACGCACCAAAGAGCTGGGGATGCTCATGTCAATCGGCATGAATAAATCGCGTGTTTTTAAGATGATCATGATTGAAACCGTATTTTTATCACTGATTGGCGGTGTTGTAGGTATCATTATTGGAATCGTTGTAACAGTTGCCACGGCGAGCTCAGGAATCGATATTTCAATTGTATCCGAAGGCTTTGGTGCCATGGGCTACGACTCCATTGTTTACCCCGTGCTTAAAATCAAGAATGTGGTGGATGTGGTTGTGATGGTTTTTGTCACAGGTATGCTGGCCGCTGTTTACCCGGCTCTGAAAGCCTTAAAACTGAAACCGGCTGAAGCCCTCCGCATCGATATGTAATAGTAGCTAGTAACATCAAAAAATCAAGATCATGAATGTCATTGAAGTAAAACAACTGACCAAGATATATAACGATTCAGAGGTAAAAGTACATGCCGTTCAAGGCATCGATCTGGAGATACAGGAAGGCGAATTTACAGCTATTGTTGGTCCTTCGGGATGCGGGAAAACCACCTTTTTAAACATGCTGGGTGGCTTGGATCAACCCACCGAAGGAACGATCCGTATTGGCGATACCATGGTAAATGACCTTAAGTCAACAGAACTCATCGATTTTCGCCTGCATAACATCGGATTCGTGTTTCAGGCTTATAACCTGATTCCGGTGTTGACAGCCAAAGAAAACGTGGAGTTTATCATGCAGCTGCAAGGGAAACCGAAGGAAGAACGGGAGAAAAGGGCCATTGATCTGCTGACTGAAGTTGGACTGGGTGAGCGCATTGACAGCAGGCCATCAAGGCTTTCGGGCGGTCAGCAGCAACGGGTGGCTGTAGCGCGTGCACTGGCATCCAAACCTAAGTTTGTGCTGGCCGATGAACCAACTGCCAACCTCGATTCAACCTCTACCGAGACATTACTCGACATCATGGAAAAACTGAATCGCGAAGAAAACATCACCTTTATATTCAGCACCCACGATGCCAGGGTGGTCAATAAAGCACGGCGAGTCATCCAGCTAGAAGATGGTAAAATCATTAAAGACGAACGCAAAGGATAAATTAATTCAATGATTCAACTTAAAACGATCATTATCGCTTTTGCATTAGTCAGCTTACACTTAATTGTATCGGCCCAATATGCAGATGCCGGCAAGAAGCTGACTATAAACGGCTACCTGGTCAACATGCAGTCAGTTTCGATCTCAGACATGCCTTTTGAAGTGCCCGACAGCCTTGATTTTCTGACAAAAGACGACAAACATCTATACAATACCAATATCTACTTTCAAAACCGCTTAAACTTGTCCTGGTATGTCAATGAACACTTAACCCTCTCGACCCAGATGCGCAACCGTCTGATCATAGGCGACCAGGTACGGTTGGATTGGACCGGTCAATTGGAAGACAGCTATGAGAAGAATGGTAACTTTTTTAACCCGGCCCGGAATGTGGCTGTGGGCAACAGTTATATCCTTAATCTGGCTTTCGATCGCTTATATGCCCAATACTCATCCGGCAACCTGGATATCACGGTTGGTAAACAACGCATCAACTGGGGAAAGACCTTTGCCTTCAATCCCAACGACCTGTTTAATACCTACTCGTACTTTGATTTTGATTATGAGGAAAAACCGGGTACAGATGCCATCCGTGCCATGTATTACACGGGGGCAGCTTCATCCATCGAACTGGTGGCCAATATCGACAGTGCATCGCATGTATCTGCCGCCCTGAAATGGAATGCCAACATCTGGAATTATGATTTTCAGTTTATTGGCGGCACTTTGCTGAGTCATGATCTGGCTCTAGGGTTCGGATGGTCGGGCTATGTTAAAGATGCCAGCTGGCGTGGTGAATTAGCCTGGTACCAACCCTTTGAAAACTTTGCCGATACCTCAGGTGTCGTAATGCTATCTACCGGGATGGACTATTCATTAAATTCAAAATGGACCATCCAGGGCGAGGTGATGCTGGCTAAACTTCCCAAAGACAAGGAGATTATATTCTACGATGCCTATGCTCCGCCCCAATCTGTTAAAGATCTGGCTACTTCACCCTTTCAGCTGCTCGGAAGTGTACTGTTTCAGGCAAGTCCCCTCTCCTCCTTTTCGCTGGCAGGCATCTGGTATCCGCATCCCGATATTAAAGGTATTTTCCTGGGGCCCACCTGGACCTATAGCGTAGCCGATAATTTCAGTGCATCAGTTTACTGGCAGTTTTTCAACGGCTATTTTCCCGATAGCCTCACCAATGAGATCAAGCGCCAAGGTATTCATTCGGGCTATCTGAGGTTTAAATACAACTTTTAGAATCAAAACCACGCACCTTAGAAAAGCTTAAATTTTAGACTACCTCTGTTGGCTACTAAAATCTAAAGCTTTTCCAAAGTGCGCTAAGTAAACCTATTGTGGATTAAAGCCACAGAATAAAAACCAAAGATCGGTTTTAATCAATATTAAAAGTACTAAGATAACGCTCTCCCGTATCGGGCAATATCACTACAATACGTTTCCCTTTATTTTCAGGACGCTTAGCTAGTAAAAGAGCAGCATATAAAGCAGCACCGGATGAATAACCACATAAAATGCCCTCTTTCCGCGCCGCCTTAAGTGCCGTTTCAATGGCGGCTTCGTTAGGTACTTTAATCACTTCATCCAACACACTGGTATTTAATACTCCGGGAATAAAACCGGCACCAATACCTTGTATCTTATGCGGCCCGGGCTGACCACCCGACAAAACCGGTGATGCTTCCGGCTCAACAGCAACGATTTTTATAGCTGGATTACGCTCTTTCAAGACCTCTCCCACGCCGGTTATCGTACCTCCTGTACCCACACCCGCCACAAAAATATCCACTTCACCACCGGTAGCTTCCCACACCTCTTCGGCCGTTGTGCATCGGTGAATAGCAGGATTAGCAGCGTTGTTAAACTGCTGGGGAATAAATGACTTGGGTAGCTCGGCAGCAATCTGCTCAGCCTGTTCAATGGCTCCCTTCATTCCCTTCTCAGCCGGTGTAAGCACCAGCTCAGCACCAAACTTAATCAACAGTTTACGCCGTTCCATACTCATACTTTCAGGCATGCACAGTATTATTCGATAGCCTTTAACGGCTGCTACAAAGGCCAATCCAACCCCTGTATTTCCGCTTGTGGGCTCCACAATAACCGTATCTTTAGTCAACAAGCCCTTCTGTTCCGCATCATTAATCATGGAATAGGCAATACGATCCTTGACCGAGCCGGCCGGATTAAAAAACTCAAGCTTGGCCAACACTTCGGCATGAGCATCTTCACTTAGGCGGTTAATGCGAACCAAGGGGGTATTACCGATTAACTCATTTACATTCTTAGCAATTTTCATCATTCTGATTATGGTTTATTGTCAATGCTTTGTTATGATATAAATAAAATACGTTGACCATCCTTTTTGTTCATGCACCAAAACAAAAATACAGGCTCTTTGAATCCAATAGAGGTCCCAAAACTGTAAAGCACCGCTCGCATCCAAGTGTCCGGCTGGAGAATAAATGTCAAGTAGTAAGTTTTGAAAGAACCATATTTATAAGGCTTTTACGGAACGATTCTGTACAAGTGTATTGTGATAGGGAACCGTTCCGGAAAACATTATGAACGCTCCACTAGAAAGCCTCACGCAATGTGAAATACACACCGTTGTCACCGTGGTTAGATACGCCAAAATCAACACGAAAGTTCAGTCCCTCATCGGGCAGCACCTTAAAGCGAACGCCGGCACCGGCTACCCAATGTAAATCCGAAAAAGGAGTCTGCATAAATTCAGGCATCACTTTCCCCGTTCCTGTAAACAGTGCTGTACCCAGGCGCCACCAAATATGACGCCGCCACTCAGCTTGCACAAACCACGAATGCCTATCCATATAACGATAAGGATGGGCTATGCCGCGTAGCATACGGTTTCCGCCAATAGATGACAGCTTGTAAAAAGGTACATCGCCTGTGGTAGCATTCACCATAGCCTGAAAACCCAAAATGGAAACATCCGCATGCAAAGACACAAACTTACGAACATCCAAACTGGTACTTGTGAAGGCGTAATCACTACCCATAAAACCATCATAAATAGCCGATGAGCACATAACGAACCAACCTTTGGTGGGGTATAGCTGATCATCGCGATTATCGTAAGCCAAAGCCGGCCCTATACCATTGGCCCATCCTCCACCAAAACCGGGTATTGAGGGATTGAGAAGCTCTCCCTCCACATCGGTAAAATCATCATAATTAACATCGAGTCGAAGCCCCAGAAACCAACTGGCGCTAATGCCTTTTAGTACATCGGTTTTAAAAGCTATTCGGTTAATATCATAGCGCGAAAAAGGCGGATCTTTCTGCTGATTACCAATGCCATAAAACTCATCAGGAAGAAACATGTATTGAAACTTTGAGATAAACATCCAACGATTAGCCGTGAAGGCCTGAACATCAAAGTCAAATTCATACATCCCCTTGGTAGAAATTTTAGCTGAAGGCGCAATGGTGGTGGGTCGATAAAAATCAGAGGACTCATTCAGTCGGGGACGAATACGCCATACCGGCATTACGCCAATGATAAACCCTGTGCGTGGCGAAAAACCAGCCATCGGATACAAGGAAAGAGTAGTGCGTCCCTTCTCAATGGTGACAAAATCAATCACATCCTCTACAAGCGAAGCCGCCTGTTCCACCAAACTAGCATCCAGCGTATCAATGACTACTTCCTCCTGCGCCATTACCTGATTACAAAGGCCGCATAACACCCATAAAAAAAAGATTTGTACTCGCATTCCTTCGTTTTGTCGTGATTGAGGTTTCGAATGATTTATCTAACGTTTACATTACACCACCTCCTATTGCTGAAGGTGGCATAGTAAGGCAAAAGTAGCTAAAATTAACCATCTGCTAATTCATATATTCAGAATTGCTCGCGATAAAACAAACGCTTTGTTGCTTTAACAAGCCTCCTGCCCAACTGCATCCCTGCTAATATTCAGAAGAGGATAAATTTATATCAAAAACGGAACCCAATAGCGTTAGGTGAATGATCGTTTAAATGCAAGATCCCGGATAATGCGTTATCACTTCCAGGCGAATAATTACAAATTGTTGTAATTGAGTACCTTAGCGCAGCGCCTTTACATCAGAAGCCACAATTTCAGCACCTTCATTACCAAAACCTGTGCGCAAGTAATTAAGTATATCGGCAATTTCCTGATCCGATAAATTACGATAGCTGGCCATCACCCCATTATATTTCTGACCGTTCACCTCAATCTCACCACTCATGCCATTTAACACTATATCAATCAGTGGCGAAGGATCGCCGGATACCATCTTATTATTCGCCAATGGCGGATACATGCCGGGCAATCCGTTTGCATTACGCTGATGACATGCCATACAATGCCGCAGGTAGGCTTGCTTTCCGGGATGCTCATCCAGGGTTATTGGGGTCTCAACAGGGTTCGATGCCTGTTTCTCCGCACTTTTCTTGTTTCCTGAAGGCCCACAAGCCACCAAGCCCACCACTAAAAGTGATGCACCAATTAATTTATGCATATTACGCTTTTTTGTCTTTTACGACAGTTTGGATAATCATTTCACTTTGATGACCGGCAATATCCATTGCCTCTTCAATAACGCCGCCAAAAAGACTGCCCATCTTTATGCTATTGAGGCGAGATACATACACTTTACCATCACTTTTCTCATATACGGAGATACGGCAAGGCATCAGTGAGGAAGCAATGCGCTCATCATCACGACTCAGTATCTTCTGGGCTATATCAGGCTGACAGACCGCCATCACTTTTACTTTTCGCACATCGTAGTCGAACTTGGCCAGCGTAGCCTGAAGGTCGTGTACAGCCGGTGTCTTCCATCCCTTTTGGTCAATGGCCTGCTGCAAACGCTGTAAAGTTTCCTCAAAACTGTATTTGCTTTCGCTCTCCACGAGCATCATTTTGGGTGCCATGGATCTAATAATGAAAAAAGTGATGGCTGCACCCACAATCAGGCCAATCAATATAAAAATAAATCGTTCCATCATAATTTGTATTTTTTACTACTATAACAACTTTTAATAGTCAATGTTTAGCCCTTTGTGATAACAAAACACACTCCGTAACTGTTATTTTTAATACTTTTGCCAATCTGACCAAGCAACAAAAAATGCAAGCGCAATGATTATTTACTTGAGGGTATTGTCGAACGAGGTTGAAAGTTTCGTTGAGGAGATTGCTATTGACGATACGGCAAGCTTCGCTGATTTACACACCTGCATTCAACATACCAACGATTACGATGCCACGCAGATGGCTTCCTTCTTCACTACTGATAATGAGTGGAACAAGGAAACGGAAATCACCCTGTTTGACATGAGCGAGGGAGCCAATGAATCCTTAAAGGTGATGCAGGACACCTTAATATCTGATTTTCTGTTTGAAGAAGGGCAGCGTTTGCTCTATGTTTTCGACTTCTTCTCGGAACGAGCCTTTTTCATGGAGGTGATTGAGATGGCAGAGGGCACACTTAAAAAAGCCAATTGCTACCGAAACGAAGGCGAGGCACCTGAGCAAATAAAAATGGCAGATTTGTCGGATGACACCGGCATGGCAGATGAAGACCTGTTTGGCGATGAGTTTGACGGCTCGCTGGATTCAATGAATTTTGAGGATCTGGATACGGATTTGAACCTGGACGACTACGCCGACCAATACTAAAACAGTAAAATGACAAATACGCTTATTGTTATAGTGGGCCCCACCGGCATTGGTAAAACAGAACTGTGCCTGACCCTGGCCAAACACCTAAAAACCGACATCATATCGTCGGATAGCCGACAAATATTTAAGGAGCTAAAAATAGGCACCGCTGCCCCCACTGCTGAGCAACGTGCAGCCATTAAACACCACCTGGTGGCCACCCATTCTGTTAATGACTATTACAATGCCTATCAATTTGAGCAGGATGTGCTGAAATTACTGAAGGAACTGTTTACCCACCAAAATCAGGTGATTATGACAGGTGGCTCCATGATGTATGTTGATGCTGTTTGCAAGGGAATTGATGAATTACCCACCATCGACCCTGAACTTAGGCAGGAAGTAATGGACCTCTATAATAAAGAAGGACTCGATGCCATACGCCGGCAACTTAAGATGCTGGATCCGGTATTTTACGATCAGGTGGATCTTAAAAACCACAAACGCGTGATGCATGCCCTTGAAGTATGCCTAATGACAGGGCAGCCCTACAGCAGCCTACGTACCAATACAGCGCGCAAACGCCCCTTTCATATCCTGAAAATAGGACTCGATATGGATCGTGAAGCACTGTATGAACGCATTAACCAGCGCGTTGACTGCATGGTGAAAGAAGGACTTTTTGATGAGGCCAAAGCCTTTTACCACCTAAAGCATATTAACGCCCTGAACACTGTAGGCTACAAAGAAATATTTGCCCACTGGGATGGTGAATATGATGCCGATAAGGCCATTGAGCTGATCAAACGTAACTCACGCCGCTATGCCAAACGACAGCTATCTTGGTTCCGGCGAGATAAGGAAATAAACTGGTTTCACCCCTCACAAATCAATGAAATTATTAAATTTGTAGATACTCATATCGAATTAGTTTAACCCACCGGGCCAAAAAAGCAAATCCTTGCTCGCGGTTTACAAACGAAAGGCCCGGTGTTTTTTTGTACTATGGACACTCCCAAGCAATTCAATATTCGCGTTTATGGACTGCTGATTAACGAACAGCAGGAAGTCCTGATCACCGATGAGTACCGAATAGGCATGCTCATGACCAAATTTCCGGGCGGTGGTTTAGAATTTGGAGAAGGGACGATCGACTGCCTCAAGCGTGAATTTATGGAAGAGCTGGGGCTACCTATTGAGGTTGAAAGTCATTTTTATACCACCGACTACTTTCAGGCAGCTATTTCCTTTGAAAACACACAGCTAATGAGCATCTACTACCGGGTAAAAACGAACACTACAGAGCCTATCCAAACAAGCCACCATAGTAATGATATTCCTGCCGTGGATGGAGCCCAGTCGTTTCGCTGGATGCCCATAAGGCATCTAAATTCCGAAGAATTCACATTCCCAATAGATAAGATAGTGGCTGAGATGCTCAAATCGGACTGCATTAGGGCGTTGTAAGGCGAATTCCGATTGATAACTTATCATCTTTTTGACCGCTAACCTGAATAATACTTGTTGCTAATGTTAGTGTTGCAAGCAATAATTGTTTTTCCATTTATAGATTTTGGTGTTTGATTGAATGATGATTAACATTAATTAATCAAACAATTTAACACCGACTACATTAGAACATTGAACTTTTCACTTATCATTTCTTCGATATGCAAGAGTGCATTCCAACTACTTCACCGCCTCCACCACCAAATGAAAGGTTGATGGCTTCCATTCTGAGCGGTCGAAACCACCAAAACAATGTACACTTGAAAAATACTTCTGGAGAATGGCCTCCAGCGGCTGCTTTTTAAGCACCAATAAGGAAACCGAATTTTTAACTTCCCCTGCAGGAGTCTTCAATACGGTTGAGAAATCGATTTTACCATCAGAACGATGCGAATAATTACGCACAAACATGCAGTTACCAGCCTCTATACTGGGTAAGGCCTCTACCCGATCGCAAATAACACGATCATAGTTAACCACCTGTAACATAAGCTTGCCACCTTCTTTAATGCGGGCAGCCGATTGCTGTATCATCGACTCCACATCCTCCATTGCATCCAGGTGCGCCAGGGTATTGCCAAAGCACAAAATAGCATCAAACAGCATAGGCTTAAAATACTCACCCACCTGCTTCATATCACCCTGTTGAAACTGCAAATCGAGTGCCTGAGGACGCTTTTCTTCCGCTTTGTCCACCATGGCACTGTCGTAGTCAAAAGCCCTAACCTTTGCACTCCTGCGCGCCAAGGCGATGGATAAAGAGCCAGTGCCGCAGCCCACATCTAAAATACGTTTGCCGTTCAAGCAATGGCCCAAGCCTTCATGCACAAACGATAATTGCTTTGGGTTAAGCGGAAAAATAGTGTCGTAAGCGCTTACTATTGTGCTGTAAAAATCCATTAATCGATACGTTGTGAGATATGATAATTATTTCGCTCATGACCGTTACGTGCCACCATCTCGGCCAGGAAACCGGCCAGGAAAAGCTGTGTACCGATAACCATACTCACCAAAGAAATATAGAAATAAGGACTATCGGTTAGTAAACGTGCTGCCACATTATGATACACGTACCATAGTTTACTGGCACCCAAGCCCAATGCAGTAAGGAAACCTACGGCAAACATTAAGGTACCCAAGGCGCCAAAAAGATGCATGGGACGCTTGCCAAACTTAGCAATAAAAGTAACCGACAATAAATCCAAAAAACCTTTTATGGTGCGTTCGATACCGAACTTAGACACTCCGTACTTACGTTCCTGATGTTGCACCACTTTTTCGCCGATTCGCTTAAAACCGGCCTGCTTGGCAATAAGTGGTATATAACGATGCATCTCGCCATACACCTCAATATTTTTCACCACCTCATTACGGTAAGCTTTCAGCCCGCAATTGAAATCGTGCAGCTTGATACCCGACACCATGCGCACCGTACGGTTAAACAGCTTACTGGGTAATGTTTTACCAATGGGATCGTAGCGTTTCTTTTTCCAGCCACTCACAATGTCGTATCCTTCCTCCTTCACCATACGAGTCAGTTCGGGTATTTCATCCGGGCTATCCTGAAGGTCGGCATCCATGGTTATCACCACGTCACCTTGTGCAGCTTCAAAGCCGCAATATAAGCCGGCTGACTTACCATAGTTACGACGGAATCGGATTCCCTTAACCGGAGCAGCCTCCCTTTTCAGCTCTTCTATCACAGTCCATGAAGTATCGGTACTGCCGTCATCTACAAAGATGACTTCATAAGACCAGTTCAGCGGGCTCACCACCCGCTGAATCCAATCATATAATTCTTTTATTGACTCTTCTTCGTTATATAAGGGAACGACGATTGATAAATCCATATTAGGCTTCTTCAATTTGTGAACCATCAAACATTTGTGGCTCCTTTTTAAATATAGCGGCTAAGATAAGAGAAATAATCGCGCCCATAAAAGGACTTCCAACAATGCTCATTATTAAAATGGCATTAGGACTGGTAAACATACGAATCATCTTTTCGGCCATTTCCAGCTGAGCATCGGGCGTTCCTTGTGCCATAGCCTCTTCCATAGCCTGTGCTACCAGTTGTTCAACAATGCCCGGATCGATAAATTTATAAAGGATGAAAGTAAATACTCCGGAGATAACACCCCCGAAGAACATGGTTAAAGTGCCCAATCCAACGCCCTGACCGTAACGCAAGTAGCCTCCATTCTGCTTATCCCGAAAATTAATCATCGCCCATGCCAAAACACCAATACTGATGGCAACAGACAGCCAGCCGATGGCTTTGTTGCCAAGCAAACCGGCCAAATAAATAATCAGCGTAAAAACAATTGATACTACCCCAAGGTACAAACCATAGGTCATGGCATTTTTAACAACGGATGGTTTTTGAGTTTCCATAATTAAGATTTTAAGTTATCGCCATCTAAAATACAAATTACCTTTTAAACACGATGAATTCTGTCCCTATTTCTTTCTGGACGGGTTCGAGGAAAAAAAAACGAAAATTTTGTTTTTCATTTTCACCACTTTAGCTATTTCAGTCAAAAAAAGTAGTGCTGAATATTTGCAGGGATAAAAAATTGCCCTACTTTTGCATCCGCAATCAAGAAACAAACACGGGTAAGTCCCATACGACTAGCTCCTGTTGAACTCCCCCAGGGCCTGGCGGCAGCAAGGGTAAACGGTTGTAGCAGTGCGATATGGGTAGCTTACCCACCCGCCTGTGTAGCTCAGCTGGCTAGAGCAGCTGATTTGTAATCAGCAGGTCGGGGGTTCGAGTCCCTCCACAGGCTCTCAACAACAAACGAGTTGTGAGAAAGAATAAGAAATATTGAAGTGATTGATGGGGAGATACCAAAGTGGCCAACTGGGGCGGACTGTAACTCCGCTGACTTATGTCTTCGTAGGTTCGAATCCTGCTCTCCCCACCAAATTGCCTGTGTAGCTCAGCTGGCTAGAGCAGCTGATTTGTAATCAGCAGGTCGGGGGTTCGAGTCCCTCCACAGGCTCAATATTTTTATTTATTGCGAAAGTAGCTCAGTTGATAGAGCATCAGCCTTCCAAGCTGAGGGTCGCGGGTTTGAGCCCCGTCTTTCGCTCAAGGCCATTCTCAGGAGTGGCTTTTTTATTGAAAGTTTTCAGTTGGGGAGATACCAAAGTGGCCAACTGGGGCGGACTGTAACTCCGCTGACTTATGTCTTCGTAGGTTCGAATCCTGCTCTCCCCACAAAAGGTTCTGTTAGAAATAGCAGAACCTTTTTTTATGCCTGTATATTTGCTATTTTTAGTATCTCATTAATTTAAAATCTCATGTTAGTTAAAATTTATCCCGAGAATCCCAACGAAAAGGAGATAAGTAGAATAGCGGACATACTGCGTCAGGGAGGCTTGGTCATCTACCCTACCGACACTATTTATGGTATTGGCTGCGATATTAATAATGCCAGGGCGGTTGAAAAAGTAGCCCGCCTCAAAGGTATCAACCTAAAAAAGGCAAACCTCAGCTTTATCTGTCACGATCTGAGTCATATATCAGATTTTACCAAGCCCCTGAATAATCATGTGTTTAAGCTGATGAAAAAGCATCTGCCCGGTCCTTTTACTTTTATCCTACCGGCCAATAGCAATGTGCCCAAACTGTTTAAAAACAATAAGAAAACCATCGGTATTCGCGTGCCTGATAATTCAATTGTGCGTGCCCTCGTTAAAGAACTGGGCAACCCCATCCTGTCTACTTCTGTAAGAGACGAGGATGATATACTGGAGTACACCACAGATCCGGAGCTGATCTATGAAAAATTTGGCGATCAGGTTGATGCGGTAATCGATGGTGGCTACGGCGATAACGAACCATCTACTATCGTTGACTGCACCGGTAATGAGCTGGAGATTACGAGATACGGAAAGGGCGAAATAGAACTTTAAAGAAATAGTTCCGGAGATAATATTAAGCATAGATTTTCAGGATCGCATCTTTCATTTCCATAACGCTGTAAAGATACGATCCTACACGACGGTACAGGATAAGTTGGGGATTGAAGTCAACTCCTCCAGCCTTAACCTTTCCAGAAGTAAGGCGAGAACAGCAGGATAACAGTGAAGAGTTCAAGGCGACCAATCAGCATAAGAAAGGACAGAAACCACTTACCAAAAGCCGGTACCTCATAGAAGTTAAGTGCCGGCCCCACATCACCCAATCCGGGCCCAATATTTCCAATGGAGGTAGCTACTGCCCCCAGCGCTGTATCCAGATCGAAACCCATAATGCTCATAATAATCATGGATATACCCACCGTCATCATGTAAATAACGATAAAAGCCAGCACATTAGTGATGATACCCTGGCTAACAGCGCGATTATTATACCTAACAGGAATAACAGCATTAGGGTGCACCAAACGCTTCAACTCAAAGAAGCTATTCTTCATAAGCAGCACGATACGAACAATTTTTATACCTCCTCCCGTGGACCCAGCAGAGCCCCCTGTAAACATAAGCAGGAAAATAATGACACTTAAGAAAGGTGCCCACACCAAATAGTCGGCGGTTGCATAACCCGTAGTGGTAATGATGGAAACCACCTGAAACAAACCATCGCGCCAGGCCTGCTCAACAAAAGATGCACTCCCGGTAAAATACAAAACAGTTGCCACAAGCGCACTAACACCAATTATAATACCCGTATAGGCCTGCAACTCCTCATCCCTGACAATCTTCATAAATTTACCACGCAAAGCACTGTAAGACATGGTAAAGTTGGCCCCTGCAATAAACATAAACAGGATAATAATATACTGTATATAAGGCGAAGCAAAATAGGCCACACTCGCCTGCTTGGTCGAATAGCCACCCGTTGCCATAGTAGTAAAAGAATGGCAGATGGCGTCGAAAGGTGTCATGCCTCCAATAACCAATAAAATAGCCTCTGCTAAAGTGAACAACACATAAATTCCATAGAGGCGCTTAGCCGTTTCAGTAATCCGAGGGTGTAACTTATCCGGTGCCGGACCGGGCACTTCAGCAATAAACATTTGCATGCCCCCCACACCTAATACAGGAAGTATAGCCAGCGACAACACAATGATACCCATTCCTCCCAGCCATTGAATCAGGCTGCGCCAAAATAAAAGACCATGCGGTAAGGCCTCAATATCATTAAGGATACTACTGCCCGTGGTTGTAAAACCCGATATGGTCTCGAAAAAAGCATCGGTAAAAGAAGGGATAGCACCACTGAGATAGAAAGGTAATAGTCCGAAGAAGGAAAATACAACCCACACAAGCGCCACAATAAGATAACCTTCGCGCATACCAATATTCTTGGGGGCTTTGCGCAGCATTAAGCTAATGAGTCCTCCCACACCAATACACACTGCCGATGAAGTAAGATGATAAGGCAAATCATACTCACCATACAACAACGCCACACCAGCCGATAACAACATAAAAACACCCTCGACAACCAATAATAAGCCGAGTACCAATATGATAAATCTTGAATTGAGCATTTTATATCTGACGAAATAATTAGCGGGGCAAAGATGTTACTTTTTCATTCAATTTACTGCTTTTGTTCTAAATATTCTTCCAAAAGCCGGGTGAAAACAGGATCAGGACAGTAAACAGCTCAAGGCGCCCCAAAAGCATTAATGAGGAAAGCACCCACTTGCCGGCTTCGGGCACTGCTGAAAAATTGTCAACAGGACCTACCGAACCAATGCCCGGACCAATACCTCCCATGGTGGTGGCGGCTGCCCCCATGGCTGAATCCATGTCCATACCCAGAAAGGTTAAAACAAAGGTACCCATTGAAAAAATTGTCAGATAAAGAATTACAAAAGCCATTACTTTATACACAATATCGGGCGCCACCGTACGATCCTGAACCTTCAAAGGTATAACAGCATGAGGATGCACCATGCGCTTAAATTCGAGTATCGTATTGCGAAAAAGAATGGAGTGACGCATAATTTTAATGCCGCCCGACGTACTTCCTGCACAGGCTCCGCTGAACAGCAAGAGGAACATTAAATACGTTAAATAAGGGTGCCAGGCCGTGTAATCGGCCGTTGCAAAACCAGTACTTGTTACCAGGCTAACCACCTGAAAAAAAGCAACACGAACAGATGACTCCCAGTTATGATGATCGAGAAACACCAGCGTGATAGACACGATGGCACTAACCACAGCAATAACAACTAAATAGACCCTAAACTCGCGATTCGAAAATAACTTATTGACCTTACCCTTCCACACAAAATAGAAAAGTGCAAAGTTAGTACCGGCAAATATCATAAAAAGTATGATGACATATTGGATGTATGGCGAATATCCGGCAATACTATCATTTTGTGTTGAAAAACCACCCGAAGCGATGGTGGCGAAACTATGACACAGAGCATCAAAAAGCGGCATGTCACCCGCCACCAGAAAAACGGTCTCCAAAAGTATAAGAACCAAATAAATGCGCCACAAAATATTGGCAGTTTGTTTCATGCGCGGATGTAACTTTTCATTGCTAATGCCGGCCGCCTCGGCATTGTACAAAGACATACCGCCAAAACCAAAATACGGTAGTATAGCAACAGCCAATACCACAATACCCATTCCGCCAATTAGGTGTGTAGTACTACGCCAAAACAGAATGCCATGAGGCAGTGCTTCAATATCGGCTACAACGGAGGCTCCTGTTGTGGTGAAACCCGATATGGTTTCGAAAAAGGCGTTGGTAAACCCCGGTATTGTACCACTGATTAGATAGGGCAGGCTACCAAATACCGACATAATAACCCACACAATGGTAACAATAATGAAACCCTCGCGCCGCCCCAGCTCATGACCACTATTACGCCAAAGCCATGAAGCCATGCCCCCTAACAGCAGGCAGATCAGTGCTGACAGCAGGTGCGCATTCAGATCATTCTCCTGATAATAAAAAGCCACGCCGGCACAAACCAACATAAACATACTCAGCGCCACTAAAATATGCCCCAATACTTTTCCTATAAATCGATAATTCAACATACTTGCGATTCAAACAACACACAAAGTTGATACATTTTAAGCAAAAACACCGACCTCTACCTAAAAAAAATCCCCTTAACCATCTCCAGTACACTACTCAAGTTACTAATAATTAGAATTCAACACTCACGAAGCATGAAAAGGATTTAGGTTTCTATTATAGAAAAATATCAAGAATAACCGGAATTAAAATATTAACTTCGCATCCTAAACAAAAATACAATATACGATGGGGATAGTTATACAGGAAGTCAACAGTACGAAGACTCTTAACGACTTTGTTAACCTACCATATATCCTTTATAAAAACGAAGCCAATTGGGTACCTCCCATCAAGAAGGAGGAACTTAATGCGCTTCTTGAAGATAAAAACCCGGCCTTTGATTTTTGCAAGGTTAAACTTTGGGTAGCTTATAAAGACGGCAAATGCGTGGGACGCATCGGCGGCATCATTAATACACTATGGATTGAGAAGAAAGGTGAGAACATTGGACGCTTTACACGTCCTGAGTTTATCGATGATGAAGCGGTGAGTCGTCAGCTGATGGAAACGGTTGAAAATTGGCTGCGGGCAGAGGGCATGAAGGAAGTTCAGGGACCGCTGGGATTCTCTAACCTTGACCATCAGGGCTGTCTGATTGAAGGACACGACTGGTTGCCTTCGGTAGCTTCGGATTACCACATGGCCTATTACCAGAATCATTTTGATGCACTGGGATACGAAAAGGAGATCGACTGGCTTGAATTCCGCATTACCTTTCCTGATGCCCTACCCGAGAAAGCTTTTAAGGTGGCTGACATGCTTACCCGCCGCTACAGCCTTAAGGCGCTGAATTTTACATCAGCCAAGGAGCTAGAGCCCTATAAAGAGAAAGTTTTCGCCCTATTCAATAAGGCTTTTGCGGAGCTGTTCGGAACTTTCCAGTTGCCCGAAAAAATGATACAATTCTATATCAAGAAATATTTCCCCATTTTAAATCCCCGCTACGTCAAAATCATATTGGATAAGGATGATGAGTTAGCCGGCTTCCTCATTGCCTTGCCATCTTTGTCCCAGGCTATGAAAAAGGCAAAAGGCAAATTGCTGCCCTTTGGCTGGTGGCATGTGATGAAAGCGCTTAAAAAACCCAAAGAAATGGATTTGATGCTAACAGGCGTAAAGCCAGAACTGCAAAAGATGGGAGTAGCAGCACTGCTAATGAATGACTTATGGAGAACAGCTAAAGAAGACGGCGTAAAGTATGTGGAAACTACGGGTATGCTAGAAAATAACCATGTGGCCATACAAATGTGGAAATCATTTGACCATATACAGCATAAAAGAAAACGTTGTTATAAAAAAGCACTTTAACCAAAGACAATAGATAATAAATTGAATGAAAGGTGCTTGTTTGACAAGCGCCTTTTTTAATGTTAAACACTAATGACACGAATCGAAATCTTTAAAGAATTAAAAAGCTATGCCATCATCACGCTGGGTCTGATGGTAAGTGCTGTGGGCTGGACCGGCTTTATTATTCCCTGCGACATTGTAGGCGGTGGCGTAATGGGGCTTTCCTCCTTGCTCTATTTTATTTTTGATTTACCGGTTGGCCCAACTAACCTGGCTATCAACGGCGTTCTTATCCTACTCTCCATGAAGGTGCTGGGCAAAGGCTTTGGCTTTAAAACCATCTACTCGTTGGTCACCCTGTCGCTATTTATAACTGTTTTCCCTTATTTCATTACCGAGCCCATTGTTAGCGATCGCTTTATGGCAGCCATTATCGGAGGCGGTTTAGTAGGGGCCAGTATCGGCATTTTATTTGTTCAGGGCGGTAGCACGGGCGGTACCGAAATTGTTGCCATGATCATCAATAAGAATCACAACATTAGCCCGGGACGCATCATGATGTTCCTCGATGTATTTATCATCAGCTCCTCACTCATCGTCTTCAAATCACTGGAAACCATGGTATTTGGCTTTGTGGTAATCGGCTTAATGTCTTACATCGCCGACATGCTGCTTACCGGCTCACGACAGTCGGTTCAGATTCTTATCATCTCACAAAAACCTAAGGAAATCGCCCATAAACTATCATCGCAGATCAACCGGGGTCTCAGTTTCCTAAAGGGGCGCGGCTACTACTATGCCGGCGATCGCGAATTCATCATCACCATCGTAAAAAAATCAGAGTCGCACATGGTGTTTCAAATCATTAAAGAAGTGGACCCGGATGCCTTCATTTCAGTGGCCAACGTAATGGCAGTATACGGACAAGGCTTCGATGAGTATAAGCCGCCTCGCAGCAGCAAAAAAAGCATTAAGGCGCCACGTACTGACACCCAGCCAATTGTTTAAGCAAGAGATCAAAAGCCTCGGGCAATGGTGCCGCGAGGCTTATTTTTTCCTTACTCTCCGGATGTTGAAAGGTAAGACTCTCTGCATGCAGCAGTAATCGCTTCACACCGCTTAGTTCCGTCATAATTTTATTCAGGGTCCAGTCACCGTGTTGCGTATCTCCCAGAATGTCTGTTCGGTTAAAAGCAAAATGCTGCCGCAATTGGTGCCAGCGACCTGTCTCAGGCATTGCCTTCACCAGACTGATAGCCACATTCTCTTCCTGCTTATAAGAGATTCCTGTTTCAATGGTGGTAATTGTTTTATATGCCGTGCGGGCGGCCTGTCGTTTTTTCTTCTTTTTTATGAGTACCTCGTTGGTAAAAACACCTTCGCCCGGTACGCCTTTACAAAGAAGCATATAACTTTTATCCACTTTACGCTGTTCGAACTGCTTAGCCAAAGCAGCAGCTACTTCACGGGAGAAAGCCAGTACGATTAATCCCGATGTTTTGGCATCGAGACGGTGAACCGGAAACACCGGCCTATCTGTCAGCTGTCCCACCAGCTTAGTGAGGTAATCGGCATCGGCGGGCATAAAATCATTCTTATGAACCGGCAAATCAACCGGTTTATTTACGGCTACCAGGTAATCGTCCTGGTACAGAACATCCTTATTACATAACTGCATGCAGCAAAGATAAAGGCTTCCTCCTTCATTCTTATAAAATACTTTGTACTTTTGCCATCTTATTCAAAAAAAACATGCATAAAGACACCATTAAAACCACACTATTGGCCATTGTGGCCTGCCTGTTATGGTCAACCGCCTTTGTGGGCATTAAAATTGGCCTTCAATACACCACTCCTTTGCAGTTTGCCGGCCTGCGCTTTTTCTTTTCCGGTGTATTACTGTTACCCTTCACTAAATCCTTATCCCGCTTTTACCGCGTTGTGAGCAGCAACCTATGGCTGATTATTAAAATCTCTTTCTTCCAGACTTTCATTCTATATGCCCTGTTTTACACAGGTGTTGATTTGATCGATGGATCACTGGCGGCCATCATCATTGGCTCGCAACCTTTATTTGCTGCATTAACCGCACACTGGATGATGAGCAACGACAAAATGAGCCTTCGCAAACTATTGATTATCTCCTCAGGCATTGGCGGCATTGCTTTGATTGCCCTGCCCAAAGGGCTGGCTGGCCCGGGCAGCTGGAGCGAGCTGCTGGGCATGGCACTGCTGGTGCTGGCCAACATCGCCTCGGGCATGGGCAATGTATTTGTAAGTAAAAACAATAAGCAGATCTCTCCCATCATTCTCAGTGCGGCACAGATGATGATAGGTGGTTTTCTGCTGTTTCTGGTTTCCTTATTGATAGAGCCTTTTAAAGGTTTCATTTTTCCGGGTGAATACTACATCGCCCTCTCATGGCTTAGCTTTTTATCGGCAGCCGCCTTCTCCATCTGGTTTTTCCTGCTTCAGAAAGAACATGTTAAGGTATCAGATCTGAATATCTATAAATTCATTATTCCGGTATTCGGCGCCACTTTAAGCTGGCTGGTGCTACCCGATGAAACACCTAACATCACATCCTTGGCAGGAATGTTAATCATTGGTGCCTCCGTGGTAATGTATGGCCTTTTCAATATCAAGAAAAAATAAACTTTAGGCCATCTTTTTTGTTGCATGATGGACATCATGTTTCAAAACTTTAATTTTATATTTTGATTCATAAAATACGTTTTAACCATTACGCTATTCATGAGAATACGATTCACCCTACTGCTGATGGCCATGACCTTGTCAGTCTATGCCCAACAAACAAGCAAAGAAGACTCGCTTAAGAACAAGAAGAAACCCAAACGCTATAACGCTGTAGCTGCACGGTATCATGCAGGCCGGGTGTTACAGACCAATGATTTTGTAAAAGGAGAAAACGAGGCCAACCAGATCATCGACTACTATCAGGCGCTAACCATTAGCTATGGTGTACAAACCGATGGTAGCAAAGAGTGGCACCATATCTTCAACTTCCCATATTATGGTGTTGCTTTTTACAATGCCAACTTTTTTAATGTTAAAGAATTAGGCAAACCAACGGCGCTCTACGGCTTTATGGGCTTCCCCTTAAAAAGAGGCAAACGCGGCCTGTGGGGCTACGAGTTGGGCTTTGGGTTAACCTACAACTGGGAGCCTTATGACAAATATAATAATCCCTTTAACGTTGCCATTGGCTCGTACCGAACGGTGTATATCGATGCCAACATGTTCTATGAATACCATCTTAGCCCGCGCTTTGACCTGCGGGGCTCCTTCGGCTTTACTCATTTTTCCAATGGGGGTACCAAAAAACCCAACAGCGGCATTAACCTGCTGTCTCCATCAATTGAGTTAAGCTATCATTTTAAGGATCGCCCTTTGCTGATTAGAAAACCCCAACCGGCCTACGAACAGCACTATGAGGTGGCTATTCAACTGGGCTCCGGATCGAGCAACCTACTGTACGACAACATCAACACGCCTGCCAATCCTGATGATCCCAAGGGAGCAGCCGATGTGATGCACAATTACGTAAACCTGTCGGCCGCATTTTTAAAGCAGACAACCTGGAAAAATAAGTTTGGTGCCGGCTTTGACCTTAGCTACGATGAAAAAGCCAATGTTAAAATCACCTATCCGGAAGACGGTAGTCTGGAACCCACCGTGGAATTTGCCGATAAAACAGCCGATAAAATGATGCTGGGTTTATATGGCACCTATGAATTTGCCATCGACCGCCTGTCCATCGCCTCCTACCTCGGCTTCCTGGTATTACGCCACAAGGGAGAGAATGCCAACCCCCTGATGTATCAGAAGTTTGGCTTGAAATACCACTTTAAAAACAACCTGTATGCAGGACTGCTGGTCCGGGCTCACAACTTTTCGGTGGCCGAAGTGATTGAATGGAACATCGGCTATCGAATAAAATGGCATTAAGTTTGATCATTACAAGCTAAAACACAAACACTTTTAACAAATCACCATGAAAAAACTAGCATTATTCAGCCTGTTGGTAGCTTTCTCACTACTGAGTATGGCACAAGAGAACCAGACAGAAAAAATGACTCGCAAAGAACGGCGCGCCCTCCAAAAACAAGAGCAGGCAGAACGCACAGCTGAATTATCCAAGCTGCTGGAAGTGGCCATAGACGAACAACAATGGGTACTGGAGGCCAACGTACTACAAAACAAAAGAGGTGCTTCGGTGAATGTAAACAGCAACTTGAACTTTATTGCTGTTGAAGGCGATGAAGCCTTTGTTCAGCTGGGTTCTAGTACCGGAATGGGACAGAATGGTGTTGGGGGCGTATCGGTTCGTGGACGTGTTAGCAAGTACGAGGTAAAGAAAAACGACAAAAAAGGAACTTATTTTATCACAGTATATATCACATCGGCTCTTGGCTCGTTCGATATTCGACTTGACAGCAATGCCAGCGGACAGATTGCCAATGCCTCAGTGCAGGGAAACACCTCGCGTAGAGTGCAATACAGAGGCATACTACTACCTGTTTCCATGTCTAATGTTTACAAGGGAACTCCGATAATATAAAGCATAAGCCTGGTTACTAAGGCCGGTGCACAGACTGGCCTTAGCGATGGGTTTTTCGATGGTGGGCACCAATGGCCACATAGGTCTCTATCAGACGTGCGATGGAGCCTGCACTTATCTGCTCAAAATCGATAGCTTCAGGGTGAATAAATTCATAGCCACTGATATCGTCCTGTGCATGCATATTATCAAAGTTAGCCACGCGGCATACAAAACCCAAATCGGTAGTGTATACCGTGTATCCCGAGAACACATACTCATTGGGATAGGAAGCCAGAAAACGCAGGTCAATAACTTCCAGATTCAGCTCCTCCTTAATTTCCCGTACCAAAGCCGCCTCCGCTCGCTCGCCTGGATCAACGAAACCACCGGGCAAATCAAGCATACCTGCATGCGGGTCAAAAGCCCTTCGTGTCAGCAGCATCTCCCCCTTTTCGTTAATGATTATTCCAGCAACGGCGCAGGCCGAATTAACAAAAAAATGAAAATAACAGTCTTGACATTTAAAGGACTTACCATCCTGCGCAATAAATTGATTACTGCCACATCGCGGGCAAAAGCGAATTACTTCCTGAGGCTTCGTTTTACACATAACAGATACTTGAAATGATTCGTATTGATTGTTCCCTTCATCAAGCAAAGGGAATAAAAAACATAAAAATACACAAGTAATTTGATTCTACTCCCTTTTGGAAGTAGATAGAGGGGTTTAGTGAAAAATCATAATGCCGTCAACCTAAACCCCATAAAACGTGCTATTAAAAACCATTCAAGGTCATGGTAACCGTAGGTATCAACAAAAGGAAACCCAACACAATAAGCATAACAATTAATGGAGCAGCCCACTTAAACCATTTGGTATAGGGCACTTTGGCAACGCCCAAAACGCCAATCAAAACCGGCGAAGTAGGTGTTATCATATTGGTAAAGCCGTCGCCAAACTGGAAGGCCATAACAGTTGCCTGACGCGACAGACCTATCAAATCACTGAAAGGTGCCATAATGGGCATGGTCAGAGCCGCTTTAGCCGAGCCGCTGGGAATAAAAATATTAATCATGGTTTGAATACCATACATGATACCTACCGAGGCGATATTGCCCAAATCACTCATGGACTGTGCCAGAGCATGTAGTATGGTATGTACAATCTTCCCATCTTCGAGGATGACAATAATGCCACCGGCCAGGCCTACCACAAGAGCCGCCGACATAATATCTTTAGCACCCTCCAGAAAGAGTTTGGTAATTTGATTGGCATCGTTGCCCATGGCTATGCCCGAGAGAATGCCCATGGCAAGGAACAAGGCCGCTATTTCAGTGATATACCAGGCATAACCCATCACCCCAATCACCAAAAACAAAATAGTAAAGGCCAGTAGGTTAAGAATAAAAAAATGCACTTTCTTACGCAACGATAGGAAACCTGTAAGGATAAAAATACCGGCCATAATTGGCATAACAGGCCAGGTAATGCCTTCGCCACCTCCAATCTTCAGGGTAGTTTGCTGATGCATCAGCGCAAACAAAACAAGGGCCAATGCAGTGAGACCATAGGCCCACCAGGCAGCGCGCGGTGTTGCCTTATCAATATCTTCAAGCTGCGTTGCTGCTCGATTGCGCCAGTAGGCATCCTCATGATAAACAGGCGATGACTTGGGATTGCGCTTTACCTTACGAGCATAAATTAGTATGTATGCAAATCCCACTATGTTAATAATCACCCAGCATACCAGGCGATATTCAAAGCCAGAGAACAACGGCAGATCGGCCAGACCCTGTGCTATGCCTATGGTGAATGGATTGAGTACAGCACCGGCAAAGCCCAGGTGAGCCGCCAGATACACAATACCCACTCCGGTGATACTGTCGTAGCCCATTGAGATAGCCAGAGGAATCAGTACTACCATAAAGGCAATGGTTTCTTCACTCATGCCAAACACAGCACCAAATACCGAGAACATCAGCATAATAAGCGTTAGTATCAGGTTATTGGCTCCCATCATCCGTATAAGCTTAAAGTGATCGAGCCGCTTCACAAAATTCAAAAAGGAAAAAATACCCACATCAACAGCCTTCGAATCATTCATTATCCAGAAGGCTCCGCCAATCATTAGGATAAAAACAATAATACCAGCTCCTTTTTCGAAACCATTTACCATGGCCGCAAACACCTCCCAGGTCTGTGGCTGACTTTCAATGGTTTTAAACACCAACTGTGTTTGCTCAACACCATTAACAACGGTGGTTTCTTCCACGTATTCACCGCCCGGAACCAGCCAGGTTAAAATGGCAGCAAATACAATTAGAGAGAAAATAATAACGTAGGTATGCGGTACTTTTTTAAACATTTCTTTAAGATGTTAGACTCAAGATATAGGTATCAAGAAAATTAGACGAAGCACAAAAATAGGATTTTAATTTTACTGTTACCCATCTTATATTTATTAAGCGTTTCATCCAAATGCATTCAACAACTCCACAGGACGCATTCTCGCAAAATGTTATTAGTGCACTACAATTCAGTACAAGCTGAATTGATTAAAATCATAGACATACCATCTACAATTATCCTACTTTTAAATCCTTGAAATGGAGCAAAATAAAATTCTTATGAAGCAACTATTAATCAAGAATATAAAACAACTTATTCAGGTTGAGCAAGAGCACCAATCCTTTATTGCCGGGGCGCAGATGGCGCATTTACCATCTCTTAAAAACGCCTACCTGCTTATCAAAGGTGAAACAATCGAGTCGTACGGTAACATGGCAGAGCTAAATAAGGCAGCCTTACCTGACAACATCGAAGTAATTGATGCCACTGACAGACTCGTGTTGCCCGCCTGGTGCGACTCACATACCCATTTGGTATATCCCCAAAGCCGCGATGTAGAGTATGTAGATAAAATCAAAGGTTTGAGTTACGAAGAGATAGCTGCGCGCGGCGGTGGCATCCTTAATTCGGCCAAGCTAATGCAAACAGCCAGTGAGGAGCAGCTCTTCGATGATGCCATGCTTCGCTTACAGGAAATCATCAAGTGGGGCACCGGTGCGGTTGAAATTAAAAGTGGATACGGACTGACACTGGAAAGCGAACTCAAGATGCTGCGGGTCATTAAGCGTCTGAAAGAAGCCAGCCCACTAAGCATAAAATCAACTTTCCTGGGTGCACACTCCATTCCCCTGGAATACCGCGGGCAACAGGAGAAATATGTTGATTTGATTATTAACGAAATGCTACCAGCTGTAGCCAAAGAACAATTGGCCGATTATGTGGATGTATTCTGCGATGTAGGTTTCTTCTCGGTAGAGGATACCGATCGCATATTGAATGCAGCCGCTAAATATGGTCTACGCCCTAAGATACATGCCAATGAGCTGGATTATTCGGGTGGCATACAAGTGGGCGTTCAGCACCGCGCGCTATCGGTCGATCATCTGGAATATACAGGTGAGGATGAGATTCGGGCGCTGAAAGATTCGGGCACCATGCCCACCATCCTGCCGGGCGCTGCCTTCTTCCTGAACATGGCCTATGCACCGGCCCGTAAAATGATGGAGGCCGGATTACCCGTGGCTTTGGCCTCCGATTACAACCCGGGCTCATCACCATCGGGTAACATGCAGCTAATAATGTCCATGGGCAGCGTTTTATACCGTATGCTGCCGGAAGAGGTGATTCATGCCGTAACAAAAAACACAGCTTACGCCATGGGTGTTGATAAAGAACTGGGCTCTATCTGTATTGGCAAAAAAGCCAACCTGGTAATCACCAAGCCCATTCCGGGCATTGAGTACCTGCCCTATGCCTACGGCGAAAATAAGGTGGAAACGACCATTTTAAATGGAGTTATCAGCTAATAGTTGTTGCCTAACGGCTTTTTACATCACGACTTAGAACCGCAATCTTCGGAGTAATAAAAGAAGATAAAAGTCATAAGAGCTAAGACCTATTGAAACATTGGCCTCTCAACTAACAACTAAATTAAATAAAATACACTTGGCACAACGAACGGCGCACTAAATATAAAATCAACGAAAAACTAAATACCATGCAACAATTAATCGAATGTGTTCCTAACTTCTCTGAAGGATGCGACATGACGATCATCGACAAAATTACCGATGAAATTAAGAAGGTAGACGGCGTAAAGCTCATCGATGTAGATCCGGGGAAAGCCACCAACCGCACCGTAGTAACCCTTGTGGGTACACCCAACGAAGTATGTGAAGCCGCTTTTCAGGCGGTAAAAAAAGCGCAGGAACTGATTGACATGCGCCATCATAAAGGCGCCCATCCACGATTCGGAGCCACCGATGTATGCCCACTGGTACCCGTGGCTAACATCACCATGGAAGAAACGGTGCAGTACGCCCACAAGCTGGCCGAGCGCATTGGCAAAGAATTGAACATCCCCATCTACTGCTATGAATTTGCCGCCAAAGAAGAAAAACGGAAAAATCTGGCGAGCTGCCGCGAAGGCGAATACGAAGCGATTCCCAAGCGTATTGGTACTGCTGAATGGAAGCCGGATTATGGTCCTGCTGAGTGGAACGAAAGTGTGGCTCAATCGGGCGTTACAGCGGTAGGCGCCCGTAACTTCCTGATTGCCTATAATGTAAACCTGAACACCACCTCAACACGCCGTGCCAATGCCATTGCCTTTGATGTGCGCGAACGAGGACGCGTGAAGCGCGAAGGACATCCGGTAACCGGTAAAATTGTAAAAGACGAAAATGGCAATCCTGTGAATATTCCCGGCATGCTGAAATCGGTGAAAGGCATTGGCTGGTACATTGAAGAATACGGTGTGGCACAAATATCCATGAACCTGACCGATATTACGGTTACATCCTTGCATAAAGCCTACGAAGCGGTGTACGAGCGTGCCAACGCCCGCGGCATCCGGGTAACAGGTTCCGAGATGGTAGGTGTAGTACCGCTTCAGGCCATGCTGGATGCCGGTAGATACTTCCTGCGTAAACAAGAGCGCTCAACGGGTATTCCGGAGCGTGAGATCATTAAGATTGCAGTGAAATCAATGGGACTGGACGAGCTATATCCCTTTGATCCGGACAAGAAAATTATAGAGTACATCCTGAAGGAAGATAAGAAGCAGCTAATCGACATGAACCTGACTGCGTTTGCTGACGAGACGGCTTCGGAATCGCCTGCGCCGGGTGGGGGCTCCATCTCAGCTTATGTGGGCTCATTGGGTGCTGCCCTGGGCACCATGGTAGCCAACCTATCGGCACACAAACGCGGCTGGGACGATCGCTGGGAAGAATTCAGCGACTGGGCCGAGAAAGGTATGGCAGTTGAAAAAGAACTGCTACACCTGGTAGATGAAGACACCCATGCTTTTAATAAGATTATGGATGCCTTTGGTTTGCCCAAATCAAATGAGGAGGAGAAGGCAGCCCGCAAAAAAGCCATTGACGAGGCCACTAAATACGCCATCCAGGTACCCTTCCGGGTGATGGAAGTAGCCTATAAAGGTTTTGAAGTGATACGAGCCATGGCTGAAATTGGTAATCCCAACTCTGTGAGCGATGCCGGCGTGGGCGCCTTATGTGCCCGTTCTGCCGTGATGGGGGCTTACCTGAACGTGAAAATCAACGCCGCCGGGCTGGATGATAAAGCCTATGTGGAGAAGGTATTGGCAGATGGTAAAGCAATTGAGGACAAAGCCATACAGGAAGAAAAGGACATACTGGAGATTGTCAATGGGAAAATATAACCACTGGCTGATAGTTATTTGTTTAATATATGCGGCTGCCGAATGATCGGTGGCCGTTTTTTTTTGGTAATGCAGTATACATACTAATTACAACACATTAAAATGTAACATAATCTATTCTACCCCGTACTACATCTAACAAAAAAATAACACCTACATCCAAATGATTAAGAACATAGCGATGCTGACACTATTGGTCATGCACATAAGCGCATTTGCGCAAAAAAAATACACGAATCCAGAAAAGGCTGAAAAGCTAAAACAACTCTTCCCGAATGCCATTATTGCTTCATCAGCGTATAATTCGCAGTACACGTTTAGGGTAAATGCCCAGGGCTTACAGGTGGAAGAAAAAGAAAAAACTGACCTCATCTCGCTCGAAAGCAACATTAAGTATTACAAAAATGTGTATTACAATGATAATGTTGACCTAACACATGGCTCAGCCAGATACACATCGGGGCGTGGCAAACTAAAATATGATAAAATATATGGTAACTACGAAGTGGATGGTATTTTTTACTCAGATGCCAAAGTGGCTCATTATAACTTTGATATGCTATATGAATCTACTGAAGTAACCTTTCGATCGACCTGCCTTTATAAAGATCCCAAGTATCTCACTAAAGTATTTTTGCAAGATACAGAACCGGTGCACAAACGTAATATCTCTTTTCACATTCCCGATGGAGTAGATGTTGAACTGGTAGAAATGAATTTCGAAGGCTATAGCATCACGCGCACTGAGGAAAAAAAAGAAGGGGTGACGCTAGTGAATTTCAGCTGTGAGCAATTAAAAAAACTTGAAGATGAAGACAATTCTCGCGGTATTTTGTATCATGCCCCTCACATTATAGTTCTTAGCAAAAGCTACACAGCCAATGGAAGTAAAAAAACGGTAATCAGTACTGTTGACGATTTATACAACTGGTACAATAGTCTGGCTCAAAAGGTAAAAGTGGATAACTCCCCATACGCAGAATTGGTAAATCAGCTAACCGCAGGTGCTAAAAGTAATGAGGAGAAAATTAAAAAGATCTACTATTGGGTGCAAGAGCATATTAAATACATTGCTTTTGAAGAGGGTATAGCTGGATTTAAGCCGGATGCTCCTCAAAATGTTTACAATAACCGCTACGGCGACTGTAAAGGTATGGCCATACTAACTAAATCAATGCTCAAAGTAGCGGGAATCGATGCCCGTTTGACGTGGATAGGAACCAGTAAAATACCCTATAACTACGACTTACCCTCATTGTGTGTTGACAACCATATGGTTTGCACAGCCTTTACTAATGATAAAATGTTTGTACTGGATGCTACCGAAAAATATATTGGGCTAGGTAAAAATGCGGAACGAATTCAGGGCAAAGAAATGCTCATTGAAAATGGCGATACATATATCCGCAAACACGTTCCTACTCACACGGCAGAAGACAACCTGTTGCTTCGCACCGAAAACATACAAATTGAAAATAATAACCTGGTTGGTGAAGGTTCCTTGCTTGTTAAGGGTGAAACAAAGAAAAATATCCTTTATCTATCCAACAACACTAAGGTGGAAGATAAAAATGATTTATTTAATTACTTGTCAGTGTCTGAATCAAACAATGAAGATAAGGTGCAAGTACTTAACGCGCCTGATTCAAACAGGGATAAGCCCTTAGAACTCAAATACAATTACAATATTACCAATCGAATCAGTGAGTTTGATGGTGAATTATTTATTGAGCTGGACTGGGATAAACGCTTAAGCGGTGCCAAAATAGACAAAGAGCGCAAAAGCGCCTATGCGTTTGGAAAGAAGGTCATGTCAAAAACACTGAAGACCGTATCAATACCCAAAGGTTATAAACTAAGTTATCTGCCGGAAGCTGTGTCGTTTAGCGATGGTGAAATAATGGTTAACGTACATATGAAATCAAATGGTAACACCATTACTTACACCAACGAAGTAAAGATCAATAATGGATTAATATTGCCCGAACAGTTTGAGTTATGGAACACCATTATTGAAAAGCTCAACACATTCTATGGAGATCAGATTATTCTCAAAAAAATATAAACACAACACTATGAAAATTAAATTAATAATTACATTCTTAGTTGCCTCCTTCCAGCTGCTTAGTGCCGGTGAAAAATATGAGGAAATAAAAACGGAAATGTGGAGCTCTGCTAATACTGCTTTTTCAAACACTAACGTACCTGCCAAATGGAGTAGCAGCTCAGCTGTCATTCTAGCGCAGCTCAACCGCTTTGAGTACCGCAAACCTGCCATTATAAAAGAACTACAAACCAACAACTATTATCATATTCGAATTAAACTCAACGATAAAAATGCAATAAAAGAATATTCAGAAATCAGTTTCCCTTCTGAGCGACGCGCCTTATCGGTTTATACGGGCTTTAAACTTGTAAAGCCGGACGGTCGTGAAATCATTATTGACCAATCGACGGCTGTTGAAATGGAAATGAACAAGGGTGGCTCAACCCGGGCCTATAAAAAACTGGCCATACCCAACCTTGAAGTAGGCGATATTCTTGATTATTACATTTGTGAGGAGGAAACTCTTCCGCTTAACTCCAACATGTACTATTTCCGCCCCGTACAATACGACCTGCCACAAGAATACCCTGTAGTTGAACAGCGCCTTGAGTTTAAAGCCCAACGCCGCTGTTTTATCTCAATGAATGCAGTTAACGGAGCACCCCAGTTGCAAAAACAGGTGGATGAGGAAACAGATGAGATCACCTACTACCTGGTTGATAAAAATCGAGAAGGCGTTAAAGCCACCAGATGGTTTTATCCTTACCGCGAATTACCTACTATCAAATTCAGGGCAGCTTATGCATCAGGCAAGGCAGTAAGGCAAAACGATGTTTTCTTAGGCGAACCAGGAGAAGTGAAAAGTCAAGTATCTGAAAAGGAACTTTTAGACTTCCTTAGCTACATCTTCATCAACGTATCAACTGACATCTCTAAGATGAGCAAGTATGTTAAGAAAAATGTGGATAAAAAGGCAAGCGGCATGGATAAGGCAAAAGCAGCCTTCTACTATCGCCGTAACGAGGAGCTTAACTGGGACGAAGTAAGAACCATTGCTGATAAAGATACATGGAATCAAAACCTGGCGATGTACAAAGACAATGCATTTCAGAGCTTCGATCGTTTTGCTACGTTTCTTGATGCTCAAGACATACCCCATGATATTGTAATTGCAGTACCAAGAGACATTGCATCAATTGATGACTTATTGTTGGAACAGGAACTGAAATTTTTATTCCGCATTAAAGAAAATGGTGAATATCTATACCTGTCGCCTGTCGATAATTATCGTATCCCTGGAGATTTTGATGCTGATTTGATGGGAACAGAAGCCTACATACTGGATGGCAATGCACTCTCAAAGGATTGGAAATTGGAGAAAATTTCCTTACCGGTAATAAGTAAGGATGATAATAAGGAAGTCAACACCTTAGATGTTACCCTAAGTGAAGATCTTAAGTCGGCCTCCATTAGTATGCACAGCACCTTAAACGGTTACCAAAAGAACTATGCGCAACATACACTTCTAGACATATACGATTATAAAGAAGAAGAAAGTTCGAAGTTTAAAATGCAACAGAATTTTGAGGGTACTCTTTGGTTGAAAAAGAAATTACTAGGGCTTCGTGAATCCTATCTTAAAACGAAGGAACAGTACCGCAATAAAACACTGAAATCAATCACTGACAATAGTTTCGATTTGAAAATTGATACTGTATCGAACTTTAAACTTATCCAGAGTGGCCGCTTTGATACCCTGCCTGAGATGAAATATCAATATACATTTCAAACCTCAGAATTGGTGAAAAAAGCCGGACGCAATTATATGGTAGAGATTGGAAAGTTGATTCAAAAGCAAACGAAAATCGAAAAAGAAGAATTAGACCGACAACAAGGCATCTACCAATACAGCCCTCGCGCCTATTCCTACACCATTCGGGTTACTATCCCCAAAGGCTATACTGTGCAAGGTATCGATCAGTTAAACACCAATATTGAGAACGCACAAGGGGGCTTTGTTAGCACTGCCAAGAAAGAAGGAGATCAACTCATTGTTACCTCCAATAAATATTACAATCATATTTACGACAATGCTGAAACATGGCCTAGCTATGTTGAATTCTTGAATGCTGCGGCAAATTTCAGCGAACGCAAAGTATTATTAAAAAAGCTGTAATCGATACTGATTACTCATTAATAAAAAGCAAATAATGTATAATATGTGCGGCTGCCGAATGATCGGTGGCCGTTTTTTTATCTGTTTTGAACGCTGTTTGTGAAAAGATTTTTTGACCGGTGTAACATTTATGCTGACAAAAGAGTATAAATCTTACACTCAAACACGTTAGTTATGAAATTATTTTACCCTAAAATGGCCAATAAGCTATGGGCATCTTGTTTCCTCTTAAGCATTATGCTTATGCCCCTTAAGGGACTATCACAAGACAACAAGGGAAAGTGTAACGATTGCTTCAATACAGAGATAGTTGAGTTAATCGAGGAGGATTTATGCCTGCACATCGAATTAAAGGTATCGGCACAGCAATGCGGACAGGCCCTCTCCCACTTGACCGTTGAAGCACCCTGCGGCACTGTTGCAGAAGCAACAAATTCTGAAAACTGGGCAATGAGCCTCAATAGTGCGGACCCCACCACCGGCATTTATGGGCTAAAGGTGGATGATATCCCTAACTTTGGCGAGGATGGGAAAGCCGATTCGTTTATTCTCAACTATACGATATGCAGCGATGATAAAGATTGTATGGAAGAGATAAAAAACAATTATTTTACTGTGGCCTACAAAACAGGTACATGCATCTTTACCGACAGCATTCTGATTGATTCACAAGCACTGGATGCTACCATCGAAGTGCATCCCATCACTTGCTATGGCGAGGATAATGGAAGCATTGATGTATCGGTTAGAGGCGGCATACCCCCCTATAGCTTCCTATGGAACAATGGCTTTACTACAGAGGATATCGCTAACTTACCCGCAGGCGAATATGAAGTGTACATCAGTGATGCCAATGGAGAAAACCTCACTTTGAGTGCTGCACTTACAGAGCCGGAAAGCATTAAAGTCAATTCTACAATCACAAATTCCAACTGTGGCTTTTCAGACGGAGCCATTCATATCGAAGTAACAGGTGGACTGCCGCCGTATAAATACAGCTGGAATACGGGACACACCACCGCCACTGTTGATAAGCTGAAGGGTGGCCTATACACCGTGACCGTTGAGGATGCACTGGCTTGTGCAAAAAGCTACGCATTCCGCGTTAAGGAAGAATCGGATCTCTCCATCAACATTGATAACGCAGTTTTGGAATGCCATGAGGAAGGTCAGGGAACCCTTACAGCCACTGTCAGTGGCGGCCTTGCTCCTTACACTTATCTTTGGAATAATGGTGATACAACAGCCACTGCAAACGACCTAAGCAGCGGCGGACACACGATAACCGTTACCGACGCCAATGGATGCGCTCAGTCCGAAAGGGCATATGTCACACTCAAAAAGCTGAATATCACTGCCGCAGTTAATAACCCATTATGCCATGGCGATAGTACGGGATCCATCAGTATCGAAATTAATAACGGAACACCGCCCTACGATATTCAATGGATTACCGGTGATACCACAAGCACTGTTACCAATCTGCCCCCCAACTACTATCCGGTAACCGTTACCGACAGCGTGGGCTGCTCCAACAAAAAGTATATCAGAATCAGTGAGCCCGAAGCGATTACACTGAATGCCGCTGTAAGACGCCAAAGCTGCGAATCAGAGGATTCTACAATGCTAATAATCATTAACGCCAATGGGGGAACACCTCCTTATGACATTTACTATAAGGGTGAGCTGCTGCCCGATGATCAACTGACTACTGATAAAGAAGGCGACTATGAGTTTACTGTAATCGATGCCAATGAATGTAGTATTACCCAAAATGTTACGATTGAGCGTCCCGATGCAGTTTTAAAAGCGAACATTGATATTGTTCAGCCCAACTGCGAGCAGCCGTACGGTTCTGTAACAATAACACCCTCTGAAGGCAATGAACCATATGTGGCCATTTGGTCCGATGGCTATACAGGTTTGGTGCGAAATAACCTTGAGCCGGGCGAGTATACTGTTAGTATTGAAGATGCAATTGCTTGTAACCTCACACAAACAGTTCAAATTGATTCCGTAAGGCAAGCATCGGTCAAAATAACGCCCCCAATTAATGCACCGCTATGTAATTCAACAGATAATGTACTGCAAGCCATTACAGAACATGCTGAAAGCTATCAATGGACTATCCAAACCGCTAACAATTGGCTGGTTCAAAATCAAACAGACAACCAGCTCTTGTATTCATCAGGCGAAGGAAATGCATCCATAAGCCTGGAGGTAACCAGTATAGATGGCTGTACTGCAAGTGATACTATTATTTTAAGCTGTACAAACGAGGACTCATCAGGTGAAGACGGCACGGAAGGTGAAACTCCAGATACTTCCACCTGTGAAAATAACTGCTTAGACATCATAGGAATAAACATGGAATTGACTAATGACGACTGCTATGTGTACACTGCAGAGGTAATTACCAATGGCAATTGTCAATACGATTTATCTCACTTAACAATCAGTATCGACGAGGGCTTTGTCAGCGAAGTAAGCAACTCCCAAAACTGGCCGGAGGAATTGAACTCAAGCGATCCAACCACCGGCCTTTATGGGTTTAAGATTGATAACATCGAAGGATTTGGCAAATATCCTGAATCATTTAGCTTGCAGTTTAAGCTGTGTACGCAAGCAAAACCTGCGCCCCAATCCTTTTTGGTAGCCTATAAAGCTGCCCAGTGCATCATGTTCGACACATTGAATATTAATGTTCAGCCAAAACTCGCTTCAAAGAGTTACCCCAACCCGTTTGTTGAACAAACAACCATTGAATTCACACCGGCGGAAGATGACTATGCTGTACTAAATATTTATGGTGCTAACGGTAAACTGCTGCAGTGCTTATACGAAGGTCCTGTTAGTGCCCAAACAAAATATACTTTCAAATTCAGGAGCCCGGTTGCCGGAAGCAACATCTACTTTTATCAACTAAAGTGCGGTAAACAATCTGCCAGTGGCAAGCTGATACAAACAGCATATTAAAAATAAAATTATCACCCCCTGAAAAGCGGTACTGTTGCCAGTACCGCTTTTTTTTGTTACTCATCCATCTCCCCTAATTACAATTTAGCGTTAATAATTTTATTTATTATCTAGTACAGACGAAACAAAAGCTATGGCTTCTCGTAATACTATCATAATTATTATAACAGCTAAGTACACGTTCTATTTTTAAATGAATATCTGACCCAACATTTTTCTTGCATAAGCGCAGCAGCTCACTTTTCGGTCACAAAATAGCCACCAAGGATAAGAGGCTATTAATCAATAATTTACCCGCAACTACTGCATGCTAATTACATATTATAAGACAACTAAAAGACAGACAAATGAAACACCTATTGAAAACAACACTAGTACTAAGCATTTTTTTAAGCCTGCTCAGTTGCAGCAAAGACGATGAAAGCCCCAGCTCAAATTCTTTAAAGGCAGATGGGGTACATTTCTCTATCAATGAGGCGAACATAATGGGTATATCAGCAGGCGATGGCGGTCATACTGTCATTAACTTGAGTGGCGGCAATGCCAGTGGGGTTCAAAACCTGGCGATCGATATAGATGCCTATACGCGAGAAACCATCCCAGGCAGTTATTCCTATCCCACCATGGAAGGCGACAAAGCACTCAACGACTGGCTCACTAACTACATGTACACCGATAGTGACATAACCAATATAACCACATCGAACCTCAAAAGCGGCCAGGTTACGATTACTCATAATGGAGGGAATAATTACACGCTCGACATGAACCTGACAATGGTGGATGGCGCAACATTCACCGGTATCTACACGGGCGATTTTTCAGTCATGTTCAGTGTAAATAACTAAAAACAGTGAGAACCAGAATACTGTAAAATGATTTAATTATCTATATTTGGAAAGATTATAAATAAACCTCAACAAAATTGATTATCATGAAAAGAATTTAGTATTGTTTGTTGCCTTGCTCCTTTCTTGCAACCTGTTTGCACAATCGTTCGATTCTTCAAAAATAAGAGCTGGTGCCGGATTGGTATATGCAACTGAGATTGGTAACATTGGTATCAACCTTAACGGTGTTTATGCTTTTACCGACCAATGGGAAGGAGCCTTTGGCTACAGCCACATTTTCAAAAAAGATTATGTAACATTTAACATCTTTGATTTCGATGCCCACTATGTATTCCATCAGCAGGATGAAAAAATGAACTTTTATGGCATTGGCGGTTTAAACATTACTTCTGTAAAGCTTGATATACCAGACAACCCTTTTGGAATTGGCGGCTCAGCTTCTGACTCCAATGTTGGTTTAAACCTGGGGGTTGGTATGAACTATAAGCTAAGCGAGCAATTAAACTTAGCTCCGGAAGCACGCTTTACTATTATTGACGACACCTATTTCCGAATTGGAGCAAGTGTTCAATACCTCTTTTAAAAAAGAGAAAAGCATTGATAAAAACAAAACGACTACTTGTTATTGGGTAGTCGTTTTTTTTGGCTGTCATTTTCTCTCCATATTTTAGCCATTCGGCAACGATAATTGAACAATTATCCCCCTTGCCGATCAAAGAAATCCAGCTGATTTACGCTATTTTAGCTACCTACAAACAAATACAATTGTGAAGCGAGCCATATGACGTTCTTTCTCATGCTGAGAATTGACATAAATAGCGAGTTCCATGTGGCAATTGAAAAACAAATGTTAGACACATGAAAAAGTTGAAAACAATTTTACCGTACATCATTATCCTATTACTAACTGCCTGTCAGGCCAAACAGCCTGGTAATGTATCCATTATTCCGGAGCCCTTACAGGTGGTTATGCATGACACAGGAGCCTTTAATTTTAACGCTTCAACGCCGGTGATTATCGAAGACTCGAGTATGCTGCCGGCCATCTCCCTACTTGGCGAGGTCTGCCAAATGGATTTCCAAACCACTTGGAAAGCACAGAATGCAGCGGCGCAACCGGCTTTTATTTTTGCTTACGACAATCAGCTGGATTCCTTGAGCAACGAAGGCTATGTGCTAAATATTACCGATGAAGCAGTCAGCATTAAAGCTGCCGGCCCACAAGGCTTATTCTATGCAGTGGAAACCATCAGACAGTTATTACCGGCTGACATAACAAGCACGTACAATAACCTTACGCTACCGGCAGGCACCATCACCGACCGCCCCCGCTTCGAGTGGCGAGGCATGCACCTGGATGTGTCGCGCCATTTTATGCCTAAGGAGTTTATAAAAAAATACATCGACTATCTGGCCATGCACAAGTTAAACGTGTTTCACTGGCACCTGGTTGATGGCATTGGCTGGCGCATCGAAATCAAATCGCATCCTGAACTGACGGATATTGGTGCCTGGCGCAAAGTAAAGCCCCACCTAATGCCCTGGCAAGAGTTTGAAGTGTGGCGCGAAGGCGATAAAGAAGAAAAGTATGGAGGCTTTTACACGCAGGAGGAAGTGCGTGAGATAGTGGCCTATGCCGCCGAACGCTTCATTACAGTGGTGCCCGAAATAGAATTGCCCGGCCACTCCGAGGTGGTGTTTCAATGTTACCCCCACTTAACCTGTAAAGATGCCCGCGGCCGTTATGTTAAAGGAAGTGGCGTGTATTGCGCCAGCAACCCTTCGGCCTATAAGCTGCTTGAAGATGTAATAGATGAGATCATCGGCCTCTTCCCTTCTGAATACATACACATTGGAGGCGACGAAGTGAATAAAACCAACTGGAACAATTGCCCTGATTGCCAGAAGCTGATGCGACGCAAAGGCTATGATGCCTTTGAGCTGCAGAGTCATTTTATCAACCATTTTGACACTTACCTGAAAAATAAAGGGCGTCGCTTAATCGGCTGGCACGAAATTATGGAAGGAGAGCTCTCACCAACAGCCACCGTGATGTATTGGGGAGCCGAATCGGGGGCAGCCGACTGTTTAAAAGAAGGACACCCAACGGTTTTAACCACCGGCTCGCATCTGTATTTCGACCACTACCAAAGCCTCAGCCCACAAGAACCCAAAGCCTTTGGAGGCTATGCGCCACTAAAGAAAGTGTATGATTACGAACCCGTTCCTGACGGAGTAGAGCAAAAATACATTGACCAGCTACTGGGTGTTCAAGCCAATATCTGGACCGAATACATGCCCAACGAAAAGCATGTGGAATACATGTTGTTTCCGCGCATTGCTGCCCTGTCGGAAATTGCCTGGCAGGCACCCAACACAAAAAACTGGCTGCACTTCAGACAAAAAATGAACCAGATGCTGAAGCATTACGAGGCCATGGACATTAACTATGCCTACAGTGCCTTGCGCCCCAGTGTTCAGATTGAATTGCTACGGGAACAAAAGCAGTTAAAAGTGAGCCTAACCACTGAGTTAGATGCTGATATCTATTACACAACCGATGGCTCTGAACCCAATCCTGAAAATGCCACTTTATACGAGCAGCCCTTTCTGCTTAACGAGTCGGCTACCATTAAAACCATTGCCACAAAAGATGGACAGGTAACCGGTAAAACAGAAGTAAAGGAAGCGATTCTTCATAAAGCAGCCGGCGCTACCGTCACCCTGCACTCAGCTCCCGAAGACAAATACGCTTCGAGCGGTGCAGCAACCCTTACCGATACGCAATTCGGAGGCGATAAGTGGGGCAATGGCAAATGGCTTGGCATATTGAATAAAGATTTTGAGGCCGACATTGAACTAAGTGAAGTACAAGCAATCAGCTCGCTTAAATTAAGCTGCATTGAAGAAAATGGGGCCGGTATATTTTACCCTGCCTCCGTTGAAGTATTCGTGTCGGACAACGGTAAAGATTATCAACCGGTGGGTGTGTGGGAAAACTCAGTACGTTATCAGCCACCATGGTCGTCAACCGTTAATAATACGCATATTCCGGTGAATTTTGAACCCGTAAAAACACAGTTTATCAAGGTAAAAGCTAAGTACCCGAAGCTAAAAGAAATGGGCGTATTCCTGTTTATCGATGAAATTGTAGTGGAATAAAGACACGGAGCTGTCAGGAATAGTTAAAAGTAAAGGAAGGTGCCTCACGGATGAGACACCTTCCTTCTTTTTAAGGGCTTAGGTTAAATTTTATTCAGTCATTACGACTATTTCACTAAAAGACGGATATGCTCATCGCCCAAACGCACAATGTAGAGCCCCGGTTTTAAATCGGCAATACTAATGACCTCCGCACCGCCAAGCGCTACTACTTGCTTCACAAGCTGACCCGATACATTGTAGAATACCACCAGTGTATTGGCTTCTGCTTCTATATTAACACTTCCCGAAGCCGGATTAGGATATAATTTACTTGTCTCCTCTAGCTCGCTGACAGATGTAGACAGCTCCCATTTCGCAAACAACACCCTATCGCCCGTGCTGCCCTGTGGAATGGTGGTCACCTCTTCCCCTGTAAAATCAGCATTATTGTACCAACCTTTAAAAACATAGCCATCGCGGGTAGCCGGCTGTAGGCTCAGCGGTTCATCTTCAATGGTATAATTCATCACACTCCCATCTGCATTAACACCGCCATTGAGGTGGTAGGTAATGCCGTAGCTTATCAGCTCCCATTTTGCATAGAGGGAGTAATGACCTGTACTTCCCTGCGGAATAGTTGTTACCTGCTCACCTGTGAATTCAGCATTACCGAACCAACCTTTAAAAGCATAGCCATCGCGCGTAGCTGGCTGTAAACTAATAGACCCATCAACAATGGTATACATTATTGGATTACCCTCAGCATTTACCCCGCCGTTTGGTTGATAAATGATGATATAAGCGATGGGCTCCCACTTAGCAAACAGCTCCATATCGCCAGTGCTGCCTTGAGAAATGGTGGTAATCACTTCGCTGGTGAAATCAGGATTGGCATACCAACCCATAAATTCATAAGCCGCACGTGCTGCAGGAGGCAACACCGTCCACGTTGCATCTTCAACCGTATAAGTAAGCGGATTACCCATAGAGTTGGTACCACCATTTAGCTGGTAAGTGATGCTGTAGGTAATAAGCTCCCATTTTGCATAAAGTGAGAAATCACCAGTCCTCCCCTGCGGAATAGTTGTCACCTGCTCATATCTGAATTCAGCATTACAGTACCAACCTTTAAAGACATAGCCTGCGCGCGTAGCTGGCAGTAGGCTTAACGTTTCATCTTCAATGGTGTAGCTCATCACATTCTCATCAGCATTAACACCGCCATTGAGGTGATAGGTAATGTCATAGCTTATAAGCTCCCATTTTGCATAGAGTGAGTAATCGCCAGTACTTCCCTGCGGAATAGTTGTCACCTGCTCACCTGTGAATTCAGCATTATTATACCAACCTTTAAAGGCATAACCTGCGCGGGTAGCTGGCTGTAGGCTCAGCGTTTCATCTTCAATGGTGTAGTTCATCATATTCCCATCTGCATTAACACCGCCATTGAGCTGGTAGGTAATGCCGTAGCTTATCAGCTCCCATTTTGCATAGAGTGCATAATGACCTGTACTTCCCTGCGGAATAGTTGTTACCTGCTCACCTGTGAATTCAGCATTACTGAACCAACCTCTGAAGGCATAGCCTGCGCGCGTAGCCGGCTGTAGGCTTAACGTTTCATCTTCAATGGTGTAGCTCATCGCATTCCCATCAGCATTAACACCGCCGTTGAGGTGATAGGTAATGTCATAGCTTATAAGCTCCCATTTTGCATAGAGTGAGTAATCGCCAGTACTTCCCTGCGGAATAGTTGCCACCTGCTCACCTGTGAATTCAGCATTATTATACCAACCTTTAAAGACATAACCTGCGCGGGTAGCTGGCTGTAGGCTCATCGTTTTATCTTCAATGGTGTAGCTAGCCACATTCCCTTCTGCATTAACACCACCGTTTAACTGGTAGGTGATGGTGTATTCCACAGGCATCAGGTTTAAGGCAAAGCTTGCCTCCGTGGCCGATACAGCAAATGTTTTTTCCATAGCGGGATAACCGTTAGCGCTTATGGTGGCACGATAGTCTCCGGCATGTAATTCCAACTGTACTTTGCCCTGCTCATCCGTTGTAAATTGGCCAACCGATGGAATATTGAGCTGAACACCGGCCAAAGGTTGCTGCCGGCCTCCATCGACCTGGATGGATACGGGTATTAAACCAGGCAACTGGTAGCGCAGACGTGGTGACCTGATGCCATTATCATCGGTCCACATTACCCACACATCCTTAAAATCCCAGCCAATAAATTTAGCTTGCTGTGCAAAGTCTGCTGCTGCCAATGCCGTTCCATAGGTATTATTTACCCCTCCAACTCCTTCTTTACGATAAGAACTAACTATGTCGTTGGGGTCAGACATATATCCTACCAATCCTCCAGTTTCATCAGTATTAATTCCGGTTACATCAACCAATGCGTAGCAATTGATAATTGCTGAATAATAATAATGATTGCCAATGCATCCTCCTATGTTCTCTTTTCCCTTAACTTTTCCAAATACAAAACTGTTTTCTAGATTACCTCTGTTCGTTCCTACCAGACCTCCAACTCCATTTACTCCATTCACCTGTGCAAAAGCAGCAGCTTTTTGAATCTTATCTTGATTAAGACCAGCCACACCTCCAACATAGATATTCCCCGTAACAGATACCTCAACCCGCACCTGCTCAGTATCATTTGAACTACCGGTAGCAGGATAACTGGTTAGGTCTTTCCCCCAAACACCTCCCACATAATTTCTGCCCTGTACACTGCCAGAACACTCTATATTTGTCAGTTTGGAATCATATTTACACCCTGCCAGCATGCCCACATTATTATACCCTTTTAAATCTCCATTCAGCAAGGCTATATTGTAAATCTGACTCCTGTGGATGTTCGCAAACAATCCAATATCAGACTCTTCAGACCTGTTGATATACAGGTTCCTTATGGCATTACCATTACCAGCTAGTGTGCCGCTAAAATAATTGATAGTGGGATGCAAATTAGCTGATCCTATCGGCTTAAAACCAAGCGGGAATTGATAAGTACTCATGTCGATATCCTGAGTAAGAACAAAATGCTTATCCCACAGCAAGGGATCATAAGCCAAACGCAACAGCTGAGTTAACTCCCCAAGCTGATAAGGGGCCTCCGGCGTTCCCTGTCCGCTGCCTAAGGGATATATCTCTGGCTCAAACACGGCATTAATGGTAGCGCCACCGCTTTCAAGGGTATAAATAAACGGGTTTTGGTTCGATAGCTTTACTCCATCTTGTTCCCAATGGCTAAAAGCATAAGCGCCCGTGGCCCAAAGTTCCACTTTTGTGCCTGCTTTATAATGGCCGGCGCCGATTAGCTCCACTTCTTTACAGTTGGGAATAATCGTTAACCTTTCAAGGCCCGTTTGCCAGAGAAAAGCAGGGTACATCTGTTGCCCACTTGTACTATTTCGCGCTACAAAAGTCCATGTTTGTTGAAAATCCCACCCCGGAAATGAAGTTGCCAAAGCAAAGGCGTCTTCCGCCAGTGGCTGACCAATGCCATTATTCAGAGCGCACTCAAGATAATATGAGTGGTGTATTGCAGCGCCGTAAGGATTACTTCCCACCAAAGCTCCTGCCTTACCAGTTCCTGTAACAGCCCCGCTTGCATATGTCATCCCCACCTGTTGTAAGTAATTTTTTCCAATTAATCCTCCCACACAATCATATCCAATAACTTCGCCATGCGCATAGGCATTATCTATCTCACCCCCATTAGAACCTATAAGGCCTCCTACTGAATTCTTACCATTTACCTGCACATCGGCATATGAGTTCTTTAAAAAGGAATTAGAACCTTTTTGCACTCCAATAAGTCCACCCAATTCATCCTCCCCCGTAACAATTCCTGTAGCATAGCAGTTAAGCACAAGCGTATTCACTGCCTCACCCACTAAAGCACCTGTTTGAGATTGACCATTAACAGTAGCATTCTCAAGTCCAATATTCCGGATAAGCGATGCATCAACCTTACCAAATAATCCAATTTTAGAAAAATCAGGTCGGTTCACTATCAGGTTACTGATTGTTTTAAAGTTCCCGTTTACCTGTCCTTTAAATACCTTTCTTGAGAAAAATAGCACCCCATTTCCAATGGGTAAAAATCCTTTACTAAAAGTTAAAGGCGTCATATCAATATCAGCCGTTAACTCATAGTGACAGCCTTTTTCCCAATCAGCCATATTATAGGATAACAGCAGCAGGTGGGTATAATCATCTATTTGAAAAGGGTTACCGGATGTGCCATCGCCACCGCCATAGCTGTACATGGCCTCTCCAAAAACGGCTTTTACCGGCATGGGCTCATGGCCAAATGTAAAACGATAGGTAGGCTCGGTAGATAGCACCTCTCCCTTACACTCCCAGTGCAAAAAAGGGTAGGCGCCTGCAGCCGACAAGGTCACCTGATCGCCCAGGCCATAGTGCCCATCACCTGTTACTTCCACTTCGGCCTGGTTAGCTACTATTGACAGCTCGTGCTTACCCAGCTGCCAGTTGAAATACGGCAAGGTTTGCCCCGGAGCTAATTCATCCAAGACCGCCATGCCCCAAACACCAGTAAAATCCCAGCCCTCAAATTGTTGCTGATCGGCCATCTGTTCGGGCGATAACCCGGTAGCTCCTTCATCTACCCCTTCTCCAACAAAATAGGAATCAATTATTGTAGCCCTACTTAAATCTGAACCAAAACCAACACTTGGTGTGGTTGAGTAGCAATGTTTTATCTGGCCGTTATAATCCGCCAAACCAACAAATCCACCAACCTTATCATTAGGGCCATAAACGTCGCCTTGCGTAAAACAGTTCTGCACCAAAGCCCAACTTGTTATGCGACCTGAAAAACCACCTATAGCAAACTCGCCTGTAACCTCAACTTTTGCATAACACCACTCCACGCAAGCATTAAGTGTACTACCTAATAAGCCGCCCACATAGTTCTTGCCTGTAACCTTGCCACTAGCACTGCACTGCTTCAGTTTTGTCATTTCTGTATACATACCAAAAGAACCAGCCAAAGCTCCCACGTATTCTCCACCTGATATATCAACGGATTCTAAAACAAGTCCTTTCAGAGTCGCATCAGATACTTGCGAAAATAAGCCCACATACGGTTCATCTGGTCTATTAATATACAGGTTACTGATGGTATGGCCATTGCCCATAAACCGGCCTTCAAACCAATCAATTGGTTGAAAGCCCTTAGCCCCATTCCAGGTCTTTGTTTCGGCAGCATCAATATTGGCTAGCAGTGTGTAGCTTTGTTTCCTCTGCTTTGCTGAGGTCTCTTCGGACAGCCACCTGAGGTGGGCCAGTTTTTCGATGTGCCAGGGATTTTCCGTGCTACCATCACCTATAGTGGGCTTCACGGCCTGGGTTTCTGTGGTGCTTTGAGCATCAATCGTAGAATGTGTAAAAAAGATACTTAGCAATACCAGCATACCGCATTTTGCTAAGCTTCGACCTTTTCTCTTCAGGTGTGATGTTTTCATAATTTGAATCAATTAAGGTTGATGAAGTACATTGACACTTGTAATAAAAAAGGGAAAACAGTAGGAGCTCTCCGTGTTGGGTGTTGAGTGAGTCAATGCCTGTGGCCACGAAAGTATTGAGGCTGCTCAGAAACAGCAAAAACAAGATGGGGACAAAATGGGGTCAATTGATCAAGGGAACACTGCTACCAACATTAAAGGCACAGCTGCTCGAGGTAAAACGAGAAAAGCAGTAAGTTGATCTGCTGGCTTAGTCAATAATACTTATCAGGTAATGATAGAGGTTGGTTTCCACTGGCAGGCTTAACTTTTTGCGGATGCGTTTACGCTGCTTATAGGCCGATGCCAGTGTAATGTTAAGTTGTTCGGCTATTTCTTTAGTGGATAGGCCATTTGTAAGCAGGGAACAAAACAAGAGGTCGCCCTGTGTAAATGGTATCTGAAGGCGACAAGCCGCTTTTACCAGGCGCTGATCAATTAAGGCCTGAATCTTCGATTGACTCACCTGCCGCTTTAGTCGCAGCACTTCGCACTTTAGCAGATCAGCCGTTTGTCGGTACCGAAGGGCTTTAATAGGCTCATCAGCGGCCTCATTCAACCGGATAAAACACTCAATTAACTGCAAATCACCCACTCGCACCCGTTGCGTCTTAACCAGGGTGGGTATGAGCTCGCCATCCGCACAAACATTCACACGCTCTAAAAACTGCCCATTGGTTAAATGTTCCTCTGTAATTTCTTCGGGAAGGTGGCTGGCAAACTCTTCGGGCACAAGGTCGTTAAGGTGCCGCCCCACCAATTGAGTGGATGAAGCAAACTTAAGCAGTTGGGCACCATAGCCATTACACACCAGAATAACCCCTTGCAAGGACAGCAGAAAATGACCAGTAGTATTGGAGGCAGATTTTTCAATGGAATGCATTAATTCAGTAAGCTTCATATTCACATAGTAGATTCAGATTTTAAGGCATGCCGAAAATACTAAAAAATCGTTCATTTCTTAACAATTAATTGGCCGCTTACACTTCAGAGCTTGAAGAAGCATCTCCCTAAAATAATATAGATGAAATTTTAATTTAATACTCAATCGAGGTTAATTCATGACATTTTATATTTTTATCGCTTATTTTTGTTTCATATTGAAACTTGTTATTATATTTGCGCTATCAATCAACAAATATTAATACAATGGCGAAACTATTTATACCTAAAGATTACGATCCGCTGCTGGATTTGAAACAAACCGAGCACGCTATTAAAACCATCAAAGATCATTTTCAGGCCGCTTTATCGGCTGAGTTAAGGCTGCGCCGCGTAACAGCTCCCCTATTTGTTATGAAAGGTACCGGCATTAACGATGACCTTAACGGCACTGAACGCCCCGTAGCCTTTCCGGTAAAAGAATTTAACGATCAGCAGGCCGAGGTGGTACATTCGCTGGCCAAATGGAAGCGCCTGATGCTGGCCGATTATGAAATTGAAAAGGGCTTTGGCCTATACACCGATATGAATGCCATCCGCCCCGATGAGGAGCTGGATAATATCCATTCGTTGTATGTAGATCAGTGGGATTGGGAACGACACATTGCCAAGGAAGAATACAACCTTGATTACCTAAAACATATAGTAACGAAAATTTACGAAGTGATGAAGCGAACCGAGTTCGTGGTGTATGAACGCTATCCTGCCATACGCCCCATACTACCCGATGCCATCACATTTATCCATGCCCAGGATCTGCTTGACCAGTACCCTGATTTATCATCCAAAGAACGTGAAGATGCCGCCGCAAAAAAGCACGGCGCTATTTTCATCATCGGTATTGGCAGCACACTATCCAACGGCGAAAAACACGATGGCCGCGCACCCGACTATGACGATTGGAGTACGCCAACGGTGAATGGGTATCGAGGCTTAAACGGCGACATCATTGTTTGGAACCCGGTGCTGGAACAATCTTTTGAGCTTTCGTCCATGGGTATCAGGGTGAGTCCGCAAGTATTGGAGCAACAGCTGGAACAGGAAGGATGCCCCGAGCGGAGGACGCTTGATTTTCATAAACGACTGCTTGAAGGTGAGTTACCCCTATCCATTGGTGGTGGCATAGGTCAGTCGCGACTGTGTATGTTCTTCCTGCGCAAGGCACACATCGGAGAGATACAGTCGAGCATTTGGCCGCAGGACATGCGCAAAGAGTGCAAGGCCAACAAAATTATACTGGTATAAACGATTCTTTAGTCCAAAATCAGCCAAGCCGGATGGATTCCATCGCAAGAAAATACTTGTGATTGCAAACCGATCCGGCTTTGTTTATTCCTTCTTACTTATTAGCCCAAGACGCTCCGACATCACGCTCAACTGCCCTTCCTCATCACTGCCCTCTTTCAGCGCCATCAGGTCGCAAACCTTCCTTCCCTGCTCATCGTAAAGACGAATCACATTGTTTTTCTGAACAATATCGAGCACCCGATTACCACGACTGTAATTGCGATATAATTTATCGGAATGAAACACTTGCAAATACATTCCGGTCCTCAATTTTTGCCATCGCCCGTTGACAAATAATCCGAAAAGCTTATCGCCCGAACGCACCCGTTTTAAATCAAAATCGATGTGCGTACACGAACGGGTAAAACTTATAAAAGTCCCTAAAGGTATAAGAACACCCCCTACCCAAGCACCCTGAGCAAGGGAAATTAAACCCGCCAGCAACAAAACCAAACCGGAAAATGAGGCCACCGGGCCAAAGCTCTTTCCCAGACAATGCATCTGTGTCTTCATATACTTGATGTTCTGATTTTATATTCACCCAAACGGTCAATCGTCCGGCGTAAGTCATTATTTTTGCTCCTATAAATATATTTCATCGCATGCACACATTCGACTACCACAACCAGGAACACCTGGCGCTGCTGTTGCTACTGATCATCATTATCATCCTTATGCTTTTTATAATTAAGTACAAGGTAAATAATTATTGGCAGGAGCGCAAAGTACGCAAGCGCTTTGAGCGGGGCAACAAACTGGAACTACAAGCCCGTAACTTCCTAAAGAGCAAAGGCTACACCATAGTTGATTATCAGGGCAACTACGAACACCATTATATTGAAAATGGCGAACGGCACACAGCAAGTATTCAACCCGACTACATTGTTAAAAAAAATGGCCGGAAATATATTGTGGAAGTAAAAAGCGGTTTTCAGGCCATTAGCGCCCGCAATAAAAACACACGACGTCAACTACTTGAATATGATTACGTGGTGGAGAACGATGGCGTTTTTCTGCTGGACATGGAGAACCATCAAATGAAACTGGTTCAGTTTAAATCCAAGATGGAAAGACGCTCGGGCCGACTGCTTAAAGCGATTATTATAACTGCCCTTGTAGGTATGGCCATTCCCTACTGGCAGATTAAAGTGGGGATAGCGCTAATCCTACTCATCGTATTTTTTATGGAGAGGAGGTTATAACATAGAAATCGGGTATAAACATCAGCTATCGACTCATTAACCAATCAGTTAGATTGACTGATGAGTCTAAACCCAGCCGTTTCCGCACCCGATACCGTGCATTCTCAACACCCCTAACAGACATATTGAGTAGTTGTGCTATTTCCTTGCTGCTCAAATTCATCTTTAGATAAGCACATATTTTCAGGTCATGAGGCGTGAGCGCAGCAAATTCTTCCTTTAATTTCTTGATATAATTATTATGCGCTAAATCAAAGCGCAATTCAAAATCATCCCAATCATCATTAGAAATCTCACGTTCAATAAAACCCAGCAAATCGCATAGTTTTTGCTCAAGCTGCTTGGTGGCGTCTTCTTTAATGGCGATGATGCGAGCCTGTAAATCAACCAGCTTTTCATTTTTACAAATCGTTTTCATAGCAATGGCTGCCAGCTCTTTGTTTTTACTTTGGAGTTCATTTCTTAATTTTTCCTCCTGATAGGCCGCCTGCTCTATTTTTCGAATACGTTCTTGCTTTTCAATATAGCGCTGTTTCTCAACCCTGGCTCGTCTGTCTCTTACCTTCATTACCATGTAAAAGATGGATATAAAAAGCACAGTATATCCCGCATAGGCATAAATAGTTCGGTGCCAGGGAGGCAATATGCTAAAACGGCAGATGATGTCGTCCGTTTCGGCGCCATAAATATTAATGGCCTTCAAACGAAACACGTAATCACCTTCTTTTAGGTTTGTATACTCCTTGTATCTGATATCCTCCCATTCAGACCAGTCGCTGTCATACCCTTGCAGGTAATACTTAAATCGGATGTTTTTAGTATTTTCATAATAACCGGCAGAGAAACTAAAGGTCAGACTATTGTTTTTAACTTCCTTATACAAGAGTTGTATATCCTGCCCCATAAGGGTATCGCACAGAAATTCAATATTATCGTCGTACAGTACATTTTCACCACTCCCATTTTTCACCGAACGCAATAAACATTTGAAATTGGCCGGCTTATTTACTTCTAATGCCGCATCATAAACAATAACACCATCTTTAGTGCCAATGTAAACCTTTTGCTTATCTGAGAAGTAGATGTTTTCAAATCCCGGAATATAATATTCATTTAACTTGTTAAAGGGATTGCTTGTCACCGTTTGGCTACCATCGGGGTGCTTTTCAATAACACCTGATTTATTGCCCGATACAAACCATACATTTCCCTTAGGATCCTCTTTTACCAAACGCCCTTGCTCATACCCTATCCAATCAGTCAGTTCTTTATTCATTATCATTGAATCGGCTGATGCATCGTAGTGATAGAAACCCACCAGCGTGCCAAACACCAAGGCTTGATTAAGCTTAAAAACGGTGTTAAACATGTGCGACGGCAATCCTTTTGAATGGTCATAAAACGACCGCTGTGCAATCGCATTCAATGAACTATTCAGCACCAACCTGTATATTCCACGATAGCCATGAGCGACCCATATTTCGCCATTATCAGCTATTTCCACTACTCTGCTTGATTCATTAAACCCTTTGATCCTGTTAACGAAGCGCAGTTGCTCACCTTCCTTTTTAAGCAACACAAGCCCTTGATACGTGCCTCCGATAAAATAACCCGGATGTTGTGGCAAAGCCTTAATCAGCCAGCAACCTTCGCCGCCATAAATCGAAATAAGCTCCCCATTAAGCAGTTGCGAAAATCCTTTGGCATGCGCCAATACAACAATATCCTCCCATTTGCTCAGGCTCCAGTTAATGTCAATACTGCCCTTAACTCTCTTAAATGACTGATCGGATCCTGACACCAGCGATTGCTTTAACAGCCCTTCGTGGGTGGCATAATACCTATAGCCTTCATGTTCTAAAATTGAATAAACACCTATTGGCTCCTCGGTATTGGGCTTTATTTGGCACAAAGGTGTTGATAGCTCAACCATATCAATCCCTGTTTTGTGGGTTACCCACAGGTTATTGTGGATATCGGTATATAAACCCCGAATCGCATTGTTTTGCAGACCTTCCGCTTTGGTTAATTGTGTTTCAACGGAACCTTTATTATTCAGAATGTAAACACCGGCTTTATGGGTACCGATAACAAAATCGCCATTTTTACGCACATGACCTGTGGATAAGCCAATGCTTTTAAAATCAATTTGTGGTTCTGTGTGGAATGGCTGTAAATTATGATTGGCCAATAAAAATAAGCCACCGGCAAGTGTAGCTACTAAGAGATCATTTTCATTTATTGGCAGGATAAACCTAAGCTCTTCATTACTTAAGGGCGTTGATCCTGACAGCCTTTCAAAACCGTTATTAGTTTTACGGTGTAAACCAAATTCATCGTGCATCAACACCTGATCTCTGACCTTAAAAAGGCCTTTGATCTTATGGCCCGTTTTTATTACAGTAATATCATCGCCACTATACTTATAGATAGCCCGCCATGTGTGAAAATACACTTCATTATTATGCAACACAATATTCCACACATCATTGAAGTCACGGTATTCTACCGGCACTAAATCAAGCAGCGAACGAAAGACCAGTCCATTATCCTTCTGATAATCAACGTATCCAAAATCGCCCTGTGCACCGGCATATATTCGGTTGTTTTTGGTAATGGCCAGTGACTTGATATTGGAATGATTTGATACTGCTGTAACAATGTTCCAGTCACTACCATCAAACTCCAGAATACCGTACTCATTGGCAAAGTACAGCAGTCCTCTGTTATCCTGAATAATACCATAATTGACAGTGGATACCTTCAAATCCTTCTCAGAATAATTAGTGATAAATGGGATTCCACCAGTGAAGGTTTGCGCTGACAACATCAAGTTTCCGAATACCAATACCAAGGAGATGATTCCTTTCATACGATATGAACGATTTACAGGTTAAGTGATGCGTTTCGTTTTCAAAGGCTAATCTACTTAAAGCCTATTATGTTTTCGCTTTTGCATTAAATATATAAAAATATAACAGAAGCCCATAAGTATTATACTCATGAACTTCTGTTATAAACACAATGCGGCATGATAAATCCGGGCGATTGCCTATATATCAATCAATATACAGCCACACCACCAATGAGAAACTAAAAGGGATGGCTCATTCATGACTTTTCAATCTTATGAATTCGCCTTCCCCCTTGTTGCTAAAAGTATTTCACCAGCCCAGACGATTGGACGGTTTGCATGAGATGGTGAAACATAAACTAAATCAGCAAATTACTTTTTAATAATTTTAATGGTTTGATTAGCGGCTTTAATAAAGTACACGCCTTTGTTTAGCTCTGCCACAGAGATGGAGCCTCCTGTAACAGGTACACTCTTGAGTAAACTCCCTGTTACACTATACAACTCAACCAATGTAGAGTCAGCAAGCCCCTCTATATGAAGCACATCTTCAACGGGATTTGGAAAAGCTCTCAGCTTGCTTTGCTGATGGCCATCAATAGCGGTGGCTGTTGACTTATAGAAATAGATATTGTCAATATAAAAAGTACCCAAGTTAAACGGCTCACCGCCGGTAAGCTGTGAGTCAAATTTTAATTGATCAACAGCGGCCAAGCTAAAGGCAGGGTTGGCATCTGTAAAATGACTCAAAGGGATATCAATACTCATCCATGTTTCGAGCGCTAATGTTCCAAAATTATAAGCCGCTTCCTGTCCTACTGAGGTATTTATCGGCGATACTCTTAACAAAGTTCCATCCGGTGTCCATACATCAAGGTGCAGGTAGTCCATACCTGATACATCCATAGCATCAAAGGTATTGCCCTGATAGGTTAACCCCTCATATTTAATGGTTTGATTACCATCAATATCAACAAACGACATGGCAGTTGCTTGTCCCCATCCCGGGTTATAGTTAGGATTACCCGGTGCTGCATACGCATCGCTGTAAATCGCCTTCACATTAGCCTGATCGTATGTAGGATTAGCTGCCGCCACTGATGGCGCGTTTAATGGACCGGCAACAACACCATCGGGCACCTGAATATTATCAATAAAAATCTCATTATCTGTACTTCTCGTATCAAAATCAGGAATAATAACCAATTTATTGAAGGTTTTACCAATCTCACTTGAGAAATCAAATGTTAGCTCCACCCATTTACTAGCAGAATTTTCAGGATAAGTAAGCCGTATTTCTTTTGCACTTCCCCCTTCAATCTTAAAGGCAACATCATAAGAACTTGCCTTGTAAACCATCATTTTTACTATAGCATTGTTGGCATCAATGGTAAACTCCCCGTTGTCAGAAGTAAAGAAAAGTGCCCATGCATTTCCGCTTTGTTTTGCAGTAAATTTGGCAACAGTAGCCGATGTATTAATACCGGAAGCATCCGGATTCGTAACAAATTCAAGCGCGGGATTATCTCCATTTTCGGTTACTACCCAATTCCAATCGGCACCAATTCCGTCAGGTTCGAAATCGATAGTGTGTGTACTCTGAGCCGACGCCATTGAGGCAGCGAACATTGAAATTACAAAAAAAGTGTAAAGCTTGTTCATGTCTTGTAGTTTTAGGATTAAACTGATTTTATTAGTGACTTAATTGTCGGCATCAAAACTACAGATGGTGTTCGGCAATGGGTAAAAAAGAAGTACTTCATCACCTACTTGCCACCTCACTTTAACTACGTTGACTTAATGTAAAGAGCTCATTAAATGGACAATACACAACAACGGCCATAATTAACATATATAAATAAAACCTGACTACAACTAAACGAACTTGACATACGCAAGCCACTAATAATAAATACCCTTGAAATCAGTAATTTATTTTTTCTCCTTTTTAGCGTAACATTTTTACTTCATTGCGTATTAATTACAGAAAGCCAACCTTCCTAAAGAAGCATTACTTTTATGTTACATGAATAACTCTTTTCGCACTAATGAAGTCACTATTTACATCGCTCATCATCCTTCTGCCCCTGCTCCTGAATGCCCAACACAAAGAGCTGAAAATCTGCTATGACTACATCAATCATGCAAAGCCCAATACCTACGACATGGAGCTGATTGCCAACAACAAGCAGGTATTAAGCTATACCATCCGCTTGACCAAAAGTGGCTCTGCACGCAATATCCGCTACAAAGCCACTACGGATTCAACCCTGCTATTTAAGGATTACAACAAAGGCACAATGGTTTATGATGAAAGCCTTGGGCGTGATATTTACATCATTGAAGAAGGCCTTGACCTTTTTAACTGGCACACAACCGAGGAGTGCGACACCCTACTGGATTACCCCTGCAAAACAGCCTTTGCCGAGTTCAGGGGGCGCGAATACAAAGCCTACTACACCACTGATCTGCCCTTTACGGCAGCCCCCTGGAAATTCCATGGCCTGCCCGGCGTCATCCTTAAGGTTGCTTCAGTAGATGATGTGCTGCTCTATCAGGCCAAATCCCTTGAGATATACGAAACAGAGAAAGCCTTGTACAATCCTTTTGAGCATAATGAAGCTGGCAGCTATAATGCCTTTTGTAAAGACTATAAGGCCTACCGCAAAGAGGTAATTAAAATTCGCAACAAAAGAGCCAAACAGCAAAATCGCCCCGCTCCAAAAAACAACAAAGCACCACGGGTGGAGGTAATCATTCCCGAAAACCGCTTTATCCTTAATTAAGGATAAAGGACAGGCTGAATTATATTTAGCCGCATAAAACCTAATAATACCAGGCACGCTTTGAGCTTATCTATAACAATTAAGCTTTGCGTACCTGGCGTTAATCTCAATTTTTAACAGCTATATTTTTTTCTAAAAGCGCTCGTACTGACAGCAACTGTGCAGGTTGTCGTACACCTCATCATCGGCTTTGTGGTGCTCTGTATCGTGCCCCACGGCTGCAATGGCTTTTTCAACCGCATCCACTGTGGCTTGGCCACCATAGTTCAGGTGAAGCATTTTAGTAGCCTTGTCCCATTTGGCTGACGTCACGCCCTCTACTGAAATTGCTGCCCCTTCAATGCGCTCCTGACACATGCCACAGTTACCCGCCACCTTAAACATGGCGTGCTTGGCCGCTTTCGATTGGTTGGTTGATGACTTTATAACAGCCTGCTGATCCAGCCGTTCATATTGACAACAGCCAGGCAAGTTATCATACACCTCATCAGCAGCCTTATGATTCTCTGTATCGTGCCCCACAGCTGCAATGGCTTTTTCAACCGCATCCACTGTGGCTTGGCCACCATAGTTCAGGTGCAGCATTTTAGTAGCCTTATCCCATTTGGCTGATGTCACGCCTTCAACCGACAGGGCGGCCTTTTCAATACGCTCCTGACACATGCCACAGTTACCCGCTACTTTCACCATGGCATGCTTAGCTTCTTTCGATGGGCTGGTGGATGACTTGACTACTGCTTGCTGATCCAACCGCTCGTACAGGCAACAACTGTGTAAGGATTCATAAACGGCATCATCAGCTTTATATTTTTCAGTATCGTGACCCACCTGCGCAATGGCCTTTTGAATGGCATCCACATCGGTATGTTCTGAGTCAAATACTACTTCCACCTGCTGGGCATCGGCCGACCACTGGGCACTTACCACGCCAAACAAAGACAGGGCTGCATTTTCGATCCGTTCCTTACACATATCGCAATTACCGGCTACCTTAAAACTGGCCGTCTGCTTATTTTGGGTATCCGGCGCATTCATCATGCTCTTCAAGCCCATGAGCTGCGCCGATGCATCAATTTTAAACACACCGTTGGTAGCAATTTCCTCGCCTACCGCTAAGCCCTCTTTAACGACATAAAACTCACCGGCATCAGGTCCAAGGATAATTTCCCTGAACAAAAAGGTAGGGGTTTCGCGCTCCTTAACCTTGGTGTAAACCACCGCGCGCTTACCGGTCCATAGCACTGCTGATTTGGGTATTACCATCATATCCTCATCAGACAGGCGCGTTTCTAAAACCGCATTGGCAAACATCTCCGGCTTTAACTGCAAACGGCTATTATCCACCTCAACGCGCACTTTAGCCACGCGTGTTGTTGCATCAATCATTGGATCCACATAGCTCACTTTAGCCGTAAACGTTTCTCCCGGCAACGCTTCGAGGGTAAACCTTACCTTATCCCCTTTATTTACCCATGGCAAATCAGATTCATAGGCATCAAACAGTGCCCATACGCGTCTGAGGTCCACCACCTGAAATAAGGGTACGCCTTCTTTCACATAGTCGCCCAACGCAACATTACGCGCCATCACCGTGCCTGATATGGGTGATAAAATGTCGAAATAGACCTGCGGCTCGCCACTTTTTTCGATGGTGGCAATTTGCGCTTCGGTTAAATCCCAGGAGCGCAGTTTAGCTTTCGAGGCCTGGTATAAGGAAGGATTACTTTCCTTCACATAAAAAGCCTCAATCAATTCCCGCTGGGCGCTAACCAGATCGGGTGAATAGATGGTGGCCAGCTTCTGTCCTTTTCGCACATTCTGCCCTGTAAAATTGATGTCGAGCTTTTCAATACGCCCGCCAAAACGAGCCGTTAATTCAGCAATACGGCGCTCATCCACGCTTATCTTTCCTTGCAAATAGGTTTCCTTCACCGGCTTCCCTTTTTTCACAACGCTGGTTTGCACCTCGGCCAGTTTAGCCGCCGCTTCGGTCATCACCACTTCATTGGGGTCGGCGCCTTCTGCCGCCTCCATACCTTCCAGAGGAATCAGGTCCATGGCGCAAATAGGACACAAACCCGGTTCATTCTGTTTAATTTGTGGGTGCATAGAGCAGGTCCATACCGTTTCTTTTTCGTGCTGATGCGCCTCATGAGCATCGCCCTGAGTGCTGCTGTTTCCTGATGGTGCGATGGCCCATCCTACCAACAAACCGATAAGCAGGGTTATGAGTACCGGCTTGTAATTATCTTTTATATATTGAATGATTGTATTCATCTTATCCATTATTTAACTATTAACAAACTATTTACCCATCAGATAGCTGATAAAGGCGATGGCCGCCTGCTTATCTGTTTTTGCCTTTTCCAACTCCAGCTGATACTGCAATAAACGACGCTCAATCCGCAGTATTTCTTCAAAATTTTTATTGGCATAGGCATACTCTGTCTCCAACAGCTTCATGGCCTTTTGAGCCAAGCCTAGCTGAACCTGAAATAGCTCAATCCGCCGGCGCGCATCGCTGTAATCTTTCCAGGTATTTTCAAAGATAACCTCCAGGGCATTGATCTTATCAACCCGCTCAAAGTCTTTGGCTTTTTCGAGATATAGCACCTCTTGCACCATGCTCTTGTATTTTTTTCGATACAAAGGAATGCTGATGCCCACTTTAGGAAAAGCAATGGCATCTTTGCCAGACATGTTATTGGCCCCTTTACCGATGGATACATAATCAATACCCAAACTAAAAGACGGTGCTCCCTCCTTTTTAGCAATCTGCTTTCTTAGCACCAGGGATTCTATTTGCCGGTCAATACTTAACAGCTGATGGTTATTGGTCTTGATTGAATCAAACGCCGCTGTTTTATTCAAATAAAAGTCGGTTGTCCACAAGCTATCGGGCCATGTGAGGGTAATGGGTTCCTGCACATTCAGCAGTTTATTAAACGCCAACTCAAGCACTGTTTGCTTATCGCGCAAATCAGCCAGTTGATTCTCCAAATCATTTATTTCCATCTCAATACGATACTGATCCACCGCCGACACCTTTCCGGCCTCTACTTTAACAGTCGCCAGTTTTTTAAATGTGTTGAGAATATCAATGTTTTCCAAAGTGATGGCCACTGCCTTATTGTTAAAATACAGGTTGTACCAACTGGCTTTGACCTCATTAAACAGTTTGGACCGCTTATCATTAAACATGCCATATTGAGCCATGGCCTGTTTAAATGTGGCTGTTTCTTTGGCTTTTAAGGTGCCAAACCATGGAAACATTTGAGTAGCCGAAATCTTAAATTCCTGCGGACCGTTGCGCGTTTCCACCGGCTGAATAAAATAGCCGAAAGCCAACTGTGGATCGGGTAAAGCCCCAACCTGAGGCGCTTTTTCAAGTGCTGACAGGTAGTTGTTAAAAGCGGCCCTTAGCCCCGGGTTATTCTCCGCTGCAATGGTGAGGTACTTATTCAGCTCCTCCTGCCCTGCAGCCAACACCGGTAACAACATCGTCAGAATATATATTATTGTTCGTTTCATCACCTAAGTTGTTTATTGTTTTAACTTACGTTTAATTATCGTCTCCTGCCACAAACTATAGAGAACGGGCACCACAAACATGGTCATCACAGCAATGGTCATTCCCCCAAATACCGGTATAGCCATAGGCACCATGATATCAGACCCTTTTCCGGTTGATGTTAAAACCGGTAACAGCGCAATAATGGTGGTGGCAGTTGTCATTACGGCCGGACGCACCCGTTTGCTCCCTGCTTCAATCACCAGCGCACGCACCTGGCCCACCGTTTGTGGATTGCGTTTATCCTGCAATTGTTTGATGTAGGTGCTGATGAGCACGCCATCGTCGGTTGCTACGCCAAACAAGGCAATAAAGCCCACCCAAACGGCCACACTGAGGTTGATATTACTCACCTGGAAAAGGGTTCGCAAGTTCATGCCGGCCAAAGTACCATCCATAAACCAGGGCTGAGCATAAAGCCACAGCATGATAAATCCACCTGAAAAGGCCACCAGTATCCCGGTAAAGATCAGACTAGTAGAGATAACCGAACGGAACTGAAAATATAAAATCAGGAAAATAATGATGAGTGATATCGGAATAACAATCATCAGGCGCTTGGTGGCCCGTATCTGATTTTCGTAGTTACCCGTAAACTTATAGCTCACGCCCGGAGGCAACACCAGTTTTCCTTCGTCCAACTGCTTATTGAGATAAGCCTGTGCTTTTTCCACCACATCGACCTCAGCATAGTCCGCCTGCTTATCAAAAATAACGTAGCCAACCAGGAAGGTATCTTCACTCTTAATCATTTGCGAACCGCGCTTGTACTGAATCTCCACCAACTGGCCCAAAGGCACTTGTGCCCCTGTCGGCGTCGGAATCAGAATCTTCTTCAAATCTTCAGGGTTATCCCTGAACTCGCGTGCATAGCGCAAACGTACTGGATAGCGCTCGCGGCCTTCCACGGTAGTGGTGAGCGGCATACCCCCTATGGCACTACCAATAACCGCCTGCAGGCTCTGCACATCCAGTCCATAGCGGGCAATGGCATCGCGGTCGATGTCCAACTCGAGGTAGGGCTTACCCACCACACGATCGGCAAATACCGACATAGCATTAACACCTTCCACATGTTTCAGCTCTTGCTCCAGCTTAAAGCCAGCCTGCTCAATACTTTCCAAATCGGGTCCATACACTTTCAAGCCCATTGGCGCTCGCATACCGGTTTGCAGCATGACCAAACGCGTTGAAATAGGCTGGAGCTTGGGGGCCGATGTTAAGCCCGGAATCGAACTCTTCTCCAGTATTTCGTCCCAGATATCATCAGGCGATTGAATCTCCTTACGCCACTGCCGGAAATATTCCCCGTTTTTATCTTCTACCAACAAGTTTTTGTCAATCAATCGGAACCCGTCCTTTTTAGGATGATACACACTTCCGTCTTTCAGTTTATAGGCACCATCGCGATTTACCTCGAAACGCATACGGTGTCCTTTATCGTTAAGGATGTATTCGGGCTTGTAATTAATGACGTTCTCATACATGGAAACCGGTGCCGGGTCCAATGCCGAATTCACACGCCCCCATTTACCCACCACCGACTCGACTTCGGGGATGGCATTCACCCGTTTATCGAGGATACGAATCACTTCCAAGTTCTCTTCAATACCAGAATGTGGCATGGTAGTCGGCATTAACAAGAATGAACCTTCATCGAGCGAAGGCATAAACTCCTTGCCGATACCCGGCAGTTTTTTATGCAGATAAGCATAGGTATCACTATTTTTTACGAACTGTGGCATAAAACCAAAAAGCTTGTCGAAACCCTGCCAGCTGGTAATACCGAACAGCACTACCAAAGCTGGAAAAAACAGAAACTGCCATTTGTGGCTGAGGCACCAACTCAAAATCCGTTGATAAAAAACGACCACCAGCGATAGACCACCCAACACTACAGTCACCACTGCAATAACGAATAAGAAATTAGCCAACAAGGAATTCTGCGCCCCCAGCGGCATCCAGGCCTTTGTTAGGAAAAAGACCACCACCACAATGGTAATCGCCACATTAATAAAGTTAACCCATTGCTTCTTTGCCTCGGGCCACTGGTGAGCCACAAGCCCATTGATACCAAATGCCGTAATCGCTAAGGCGATATAATTACCACTTGCTACTGACAGAACGATACCTGCCACAACAAGAATGATATTCCTTAGTCGCTGGTAGCGGCGTTTGTCAATTTTTATGGAAAACACCAGATGCGACAAGGTCGGAATAATGATTAAACCTATCAGCAAGGCCGACATCATGGTAAAGGTCTTGGTGAATGCCAAGGGCTTGAATAATTTACCTTCGGCCGCTTCCATGGCAAATACCGGCAAGAAACTGATGATGGTGGTTGACAAGGCAGTGACAACCGCTCCTGCCACCTCGGTAGTGGCGGTGTAAACCACCTGAAGCAGTTCTTTACCCCTTGCTCCTTTATTCTCGGGGAGCTCTATGTGCCGGATGATATTTTCAACAAACACCACGCCCACATCCACCATCACCCCAATGGCAATGGCAATACCCGAAAGGGCCACTATATTGGCATCAACGCCAAACTGCCGCATGGTAATGAATGTGATGAGCACCCCAATGGGCAATAGACTTGATATCAGGAAAGAGGCGCGCAGGTTAAACACCAAGACAATCACCACCAAAATACTGATTAGCAATTCAAGTGAAATAGCCTCTTCCAAAGTACCTAAGGTTTCTTTAATCAGTCCGGTACGGTCATAAAAGGGTACGATGGTCACCTTCGACACCGTGCCATCTGCCAATGTTTTGGTGGGCAAACCGGGGGCAATCTCTGCAATCTTAGCCTTCATATTCTCAATGGCCTTTAAAGGGTTGGTGCCATAGCGGGCCACCACAACGCCTCCAACCGCTTCGGCACCTCCTTTATCAAGTCCTCCCCTGCGAGCGGCCGGACCAAATGTAACTTTGGCCACATCTTTGATGCGAATCGGCACATTGTCCTTAACTGTCACCACACTTTTTTCTATATCCTCCAGGTTCTTTATGTAACCCAAAGCCCTTACCAGATATTCCACACGGTTAAACTCAATGGTACGTGCACCAATATCGAGGTTACTGTTTTTAATCGCCTTCATTATCTGTGCCACCGTTACACCATGGGCCTTCATGGCGTTCGGGTTAATATCTATCTGGTATTCTTTTACAAAACCCCCTATAGAAGCCACTTCAGCCACTCCCTCTGCCGCTGTTAAGGCATAGCGTATCTGAAAATCCTGTATGCTGCGTAACTCATGCGGATCCCAACCACCTGTTGGGTTTCCATCCCTATCACGTCCTTCCAGGGTGTACCAATAAATTTGCCCCAGAGCAGTCGCATCGGGTCCCAGTGCCGGGCTCACATCAGATGGTAGCGTACCGGCCGGCAGCGAGTTGAGCTTCTCCAGGATACGCGTGCGGCTCCAGTAGAACTCTATATCTTCGTCAAAAATGACATAGATGCTGGACAGACCAAAGATGGAGTTACTACGAATAGTTTTCACACCCGGAATTCCCAATAAGGATGTTGTTAGCGGATACGATATCTGATCTTCAATATCCTGAGGTGAGCGACCAGGCCACTCCGTATACACGATCTGCTGATTCTCGCCAATATCCGGTATGGCATCAACAGGCACCGGGTCGCTTGGTAACACACCCGTATCCCACCCAAATGGCGAATTAATAATGCCCCAACTGATAAATATTATAAGTACCAGAAAGGTGACTAATTTGTTTTCGAGAAAAAAACGAATCAATGAATTAATCATTCTTTAATATAATTAGATAATACATGCTTTTCATTCACATACCTAAACAGACTTGTAATAATAAGTCCATGAGTACATTATGTCAAGCAATATCTAACAAAGAAATGATTGCAATAAAGAAAGGCGCTCACTCACCGTAACCGGCGGCGACAAGGTGTCCTGAAACGACTTCTTTATTGGAAGGGTGAAAGTAAAATCAAAAGCTGCCTCGTAATAAATGAGGGCAATAAATAAATCCAATTCTACAGCAGGTGCCACGTCTGTAGTTGCCGGACTGGTAAAGTCCTCTTCCACTTCATAATGAATATTCTTGTTTTCACAACAGCCACATCCATCGTCGCAGCACGTATCCATCTCTACATATAAACTGGTCGACACGTGCTTACCCCCGCAATAATGCATAGAAAAAGTGACACCCGTGGTAGATACCAGCAGGAGCATTGTTAGGATAATATGTAAGAATCTTCTTTGCATCGCTAACAAAGAAACGATTTGCCGGCCAAATAGTTTTTACTTAGTAAAGGTGTTAACATGATTTTAACAGATCCCTGCGATAGAATGAATCACTTGCTCAATTACAATAAATACCTATTCAAAGCGTTTTTTATGTGTCTATTAATTATTTATTTTTGGTTCTTTAATAAATTTCGAACCTGATGCCAAATATACAAGCCAACAGTAAAACCATAATATTTCTTCTTGTCAAGCTTATACTCGTGTCCGGCTGTGGTGTTAGTAATAAAATGGGTAATGCCAATAAGGCCTATCTTATCGGCGAGTACGATCGGGCTGCCGACCAGTTTAAAAAGGCTTATCGAAAAGAAAAAAACAAATACACTAAAGGCGAGATTTCCTTCTACATGGGAGAGTGTTTCCGAAAAACCAACCGCCCAAGCAAGGCGCGCATGCATTATGCACGCGCTGTGCGCTACAACTACGAGATTGCAGAGGCTGGCTTGTATTTGGGCGACTGCAACTTGGCGGCTCAGAAATACGAGGATGCCCTGGAGGCTTATACCGCTTATTTGGAGAAAAAGCCCCTCGATAAAAGAGCACAGAATGGCATAGCTGCCTGCAAAATAGCCATGAAGGACACCGTTGAAACCCGCTATATCATTGAGAAAATAAAGGACATTAACACTACGCGATACAGCGATTTCTCACCCGGCTATGCCAGTGCCGATTACGATCACATCTATTTCTCATCTATGCGCACTGAGAAGAAGAAACGCAAGAAAAGCCGCATTACAGGTCAGGGGGGTGCCAATATCTACATGGCAAAGATTGATGCAAAAGGGGAATGGACAGATCCGGTACTACTCGATGAGAGCATTAACACCCAGTTTGACGAAGGCAGCGCTACCATGTCGGCCGATGGCAAAGCCATGTATTTTACGCGTTGCCGCTACGATAACGAACAAGCACGCAGCGCCGAGGTATTTATGGTCAGTCGATCGGGTGGTAAATGGGGCGAGCCGTCACTGATTGAAATCATGGATAGTGTGATGATCGCTCACCCAGCCATATCACCCGATGGCGAAACACTCTATTTTGTGAGTGACATGCCGGGCGGACAAGGTGGTAAAGACATATGGAAAGTAAATAAGGGTGGTGAAGGAGGTTGGAGTGAACCCATCAATATGGGCAATGTGATCAATACAGCAGGCGATGAGATGTTTCCTTACATTCACATGGATGGCACTTTGTACTTCAGCTCCAACGCACACATCGGCTTCGGAGGCCTTGATATTTACCGTGCCCATTTCGACGAAGAGAAACAATACTGGAAGGTAATTAATCTTGGACGCCCCATCAATAGTGAGGGCGATGATTTTGGCATCGCCTTTAAGGGCATGGAGCAAGCCGGTCTTTTCAGCTCATCGCGCGGGAGTTCCAAAGGGGTAGATAACATCTATGCCTTTAGCCTGCCCAGACTCGAGTTTAGCCTTAAAGGACAAGTTTACAGCGAGAAAACAGATGAACCCATCAGCAATGCCTACATGCGCTTGATTGGTACTGATGGCACCAATGTAAAGCTCACCATCCGCAATGATGGTTCTTTTGGGGCGAAGCTGGCACCTCAAACCGACTATGTTTTTATGGTGGCCGCAGAGGGATATTTCAACCACAAGCACAAGCTATCAACGGTGGGACTTGGAAATAATAAAGATTTTGACGTTGAAGTGGGAATGATGCCCATGGAAGATGCCATTATTCTGAAAGACATAGGTTTTGACAAAAAGGATCATACTTTAAATACCATTGCCAGACAAGAGCTGAACCGTTTGGTCACTATCCTGGGCATGAATCAGGCGGTTGTGCTTGAGATTGTGGCTCATGCGTCGGGCGAGGGCTCCTCATCGGAGGCTATTGCCTTGTCGCAAAAGCGTGCGCAGGAAGTTATGGATTACCTAATGCGCAAAGGTATACCCACCGAACGTCTATCAGCCAAGGGAGTAGGCAATACCGAGCCGGCCACAGTGAGCAAGCGCCAGGCACGTAAGTATAAGTTCCTTAATGAAGGAGATGTGCTTTCCCAACGTTTTATCAATCAAATACGCGGCAATGTCAACAAGGAGGCAGCCCACAAGCTGAACCGCCGTATTGAGTTTAAAATTAAAGAGTAACAAAAATCGCTTGATAAATTGATGATGCGCTATATTGGCTGAGCTAAACAGAAAACTTTAATGTTCGACTTATTAAGGATGAGAAAAACGCTACCGATTATAAAGTTGTGAAAAATAGTTAATTAACGAACATATTAAAAAGCACCCTTAAGCAACTGAACAACAGGCTCGGATAAGTAGGTCAGACCAAAAGACCAAAGGACAATGCCCAAAAGCAAAAAGAATAGGAATTTACGAGTCTCATCCAACAAGGCCATACCTATAATCAGGGCGATAAATGGCCCGAGTAAACCCGTCACCATCAAACCTAGTCCCGGTACGCCATAGCGCTCCATCCAACGCGAGAATTTTGCCTTTTTCTGCTCAAGACTCTTGGATGCATACTTATTCATTAACCACTTACGAAAGGGCTCACCCGAAAAGTAAACCAACAAAGTTGATGAAGTAGCGCCCAAAGTCACTAATAACGACGTAATAAAAGGTTTCAAGCCCAGGGCAATACCTACCGGCACTCCTTTATAAATACCGATTGCCCCGGCCAGATAAACGGCCAAATATGTCCCAGTTTCTTCCATCCTGCTTTTCTAAAAATAGCTGCAATGATAATATTTTTGAGGCACATAGATTTAGTCATAAGGCAATAGTTTATTCACAAATACATGATCCACCGCATCATCATTGTCACTCCTGCTGGCTACACGGCTTGCTCTCGCCCTTTTCTCCGGGCGATAAAACTAACAATGATCAACTGATAAGCGTGATACAACATTACCGGCACCAGAAACAGACCCTGACCGGCCACATTCTCAAAAAGCACTTTTGAGAATACGGTGCCATGTACCAATGATTTTTTTGAGCCGCAGAACAAGGCAGCAATGCGATCAGCACGATTAAAATTAAGCAGACTACAGATACCGCTAATAAGGCCATACACGGCAGCAAATAAGGCCAGGGTAGATACACTCAACAACACAATTGCCAAGGGACTTATGCTGTCGAAAAGACCGGTGGTAAACGACTTGCTGAAACTCTTGTACACAATTAGTAAAATAACTGTTTTATCAAAGCGAGCCAATACTTTAAGATGCCTTTTTACAAAAGCACCTAAAAAGCGATGTAAAGACAGTCCGAGCACAACGGGTAACAATATTTTAATCAGCAAATCAATGATGATAGCTGAAAAGTCAAAGGTGGCACCTTCCACACTCCAGAATAAACCCATCCAAAGCGGCGTTAACACAATACCAATCAAGCCCGATATGCTGGCGTTAAATATTGCGCCAGCCACATTACCCTGTGCCATTACCACCATCACCACCGAGGAAGATACTGTTGAGGGCAACACGGCTAGAAAGAACATGGCCAGCCAAAGCAAATGTTGCTCTTCAGGTACCAAGGGCTTGAAAGCGATGAGTAAAGCAGGAAATAACAGGTAAGTAGCCAGCTGTATGGTCAGGTGCAGGCGATAGTTACGCAAGCCTTCGCGCATCTGTTGCGGACTCAGCTTCAAACCGTAAAAGAAAAAAATAAGAGAGATGCCAATGTCGGTGATCTGCTCCAGGTTACCTGTACCTTTATAAATACCGGGCTGCGGAAACAACCAAGCCATCAATATCATACCAATCAAACCAACTATAAAACCGTCTATTTTTTTAAGCATCTTCTTTTCGCCTTAATGTTAAATGGAGGCATAAAAGTAAGTAATCTTAACAGCACTTCCACATGGCACGGTGCCTCTGGCTCATCGAACACCCCGCACTAAGCCTTACAATTTTTTGACGATGCCGAAAGATTGTGCTATTTTTGCACTCCAAATTAGGGTAAAAAACTGATAAATTTATACTTGTGAGCTCAGATTCGAGATACAACCTACGCGGCGTTTCCGCTTCGAAAGAAGACGTCCACAACGCCATTAAAAACATTGATAAAGGTATTTTTCCACAAGCTTTTTGCAAAATTGTACCGGATATTCTAGGTGGCGACGATGACTATTGTAACATTATGCATGCCGATGGCGCCGGCACAAAATCATCACTGGCGTACATGTACTGGAAAGAAACCGGTGATTTATCAGTTTGGAAAGGCATTGCCCAGGATGCCATCATTATGAATGTTGATGACCTGCTATGCGTAGGTGCTACTGAAAACATCCTGGTGTCGTCCACCATAGGACGTAACAAAAACCTGATTCCCGGCGAAGTTATCTCAGCCATCATTAACGGCACCGACGAACTGCTGGCCGAACTGCGCGAAATGGGTATCAGCATTTATCCCACTGGAGGTGAGACTGCCGATGTGGGTGATTTGGTGAAGACCATTATCGTAGACAGCACAGTGACCTGTCGCATGAAGCGCAGCGATGTGATCTCCAACCATACCATACAGGCAGGTGATGTTATAGTTGGCTTATCCTCATCAGGACAGGCAACCTACGAGAAAGAATACAACGGTGGCATGGGCAGCAATGGCCTCACTTCGGCTCGTCATGATGTATTTGCCAAGTATCTGGCTGGCAAGTATCCTGAGAGTTACGACAGCTCGGTACCGGAGGATTTGGTTTACTCGGGCAACTACCAATTGACCGACAGCGTAAAAGACGCCCCTCTCAACGCCGGAAAGCTGGTGCTTTCACCAACAAGAACCTACGCCCCAGTAATTAAGAAAGTGCTGGACGAAATGCGCAACGACATCCATGGTATGGTACACTGCTCGGGGGGAGCACAAACCAAGGTGTTGCACTTTGTTGATCAAGTACACGTTATTAAAGACAACCTGTTTGATGTACCGCCGCTGTTCAAAGCCATCCACCAAGAGTCAGGAACCGACTGGAAAGAGATGTACAAGGTGTTCAACATGGGACATCGTTACGAAATGTACCTGTCGCCCGACAAGGCAGAACGGATTATCGAAATTGCCAAATCCTTTAACATCGATGCCCAGGTAGTGGGTCGCGTTGAAGCCCATGAAGGCAAGAAACTGACCATCGAAAGTGAGTTTGGCACTTTCGAATACTAGGCATAGACGATGCCTTTATACCGATAGAATTAATTATTAACTTCTATCAATTGTTTAATGATTGTCAACGACTAAGATATGGCACAACACGATTTACTGGAAAAACTGGAGGGTTTGCGCTTACGCTTCCTGGAGGTATCGGAGCAGATTACCAACCCGGAAGTGATTGCAGACACCAAACGATACGTTAAGCTCAATAAGGAATATGCCGAGCTTGAAAAAGTTGTGGAGGTACGCAACGAATTTGAGAATACCCTTAAAAACATCGAATCAACAAAGGAGATGCTTAAGGAAGAGACTGATCCGGAGATGAAAGAAATGGCGAAAATGGAGCTCGACGAGCTGGAAGCCAAGTTACCGGTGATGGAAGAAGAAATTAAGGTACTGCTAATACCTGCCGACCCGCAGGACAGTAAAAATGCAGTACTGGAGATAAGAGCCGGTACAGGCGGTGACGAAGCTAGTATCTTTGCCGGTGAATTGGCACGCATGTACACCAAATACTGTCAGGATAAAGGCTGGCGCGTTGAAATTACCAACAGTAACGAAGGCACCTCAGGCGGATTCAAAGAAGTGGTGATGAATGTTACCGGAACCGGTGTGTATGGTATTCTGAAATATGAATCGGGTGTACACCGCGTGCAGCGTGTTCCACAAACCGAAACACAGGGTCGTGTGCACACCTCGGCAGCCACCGTGGCCGTATTGCCCGAAGCAGAAGAATTCGACATTGAATTGAAAACAGAGGATATTCGTAAAGATACCTACTGTGCATCCGGCCCCGGAGGACAGTCGGTGAACACCACCTACTCAGCCATCCGCCTAACCCACATACCATCGGGCATTGTGGTAACCTGTCAGGATCAGAAATCACAGCTTAAAAACCTGGACAAGGCCATGGCCGAGCTGCGTACACGACTTTACAACCTGGAGTATCAGAAATATCTGGACGAAATATCTTCGCAGCGTAAGACCATGGTATCGTCGGGCGACCGGTCGGCCAAGATACGCACCTACAATTACCCGCAAGGGCGTGTTACCGATCACCGCATTAACCTGACGCTATACAACCTGCCGGCAATCATGGATGGCGATATTCAGCAGATTATTGATAAACTAATTGTTGAAGAGAACGCCGAGCGATTAAAAGCAAGCGAAATGTAATAGGCTGATAGCTTTTAAATAATTCCAATAATAAAATCGCTAGCTGCTAACAGCTAGCAGCTAACAGATAAATAAAATGACATCACAAGAGCTTTTTGAAAATATAAAAAAGAAAAAGAGTTTTTTATGTGTTGGCCTGGATACCGACATTAATAAAATACCCCGCCATTTACTGGACACTACCGATCCAATTTTTGCCTTCAACAAGCAAATAGTTGATGCAACCCACGATGTGGCTATCGCCTATAAGCCTAATCTGGCCTTTTACGAAAGCCTGGGCGTAAATGGCTGGAACTCGTTGGAGAAAACAGTTAATTACATCCGCTATAACTACCCCGATATTTTTATCATTGCGGATGCCAAGCGCGGTGACATTGGCAATACATCGGCCATGTATGCCACTGCCTTCTTCGACCACATGGAGTTCGATGCAGTTACAGTGGCTCCTTATATGGGCGAAGATTCGGTTAAACCCTTCCTAACACATGTTGACAAGTGGGTTATTCTTTTAGCATTAACCTCCAACAAGGGCGCTTTCGATTTTCAGTTTATGGAGCAGGACAACGAAAAGCTTTACGAGAAAGTAATTAAAACCAGTGCTCAATGGGGCTCTGACGAGAACCTGATGTACGTGGTAGGCGCCACCAAAGCTGAAATGCTGGCCGACATACGCAAAATAATTCCCAACCACTTTTTGCTTGTACCGGGCGTAGGAGCACAAGGTGGTAGCCTCGAAGAAGTAGCTAAAAACGGAATGAACAGCAAATGTGGCCTGTTGGTAAACTCAAGCCGGGGCATTATTTATGCCGACAACACCGAAGCGTTCGCCTCCAAGGCCCGCGAAAATGCACTTGCCGTGCAACAGGATATGTCCAAACTACTGTCAGAACATGGTTTGATCTAACAGTAAAATAACAAATACAATAGCGGGCTTGTCTCAACAGTGTATTATTCACTATTAAGACGAGCCCGTTTTCTTTATTCCCCTTGACTCTTTTAGCAATTAAAATTACATTCATAGTTTAAACAAATAGCTATGAATGAAGAATTTCTACAATTCATCTGGCAACAAAAAGCCTATCGCCCCAACTTGGTTTCAACCGACAATGAAACGATCGAAGTCATTCATCCCGGCATCAAAAACACCGATGGCGGCCCAGACTTCTTCAATGCCAAAGTAAAAATTAATGACACCCTATGGGCCGGCAATGTGGAAATTCATATCAACGAGAAGGAATGGTATGAACACAAGCACCACCTCGACCCTACTTATGATAATGTTATCCTCCATGTAGTGCAACAACCCGCTAAGCAAACACTTAACTCCAAAAACAGACCCATTGTTGTTTGCCAGCTTCACATAAGCAATCATCTTATCCACGACTACCAAAAGCTTTATTTTAACGAGCAGTGGATACCCTGCGCCCACGCCATAAATAAAGTAGATCCTTTCAAACGCGACCAATGGCTTAACAGAATGCTGATTGAACGACTGGAGGAGAAAAGCAGACTTATTGACAAACTTCTTAAGGCTACAAATAACAACTGGGATCAGGTATTTTTTATTTTACTGGCACGCAGCTTTGGCTTTGGCACCAATGGTCTGCCTTTTGAAATGATGGCACAACAAACACCCCTCAGCCTCCTACTTAAGCATGCAGGCCAACTTTTTCAGATCGAAGCCATACTATTTGGGCAGGCCGGCTTTCTTGATGCGCCCCGCCACAGCGATGATTACACAAAGACACTTCAACGCGAATATGGCTTTTTGAAAAACAAATACAAGCTACAAGGCATTCAGCAACATCTATGGAAATTTATGCGTCTTCGCCCGATGAATTTTCCTACGGTGCGCATCGCACAACTAGCCAAGCTTATATACCTAACCCGCGGAAGTTTCGACAAGCTACTAACACTTACAAACAATACTGACCCCTTTCAAAAACTAAGTATCGATACCTCTGACTATTGGCTCACTCACTATCAGCTAGGCATTCCTGGTAAAAAGCGTTCAACAAAAATCCTTGGCGAACAATCGACTAAGCGAATAACATACAACACCATTGTGCCTTACATGTTTCTTTATGCGGCAAAACATAAGCAAGAAGAACAAAAAGAAAAAATCATTGACTATCTTTACCAACAGCCCACTGAGAAAAATAGAACACTCGAAAACTGGGCCAACATTGGTGTCATTTCGGAAAATGAAGCGCATGCACAAGCCTTATTGTACCTAAAGAACACCTATTGTGATCACAAAAAGTGTTTAAATTGCCATATCGGACACCAGGTCTTATGCAAAAAGTAGAAAACGACACCGTTTATAACGATACAATAAAAGCCCTGTTCATTGCAGGCGGCCTGCTAATACTCACCATTGCCCTGGGCTCGGCAGGTTATATGACCATTGAAGGGTATGATTTTGTGGATGCCGTTTACATGACGGTAATTACCATGGCCACGGTGGGGTTTCGCGAAGTAATCCCTTTATCGGCAGGCGGTAAAATATTTACAGTTTTTCTTATTATTTTTAGCTTAGGAATTTTCGGTTATGTGATTACACAAATCACACGTATCATTTTCGAAGGTGTTTTACATCAATCATATAAAGCGTACCAATTGAGAAAAAAAATTGTCAAATTAGAAGATCATGTCATCGTGTGCGGCTTTGGGCGCAATGGTTATCAGGCCTGTGTTGAACTTACTGAGCACGGCGAGAAGTTCGTCATCGTTGAAAAGCGTGACCATGTGATTACACGCATTGTTGAAAACCCTGACTTACTCTATGTACAAGGCGATGCCAGCTCCGAAGAAGTATTGGAAGCTGCACAGATACGCAAGGCCAGGGCACTGATTACTGCTTTGCCCAACGATGCTGATAATATGTTTGTGGTACTGACTGCCGCCGAGATGAATCCGGGCTTGAAAATCATAAGCCGTGCCAGCGATTTTCGTTCCGACACCAAACTTCGACGTGCAGGTGCCACCAATGTTATTATGCCCGATCGCATTGGCGGACAACGAATGGCCAAACTGGTAACCCAACCCGATGTGGTGGAGTTCATCGAATACATACTGCTTCAACGATCGAAAGATGTGCAATTGATGGAAATCAACTGCAAGCAGCTGGCTCCTGAAAACCATAAAAAAACCATTCGTGAACTGCGGCTGCGGGAAAAATCCGGTGCCAACCTGGTAGGCATCAAAACGCCAGAAGGAGCCTACATCTACAATCCATCGCCCGACATTGAAATCACACCCGCTGACAAGTTATTTGTACTGGGTTCACCCCAGCAAATCACAGCCTTTGAAGAAATATTACGTGGCCAAATACAAACTATAAGCCCCTGATTGCCTATTTAAGGCCTCACTAATTGATGTCAATACGAAACTTTTTGCAGCCAACACAGTATATAGCCACTTACAATAGTGTTAAATGTTAAGCGCTGTTAATATTTTGGTTCGCTTTTTGATAAGCTTTGGTAGCTTACGACCATTTTACCACCCTAAAATGGCAAAAAAGAGACAATAAGATACGGAAGCTAAAAAACAATAGAAACACCAATACATGTAAATTATGAGCACGAAAAAATTATTTGGATTCGCCGTTCTAAGCCTTATTATTATGCTTGGACTTAACAGTTGTAAGTCGAAAGAAAAGGTATCGACCAACAGCGAAATAGGAACTATCCTGGAAGATATGCCTTGTGAAGACGCCGGTCGCTCCGACAAAAAATTCTTCCGCGCAAGTGCCATGGCCACCAGCTCCGATTTAAGCCTGGCCCAGGAAAAAGCACTACTCAATGCCAAGCAACGTCTGGTAACCCTTATTAGCTCCAATACCAAATCGGTAACTGACCGCTATGTAAATGAGCGTGAATTTGGCGATGCTTCTGAGTTTGAGCAAAAGTTTGAAAACCTCACACGCGAAGTGGCCGATGAAACCATATCGAATGTAGTAGTGGCCTGTCAGAAAAGAAGTGTATTACCCAATGGCAAATACAGAGGTTTTATTGCTGTAGAAGTTAGTAAAGAAGATGTGTTAAACGGTATCAACAACAAAATTTCGAACAACCAGAAATTACAGGTTGATTACGACAAAGCTAAATTTGAAGAAATCTTCAATCAGGAAATGGAGAAAATGGCTGAAGAACGCGGTTTCTAAGCCATTTCAATAATAAATTGAAGCATAAAAGGCAGGTGGGCGTGTGCCTGCTTGTCTTTTTTTGTGTAAAAAACTAGTTTTCATCCGCTTGTCACTTGCAAATAATTACTTATCTTTGCACCCGCTAAATATATTTAAACGAAGTATTATGTACTTAACAAAAGAGAAAAAGCAAGAAATCTTCGAGAAGTACGGGAAGTCGAATACTGATACTGGTTCTACTGAAGGCCAGATTGCATTATTTTCATACCGTATCTCTCATTTGACTGAACACTTAAAGTCAAATCGCAAAGATTATAGCACGCAACACGCATTGATTAAGCTGGTAGGTAAGCGTCGTAGCTTACTTGACTACTTAAAGAAAAAAGATATCGCACGATATCGTACTTTAATTGCTGAATTGGGTATCCGTAAGTAAGCAATTGCAGAAAAAGCATTCAGAAGGCAATTACCACATGGTAGTTGCCTTCTTTGCTTTATAGAAATCTCCTTTCGATCCTACTAAAAAAATATTTTCGTCTAATTTATTAGGGGCTAGCGAAAACAATCCCTATCATTTTTATCGTAATCAAAGTTTAATACATATCTTTGACGGTGATAATAGAAGGATAAAAAAAAGATAAAAAATTGTCATGATTAAACCATTTGAAAAAGTTATTGAACTGGGTGATGGCAGAACAATTACCATTGAAACAGGTAAGTTAGCCAAGCAGGCTGACGGATCGGTAGTTGTAAAAATGGGTAATACCTATTTGTTAGCGACAGTTGTTTCTGCAAAGGAAGCAAAACCAGATGTAGATTTTATGCCGCTAACGGTTGAGTACAAAGAGAAATACGCAGCTGTTGGACGCTTCCCCGGGGGATTCCAAAAAAGAGAAGCGCGTCCATCGGATTATGAAATACTCGTTTCACGTCTTATCGACCGTGCCTTACGTCCACTTTTCCCCGATGATTACCACGCCGACACATTTGTGACGGTAAACCTTATTTCAGCTGATGAAGAAGTGCTACCTGATCAACTGGCAGGTCTGGCTGCTTCTGCATGTTTGGCAGTATCTGATGTGCCCTTTAACGGGCCTATCTCAGAAGTGAGAGTTGCCCGCGTAAATGGTGAACTGCTGGTAAACCCAACTACAACGCAACTGCAGGATGCCGATATGGACATTATTGTGGCCGCTACCCTCGAAAACATTATGATGGTAGAAGGTGAGATGTCGGAAGTATCAGAAGCCGAGCTACTGGAAGCCATGAAGGTGGCACATGATGCGATTAAAGTTCAGTGCCAGGCTCAAATTGAAATGATGGAAGCCCTGGGTAAAACAGAAAAGCGCGAATACTGTCACGAGGAAAACGACGCTGAACTGGAGAAAAAAGTATGGGAAGCCACCTACGATAAAGCCTATGAAGTAGCCAAGTCGGCCAATCCGAATAAGCACGAGCGCATCGATGCTTTTGCGGCTATCTGCGATGAGTTTATCGAAGCCAACTATCCTGAAGATGCCGAAGAAGAGGCACCCGTTGGCCTGATCAAAAAATATTTCCACGACGTGGAGAAGGAAGCCGTTCGTAAAGTTGTATTGGACGAGAAATTCCGTCTCGATGGCCGTAAGACCGATGAGATTCGTCCTATCTGGAGCGAGATAGACTACCTTCCAGGTGCTCATGGATCAGCAGTATTTACCCGTGGTGAAACACAATCGCTTACTACAGTTACACTGGGTACCAAGCTGGATGAGAAGTTAATTGATGATGTGATGAACAAGAGCTACGAGCGTTTCTTACTTCACTACAACTTCCCTCCCTTCTCTACCGGTGACGCACGTCCCGCACGTGGCATCAGCCGTCGTGAGATCGGACACGGTAACCTGGCTTTCCGTGCCCTAAAACGCATGTTACCCGAAGATTATGAGTACACAGTGCGTATCGTATCTGATATTCTTGAGTCAAACGGCTCATCATCAATGGCTACCGTGTGCGCCGGAACACTTGCCTTAATGGATGCCGGTGTACCCATCAAGAAAGCCGTTTCAGGTATTGCCATGGGATTAATTTCCGATAGCAAAACCGGACAATTTGCCGTTCTATCCGACATCTTAGGTGACGAAGACCACCTGGGAGATATGGACTTTAAAGTAACCGGTACACGCGATGGTATCACTGCCACTCAGATGGATATTAAGGTGGATGGTCTGTCATACGAAGTATTGGAACAAGCCCTAAATCAGGCCAAGGCCGGTCGTATGCACATCCTTGACAAGCTGGAAGAGACCATTACCGAGCCACGCGAAGACTACAAACCTCATGCTCCCCGAATTGTTAAATTTGACATTCCAAAGGACATGATTGGTTCAGTAATCGGACCGGGTGGTAAGATCATTCAGGAGATTCAGGCAACCACCGATACAGTAATCACCATCGAAGAAGAAGGTAACTTTGGTAAAGTAGCCATCTCGGCTTCCAACAAAGATGCAATTGATGCAGGTGTAGCCAAGGTAAAAGCCATTGTAGCAGTACCGGAAGTGGGTGAGGTTTACAAAGGTAAAGTTAAGTCAATTGTACCCTTCGGTGCATTTGTTGAAATCATACCCGGAAAAGATGGACTATTACACATCTCTGAAATTGAGTGGAAGCGCCTCGAGAAGGTGGAGGACGCCCTTAAGGAAGGTGATGAAGTAGAGGTTAAGCTCATCGAGGTAGATCAACGCTCTGGCAAATTAAAGCTGTCGCGCAAGGTATTATTACCACGTCCCGACCGCAAGCCAAAGCCTAAAAACGACTAAAAATAAGCTACCATATTTTTAATAAGGCCTGCTCGTTGAGCGGGCCTTTTTTGACTGGTAGTTGATTTTTTGTTATTTTTCAATCTGGAAAACATCATAACAAAGAGATATGAAGCAAGAGGAAGCATTTGACCAACTCAATGCCCAGCTAAAAGACATTCCGAAAGTTGAGATACGCACCTTAAGCCTCGCTGTGTTACCCCGCTTGATGGGTGTGCTTGATAGCCATAGCCACCAATGCAGTCACTGCCGTAAGTATAGCAACGACGGGGCTGCCTTTGTAAGCAATATACGCCCTCTGTTTCAGCAGGATGCCAACATCAACAAACGCTTCGAACAATGGGTTGAGGAAACTCAGAAGCACCTTAAAGCAACACACAAGCAACATGTTAAAGGACGCACAACAGCCACCTACACCACCCTGGGCATGATTAGCGGAAGCTGCTTAGGAGCTTTGATTTCGCTGATGATCGCAAGCGGGCACCTAATGGCAGGCGTAAGTATTGGCTGGGCGATCGGCGTACTCATTGGTTACATCGGCGGTAAGCTGAAAGAGCAAAAACTAAACCAAAAGCAACTACTCTATTAAACGTAAAAACTAACAGTACAAAATCATAAAATTGCATTTCGAAAAACTGGCTTCAAAAGATGTTTTTATCAACCAGAAGCCCCTGTTCGATTTGATGAAAAAGGCAGACTGCAAAGATTAAACTTATGTTTTTGATGATTAAACTGTATATTTTACGTTATTTCTTTATCTTTATTGTTTGATAAGTCTAAATAATGACTTATCTCTATTTTATTTTTTAAAAACATTTTTAATTTTGCAGGAACACTGTAGAATAAAGTCAAAAACAAATAATTGGGTAAACATTATGAAAAGAATTAGAATTTCTCTAATTGCATCTCTGGCCGTTGCAGCTTTGTTAGCAAGCTGTTCTGGTTTAGACAAGATGAACAAAGGTGCGAAGGACGTTAGTTATTCAGTTAATCCTCCCGTATTGGAAGCACACGCTGGTAAGGTTAACTTAGACGTAACAGTTCAGTTCCCCGAAAAATACTTCGACAAAAATGTGACCTTCGAGGCCACTCCTGTTTTGGTTTATGAAGGAGGCGAAACAGCTTTTCCATCATACCGCGTACAAGGTGAAAACGTTGATGGTAATGATAAGGTAATTTCAAACGCTACAGGTGGTTCGTACACTTATAGCGAGTCTGTACCCTATAACGAAAACATGCGTGTATCTGATCTTGTGGTTCGCATCAAGGCAACTAAAGGGTCAACAACCAAAGAATTTGAAGATTATAAAATTGCCGATGGTGTAATTTCTACTTCTGAGTTGGTGGCTAGCCAAGGCGCTCAAGCTGCAATAGGTGAGGATGCTTTCCAACGCATCATTGCTCAATCAAAAGCCGCTGACATCTTCTTCTTAATCCAGCAGGCAAACATCCGCGGTTCGGAATTAAGAAAAGATGAAATCGCAGCTATCAAAGCTTACATGAAAGAGATTAAAGCTACTGATAACATCAACTTCAAAGGCATTGACATCTCAGCTTACGCTTCACCAGACGGTCCTACTGACCTTAACAGCAAATTAGCTACTCGTCGTGAAAAAGTAGCCAAAGACTATCTTGCCCGTGAGATGAGAAAAGCGAAAGTAGAAGGTGGTACTGATGAGGCTAACTACACTTTGAAGAACACACCAGAAGACTGGGAAGGATTCAAAGCACAGATGGAAGCTTCTAACATTCAGGACAAAGAATTAATCCTTCGCGTTCTTTCAATGTACAGCGATCCTGAGGTACGTGAGCGTGAAATCAAGAATATGTCAGAAACTTTCAGCGTAATCGCTGACGAGATTCTACCTAAGCTGCGTCGTTCTAAAATTTCTGTTAACGCAGAAGTTATTGGTAAGAGCGATGAGGAAATTGCTGAGTTAGCTGCAAGCAACCCAAGCGCACTGAACATTGAGGAAATTCTTTATGCTGCTACCCTCACTGAAGATGTAGATGAGCAATTGAAGATTTACAATGACGCTGCTGCTAACTTCCCTAAGTGCTGGAGAGCACAGAACAATATTGGTGTAAGCAAGTACATCAAAGGTGACCTTGCCGGTGCTAAGGCGGCTTTCACAAAAGCCAACAGCATCAAAGGTGGTGTTGCTGAAATCAATAACAACCTGGGTGTTATCGCACTTCGCGAAGGTGATGTAGCCAAAGCTGAAGAGCACTTTGGTGCTGCTGCAGGTGCTGGCGCTGAGCTGGACAACAACTTAGGTATCATCTCTATTTACAAAGGCGATTACGATGCAGCTATCCGTTACTTCGGTAACAGCACAAACTGCAACGCTGCTTTGGCTAAAATCTTAGCCGGTAAATACGATGCTGCTTTATCAACCATCAATGCCAACACAGTGGAAGTAGGTTTCAAATACTACCTGAAAGCCATTGTAGGTGCTAGAACAGCTGAAAGCGACATGATGTTTGACAGCTTGCGTAAGGCTTGTGAACTGGATGCTAAATTCAAAGCTGCTGCCGCTACTGACATGGAGTTTGGCAAGTACTTCGAAGATGCAACATTCAAATCTATCATTCAGTAATTAAAGCAACTGAGATATAACAAAGGGGTGAATTAATATTCACCCCTTTCTTTTTGTCTTTATCGCAAGTACTTAACAGTTATTGCAACTTGCGAAATAACTCCCAAAGCACAATGCCGCAACTCACGGATACATTGAACGAATGCTTGGTGCCATATTGCGGTATTTCAATGCACACATCACTCATGTTCACCACCTTTTGTTGAACACCCTTCACCTCATTACCCAGCACAAGGGCATATTTAGCATTGGCCTGCGGTTCAAAATCCAATAATGAGGTGCTGTTTTCAACCTGTTCAAGACTACAAATAGTCCACCCCTCAGCCTTAAGCTGATCAATGGCACTTGTTGTTTCTTCTACATACTGCCAGTCCACAGCGTCTTCAGCTCCCAGTGCCGTTTTATGGATTTCTTTATTGGGGGGCGTGGCCGTGATGCCACACAGGATAATTTTCTCAACCTTCAGTGCATCACTCGTCCGAAACACCGAACCCACATTATTTAAGCTCCTAATATTATCCATTACAATAGCAATGGGCATCTTTGTAATTTCTTTATACTCCTCAACGCTTAAGCGCTTTAACTCGCTCGTTCTTAATTTTCTCATTCATCATTATTTTGACAACAAAAATAGCACTATTCCTGTTTCTAAGATAATTAATAATAAATGTACCCTTTTGTAGAAATACTAAATCCCGCTAATTATGAATATTCATGAGTACCAAGGAAAAGAAATACTAAAATCATTTGGTGTAGCCATACAGGAAGGCATTGTAGCCGACACACCAGAGAAAGCAGTTGAGGCCGCTAAGCGGCTGCAAGCCGAAACGGGAACCAGCTGGTGGGTAGTGAAAGCACAGATACACGCGGGCGGACGCGGGAAAGGCGGTGGTGTAAAATTAGCCAAGTCGCTCGATGAAGTAAAGCAACTATCGAAACAGATTATTGGTATGAACCTAATTACCCATCAAACGGGATCTGATGGTAAGAAGGTTAACAAGGTACTGATTGCCCAGGATGTATATTACCCTGGTGAAAATCCAACGGCCGAATTTTATATGAGTGTATTACTCAACCGAAGTAGCGGTAAAAATATCATCATGTACTCCACCGAAGGAGGTATGGACATAGAAGAGGTAGCCGACAAAACCCCCCACCTTATCCATAAAGAAGAAATAGATCCCGGCCTTGGTCTTCAAGCCTTCCAGACCCGTAAAATCGCCTTTAACCTAGGGCTGTCAGGTGCCGCCATGAAGTCCATGACCCAATTTGTATCTGCCTTATACAAGGCCTACGAAGCCACCGACTCATCCATGTTTGAAATCAATCCGGTACTAAAAACATCGGATGATAAAATACTGGCGGTAGATGCTAAAGTAAATCTTGATGATAACGCTCTGTTCCGTCATCCAGACTATGCTGCCTTGCGTGACCTCTCGGAGGAAGATCCTGCCGAGACCGAAGCCGCTAAAAGCAACCTTAACTTTGTAAAACTTGATGGCAATGTGGGCTGTATGGTAAATGGCGCAGGCCTTGCCATGGCCACAATGGATATCATTAAGCTGTCGGGCGGCGATCCTGCTAACTTCCTGGATGTGGGGGGTGGTGCTAATGCCAGTACTGTAGAAGCGGGTCTCAAAATTATTTTGGATGACCCCAATGTAAAAGCCATACTCATTAACATTTTTGGAGGGATTGTACGCTGCGACCGCGTTGCCAATGGTGTTGTTGAAGCCTATAAAAACATTGGTGAAATAAACATCCCCATCATTGTACGCCTACAAGGTACCAATGCCGAGGGAGGTAAAAAAATCATAGATGAATCGGGACTTAAAGTGTACTCCGCCATCACCCTGCAGGAAGCAGCTGATCGCGTGCAAGAAATTGTGAATTAGGAAGCCACAGTTTTAAAAAGCGGGATGACCACTCAGTGATTTTCCCGCTTTTATATTTTCAGCATAGTACTACCAGCTAACCGGCTTACGGCGCACCGGCATACTCATGCATCGGGCACCACCTCCTCCACGCGATAATTCTGATCCGCCAATCGTAACCACACACTTGTCATAATCGGCTACTTTTACTTCACCGCTGATTACATCATTGGCCTTAAGAATCTCAAAACCATGCTTATTCATCTCTTCCATGGTATGCACATTACGAGCATAGCCCAACACCTTACCCGGTGCCATCGCAAAGAAGTTAGCACCACTATGCCACTGCTCCCGCTCCTGTGTCCATATATCACCCGATCCACCGCAGTAAATAGGCTTCATATCCATTCCCAACTCTTTCAGGCAGCTCACCAGGTTAGACTTCTTCTCTATGGAGGCCACTTCTCCATTATCCACCGTAATTAATATGGTACTGTAACGACTGTCTTTCATAATCAGGGGCTCATACACCATGCAAGCATCTCTATCCAGAAAGGTAAAAACCATATCAAGGTGTATGAATGACTCGGGCTGGGAGGGCAACTGTTGCACCACAACATACTGCCGCTCCTTACGCTGCTTCAATTGATTGACAATGAAGTCAATACCCTGCGACGATGTACGGGCACTATTACCGATCACCAACACATCTTCGCGCGCAATGTGCACATCACCACCCTCGATCATCGATTCGACACCCACATTATAAAAATTAAGGGGATTTACCGTTTGCGTTCTAAAACGATCGGAATGATTAAAGATGGCTTCCATTACCATGGCCTCGCGTTCGCGCACCTTATTGGCCATTTTTGAAATAAGCACTTTATCGTACATGCTTACACTGGCATCGCGGGTAAAAAAGAAATTATGAAGCGGCCGCAACGAATAACGATCGTCTGACAAAAAGGTAGTCAGTGAATCCGTCTTTTGGCTCACACCCTCAATAAGCTGGCGTGCCAGCTCTGGGGCAGGTAAGGCCAACAAATCTTCTTTGATATTTAACACCTGCTCATAAGTACATATTTTCTCTATCAGGCTTAGCTTTATTTTAGGCTGCTCCAATATCTCAGCCAGCAAATCTTTGACCTGATAGGTCGGTGTCACTGTTTCGAGCACACCAGCAAACTGCCGGTACTCCTCCACGGCTACCGATAAATTCAGAATATCACTATACAGGGCTCGCTCAGCATTGGATGGGGTCATGTTTTCCACTTCCTTCCCCGGCGTGTGCAAAATAACACCTTCCAGCTCTCCTATCTCAGAGAAGACACCGGTATCAATGGTTTTTATCATGGACAATTGGTTTAAAATTTTAGGTTCTTCGTGTCGCAAATTTAAAAACCATGATCCATTAAAAAAATGATTGAATGCACTTCTTTAATAAGTTTATAACGAGGCATTAATATACATCTTCATGGCATAAATATACAGTTAATATGCCCATTTACGAGAGCGAAAACAAAAAACTCATCTTTGGTGGTAAGGGCAACTCATGCGCCACCCTTTTCTTATCCCAGCGCTCAAATAGAGCTTGTTGATACAGCTTAGCCCGATCACCATCATTCGCAAAAACAACCGCCTTCAGTTTTCCTTCTGAAAAATACATGATACGCAGTATATTACCATGCCTTTGCTCCTGCACCTCATCAACATCAGGAATAACCGCCTCGTAACCGCCTGAAAAAAGATATAAACCAAACACATTTGTTTTTAACCGGAAGGGAGGCAGGGTATGAGCACTAGGCTTATCCAACAGATTTAAAGCTGCCAGCTGCCCCTGATGCTCGGCAGCATGCCACAGTCCCGTAACCACCCCGTTCTTATGCTGAGCCACATCGCCCGCTGCCAGAATATCCTTATCAGAGGTTTGCAAATATTCGTCCACAATAATACCTTGCCCTACCTTAAGGCCTGCTTTACGCCCCAGCTCCACATTGGGCAAGGCACCAGTACAGGCGATCACAGCATCAAACTCAAGGTTTTCACCATTCAGACGGGTATGATACACGCCATCGACCTCAGTGATGCTATTGACCGACACGCCCTTAAAGAGCCTTACCCCGTGCGCTTCCATCCGCTCCTCGAGCAATCGGGTAATCGTTTCAGGAAATAATTTTTGCAAGGGTAATTGCATACGATTGGCCACAATCACCTGCTTACCTTTACGCACAAGCTGATCAGCCGTTTCGATGCCTTCAACACCGGCTCCAATAATCAGGAAGCGTTGCTTATTATTACATGCCGCCAATACCCTATCTACATCAGCAGCATTTTGAACACTGTGTATTTGCTGGCTATCAAGACCACTAATAACAGGCACTACTGAGATGGCACCGGTGGCCAGCAATAGTTTGCCATAACTAAAAACCTTCCCGCTTTTCGTACTGATCATCCGTTCATTACTATCTATATTAATCACCCGATCGTACAGCAGAGTAACATTCTGATCGGAATACCACTGCGGGTCCGCCATCTTAAAATCATCTTTACCAAAGCCACGCACCATATTTTTGTTAATCTTGGTACGTTTATAGGGTAGGCGATCTTCGCCATGTATTAACAAGACAGGACGCTGATCGTTGTGCTTGCGCAAAGTGCGGATAAAGCTTATGGCGGCAATGCTCGCACCAACGGCTATTATGGGATAAGTGTTTGAACTCATATCTTAGTTTTTATGGACAAATACCAGATGATAATTGATATCTTTGTCACCTTTACTGTTAATAACAATCCGAAAGTATTTGGGTTGAATAGGGTGTGAAAGAATGAAACCAATTACAATACTTATACTTTTTATTATTACGCCACTCTTTTATGGCAAGGCACAGCAAAATATTGACTTTCGCATATTTAATAATGCAGGAGAACTGCGATCCATTTACGTGCAACAACACCGCCTCGGCACCAAATACAGACTGAACCTTGATGCAGGCTCATACCTGGGGCTGGGCGATAATACATGGACGCGTTGGGGCTTTCGGGGTAGCCTTCAGACCATTGTTTCTCACCTTATTAAAGTAGACGCCGGATTGATGTATAACCGGGTATTTACTTTGCATACCAACCCGGGATCAGAGAAGGAAAGCAAAAACATACGCCATGAATACCGGCCCCACCAATCCCTGAACGCGTCCTATCCACGCTTTAAAAGCTCAGCACTACAACATCGTTTCCGTTTGGAAGAGCGTATTTTCCGCAGTTCTGATGATAAATATTTTAAGATGCGCCTACGCTACCGCATTTCGCATCAAGGGCGTTTCGACGGTAAAGCCATCGCTCCCAAGTCACTCTTCTACAGTGCCTCGGCCGAACTCTACTTTAATGTATACGAAGAGGCTGATGATGTTTTTTTAACACAGGGACGTTATGGTCTGGGGCTGGGCTACCAGATCAGTTCGAAACTAAGTGCCGACATTAACCATTATCTGCAACATAGCAAGAGCAGTCATGAAAGGCCTGCATCAACCAGCTCCATATTTCAAATCACCCTGCGTCAGAAATTTTATTGGATGAATTAATAAATTACGAGTAATGCTGTTATTTTAGCACCAAAACACCAAGAAATGAATAATCCGGCAACACAAAAAGCAATTACCAAATTTCTGTTACACCTGCATCCGCCAAGGGTTAACAAACAAGCTATAAAATACACCCGCACCTTTGGCTTAGGAGGCATTGCCGCCTTACTGTTTATCTTACTCTTTATTAGTGGCATGCTGCTTCGCTTTGTCTATGTGCCTTCTGTCAAAGGTGCATATGACTCCATTCAATACCTGCAACAGGAAGTATTTTTTGGTCAGCTGCTTCGTAATATGCATTATTGGTGTGGCATGCTGCTGGTTATTGTTTCTTTCTTACACCTCATCCGGGTATTTTACAGCAACTCCATTTATCACGAACGACGTAAAAACTGGTTGTACGGCTTATTATTAATGTTTTTAGTCATTATGTCGAACTTCACAGGCTACCTACTTCCATGGGATCAACTGGCCTATTGGGCGGTAACCATTATGACCAACATGCTCAGCTATATACCCCTGATTGGCGATGCCCTTGCCTCATTGGTGCGGGGTGGCAGCGAGGTGAATGAGGGCACCCTTTTGCGCTTTTATCATTTCCACACAGGCTTGTTGCCTTTGTTAATGGTTTTTGTAATGAGTATCCACTTCTGGCTGGTGCGTAAAGCCAAGGGAGTGACAGTGGCTGACAGCACTAAGACAGAAATGGTAAAGACGCATCCGGAACTTCTCTACAAGGAAATTGTAGTAGCCCTGGGACTTCTGCTGGCCATCCTCCTTTCTTCTATGCTGGTAAACGCCCCTTTACTTGACAAGGCCAACCCTTTGGAGAGTCCTAACCCCAGCAAGGCCCCCTGGTATTTTATGGGCTTTCAGGAGCTGCTACTGCACCTGCATCCGGGCATTGGTATCTTTATCGTGCCGCTTCTTGTCATCGCTCTGTTTGTTTACATTCCATATATAAAAGGATTAGAGGTAAATGTAGGCGTTTGGTTTAATAGCCCCAAGGGCAAAGCCATCACCGTATATTCAATTATTTATGCCCTGTTCATTACTTTACTCATCATACCGGGTACCGAATACTTTCTTAAATTCCAAGCCTGGTGGCCCGAAGCACCCATACTACTTACCACCGGACTTTTACCCTTACTACTATACATGGTTCCGGGCGCTGCTTTTATTGCCATTGTAAAAATAAAACTCAAAGCCAATGCGCTAGAGCTGATAATGAGCGTAGTAAGCATATTATTAACGTCTTACCTGGTAATGACCTTGGTGGGCAGCCTGCTGCGGGGAGAGGGAATGCATTTATTTGCCTAACGATTAAAAACAACTGATGAGTTTTATAGAAAAAATAACACGACGACGCTTTATTAAAAGAGCCATACTAACCATTGTATCACTCGAATTGGTGTATGTATTTGTTAAGCTCCTGAAGAAAGGAGGTGAGCAGCCGCAACCCACCGGCCTGTTCGATGCCGGTGAAGTAGCGCTGTTTGATAAGGGCAAGGTTTACCCATTCAGCAGCGAGCGTTTTTACCTGTCGCGCCTAAAGGATGGTGGCTTTCTGGCTTTATCTACCAAGTGTACCCACCTGGGCTGCGCTGTTCAGTATAAACAAAAAGACGATAAATTTCTGTGCCCCTGTCATGCTTCAGCCTTCAACCGAAGAGGCGAAGTGCTGGCTCCCCCGGCCACAAGGGCACTAGATGTCCTACCCATTACCATTGCCAATGGTCGGGTGTGGGTGAACACTAATAAACCCATCAAACGTTCAAAGCACAACCGTTCACAAATAAGCTATGCGTAATGATTAATACCCAACGATATAACAACCTAATGCTGGTACTGGCCGGTGCTTTAATTTTACTATTTCCCGCCTACCTGCTCATACAGACCTACCGCCCGGCACAAACAGGCATAACAGATCAAACACCCCAATTTGTAGGACGCGAGACCTGTATCGAATGCCATCTGCCCGAATACAACGATTGGTTAGGGTCTCATCACGACCGTGCCATGGATATCGCCACTGACTCAACGGTGCTGGCCAACTTTAACAATGTGAGCATAGAAGGCAATGGCATGACACACCGCGCCTTTAAAAAAGACGGTAAGTTTATGGTGAATACCGATGGCCCCGATGGTACCCTACAGGATTTTGAGGTAAAATACGTGTTTGGCTTTACCCCGTTACAGCAATTCCTGGTTGAATTTGAAGGTGGTCGCCTGCAAACGCTCCCCCTCACTTGGAACACCTTGGACAGTGTATGGTATCACATGGTGGACTCCATCTACACCAACGAAGATATACATCATGACAACTGGCTGCACTGGACCAATCAGGCACAAAACTGGAACAGCATGTGTGCCGATTGCCACTCCACCAACCTGCAGAAGAACTATGATCACATTAACGATACTTACCACACCACCTGGTCGGAGATTGATGTAAGCTGCGAGGCCTGCCATGGCCCCTCGTCGAACCACCTCAAGTGGGCCGCTTTGCCTGAGTATGCCCGTGACGAATATGAAAACTATGGCTTACCCATAAAAACCAGCGGCATCAGCAACGAGCAGTATGTTGATAACTGTGCCCGCTGCCATTCGCGCCGCAGTGCACTCAGCGATTTCGATTATAGCACCCACAACATTCATAACCATATTATCCCCAACCTGCCCGATGTACCGACCTGGCACCTCGATGGTCAGATACTGGAGGAAGATTATGTGTATGCTTCCTTCATCCAAAGTAAAATGTACACCAAGGAACGTGAGGTACAGTGCAACGATTGTCACAATGTGCACAGCGGAAAGTTGCTGTTCGGAACCGACTATAACAAACTGTGTTTGCAATGCCACACTGGCGACATATATGACACACCCGACCACCATTTTCATAAAACCGAAGGGATGGAGGGTGATGCTGTCATCTCCGATTCGGGCGTGAAGTTTGAGGTGGGTTCCGGTGCTCTGTGCATCAATTGCCACATGCATGGGCAATATTATATGGGCGTTGATTACCGGCGCGACCATAGCTTCCGCATCCCGCGCCCCGATCTATCCATCAAATATGGAGTACCCAACGCATGTAATCAATGCCATGCTGATAAAAGCAATCAGTGGTCGGAAAACTATATTACCAAGTGGTATGGCGAAAATCGAAATTTTCATTTCGCCCAGGCCTTTGATGCCGCACGACAAGGTAAGCCTGAAGGACTACAACGCTTAAAAGGCATTATCAACGACGACCTCTACCCACACAGTATCCGAAGCCTGTCCATTCAATACATGGGTAACTATTTTCAGGATACCCTGAAACAAGAGGTAGAAAACTACCTGTCCAGCCTCTATCCGGATATGCGCCTTGCTGCCCTAAGAGCCATTCAAATGACCAGCGAGGCTGACGCCGATCGGCTGTTTGCAATGCTACGCGACGACACCAAGGCGGTGCGAACCGAAGCAGCACGTATGCTGTCAACAATGGGCGATGCTCAAATACCCGCGCAACATCGCAAGGCCTATGATATAGCCATAAAAGAGTATGAAGATATTTTGATTTACAACGCCGATTTCCCCATTGGCAAATTTAACCTGGGCAATTTCTACTATAACCGGGGGGCATACAACGATGCTGAACGATTCTACCTGAAAGCGCTGGAGCAAGATGAAGAGTTACACTTTGTAAAGCTCAACCTGGCCTATCTCTACAACCGCATGCAAAAAAATGCTGCGGCAAAGCCTCTGTTCGAGGCCTACCTGAAGGAGGAGCCCGAAGATGCTGCCGCGCTCTATTCCTTCGGTCTGTTGCTGTCAGAAATGCAGCAGTATGATGCCTCGCTTAAAAACTTGATAAAGGCATACTCTTTAGATCCGGATCGCCCCAGGGTGGCTCATAACATTGCTATGATGTTCGATTTCATAGGTGATAAAATAAAAGCTGAGCAATACCTGAAAAAGGAAATTAAGCTCGTCGATTCGTACAACAGCAATGCCGAGCTCCTGCGTTTTTACTTAAATAACCGGATGAACAAAAAGGCGCGCACACTGGCTGAAAGCATGTTAGTTAAATACCCTGATGCCGAAGAGCTGAAGCAAGTGGTAACACAGCTAAGTCAATAAAAAGCCAACACCGGAGGTAGCCAAAACAACGCTGCCTCCGGTGCTTTTATAAACCTTTGTGCAAAGAGTCATGTTCTCCATAAAAGCAAAAATAATATATTTGCTTTGTCGGACGCACCCCTATCTCATACCCAGGCCTTATCCCAGGCAATACAATAAAAATGATAATTGAATACACTCGCTACACAAATAATGAAAAATAAAAACTGACCAAATGAAACAATTATTTTCACTTGCCCTCGCACTATTTTTAGTGTTAGGCAACACCAGTGCACAGTTCGATTTGAACGCACCTGTGCCCATCGACCCAGAGATTAGGACGGGCGTACTTGACAATGGACTGACCTATTACATTCGTCATAATAAAGAACCCAAAGAACGCGCCAGCTTTTACATCATACAAAATGTGGGTGGTATTCTGGAAGATGACTCACAAGACGGACTGGCCCACTTCCTGGAACACATGGCCTTTAACGGCACCAAGCATTTCCCCGGCAAAGGAGTGATCTCCTCACTGGAGAAACACGGAATTGCCTTTGGCCGTAACATCAATGCCTACACAGCGCAGGATGAAACTGTGTATAATATTTCCAACGTGCCGGTAGCTCCCAATGGACTGATGGATACTTGCCTGCTTATCCTGCACGATTGGTCGAACTATCTCTTGCTGGAAGAAGAAGAGATTGATGCCGAGCGCGGGGTTATATCAGAGGAGTGGCGTACACGCCGCGATGCTAGTTTCCGGACACGTGCCAAAATGATGCCTGCTTTAATGAATAACTCCAAATATGCAGAACGCGACGTGATTGGAGAGCTGGACGTGATTAAAGGCTTTGACTACGATGAGTTGCGCCGTTTCTACCACGACTGGTACCGCACCGACCTACAAGCCGTTGCTGTGGTAGGAGATTTTGATGCAGCCGAAATGGAGCAAAAAGTAATTAAACTCTTTTCGAAGATACCGGCGATTAGCAACCCCAAGAAACGTTACGAAGTGAACGTGGAACCCAAGGATGAGACGACTTTTCAACTCGCTCTCGACAAGGAAAATCCACAATCAAGCGTAGCCATGTACATCCGCCATAAAGCAGAATCTGCGGACGACAAGAATTACAATACCCTGCTTACCAATTATATGAGGAGCCTCATTCGCAGCATGGCTGCCAACCGCATTAACGAACTACTGCAAAAAGGCAATCCTCCTTTTATCAATGCCTCGATAGGGTTTTCTGACTATCCTCGCACCGTAAGCATGCTGAGCATTAACACAACGGCCAAGGAAAATGAAGAAGCCAAGGCTTTTGAAGCCATATTAACCGAAGTAGAGCGCATCAAACGCTTTGGTTTTACATCCGGAGAACTGGAACGTGCCCAAACAGCGATGCTCCTTAATTTCGAGAATTACTATAAGCAGCGCGATAAAATTAATCACGACAGCTACTGTCGCGAAATTGCAGAATTGTATCTTGAAAACGTACCCACGCCAGGCATCGAATACGAATATGAATTTGCGAAGCAGGTTATCCCTTCCATCACAACGGATGAGCTGAAAGCCTATTTTAATAAGATGTACACGGATGAAAACCGGGTGATCATTGTAAGTGGACCAGAAAAAGAAGGCATTACACATCTTGATAAGGACAAAGCCTTCGCCATAGTAAATGCAGTAGAAAGCAATACTGCCATTGACGCCTATATTGATGAAGTAGTAAACACCTCGCTGGTAGAAGAGTTACCCGTAGAAGGCAAGGTGATATCGGAACGTGAGCTACCCGAGCTGGATGCCGTTGAATGGACCCTTAACAACAACACAAAAGTGGTATATCGCTTTGCCGATTACAATAAAAATCAGGTAGCCATGACCAGCTACAGCAAGGGTGGATCGTCATTGTACGATGTTAAAGACCTACCATCGGCAAGTATGGCAGCTGATTTCATTCCAGCCTCAGGAATTGGCAACTATGATGCCATATCCCTACAAAAAGCCCTGAGTGGCAAGAGTGTGTCTGTTGACTTTAACATTGGAGGCCTCTCTGAGTCAATTAATGGGAAATGTCGCACTCAGGATTTTGAAACCATGATGCAGTTGGCTTATCTGCATTTTGAGCAGCCCCGCTTTGATGAGGAGGCTCACAATGCGCTAATGGCACGTTACAAGGCCTATGTGGCTAATATGGGTGATAATCCTAAAAAAATTATGCAGGATAGCATCAGCCAGATACGCTCTAACTATCACGAGCGCAACCTGATTTTTGATACTGAATACCTGAATAGGGTATCCTTTGATCGCATGCAAGCCATTTACAAGGAGCGCTTTAGTAATGCGGCCGACTTCACTTTTTTCATTGTGGGCGATATCGATAAAGAGACAGCCAAAAGCATAGCATGCAAATATTTGGGTGCCATTAACTCGGAGGAAACACGCGAAAACTGGGTGGATAACAATGTTGAAGGTCCTGAAGGCCTTACGCAAAAAACCATACCGTTAAAGCTTACAGAACCTAAAGCTACCGTATCGATCTTCTATAATAGCGACCTTGACTATACACCACAAAATCGCATTGGCATGTCGGTACTAAGTTCGGTTTTAAGACTGCGCTACACCGAAAGCATCCGCGAAAAGGAAGGTGGCACCTACGGAGTTGCCGTACAATCATCCACCAGTCACTACCCGGATGCTGAAGGCATTTTGGCCATTCAATTCGACTGTGACCCGGAACGTGCTAGCGAACTTATTCCCCTGGTTTATGCCGAAATTGATAAGCTGATGAAGGAGGGGGCTACCCGCGAGGATTTGGATAAGACACGCAAGAACATGCTGAAGAGCCGAGCCGAGAGCAAAGAGCACAATGCCTACTGGATGAATAACATCCGTGGCTATTACATCGATGGTACTAACATGGCGCTGACTGAAAATTACGAAGACGTAATCGAAAGCATCGATGCCAAGAGCACCAAAAAACTGGCCAAGAAATTCTTCAAGAAAGCCGATAAGATAGAGGTGGTATTTGTTCCGCAAGAGGACTAATCACCATCATTGAAATTGGAAAAGGCAGCCGAAGAGGTTGCCTTTTTTTATGGACGCACCTCGCACAAAGCTATCCTATTTTTTGCCATCCTCAATGCTGAAAGGAATTCACCCCTCTGAGGGTAAAGCAGAATAGTAAGCCATGGTGCGAAAATTTATTTAACTCCCGTATTTTTAATAAATTTATTAGCTCAACAAACTACCATTGATATGACAACAAAAAAACAAATTGCCGTCATCCTTTCGGGATGTGGTGTTTACGATGGGGCTGAGATTCACGAATCGGTATTAACCCTGCTTGCCATTGCCAGGCAAGGTGCTGAATACACCCTTTTTGCCCCCGATATAGAGCAGCACCACGTAATCAATCATCTCACGGGCGAACCCACAGATGAAAAACGAAATGTATTGATTGAAGCGGCTCGCATTGCCCGCGGTCAAATCAAGGCTCTAAGTACCTACAAGGCAGGTGACTTTGATGCCCTGATGCTGCCCGGCGGATTCGGAGCCGCCAAAAACCTGAGCACCGTGGCCTTTGATGGCCCCAACTGCACCATCGATGCTGATACAGAACACGCGGTTAAAACCACCCATGCTGCCGGTAAACCCATTGGTGCCCTGTGCATTGCCCCCGCTGTTATCACTAAAATACTTGGAGATATAACTGTAACCATCGGACAGGATGAAGGCACGGCACAAGCGATCGAGGCCATGGGTGGAAATCATGTCACCACCGATCATGGCGAGGTGATTGTGGATGAGTCCAACAAAGTAGCCACCACCCCCTGCTACATGCTGGATGCCAATATACTTCAGATTGCTGAGGGGGCCGAAAAAGTAACACAGGCAGTATTACAAATGGCCTGATGAGAAATCTTTAATTATACCTAATCCCCTTAAAGGATCAGGTACAATTCCCGGATCTAAAAATAAATAATTCAACTGTGCTGCAGTTGTTATTTCGGGATTATGCTACACAATTAGGCAGAAGAGGCATGTTTTAAAGTTTAGACGAAACTTTTGGGTATTATTCAAAAAAAAGGTTGCAGCAGGGCTGCAACCTTTTTTAGTTGTAGATTTTTTTATTTCGATCTATCTAAAGAATAATAGTTCGCGATATTTTGGTAATGGCCACATTTCATTGTCCACAATCAGCTCCAGCTTATCGATGTGATAACGGATATCATCCAGATAAGGACGCACCTCACGATCGTAGGCATAGGCCTTTTCAGTCTCCGACTCAATTACATTACAACGCTTACGAGCCTCAATCATCTCGCTCACCTTTGCTTTGATGGCCGATACATGTGAGGATATTTTTCTAATAAGTACTCTACGTGATCCTGTCAGCTCCTCAAACTCCTGCTCATCGAAGATATCACGCATACCCTGTACATTTTGTATCAATTGGGTTTGGTACTGTATGGCCGTAGGCACAATGTGGTTAATGGCCAAATCACCCAGCACACGCGCCTCAATCTGTACCTTTTTCATAAATTTCTCCATCTCCACCTCAGCACGAGCCTCCAGCTCACGCTCCGTAAGGATTCCTGTATCGACCATGATTTTCTTATTTGCAGGATCCAAATATTTCGAGATGGCCTCAGGTACAGAGGTAATATTGGTCAGACCACGCTTAGCCGCTTCCTCTGTCCAGTTTGTCGAGTATCCATCACCATTAAAGCGCACCGGACTCGATTCAAGAATCAGCTTTTTAAGGGTTTGGAAAATGGCCTCATCCTTTTTAACACCCTCCTCAATCAAGGCATCTACATCTCTTTTAAACTCCTCGAGCTGAGTAGTCATGGCGGCACTTAAAACGGTCAGGGGCGCTGCACAGTTGGTCATAGAGCCTACAGCACGAAACTCAAAACGGTTACCCGTGAAGGCGAAAGGTGAAGTTCGGTTACGATCTGTATTGTCCAATAGAATCTCAGGGATGCGTCCAATACCCAATTTAAGAGCTGTCTTCTCGTCCGGCGTCATCTTCTGATCAGTAATGCGCTCGGCCAGGTTATCGAACATATCCTCAATCTGAGATCCCGTAAAAACAGAAATAATGGCCGGAGGTGCCTCGTGGGCGCCTAATCGGTGACTATTAGAAGCCGTTGAGATAGATGCACGAAGCAGATCCTGGCTGCGATATACCGCAGCGATGGCATTCACCACAAAGGTTAAGAATTGCAAGTTGCTTTTGGGGTTTTTACCCGGTGAAAACAATACTACTCCTTTATCGGTTTGAAGGGACCAGTTATTGTGCTTACCCGATCCATTAATGCCGGCAAATGGCTTTTCATGCAGTATCACTTCAAATTTATGATGACGGGCTACCCGCTTCATCACATCCATCAGCAGTTGATTATGATCGTTGGCAAGGTTGGCTTCTTCGTAAATCGGTGCTAACTCAAACTGATTGGGTGCCACCTCATTATGGCGGGTCTTTACCGGTATACCCAGCTTATGACACTCTATCTCCAACTCAATCATATAATTGGTAACCCGCTCGGGTATCGATCCAAAATAATGATCATCTAACTGCTGATCTTTGGCTGATGAGTGCCCCATCAGGGTGCGGCCGGTCACCATAAGGTCGGGACGCGCCTGAAATAAGGCGGTATCAATCAGGAAATACTCTTGCTCCCAGCCCAGGTTGGTATGCACCTTACGCACATCTTTATCAAAATACTGCGCTACCCCCACAGCTGCCTTATCCACAGCCTGCAGAGCTTTCAGCAAAGGTGTTTTATAATCTAATGCTTCGCCCGTGTAAGAGATAAATACGGTGGGAATACATAAAGTGGTACCGATAATAAAGGCCGGCGATGAAACATCCCACGCCGTATATCCTCGAGCCTCAAAGGTTTGGCGAATCCCTCCTGAGGGGAAAGACGAGGCATCAGGCTCCTGCTGTGCCAACAGTTTGCCCGAAAATGATTCAATCATGCTGCCATTATCACCATAGTCAAGAAAACGGTCGTGCTTTTCGGCAGTACCATCTGTTAATGGCTGAAACCAGTGCGTGTAATGAGTTGCCCCGCGCTCCATGGCCCATGCCTTCATGCCTGAAGCCACACTATCGGCTACCTTACGGTCGATGGTATCTCCCTTATCAATGGCCACCATTACAGCTTTATAGGCATCCTGTGATAAATACCTGGACATCGATTCTTTATTAAATACCAGCTCTCCGTAGTAATCGGTTACTTTTGCCGAGGGAAAACTCACTTCTCTTGCCTCCCTGTTCATCAGTTCAGACAATGCCTGAAATCTTAATTTAGCCATAACGTTTCTGTTTTTATTGAGTTAGCGCTAGCAAAAATATGAATTTTATATTTTAACCGCCACACATTAGGGAGTTAATTGTAAAAATAATTGCTTTTTAACAAAACAACCCTCCAATAATCAGGGTTAACTCAGTATAATAACAAATCAAACGTTTATAACCCCTAAAAACAAGAAGTGATAACAAAAAAAAGACCTTTAAATAAAAAAGAACCTAACTACATAAGCAGAAAGGCTCTTTTTATATCTCACATTCGATCGCCACTCTGTACGATTCAAATGACGCTATGGCGTTCAGTGTTTATTTTCCTAATTCAGCAAAGTACTTATAAAAATAGGGTATGGTGTTGATACCATTATAAAACTGCTCAAGCGGGAAATTTTCATTGGGTGAGTGGATAGCATCAGCCTCCAGACCAAAGCCCATCAACACAGACTTAACACCCAGTATGCGCTCAAAATCAGAGATAATAGGAATAGAACCTCCGCTTCGCACAGGCACCGGACGATCGCCATAAACCGTTTCACAGGCTTTTTCGGCAGCCTTATAGGCCGGTAAATCAATCGGGCAACCATAGGCTTGACCACCATGTAAATGCTTCACCTTCACCTTAACACTCTTAGGCGCAATAGACTCAAAATGCTTGCAGAACAATTCTGCCAGTTTCTTATGATCCTGATCAGGCACCAGGCGCGATGATATTTTCGCATAGGCTTTGGAAGGCAATACGGTTTTTGCACCCTCGCCTGTGTAGCCTCCCCAAATACCACAAACATCGAATGACGGACGAATACCTGTGCGTTCATTGGTGGTGAATCCTTTCTCACCAGCCAGTTCTTCCACATCAAGTGCTTCTTTGTAGGCTTTCTCACTGTAGGGTGCTTTGGCCATTAAGGCACGCTCGTCGGCTGACACTTCCACCACATCATCGTAGAAACCGGGCACAGTAATATGACCGTTCTCATCCACCATTTCGGTAATCATCTTGGCCAGTACATTTATGGGGTTGGCCACAGCACCACCAAACAAACCTGAATGAAGGTCGCGATTAGGTCCGGTCACTTCAACCTCCCAATAGCAAAGACCACGCAAACCAGTCGTAATCGTTGGTACATCAGGGGCAATCATGCCGGTATCTGAAACCAGAATAACATCAGATTTCAGCAATTCCTTATTATCCTGACAGAACTTAGGCAGACTAGGCGAGCCTATTTCTTCTTCGCCTTCTATGAGGAATTTCACATTACATTTTAGCTGATTGGTTTTCACCAGGTATTCAAAAGCCTTGGTATGCATAAATCCCTGTCCTTTATCATCATCAGCACCACGGGCATAAATTTTACCATCGCGTACCTCAGGCTCAAAAGGAGGCGATTTCCACAGCTCCAATGGCTCGGCCGGCTGCACATCGTAATGCGCGTAAACCAAAACAGTGGGATACGAAGGATCGATCATCTTCTCGGCATAAACCACCGGATTACCCTCGGTCTCCATAATCTCAGCCTTATCAGCCCCTCCTGCCAAAATCAATTTCTTCCATGCCTCAGCACAACGGTACATATCATCTTTATGTTCGGGCTTAGAGCTAATGGAAGGAATACGAATTAACTCAAACAACTCATCCAGAAAACGCTGTTTATTGTCTTCTATGTATTGTTTTAAATCTTGCATAATATTTGGTTATTTATTGTGTTTCTGATTGAAAAATACACATCTCATCGGCCATAAGCAAGGATATATCTCATACTTTACAGCATTACTATCATTTATTGATGAAACTCATTACAATAAAAAACGCGACAACCCGAATTGTTCAGATTGCCGCGCTATATAACTTAGAGTAATATCTTATTTAATGTTATTAAAAACATTGGTCACATCATCGTCCTCTTCAAATTTAGCCAACAGCTTATCGATTTCAACCATCTGCTCCGGACTAAGCTCCTTCGTATCCTGCGGAATGCGCTCAAACTCAGCATTCTCAATTTTGAAATCATTATCTTCCAGATACTTCTGAATAGGTCCAAAACCTTCAAAATCACCGTAGATCATAATAAAGCCATCCTCTTCAAAGATCTCCTGCACACCCAAATCAATAAGCTCCAGCTCCAGCTCCTCCAGGTCAAGGCCCTCCTTCATTTCCACTTTGAAGTTGCACTTATGCTCAAACATATAGTCCACACAACCACTGGTTCCCAGCGATCCGCCATACTTATTAAAATAAGATCTTACATTGGCCACGGTACGTGTGGTATTATCTGTTGCCGTTTCTACCATAAAAGCCGTTCCAAAGGGTCCGTAGCCTTCATACACTACCTCCTTATAATCCGCTGTATCTTTGCTGGTTGCTTTTTTTATGGCGCGTTCAACATTATCTTTAGGCATATTAGCTGCCTTGGCATTTTGGATTAACACACGTAAACGTGAGTTACTCGCCGGGTCGGGACCACTTTCTTTCACACACATGGTTATTTGCTTCCCGATCTTTGTAAATGTTTTGGCCATTGTACCCCAACGCTTCAGCTTGGTGGCCTTTCTGTATTCAAATGCGCGTCCCATTTCTTTATTTAATTCATTATAATATCCCACAAATTTATAAGGGATTTTTGATTTATCTATCATTCGTCCTATTTTATCCTAAAAATTGCCGGCAAAAAAGGACGATGAGCGGCATGTAAAATTTTTAATACACTATTATTTATTATTTTTGTACCCGGTAATCACTGGGCGTAAATGGCAAAAAAACAAAAGAAAAGCAAACAAAAAGTTATCTCACGCGAACAGGCCTTACTACGTAAACACAAGGCCACTTTTCTGCTTAATGATAAAGAAAATGATGCGGTAAATATTTATTGCAAAAAGTATAAAATTGCCAATAAATCGAAATTTATGCGCGAAGCAGTGATGCGTGTGGTAATGGAGCAGTTTCTGGATGATTATCCTACACTTTTTGGCAAGCGCGACCTGGATCGTTTAATTTCTGATTAAAAAACAAAGTACCATTGCTTAATCCCTACTCACCCCTGCCCGACTAATCTGCCAGGGGGAAGCCAAGTTTTGTTTCAAAATACTTACCGGGCATTGAGTCCACGATCACCCAACCTTCCATCTTACGCATGAGATTATTAACAACAAACAGGCCCAATCCAGAGCCTCCCAAAGCTTTACGGGTGGTATAAAAAGGCTTAAGCACCTGCTTCAGAACCTTAGTTGATGCTCCCAATCCATTATCCCAAAAGCTAATATGCACCATTGCCCCTTTTTGCTCAATATTAATCTTTATACGGGGTGTAAAATCTCTTTCCTGCATACTCTTAGCCTGCAAAGACTGAATACTATTAATGAGAATATTAACAAATATCTGCTCCAACTCATAAGACCTGCCCATAACCAACACATCGGCTTGCTGATTAAGCACCAGCACCAGCCCTGTAAGTTCCTGATAGCTCACATCCTCAAGCACAATATTCAACACCTTTTTAAGCTCCAGACATTCATAAGGAGTTTCCGAAAAGGTAGAAAATTCCATAATCTCATTAACAACATCCTGCATGCGTACTATCTGACACTGTATCTCTTCTGACTTCTGTACAAAATCATCATTCGTCAAAACTCCCTTCTTCCCCCGGTCAAAAAACTCATTAAGCTCGCTGCTAAGTTGCAACAAAGGCTGGTTTAACTCATAAAAGATACCGGAGGCGATATCACCCAGGGATTCAAGCCGGGTCTTACGAAGAAGCCTTAACTCAAGCGATCGGCTTGTGGCGAACTCTTCTTGCATCTGTTTTTGAAGATTCTGCTTCTGATCTTCAAGGCTTTGCTGCACGTCAATAAACTGTGTCAAATCCTTTACTACTATCAGATAAACCTTCCTACTGCGATAATCAACAGGAATCAGATTCAGCAGGAAAGTATGGTTTTTATCGCCCTTAAATTGACATAGCACAGCTCGCGTATTAACCCCAGAGTTAATCATCTTACTGTACTCAAATTCTTCGGGCGACAGCTCATTGGTTTTAATGACATCCTGAATAAGGATGGGCTTGGCTATAATTCTGTGATCGAGAAAAAAATCTATAAAAGAACGGTTGAGCTGCAGTATCTCCCCTTCTTTATTAGCCATTGCCACAGGGTAGGGCAACTTATCGATGGGAACCATAGCCCCTTCAACCTGCCCAAGGGGCAAAAAACCTGTAAACTCAATATCCTCTTCGCTACGTTTAAATCGACAATTTACGACCCAAACGCCCTCATCGCCACATACCATCATGTCTATGAAATGACGCTCCCGGCTTGATATTACAAACTGATGAAACGCAGAAACAACGGCTGCCGGCAATAAATCCATCAGTTCATCGCCCGACGGCATAAGCCCCTGAGCAACAAACCTACCCTTTGACTGAAGCACCTCACCTTTGCCAGTCAGGCAATAACTAAAGGCCTCATGCTGCGATGAAACTTCATTGAAGACCTGCTCATCAAGATACATAATAGCACCTGTTAATTCGTTGTACTATTAAATGTAAGGCAAAATGAACAATCACACTTAAAAAATTGACTTAGAGCTGATTTGATAAGACCATCGCCACGATATTAATGACAAAGCGCTTGCTTACACTCGAAAGATGCACTCTTTCAGCATGATACTTCATGATAAACTTAATTGCGCTACCCATTTCTCAATCCGTGCATCACTTAAATCCGGCTCATTATCCTCATCGAGTGCGAGGCCAACAAGCTGGTCACCAACCTGCGCCTCCGACTCAGAAAAGTCATACCCCTCAACGGAAGTATGACCAATCACCTTCCAGCCCTTTCCTTTGAGCAGATGATACAACTTTCCCATACCATTACAAAAAGTATCGGGGTAAGTATGCTGATCGCCAAGGCCAAAGAGTGCAAATGTTTTATCGGACATATCCAGCGATAACAGAAGGTCGACAAATAGCTCGAAATCATCCTGCAAGTTACCCACCCCCCACGTGGAGGTGCCCAAAATAATATGATCGTATTTCATTATCTGCTCAATACTCAGATCATTAACTGCCAAACAATCAGCACCCGGCAGCGCACGATGTATTTTATCGGCCACAAATTGTGTATTACCTGTAGACGAACCATAGAAAATAGCTGTTTTCATACCTATCAATTTCGTTGATGAGAAGTAAACACGGCTTAGTTTAAAAAGTTTTATTTCTTACGAATCACGGATATACCATCCCGAAACGGCAGAATAACCGTCTCTACCCGATCATCAGCCTTTACCCTATCGTTAAAAGCCTGAATTTCCTTTGTATAAGTGTCATTTTCCGGCACACCCCCCACTACTTTACCGTCCCAAAGGATGTTATCGGCCAGGATGTAAGCACCCCGATTCAGCTTATCAAACACCAAATCGTAATAACGGCAATATTGCCGCTTATCACCATCCATAAATACCAGGTCATATTTCGTATCTAGCTGCGGTATAATATCCAGGGCGTTACCAATGTGCAGCTTTATCTTGTCGGCCATGCCTGCCTTATCGATAAACGACTGAATAAACTCTTCATTCTCATCATTAATCTCAATGGTATCAATCGTCGCATCCTCCCTGCTCAAACCCATACACATACTCAGCGCTGAGTAACCAGTGAAAGCACCAATCTCCAAAATGCGACGGGGGTTGATCATCCTACAGAACATCTTCAGTATTTGTCCCTGCAGATGACCACTTAACATACGGGGCTGCAACATTTTAATATGGGTCTGCCGATTCAGCTCCTTCAATACAGCCGGTTCATCGTCAATATGATTAAGAATATATTGTTCAAGATCGATTGAAATATTAGTCATGCTACTGATAAATTAGGTACGATAGTTGATTGGGGTTAAGAATCTCATTGGCCACTTCCAGTATGTCGGTGGCTGTTATCTCGTCAATTTTCTGATAGATGGTCTCCAGCGGATCCACCTGATTGTACAGCATAAAACTCTTACCCATCGACAGCATTAAATTTTCACGATTATCTGACGAAATAGTAATCTGCCCTTTGAGCTGACGGGCTGCCTTATGTAATTGCAGGGCTCCTAAAGATTTGTTTCGCAATACCCGCATTTCCTTATCGATAATATCAAAAGAGCGTATCAGATTCTCTTCGTCGGTTCCAAAATAGATAGTAAAAATACCGGTCCCATAGTAAGGTGTATAACTCGATTCTACATTATAAGCAATCCCATTCTTCTCCCGAAGCGCCATGTTAAGGCGGGAATTCATGCCCGGGCCACCTAACAGATTATTCAACAGATGCAGATGCAGCCGCTTATTGCTATTAAAATCATAAGCTACATTGCCGATGATCACATGGCTCTGATGCGTATCTTTTTCGATAGTTTGTGACTCGGGTAAATATCCAACCACCGCAGGACGAGTATAAGAGCGTCGGTTTTCCGGCACATCACCAAAGTACTTTTCGGCCCACTTTACAATTTTCTTAAACGAAGCATTTCCCACTGAGCAAAACACCATTTGATCTGTATTATAGTTGGTGTGCATAAACTGACGTATCATTTTTTCGTCAAAAGTTTTCAGCTTCTGTTCGGTGCCAAGAATATTGCGCCCCATCGGATCGTTTTTGAAGAGCATCTCCTCAAACTCATCGAAAATAAACTCGGCCGGACTGTCTTTATACGAGTTTATCTCATCCACAATCACCTCTTTTTCCTTAGCCAACTCTTTGGGCGGAAAGGTGGAGTTAAAGGTAATATCATGGATCAACTCTATGGCACGCTCATAGTCCTGCTTCAGAAAAGAGGCATATATACATGTTTCTTCTTTGGTGGTGTAGGCATTTAACTCCCCGCCCACATCATCAAGACGACTTAGCACGTGATAAGCCTTCCGCTTTTTAGTACCCTTAAAAATGACATGCTCGATAAAATGTGCCATGCCATGTTCTTCCTCCTTCTCGTCGCGTGAACCGGTATTTATAATCAGGCCACAGTATCCAACTGCTGACTTATCCTGTTTATGAATGACGCGAATACCATTTGACAAAGTGAATATCTGATAATCCATTATTTTTTTTTGAAGCTGCAAAAATACTAAACATCAGGCAAATTAACACTGCTCACAAAAAAAAGCGTCATTAAAATTTGAAAAATGTTTTTGCAGTCTAAAATCTTTGCCTATATTTGCAACCGCAATTCGGAAGGATTGCTGCTAAAAGTCCCGATACGCGGGGTGTTGCGAAGATTGGTGCCATAGCTCAGTTGGTAGAGCAACGGACTGAAAATCCGTGTGTCCCTGGTTCGATTCCAGGTGGCACCACCAGTCGTAAGGCTGATTTTAGGGTTTAGTAATAACCTGTGGGGACAGGTTATTCATCTAAAAGGGTAAAGGGTTATTGTTTATGTTATTTTTACTCCGGTAAAAGTAACTCGGTGCCATAGCTCAGTTGGTAGAGCAACGGACTGAAAATCCGTGTGTCCCTGGTTCGATTCCAGGTGGCACCACAAAAAGGGAAGGATGAAAATCTTTCCCTTTTTTTATGCCTTAATTTTACCGCATGCATCTTAATTCTGAACCCAATTCTGAACCCGAAGGGTGGATCAGGTGCAAATTCTGGGTCTACGCATAAATTTTACAGAGACGGTAGAGGAAAAAGTTGACATCTTTAACACCTCTGAATTGTCTTCTGAAGTCTTTGATTTTAGCATTAAATGATTCAGCCGCCGCATTGGTGCTTCTTCCATTGAAGTAGTTGATGATTGTTTCATGATGCGTTTCAAAGGTGCGGCGTATGGTAGCAAAGGCGTCAAATCGGATCAGATGCAAATTCTGGGTCTACGCATAAATTTTGCAGAGACGGTAGAGGAAAAAGTTGACATCCTTAACACCTCTGAATTGATCCCCATCCCACCGCCTATGGCAGCGTACTTCCCCTTGCCTTCAAGGGCAAAGGGAAGAATGTATACAGCGCTTATGAAGTAAATGCTTTTCTTAGACCTAGATGGACTTAAAAGTGAATAAGGAACAGTTCATGTATCAATTAATGAGAACCTTGAGTATGCGTCAGTAGATCTTAATTCTGAACCCGAAGGGTTCAAATATCTATAGCCACAGGTGACAACCTGTGGGTTCATTTAACAACATTCACCAATCCCGGAGTGGGTTGAATATCAGGCATAGGATCAGGTGCAAATTCATCCTATCCCCGCCTCCCTGCAAATGGCGTCCACATTAATATATTTACGCAAATGATCGGCCAAACGATTGTAAGATTGCTCTTTAAAATCACTATAGCCAAGTTTACTGCCCGACTTGTTAGTGTAGGGCGCTAGCAAATGATCAATGACTACCTGATTATCGAGGATTCCATGCATATAAGTACCCCAGCAGTGTACATTTAAGTAGGTTCCCTCAAAATGCCCGTCAAGCGTTTTCACCAGAGGTGTACTCACCAATCCTATATCACTTTGCCCCATGTGTATCTCATAGCCCTTACAGAGCTCAATATTATCCAGAAAGTAAAATTCTTGCTGCACTGTTTTCTTATGCACCTCTATGGTAGTTTCAATGGGCAACAAACCCATTCCGTTAGCCTCCTTATCACCCCCCTCAAGCTGATTTGGGTCATGAATACAGGTTCCCATCATTTGATAACCGCCGCAAATACCGATCACACTCTTTCCTTGCGCAATCAATTGATGTAAAAGATCCGGGATGCCTCGCTGAGCAATAAACTGTAAATCATGAATAGTACTTTTGGTTCCGGGCAATATCACAATATCAGCCTTTGCCAGCTCATGCTTACCGAGAGAGTAATAAAGATGAACACGCTCATCAAACTCTAAAGCATCAAAATCAGTAAAGTTAGAAATGTGGGGCAGCTGAACCACGGCCACATTCACCTTATCATCCACCGCCCTAGCATTACGCCCATCCAGGCTTACGGCATCTTCATCTTCTATGTAAATATCTGTAAAAAAGGGAACAACACCCACAACCGGAATACCACATAGCTCTTCTATCATACGTCGTCCATCAGCAAACAGGCGCGTATCACCCCTAAATTTATTAATAATAACACCCTTTATCAGCTTACGCTCATCAGGAGGCAATAACATAAGCGCTCCATACACACTGGCAAAAACACCACCCCGGTCAATGTCGGCCACCAGATAAACATCGGCACCCACACGCTTGGCCATGCGCATATTCACAATATCGCGCTGCTGCAGATTAAGCTCGGCAATGGCACCTGCCCCTTCCAACACAATGGGTGCATAACTTTTTGCCAAACGCCGAAAGGCAGCATAAGCCTCCTCGAACAAAAGCGCATTGCTGGGCTGCCGGTAATAATCAAGCGCCGCAAGCTTATCCACAGGCTTACCGTGAAGAACCAGCTGAGCCATGCCCTCTCCTCCCGGTTTCAGCAAAACAGGATTCATATCCACATGCGGAGTAATGCCGCAGGCCTCGGCCTGAGTAGCCTGAGCACGCCCAATTTCCAATCCCTCCGGTGTGGCATAGCTGTTCAGTGATAAGTTTTGTGCTTTGAAAGGTGCCGGCCGGTAGCCATCCTGCAACAGGATACGGCAGAATCCGGTATTGATAACACTCTTGCCCACATCGGAGCAAGTGCCTACAAACATAATGGGCTTGAGCTTTTTCATAAGCGAAAGGTGAAAATTTGACCAAATTTAGTAATTAATAGAAGGTGCAATACACTTTGGCAATGCTTAATATTTGAATTGCAAACACAACAGGATATTTGATAAAGTGTCAATAAGATTTATTTTTGCTTCAATTATAATCCTACCGAAAACTATGACTGAACCTAATCAACCCGTTGATGCCCCACTCATCACTTGCAAAAACTGTTATCAACAGTTTAACGGCAAGTTTTGCTCCAACTGCGGGCAATCAGTTAAAGAACTGGAGCGCCCCATTCGTTTTATGATTGCCGACTTTATGGGAACTGTTATCACTTTCGATACACGGTTGCTAAAAACCCTGGTAACTGTACTTTTTAAGCCCGGTCAACTTACGCTTGATTTTTTAGCTGGTAAACGTGCACGCTACATGCCTCCGTTTCGCTTTTATGTATTCATCAGCTTTGTTATGTTTTTGCTAATGTCGGTCGTAACCAACAATTCCATCAACAAAAACTACAAACAAACTAAAAACGCTAACCCTTTACCTACCAACAAAAAAGAATTATCAGCACTTGTAGACTCAGTCAAAACAGGTAAGGACTCAATATATGTGGCAGCACGAAAAAACATAAAGGCAGAGATGGATAGTTCCAGGCTGGACTCAGCTGATATTGATCAACTAATCGACAATGTTAAAAACACCATGGAGAATGATCAATCTAAGTATGCCCAAACAGCAAAGATGATCAAGGACTATCCTGAAGTGTATATCAACAAACTATATCAGTTCACTTCATGGTCCCTTTTCTTGTTCATGCCTATTTTTGCCTTCTTTTTGTGGATTAGCTTTTTCAGAACCCGAAAACTTTTCATTGGTCACTTGATCTTTGCCTTAAATATTCATTCATTCATCTTCACCGTCACTGCCATTGTAATTGCCGCTAACCTCATTTTCAAAAATCAATCACTAAGCTGGCTCGGATATCTATACATACTGGTTCCAGCCTACCAGATTGTGGGAGCAAAAAAACTTTACGATCGAAAATGGGTGAACACTTTTTTTAAAATGACGCTGGTTTGGATCATGTATAGTTTTGTATGGTTAATAGGCCTTATCGCACTGATAGCACTTACCTTTATGGGGCTTGTTTAGCCATAAACAAACAGTCAACATACTGTTACCTCAAAACGAATTGAAATGCCTTTCAGCTATTTTTCTATCTTTGCACCACTTTAATTATAATATGGGCCGATGATTCAAATTGATGATAAGATAATTAGCACTGATATATTTGAGAAACGCTTTGTCTGTAACCTCGACAAGTGCAAAGGAGACTGTTGTGTAGAAGGTGAATCGGGGGCTCCTCTGGAAGACGATGAGACCCAAATTCTAGAAGACATTTATCACATTGTTAAACCCTATCTGAGCGAAAAAGCGATTGCCGAAATTGAAAAGCACGGCAAATGGGTAGTGGATACGGATGGCGACAAGGTAACCCCCATCATCAATGGTCGCGAATGTGTTTATACATATTTTGACGAAAAAGGAATTTGTAAATGTGCCATCGATAAAGCCCATCAGGAAGGACTCATCGACTTTAAAAAGCCGGTTTCATGTCATCTCTACCCCATTCGTGTTGCCAAATATCCCGATTTCGAAGGCCTTAACTACCACACATGGCCCATCTGTCATCCGGCCCGTGAGTTGGGAAGTCATTTAGGAGTACCTGTTTATAAGTTTCTTAAAGAGCCTATCATACGCAAATACGGCGAAGCCTTCTACCGCGAAATGGAGGATGTTGAAAAAACATTAAAAGAACAAGGACTGCTCAAATAAGAGAGGCCGGGCTTTAGAGGCGGTAAAATACATTTTTACTTGATGGGGATGTAAATGGCCGTCTCCCAGTTGGCCGGGTCGGGTTCCTGACTGGGATCGTTCAGATAAATTTCAATGGGATCAACCTTTTTATTGAGCTTTAATTTTTGCGTACGCAAATACATAAAGGCGGCTGCCCATCCATTACCCAAATGCTCATAATCCCCTTTAAATGTAACCTTAACTGCCTTTATTTCAGGATAACGATCAGTATAAAAGCCCTCACCCGGGCGTATCACTGACGAAAGGGGAACGCCGGATGAGTAGGTACATTCCGGATCGCTAAAGTCAAACTTATGATAGATCGAAAAGGCACTGTCTACATTCAAAGCCTTGTCATCGCAGAAAGTGCTAATACGAGCAAAGGTAGCCTTCATTGATTCCCCCACATTGGCCATAGGGCAGGAAGCTTTAATAGCCAGAAAGTCAAAGGCATCTAGCGAGGTAACACCATCAATACGAACAGATGATGCAATATGCCCCTTCTCCAGCAAGTCTTTGAGCATTTTTAGGCCCCGCTCATAATCCATACCAATCCACGGCGCCACTTTTTTTGCCATAAATTTAAACAGAAAAGGCATTTTTCCTCTCATGCCCCAGGTCACTTCGCAACCCTCGCCCACAACATTAAAGCGCCAATACACTTCTGACCTGGATTTGAAAGGTTTCACAAAGCGTATTTCCTGATCGATAGACTCCGACTCGTTAAGATTCAAATGCTCAATCTCACCAATGCCTACCAGCTTACCTTCCCAGCGATTAACAGCGCCCACTCCTTTGCCGTCCTGCGTTACTTCCACTCGCGCACCCGGCTCCATGCACAACCATGGCGACCACAAAGGCCAGCTTGTAAAATCGGCAATCTGGGCATAGGCCTTTTGACGACTCACATTAATCTCAATTGATTTTTTTACATGATACGAGCCATCAATACTCATCAGCCAGATAATAATCAACAACACAATAATACCTATTACCAGCAACACAACACCCATAACCAATATCCTTTAAATTACTAAAAAACAAAAGGTAGTTAAGTTTAAACTAGCATTCAAGTAAAGATTAAAAGTTAATGCGCACCGGCTCACTGATGGGTCCTTCATTATTGTAGGCATCCACAGCCGCCACACGCACTAAAAAGACTTTTCTGCTGCCGGATGATTCACGTGGCAACTTATAACGATCGTCATACACCACATCGAAGATAAAGGATGGATCATCAATATTGAAGGCATCGAAGGGGCGATAACGGTAAATAATGTATTTGCGTACTGATGCATCTTTATCGCTACGCCATTTTAGCTTTCGCCGTCCGGCTCTCAGGCGCGTGATGGTCGCTTCATTGCGGGTTCCTTCAAGGGCTGTGCTCGATGGCACCAGCGCTTTTGCCCTGTAGTAGCGGTTAGCAAGACTATCCTGCAAGCCCATCAGATCGCGCTTAAAATGCTTATAGCTGAAATAAACACTTCCATTAAGGTTAGGATGGCTGCGCACCCTTTGCAGCTGACGGGGTATTTGATAGCGATCCTGCCAATCGGGCCTATCACTGCCAATTTTATAAATACCATGACCAATGTATACGGGCACTTCGCTATGGTTGGCACCCCACCAGGCTGACAAACTGTTGTAGTTGGCTGCCGTGTGAGAGGTTCCCCAATACAGCTGTGGTACCACATAATCAATCCATTTGCGCTCCATCCACAGAAGAATATCCGCATGCAAGCCATCGTAATTACTTGTGCCCGCCATCGACTCCGAGCCCCTTGGATCATCGGACTTATTGCGCCACACCCCAAACGGACTGATGCCAAAGGCCAGCCAGGGCTTGCTGGTTTTTATTGTGCTCCTGATGGATTGTACTGTTTCATTCACATTATGACGACGCCAGGCATTGATATCCTCAAAAGACTGTCCATATTTTTCAAAACAAACTGAATCAGGAAATACTTCTCCCTGAATAGGGTAAGGATAAAAATAATCATCCATGTGAATGCCATCAATATCATAATTTTCGATCAGCTCCTTCACCACCCGATTAATGTGCACATTGGCCTGAGGGTGCCCGGGATTGTAATACAGCTTACCTCCGTACTCCACAAACATATCCGGCCTTTGATGGTAGGGGTGCATCGGTGGCAGCGGATCCTTCTGGTTCAAAGCAGCACGATAGGGATTAATCCACGCATGGAGTTCAAGCCCCTGCTGATGAGCCTGCTCCAGCCAGTATTGCAAGGGATCATAACCCGGTCTTTTACCGGCCTCACCCGTCAGCACTTTCGACCAGGGCTCCAAACGTGATCGGTACAACACATCAGATGCCGGACGTACTTGTAAAAATATCGTATTTAGCCCCAATGCTTTGCAATGATTAATAATATTCCTAACCTCTTGCTTTTGCTCCTTAACCTTAAGGCCGGGTCTGCTGGGCCAGTCAATATTAGCCACGGTGGCCACCCAAACACCTCGCATTTCATGTTTTTCATACTGTGCAACGGACGTATGAAATACCATCATAAAAAGCCAAAGCATAATTGGGAATGAACGAAAATAAACCGGGCTTGAAGTGCTAATTGACATGATTAATTAAAATGTTTGTCAAATGTAATAAAGCATCCCCAAATAATATCACACAGCAGCACACGAATTTTTTAAAAAAAGCTCCGTTTTTTGAGGCGCTCAAAATGTTCTTATCTTTAATGCCCAATAATTGCGAAAACATACACTTCATGGCGCCATCCAAACTACGGGGAATGACCAATACTATTCAGAAAAAGGTTGTTGTTGCATTTGTCATTATTATCTTAATGATGTCGGTTGTATCCTTCCTGAGCATACGGGGCATTCGCCGCTTATCATTTGTTGTTGACAGCACAGAACAGGTAAATGCATTACAAAACCACATATACCATCTTCGTCTGAACGAAAAGCGCGCTATCATAGCGAGCGACACAGCCCTGATCCGTCAGGTAGACTCGTTAACCCTTCGCATCGGCAATCTACTGATGCAAATAGCACAGTCGAAAGCTAATCCGGAAACGAAGCGGCTACTAGCACCAATGACCGACCTAATCACCGCCTTTAATAAAGACTTTAAGCTGTATGCTTCCATGCAGCATTATTACAATCAACTAAATATTAAAACAGATAGCATATACACCTCCATTGAGGAAGAAGAGACAAAGCAACAGGCATTAATTGAGAAATGGCTCCTGGGAAACCGGAAAACACGAATGCTGGCATTAGATAATTACAAACGACTTCAAAACAACCTAAATGCCATACGGTCGCTCCAAAATAATATGGGTGCCACTAACGTAAGCAAGGCGCAGCGCGACTCCTTGGGAACCTGGTTCGACAACACCCTCAACCTCACTTTTACAGTGGAGAATAGAGCCAATAATATTGAGGCACGTGCCTACATGAAACAGTTTAGGGCCAAGCTACGGCAATATGAACACGCCATACTCCGTACCATTGATTTAGTAAATAATTCAGGTAATCTCCAACAAACACTGAGGCACTCAGCCATCACCCTCCAGTCAAATGCTGAGCGGGCCTCGGCCATCCAATCACAGATGCTTAGCAAGTGGGGCGAGTTGAGCCTGCAAATACTCATTATACTGGTCATAGTAGCCATACTTTCAGGCTTACTGGTACTGCGTTTCTTCGTTTTTACCATCACCTCCGACGAGCGAAAGCGTCTTCATGCAGAGAATGCCATTGAAGACAATCGCCGCCTGCTGGATGATATCATCAACAACTCCAAAGCCCTCATCTATGTAAAAGATTTGGAGGGGCGCTATTCAATGGTCAACCAAAACTGGTGCGATCAAGTGGGCCTAAAAGAGGAAGAAGTAATCGGCCAGAAAGCCGACAAGCTGTTTGCTCAAAAACCAGTGGAGCAGTGGCGCGAAGTAGATCTGCAGGTGATCAACAGCGGTACCCCGATCCATTATGAAGAGGAGATTGAGCTGCGTAATGGGAAACGCTATTTTTTATCAAATAAATTTCCCATACGCAACAAACGGGGTGAAATAAAAGCCATCTGTGGCATTTCAACTGACATAACAGAACTAAATAAAGCACTGCGCGAGCTGGAAAAAAGCCGCGAGAACTACCGTAATATTGTTACCAATGTGCCGGGAATTGTTTACACCGGGCTGATTGACGACAGTCGCACCATGCTTTTTTTAAGCAGTGGTTTTAGTAAGGTAACCGGCTTCGAAGCCGAAAATTTCCTCGACGGGGTACAATCGTTTACCAACCTCATCTGCGAAAATGATCGCGAGCGAGTGCTTGACACCATTAAACAGGCCGTTACGCGCAACCACTCTTACGAAGTGGAATATCGCATTGCCGACGTGCGGGGAGAAATGCGCTGGTTACACGAAAAGGGTATGTCGGTAAAGCAAAGCGATGGAGGCCATTATTTGCAAGGTGTGATGATTGATGTGACCGCCACAAAAGATGCCATATCGGAGGTGATGATGCGTGACCGCTTTCTGGAAGGCGTGGCTGAAGCCGTTAAGGAGCTGATTGCCAACCGTGATTCACAGGAGGCCATCCGTAAGTCGCTGCGCATTGTGGCTCAAAGTTCCATGGTCGACTTATCTTTTATCTTTCAAAATAATACAGTACTTGGCAATGAACCACCCCGTGCCACTCACATGTACGAATGGCAAAAAGATAAAATTCATCCTGTGGTGCGCGAAGGCCTGAAAGATATCCCATACAGCCAAATTGGATCCCGCTGGTTTCACTACCTGGCCGATAAAAAGGATGTTTACGGCTATCGCGATGAATTTGCAGAGGACGAACAATTTCTTTTTGAACAATTGGGACTGGAAAGCCTGCTGGTAGTTCCGGTATTTGCACGGGATACTTTTTGGGGCTTCATTGGCTTTGGGAACACCAATAAAGGTATGCCCTGGCTGGAATCTCATCGGGCCATCTTTAGGGCCTATACGGTAACACTGGGAATTGCCATTGCGAAAGAAAAGGATGCGGCACTGCTGAAAGAAGCCAAGGATGATGCAGAGGCGGCCACCCGGGCCAAGAGTGATTTCCTGGCGCGCATGAGCCACGAAATAAGAACACCCATGAATGCAATCGTCGGCTGGACACATCTGGCCATTGAAAAGGAGGTGAACCCCGGGCAAACCGACTATCTGCGAAAAATACAAGGCAGCTCTAAATCACTACTGGGCATTATCAACGACATACTGGATTTTTCCAAGATTGAAGCAGGTAAGCTGGGACTCGAAAAAATAAACTTTGACCTGGAGCAGGTATTCGACGATCTAAGTAATATGGTGGCTTATAAAGCCCACGAGAAAGGCCTAAATTTTATCTATGCGCTGCACGCCGATGTGCCACTCAATCTCATAGGCGATCCCTTGCGTGTATCCCAAATACTGGTTAACCTGGTTAATAACGCCATTAAATTTACCAATAGTGGTGAGATTATCACCAGCGTATTGGTGCTGCAAGAAGACGACCACGAGGTGGAACTCCTCTTTGAGGTAAAAGATACGGGCATTGGCATCAAAAAAGATCTGCAGGAATATCTCTTTGACTCATTCTCGCAGGCCGATGTATCAACCACCCGTAAGTATGGCGGCACCGGCCTGGGGCTGGCCATCTGCAAGCGACTGTCGGAACTGATGGGCGGCCGTATATGGGTCGAGAGCGAATATGGGCAGGGTAGCTCCTTCTTCTTTACCATGAAAGCCGGAAAGCAGAAGGTGCAAAAGCGCGACTTGCTGATACCACCGAGCGACCTGGAAAACAAACACGTACTGGTGCTCGATAATCATCCGGCTACTTCATCGACCATAAAAGACATGCTGGAGTTGCTCAAATTCAGGGTTTCACTGGTAAGACGCAATGATACTGCTGTCCTTCGGCTGCTCGAGAGTCAGCCATCCAAACCCATCGACCTGATAATAGCCGACTGGAGCATTCAGGGCAGTAAATTTAAACACGCAGCTCAGGAACTGTATGTTAACAACTCGCAAAAGATACCAATGCTGGTAATGGTAGGCGCCTTCGAGCAAGATGCAGAGCTACAGTCTTTCATCAGCAACGATGCCATAGGCTCCATTATCAAACCGATAAACATGTCCACTTTACACGATGCCTGCCTCGAAGCCTTTGGCAAGGAAAAGACAAAGGCGGCCTGGCGCAAGAAAGAGCCGGGTGTCTATCTCAATGAGTTAAGAGCACAACAGAATGTGAAAATATTATTGGTGGAAGACAACGAAACCAACAAGCAAATCGGCATTGAGCTACTGGAACTGGCTGGCGTTAGCGTGGATGTTGTATCAAACGGGAAAGAGGCCATTGCTGCCGTGAAAGATAGCGGCGCTAATTATTTCGACCTGGTGCTAATGGATATTCAAATGCCCATTATGGATGGATTTGACGCTACTAAGGGCATACAAGCCATGCCCGAGCACGCTGCATTACCCATCATTGCCATGACAGCCGATGCCATTGGTGGCATTAAGAAGAAATATCTTAATGCCGGCATGGTGGATATGATAGCCAAACCCATTGACCCCGAACAGGTGTATAAAAAAATTCTGAAATGGGTAGAAAAACGCCGGGGGACAAAAAGAAAAAAGCGAAAACCCATTGTTATTAATGAAACCGCCAAAATTGAGATTGGCCCCGTTAACCATACCTTGCCTAATATCAGAGGCATTGATGTGCATGACGGGGTGAAACGTTTTGCCAACCGGTGGGATTTTTTCAAACGCCTGCTACAACGCTTTTACTACGACCACCTCAATTTTGTATCGGAATTCAACAGCATGCGCGAAAATGAAAGGGAAGTGGCAGAACGAATGCTTCACTCCTTTAAAGGCATATCGGGCACCATATCGGCACCCCGCTTATACGACCTGGCCATTAAAACCGAACATGCGTTTAAGAACGAAGAGTCGGAATTTAATGAGCTATTTAAAGATTTATGCACTGAATTGGAAACTATTTTAAAGGAATTAAGTACAAATAAAGCAGTTGATGTTGAGGGATTTGAGAAACCAAAATAAATGGTATGAATGTTATAACAAAGCTACTGCTCACAGCCTTCCTGCTCACAATCCTGGCTGCCTGTGAGAATAAAGTATCGGTTAGTAAGCCTTTAATTGCTTATGCCTTTAACAATTCGTTAAAGAACACGGGAATGGTCAAAACGGCCATCTATGGCCCGCAAGCAGTAGCTTATGCACACTCATCAAAAGACACCTGCCTCGACCTGTCGCTTACAGCTCGTCACCGTCAGGCATTATCCATTAAGCTGAAAGATAATTTTTCACTCAACGACTATGCCGGCTACACCCTTGCATTTTGGGTACAAAAGCACCCTGAAGACCCGGAGGCCTACACCATCCTGTCGCATACTCGTTCTGACTCAACAGGCACTAGAGGCTGGACCATAGAAACACAAAGCAATGGAGCATGGGCTTGGATTCATAGTGACGGCGACAACACCTGGGAGTACAAACCCACAGCAAAACAGCGCATTAACGACGAACAGTGGCACCTTTTAGCTTTGACCAATGATTTTGCCAGACGCGAAACACGCCTTTACTACGATGGTAAAAACGTAGCTATCTACCATCTACCTGAAAGTGCATTACACATTAATACGCCTTTTATACACATTGGCACCAATGGACGGCAGCGTACACCCAAAGACCTTTTTAATGGTCGGATTGACGAGCTAAATATCTGGTCTAAAGTACTTGATGAAAACACAATACGATCACTATACAAGCAGCGCATTAATAAACCCTTCAGGCACAATAAAATAAAGAAGGAACTGAAGGTGATGAGCTGGAATCTTTGGGAGGGTGGTACACACGACGGACGCTACGTGGGACCGCAGCGCATCATCACACTCATTAAACAAGCCAACCCCGACCTGATTTTTCTTCAGGAGAGCGGCAGCACCGGCGTGCTCATTGCTGATGCGATCAACTACCGACTGTATCAGTGCAGCAATAACCTGTGTGTGCTCAGCCGTTTTCCCTTTGGCAACAGCCACCCATTATTTCAGGCCGATAAAAGCGGATGCATTGAACTACTGCTGGACGCTGACCACACCCTATTGGCATGCCCTATCAGCCTCAGCGAAGAACCGGATATGTCGGAATATATACAATCAGGATCAGCCCATGCCGACTCCATTGTGCTTAAAGAAACGGAGACTCGCGGCCGTGAGGCACAATTTATACTCAGCGAGCTGAAGCATCGGATTAAAGAGGCCAATAGCACGCCCATCATCATGGGGGGTAACTTCAGCAGTGGCTCCCACCTAGACTGGACAAGCGCCAATGCGCGTCACAACTACGGACTGAGTATAGCCTATCCCGTAAGCAAAATGATGGAAGAACAAGGCTTTAGTGACGCCTTCAGACTGCTCCACCCCGATGAAACTACACACTTTGGTTATACCCACTCGCCAAGGTTAAGTACCATTATGAAGAACAGAACCAGCTATATATACTTCAAGGGCGATAAGCTGCAGGCAAAAGATGCTGCCATCATCGACCAACACCCCAAAGGCTTCCCTTCTGACCACGCCGCTCTAATCACTACTTTCAAATGGCTGGATTAGATACTATTACACCACCAACACTAGGCAGCTCATAAAAAATATGTAAATTGGGTAAGGGAAAAATTCTTTCGAAATGTCCTTTAATAAACCCATTGCAGATGACCACACAGTCTGGCGGTAACATACAGGATGCAGTGCTTTTATCCAAGATTAAAGAAGGCGATGAACAGGCTTTCGAATTAGTCTTTAAGAATTACTATGCCCACCTGGTGCTGCTGGCCCAAAAGTACCTAATTGACAGAGACCTGTCGGAGAGCGTTGTACAAAGTGTTTTTGTTCAGATGTGGGAAAAAAGAAAAAAGTTAGATATTAGGTCTTTACGCGGCTTTTTGGTGGTAACAGTGCGCAATAGGTGTACCAACGAACTAAAACACCGGCAAGTAGTAAGAGCCTTTGAGAAAGAACAGGCCCATAATAACGATGCGATATTAATGTCTTTTAGCGAAAACGTATATCTGCAGCGCATCAACAAGGTAATTGACGAACTGCCCGAGCAGCGTCAAAAAATATTTAAGATGAGTCGTATGGATGGTCTCAAATACAGAGAGATTGCTGAAAAACTCAACATTTCGCCCAAAACAGTAGAAGTACAAATGGGCAAGGCGCTAAAATATTTACGCGAACAGTTACAGCCTTTAAAAAAGCAGCTGCTGGCAGGCATTACCCTGCTGTTATTGCTTTAATGTAACACTGAAGAAACGAGCCATGAAGAAGAACGATAACAATATTAACTGGCACCTATTGGCCAAAGATGTATCAGGGGAGCTGAGCAAGGCCGAACACGAGCAGCTACAGGATCAACTGGCGGACAATCCTAACATTGAGAAACAGATGAGAAAGCTGTGGGGTGATGCCCATTATGCCCAGGCACTACAAAGCATCGACACCAATGGCGCATGGGATAAGGTAAAGCCACAGCTAAGTTCAAAACAACCTCTGTTTCGCCGCATGACTATGGTGTCGGCTGCCGCCGCTGTGATAGTTTTATTGGTGGGCACCTTCTTTTTTACCCTGTACAACAACAGGCATACCATGAGCATTACTACAGCGCAGGCTACACAAACAATTACCCTGCCCGATGGCAGCAAGGTAGATCTGAACTATGGCAGCACATTGACTTACCCCAAAAAATTCAAGCGCACATCACGCATTGTTCAACTTGAGGGTGAGGCTTTCTTTGATGTGACACCCAACCCCAAACAGCCGTTTATCATCGAAACGAAACAGCTTAATATTCGAGTATTAGGTACTTCCTTTAATGTGAAAGCCTACAAAGGAGCCAATAACAGCGAGGTGTCGGTAGCCAGTGGTACAGTCCGTGTAGACTCGCGCATTAACGATGACAATATAATATTAACCGCCGGTGATGCCGTTAATTATTCAAACCACTCGAAAATTTTAACTAAACACAAACTGAAATCAGACAATTATCAAGCCTGGAAAACGCAAAAGCTCGAGTTTGACAATACAACCCTGCACGAGGTATTTCGCACCATAGAGTCTAGCTATCACATTACAATTCAGCTCAACGACGGCATTGATGCTGATGAAAAACTATTTAACGGTAACTTTAGTCAGCACTCGCTGGAGCACGTCTTGCAATCGGTTTGTACGACCTTTAATCTGGAATACACCAAACAAAACAAGGTATATTATATTCATCGTATGCACTAAATTAGTATCGTATATGCCTACAATTATTAAAAGAAAAAGGCTACCTTGTATAGCCTGAAATTATAGCTGATAACAACCCTATTCTATCCTGCGAATGAAAAAGCATATCATAAGTAAAACGTGTTGGTGCCTTTACTTCTTATGCTTTCTGCCCCTGTGTAAAGCACAAATAACTAGTGTGAGGATCGACTCTATTTCCATCGAAGCGCTCTTTGACACCCTCAGCAATAGAACCAATATTGCCATTGCCTATGATGTAAATGCCATTGCACACGATAGCCTGGTTAATGTAAATATTACGAATAAACATGCCCTGCACATAGTGCAAGAAGTACTTAAGCATCACAAGGTAGAGATCAGCTTTCTAAATGGACAAATCATCATTGGTGAAAAAGAAGCGCCGGAAATACAGAAAAAGTCACTGGTAATTACGGGTACCGTTTATGATGCACAGGATCATCAGCCATTGCCACTGGTCAACATAGCCGTTGCCGGCAAGCCGCTTGGATCGATTACTAACAGCCAGGGGCAGTACGAATTTAAGCTGCCACCCTCCTACACCGGGGAGGAGCTCACCTTTTCCTTTCTGGGCTACAACTCGCATACACTGACTATCCCCGGTAATGACTCACTTATTGAGGTTCATATGCACCCTACCTCCATCAGGCTGGCAGAAGTTGAAGTAAGCTATAAAGATCCCAATATCATAATTGACAAGGTACGCAGCCATCAGAGCCTTAATTACTTCGATGAACAAACCCTGCTGGAAGGATTTTTCCGTGAGACAATACAGCAGGATGGCCACTACGTTCAGGTATCAGAAGCCATTGTCCACATCCTGAAACCCGGATATATGCGCCCGGCCAACCTGGAACGTGTAAAGTTTATTAAAGGGCGTAAAAAGAACGACTTGCAGCAAATGAACTTCGTTGATTTTAAACTCGAAGGGGGTCCTTTTCAATTTTCACGCATCGATATTGCACGCTATCAGGACTTTTACCCAGATGATAATCAGTTATACAAATATGTCTACGATGGTATGGCAGTGTTAAACGACGAACTGGTTTATAAGATAAGATTCCGCCCTATCAACGATAATGGCGACTTGCTTTATAGTGGTATATTATATGTTCATACCCAACACTTCACCCTGCTCCGCAGTGAATTTCAACTCACACGAAAAGCGCTTAAAAGCAGTGGAAAAACACTCATCCGAAAAACATCAGGAAAAATAAAGGTAAAACCCCTACAAGCCACTTACTTCATTGACTATCGATCCCTTAACACAAAGTGGATTGTGAACCGTGTGAGAGGTGAAGTGGTGATTAAAATAAACGATAAAAGACAGCGTATTAACTCAGTGTTTACAGCAGTGAGCGAATTACTTATAAGCGATTGCGAAATCAATAAACAGTATAAGTTCAAGCCCTCTGAGCGCTACAAATCAAATTATGTGCTGTCCGATCAAATCACAGAAACTGACCAGGAGTTCTGGAAAGACTATAATATCATCCGGCCGGATGAAGCATTGGAAAGTGTATTCAAAAAATAAAAGGCTGTTTCCAAAAATTGTTGATGGGACGATAAAATGAGTGGTTTTAAAGTCTTCGTTTTGGAAACAACCTTGTGGGATTGGTCATTGAAAAAATCCTATGCACAGTGCTTCTGTAAGTAGTCTATGGTAGACTTAACAGAAGTTAATTGTGGTAACTCATCATTTTGGATGGCCACGTCAAAGCGTGTCTCTAGATAAAACAAGAAACAATTCATGTCCAACTCATCAACAAATAGTTCATCACGCAGCGAAGCCTCTTCACTAATCCGGTTCTTAGGCACGCCGGTTCTTCTTAAAACCTTGTATAAATTACGCCTAATCGCTTTAGCATTCATATCTATTTTGTTTTTGTTTCTCCTATGACAACTCTGAGTTTGTTCATACGTATTAAAAAATTGAATTTTTTTAAAAAAAGTTCAAGCCTAGAAAAACAAAAGCCTTAATCAACTGATCAGTAGACGATTAAAAAAGTGAGAATCTTTTCTTTTTTCTCACTAACTTTGACGCAGATAACGCCACTGAAATATTTAACTGTGAGAAAGCTGCTTTTTATTACCCTTATATTTATTACAGCTGCCCCGCTCAGCATCGCCCAGAAAGACACAATTGGCAATATCATACTCAACAATATTGATTCACTGCGCTTTGCCAAAGTAGAAAAACGGTCCTTCAAACTGTTACCCTATCTGGGGCCGTCTTACTCTCCCGAAACGCAGTTTTTACTATCAGGAGGCGGCTTAATTACTTTCAAGACCCATCAGGATAAACTGCTTAACCTATCGTCAGTGCCCTTCTCGGTGGGCTATAGCTCCAACGGCTCCTTTTCGGTGCGAGCCCTTAATGTAATCTACTGGAAAAAAGATAAAATACGTACAATTGGTGAGTTTCAGTTACGTAACATGCCCGATAATTACTTTGGCGTTGGATACAATAACGGCAATACCATTCCCAAATCAGACAGCACCACAGCATACACCCGCAATTACTGGCGCTTCTTCCAACGTGTGATGTTTCGCACAAGCCAACAACTCTTTGTAGGCGCTGTTATCGATATCAATCGCACACGAGCCTTCGACCTAAACCAAGGGATGCAGCAGGATGATGATGTGCTGCAGGATGGAACCGACATTTTTAACACGGGACTGGGTATTGAACTGAGTTACGACACACGTGATTTTGTACAAAATCCTTATAAAGGAATGTTTATCAGTGCTATTTTCACCGCCTACTCGCGCTTTTTGGGAGGCGACACGCGCTATAGTACTGTTGACCTGGATTACAGACAGTACAAGACCATTAAACGCGAACGCCGTACGCTGGCCTGGCAGGTGAAAGGCTGCTTTGCCCTTAGCGGCAGCATTCCATGGACCGATAAGTCAATGCTGGGCGGATTGGATAATATGCGTGGTTATACCATGGGACGCTTTAGGGATGATAACATGCTATTATCCACAGTTGAATACCGTCATATGTTTAAGCGAAAGAAACTAAATAAACGCGGAAACTACGACAGCCGCTGGGGCTATGCGCTATGGCTGGGTGCCGCATCGGTGGCGCCCTCTGTCAATGATTTTGAAAACTGGCTGCCCAATGCCGGCATTGGCCTGCGCACAGAACTACAACCCCGAATGAATGTGCGCGTTGACTATGGATGGGCGAAGGGAGAAAATGGGTTTTACGTTACTTTCACCGAGGTATTTTAAATAGCCAACAAGGCTAGCCCTAAAGTAGCTTATATTGAAGTATTCAGTATTAGGAGGATTCAAATCTCGTTAAAAAACCCCTCTCCTTACACTCATTAATAAACACTTAGGGGCAATTACATCGCCATCGATACAGCAACCCTTATTCTTTTCCATCGAATTAAACGATATGATTTTGGCAACAGGCTTTCTGTTTTATCTTTGTCCCATAAAAAATAAAATATCATGCAGAATTTATTTGAGTGCAAAGTAAAATACGAGAAAATAGATGAACAATCGGGCAAAGAAAAAAAGGTAAGTGAAACTTATCTTATTGATGCCGTCTCGTTTACCGAAGCCGAATCGCGCATCTACAAGGAGATGGAATCAATGATTCGGGGTGAGTTTATTGTCACCAATATACGCAAAGCCAATTATACCGAGATATTTGAAAACGAGGATGGAGATATGTGGTATAAGAGCAAAATATCTTATGCTTCGGTGGATGAGAAATCGGGTAAGGAAAAGAAAGTGAGTAACCAGATTTTAGTATTAGCCAGCAACGTTAAGGATGCTTTTGACAAAATACATGAGGGCATGCAAGGAATGACTGTTGATTTTGATATCAATATGATTGCCGAAAGCCCCATCCTTGATTTCTTCCCATATTTTAAAGGCGATGAAGTAAATGAGGAAATACCTGCTCACCTGAAACCCATGGGCACAAGTAACGAGGCGGCCACCGAAACTACTGATGAGACAGAGGAATACGAGGCCTAACTCGTAACCCGAAAGAGTTAGATGAAATTTAAGATTCACGCCAAGACCATAAAGTTCTGAGCCCTATTTTTCAGCACCTTATAGTCTTGGCATCTCATTTCAAAACTCCGCCCCTGTTAACTTAGCGCCTCCCTTATTTTAGCATCCAGCTGCATTTGATCTTCCATAAAAGCATAAAGACCAGCCATATTCAATAAGCTGTCAATACCCACCTGATACTGCTCCATTTTATCTGCCCAACGGCTATGAACAGGTATTTTACCATCCTGCCGCAAAAAGGCGTGTTCATTAGCACTCAGTACAGGAAAAATATCATGACAGCCGTAGTGATGAAACATATCAATCAGATTGGCCGGGCTATCAGGTACTTTTTTATGGGCATGTAAAGCCACTTCCTTCTCCCGGTTATGAATCTGCCACAGGTGCTTCAAGTTAAAGCGTTTAGTCAAATCCTTATCTGGCCCAAGGTCATTACTTTGAGTAAGCTGCACGTTGGGCTGTTTACATTCCTCTGCTGCTGCCTTCACCACAACACTTGGTACAGTAAGCACATCACAGCCACTCAATGTCAGCAACTGTTCAACCGTGCGGATGCTTGCGGCTATTAAACGGGTAGTAGCATAACCCCGGTCATTTACTTTTCGCATGCACAGCTGCGTTTCACGTGTTATCTTCTCACCAATTGTGCCTCCATCTCCAAGCTTATTATTCTCGAAATAGGCTCCAATACGCCCCACAAAAACATTGCAATAGGCAGGTCGTGCCACAAGGCTTGCGATCACATTTTGACGCACACTAAAACCAAGTGTCAGGTTAACAGGCACCCCGGCCTCGTGCAGTCGACGTGCCGCTATTAAACCTGCCGCAGTAAAAGGTACCTTTACAATAAAATGACTTGGGCATACTTTATGAAGACGCATACCGCCCTGATAGGTCCCCTCCACATCGTGCGCATAATCGGTGTGCAACTCCACACTTACTTTACTACCAAATATGTGCACCAACCGAAGACCATGAATCGCATTGATGGCAAAAGCAATCTCCCGCACCTGCGCTTCTCTGTCAAGATGCTTAGCGGCTTCAGCCAAAGGGACAAAAAGATGATCGTAGTCTCCCTTTTGCACCTCCTTATTTAAGAGGGTATTATTGGTGGTAAGAGCAGAAAACTCTGAACTCCACAAGGCCAGTGCCTGCGCGATATCGCCCGTATCCATCCACAGGTGACTGCCCTTTGACAAAAAGGCAGACCAATAAGCCGAGGGCTTGGCAACAGCATCCTCATCTTTAAACGTAGCGGCCAAATCGCAAATCAATAGATTGCTTATCAGATCATTCATAGTGCAAGGGTTTAATACTTATAAATGTATAGCATTATCTTAATGATTTCAAGCTGAGTGACGGGCAGTAAATAATGGTAAATATCTGTTAATTATGCTACTTTTGCTGATTGGTAGTCGTTTACCTCAACTAAGGTACACGACCCTTAAACAGTCATAGTTATGATGGAATCGATAAGAGAAATATTTAAGATCGGTAGTGGCCCATCGAGCAGCCACACCATGGGACCCAAAAAGGCCGCTGAAATGTTTATTGCGCGACAGCCCGGTGCCGCCGCCTATAAAGTAACTTTATTTGGCAGCCTGGCCGCCACAGGCAAAGGTCACCTTACCGATTATGCCATTGAGCAGGTATTTCAAAAGAAAAACCTGCCTCTGAGCGTTGAGTGGAAGCCCGACCAATTTTTGCCCCGGCATTCCAATGCGCTTACTTTTTATGCGTATAACGAGGAAGGAAAAGAGTTTGATCGCTGGACAGCCTACAGCATTGGTGGCGGAACCGTTATTGATGACTTTATTCAGGAAGAAACAAAAACGATTTACGAACTAACCACACTGAGCGACATACTGCTGTGGTGCGAGGAGAATGGCAAACAGCTGTGGGAATATGTTGAAGAAGTAGAAGGCCCCGAGATATGGCCTTTCCTGGCCAAGGTGTGGAAAGTAATGCGTGCAGCCATTAAAAAAGGACTTGACGAGGAAGGGGTACTGCCCGGCGCACTCAAGCTGCCGCGCAAAGCCGCATCGTACTACACCAAGGCTAAAACATTTAGCGGACGCATGGAACGACGCTCCATGATATTTGCCTATGCGCTGGCCGTATCGGAACAGAATGCTGCCGGAGGCACCATTGTAACAGCACCCACCTGCGGGGCAAGCGGAGTGCTACCGGCTGTTCTTAAGTTTGTTGAAAGCTATTATGCTACCTCAGACAAGAAAATTTTGAGAGCCCTGGCTACGGCCGGCTTAATTGGTAACCTGGTAAAGTACAACGCCTCCATATCGGGTGCTGAAGTGGGTTGCCAAGGTGAGGTGGGAACGGCCTGTGCCATGGCCTCAGCAGCGGCCACCCAACTATTTGGAGGTACTATTTACCAGGTTGAGTACTCGGCCGAAATGGGTCTTGAACACCATCTGGGACTGACCTGCGACCCCATTGCCGGGCTGGTGCAGATACCCTGCATCGAACGAAATGCCTTTGCTGCTGCACGCGCCCTTAACCACAACACTTATGTGCTTTTATCCGATGGACGCCATCGCATTACCTTTGATGAAGTGGTGAAAGCCATGAAGCAAACGGGGCATGACTTACCCAATATTTATAAGGAGACATCCACCGGCGGACTGGCAGTCTTTCACCAGGCACGCAATATCATGAAAAACTCCTAGCCTTTGAACTAATAAATAGGTTTTACTGGATAACTGAGTACATAAGTAATTACTCAGTTATCCGATAGCCACCGCAAAAAATATGGTGCTTTTTTATTACCGGCATTGGTTATGCAAGCAATAATCGCTACTTTTATTTCACCAAATCCATTACTTATTAACCCATGGAAGTACTATCCAATGTAGCGGTTATCTGGTTTATCGCCGGCGCCGCCCTGCTGCTCCTCGAATTTGTAATCCCCGGGGTATTCATCATATTCTTCGGAATTGGAGCATGGATTACAGCGCTATGTGTCTATCTCTTCGAGCCCTCTCTGGCTGTACAGTTTATCATTTTCAGTATGTCCTCGGTATTATCTCTTATCTTTCTGCGCTCCTACCTGCTCAAGAAGCTTTATCAAACAAGCCCTACGGTAGAAGACCCCGATGAAGAGTTTATAGGACATACCGGCGAATGTGTCGCAAAGATCGCTCCGGATGCCGATGGCAAAGTGGAATTTAAAGGCACTACCTGGTCTGCATCGGCCACCACCGAAATTGCAGCCGGCACCAAAGTGAAAATCATCAAAAAAGAAGGGCTCCTGCTATGTGTAGAGCCTTACTAAAAATCAAATAACCCCTAATTCAATTTCATCCTATGGAAGCACAAAGTATCGTTTTCATCATCATTGGCATTATTGTTTTTATCATCCTCTTGTCGTGTATAAAAATAGTGCCACAGCGCTCGGCCTATATCGTTGAGCGACTGGGAAAATACAACGGCACCCTCACGGCCGGTTTTCATTTTTTAATGCCCATCGTCGACAAGGTATCCTACAAACACACCCTAAAGGAAGCTGCTATTGATGTGGCCTCACAATCATGCATCACCAAAGACAACATCGCAGTTGAAGTAGACGGTGTACTCTACCTGCAAATCATCGATCCCAAAAAGGCATCGTATGGCATCGATAACTACGGCTTTGCGGCCATACAAATAGCCCAGACCACTATGCGTAGTGTTATTGGCCGCCTCGACCTGGATAAGACATTTGAAGAACGCGAAACTATTAACACCAGCATTGTTGAAGCGGTTGACAAAGCAAGTGATCCATGGGGCGTTAAAATAACCCGCTACGAGGTAAAGAACATCACGCCTCCGCAAAGCATTAAGGATGCCATGGAAAAGCAAATGCGTGCCGAGCGCGAGAAAAGAGCGATGATTGCCGAGTCGGAAGGTCAAAAACAAGCCAAAATAAATGTAGCTGAGGGTGATAAACAAGAACTTATTGCACGCTCGGAAGGTGAAAAGCAAAAACGCATAAACGAAGCAGAAGGTAAGGCGGCCGAGATTGAATTTGTTGCCAAAGCAACTGCCAAAGGTATTCGGGAGATAGCCTCTTCCATTAACGAAAAGGGTGGTATTGATGCCGTCAACCTGCGCGTAGCCGAGCAATACCTGAGTGAGTTTGGTAAACTGGCTCAAACTAACAACACCATGATTATTCCCTCAAATATGTCGGATATATCCAGCATCATTGCTACGGCAACATCCGTTTTAGATCAGACTAAAAAATAAATTTAACACTTTAGGTGATACCATGCGAGCTCTTCCGGGCTCGCTTTTTTGTTTCCACCAGAATAATAAAAGTTTTTGAAAGCTCAATTTCTTTCTTATCATTGCGCTAAAATTTCCACTGGATATGAAAAAGGGTGTCAGCTTCCTTATAATGCTAAGCATACTTGGCGTATTGCTTCGGTTTTTATTTATTAAAGCCGACCAATACACATCGACCGATACCTATTGTAACAGTTGCCATGCGCACGAGCATGCTCACCAGAGCTGGCGCGGATCCATGCACAACGACACCCTTCAATGCGCCCATGCCTCATGCGTAGACTGCCATCTTCCACCCAAGGGACAGAGGCATTATGCCGAAAAGGTAAAAGCAGGACTGCGCGACCTATACGCCTATCATTTTAAAGACACCAGCGAATACAGCTGGAAGCAACGCCGGGCAGATGATACCCATCCCTATACTTTTAAAACTTCGTGCATCGCCTGTCATCCCGAATTATTCCCGGCTGGGCTGAGTAAAAGTGGAGAACAGGCTCACTGGCATTACATGCAGCATCAAGATGAAATGCACTGCATACGCTGCCATACAAATACCGGACACGGCAAGCCGCAAAAGCCGGGAAGCAACCTGACCTTTATCACAAATCCGGAAAAAAAAGATACACTCTACCAGCAGGCAGCCACCATTACCGGCTTTACTGCCTTTACAGAAACCCTACCGGGCAGTGGCATTGCTTTTGACATGATTGCAGTGGACAGTCTGCAGGATGAAAGCCCTAATACCATTAAGCCCTTTTATATGGGTGCCAATGAAGTCAGCTGGGATGAATATCTCCTATTTTTATCCGAAACAGAGGCGGAAGGGCGAAGCGAAAATACAAAACTGGACGGTATTTCGGGCGCCACACCTCCCTGGGGTAATCCCGATCAAGGATGGGGACTTGGCCAGCGCCCTGCCATTACCATGACACACCATGCTGCTACAGTCTATTGCCAATGGCTATCAGCAAAAACAGGTAAAAAATACCGCTTACCCACCGAAGCCGAATGGGAATACGCTGCCACCAAAGCATTTGCCCAACTTAAACCAGACACGCAATATGTGAATACCAACGGTACATCAACCCTACCCCCACAGGCGGTGGAAGCCGATGGCATTGGTGCCCGCCACCTGTTTGGCAACGTCAAGGAATTCTGTAGCGATGTTTACAGTAAGGGCAGCAACGAATTTGTTATCAAAGGCGGATCGTTCAAGTCAGATCCAAATACCTTATCGCCCTCCATGCGAGAGCCAACCCAACATGATAACTGGCTAAAGACCGATCCGCAGATACCCAAAAGCATCTGGTGGTATTCCGACTGTAACGATGTGGGATTTAGGGTAGTATTAAGTTATCCGACAAACGTAAAATAATCATTATGAACAAGCATAATCGTCGCGATTTTATCAATAAAGGTCTGCTGGCCACCGGATTTAGCCTGGCTGCCGGCGCCCTCAGCTGTCGTCAATCTAACCGGGCAACGCCCCTGCCCTCATCGGCACCCGATGGCCCTGTACTGAAGGCCGGACTTATTGGCTGTGGTGCGAGGGGAACAGGCGCTGCCATAAATTTTCTGGATGCCGGACCTTCACTGGAACTGGTGGCTCTGGGCGATGTGTTTGAGGATAAACTACAGAACTGCCGCACCAACCTGAAAAAAGAAAGGGGTATTGAGATCGATTCAGAGAAATGCTTTGTGGGCTTTGATGCTTATGAAAAAGTGATTGATGCAGGCGTTGATATTGTGCTAATGGCGACACCTCCCTTTTTCAGGCCACAGCACTTTGAAGCAGCGGTGAAAGCCGGTAAGCATATTTTTATGGAAAAACCCATAGCTGTTGATCCTGCCGGTGTGCGTAGCATCCTCATTAACGGCATACGCTCGCAGGAGATGGGACTATCGGTAGTTACCGGCACCATCAAGCGGCACCAGGAAGATTATCTGGCCACCTATCAAAAAATACAGCAAGGAGCCATTGGCGAAATTACCGCAGGCAACTGCTATTATAACCAAGGCAAGCTATGGCATGTAAATCCCCATGCTGAATGGAGCGAAATGGAAGCCATGCTGCGCAATTGGGTCAATTGGTGTTGGCTATCGGGCGATCACATTGTAGAGCAGCATATTCACAATCTGGATCTGATGAACTGGTACATTGGCGCAACACCCGAAAAAGCAACGGGTTTTGGCAGCCGGCAACGACGAACAACGGGCGATCAATACGATAATTTCAGCGTAGATTATGTGTATCCCAACCGGGTGCATGTACACAGTATGTGCCGTCAGATTAACGGGTGCGACACCAATGTGAGCGACCATTTGCGGGGCACCAATGGCTACACCAATTGCGAAAACACCATCTTCAATCCGCAGGGTGAGGTGAGATGGAAATATCCACTGACGGAAGCACAGGAAAAAGATCGTTGGCACTTCTTCTGGCGCGCCTTTACTCAGGAACACATCGATCTGGTAAGTGCTATACGCAACAAAAAACCCATCAACGAAACCAAGCATATTGCCGAAGCCACCTTAACTGCAATCATGGGACGTGTATCGGCCTACAGTGGTAAAACAGTCAGTTGGGACGAAATGCTCAACAGTGACCTGAAGCTAGGGCCAAAGCACTTTGTGATGGGTGACATAGACATAGACAAGTCGGTACCCACACCGGGTAAGTAATAAACCAAAGAGCCGTTTCGCCTCACTTTGGCACGAAGCCTTGTTAACATTAGACTTTTTTAACGTTTCTCACTTTATGCCCCATAAACCATACGAGCCATTGCTTGTTTACTTTTAGATAGTTGAATAAGGTCAGACGACGCAGTCATTCCTTTTCATTTCCTGTTAAATTAGTTATTTTTGCGCCGTTTTAACAGACCATAATTGAGTCAATACACAAAAGTTTAAAATATTATCAGATGAGCAAGAAAACGATTTTGATTATCCTCGATGGATGGGGATACGGAGATCACTCTAAGGCAGACGGTATCTTCACCGGTGAAACACCCTATTTTGATAGCCTCGTAAAAAATTACCCTAACTCAAAGCTGCAAGCTTCGGGTGAGAACGTAGGATTGCCCGACGGTCAAATGGGAAATAGTGAGGTGGGACACCTGAATATTGGTGCCGGACGTGTTGTTTATCAGGATTTGGTTAAGATTAACCGTGCCTGTGCAGATGGCAGCATCGCTCAAAACCCCGAAGTGGTTAAGGCCTATTCTTATGCCAAAGAAAACGGTAAAAACATTCACTTCCTGGGCTTGCTCTCTAAAGGTGGCGTTCACTCCAGCCAGGAGCACCTGTATAAATTGCTGGACATCGCTAAAGAATATGGCATTGAAGAGCGTGCCTTTGTGCATGCTTTTATGGACGGACGCGACACCGACCCCAAGAGCGGGAAAGGCTTTATGGGAGAGTTACTTGAACACATGAAGCAGTCAGGTGGTCAGGTGGCATCAGTAATTGGTCGCTACTACGCCATGGATCGCGATAAGCGCTGGGAGCGTGTAAAAGAAGCCTATGACCTAATGGTAAAAGGCACCGGCACCGCTACTACCGACGTACTTTCTGCCATTGAGGCATCTTACAACGAAGGGGTAACTGACGAATTCATCAAGGCCATCAGCCATGTTGATGCCAATGGCAAGCAGGTAGGCACCATTCAGGAGGGCGATGTGGTGGTATTCTTTAACTTCCGCAACGACCGTGCCCGCGAAATCACGCAGGTGCTAACACAGCAGGATATGCCCGAAGAAGGTATGCACACCATTCCTTTGCATTACTGCACCATGACACCTTACGATGCCACTTTCAAAGGCATGCACATATTATTTGACAAGGATAATGTATCCAATACTATTGGTGAGGTGGTGGCCAACAACGGCCTTAAGCAGCTGCGCATTGCCGAAACTGAAAAATATGCACACGTTACCTTCTTCTTCTCCGGGGGTCGCGAAGCCGTTTACGAAGGCGAAGACCGCATTCTGGTGAACTCACCCAAGGTAGCTACCTATGACTTACAACCCGAGATGAGCGCCTATGAGGTGAAAGATAAGATCGTGGCTGAACTGAATCAGAACAAATATGATTTTATCGCACTTAACTATGCCAATGGCGATATGGTGGGACACACCGGCGAGTACGATGCCATTATGAAAGCGGTAAAGGCGGTTGATGAGTGCCTGGAGGCAACTGTTGAAGCGGCCAAGGCCAACGGTTACGAAGCCATTATTATTGCCGACCACGGAAATGCAGATAATGCCATTAATGCAGATGGATCGCCCAACACGGCACACTCTCTTAACCCGGTTCCGTTTATTTGGGTAACAGAGCGTGAAGGAACCGTAAAAGATGGTATCCTGGCCGATGTAGCCCCTTCATTGTTGCGTTTAATGGATGTTGAAAAACCCGCTGATATGACGGGTGAAGCATTGATCGAACTGAAATAAGCAGACAAGCATATTAATTTGAAACAAGGCAACTCTGACAAGGGTTGCCTTTGTTTTTTCGTGGCATGGCAAACAATCATCAGCAAGCGATGTTTCATACAAAACCAATACAATGAAGACGCAAAAACGCAGAACATTAAAAGCCACTAAAGTAATCAGCAACACCGTGCTAAACGATGGCGTACACTGCATTAAACTGGAACGTAACTTTAATTTTCAGGCCGGACAAGTAATCGCGCTGGCCTTGCATACCGATGATGAGCCTCGCCTCTACTCCATAGCCTCCGGACAAAATGATCCTTATTTGAGCATATTATTTGATGTGAAACCCATGGGAGAACTAACACCTCCCCTGTCGCAGATAGAAGCTGGCCAAACGGTTTACAGATCGGATCCTTTCGGCAAGTTTTTGTGCCAGGAAAAACCCGCTACCTGGATTGCCACAGGCACCGGCATCGCTCCGTTTATTGCCCTGGCCAAATCAGGCATGGCCAATGATATAACCTTGCTGCACGGCGCACGCACCCTTGATAAATTTTACTTTCAAGACTATTTTGAGCAAGAGCTGGGCGAGAACTACCTGCGTTTCTGCACCACAGAAAGCAGTGAGAAAGTAAACAGCGGTCGCCTCACCAATTATCTGCAGACGGCTGAAAACCTACCGACCAATAATAAATACTATCTTTGCGGTGGTTCAGAGATGGTGATTGATGTGCGGGAGATATTAATTGCCCGGGGCGTACCATTTGATAACATTGTAGCTGAAATATATTTTTAGAGATGAGCAAAGCGGCATTATACGGGAAAACACTCAGTGAGTTAAAAACGGTTGTGAGTGAATTGGGGCTACCGGCCTTCACAGCCAAGCAGATAGCCAACTGGCTGTATCAAAAACATGTGAGCACCATTGATGAGATGAGCAACCTATCGAAAAAAGCCCGCATACTGCTCAATGAAAAATATGAAATGGGCTTAACGCCGCCCCAATCTTATCAGGAATCGGTGGATGGCACCAAAAAATACCTGTTTCAGACCAACGACAAACAATTTATCGAGGCAGCCTATCTGCCCGAAGAGAAGCGCAATACACTGTGCTTATCATCGCAGGTGGGTTGCAAAATGGGCTGTCTCTTCTGCATGACTGCACGACAAGGCTTTCAGAAAAACCTGAGCACCGGCGAAATTCTAAATCAAATTGCCAGTCTGCCTGAACGTGATACCTTGACCAACCTGGTGTACATGGGCATGGGCGAACCCATGGATAACATCGATAATGTGATGAAAAGTCTGGAAATCATCACCTCCGACTGGGGTTATGGCTGGAGTCCGCGACGTATCAATGTATCCACCATTGGCGTAGTACCTGCCATGCGCCGCTTCATCGAAGAGTCAGAAGCCCACCTTGCCATCAGCCTGCACTCGCCCTTTAATGAAGAGCGAAAACAGTTAATGCCCATCGAAAATGTGTACACGGCCGAAAAAGTAGTAGCCGCACTGAAAGATTATGATTTTGGCCGCCAGCGTCGCATATCCTTCGAATACATCATGTTTAAAGGCGTGAACGATAGCCCACAGCACGTTAAAGGGATGTTACAATTGCTCAATGGCATAAAATGCCGTGTTAACCTGATTCATTTTCATCCCATACCCAACTCACCTCTGCAGGGCAGCGACTACAAGACCATGGAAATGTTCCGCGACAAGCTATCGCAGAAAGGGATTACCACCACCATCCGCAAATCGCGTGGTGAAGACATTTACGCGGCCTGCGGTCTGCTGTCTACAAAAAAACTAATAGCCGAAGAAGGACAAAAGGATCATTAGTAGAGCCTTCATGATATTTTACGGAACGGTTCTCTATTATAAGGCACTTATCTATGAACCGCTCCGTAAAGAGCTTATTAATAGGAAGCTTTCAAAACATACTACTATACGTCGAATGTATTCTTGAGCCTTATCGAATGACAAAATGATCAGTTGTCTACGCTGTCATCCGATAAGCATTGGAGTAAGGCCCAATAGAAAAGCCACCTTCACTACAACACTGATTATCACCAATCAACATCCTCATTTAGTTGACTTTAATTACAGCACTCAGTAACTTTATTGGAAATATTATTCCTAATTAAATCTGAGAAAGATGTTAAAATTATTTTTAAATGGCACAGTAGGCAACGATGCCAAAATAAAAGATGTGGGAAACCGAAAAGCCATCAATTTTGATGTGGCCGTTTCCATGGATTACAAAAACTCCAAGGGCGAAAAGGTAGAGCGCACTGAGTGGATCAGAGCCACGATGTGGCGTAACGAAAACCAGAGCACAAAAATCGCTGAGTTCCTGAAAAAAGGCAAAAAAGTACTGATTGAGGGAATACCCGGCAGCGAGGGTTATCAGTCGAAAGATGGCAGCATTAAAGCATCTACCCACGTTACCGTAAAAGATCTGGAGCTACTCAATTGACTTTACATTAAACACCCGTTACAAACAACGCGAAACACAGGCGACTTTGGGAAAATAGACCCAAATAGCTTTGGTACCCTCTACGAAACTCAGCTGCATTACTGTTATCAACTACCCAAAGTATAGCTTGTGTCTTTAGTGTAGTAGCCTTCATCGTGCGATAAGCTCAAAATTTCTTCTTATTTTTGAGTAGCAAATACTAATTACAATGAAGGCACTACTTGTTTTTACAACCTTAATCATTTTCACAGCAACAGCTTGTGGCCCCAACAAAGAAGAATTGGCTCGGGAAAAACTTGAAAGAGCCGAGCAACTGTTTGCCGGTAAAAAATTTAATGATGCGAAGCTGGAAATCGACTCCATAGAAGAGCTCTATCCTGGTCAAATTGAGTTTATCACAAGGGGGCAGGATCTGCTGCGACAGATTCGCATAGAAGAACAAAAGCAAAGCATGGCCTTCCTCGATAGCATGCTTCACCTAAAAGAAGCCGAGTTAAATCCGCTAATGAAAAATTTTATTATCTCGGATGATTACGGCAAGAAAAAGATCCTGATTCATAAGCGTCAGAAACCCGAGAACTCCTATGCACGCACCTACTTGCGGGCTCACCTTGATTTGGAGGGTAACTTTTATATATCAAGTCGTTATACCGGCACCGAGCGCATTTATCACGATCAAATAAAAGTATATTTTAGCGGTAACAATGTCTTAAGTGAAGTAGTACCTGAGGATGGTTTTAACAACCGCCATTTCGAAGACGGCGAAAACCATTGGGAGGTAATTAATTTTAAAGATGGCAAAGACAATGGGGTCATCGATTTTATTGCCAGCAATGCCGACCAGTCACTGAAAGTGCAGTTTCGCGGTAAAAAATACTACTACATCGTCATGGAGAAATTCGACAAAGAAGCCATCCGCGACGGCTATGAAATTTCTTTTGTACTGAAAGAAATTCAACACATTAAAGATGAGATAGAAAAAGTAAAGGCTGCCGCCTCGACCGATGGCATTTTGCACGAGCGAAAACGGGGAGGCGCATTGAATACTAAGTAATATAACTCATTTAAAGCATACTGAAGCATAACGGTTACCCAGTAAAAAACGGATATTTATTATTGCGCTCAATCAAACACGAAACTTTACCAACTGAGAAAGCATGGGAATTCAAGGTTTGATTAAGAGTTTAGGTAAACTAAATGCTCAAAATAAGCGAGAGTTTCAATTTTAAACATTGAAGGACAAATTAACTGCTTCATCTTCTTTTTTGAAAAAATTGTGAAATCATTGTGCCTTGCTAAATAAAAATTGTGAGCTGACTCTAAAGGACTTCGAAGCATCTATTTTGCCGTATCTGTTCACCAACCCAAGTTAAAAAGGACGAGCCCATAAAAACGTGCTCCTTTATCGCCTTTGTTTTATTACTTTTGTACTGATGAACGAGTCTTTTTTAGTTTATAACGAACCCGTATTCCGCCCCCCTTCGGAGGCGAATTCAGTTATTTTGCAGATCACGCATGGCTGCAAATGGAATCAGTGTAACTTTTGCGAAATGTACACCAGCAAGTCGTATTCTGTTAAATCATTGAGTACCATCAAGAAGGAGATCATTCTTTTATCCGGTATGTATCCTGCCACCAAGCGGGTTTTTATTGGCGATGGCGATCTCTTTACAGTTGATTACCACACCATGCTAAAGGCTATTAAGCTCATCAAGGAAGGTTTTCCGGCCCTACAACGCATCTCTACTTACGCTTCCTCGCGTGAATTAATGCGTTTCTCGCCCGAACAACTTAATGAAATTAAAGCCACCGGACTAGATCTACTATACATCGGCTTGGAGTCAGGCGATGATGCAGTGCTAAAACTCATGAACAAAGGTGTATCAGCAGAGATACAAGCCAAGGCGTGCATCAAAGCCAAAGCGGCAGGCTTTAGGCTATCGGTAATGATTTTGAATGGGCTGGGTGGCAAGCAACACACATTGAATCATGCCCTTTCGTCGGCCGCCTTATTAAACAAGATACAGCCCGACATACTGGCCTTGCTGGTGATCTCTTTCCCGTATGGATATGAGCACTTTAGAGCACGGGTAAATGCCAATTTTGAACCTTTATCGCAGCTAGAAATGCTCAAGGAGATGCGGCTGCTTCTGAGTAAGCTCGAACTGGAGCAAACCGTATTCAGGAGTGACCATGCCTCTAACTATTTGGTTTTTAAAGGCGGACTAAACCGTGATAAGGATCGCTTTATCAAGCAACTGGATCATATCATAGAGCACACCATTCACGTGCCCAGTCCCCATCTGAACGAAAGTAAGCGCCTTTAATAGGAGCTTACTTCTTTGGCATACGAAGCACTACTGGAACCGACAGAAAAGCAAGTGCACCGGCAATTTTATAAGTCAGCTCAAGACTAAGATAATCGCCCATTAAGCCAACCAGCATAACCATTACCGCCCCAATCAAAAAGGTTGTAGACATATACACGGCATTAACAAAGTTATTGTGCTGCGTTTTATATTCATTAACAATGGCCAGAAACACCGGGCCGGTAGAAAATACAAATAGCCCGGTGATTATCAGCATGACTATTTGCAGCCATCCTCCACTGTATAAAAAGGCGTAAAAAAATACGGGTGCCCCCACACATGCTATCAGTAAAGTGCTACGACGACCTATTTTATCAGATATGGTACCGGCAAAAAAAGTACCTACCACCCCTGCTGCTTGCAATATGGACAAAGCAATACCGGCAAACCATAAGGATTCGCCCCTACTCTTCAAAAATATGGGCAGATAGAAAGTAAGCGCCGACTTCATGGCTGCCCGGAAAGCTATAATCAGCGCAATACTGGCCACCAGTGGAAATACATTACGAAAAGTTTTTAAGTACTCCAGTCGCCCGGCACTATGTACATCCTCAGCAATAGCAATATCTTTCAACCTGAAGTAAAGCAAAGTAGAAGCCAATATGCCGGTGGGGATAAAATAGGTGACACCCTGCAAGCCCCATAGCTCAACGGCACCCAGCACTGCTACGGGACCTGCCGAACGTGCCAGCTCTCCACCCACCATATAAAAGCTCATACCCATACCCACACGCTTGCCGGATACCTTGCGCATCATCACTGGTGAGGGCACATGAAAAAAAGAGCTACTAACACCACTCAACAGCACTAAAAACACCAGGGTAATTTTGTTGGGTGCCACTGGCACTAAACTCATGGCTATGGCTGTGAGAGCCGGTGTGAAGATAACAAAATAGCGGGCCCGGGTGCGTTCGGCAAGCATACCCACTAGTGGATTAAACAGTGTAGGCAAACGTTGCACAACGGATAACAAACCCGCGAAAGTAAGACTGATGCCCATCGTGTCGCGCAGTAACGGTAAGAGTGGTGCTAAAAAAGCGGTGTAAACATCGTGAAAAAAATGAGCCAAGGTAAGCAGGCTCACCTTTCCCATCTGAAACTTCTCATTGCTTCGTGTCATTTCCGGTATATTAATCCATAATTGGGAATAAAAAAATCCTGAACCGGACGGCTCAGGATTTGTATGTTATTAGAAGGGCAAGTCTTCTTCGGGGCTTGCCGGCGGTATATCGGCTTCACTGAATGAAGGCGCAGGAGCATCGGGTGGCAAAGCTGCCTCCTCCTTCTCGATACGCCATGCTTCCAGGTTAGAGAAATAATTCACACGACCATTCTTTTCCCACTTACGACCACGAATATTGAAGTTTACTTTAATTTGGTCGCCCAACTGAATGGGATCCAATAAGCTGCATCGATCCTGAGTCAGCTGAAACTTAACAAAGTCATTCCAATCTGAATTGCGCTCATTCACAACTTCTATCACAAACTCACGTTTTTTAAAGCTGGCACTTATTTCCTGTATGTCATCCTTAACGATGACGCTTCCTGATATTTCAAAATTCATACTACGGGCTACTATTCGTTTACTACAATTTTAATTATCTCATCTCCCTGACGAATATCGTCTATCACATCCAAACCATCAACCACTTTACCAAAGCAAGTGTGCTGACGATCGAGATGTTGGGTATTTTCACGTCCGTGACATATAAAAAACTGCGATCCACCAGTGTTACGTCCTGCATGTGCCATGGACAAAACACCGCGATCGTGATATTGATTATCACCATCCAGCTCACAATCAATGCTATATCCGGGACCTCCTGTTCCGGCTCTTGGACTACTCTTATCGCGTGAATGAGGACAACCTCCCTGAATCACAAAATCAGGTATCACCCGGTGAAAAGATAAGCCATCGTAAAATCCTTCCTTGGCAAGCTTAATAAAATTATCTACTGTTTTGGGTGCATCATTCTCATAGAATTCCACCTTCATGATGCCCTTTTCCGTATGAATTTCTGCTGTTTTCATATCTACTATTTATTTACTGCTTTAATTGTTTTTTGCATCAATACATACGCCAATATGCATTTACAACAAGCAAAAGTACGATAAATTGTTGAAGCATCACAACCCAAATAAAGTCCATTCGACATCCGGTGTCCATAAATTCCTGTTTACAAATGCATCCCTGTTCACTTTCGAACACCCTACTGTTACGCATGCGGTCAATAATAAAAGATTAATTCATCTCTTATTACACCCTAGTTGCTATCTATTAGGCACTTACAAATTTCGGCACATCAATTGAAGTACTTGAAGCGTTGTTAATTACTAAAAAACATTGTCATGAAAACTTTAAGTAGAGTAAACCGCGCAGTAGTTGTTTCAAGTGTATTCTTTCTTGTTCTTACCATGAGCTTTAACCTGAATGCCAATCCAATAGCTGTTGATATACCCGATTACGAAATGGAATTAAGTATTGAGGCATGGATGACCGATATGCAGAGCTTTGCCGCTGAAGAACCCCAACTGGAAACAGAAGCCTGGATGACAGACTTAGAAAACTACATTACATTGGAAGAAAATGAAGAAATTGCCTTGGAAGAGTGGATGATGGACTTGTCGTCGTACAACACTGAAGATTACGATACAGCAGTTGAGGATTGGATGACAAGCATGGACAGCTATCAGTTTGAAGAAAAGGAATTATTGGCCTCTAATGACAAAAACGCACCAAGAGCCAGCAATGTGGTTGAAGAGTATCCGCTTGACATTGAACCATGGATGACCAGTCTGGATGAATTTTTTAGCACCTCGCCCGAATACCTGATGGCCGCAACTGATGAGACACTTGAGCTGGAAGGATGGATGACCAGCCTCTATAAATACAGCATGGAGCTTAGTATTGTAGAAGGTATTAAAACCATTGAATTAGAAATTGATAATAACATATTGATGGCGCTAAGATAGTACACGCTCAAACAATAAATTCATGACAACTCAATAACTCAATGCCGGCAACCCCGGCATTTTTTTTTATCTAAAAATAACGTATGGAATGCAGGGCTTTGTTCTCCTCCTTTTTTGCCACTTTTTTACGCCTGAATTGTCGGTCACGGTTACGCTTAATTAATTTATGGCTGTCGAAAACAAGCGCCACCTCATGAGTGCCACTCCCAAACCGAGGACTATTGCCAATGGCAAAATCATAAGAATAACACACGCTTAAAGCCTCACCCAGTTGAATATTTGCCAGGGCTGCCATGGTATCGTTAGTGCGATAAGATGTGCCCAGCCAAAATATATTTTTATACATAAACTGAATATTCATATCCCCCAGGGGGCTTGCCTGGCTGCGATAACGAACAACAAAAGAAGGCTTTAGATAAGCACTCTTATTGATACTAAAAGCATAACCCGATGTGAGATATGCCGTGTGTACTGACTCCAGCACCAGGGCATCATTTTCTTTCAATTTCAGTCTGCTATTCATGACCTTAGGCATTGAAAGACCTAAATAAAAGTGTGGGGAAAACAAAAACACTCCCACACCAAAATTAGGCTTCACGCCATTACCAAACTTGTGCATAAAGCTTGGGTCATTCTCCTCTATTAACTCAAGCGATGAAAGACCAAGATGGTAATAGTTACATTGCGCACTCAGGCCCAAAGAGAGGAACAGCTGATGATTAATACGCAGCATATAGCTGTACATGGCACTGAACTCACTGTGGTTGATGGGACCACTCTGATAGTGGAGCAAACTTGCACCTAGCGAGGCCATACGATCGTTCAGGGGCGTATGCATGCTGATGGAATACGTTGCAGGGGCTCCCTCCATGCCTACCCACTGCTGACGGGCGAGCAGATGCACACTAAAGGCATTGCGCACCCCGGCATAGGCCGGATTAATCATTAATTGTGAATTCATATATTGCGTGGTGATCCCATCCCCTTGCGCAAATATATTCAGAGACATGAGCAGCACACAGAACAAACAAAATTGCCTGCTATGCATCAAAACTTTATATATGCAATTACCTGGCCACATATACAAAGCCTGTTATTGTTTCTGAAACACCCTCGATATTAATGCAGTAGTAATAAGTACCCGCTGGTACGTGTTGCCCTTTATTTCGGCCCTGGTTCGCCACGCCATTCCAATCATTCTGATAATCATCTTGCTGATAAACAAGGCTACCCCATGCATCGGCTATGCTGATACTAATCCCCCGGTAGGTAGTGAAATCGGGCACGAAAAAGGTATCATTAATACCATCGCCATTGGGTGAAAATCCTTCGGGAAGGTAAAAAGCCACATCGCCACTATGGCGCACATCAATCATAATACGTGCCCGGCTACAATCATTATCGGCATCACAAAGAATATAGTCAAGGGAGTCGGTACCCACAAATCGGCGCTCGAAGGATAACTCCATAGTGTTATCCTCATTCAGAATATAATTGCCTTGCCATAGCTTGCCTTCGATACTTATAGAAATGGGCTCATCCCCTTCTATCAGGTCGTTAGCTATAAAATCAACAAGCAGAACACTACCATGCAGGTATGTAAAAGTATCATTATGCGCTTCAGGAATAAAGTCCACATCTTCAATTTCCACAAAAACAATGGCCTCATCGCAGCTGCCATCCGTGTTGCACACCTCGTAGATAAACTCATCCTTACCGGCAAAAGAACGATCGGGAATAAAGGTGATGGTGTTATCATCCTCTATAATGGCCGCTCCGTTCACAGCTGGCTCGCTTATGCGAAAGCCGGCAATGCCCTTCGTCAAGCCAAAATCATTATTTAAAACGGGGATGTTAACAGCCCTGTTTTCAAAGCCCTTAATCATATCATCATAGGCATACACCTTATCCTGTCCTTGGGCAGTGAAGGAAAAGAAAAGAATACATACGACTATGGCCTGGCCAATTTGCATAAGGTTTAAGTGTGCGTAGGACTATCAAAAATAGCATTAATAAGTCACTAAACAATAAAAAACACCCTCCCCGTTCCTATCGTCGCTTCGACGGCCTGCTCCTTTCGAGTCGGCTTGCTTCAGAACAAGGAATTGCTCCCTTAGATTTATCACGACAGAGACGGTATTTCAAGATCAACTGATAGGCACTTCCATAATCGCGCTGTGCACCTGTTAAACCCGCCTGAAACTCAAGTCCAACAATAATGTTATTAAACTGAACGCCAGCGGTAGTTCCCAATCCAAGACTTTTACCAAACTGATCGTCCATGGTACGGCGGTAAGCAATCAATCCCCAAAATGAAAAATCGGGATCAGGCGTTGGAAAAGTGGCCTTGGCCGTTAAATCGAGCTTACTGTTCACCTGCATATTGCGGCGGTACATGACCAATGGCTCCAGAAAAATATCTCGATCGGCAATTTTATAGGTTGTCCCCGCATGCAAATGAATATCGGAAGTAAGTTCGGGTTCATATTCATTTTGGTACATCTTGTTGTTTTGTGGCAGGATATTGGTCACTGCAAAACCAAGATGATAATCGTTGTATTTAAACAGCATACCGGCATTGCCATTAAAGCCCCATCCGCTTTCGTTGGCGCCACTCAGCGCCGGATCATCAAAGGCGCCCTCCGTAAGATCACCCTGATCAACAGCACTCTGCTCCACATTCAGCGACATACCGAAGGTCATGGATGCCGTGCGCTTACGGTCTTTTATCAACATCACCTCGTAGGACAGGGAGGCCTGCAAACCCAACTCGCTATAAAAACCATTGCGATCGTTATAAAAATAACTACCGATACCCAGCTTTTGAGTTAAAGGCCCCTGAAAACTGAGAACCTGTGTGGTAGGTGCCTGCTCCATGCCAAACCACTGCTTTTGGTAATAACCACTAAACTCATAGCATCCCTTGTAGAAACCTGCAGCTGCCGGATTCATTAAATACAAATCGTAAACATACTGATTAGTAATATAGTACTTTTGAGCCCCCACTGAAGTAAAAGCTACTACACAACTTATGAGCAACAATAATCGCTTCATCATACCGCTATCGCTTAAGAGTTATATGACCTTTCAACATTTTTTTTAACGGCACTACTTCTATTACATACCAATAAGCATCGGAAGGAGCCGGCCGTCCCAGGTACTCACCGTTCCAGCCCTCCTCCGAGGCTTTGTACTCAACTAACAGTTTACCAAAGCGATCATAAATTTTTATCACAGAATCAGGAAATTTATCCAGCCCATCAATCTCCCAGCGATCATTAAAGCCATCGTTGTTAGGCGTAACAAAGTTAGGAACGGTAATATCAACTAGATCATTTAACATTACAGTGTCTACTGCCATACAAGTATTAGCATCCTGCACCTGCAATATATAACTTCCATTATCAAGATCTTTAAATACATTACTCTCCTGCCAGTTATCCTCATTAATGGCGTAACGATAGGGCTCAGTACCTCCTTGGGCAAGCACTCCCACCTGTCCGTATATGGTAGTATCCAGCTGCGCGATAATGGGGGATTCGTTAAACAATATCGCTGTTGTATCCTGCAACCAAAAGCAGCCATCGAGCACACGCACCCAATATTCTCCGGGCTCCTTCACATGATAGGTCGGAAATGGACTACCATCAAACCAACGATATGCCAGATAGTCATAGCCTGCATCAAGCATAATAGAGTCTCCCTCGCACAATGCGGTATCGGGGCACAGTTCATAGTCGGGCGCCGGCAGGGTATATACCATTCGGGTATCAAAGCCCCAGCAGCCATGTTCATCACGCACCTTTACCACATTAACCGTATCGGCAATGTTTGCCATTGAAACGGGGCCCGTATCGCCATTGTGCCATTCGTAATAATCGAAATTACCGTTGGCAGTTAAGAGAAGCGTATCAACGGGGCAGATGGCGGTGTCCGGCCCAATATACACATCGGGCACCGGATACCAATTTACGCGGGCGTTTGTTTCACCAACGCAGCCTCTGTCAGACTTGGCGGTGAGAGTATAAAGACCGCGGGTAACGGTGATGGAAGGTGTTGTGGCACCATTGGACCAGTAAAAATTACTAAGTCCGGCAGGCACTGTCAGTGTGCCCAACTCACCACTACACGTTGAAACATCATTAACATGCAAAACAGGCAATGGATTCACTACAACCTGAACGGCATCCTGGGCCTTACAGCCGTGCTCATTAGTCACTTCCACCGAGTAATTATTGCTAACTGTCACTGCCAGGTAAGGCTTATTAAGGTTGTCATTACCATTCCAACGATAGCCGGCATAAGCATCATCAATTTCTAATACGATGGTATCGCCGGCACACATCTCACGGTCGACACCTAACTCAATGGCCGGCACCGGCAGAGCCCTCACCACTGCCGTATCAGAATTCATGCAGCCATTAGCATCCTCTACAACAAGGCGATAAGAACCTGATTCTGTTGTTAACAAAGCGGTGTTGCTTGCCACAAGCTGATCACTTTCAGCTGTAATTTTATACCAATCATAGCTGCGTGCTGTGGCAACGGGGTTGGACAGAACAAGTGCCACGTTTTCGCAGGTTGATGATTGCTCCGGTAGTTCTATTGAAGTAGTCGCGTAAGTTCCCACATCCACGGAAGCAATTGCTGAACAGCCATACTCGTCGAAAGCTTCTACCCTGTAGGTACCGGCTTGCTCTATTTCCAGCTCCGCAGTCTTCCAATCGGTGTAGCGGCGTAAGCCACCATCAAACACCAAATAATCGAAGGCACCGCTACCAGGCGTAAAACTATCGACACTTACAATTGCAGTCGTCTCGGAACACTTATTATCCGGGGCTACCAACGAGACGCTAGGATTAGCATGCTCCAGTACTTTAATTTCATTCACTTTTTGACAACCGCCTATCACCGCTTCCACTTCGTATTTCCCATCCTGAGAAACTAATATTTTTGATGCATCATTAAAGGTGCTTAACGCTGTTCTATCACCCGTAATTAAATCTTCGCGCCACCATCTGTAATTCTCATATCCACTTGATACAGAAACCGTGATCTCCTTTCCTTCACAAAGTGCCTGATCGATCCAAACCGTAGGATCGGGCGCGTCAACAAATGAAACACGTACATCAGACGCCAATGCACAACCATCTCTATCAATAGCCGTTACATAATAGCGGCCGCTATTTTCAGGGGTGGCATTTTCAATTTTATACATCGAATCGGTTGCTCCCGGAATCTCGCTGATATCTCCAACACCCTCCTTCTGAAAACTCCACTTATAATCGCTATAATCACTTCCTTGATTGATCGTTAATGTAATGCCGGCACACTCTTCACGGTCTTCGCCTAAATCAAAGGGTTTGGGAGGTAAAAAATCAAAGTGAAAATCATCACTTGCAGCACATCCATTGGCATCAGTTATTTCGAGGCTGTAATCACCGGCTACGTTTACATCCAGGTTACTGCCGGTACTACCATCGGACCACTTGTAGGAATAGCCAGCCCCCTTAAGTGGTGATTCAATAGTGGTAGTGCCTGCCAAACATCCCAATTGATCGGCCATGGTAAAGGATGGTAAAGGATGTACCGTGATGTCAAATGTTTCGCTTACAGAACAACCCTCGGCACCCCAGACAGTAAGTTGATAGCTTCCTGATACTTTGGGCTCAATGAAATTCTGTGTTTGATCAATATTTAACACCGTGCCGTTTAACGACCACTCAAAACGTTCAATATTAGTGGTATCGGCCACGACACGCTCACCCATGCAAACAGCATTTGAATACAGTGAAATATTAGGTAAGGAATGGGTAGCAACCTGCTTACGGTCGGTATTGGCACAGTTTAGCTCGTCGGTCACGGTTAGCCACACCTCTTTTGTTTCATTTTCGGCCACGCTAACAGCATTGGTATTATCCGATGAGCCATCGGACCATTCGTAACTACCCAATCCATCGGGAACTGTTATATTAACAGTTTCTCCAGGGCATACGATGGTATCAGGTCCCAAATCAAATTCCGGCATCTTAAATTCCACGGCAATACTGTCAGTCTGTTTACATCCGCCAAAATTTACCTCGGCAGTTACCCAATAGCGCCCCGATTGTGTTACACTTAACGTAGCTTCGTCGGACAACACCGTGTTGGGACTATAATCAGAGAACCAGTTATAGCTTTTCATGGGTGTAGTTGTACTCAGCACAATTGCATCGCCCTGACAGCCCTGATTAAGTCCTTCGACCCTTAGCTGACCAAAGGAAGAAAAATAACCATAGCTCACACTGCCCTGATTTTCGTCCAGCACACTCATGTGAAACAGCCCCCCGGTATTTTCAATGGTGTGAGGCGATCCGGTGGTTATATCAAGCTTTATAATAGCACTATACCAGGTTTCATTGGCACCATCTGCCCCCGTACCCTCTACCTTTTCCCACGCAAGGCTGTTTAAGTCATTGAGGACGGTACCACTCTGATTACGTAACACAAAATTATTCAAGTCCTTTTGTTGCGCTAGCAACTGCACCCAAAAGTCGAGGGTAAAGGTACGCACGAAACTAACTGTACGAGAGCCCGTACAGCTGGCACTGGGCAGTACAGCACTTCCCATCTCATTTCCACTCTTGTTCCACAAACTGGCCAGCTGATAGGCGTATACCGGCTTATCTGCCTCCACATACAATGCATTTCCTTCAATATCCAAATCCAGTTGCTCGCCCATATTTAAGTGCTTCACCATGCGTTGGGACTGATAGATAACACTAACATAAGTATCGTCCTGAGTGGCCAATACATACAATTTATTGATGGTACGGTCATCAGGATTCGTATTAACAGCAATGTATTCAGTACCGATGACAGCCGTTGGAATTAACTGATCCCCAATCAAATCGTAGGGACCAAAACCGTTACCTTGCCATACACTGTCATCACTTATGGTAACAGCAATGCTTTTATCGGAAGAAATATGAGTGCCTGCCAATGAAGAGGAAGCGTCACTATCATTGATATTTTCAATACAATAAGTCTGAGCTCTATTTAAGACGATAGTATAAGGCTTATTGGCAGGATGGCCAACTACAGCAACTGTTGGTATAATGGTAATGGTTGTGTTATCCATTGTGGCCACAATATCTACCTTTTCATCACCAATTGGATTCAACGGCTTATTTCGAAAGGTATTTTGAGAAGGTATAAAGAACTCGTTACCTATACCATTGTGTCCTTTCAGGGTAAACTTATCGGGATTAACTCCGTTGGCCACCTCATAATAGGCCGTTATATCGGCATCGGAGGTAATAAGAATACCCTTGTTATTGACCTGATCAGAAGGATGATTCTCTACCATATCCTTATCCAGGTCAATGCGCTGTTGTGTTTTGGCAGCAACACGCACCTGACTGATAATGCGACCTCCGTCGGCCGGCATACTAACAGTTATGTTAGCATCCTGCTCAATGGCCGTGATACGAAATACGATAGGATCATCGCCATGCCCCGAGCTCACATCGGGTGCCGCAAACCAAAACTCTCTGCCCACCTGCGCCTGGGCACAAGCAAACAGCATTATCAAATAACAAGTAACAAAAAGCTTCTTTCGCATAGAACTTATATTAGGTCACTATCATTATCTGCATCTTATTATAAGAGTGCACAATAATTCTTCAATGGCATCTATATAAATATCCCAACTCAATCAACATTAGCTACTTGTAATTAACAGCCCGCCCCAATGAGCCGCAGAGGAGAAATACTACATCCTCATCATTCTTACTTCCAGCTATACTATAATACTGACTATGTTACTAGAATGTTGCAAAAAAGACGTACTTAATTAAGGATTTTTCAATTATGCACTACAGGTCATTGCTAATCACTGAATTAGCATAGCGTAAACATATTCCGAAATATTAATGCTAACATTAAACAACCTAGCGCTCAACTTATGCCGAATAACAATCAAATACCTAACATTTTCATGTATTAAGGCATAAAAAAAAGGCTTCCGATCGAAAGCCTTTTACTTACTACGTGTTTCTACAATTTGGGTTAGGTAGTAACGGATATCTTTAATTAATGAAATATTCTTTTCTTTTAACTTTGTAAGTCCAAAGATAACAAAGGCCTGCTAAACAACTTCTGCCAGTGACACTTATTACTTACACATTTGGCAAACGCCGGTTTTTTGATGATTAACGACAATATTTAATAGATAACAATATTGATGCGACTAACATTTTAGCTTTCAGCCGCCATCAATATACCGTGCAATGACCAAAAAAGGCTCACCACAACGTGATGAGCCCCATGTCATACTAAATACCAAATCTCTTACTTACCAAAAGCCCAACGAATGTTAAGCCCAAACGAATCAACACCCAAATGTGTATCATCAATCACCCAGAAGGTGGGGCGCCAATCAATACCCAATACAAGGGGAACCTCCTTAAATCCATATTCTAAACCCACTTCACCGGAAACACCCAACCAAAAGTCATCACCAACAAGCAACGAGGGTCCTACTCCAACATACCAGTTGAACGCTTCTTCTCCTAATGGGCGGTAGATAAAATCCCACAGACCATCAATACCCATATAACCATCCCAAAAGGCCAAATCGGCATGAACACGACTAAATTGACCCATGGAGAAAACACCATCGATTGCAACACCGCCTAAACCATTGGAACCACCAAAACGTAAACCTACCTCTTGCGCATTACTATGCGACACAATACCCACCAATAATGCAATAAGTAAAACTACCTTTTTCATACATCAATATTTATTATTATAAATTAAAAACCTACAAAGATAAGCAAATCAAAAAGTATTAACCAATTTCAATAGATCCATACAATACTAATGAAAACAAAACTATTGTTTGACAACAAAAAGAAATGTAGGATTGTTTAGGTGCATTATCAATTTGCTTATAACACAAAGCCATTAAAGCACAAATAATTAACCACACCTTTTTGAGATTAAAAAGATTTAAAATACAGAAAGAAGACTCCTATTTCGTTTCTTCCAATTAATATTTACATTTGCATGGTATTTAATACATTAAATCATAATAATATGGCAAATGTTAGAGAATTAAAAAAAGACATCAACTTTTTAGCCTCCGAATTAGTTACGGAGGCCTATGTAAAACAATTGGTTAAGGAAGATGTCGATAATGATAAGATTGCCGAAGTGATGGTAAAAGCCATTGAATTCAGAAACAACCTGGTGGCCAAAGCCAATCACCCCGATGGCAAGGACAATCCCAAGTTGGTAAAAGCGTTCTATCGCAAACTGAGAAAGGACATGATGGAATCATTTCTGAGCATCTCAGAAGAGACCAACGCATTGTAAAAAGCACAAGAGATTAAATTTAAGCTTCCATCGATTACGGTGGAAGTTTTTTTATCCCTACTAATAGGGATGTGCACATCCCCCAGTAGAGCGTTTAATAAGTTTTTGAGAACAGTTATCCAGCGTAAATTGCTTATAAAGAACTGTTGCGAATATGCTTAATTAATATAGAACTTTCAGAACTAACTGCTAGTAACCAAGCCTCTAGGATAAATTAACCGCAGATTAAAAGTACAGGCTGACACTGTGTCAAACCATAATTTCCCAATATCTGGGGATATTACAGCATCACTCCATCACGTATTTTTGTACCGAAATATAAAATTCACTATCCATATTCTTTTTAGATAAAAGAGAAGGGTATTTAATAACGCGAAGGAAAGATGAAGAAGATTTTACTTTTAATGATCATTGCAAGCGCCACGCTGATTGGCACAAAAGCACAGGAAAACGAAATTGGTGAACCGCATTTGAACGCTGCTCAGCGCATGCTGAAAACATCGCAGGGGCTGACCATTGGCGGATATGGTGAGGTACATTATAATCAGCAGTTAAATGCTGACACCCACAACAATGGTAAATTAGATGTACACAGAATAGTAATGCTTTTGGGTTACAACTTCAACGAAAAAACCCAATTTATTTCGGAACTGGAATTTGAGCATGTAAAAGAAGTATATGTAGAACAAGCTTTTATACAGCACAAACTAAGCAATGCTTTTCAACTTAGAGGCGGTTTGATGCTCATCCCTATGGGCATTGTAAACGAATATCATGAGCCCAACACTTTTAATGGCGTAGAGCGCCCCTTAATTGATAAATACATTGCACCAACGACCTGGCGTGAAATCGGGGCCGGCTTCACCGGCAATATTTTACCAGTATCAATGCGCTATCAAGCCTATGTGGTAGGCGGATTTAACGGCTATGACAGCAGTGGTAAGTTCAGTGGCAAAAATGGCCTTCGCAAAGGCCGTCAGAAAGGAGCTGAAGCCTACATTAGCTCACCCAACTTCGCCGGTAGAATTGAATACTTTGGCATTCGTGGTCTCAACATTGGATTATCGGGCTATTTTGGCAATACACAAAGTACCCTTTACGATGGGATAGACAAAAACGATAAAGATGCCCTTGCCAAAGCAGACTCATCGGTGGTTGGTATGGCAATGATTGGCCTGGATGCACGCTACACTTATGGTGGGCTACAGTTACGAGGCCAATACTACCACACATCACTTTCAAACACGAAACAATACAATGAATTTACAGGTAATGACTTAGGGAGCGCCATGTATGGCTACTACCTGGAAGCTGCCTACAATGTGTTTAAACATCTTGACGGCGTAAAGACTGGGCTGATTCCTTTTGTACGCTACGAAGCTTATGATACCCATAGTAAAACAGCGGGTGATTTGCTACAAAATAATGCCTATGATATTAAGGCAATTACTACAGGATTAACTTTGAAACTAACACAAAATGCAGTGTTAAAAGCAGACATGCAATTTGTTAAGTCAGCTGCAGATAATGAATATGCAAAGACGTTTAATGCCGGATTTGGTGTAATGTTTTAAAAATTATGAAACAGTCAGTATTAGTTATTGCATTATTAACCCTAAGCTTTGCAGCTTTAGGGCGTGGAGATATTAACTACAAGCACAGAGCCATCCATAAGACGCTTGTGAAAAGCTTAAACCTGAGTAATCCACAATTAACAGAATTGACCTTGACGAAAGATGACGCAGCGAGCATGGAAGGTAAGTTTTTTAATATTTCCTGCGACAATCCTGATGCTGAAATTAAATACATGTACATTGGTCGTGTGAACAGCTGCCGTGCAGGCGGCTGCTCCATGCCCAACCCCTTGTCGGAAAATGGCCCCTCGGAGTACTTTGATTACCTGGTGGTATTCAATCGAAACGGTGAAGTTAGAAGTGTTAAGGTCTTCAATTATCAAGCCACCCATGGCCACGAAGTAACTGCTAAAGGGTGGCTTAAACAGTTTATAGGCTATCACAAGGATGATAAGGAATTGGAAGTAGGTAAAACGATCGACTCCATTTCAGGTGCCACCATATCAGCCCACGAAATCACGCGTGACATAAGGGAGAAAACACAAATAATCAGTAAACACCTTCCTTCCTCCTAGTATTTAAAGTTAATGCTCAGCTGTAAGGCCTCAGGCTCCTCATGGGCCTCTTTAAAGTTAGAAACAGTAAGCCCCAGGAGCCGTATCGGTCGGTTTAATGGGGCTTCACTAAGCAAATCTGCAACCAGTGCATCTAACAGCTTCTTATCGATGACATCATCAATCGTTTTTGAACGACTGATCTGTTCAAAATTATCAAACTTCACCTTAAGGGTTAATGTTTTTCCTTGCTTGGCACTTTTAAGCAAACGCCCCAATAAACCTTCTTTGAGCCGACTCAGTTCCATTTGTATCTGCTGGTCATCTACCAGGTCTTTACTAAAAGTATTTTCGATGCCTACCGATTTACGCTCACGATGCGGCCTGACCGGGCGCTCATCTATCCCACGTGCAATATCGTAAAAATATTGCCCGGCCTTCCCAAAGTAATGCATCATACGCGGCAAATCAAAGCGCAGCAGATCCCTGCCCTTATGAATATCGAGCTGATGCATTTTCCAGGCTGTTTTCTTTCCCACCCCAAAAAACTTTTCGATGGGCAACTGCTCAATAAAAGACTGCACACCTCCGGGCTTAACCACAAAAATTCCGTTGGGCTTACGCTGGTCGCTTGCCACCTTGGCCAAAAACTTATTCACACTCACCCCTGCAGAGGCTGTTAACTGCGTTGTGTCAAATATCTTCTGTTTTATCTCACGCGCCACCTGCGTAGCCGATTCAATCCCTTTCTTATTGGTTGTCACATCCAAAAATGCCTCATCCAACGATAGAGGTTCAACTAAATCAGTATATTCAAAAAAAATGGCACGTATCTGTTGCGATACAGCTTTATACACCTCAAAGCGATGCTTTTGAAAGATAAGCTTAGGACAAAGACGCGCAGCTACTTTGGATGGCATGGCCGAACGCACACCGAATTTCCGTGCTTCGTAACTGGCTGCTGCAATCACTCCCCGCTCACTATTGCCACCCACAGCAACCGGTTTCCCTCTTAATTCAGGAAAGTCACGCTGCTCAACGGAAGCAAAAAAGGCATCCATATCGATATGTATAATTTTTCGTTGCAACATCTCTTCTATCCGACGGCAAGTTAATATTTATAATGCGAACCAATGACTCCCATTTGCAGCACTCTTGACCATTGTGAGAAAGCTCACTCAAAAAAAAATCGACAGCATTCCACCAAATAGGTGTATCTTCGCAGCCACTATGAACAAGACGGTTGACTTAACAAGAGGGCCTATTTTCCGGCAACTACTCACCCTGGCGCTCCCCATTATAGGCACCTCACTTATGCAGATGGCTTATAACCTAACGGATATGATCTGGCTGGGTCAGTTGGGTAGCGATGCCGTGGCCTCAGTTGGCAGTGCCGGATTTTATATCTGGCTGGGGATGTCTATTTTACTTGTCACGCGCATTGGCGCCGAAGTGGGTGTCTCACAGGCTATTGGGCGAAAAGAGACAGAGACTGCAGCTCGCTTTGCCCGTCACTCCCTCTTTTGGGCATTGCTGTTATCGACCACCTTAGTGCTTATTGTTCTGGTATTTGCTCCACAACTCATCGGAATTTTTCGCTTATCGGCTATTAAGGTTGAAGTTGATGCCATTGGCTATTTACGCATCGTATCTCTGGGCTTCCTCTTTACTTTTATCAACCCCACCTTCCAAGGTATATACAACGGTGCAGGCAATAGCCGCCTTCCTTTTTATTATTTACTGGTAGGACTGGGACTTAACATGTTGCTCGATCCGCTAATGATATTTGGCATTGGTTTTTTGCCGGCAATGGGTGTGGACGGAGCTGCCTGGGCCACCGTTATCGCTCAGTTGGTTGTATTTATCATCTTCATCATCCGTTTTGTGTGGATGAAAGAAATAATGGATCCGGATTTCAAACGCTTCCGCCTAAACAAAGACATATCGCTGAAAATTTTCAAGCTGGGCACCCCGGTAGCTGCCGAGAGTGCTCTTTTTGCCTGCTTTGCTCTTATACTGGCACGCATGATTACCAAGTGGGGCGATGTGCCCATTGCGGTACAAAGTGTGGGGGCTCAAATAGAAGCCATCTCATGGATGACCTCATCGGGTTTTGCAACAGCCTTGGGTACCTTTACCGGCCAAAACTTTGGTGCCAACAACTGGCATCGCATCAAACGCGGATATTACACCACGCTGGGCATCGGCATTTTCCTGGGCACACTGGTCACCGTTGCATTCATAATTTTTGGCAGGGAAATATTCGGCCTTTTCCTGCGCGAGCCAGATGCCCTGCAGATGGGCATCACCTACCTAAAGATACTGGCTGTTTCGCAGGTTTTTATGATTATTGAAATCATCACTCGTGGGGCTTTCAATGGTATCGGACAAACGGTGCCGCCCTCTATTGTAGGCATCGTATTCACCGGTGCCCGTGTGCCTGCCGCCATGGTGCTATCCTTAGAGAAGTACCTTGGCATGCTCGGCATATGGTGGGCCATCAGCCTGTCAAGCATTGCCAAAGGGCTGGGTCTCATGGCCTGGTACATATCCCTGTTACATCGTCCCACCATACCCCGTAAACCTCGCAGGAAGATGCGCCTGTCGCTCCTACCCACCCGCCAGCGGCAGCAGATAAAAATTGAAGAGATTGATGAACCCTAAAATGGATACAACGCAAAGAACAATGAATAACAACTGGCTAAAAGATAAAACACGACAGGTAGAAATAAAAGTATCGGCAGATGGCTCACACACCTTGTTTGTGCCTGAGCTTGATGAGCATTATCACTCGGTGAATGGCGCTTACAATGAGTCGATGCACGTATTTATTGAGCCTGCTTTGCTCCATTGTAAAAAAACAGATATTAGCATTTTGGAAATTGGCCTGGGAACCGGACTCAATGCCTTTCTTACAGCTCTGCATCAGGGTGAAAAAAAAATCTTTTATCATGCGCTGGAAAAATATCCAATCAGTACAACTGCTGCTACCCAACTAAATTTTGCCAGAGAAGCAGGCGAGCAGCAAATACTCACAAAGCTTCATGAGCTTCCCTGGAATGCAGTAGGGCAGCTAAAGCCACAATTCAGCCTACTGAAAGATGAAGCCGATTTAACCACCATTCAGCTGTGTAGAAAATACGACCTGATATATTTTGATGCCTTTGCACCTGAGAAACAACCCGAGATGTGGAGCGAAGCCATTTTTCAACAACTGTATGACGCACTAAACCCAGGCGGCATACTCACTACCTACTGTGCCAAAGGCGTGATACGACGTACTATGCAAAGCATTGGTTTTACGATGGAGCGCCTGCCCGGCCCCAAAGGCAAACGAGAAATGCTGCGGGCCACTAAACAATAGATGCTGACGACCTGAGACACAATAATAACTTCACCTTTTAACCACTATGGGGCACTACTCCATCGAAAGGGGAAGTGCAATGCCCCCAACCCTTCTGAATTTTAGATGGTACTAATAGGCGGAGTACTCTATCAAATTTTAAATGCATTTACCCCAGAAGATGGTGCACCGCCTACCTTCTATTTCTTCAGTATCTTATGGGTTTCAATCCGTCCGTTAGCATTGATCATCACCAGGTAATAACCTGCGGGCTTCGCCGACAGATCAATCATACTGTCATTCCCTGGCAGCACATTATTATTTTCATATACCTTACGTCCGTCCAGCGACAATACGGTAATACTTGCCTGATGCACCATATCTTTAGACATCACGCGGATAACTCCATTGCTTGGATTTGGTACAGCTTTAAAACTGAAGTCGGCTTTATTTTTTATAATATTACTGGTAGTTGCGGGCTTAAAAATACACACCTGACCGCCACTGGCAGTCAATGCCATTTGAAGTCCCTCACCCGTCAGCCGGTTGCTGCCCAAAAGCTCATCCAAACTGGTTTGCTCCTTGACAATAGTTCCTCCCATCGCATCGCGGTAAATGGTAACATCATATGCTTTGCCGGCATCTAAAAAGTTAAGCGGTACGCTTACATTCCGAGCACTATTATCAGCAATGGTTCCCAGGTACCAGGTGTCTCCTTTTCGGCGTGCCATCGATACAAAATCACCCATGCGTGCCGCAGGCACCTTAAAATCATCCCACACCACAGGCACCTCCTTAAAAAACTCGACCTCTACGGGTACATGATAAATACCGGGCACGGCATACCAAAAAAGGTGCTGTAAGGGACTGTAATACATTACACTTAACGCCAGCTGATGCCCCCGTGTGGTACCCAGCACTTTGGGTCGATTATAATTCGGATCGTTTCCTTTGTAACATATCGTATAATCGGCTGCCCCTGCTAAAAAACGGGTAAACGGCAACAGGGTGGTATGATCACCGGTATTAGCCGTCCACTCATTACCCCGTATTCCCTCTACCGTTAGCAAGTTAGGATATTGAAAAGTAGCACCAGTAAACCTGAACTCATCGTGCACATTAACCACCATTTTGCGGCGGGCAGCTTCTTTGGTAATATCATATACCTGCTGTGTGCCGGTGGCTGAGTAACCATCCATAAAACCCAGCTTCAGCCCCTTGACGCCCCAACTCTCGTAGAGATCAAACATCGTCTGATTATTATAATGATTCCAACCCACCTTATTAATGTATAGAATAACGCCAATACCCTGGCGATCCGCATAGCTGCACACAGCCTCCATATCAATGGCATCAATCACATCCAGCGGATTAGAGCGCGGATCTTTCTCCTTAGACTCACCATATCCCAAGCCATACCACCCGGCATCAAACATCATGTATTGCATATTCATCTCCTTACAAAAATCGATGGAAGCAATGCCCCCCTCCGTAGTTAACTCCCAACTGCGAAACACCTTACCGGGCTTCACCCAATCCCAACTCTGGCCATCTGCATCATCGGGCGATAAGCCATACAGCATTTCCTTATTCTGAAATAAATCTTCAGGTGTGCTGGCAATGACCAGATAACGCCAGGGGCAATCAAAAGGCAGAGTGTGTTTTTTACTACTGCTGAGGAAAAAAGACTGAAGGCGATTATTACCGTGTCCTCTAAGGCCGATGCGCGTATAATTATCATTGTCCGACTCATTGATGCTCACACTCACTTCATCACTAATCAAAGTCAAGGGTATCAAGGTGCGTGAAAAGCCACTTAAAGTAGAGGCCTTTGTGAAAAATCGTTCGTTATAAGGCTCCACATAGGCAGTAAAATGCCGGGCAAAGTTAAACTGCGTTGCCTCTGCACTAATCGATAAAGATGAGAGCGACTCACTCTCGGGGAAAATATAACGAAAAGCCAGCCCCTCGTTAAAAGCCCTGAACACCAGTTCAAAAGAAACACCTTTACTATTTGTCAGGGAAAAAATGGCCTCGTTATAATATTTGCGGTAGCTGCTTTTTTCACCTATGGGAAGCGACAATACCTCATCAACCGAATGACGCTGCACCTCTTTGAGGATCAGGCCACTTGCCAGGCTACCCATGCTACCCATAGTAAGATCCAAAACGGAAGGCTGTATCAGGGGGGATGCTCCAAAATCAGCCTCATACTGAATTTGATCTTTAGCAATATTAATTCTTAGCAGTACCATCCCATTGGGTGATGAAAGCGTATGGGGCTGTTCATCGGCTCCTAAGCTCTTTAAAACAGGAATAAAAGGCACATCAACAGTATGTTGTATCGTATCATCAACGGTATGATGAAGTAATGACGAGTTAGATACCTGAGCAGTGCTTCCTAAGCAAGCGATAATAAACAAGTTAATTGCAATGCTAAATTTTATTGTATCCATAACGTATTAAATATTACACCATCATTAGCGACTATAGCCTTTGAGAATGTAATAATAATAAAACCAAACTGTTAATAAAAACAATTCTACACTATCCTAATTTGAACGATTACTATATTTGTATTTTCTATCAATTAAAACATCATTCAAATTAAGGTACTATGAAAAAGTTATTCTTACCCTTGTTGGTACTTTCAGGACTCATAGCCTGCCAGCCAAAGACCACCTACACGAGTAAAGACCCCAACATCCGGGAAAAAGTAGAAGAATTTATCCCCTTTAAACTAACTACTGATCTATCGGTATTAAGTGAAAAGGAGAAGCAGATGCTGCCATTGCTCTTTGAGGCAGCACAAATAATGGACGATTTGTTCTGGCAACAAACATGGGGTAACAAACAGCAGCTGCTGAACAACACACAGGACGAATACCTGAAGAAGTTTATGCTAATCAACTACGGCCCTTGGGAGCGACTAAACAATAACAAATCCTTTGTTGAAGGTATTGGTGAGAAACCCGAAGGTGCTCAGTTTTATCCGGAAAACATGACCAAGGAAGAATTCGAAGCCTTTGAGCACCCTAATAAATCGGATTTATACACAATTATTAAGCGCGATGAATCGGGTGAACTGGAAGTAGTACCTTACAGCGAAGCCTATAAAAAAGAACTCAAGCAGGTTGCTGATTTATTACGAAAAGCAGCTGCCCTGGCAGAAGACCAAGGCTTGAAGAAATATCTGAGCCTGCGCGCCGATGCCTTGTTAAACAACGAATATCAACCCAGCGATATGGCCTGGATGGACATGAAATCAAATACCATTGACTTTGTTGTAGGTCCCATTGAAACCTACGAAGATGCGTTGTATGGCAGCAAAGCCGCCTTTGAAGCTTACATACTGATTAAGGATAAGGAATGGTCGGATAAGCTAACACGCTTTGCCGCACTGTTGCCACAGCTTCAGGAATCGCTGCCAGTAGATGCGGAATACAAGAAAGAAGTACCGGGCACCGATAGTGATTTGGGTGCTTATGACGCCCTTTATTATGCCGGCGACTGCAATTCGGGCAGTAAAACCATTGCCATTAACCTGCCCAACGATCCGCAGGTACATATCGAAAAAGGAAGCCGAAAGCTACAATTAAAAAACTCCATGCAGGCTAAATTCGACCATATACTGGTACCCATCAGCAAGGTGGTGATTGCACCGGAACAGCAGAAGCATGTTAAGTTTGATGCCTTTTTTGAAAACACCATGTTTCATGAGGTGGCGCACGGGCTGGGCATTAAGATGACTCTGGATGGTAAGCAAAGCGTGCGTGAAGCAATGAAGGAAACCGCCTCATCGATAGAAGAAGCAAAAGCCGATATTCTGGGCCTTTATATGGTGACGAAACTGGCCGAGATGGGCGAGCTGCCCAACAAAGATTTGATGGATAACTATGTAACCTTTATGGCCGGTATCTTTCGCTCGGTGCGCTTTGGTGCTGCCAGTGCACATGGCAAAGCCAATATGATGCGCTTCAACTATTTTAAGGAGCAAGAGGCTTTTAGCTATGATAAAGCCACAGGCTACTACTCCGTTAATTTCGATAAGATGACGGAAGCCATGAACAAACTATCAGCCGAGATATTAGTGATGCAGGGCAATGGCAACTACGATAAAGCTAAAAAAATGCTGTCAGAAATGGGTACTATCCGTCCCGCTTTGCAAGCTGATCTGGATCGCATAGCAGCTGCCGGCATACCCCGTGACATAGTGTTTGAGCAGGGCCCTGCCGTTTGCGGATTATAGATAAATCAAAATAACATAAGCTTAAAAGGGCTTGTCTCAAATTTAAGGTTGAAACAAGCCCTTTTTGAATTTATTCAACAAACGCTTTAGCTACTCAGCCAGCGGTTGAGCTTATGCCAGCTGCCGGCATTGTGCACTTCCGCAATACCCTTTTGCAGCAAGGCACCTTTGGCCGAGGCACTGCGCATACCCGATGCACAGCATACCACAAGGGGTGCATTAAGCTTTTTCAGCTTTTTGATGGCAGCATCACTCAAGCGCTCAAGGGGAATATTCATCGACCCATCGACACTTCCATAGTTAAACTCCTGCGGCGTGCGCACATCAATAATTCTGCCCCCCCGCTCAATGGCATCAAGCACAGCTTCCTTCCTTTTCCCGAATAAAAAATCAAATAAGCCCATAATTCCCTTTTACAGTTACGTTAATAATCCATTAAGCATGAGACATCATGGCCGCAATACCACCCCCGTTTCTAACATTGGTATAACCCCGCTGTTGCAGCACCTGCATTGCATACGCCGAGCGGGCACCTGAAGCACAATACACAATTATTTCACGATCGGTAGATCCCAAATCACCTTTACCGGCCATAATATCATCCAGCGGAATATTCACGGCATCAGGGAAAGCACCCGTTATAAACTCACCGGGTGTGCGCACATCCACCACTAGGCGTGCAGTCTCATCGCGATCTATACCCTGATTACTTTCCTGCTCCAAGGCTTCCGCTCCTACCTCAAGACTCTTAGCTTCCAGAGGCAAGATACTTACTTCAATATTTTTAAAGCCAACAGCCATGGCATAACGCTGCAAAGAGGTATGTCCCCCTGATATATTATAGACCGCATCAAAACCGGCACCTTTCAAGGTACGCAAGGCCTGATGACCTTTTTTACCCAGCTCATCATAGACCAGTATGCTTGCCTCTTTGGGAATGGCATGCAGGTGCTTCGACAGCATTTCCAATGGCAGGTGGTGCGCCCCCTTCAGGTTACTTTTCTGAAACGAGAATACATCGCGCACATCCAGCACTACCAGCGGTTTATCCAATACAAAATCATCAAGCTCCGAAGCCAGCAGACTAGGACTGTAGCCCGACATCTTATTTTCAGCTGCATAAGCCGCCATGTTCATAGCATCGTTGGCCGTACCGATGGGCGGCGAATAGGCAAAATCCATATCGGCAATTTCACTCACCTTAATTTTAGCCGCTGCCGCTGTTGCCAGCACATCCAAACGCTTGTCGGCTCCCTTATAACCGGCTGTCTGTCCACCCAGCACCACACCTGTCTGACGATCATAAATCATCATCACACTAACGGTTTCAGCACCCGGATAATAAGCCGTATGATGTTCCTTATGCACCACCACTGCATCGGCGTCAATACCGGCGGCTCTGGCCTGCTTCAGCGACATACCGGTAATACCTGCTACCGCCTCAAACACACGCACCACCGAGGTGCCAATGGATCCTTTATAGGCATGTTGGCCACCCAGTGCATTTTCAGCAGCAATACGTCCCTGCCGGTTGGCTGGCCCGGCCAAGGGGATACGTACTTTCCGGCCACTCACACGGTGCTCAATCTCCACCATATCTCCTGCAGCGTAAATATCGGCATCCGATGTTTGTAGATACTCATCAACCAACAAACCGCCCGCTTCACCAATCTCCAGACCGGCATCGATGGCTAGCTGCAAGGTAGGACGCACACCGATGGACAGCAGCACCATATCGGCCTCGAGGCTATTCCCGTTATCCAGCTCAACAGAACTATCGTTAATCTTAATCACACCGGTTTCTGTATGTACCCCCACACCATATTCTTTTAATTCGCGGGTGATAAAACCAGCAGTTTCGGCATCCATCAGCGACATAACGTGTGGCATCTTTTCCACCACATGCACTTTCAGGCCGCGCTTCACCAATGCTTCCACCATTTCAAGGCCAATAAAGCCACCTCCCACAACCACTGCTGTTTTAGGTGCTTCATGCTTCAGGTGATGATCAATCCGATCCATATCACCAAGGGTCCACAGACTGAAAACATGATCAAGACCCGCGCCCGGCAGGTCAGGCTGTATGGGGCGTCCGCCCTGCGCCAGAATCAGCTTGGTATATTCATATCGCTTTTTGCTTCCATCACGCGTGTCCTGGGTGTACACCATGTGCCCCTCTTTGTCGATGGCAGTAACCAATGTGTGGACATACACATCCACGTTGTATTGTTCCTTAAAACTTTCAGGACTTTGCAGAATGAGGCTGGAGCGATTTTTTATATCTCCGGCTATATAATAAGGTAATCCACAGTTGGCAAATGAAACATCGGGACCGGCCTCCAGCATAGTAATTTGTGCATCAGGCGATAAACGCCTTGCTTTTGCTGCCGCAGTGGCACCGGCAGCTACCCCTCCGATAATTACAATTTTTTCCATTTTGATGACTATTTAAGTTTTTTGTTTCCTGTTATTAACAGGGGCAAAACTAATGTCATCAAAAAAACTGTTTTGTGCCTATTGTCACATAGCTCCGCACAGAACACAGGCAAGGGGTTAAATCACAACTTAAGCAGTTCTATTTTATTGCGCGACAAACGTACCTTACCCAGGCGTTCCAGCTGCTTGAGCAACCTTGACACCACCTCGCGCGAGGTATGCAAATCATCAGCTATCTCCTGATGGGTACCCAGCAAAGTAGTGGTATTGCGCTCCTCAGATAACTGAATCAAATATTCCACCAACCGCTCATCCATCTTTTTAAAAGCTATACTATCGATGGTTTGCAGGAGTTCTTCAAAACGAAGGCGATAGGATTGCATGATAAAACTGCGCCATCCTGCATATTTACGCATCCACTCTTCGAGGCATCGGATAGGCACCATCAGCGCCGTTACTCGCTCTATCACGGTAGCACGCACCTCGCTCCGTGCCTGCTCCATACAGCACGACAAGGTAGAAGCACAAGTGTCACCGCCATTCAGGTAATATAGTAGCAGCTCATTACCGGCATCATCCTCACGCACTACCTTTATTACTCCTTCGAGCAGCAAGGGCATGGCCACCACCTGATCGCCTATCTCAATAAAATTATAGCCGGCCTCCAGAGTTTTTGTTGTACAGTAGCGCTCCATCTCAGCCAGTAAGGCCGGATCTATCAATACCGGAAAGTTATTTTTTATGGTTGCTTCAATATTCATCAAATCCGTATTAGTAAGGGGTGAAGATAAGTGTCAGCACACAAACCCACAAGAGGGCACCATGCTGTATGAACTATGGATACGATGCTTATCATTGAAATTAAAATCATATTATTCCAATTATTGATTATCTAATTTATAAACCGTCAGGCGCCCCTGCCCCCCCTTTCCTTCCGATGCAATAAAAAGATCGCCATCGGGCGAAAAGCATATACCCTCGGGTTGAGGCAGCAATCTCACATCGAGGAAAACCAGATAGTCGGATACTTGGTTTTGCCCCATCACCAAAAGCAGACTGCCCCGTGCCGACAACACAAAGTATTGCCCTGTATGCGGATGCACGGCAATGCCCGATGGCGCGAATCGCTGTAGTCGCCAAAGCAGATCAGCCTCAATTCCGTCTCTTTGTGCACGAACATACAAATCCTCCACATCAATAATCAACGCCGGATCGGCATCAATTAGCCTAGAATCCAGATCATAACGATAAACCTCCTTCTTACCTTTTCCGCTCAGGGCTTCTCCTTTGGCTGCAATCAACAAGCTACGGGTTGCCTCCTCATAGCACAAACCTTCAACATCATTCTTAGCATAGAGTATAGTTTCAATGGCCTTCATCTCTGCTTTCTGTCGATGATAGCGATACAACTTGCCATTACTCTTCAACACATAAATACACTCACCGGCGATAGCCACGCCTTCATAATCTCCTTTTTTATGAAAATTATAGAGCGAATCGGTATGCCCCGTGCTCTTGTTAATCTGATAAATTACCCCCTCCTCATCATTCACTGCCAATAAAGCATTCTGTGTTGTATCATATTCGAGCCCCGATATTTCATTGAGTACTTTTGGCAAAAGCCAATGATCGGCCGGACGTTCAAAAGCACTGGGGAGATGCGCATCCGCTTGTAATTTCCATACTTGACTACCAACCTGCGAACAGGCAGTAAGAAGGAAAAGAGCAGGCAAAATTTTTAGGAGAATAGTCATGATTAGTGTCATTGTTTTCCTTAGAAAGATAAGAATTACTTGCGAAATGCAAACACCTTGCGCGACGACAGCCCTTATCCATTACATTATTTTCTCAAAAATCATTTTCATCCTTACTATCGTAGTAAATCTTGCCTAACTTTGCAGGCCCAACAAGGCATCTATTTAATTACAATCAATCAATGCAAATTCCGCAACAATACAAATTTATCGTAGAGCTGGGAAAGGCTTTACACGTCTATGGCGTTCCCTCATATAAGTCAGAGATGTACCTCACGGAGATAGCCGAAAAAAAGGATATAAACGGCAGCTTCATGGATTTACCAACATGGATTAACTATGTATTTTATGAAGATGAGGAAAACACCTATAACCATGTTGAGCGAGTTAAACCAGGTGAAATTAACCTGGGCGGTTACTCGCGTGTCGTTGAAATCACCAATGATGTGATTGATAATAAACTCAGTTTTGCCGAGGCCAGCTTAGCCATCAAAAAGCTTAACAAAGCAAAGATTGGCTATAATACCTTTATTGAACTGATTGGCTTTATGATAGCCGCCGCTTCATTCTGCATTATCCTTAACACCAACTGGTTGTCGGTAGCCGTATCGGGTGCTTTGGGCGCTATTGTTTATGGCATAACCGTCTGGTCGCGCTACTCTAGTTATCTGCATAGCACGGTAGAGTCTATGATCTCGTTTATGGCTACCCTAACCGCCGGCCTTTTATCCAAGGTGCTGCCCGACCTGAACATTTCCATGACGGTACTATCGTCCATCATCATTTTTGTGCCTGGGTTATCGCTTACCACAGCCCTTGAGGAAATCACCTCGCGCAGCCTGGTATCGGGCACAGCCAAGCTGTTCGACGCATTGGTATCCTTATTTAAACAATTTTTTGGAGTCGTGCTGGGGCTGGCAATCCTTCCCCTTTTCACCGACCTGAACCCACACATCGAAGCCGGTAACATTCCCTCTGGGGTTAATTACATTGCCATCCTGTTTTTTGCCATGGGGCTAATTCCGGTGTTTAAGGTGCGCGCCAAGGATGTACCCCTGGCGGTACTCACCGCTTTTATCTGCTTCCTCACCACTTCGCTATTAAACTTTACCGGGCTTGTCGTAAGTATCTTTGTGGGTACCATCGTAGCTGTGGCCACCAGTAAGCTCTTTGCACACCTCACAAAAACACCCCGTCTGGTATTTCTTATACCGGGCATTTTTATGCTGGTGCCGGGTAGTAAAGCCTTTATCGGCCTTAGCACTCTTTTTATTGACAAACAGGTATCAGACACATCCATGGGTGAGCAGGTGTTATACATTTTTATGGGCATTATTGGTGGACTCATCTTCTCAGGCACTTTTATGGATAAAAAACTAAAGAAAACAACCCAGGAACAGCTTGAACAACTGCAATAGACAGAGCCTGCGCGTTAAGAAATGTAAAAGACCGCTGAAAATGAGAATCTGAATGGCGTGTTTATATTAAGTTTCGTAACTTCGCGCCCTATTTTCTTCTGAAAGAAAAAGAACAAGGGGAAAGCAATGATAACAATCTGTTATTAAAAGGATAGCAGACTTTAAAGGATTTATTGAAAAACGCATTCGCATGAAATTATTAGTTAAAACCTTTCATGGTTTAGAGGAAGTCTTGGCGGAAGAATTATCGGCTATTGGGGCACAAGACGTTAACCTGTTAAAAAGGGCGGTGAGCTGCACAGGCGACAAGGAGGTATTATACAAAGCGAACCTCCATTTGCGAACAGCCTTGCGCGTACTGGTGCCGGTGCTTACGTTTAAAGCGCAAACGGAAGACGATCTTTACCAGAATATCTATAAGTTTGACTGGTCGGCCTACATAACCGAAGAAAACACATTCGCCATTGATGCGGTTGCTTTCTCTGATTTTTTCAAGCACTCAAAATACCTGGCATTGAAAGCCAAAGATGCCATTGTTGATCAGTTTAGAAATAAAAACGGGCAACGACCTTCGGTTGATACCGAGAAGCCTGATCTGCAAGTGAACATTCATGTATCACACGACCAGTTTACCGTATCTTTAGACAGCTCAGTAGAGTCGCTGCACCGCCGCGGATACCGCAGCCCCCACCATAAAGCACCCCTCAACGAAGTGCTGGCCGCCGGAATGCTCAAGATTGCCAAGTGGCACAAAGACATCCCCTTGATTGATCCCATGTGCGGCACAGGCACCATCCTGATGGAGGCAGCCATGATGGCATGCGATATGCCACCGGCCTACAAACGCAAGCATTTTGGCTTTATGAGCTGGGCCGACTATGACAAGGCACTATGGGAAAAAATATATAGCGAAGCAGAAGCCAAAATTCGCTACCCCAAGGTGAATATTGTAGGAGGTGATAACAATGCACAAGCCATTGACATGGCCAAAACAGCATCACTCGATTTCCGCCTTAACCGACAAGTGCGTATCGTGCGCTCCAACATGGAAGACCATATGCCTCCGGCACCCCGCGGCATGATGATTACCAATCCTCCATATGGCGAGCGCCTTACCAAAGACAATATCAACGAATTCTACAAGAAGATTGGCACACACCTGAAACGTAACTACACCGACTGGCAGGCATGGATTATTACCTCCAACACCGAGGCCTTGAAGCATGTTGGCTTGCGTCCCGACTCGAAATACACGCTATACAATGGCTCGCTCGAATGTAAATATGTAGCCTACGATATGTTTGAAGGGGAGATGAAAGCCTTTAAAAAGAAGGTAAACCGAACTAAACGACGCATAAATAGTTAATATAGGAAGTCGATTTATTGATTTCTAATTATTAAAAGATGCAAAACAGAATAACACAGCTTTTCAACATTGATTATCCCATCATACAGGGTGGCATGGTGTGGTGCAGTGGCTGGCGCCTGGCCTCGGCGGTGAGCAACAACGGCGGCCTGGGCCTGCTGGGTGCCGGATCGATGTATCCCGAGGTATTGCGTGAGCACATACAAAAGATGAAAAAAGCCACGGATAAGCCTTGGGGTGTTAACGTACCCCTGCTCTATCCCAACATCGATGAGCTGATGAATATCATTGTTGATGAAGGTGTTAAAATTGTGTTTACCTCAGCTGGTAACCCTGCCAAATGGACCGGTTTTTTAAAGGAAAAGGGTATGACGGTGGTGCATGTAATTGCCAATGGGCGTTTTGCCAAAAAATGCGAGGAGGCCGGCGTTGATGCCATCGTAGCTGAAGGCTTTGAGGCCGGTGGCCACAACGGGCGGGAGGAAACAACCACCCTTACCCTGATACCGGGCATTCGTAAACAAACCACTTTGCCACTGATAGCTGCCGGTGGCATTGGTACCGGAAGCGCTATTTTTGCTGCGATGGCACTGGGCGCCGATGGCGTGCAGATTGGCTCGCGCTTTGCCATCACAGAAGAATCATCGGCACACGTGGCATTTAAGCAGCTGGTAGTAAATACCGGAGAGGGAGGCACTCTCCTTTCATTGAAAAAGCTGGCTCCGGTACGCCTCATCAAGAATGCCTTTTTTGAGCAGGTACATGCCGCAGAAAAAAATGGTGCTTCAACGCTCGACCTGCAAAAACTACTGGGCCGCGGACGAGCCAAGAAAGGAATTTTTGAAGGCGACCTGGATGAGGGTGAGCTGGAAATTGGGCAGGTTGCCAGCCTTATAAATAACATACCACCCGTACACGAGGTGTTTACTGATTTACTTAGCGAATACCGCAGGGTAAAGGAAGAAGCCACCACTGATCAACGATTTGTATTTTAATGATTAACATACACAAACAAACACTTGCCAACGGCTTGCGTGTTGTTGTCCATGTGGATAAAAGCACACCCCTAGCAGCCGTTAATATCCTATATCATGTTGGCTCTAAGAATGAGACACCCGTCAAAACGGGTTTTGCTCACCTTTTTGAGCACCTCATGTTTGGCGGCAGTAAAAACATACCATCCTACGATGCCCCCCTTCAAATGGTTGGGGGCGATAACAACGCATGGACAAGCTGCGACATCACCAATTATTACCTCACACTGCCGGCTGCCAATCTGGAAACGGGTTTTTGGCTGGAGTCTGACCGAATGCTGGAGCTAAATTTTTCGGAGGAAAGCCTGGCGGTGCAGCGTAAAGTGGTAATTGAGGAATTTAAGCAACGATACCTGAATCAACCCTATGGAGACATTCCTCTTTTGATCAGCCCCATGGCCTATAAGGTGCATCCCTACCGATGGCCAACCATCGGTAAGGAGATCGCCCACATTGAAAACGCCACCCTGGACGATGTAAAGGATTTTTTCTATCACCACTACGCCCCCAACAATGCCGTGCTTAGCGTTAGTGGCAATGTGGTACCCGACGAAGTATTTAAACTGGCCGAGAAATGGTTTGGCGACATACCGTATCGCTCCCTAAGTAAGACCACCATTCCCAAGGAACCGGAGCAAACAGCAGCACGTCAGCAGTCGGTTGAGCGCCCTGTGCCGGCCGATATGATTTATAAGGCTTTCCACATTGGCGGACGTATGGATAATGACTTCTATGCGGTTGATCTGTTATCCGACGTTCTATCCAACGGCCCCTCATCCCGACTGATACAGTCACTGGTGAAGGAACAGCAACTGTTTAGCGAAGTAAATGCTTACATTTCTGGCGACCACCATCCCGGCCTGTTTACTGTTACCGGAAATCTATTACCGGGCATCTCTATGGAGCAGGCCGAAGCAGCCATTAACGTAGAGCTGGATAAGATAGCGACAAGTGCCGTTAGCGATTACGAGCTGCAAAAGGTGAAAAATAAAATTGAGTCATCACTGGTACTGTCCGAAATCAGCTTTTTAAACAAGGCCATGAATCTGGCATCCTTTGAGCTGTTGGGGCAGGCCGAAGACATCAATGACGAGATTCATAAATACCGCGCCGTAACAAGCCACGATATTCTTGACTCAGCACGGGCTACCTTCCGTCCCGAAAACGGATCCACTTTGTACTACCACGCTAGCAAGTAAATAATGCACATTAACAGAACAGAAGCACCTGAATACAAAAGCATTGATACCTTTGAGTTACTGCCCATCAACACTTTCTGCCTTGACAATGGCATTAAGGTACATGTAATGCAGGCCGGCTCACAAGATGTTGCCAAACTCGACTTCCTTTTTCCGGCTGGCTCGGTGCAGGCCAACAAACCCCTACTGGCATCTATCACCAACAAGGCATTAACGGAGGGTACCCATCACCTTAGCGGAGCCCAGCTGTCAGAGAAAATAGATTTTTACGGTGCATTCATCGGACAGCAGGCCCATTTTCACCACTCCATTGTTACCCTGGTAACCTTGAGTAACTTCTTACCCCAAACACTGGAGATACTGGAAGATGTGGTGAAAAACCCCAGTTTTAAACAAAAAGAGATTGACACCCTGCTAAACAAGCGCAAGCAGGAGTTTCTGATTGAAGGCAGTAAAGTGAGAACCCTTGCCACACGAGCCTTCACACAGAACCTGTATGGACAAAACCATCCCTACGGTAACCACCTGACGCTTGAGGATTTTAATGCCCTTACACGAGATGATATTGTCCGTTTTCACCAAAATGCCTACATCCCCAAGGGTACCCATATTATTGTTTCGGGACAACCCGGTGATGATCTGAAGACCTTACTAAATAAGCATTTTGGACAAGTATGGTCCGATGCAGAGCCCCTGCCCGATCCAAAACCGACAATGATTGACAAACCCAAGCGAGAACTCATCATCAAAAAAGACGACGCCTTGCAGTCTGCCATTAAGATTGGTATACCCCTTTTTAATAAAGAGCATCCCGATTTTCATGGAATGCAAATACTAAACACCGTGTTGGGCGGATACTTCGGTTCGCGCCTGATGACCAATATTCGTGAGGAGAAAGGACTGACTTATGGGATATCATCCTTTATCATGACCTATAAACACAGTGGTTTTCTGATGATTGGCTCCGACGTAAAAGCAGAGAACCGCCCCCTGGCTGTTAAAGAGATATTTAGCGAATTAAAAAAACTGCGTGAGGAGAAATTGAGCGATGAAGAATTAACCCTTGTCAAAAATTTTCTGATTGGCGATATGATCCGCAACTTTGATGGACCTTTTGCCACCTCCGATAATTACCGCGGCCTCATTGACCTCAACCTGTCAAGCGATTATTTCCATATCTTCTTTAACGAACTAAAGAATATAACAGGAGAACGGCTCCAAGAGCTGGCACAAACCTATTTTAAAGAGGAGAATTTCATCACGGTGATTGCGGGTAAATAGAGAGTACATAAATCAAAAACAGCGCAGCACGCTGCTATGATGACCCCCCAAGCCTTATTTTCCTTTGCTTCAATGAAAGTAAATAAGTATTTTAGACACTTTAAGGAGACGGTGTATGTCAAAATTGGATTGGGAAGAAGAAGATAAAATGATAAGGGAGCGGTTTGATGCGCTACTGGCAGTTTGTCCGCGCTGTCAGATGCCTGATAATAAAAAGCTAGTTACCAAAGCCTTTGAATTGGCGCACGAAGCACACCGCGGCATGCGCCGTAAGTCGGGCGAGCCCTACATTCTGCATCCCATAGAAGTAGCTCGCATAGCTGCCGAAGAAATTGGCCTGGGCTCCAAGGGAGTGATTGCCGCCATATTGCACGATGTAGTGGAAGATACCGACTACACGGTGGAAGACCTACAGAATATTTTTGGCGAGAAAATAGCATCCATTGTTGCAGGGCTCACCAAGCTGGAGGGCGTTTTCGATCAATCATCATCGCTGCAGGCCGAGAACTTCAGGAAGCTGCTGCTTACTATGGTTGAAGATGTGCGCGTGATACTTATCAAACTGGCCGACCGCCTGCACAATATGCGGACGCTTAAATCAATGCCTGACCATAAGCGCCTCAAGATTGCCGGTGAAACCTTATATTTTTATGCGCCACTGGCCCACCGGCTCGGCTTATATTCCATCAAAACAGAGCTTGAAGATTTAAGCCTTAAATATGAGCTGCCCCAGGTTTTTAATGAGATAAGCCAAAAGATACAGCTCAGTGAAAAAGACCACAACGAATTTATCCGACATTTTAAAGCTCCCATCGAGCAACGCCTGGAGGCCGAAGGCTATGATTTTGATGTGGTAGGACGACACAAGTCTGTTTACTCCATTTGGAGTAAGATGCAGAAAAAGAACCTCCCTTTCGAAGAAGTGTATGATGTATTGGCCATTCGGGTGGTATTTACGCCACAGAGCCACCTGCCGGAGAAGACACAATGCTGGGCCATTTATTCCATGATCACCGACATATACAAACCCAAGCCCGACCGCCTGCGCGACTGGGTATCAACGCCCAAAGCCAATGGTTATGAGGCATTACACAGCACGGTGATGGGCCCCGATGGCAAGTGGGTAGAGATTCAGATACGCACAAAACGCATGGATGAGATTGCGGAGCGTGGCTTTGCTGCCCATTGGAAATACAAAGGACAGCAGGAAAAAGAATCGGAGCTGGACAAATGGCTGGAGATGATTAAGGAGCTTCTGGACAACCCCGATGCCGACTCACTGGAGTTTCTGGACGACTTCAAGCTCAACCTCTTTGCCTCGGAAATTATGATTTTCACGCCCAAAGGTGAGGTGCGCGTGCTACCCAAAGGAGCCACGGCCCTTGACTTTGCCTTTGACATACATACTGACATTGGCTATAAATGCATTGGTGCCAAGGTTAACTTCAAATTGGTGCCCCTTAGCCATCCCCTAAAAAGCGGCGATCAGGTGGAAATTATTACCTCTGAAAAGCAACAGCCCAAATACGACTGGCTGAGCTTTGTAACGACGGCAAAAGCTAAAGCACGCATAAAAAATGCCTTTAAAGAAGAACGTAAAGCAATTATAAGCAAAGGCGAAGAGATTCTGGAGCAAGAGCTGCACAAGAAAAAACTAACCATTAACTCCCGTATACTTCGAAAAATACTGGACTTCCATAAGATTGAAAACCGCGATGAACTGTATTTTAGAATTGGAAGGGGTAACTTACAACTCAACAACCTGAATAAGGTGCTTAGCACCAAATCAAGTAATAAATGGATACGCTACTGGCGCTTAAACTTTGGCAAGGCACAGCAGGAAAAGGAAAAAGCAAAGCCTAAGGGTAAAAAAAGTAAGCAGGTAGTACTATCGGATAATGAAGAACAAAACCAGTTTACTATTGCCCATTGCTGCAATCCTATCCCCGGTGATGACATACTGGCCATGCTGGATGAAAACGATCAGCTTATCCTCCACAGTCGCAAGTGTCCGGTGGCTCTTAAGTTAATGTCGAGCCAGGGGAACCGTATTGTCTCGGCACAATGGGAATCGCATAAAATACTCTCCTATCTGGCACTGATTAACCTGTCGGGCATCGATCAAATGGGAATTGTCACAAAAATAACGAAGGTAATATCAGAAGACCAAAACGTGAACATGCGATCCATCAATTTTGAGAGTCATGATGGTGTTTTTGAGGGCAACATCTATCTTTACATACACAACACAGAGGATTTGAATAACCTCATTATGAATATTATGAAGATAAAAGGGGTTCATAATGTAACACGCCAGGAGCGTATTAAGGCTGATCTATAGAATTACGCTTAGTTTAAATAAAAAAAATACAAAGATCCCGAAAAAACGGGATCTTTGTATTTATATCTATCTATTGATCATACCTTTAAAGATAAAGCAAGGGTATTAAGTCCCTGTTATACCATTTGAAGAATATCCCATACAAAAGCTTTCACACCCACTTCGTGGTTGATATTATCAAGCTTTTTAACGGCATCTAACAGTACTTCAACTTTGCTATCTTCAACAATGGCCATCACAGCCGAGTTCATTTCTGGCCAGGTATGTGTTCCCATGCGCGGCTCTCCACTGTTGCTACCGCGTCCTTTCACCTCATCCCACATGGTAAAACCTCTTATCTGCAGGTGATCCAGCATATACTCTACACGTTCGGTATTTGCCTGATTATATACTATAAAAACTGATTTCATTGTAAATCTCTTTTAACGGTGTACCATTAAACCTATCAGCCAGCCATTGCAAGCCCGGAGGCTTGCAATCAGCTCACTAATTTTACTTATCCAGGAATTTGAATTTTTTATAAACCTGTGCTTTTTTATTCCTACTGCCCTTCACTGCCATTAAGACATAAACCGACGGAATAATAATGAGCGTAATAATCGTTGAAAACAGCAAGCCGCCAATTACGGTAATACCCATCGGTGCCCACATCTCAGAGCCTTCGCCCACGCTCAATGCCATTGGTAACATACCCAGCACCGTGGTCATAGCAGTCATTAAAATGGGGCGCAAGCGGCTCTTACAAGCCGTTACCACAGCCTCGTGCAACTCGATACCCCTTTCGCGCAGCAAATTGATAAAGTCGATCATTACAATACCATTTTTCACCACAATACCCACCAATAGGATCGCTCCTAAAATAGCAACCATGGATGCTGTGGTATTGGTCAGCAGTAAGGCGATAATTACGCCTGAGAAGGAGAAAATAATGGATGTCATAATAATTAAGGGCATGGCCAAAGACTCGAACTGTGAAGCCATCACCACAAATACCAGCATCACAATAATAAGGAATAACAAGCCCAAATCGGCGTTGTTCTCCTGCATGTCTTTGTAAGCACCCCCAATTTCAATCGATACGTTATTGGGTATTTCAATAACTTTTAACTCAGCTGTTACCGCAGCGGCCACATCTGATAGCACTTTGCCCTTGGCAGGTGCTGCTGACACCGTTACAATGCGCTGACGCGTTTTTCGCTCAATAGTTGGCGTGGCCCAATATTCTTCTACATGCCCTATTTCAGTAAGCTTAATCAGGCGGCCTGTTAATGGGCTTTGTATGCTAATATTCTCAATATCGGCAATAGAAGTTCTGCTGGCATCGTTATACCTCACTACTATGTCGTATTCTTCACCCTCTTCTCTAAACTTTGAAGCGGTAAGACCGCGAATGGCATAGTTCACAGCCGTGGAGGCCGAGGCAGTTGTCAGCCCATATTCGGCCAGTTTATCCTGATCAAATACGACTTGTAACTGTGGCTTTTCCCGCTCACGCGAAATGGAGATATCCTCAGCACCTTCGAGTGTTTTCAGGCGTTCGGCAATCTGATTGGCAAAAGTAGTGGTGGTCTGAAAATCGTAACCATAGATTTCTACATCCACCGTATTGGAAGCACCCATACCCTGCGATTGGGTGGAAACATTGTAACTTACAATTTCAGGCATCGATGCCATCTTTGAACGAATCAGGTCGGCCAGCTCCCATATCGATCGCTCTCGTTCTGCCAAATCGACCAGTTTAACACGCATTTCCACAACGTGACTTCCCGATGCGCCGAAAATGGCTGATATTCCCCCATCTTCATCAGAACCGGATGAGATAAAAGTCATCTTCAACTCATCATCCATTTCACTAAGAATATATGACTCTACCTGCTCGGCTACTTCATTTGTTTTTTCAACCCGCGTACCGGTTTGGCATTCGAAATTAATCGTCATCATACCCAGATCCTGCTCAGGCATATTTTCAAACTTCACAAAGCGAGCCAATACCATTGTTCCAATAAATACGAGCAGCATAGAAGGAATAATGACTTTTTTATGGTAAATACTCCAACGCACAACCCTTCCGTACAGCTCATCAATTTTATCCAATACCGGTATAATGCTACGATCGTACCATGATGTTTTACCGTTAACTTTTTCTCTCAGCCTAAGCATTTTTGCACTCAGCATAGGTGTTAGCGTTACCGCTGCCAAAGTGGATGTAACAACGGTTATTGTAACAATCCAGCCCAGTTGCTTAAAGAGTACACCTGGCTGACCGCCGACTAATGTTAAGGGGAAAAATACAGCTACCACAACAAGGGTAGTTGCTATAACCGATAACCATACTTCTTTAGTAGCATAAATAGCCGCTTCGCGGGGCGAGCTACCCCGCTCAATGTGCTTAATAATATTTTCAAGCACAACAATGGCATCGTCCACCACCATACCAATGGCGATAGAAAGCGACGACAGAGAAATAACGTTAATCGATCCTCCCGAAACATAAAGGTAGATAAATGCCACAATTAGCGATATGGGAATGGTTAAGGCAATAATAAAGGTGGCCCTCCATCTTCCTAAAAACAACAGCACCACCATCACAACAAATATCAAGGCAAACATAAATGTTTGCGACAGGTTGTTGATAGATTTCTGAATATCATTGGAAGAGTCATATAGCAAGTGAAATTTAACATCAGCAGGCAAGTCGCCAGCGGTTGCTTCAATCACGCGCTTTACCTCGCTACCAACTGCAACCGTGTTGGCGCCCGACTGCTTCATAACCATTAAGCGCATGCCATCGCTGCCTTTAAAGCGGTTAATCATTTCCACTTCGCGCCCTTTGTCATTAACAACTGCAACATCCTTAATTTTGATTGTTTTACCATTAACGCGGCTCACAACCAGGTTTTCGATAATGTCAGAATTTCTAAATTCACCCTCGATGCGCAGCTGATAATCAAAGTTACCCATTTTAATATGCCCCGAAGGCATGTTAAGGTTTTCAGCAGCAATGACTTGTCCAATTTGAGCGGTTGACAGGCCGTAAGCTTCTAACTTTTGCGGATCGCAATCCACATAAATGCGGCGCCCCGGGGCTCCCAGCACACTCACACTACCAATACCATCTACCCGGTTAAGCGTATTGATAAGCTTTTCATCCATTATCTTTTCGAGCCCGCTAAAGCTCTCATCAGCACTTACGGCATAGAAGAGCACCGGCATCATACTGGTTGACATTCGGAAAAGCAATGGGGTATCCGCACCATCGGGCAGCTGATCTTTTACCGGATCCAGTGCATCGCGCACATTATTCATGGCTTCGGTAATATCAATCTCCCAACTAAACTCCAGCGTTACAATCGACATATTATCTCTTGACACTGATGATATCTCTTCCAGATCATCCACTGAGTTCAGGCCATCTTCAATGGTCTTGGTTACGTTGGTTTCTATTTCTTCTGCGTTAGCCCCTGCGTAAACCGTCATTATGGTTACGTAAGGTGGATCCACTTCGGGATACATATCAATTGGAAGATATTTTAGCGAATAGAACCCGAATAAAATAACGGCCACAAATATCATGACTGTCGTTACCGGCTTCTTAACCGCAGCACTATATATTGACATAGTTTGATTTTTTTATGAACAGGCAGAACAGTAAGTAGATGGCGATATCCACCTTCTTTGGCACAAAAAGAAACACTGGCCTTTGGTATTTGAATCAAAAAGCCATTTTTGTAAATCTCTTTGCACCGATTTGGCCAATGGCTCAAATAGAGCTAGCAACCTAAGTAGAAGTTTGACATACGCGTATTTTACTGCCCGCTGCCTTTATTAATTTAAATTAGAAAAGCTGTGCCCATTTAGCTTTTAACTTCAACCAGATCTCCATCATTAAGGTTAACCTGCCCGGCCACCACCAGATTGTCTCCTTCATTGATCTCATCTGATAGTATTTCCAGGCGATCATCAAAACGGGCTCCAACATCTACCTTCACAAATTTTGCAGTTCCGTTTTTCTCCACAAATACATAGCGCTGATTGGTGCCATCAAGTATCATTACGGTTGAGGCAGGTACTACTATGGTTTCTTTTTCGCCCAGCTTCACATCCACTTTTGAGAACATACCAGGCCGCAACTTACCTTCATCATTGGGGATGGTAATCTCCACCGTAAAAGTTCTTGTAGCCGGGTCGATGGTGGGATAAACCAATGATACTTCACCCTGAAATTGTTCGTTGGGATAAATATCAGTTGATAAGGTCGTTTTCAATCCTCTTTTTACAACCGGAAAAAAGCGTTCAGACATATTTATTTCAACTTTTAAGCGGTCGATAGATTCAATCGTCACAACTGCCGCCTTACCATTTGCAATAGGAGAACCGCTGTAGATCTCGTTGTCGTCGTAATAGCGACCCGTAACAATCCCTGAAAAGGGAGCATTAAGCACGGTATTTTCGCGCAGGTTATTAAGGCTGGCTTTGGCGGCATCATAAGTAGCCTTTGTTTGGTCATAAACCTGTTGAGAAATGGAGCCATACTTAATAAGGGTATCCATGCGAGCCATTTCCTTTGTAATATTGGCAAAATTAACTTCCTGCTGAACGAGCTGCGTATCATCCATATCAATCACACGCTGACCCTTGCGCACGTAATCATTCACCTCCACTTTAATATCTTTGATACGACCCGGAGTATTGGGCGCCAGATATACCTTATCATAAGCGTTAATGGTTGCGGTATAATTTTCTTCAACCTCAATGGTTTTCCGCACAACAGGTGTTGTCTTAATTGGTTTTTTCATCACTGCAGCGCCTGTATCGGCAGTCTGCTCTTTTGTACCGCAAGACGCGATGAGCAATGAAGTAACTCCTAAAAGCAAAATCTTTCTCATTATATTCTAATGTTATTGTTTTAATAATTAGATGTTGTTATAAAATCGCTCCAACTCAACAAAGGCCTCTAACACGTCAAGCATTGCCTGTATATAACTGGATTCGGCATTTAAATAGTTGGTGTTGGCCGTTGTTAAATCTAAGCTCGATACCATGCCCGCTTCATATTTGCGGTCAATATTATTAAATACACGCTTGGCCACTTCCACATTCTTCATTTGAGCATCATACTGATCAAGGGCTGTTTTCAGGTTCGTTTTAATGGTGCGGTCTTTAGCTAATAAAGCATCGTTTAACTGCTGCATATTATTTTCGGCAGTTTCCAAATCAATTTTTGCCTGCTTAACCTTGGCCTTACGCTGTCCCGATGAGAAAATTGGGATATTCATATTGAAGGTGAGCGTATTCTTAGGATTCATATTGAACTTTGGTGCCAGTATTTGTTCCAGGTGGTTATAGGCCGCACCTATAGTAGGTAGGTATTCCATTTTGGCAAGCTTCACTTGCTTATCCGACACTTCAACCTGCTGATCTGCCAACTGATAATCAACATGCTCCTCTACATTAAATGCGCGTAGCAACGATGAATAGAAACTTTCAGGCTCAAAAAAATCATCAATACTTTGGGTTAATTCCACCTTGGCATTGGGCGTAATACCCATTTGCAATTTTAATATATCATAGGCAAGTGAAGTGTTTCGGGCCGTTGTTCGAAGAGAGCTTTCCAGCATGGTTACCTGAATGGATAGCTGATCTACATCGGTTGATTCGGCCACCCCCGTCTTGTACATCATTTCTGTCTTACTGCGAATCTCCATTACATTCTCGAGGTTTTGCTCCAGAATATCTTTTGTCTTTTCAGCCAATAGAATGGCATAATAGGCATTGGCCACCTGCTGCTTCACATCCAACTCCGATTTTTCGGCAGTTTTAGCCACCATTTCTTCATACAGCTTTGCCGCTTGCAAGCCCACAATATAAGCGCCACTAAAAATTAGCTGCGAAACCGTTGCATTTAAATTGCTCGTGTTATTAAAGTCGATAGTAGTGCTTGCCCCAGGAGCCATTTCTATTGTATTAGAAGCACCAAAGAAAGTAGTGTAGTCAACCGTGGCGTTAACTTGTGGTAAGCCCTGAGCAATGGCCTCCCACATGGCAGCGTTGGCTTTATCAATGGATAAGCCTGCATTTTTCAGGGTTACATTGTATGTCAAAGCCAGGTCTTTGGCCTCCTCCAAACTCAGCACATATGATTCTTTCTCATCGTTCTCAATACTCTCATCGACCCATCGCCTTTCGCCATGATTAGCGGCTATGGTACTAAATCCCACGGCCAATAATGCCGAGCACATCCACAATCTTATTCTCATTATGTTATATTCTTTTATTAGCTGTTACACATATTCATTAAGCACGCTTATTCAAAAAAGCGTTTCAACTCCTCAATCCCTTTGGGTGTGCAAATACCCCGAAAATGATATTTATAGATTTGATTTATTAGATAGCGATCAACTATATCAGGACCCTTAATCATATCGTTGGACGGGTCAAATAAATAGTTTTGAATCACAATTTGTAGATTAGAAATAACATCTGAATCAATATCTGAGCGGTAAAACCCCTCCTTTTTCCCTTTTTCAAGATTAGCAACATTAGCAGTATGTATCAGGCCTTGCACCTTTTTATCTGCCTTAGCCAATAAGGCAGGGTAAAACTTACGCAAATCATAATGCATCGATGGGTTAATCTTTGGAAAATGAGCATCGATACCTTTGGTGTACTTATGAAACTGCTCAATTGCACTAAACCCATCGTTATGAAATACTTCCAATAATTGGGTGAATAACTCAATATTATATTGTAAAACACTTTCTACTACATCAATTTTATCCTTAACAAATTGATATAAGGTTCGCTTCGACATGCCCAATTCTCTGGCAATATCTTCCATGCTTACACTCTTGATCCCATATTGATGAAACAAAGATGCAGCGCACTGAATTATTTCTTTTCGTCTTGTTTCCATGGCACGACAAATATATAAAACCGGCATCACCCAGAAAACTTAAAATGCATTTAAAGTTTTCTAGTTTTCATCTTTAACTTTTTTTTAGAAGAATAAGTTACCTAGACACACCCCATCCCCATTTTTGATGTCCCAACCTACAACATCCCTCTTCCTTTTAAGCCGATTAATCCCTAAAGCATTAATAGCAATATATTTATTACGCTTAACTTTGGATACCCAGGAAGTTGAATGACGATTAATCCGATCAAGTATTTTTTAATCACCCGATTTTAATTACTTTTAGGCTCTATTTTAATTGAGACTGCATATGAATAAGGTCGAAGCCAAAGATGTGGTAAAACAGTTATTCACGGAATACCTGCAGCGCAACGGTCACCGAAAGACACCGGAGCGCTATGCTATTTTAGATGAAATTTATAGCCGTGAAGGGCATTTTGATATTGAGTCACTCTATATCTTCATGAAAAATAAAAACTATCGGGTAAGCAGGGCCACTCTCTACAACACCATTGATTTACTGCTCGATTGTAAATTGGTTATCAAGCATCAGTTTGGCAAAAATATTGCCCAGTTTGAAAAAGCCTTCGAGTCGAAACAACACGACCACCTGATATGTACGAGCTGCGGCACTGTCATCGAATTTTGTGACCCGGGTATTCAAACTGTCCTAAACAATGCAGCCAGCTTCCATAAATTTAATGTGTCGCACCATTCACTGTATGTTTATGGAACGTGTAGCCAATGTCAGGAGAGCGAAACAGATGAAAAAACCTTCTCCTAAAAAAATTACACTTTGCAATAGCTTTTAAAGGTATAATGTGTATTTTTACAGATCGGAATTCTGAGCAATTGGAAGTCCGATTTTTCATGTTAAGACCTTTTAGCACACCACTTAACACCCTTAAAACCCGGCTATACACCCGGTTTTGCATTATAGACAACAGGCTCGTTGAGCATAATTTAAAAGATAAGAGAATGAAGGTTGATGTTTTACTAGGACTCCAATGGGGGGACGAAGGCAAAGGAAAAGTTGTTGATGTTTTAACACCAAAATACGATGTCATCACCCGTTTTCAGGGAGGTCCGAATGCTGGTCATACACTAGAATTTGATAATTTCAAGCACGTCCTGCACAATATTCCATCCGGAATTTTCCACAGCGACAAAGCAAACATTGTAGGCAATGGCGTAGTGCTTGACCCCATCACTTTCAAAGAAGAGATTGATTCCTTAAAAGAAAAAGGTTTTGACATTAGTAAAAACCTCTACATCTCTAAAAAAGCACACCTGATTCTACCCACACACCGCATCCTGGACGCTGCCTCAGAAGCCTCAAAAGGAAAAACCAAGATTGGTTCAACACTCAAAGGCATTGGTCCCACATACATGGATAAAACAGGACGTAACGGTCTGCGCGTGGGCGACATATTGCATAACTTCGAAGAAAAATACGCAGCCTTAAAGGAGAAACACCTCAAAATGCTGGAGATGTTTGACTTTGAGTATAACGTAGCTGATTACGAGAAGGGTCTTGACGAAGGCATCGAAGCATTACGCAAGTGTATTCTGATTGACAGCGAGCACGAAATCAACAAATACATGAAGGCAGGCAAGTCTATTCTGGCCGAAGGGGCACAAGGCACACTGCTGGATATCGACTTTGGCTCTTATCCCTATGTTACTTCATCCAATACTATCTGTGCCGGTGCTTGTACAGGCATGGGCGTAGCTCCCAATAAAATTGGCGAGGTATATGGTATCTTTAAAGCCTATTGTACACGGGTAGGTAGCGGTCCCTTCCCCACCGAATTGTTTGATGAAAGCGGTGAAGCACTTCGCAAAGCGGGTCATGAGTTTGGCGCAACAACCGGACGTCCGCGCCGTTGTGGATGGATTGACCTGGTAGCACTTAAATATGCGGTAATGATTAATGGTGTAACCCAATTAATTATGACCAAGGGCGACGTGCTTAGCAATTTTGAGACAATTAAAGCAGCCACAGCCTACAAACTGCCTGATGGCACAGTTACCGAAGCTTTTCCCTTTGAGCTTACCGATTATGTGGAGCCCGTTTATACTGAGTTGAAAGGCTGGAAAGAAGACCTAACAGGACTTAAGTCGGAAGATCAGTTTCCACAAGAGCTGAAAGACTATATAGCTTACCTGGAAAAGGAATTAGAGGTACCCATTAAGATTGTTTCTGTGGGACCCGACAGAGATCAAACAATTGTTAGGAGTTAATTATTAATATTCAGAAAGAGCCGGTTCAAAAGAGCCGGCTTTTTTTTTACAACCTGAAATTCAACCATATCGCGCAAAAAATTATTCCGGTGGCATTCACTATCTTTGCAACAAACAACACTGCAATGCTTACACAACCCACACTATTGCTCAACAAAGAAAAGTGCCTTGCCAATATCGAGCGCATGGCGAACAAAGCCAGAGAATCGAAGGCTGTTTTTCGTCCTCACTTCAAAACACATCAATCAGCTACTATTGGTAATTGGTTCAGAGACTATGGTGTAGAGTGCATTACGGTTTCATCAGTGAAAATGGCCGTTTATTTTGCTGAGCAGGGCTGGTCCGATATCTCCATTGCCTTTCCGGCCAATATACGGGAGTGGCCGGTCATCAATATGCTGGCAGCAAAGATCAACCTCAACATTGTAGTTGAATCACAAGAGACCATACTCTTTCTGGAAAAACATCTGAGTCACCCTGTGGGTACTTATATCAAAACAGATACGGGCTATGGCCGCACCGGCATTCCAGCGGAAGATTATGCAGCTATGCAAGCTCTTCTGAAGCCCCTTAAAACCTGTAAGAATTTAATATTTATAGGCTTTCTATGCCACGCCGGCCATACATACGAAACTTCATCACCATCCGAGATTCAAAGTATTTTGGACTCCTCACGCCAGCAACTACTCGCCCTTAAAACGTTTATGGCCCATGATTTTCCTTTAATCCAGTTATCGTACGGCGATACGCCTTCCTGCTCCATCGCCAACAATTTTGAAGACTTTGATGAATTACGCCCCGGCAACTGCGTATTTTACGATGACACTCAGGCATCACTGGGTGCCTGCTCAATAGATGATATTGCGGTAGCCATGGCCTGCCCGGTGGTGGCGCTGCACCCCGAAAGACACCAGGTAATTGTGCATGGCGGAGCGGTTCATTTCTCAAAAGACAGCCTGACAAAAAATGGAAAAATACATTACGGTACTGTAATACGCCTAAATGACTTGCATTGGGATACCGGACAAACCTTGGGCCATATCACAAAACTATCGCAGGAACACGGCACCATCACGCTATTGCCCGAACACATTAATCAGGTGAAAATAGGGGATATGCTGGCCATATTGCCTATTCATTCCTGCCTTACTGCCAACCTAATGAAAGGCTATACAACTAATACAAACGAAAAACTCTCTATGATGCCTTAAGGCTTACTAGAGGTAGCTAAAAGTCGCCCCACCAACAAGGCCATGATAGTAACCAGGTAAAATTGTCCACAAAGTGTAATCATTAATGCCAGGGATTTGGCGGCCGGACTCACCGGTAAAAGATCGCCATAGCCCAAGGTAGTCATCGACACAAAAGTGTAGTACAAAGAATCATAAACATGCGACACAGAGTCGTTAATATGAAAGTTAAAGGCTCCGGGAAACTCAGCTGAAAACATATTCACCAAAAGCGCAAAGCCAACGCCAATTAGCAGGTAACCGTTAATGGCCCCCACAATCACTGTAATGCTAACATGCTCTTTAATGGAGAGCTGACCAACAAAACGAAATACACGCAGCATAAAAAACACTACTAACCACAAGGAAGCCAATAAATGAACATAGTGCAAATTCGCTACACGCGATATCCAAATAGCAAGAATAGAAAGCATCACCTGTATCATTACCTTGCGCTTGCGCTTACCCTCTTCACTAGTTGCCAGCGATGAAAGAATAACAATAAGCGTAATAAAGATTTCGAATAAGCGAATTTTAACAAACAAAGTAATAATAGGCAAAGCAAAAATAGTAAACACCAAAAGCATAAACAACCCCCAATTACTCATCAACTGTTTGAGATTATGCTGCTTATTCAAATGTTTCATTAGAGCCATAAAGTTGTCAATGAGTTATATCATATTCAAATCTAAAATAAATCCCAAAAATACGGAACACTTTTGCATGAATCACGTTCAAGAATCCAAAATTTATTAACGCATAGTATTTATGAAACGATTGATACCATTTTTGATGGGTATTCTATTGCTCACTTCGTGTGCAAGTAAGCGCAATTATAACAAAGCTCAGAAGTTTGACGAAGCCGGCCTATACGCCGATGCCGCAGCATTGTATTACAAATCGCTTAAAGCCAACACCAATAACATCGATGCCAAACTGGGTCTGCAACGCACCGGTCAACTAGTACTTGAAGACAAACTGGAAACATTTCAGGCACAATACAATAACGGCACTATTAAGTCCGCAGTATATGCCTATAAAGAGGCCGAAAAGTATCACCATCAGCTATCGGCACTAGGCGTTAAACTGATGATGCCCGACGAACAAAAAGCCTATTACAACGATGTGAAAGACCGCTACCTTGATCAACTCTATCAGAAAGCTTCCAAAGCACTTACACTGGAGGAGTTTGTTCCGGCTGAGGCAACCTTCAGAGAATTACTGGCCCTCGACCCAAACTTTAAAGACGCACAGAGCCAATGGATTATAGCAAAATACGAACCGATATATCGCCGTGCCCTGCAAAACATGGAAACCCGTCTTTACAGAAGCGCCTATACCGATCTTAACACCATCAACAAGGCCACTAAAGGCTATCAAAACAGTGTAGCGCTGCAGCAAAAGTGCCTCGAGGAAGCTACCGTAAGCATTGCTGTTCTTCCATTTACTTACACCTACCGTAACGACCGCCACTATACAGCCCCTATGAAAGAGCGGGTTGTCAATGAACTCTCGCAGTTATCATCACCTTTCTACACAATTATCAGTGATGAGGCTATTCGATCGATACCGGGCTGGACACAAAGCAAAGATCCGGCTACAACAATCAAATATGCGAAACAACAGGCGCAGTACTTTGAAGCCAAAACAATCCTTTCGGCGCGCATCAACAGCTACCACAAACAAAAAGGACCCCAAAAAAAAGTGGAGAAAAGAGCCTACCTGAAGCAAACTGTGGAACAGATAAACCCGGATACAAAACTAAAGGAGCAAAAAATTATTTATACCAAAGTACGCTACTACGAATATACTCGTGAGAATAAGGTAAGCCTGTCGCTAAGCTTTGACCTGGATCGTGTTGACAAAGATGAAAAAGCCATTGCCGATACCTATACGGGTGAGCAGCACGACCGTGTTCATTTTGCCCGCTTCGAAGGCAGCCACAAGCAACTTGTACCCGGCACTTGGCAACACATTGATAAGGACAGTGAAGCCGATCAAATATATGACTCAGAAAATGCCACTGGAAAATTACATGCCCTTTTTACTGCAAGGCACGAAATTACGAGCATTGACAAGCTGGAAAGCCAACTACTAAACACCTGTGCTCAACATGTTAGCAAAAGCGTAAGCAGTTACCAACCCGAAAACTAATTTCAATGAGACTATTCTTAAGTATCAGTCTAATAGTCATACTCTTGACCGGATGTTCCACCCAAAAGAAAGAAGCTGAATTACTGGAATTAAGCAAGCCACAATGGCTTAAAGAGCGTCCTGTTTCAACAAGCTATTTTTACGGTATTGGCATATCGCCCAAGGTGGGCGGACAAGTGTACTACGAGGAACAGGCCCGCGAAAAGGCCTTAGCAGATATATCCAAGCAAATTAGCACCCAAATAAAGAGCGATCAGAGTTACTATCGCATGGAAGACGGCACCGGGGTGTATGAATACATCCAAAGCAGGGTGCGTGCCACTTCCGAGGAGTTTCTGGAGGGATACGAACTGCTGGATGAATGGGAAGACCTGAACAACCGATTTGCCTTTTACCGGCTGTCGAAAAGTGAATTTTATGCGCGCAAAGCCAAGCGAAAGGAAGAGGCCCTGCAACTAGGATTCCAGAAGTACGAATTGGCGCAGGAAGCCCAACAGCGCAATGATATTATTACAGCTCTTGAACAATATGCCGCCTCCATTGATGCCGTAAGCGGTTATATGAATGAAGCCACAATAATACAAACAGGACATGATTCCTTCGATGTGTATGAAAGGGCAAAAGAGGGACTCACATATCTGCTGTCCTGCCTGCAACTCAGCTACTCTCAATCAGAAGTCAGGGTTGAACACAATAGCAACCTTCATGAAGGAACCACTGTATTACGGGTAAGCAAATTCAATCAGCTCATATCGGGTATCCCGGTTCGTTTTCGCTACAGCGGGGGTTTTTTGGCAAGCGATAAATACAAAAGTGATGACAAAGGCATGATTACCACCCCTTCTCTTTCTTTTGGCAATAAACCAACAGAAAGTCTCAAGGCCGAACTCGATCTCCAGACCGTGGGACGGCAAATCAGTCGAAACCTACTGGTTCGTCAGCTGATTGAAAAGCAAAAGCCGGCCACTGCCACCCTTTTGCTTAAAGGCATAGAATAAGCCAAGGAAAATGAATCAACACTTATCGGATGACTAAATACAGAACAATCATTTAGTCATCCGATAAATATAAGCTCACTACATACTATAGTGCAGCACGCCCGTAGGTCCCAGCGGTAGTCCGGTAAAGAGCCACACGGCCAGTAAAATCATCCACGAGATCATAAAGATAATGGAATAGGGCAGCATGGTGGAAACAATGGTGCCAATACCGGCATTCTCGTCGTATTTCTGAAAATACACGATAATAAGTGCAAAGAAGCTCATCATGGGAGAAATAATATTGGTAGCACTGTCTCCTATCCGATAAACAACCTGCGTTAACTCCGGCGAATAACCCAGCATCATAAACATGGGCACAAAAATAGGCGCCAACAAAGCCCATTTAGCCGAGGCACTGCCCATCACCAGATTAATCATGCCGCAAAACAGAGTGAACAAAAGCATTAAAGGAATCACGCTCAGATTGAGGGCATGAATCAGGTTGGCGCCGTTAACCGCCATCACCAAACCCAGGTTACTCCAGTTGAAATAAGCCACAAACTGGGCGGCAAAAAACACCAGCACCAGATAAGGACCCAAAGACTTAGCTGCCTCGCCCATGGCACCCATTATTTCTTTATCATTTTTGAAAGTTCCCGTTATCCTTCCATAGACAACACCACAGGTACCGGCCCACACAAACAGCACGGCTACCACTCCTTTAAGCAACGGCGATGTTAGTAAACGGCCATCGGCACCCCGCAAGAAACCATTGGCTGGCAAAAGCCCCCATACAATAATGGCCAAAAAAGCCAAGGAAACGATACCCACCCAGCGTAGTCCTTTCTTTTCAATAACACTGAGTTTATCCAATCGGGTCTCCTCCTCCGACACCTCACCTGTGTACTCTCCAAAACGGGGTGCAATTATCTTTTCAGTCACCCAGGTACCCACAAGCGCCACCATAAATGTGGAAACCACCATAAAATACCAGTTACTCACCGGATTTACTGTATAGGTCTTATCGACAATACGCGCCGCCTCTTCAGTAAGGCCGGCCAGCAAAGGATCAATGGTACCAATGATCAGGTTGGCACTGAACCCACCCGAAACACCGGCAAAGGCGGCAGCCATACCCACCAACGGATGACGCTTGGCCACCAGAAAGATAACTCCGCCAAGAGGCACCAGCAGCACATATCCCACACTGGATGCCACATTGGAAATTACGCCCGCCAATATAATAACGAAGGTAAGCAAGCCCTTGGGAGCCGCCAATACCAACTTACGGATTAAAGCACCAATCAGATCTGATTTTTCTGCCAATCCAATCCCCAGCATAGCGACCACTACAATACCCATGGGGGCAAAACCGGTGAAATTTTCCACCATCCCTGTTAGTATCTGACGTAATCCTTCAACCGATAAGAGGTTGATTACCTCAATGGATTCGCCGGTGGCAGGATGTGCGGCGCCAGCTCCCATCCAGGCAAACACACCCGACAGCAATAATACGATAACGGCAAAGATGCCAAAGAGCAGTGCGGGATGTGGCAAGATATTGCCTACGCGCTCTACACCATTTAAAAACAGATCAACAAGAGATTTCTTCTTTTTGGGGGACGTATTCATACAATGAGAGTTTTACTATTATGAGAGGTCGAAAATATAAAAAAAAGAATACCTGCCCATAAAAGTATTACTATCATGCAAGTGTTTTATAACATAGCCCTCTCAAATGCATACCATTAGAGACCCAGTCAAGACGGAAGCAAAAAATACTGAAGTATTAAAAACACCGAGTAGTTAAAAAGTAGATGAGCTGACAATGAGCATGATAACTAAATTCCAGAACCACTGAACCAACTCTTAAAATGCGCCACCTTATCGCGACTCACAATTACTTCTCGCTCAAACACCTGCTCGAATTGAATTTTCAAACGGCTGTTGGAATGAACGAGCACATCCTGAATATGATTGATATTGACGATAAATGACCGGCTGATCCGGTAAAAGGAAGCCGGATTCAAGAGCTCCTCCAGCTCTTCCAGCTTATAATCAATAATATATCTATTACCCTTGGAAGTGAGGATAAAGGCATTGCGCCCTTCGGCATAGAACAGCACAATTTTATCGGTGGTAACTGACTTTATACGCTCTCCCAGCTTTACCATAAAACGTTCTTTATAAGTTTTTCGATAATGCAGCAATGCTTCGTTCAGCTCCTCAAGTTTAATACGCTGACTGGCCGATGACAGATTCTCGCGCAGACTCTCCAACTTCTCCATACTATGAAACAAAGCATCGTAATCCAATGGCTTCAATAAATAGTCAATACTGTTTACTTTGAAGGCCTGTATGGCATACTCATTATAGGCAGTAGTGAAAATAACGGGAAGATTAAGCTGCGTCTTGCCAAAAATCTCGAAGCTAAGCCCATCGCTTAGGTGAATGTCCATAAAAACAAGATCCACCTTATTGAGGGGGCGCGAGAACCACTCCACACTGGCAGCCACAGAACTTAAAACATCTACAATTTCAATGTTTTCATCGTAACGCTTCAGTAGGTGGCTCAGGTTATCCACCGCCGGCTTTTCGTCTTCTATAATTAATACTCTCATTGGGTTTAGCTTATTCTTCCTCTATATCAAACAGCGGAATGGTGATGTGTAAATATTGATTATGGTAGGTAACTTCAAGTTGTCGCTGATCGGTAAAAAAGGCATAAGCCTTATTAATTAATGACAGATCCCATTCTCCATCACCATTCAGTCCTATTTTAGGATTATGGTTACAGGATAGTAAAAGCACATCATCGCGTTGCTCCACTCTGATACACAGAGGCTGATAAGCGTTAACAATAGAACGCCTTACTACCTCCTGAATCAATGATGAAAGGGTGCAGGGAATAATCTGACGCCCAAGGCATTCATCTGATAATTGATGGCTAAAGCTGATGGCCTTGTGATGTTTAATATTCAGCAAATGCAAAAGACAACGACTCAGCTCCAATTCCTTGGCCAAATCAACAAGTTCGGCATGACGGTGATCAAGATTATAGCGATATATCTTTGACAGTTGATTCACAAACTGCTCTGCCATACGCGGCTCGGCATGTACAATCGATATTAAGCTTTCAAGGCCATCATAGAGAAGTTGCGGATTAATCTGCATTTTAAACTTCTCCAGGTCAGTCTCCATACCTTTGCGCAGCTCCTTCTCCTGCCTGTAGTGAATTTGCTTATGCACCGCTAAAAAAGAGTTACTCACATGTATAATGGCATATAAGATGGCCACTACACCATAAACTCCATTAAATACAATCAGCTCGGTACGGTAATCGCTAATAAGCAGTACAAAAGAGTAATACACGCTAACCAACAGGCTAATGATAACAATAGCAATAAGCAGAGCCAGGAGAGGAATCAGGTAAATACGCAAGGACTGACTTGATACCTTAAACACATTAGTCTGCTCGTCATCTCGGGCCATGGTCAGTGCCAAGGGGTAGCGGCGCTCAATGGCATTGAGGGCAATACGCAGTAGCTCCATAAGAATAAAAGAAAACAGAATGGTAACCACCACTTCCTGGCTAAAAAAATTAGCTCCCAACTGATCGAGAGTATCAAACACCAGCAATATCATAACGTAAACCACCATTCCAACGGGAACAGGCAGTAGAAAACGGAGCCATTTTTGCTGCTTACTAAGGACGACTGCTTTCATCAAACACTTACCGTTTTATTATTCATCAGCAGTGGCAACACTACCGAGAATGATTCATTTTTAGCAATTTCCACTTCCTGCTTGGTGAAATAGGCGTATCGTTTTTTAATATTTTCCAAACCAATTTTGTGCGATACATGGCGCTCGGGCTTTTTCAAAAGCTGATTATCCACTTCAATAAATCCAGGCTTTCGTTCAAAGTTATTTACAACTTCAATACTGTGGTTTGCCCTTGAACGGATACATATTTTGAGAGGCTTATCCTCCGAAAAATGATTGTGTTTCACTGCATTTTCAACCAGCAGTTGAAGTGTCATGGGGGGAATATAACTACCTTCACTCACGCCATCCAACTGCAAGTCAAGCTCCAGGGCTTTTTCAAAACGTATTTTAAGCAGGAAGTAGTATGCCATAATAAAATTCACTTCCATACGCACAGCCACCAATTCTTTCTGATGGCTATTGAGAATATAGCGAAAGGTTTGTGCAAATTTACGGATAAAACTTTCGGTGGTGGCAGCATCGCGATGAATCAGCGAAGCGATGGTATTGAGTGTGTTGAACAAATAATGCGGACTAAGCTGGCTTTTGAGGATTTCATACTGCAGCTTAAGGCGCTCACGCACCATCTTCTCGCTCTCTATATTGGCCTGTATAAAACTGGTAAAAGAATACTGATAGAGGTTTACAAGGATCAGCACCAGGTTAGTAAGCATAAAAATAATGAACAGTTTAAGCGTAACATCACCCTTTTCAGCCATAAAAACACTAAATGCCACGTTATCGTATTTAACGGCAATCAACAGCTTTACACAAAGCCACAGAAAAAAAGTAGCTACTAGCGTATTCAACACAAATTGCAGCGTGAAACGCGATAGCATTCCTTTAATCCAGGGATAAAACACATTGAGAGCACGGGTTACCAAACTCAGAATGCCGAAAATCAGCCATGAGGTAAGCGTGAAAAACGATAGCGAATCAACATGATTAATCAAAACTGGTAAACGGGCGTTTTCGCTGTAAAACAAATAAAGAAAGACGAGTACTCCATACAGGGTACTGACTAAAAGTTGTGTAAGAAACTTTTTCGATGAATATAATTGGGTATTGGCTATCATGGTCTCACTAAGTTAGGACATTCTATTGTTTTTACGCAAGAGCTTTCAATAAACAATTAAGATGAGGTAGTCTTTTTTAACACTACCTCATCCTTTTTAACTTAGTTAAGTGTTTTAAGCACGCGGTTCTCCTCGTACTCCGACTCAAGATCTTTGGCCATCGACCTGTAAATATAAGCCAATGATGAACCGCCTTCGGTGATGTACGGACTCAATCGTACCAATACAGCTGCCCTTTCCACATCAACATCAATCTGTTGGGTACATTCGATCACTTTAACAGCCAGCTCTGAATTCATCGACGGACTATCAATAACATACCGCAGCAGCTCTTCAATGGTACTGTTCTGATCCATGCGGTTAATCAAGCGGAAGAACTGGCTATAGCCATTGTTCGACAAAGGAAACTGGCTTATCACCTCGCGCATTACAGCACCGGCAGCATGCTGATAATCATCTACCAGACGATCGAGGGTGCGCAAAAGACGATACATGGCGGGCTCTTCAAGTGTATTCTTACGCAACAGATCGAGCATTACATTATACATCTCCATCTCGCTATCCAGCCCGTTTAATACTTCGAAGTAAGCATCCACAACGCCTTCATCATTCATAAACAAACGGTTGGCCTTTCGTAGTATCTGACCACGCTGACTATTAGATGAGATATCCCGTGCTGTATTCAGATAATTAATCAACACATCTTTATCGCCCTTTGAATTGCCCGAATCAAGCGCTGCATCAAGCAATGCGGTTGTCACTTCTCCTTTCAGAATATAATAACTGTCAGACATATGATCCAGTACATCACGGTAGGCCGTCATCACCTCATCGCCCTTCGGCATAAAAGGAATCAGATCGAGCAGCAAAGCACCTTTCTCGCGCTCCGATGAAAAATCATCAATGGTCTGAAACATGCTAATCCAACTGTTGTTGGACAGCTTAGTGTTGCGTACCAAGTGTTTCAGCACATTGCCTTTCTCGGAATTTATCTCCATGGCTTCAATAATATCGAAATAACGCTTCCGAATGGTAAAGTCATCGCTATAGAAAGCGTTGAAGATACGAAGCGTTGAACCTCGCTCTGTGTTGTAATCGAGTGTTGATGTGGCATCGAGCAAGGCTGCTAATTGCTCCGTATTCAACCTATAATTAGTAAGTATGTGTCGCAGCAAGGTTCCCTTTGTACTATTTGAGCGAACTTCAGATATTACCTCCAGCACCGGAATAACATCGGCATCTTTCAATTTATTATCAAAAACAAGGGTCTTGATAAAGGTATTTTTTGAGGCACTGCTACCCGATGAACGCGATGTTGTTTTCAGCGAGAACACGCTCCATTCAGTTGTGTAGCTGTAGCCTGATGAAGCAGGTATCTCCTCCAACGCATCCAGCACACCGGACAATCCTTTGGTGGCATATAAATGACGCACGCGCGACTCCACACCCAGATCGCTGCGCTTAACAATATCGGGCAGTATCTCACCCAACCACTTTTTACCTTCCGGGTTAAAGGCCGTTTCCGTTTTACCCACGAAATACTCATAACGAATAGTACCTTGGTCGTCGGCATGAATAAAAAGACGACGATTATTACCGAAGGCCGTCTTATTAATTTCAACAAAGCCATTGGCCGAAATACCGTTGATCATTTTATTATCAGACGACAGTTCTACAATACCTTTGTACTTAAGGCCGAAGGGGAAATCAGCACTGGCCGCCATCGCTTCCACCCGCTCAGCATTGCTCAACTCATACTTCACTTCTGCCAGCACATTATGAACTTCTTCCCTTACCTGATCAACTACCTGCCTTACTTCGGCACGTTCGTTCCACTTGACACGCTGTGGTTGACCGGGCTTTTCGTCAGCCCATGCCACAGGTCCGGCAAGCATAGCGGCTGCAATAAGCACTGCAACAGTTATCCGCTTCCTTAGCGTTTGTGTAAATATTGTTCTCATAGCTCATCCTTTTTTAAGGTCTGCAAACACGATTTCATAATACAATAATAACACAGGATAAGCGCTAAGAAAAACGAAAAGTAGTGAGTTGTTGAATAATTGTAGTGAACCGTTGACGGTGTGCACCGGGGCACTACACCAACCAACAACTCAGACATAATCAACCCCTTACCACAGGATCGCAACAGTTATCGATTCGCTTCAGCTCCTCAGCCGAGAAACTTAGGTTATCCAGTGCATTGATGCTATTGCCAAGCTGCTGTGCCGAGGATGCCCCAACCAAAACCGAGGTTACAGTAGGATTATTTAACAGCCAGGATATGGCCATCTGCGCCAGCGACTGTCCACGCTGCTGTGCAATGGTGTTCAGACCAACAAGGGCTGTCCGTTTCGCTTCGGTGAGTGCAGAAGACTTGAGAAAATGAGCCTTTGCCATACGAGAGTCTGACGGGATATTTTTGAGGTAACGATTACTAAGTAAGCCTTGTGCCAAAGGCGAAAAGGCAATACAGCCAATACCCCGCTTGTCCAACACATCGGTTAAACCCTGCTCCACCCATCGGTCGAACAGATTATAACGGGGCTGATGGATAAGGCAGGGAGTCCCCAACTCACGCAAGATAGACTCCGCCTTTTGGGTGTCGGCAGCTGAATAATTGGACAAGCCCACATATAAAGCCTTCCCCTGGCGCACAATCTGATCGAGGGCCATCATGGTTTCTTCCATCGGTGTTTCGGGATCGGGACGGTGGTGATAAAAAATATCAACATAATCGAGTCCCATGCGCTTAAGGCTTTGGTTGAGGCTGGCCACCAGATATTTTTTGGATCCCCAGTCGCCATAAGGCCCCTCCCACATAGTATAACCCGCCTTAGTCGAAATAATCAGCTCATCGCGGTAGGCTGCCCAATCCTGCTTCAACACCCTACCCAGTGTCTCTTCAGCCGAACCCGGCACCGGTCCGTAGTTATTGGCCAAATCAAAATGCGTTACACCCCGATCGAAGGCGTATAGCAATATCTCGCGGGCATTACTAAAAACATCCTCAGAACCAAAGTTATGCCACAATCCCAGAGAGATAGCCGGTAATTGTAATCCACTGCGCCCACAGCGTTGATAAGTCATTGTTTCGTATCGCTTTTCAGAAGCTAAATAGTTCATATTCTACTCGTTTCTATCGGTTAAAAAATATATCATTCGTGTTATTGCTGCCTGACAGGCTTCACAAAAACCACTTGCCTCATTGCTTTTCATTCGACAATTAATGGCAGGACGATAAACCCCCTTGGCCACATATCCCCCGCCTTCGAACACTCCGGTAACATTGGCATAAGCCTCATTAGTCGGCGTGGGTATAGGCGTATTTTCAGCCAACAAATGCTTCCACTTAGCCTCAAAATTAACCATGGTGGTAATATTGGGCTGCCAGGGTTCCACCTTTAAATCAAAAAAGTTTTGATAGGCTACATCCGAGGTGTAATATTCATCGGCCAGACCGGCAAAGCCATGACCTATTTCGTGTAACATCACTTCTTTCGACAGCGCGTGATGGGCGGTACCAATGGAGAAATGATTATAAATACCACCGCCCCCATACTTATCGGAGTTCACAAGCACACATACATGATCGTAAGGTGCACAGGCAGCTATATCGCGAATAGACAGCACATCGTTAGTTTCAAGATAACGATCGATATAAAAAGTATTGAAACTTGCATTTACGGCGGTTTTAGCCCATTCATCCTTACGCGGGTTATCGGTGCCGGCATCCAACGACGGGGAACATACTGCCCAGAAGTTAAATTTATCTCGATGCTCTTTATAAGGCGACTGCGATAAAATATAATCGGCCATTTCGGCCACATCCGCTTTAAAAGTAGCCATCTCGGCCAGTGTATAGCCTTCAGCAACAAATACCAGATCAACATGCGTAGTCTCATCCCCATTGTCCACTACCTTCACCACCTCGTAATGCTGCACCCGCTCTTTTCGTATATTCGTGTCAGACGGATCAATATCCATACTCATCAAGGGCTGGTAGCTGCCATCCTTTTTACGTTCCTCTAAGCAAAAGGTAACTTCCGCTTTGGGATATGGGAACGTAAGCGATTGATAGAAGGCCTTATTCAAGCTTTGTGCCTCGGCGGTTGTGCGCCACTCTTCAAACAAAGTGCAAAACCCACGGCTGTAGAGTTTTCGACCGCTATCCTTATCCTTCAGCGAAAAGCGGTATTCGCCATACCCCAAGCTATCTATCAGGTTGTGATGTGCTCCCCCCCAATAGGGTTCCTTGCGCAACTCCAACAAATAAGCCGACTGTTCATCGGCATTGCCTGCCAGCACGAAATCAACCCTCATTGATCCCCTGTCAAAATACTGCTCAAATAGCGTCTGCGCGCGCATGCAGGTTGTTAAAGTCAACAAAACAAACAAACTAAGTGCTAGTGTTCTCATATCTTTGATCCTTACTTTTATTTCACAAGCCTAATATTACATCAAAAAGGCCAATAATCTACCGCGTTAATACTATTTTTAAGCTTTGTGATTTACATTTGCTATTTCATGTTAACACAGCATATTATTATGGAGAACCTTGAACTTAATGAAATTAGTAAACAAATACAGGAATACCTAATTGATGCAGGTATTAACGCACACTCTGCCAATTATCTGCTCTTAATCTTTTGGATACTAGTAACCGCCCTGATTGTATGGATTACTAACCGCATTACTAAGCACTACTTGCTGCGTATTGTTGAGCGCCTTGTGTACCGCACCAAATCAAAATACGACGATCTGCTTATTAAACGGCAGGTATTGCGACGCTTGACAAACATACTACCCATGCTGGTGATCTATTTTATGTTAGACACTATCTTCAGTTCACTGATGGGCCAGACCTATGTTGAAACGGTACAACGTATCCTAAGTACTACCATCGTATTTGTTATTTTATGGGCGTTCATGGCCTTATTGGGGGTTGTTAAAGATATATATGACACGTTTCCTTATGCCAAGGATCGCCCCATCAAAAGCGTGGTACAGGTCATACAAATAGCAGCATCGTTTATTGCAGTGCTGGGAGCCATATCCATCCTGTTTGACATTGATGTAACCAACATTATGACCGGACTAGGTGCTACAGCCGCCATCTTACTACTGGTATTTAAAGATACTATTTTGGGATTTGTAGCCGGCATCCAACTATCAGCCAATAAAATGGTGAGCGCTGGCGACTGGATTACCATGCCAACCTACAAAGCAGATGGTACGGTTATTGACATCACACTAAATACTGTTAAGGTTCAAAACTGGGATAAAACCATTACCACCATACCCACTTACAAAATGGTGGAGGACTCTTTTATCAACTGGAAGGGAATGGAGCATTCAGGAGGTCGTCGCATCAAACGCTCGTTTAATATTGATGTGCGCTCGGTGAAATTTTGCTCAGCAGAAATGCTTGAACGCTTTAAAAACATACGCCTGCTAAAGGACTATATTGTACAGAAAGAAGAAGAACTAAAAATTCATAATCTACACAAAGAGGGCGAATCGGCCATGGTAAGTCTCGCCAACGGAAGACATCTGACCAACATCGGCGTGTTAAGAAAATATTTGCAGGAATACCTGAAAGAACATCCCATGATAAGCAATGAGATGACCTGCATGGTGCGTCACCTGCAGCCCACCGAGAAGGGGCAGCCCATCGAGATATACGCTTTTAGCAAGGATCAGGAATGGCTTAACTACGAATCCATACAGGCCGATATTTTTGACCACATACTGGCGGTTATCGAGGAGTTTGACCTGCGCATCTATCAGCTGCCCAGCGGTAGTGATTTTCATCCGATGCAAAGCAACCTTGCTTCTTTAAAACAATTATAAATTGAAGCCATATAAATAAAAACGAGCCATAAAACACGCATAACACACTATTATTAAGTGTATTCTATTAAATTCGATTTGTTTGAACCAATAGCAAACTGAGTCGACAATAGCACTATGAGGTGATTTTATCGTTGGATATTAACTATTATTGTTTTATTTTCGTAGCAAACTATAAATAAAATAGTTTAATAAGTTACGAATCCTAACATTTGTCATATACAATATGGAAAGCAATTTACAGATTGATAGTCTCGATAAGAAAATCTTATCACTGATCACGAAAAACGCGCGCATCCCTTTCCTGGAGGTTGCCCGCGAGTGTAAGGTATCCGGTGCAGCCATTCACCAGCGCATTCAGCGACTTATGAACATGGGTGTTATAAAAGGTTCAGAATTCATTATTAACCCGGCAAAAATCGGTTATCACACCTGTGCTTTTATGGGTATTTTTCTTAAGAAAGCCAGCCTGTTCGATAAGGTGGTGAAAATGCTTGAGGAAGTACCGCAGATTGTGGAATGCCACTACACGACCGGTCAGTATGCCATCTTTATTAAGATCTATGCTAAGAGTAACGAGCATTTAAAGCGCATCCTGCACGATAAGCTACAAAACATTGCAGGTATCTCGGCCACCGAGACCATTATTTCGTTGGATGAAAGTTTCAAGCGACAATTGCCGATAGACTGAGTCTTAGCAGGTAAGAGTTATACAAAGCGGCTGTCTGAAAACCTTGTCTTTTCAGATAGCCGCTTTTGTTATAAGGCCATATTGCCATCGATGATGGCTAATAATACAGGATTAAACTTCGCAAAGGCATTTTCTAACACCTTATACAATCGTGATCCCTGAACTTCGGCAGGTGTACAATGAGACGCCCGCAACAGGCCCTGTTCATAGCGCTCATTCTTATCGTTCAACACCAGGTGGGGCAAGGTATTTACGGTAGCCGCCACAGGATACTCTTCCGCAGCAATTACCCCTTGCTTAATCAGTAGTGGATGTGCCTCAAAAAAGTTGAAGGTGTTATCCCCCAGGTAAAGATGCACATTAAGTCCCAGGCTAAGGGGAATGGCATAGTAAAAAAGAAACTTCTTACGCGGATCTTTCAGCGAGATAATCACGCCATTGGCCGATCGATTCACCGGCGAGTACTTCACCTTCCACTCCAGGCGTTGATCGCCCAGTAAGTCAGCCATAGCGGCAATTATTTTTAAACGCGGCAGGGCAATGCTCATAAAATGTGCATCCTGCGCAAACTTCTCTTCCAGCGTTGATAACGCTTCGCAGCTTAATAAATATGTATCAGACATGGTAATTAGAATTGACCAAAGCTACGGATTTTTTATCATCCTGCCTTAACTCAATATCGATGCGCCCCAGATAAATACCGCCCCAGCCGGCCTGATTAACGATTACTTCCTGGTCATTTTTATTCTTCACACGCGCCGGCTCATCCAAAAAAGTATGAGTATGGCCGCCCAGAATTAAATCAATATTCTGCGAATGCTGTGCCACCATCACATCTGACACCTTATCATCATCATAGCGGTAACCCAGATGTGAGAGAGCCACCACCACATCGCAGCCATTCTCACTCTTCAGCATGGCCGCCGTACGATTGGCCACTGCAATGGGATCCCTGTATTTAGTTCCTTTGTAGGCGTTAGGGTTAACCAACCCCGACAGTTCAATACCCAATCCCAGCACACCCACCTTCACCGGCCCGCGCTCAAAAATCTGATAAGGCAAGGTAATACCATCCAGGGCAGTGCCCTTCACATCGTAATTACTGCATACAATTGGAAATTTTGCCCTTTTCAGATTGCCAGCCAATGCATCAATACCATTGTCAAACTCATGATTACCAAGCGCAACAGCATCATAAGCCATCTTATTCATCAGGTCAATCTCCAGCTTACCTTTATAAATATTAAAATAGGGAGTCCCTTGAAAAATATCACCGCAATCGAATAGTAGCACATGCTTTTGCTCAGCCCTTATCTGCTCAATCAACTTTGCCCGGCGTGCAAAACCACCCAGGTTGGCCCAGCGTGAATGATTGGAAGGGAAAGGATCGATGTGACTGTGCACATCATTGGTGTGCAAAATAGTGATCTTAACACTTGACTTGGCACAGGCTCCCATAAGCGGCACCATCGTTAATGCACCAAGCCCAAGCGCGCTTTTGTGTAAAAATTTTCTCCTGCTACTCTGCATAATATATACGTTTATCAAGTTCACTATTGACCGATTGTCCCTGGGAACTTAGCTTTTTAATATGATCAATAATTAAATCCCGGATTTTAAGCCCAGAACCTTCACGGGCAAGTGCCTTTGTAAATACCTCAAAATGATCACCTCCATCGGCCAGGTAATCAGAAGTAGCCACCCGGTAGTTCCGATCTTCCAGGGGACGACCAGCTACCCGAATATTCATGGCCTTTTTGTCTTTTATCCCAAAAGAGGCTCCGGCCATTCCTTCCCCACCACATCCGGCAATAAAATCAAATAATTCAACCATCTGTTGACGAGATAAGGTGAGCAGCACCACCTCATTCTCGAAAGGCATCAGCTGATAAATATTCTCGACCCGTATATCTCCTTTGCTAATGGGAACGCGCAGTCCTTTTATATTAATCACGCTCACATCAATAAGATGATCATCCGCAACAACATTACACTCCTCCAGCACCAAATCCGTAACAAAATTAGTGAGCAAGCCTTCGGGTAAGCCTCCATATAACTCCTGTTCAGCATAACCAATCACCTTTTGCATGGCCATCTGCAAACTATCGCGGTAAGGTTGAATATAATTTTCTACAGATGGGCTATAACCGACTGAACTGTCGATTAAAAGATAGTGGGCATTTGTATCTCTCAGCTTATAGCTATTGGTATTACAAGCGGCTAAAACAGACACAAGCAGGACACAAACACTGAGAACATGCCATTTACTATATTTCATTTCGCTTAATATTTTTGAGGTCTAATTATACATATAAGCTACAAGAATACAAAAAGGTTTTTGAGGAGCGGCAGAAAAAATCAGGCAAATATAAAGCCTTATGAAGGCCATATTGAACAACTTGACATACAGCAAAATGCATCGTCATCCATAGACAACGATGCATCAACTCTAACTATGTCTGCTGCAAGCCCCTTCCCGACCCACAGCCTTACTTAATTCGCTCCAGGTATAATTTACGAACGTCCATCAGGTACTCGCGGTCGATATTAGGATTATAGATCCTTACCATATCCACAATGCCAAAGCTTTGGTGGAAATGTCCAATGGCCGCATCAAACGCACTGTAATCCCAGTTATTCTTAACCCTGCGGGTTAAATCCTCAAAATATTTCCACGGCAGCTTATCCGGAATGGCAAAGTAACCATGATCGAGCTCATCCATATCGAAATATACTCCCTCATCTATTTCCTCCAAAGTAAAGAATTTTTTTAGGCGTATAATAGCCTTACCTTTCAGGTCTTTAGGCTTTTTCTTGAACTCAATGCCTTCATCTATATAACCAGCTTGCAAATCAACGATCTGATTGAAGGAATCGAGGTGGCGTACCCGAATTACGTGATACACTTTATTATACATATGTACTACACCGGCTGCCGCATTAAAATTAACATCAAAATATTTTTTAATATTTTGTGTGGCGCGGGTTACCTCTTCCAAGGTGTACAAGCGCTTCAATACAAAGTAAATGTACAAAGGCTTGGTATCCAAGGGTATCTCACTGTAGTAATCGAAGAAACCGGGGAAAGGCTCTGGTGCTTCCAGCACAAAGGTATTGGGCAATATTTTATCCTGCATCGTAACCAGCGATTCCTCTTTCAGGAGGTTACCATACCTTTGTAAAATAATTTTTTTAGCACTCATAAGATGTGTGTTTAAAGTTATACCTCCGCTTTTCGTTTTCAAAAGTTATTAAAAAAAACTTACGGAATCAACCTGGCTCACACAAATGAGTGATTATTTATCACGCACAAATACCAATTGCTTATCATCGGACAAATCGGCCTTAAAATAATATCCCTCCTCATTAAATGCCAGCAGGTCGTTGGGTTGCGTCAACTGATGCTCAATAATAAAGCGGGTCATCAAACCGCGGGCTTTCTTAGCATAGAAACTCACCACTTTGTAGCCGTCGTTTTTCCAGTCTTTAAACACAGGAGTAACAATGCGCTTGCTAAACGCCTTTGGGTTAATCGCCTTAAAATATTCATTGGAAGCCAGATTCACCAGCACCTCACTGCCCTGCTCCTCCATATCAGCCTCCAGCTGTCGGGCAATGGTATCGCCCCACAAGTCATATAAGTGCTTTTGGTTACCTACCGCTAACCGTGTGCCCATCTCCAATCGATAAGGCAGGATGCCATCCAAAGGACGCAACAGCCCATACAGCCCCGATAATATCCTTAACTTTTTATGGGCATAATCGATGGCCGTATCGTTAAGTGAGTAGGCATCCAGACCGGCATACACATCGCCCTTAAAGGCAAATAAGGCTGCCTTGATAGCTGCGGCATCAAAGGGATAAGACCACAGTTGAAAACGATGATGGTTAAGCTGTGCCAGCGGGGCACTTATCTTCATGAGGCTCATTAACTCATCGGGTTTCATCTTGCGCAGCTTGTCGACAATTTGCTGTGCCTGCTTGGGAAAACGAATGTTTGTCTTGGGCTGTGCCGGTGCCGGCGTTTCGTAGTCCAGAGATTTGGCCGGTGATAAAATAATATGCATAATCCTTTTGTTTTACTCGGTTATGATAACTTCAACACCGGCATTCAATAAATGTTCTTTGTCTTCAGCGCTAATGCCACCGTCGGTGACCACCACATCAATGTCTTTCACCTGACCAATTACGGCCAGACTCCGCTTTTTAAACTTACTGGAATCAACCACCAGTATTACCTTTTTAGCCATCTTTAACATGGTCCGGTTCAGGGCGGCCTCTTCAAGGTGCGGCGTACTAAAACCCAGGTGAACATCAATACCGTCGGCTCCAATAAACAGCTTATCGCAGAAAAAATCTTTAAAATTATTTTGAGCGATCGATCCTACCAGCGACAAGGATTTCTTGCGCATCACGCCACCGGGCATAATCACGTTAATATGCTCCAGCTCAGCCAAAGGGCCGGCAATATTCAGTGCATTGGTAATCACCGTCAAATTTTTAAACTTCCCCAGGTGATTGGCTACTTCTTTGGTAGTGGTACCACTGTCAAGCACAACAGTATCGCCCTCCTCAATCAGGCGGGCGGCCCTGCGCCCAATCATCTCTTTCTCACGGGCGTTTTTCACCTTTTTATCCGCCAGCTTCATATCCAGGGTTACCTTATCGGTTTTTATGGCTCCTCCTCTTGCTCTTATCAGCAGGTTTTTATGCTCCAGCTGGGTGAGATCATTACGGATGGTTACCTCACTCACATTAAACTGATCACTCAGGTCATGAACATTCACCTGCCCTTTAGCATCCAGCATTTTAAGTATCAAGCCTCTGCGGCCAACGGTAGTATTCGGATCAAAGTCATTCATAGTTGAAAATATGCTAGTGGGAAACCTCCTCCCATGTTTGGTTCTACATTATTTTGCAAAATAAGCAAAAAATATCATCTGCAAGCCTTTGAAAGTACTTATGTTATATATCGTTAACATTAAGGGGCAAAACCAAGGCACAAATCCTTTTGTATCATTACACAATAGTCTGTTTTGTAAGTCTCAAAGCCTTGCATTTGAAGCTTACGAAAGACAAACACAAATACACTTGAATCACATTAGTACCCTGCACCAAATATTTACTTACTTTGTGGCACTGACCCAATCCAAACCTTTTCAACAATGCTGTCAACAGGGAAAGAAACATTAACCAATGAAGAATGATTGTTATACACCGGGTGATTTTGATGCCGTAAAGAAAATAGATGCTCATCTGCACTATTACACGGACAACCCCGCTTATCTATCTGCGGCGCAAGAATGCAATATGCACCTGGTATCCATCAATGTAGATTTTCGTGAACAAGGCTGGATGCCCCTAAGCGAACAAGAAAAGCTCAGTGCCAGGCACCGGCAGGGAAAACCCGGGGCTTTTTCATACATCGGTGGTATTCCGCTGGATATAACGCTCCAGCCCGACAGTATACAGGGCACTATCCCCAATATTGACAGAGAGATAAAACAGGGTGCCATCGGCGTTAAGCTATGGAAAAATGTGGGGATGCGCATGACCTACAAAGATAATTTGGTAATGATCGACCATCCGATTTTTACTCCTCTGCTGGATCACCTTACTCAGCATCAAGTGCCGCTACTGGGTCATTTTGGAGAGCCCCGTAACTGTTGGCTGCCCCTTGAGGAAATGACGCTTCACTCTGATCGCCAGTACTACGCTACACACCCGGAGTTTCATAACTATCAGCAAACCCATCAGCCCGGCTACCAGCAACACATTGATGCCTGCAACCAAATGCTTGCCCGGCATCCGCAACTGCGCTACGTGGGGGCCCATCTGGCCAGCAGCGAATATGATATTAATATCATCGCCCAAAGGCTGGATGCCCATCCCAACATGATGATGGATCTGGCAGAACGCGTCTGTCACCTTCAATACCAGGCAGCCACACAACACCGCGCAGTGTACGACTTTATGGTAAAATACCAGGATCGCTTGATCTATGGTTCCGACATGATATTTACCGATACACAAGGGAAAGATGAGCAGCTTGCCGAAGTGAAGCGACGCTGGCACAGCCAATGGTGCTTCTTCACCCAAAATGATAAGCAGCAAACGCCCGAGATTGAACCTTCCTTCAAGGGTCTGGGTCTGCCCCGTGGTGTCGTTGACAAAATCTATTATCACAATGCCCTAAAGGCTTATCCTTCCCTGGCACAACAAGTAAAATAATACCCATGCAATACTTCCTGGCGCCCTTACAAAGCTATACTACCGTCTTTTACCGAAAGGCACATGCCACGGTTTATGGCGCAATGGATAAGTACTTTACCCCTTTCTTTGAGGAAACCGGAAAGGATATTGACACCCTTTCAACACACCACGAACTGTCGACCACACTCAATCATCACCTTAACACCATACCCCAGCTGGCTGGTAACGATGCCGATTATCTGCTTGTCTTTGCCCGTAAGGTAAAGCAAATGGGTTACCATAGCATCAACATCAATATGGGCTGCCCCTTCCCAATGCTGGTGAAACGTCAGCGGGGCGGTGGCATTTTGCAGCATCCGAAAAAAATAGCGGCTATGCTGGACGCTTTTTTTACGCAGACCAGTGGCATTGGGCTTTCGGTAAAAATGCGCCTGGGGGTGGACCACCCCAGGCAAGGACAAGAGACCCTCAGGCTGCTAAACGACTACCCTCTTGAGGAAGTAATTATTCATCCCCGCCTGGTGAATCAAAAATATACGGGAACAGCCGACTGGGATGCCTTTGAGGAAATGGTAGCCATCAGCAGGCATCCCCTGGTGGCCAATGGCGATATCAACACTCCGGAACAAGCACAGAAATTGACACAACGCTTTCCGCACTTGAAAGCCCTAATGCTGGGACGCGGTCTGCTGTCATCACCCTCCTTACATAAGCAGCTATTGGGTCATCCAAATAAAGCTGACATCCTACAGCTACACGATGCCTACCATCTGCTCATACGCGATTATTATCAGGACTGGAACCGATACTTTAACTTTCTCCAGACCTTTTGGCATTATCCCCTCCAGGGCAGCACTGCATTAAAACGCCACCTACGGCAGTTGAAAAAACACAACAAGCCCGATCTGTACAAAAAATGGCTATCAGCACTGACGCAGCATTGGGGTGAATAAAAAGATCCATACCCAGGTTGAGCAGCCCCACAATGCTTAGCAGCTATTTTTCAGCAGGATGACTTTACTCAAACCATATTCCTATTTAAAATGATACCTTTGTAGGCTAAATATTACAAGCATGGTTTTAGAAGAAATAAAAAACATACTACAGCACGAAGCACAAGCTGTTAGCAATATCCCTGCCACCGATGATTTTATTAAAGCAGTGGACATCATTAATGATTATGTGCATGAGAAAGGTGGAAAGCTGATTACATCAGGCATGGGCAAAGCCGGACAGATCGCTATAAATATGGCCACCACTTTTAGCTCAACGGGCACACCATCGGCCTTTTTGCACCCTAGTGAAGCACAGCACGGCGACCTGGGACTGATACAAAAAAACGATGTACTTCTGATGATTTCAAACTCCGGCAAAACACGGGAAATTGTTGAGTTAATTGACCTGGCACGCGGACTGCGCCCCAACATTCCCATCATTGTTATCACGGGCAACCCGGAATCGGTACTGGCACAACAAGCCAATGTATGCATTAGCACAGGCAACCCCAAAGAAGTGTGCACCTTAGGACTGACGCCTACTACCTCAACTACTACTATGACAGTGATTGGCGATGTGCTAGTGGTACTGCTGATGAAGAAAATCAATTTCACCAACGCCGATTATGCCAAGCGTCACCATGGTGGTTACCTGGGGCATAAATCACGCGAAGCAGCCGGACTAAACAAATAATAACTATGAGTTTTAACTGGAAACAACTACAAAACGGTTCTGACATACGCGGCGTAGCACTCAGTGGCATGGCCGGTCAGGCAGTTAATCTGGATACAAAAATTGTTGCCCAACTGGGTACGGCCTTTGTGCAATGGGTTCAACAGCGCAATACAAAAAAACAAGTTACCATTGCCGTAGGTATGGACTCTCGCCTCTCTGGCCCTGCCCTCAAATCGGCTTTTATAGATGCCTTGGTAGCAGCGGGCGCACAAGTGTATGACTGTGGCATGGCCTCTACACCTGCCATGTTTATGACCACCATCACCGAGCCATACTGTGCCGATGGTGCAGTTATGCTTACTGCTAGTCACCTACCTTTTAACCGCAACGGCCTAAAGTTTTTCACCCCTAAAGGAGGCCTTGAGAAGCAGGATATTACCGACATCCTAAAGCTGGCTGAAGCAGGTACTCAAAACAATGCAGCAGCACCGGGCAAGGTCACAGAAGTACCTTTTATCGATGTATACTCACAACTATTAGTCGATAAAATACGACGCGAAGTAAACAGCCAAGAAAACTATGAGCTGCCGCTCAAGGGCTTTAAGATTACAGTAGATGCCGGCAACGGCGCCGGTGGCTTCTATGCCCAAAAAGTACTAGGCGTGCTGGGCGCTGATGTTAGCAGCAGTCAGTTTCTGGATCCCGATGGTCATTTTCCCAATCATGTACCCAACCCCGAGGATGCGGTAGCCATGCAATCGATATGCGAAGCGGTAAAGAAAAACACGAGCGATCTGGGCATTATTTTCGATACGGATGTTGACCGGGCCGCCATTGTTGACGAAAAAGGAAATCCCGTTAACCGCAATGAGCTGGTGGCACTATCGGCCGCCATCGTTAACGAGGAGCACCCCGGCGCTACCGTGGTTACCGACTCCATCACTTCTGATGGGGTAGCCTGGTTTATCAACGATGTACTAAAAGCGCGTCATCACCGCTTTAAGCGGGGCTATAAGAATGTGATTAATGAAGCCATCCGTCTCAACGAGAAAGGTGAAGAATCGTGGCTGGCCATTGAAACATCAGGTCATGCCGCCCTTAAGGAGAACTACTTCCTGGATGACGGTGCTTACCTGGTCACCAAATTCGTAATTAAGATGGCACAGCTGAAGACAGAAGGCAAATCATTGACCTCACTCATCAAACAACTGCCTGTGCCGGCTGAGAGTGAGGAGTTCAGGATTAACATCAACAAAAGTGACTTCAAAGCCTATGGCAAAAAAGTCATTAGCGAGCTGGGGCATCTGGCAGCCAACAAGAGTGGCTGGGAGTTGGTGCCCAATAATTACGAAGGTGTGCGCGTAAGCATCAACACATCCACCACCAAGGGCTGGTTCTTATTACGCCTGTCGCTACACGACCCCGTAATTCCCCTGAATATAGAGTCGGAAGCAGTCGGTGGAGTGAGCATCATTGCACGTGAGCTAACTACTTTCTTCGAAAACTTTAGTGAACTGGATTTAAAATCATTAACAAACCGATAAGATGAGACTATTAAAAGAGAACGCAATTGGCGTGGTAGTTGATATTCAAGAACGCTTATTTCCGCATATTGATGGCCACGAACAACTGGAGAAGAATACTAAAACATTGGTGGAAGGCCTGAAGGCTCTTGGCGTGCCTTTTTTAGTTACTGAGCAATACAAAAAAGGTCTGGGAGACACTGTGGCAGGCATTGAAGCGTTGGTGCAGGATGATCCCCACATGGAAAAGATGGCCTTTAGCTGTTGTGATGAGCCCAAATTTATGGAGGCACTGGAAACAAGCACCAAGCGCACCGTTATACTGGCGGGCATGGAAACACATATCTGCTTGTTACAAACAGCCATCGACCTTAAAGAACGGGGCTTCACACCCGTGGTAGTGGAAGACTGTGTTAGCTCGCGTACAAAAGACAATAAACGCATTGCCCTGGAGCGCATGCGTCAGGAAGGTATTATTGTAACCAGCTACGAATCCATCCTGTTTGAATTATGCCGTGTGGCTGGCTCCGACGCATTTAAAACCATCAGTAAGTTGGTGAAATAAAAGAAAATACATATTTTGTAGGCCACTCTTCACAGAGTGGCTTTTTTATTTGGGAACGATAGAACAGAGGAACAGACCATGAGGCGAGTATTTGGGATTGGCGAGACGGTGCTAGACATTATTTTTAAAAACCTCCAACCGGTGGCAGCCAAAGCTGGCGGCAGTGCATTAAACACCCTGGTATCCTTATCACGCGTTGATGTACCCGTAAATTTCATCAGTGAGATAGGACGCGATAAGGCCGGCGATAATATTATGCAGTTCCTGGAGGACAATCAACTCAACACCGAGTATATTTGCCGATTTGAACAAGGTAAATCAGCCATCGCCCTGGCCTACCTTAACGATGAAAATGATGCCGAATACGAATTCTTCAAAGACTACCCCCAACAACGCCTACAAGGACCTCTGCCCCATTTCAAGGCTAATGACATTGTGCTGTTTGGCTCCTATTTTGGTCTCAATCCGGCCATACGGCCTCGTTTGCTGGAATACCTCTATGCAGCCCGGCAAAAAGGTGCTTTAATTATCTATGATCCCAATTTTCGCAGTCATCACCTGAAAAACAGAGAGAAACTAAGACCTGTGATAGAAGAGAATTTTAGGTTGGCCGACTTTGTACGTGGCAGCGATGAAGACTTTTATAATATCTACGGCCTTTCCTCGCCCACCGATGTATACGCACAGGTGGCTCCCCATTGCAATAACCTTAGGCTATAGTTTAATAATGCGTTGTAAAACCGATTAGTTGTTGATAACATAGGTCTATTTTCAAAAACCTTTCCT